>CAVXDJ010000005.1:0-540933 GCA_963760555.1 uncultured Actinomycetota bacterium | reverse complement strand
GTCTCGTCGGCTGGCTGGTCGGCTGGCGCGGTGACTGGATCAGGGGCTGGCACGGTGGGTCAGTCTACGGACGTGGTGGGCCGCTGCCGCATCCGGCGCGCGTCACGCACCGCGCGGATCGCGTTGCGCGCCTCCGCGCGCCCCCCGCGCACGGGGCTGAGCACCACGACGCCGGCGGTGATCAGCCACGGCTTGGCGCGCACCGCGACGTTCTCGCCGTAGCGCAGGTGCACGGCGAAGAGGTTGCGGTACATGAAGTAGCCCTTCCAGCCCGCGGCGTCGTGCTGCTGGTCGAAGCCCAGCTGGCGCACCAGGACCGCGTCGCGCAGGCCCCAGATCGTGAAGCCGGCCGCACGCGCCCGGAGGGCGAAGTCGACGTCGTCGTAGAAGATGAAGTACGTCGGGTCCGGCAGTCCGATGCGTTCCACGACACGGCGGCGCACCAGGAAGCCCTCGAAGGCGACGTTCTCCAGCGCCACCCGCTCGGGCATCGCCGCGCGGGTGACGTACGTCGTCTCCACCATCGCCGTCTTCGGCTTCAGCGCGAACGGGTTGGTCAGGTCGAAGCGCAGGGCGGCCTTCTCGCACAGCGCTCCGGTGAGGTCCTCGCGCACCGCCATCAGGCAGTCCTCGTCGCTGGCCATCAGCACCGCGAGGCAGTCCGGCGCCGGCACGACGTCGTCGTCCATCAGCCAGATCCGGTCGAAGCCGCGGTGGTAGGCCGCGCGGACCCCCGCGTGGAAACCACCGGCGCCCCCCAGGTTGTCCGGGCTGGTGATGACCTCGAGCGGCAGGTCGGCGCGGTCCATGGCCCGCACGAGCACCGCAGCCGTGTGGTCGGTGCTGGCGTTGTCCACGACGATCACCGCGTCGGGGCGGTGCTCCTGGGCCAGCAGTCCGGCCAGCATGCGCTCGAGCAGGTCGGCGCGGTTGAAGGTCACGACCACCACGGCGACCGACTCGGGGGTGGGCGCCGTCACCGCAGGTACCGCCGGTGGCCGGTGAAGTCGCCGCGCAGCCCGGCGTACGCGGCGCGGGCGCTCAGACTGATCCGAGCCGGCTCCGGGCGGGTGAGCAGGTAGAACCACACCGTCTTCACCCAGAACATCGCCACGTGGGGCCAGCCGCGGTAGGTGCGCAGGTTGACGGTGTTGTTGCGGGCCATGCAGTAGCCCTTCAGCTCGCTCGGGCTGTGGTTGTAGGTCGTGCGCCCACCCATCATCGGCGTGCCCAGCTCGCCCACCGAGGGATGGCGCACCCGGGCGCCGGTGACCGTCGCGATCCGGGCGCCGGCGCGCTCCGCGCGCCACAGGTACTCGACGTCGTCCCCCCAGATGAAGAGCTCGGCGCGGGGCAGGCCGATCCGCTCGACGAGGTCGCGGGTCACGACGACGCCGTTGAAGGGGATCACGACGCCCTCGAGGCGGCCGTCGGGACCGGCGGCTGCGGTGGCCTCGGCGAGGCGGCGTACGGCGCGGGTGCCGCCGGGCAGCCGGATCGGGAAGACGAGCTGGTCGGCGTCGTCCTCGTCCACGACGAGCGGGCCCCAGAAGTCCAGGTCGTCCTCGCCCAGGAGCAGGCGCAGGCAGTCGTGGTCGGGCAGTCCGTCGTCGTCCATCAGCCAGACCAGGTCGGCCCCACGCTCGACGGCCCAGCCGAGACCGTCGTGGAAGCCGCCGGCGCCGCCGCGGTTCTCGGCGAGCGAGCGGGTGAGGACGTCGTCCTGGGCGGCGAGCCACTCCCCCGTGCCGTCGGTCGAGGCGTTGTCCACCACGAGGACCTCGCCGCCGGCGAGCTCCGGGACCTCCCGCAGCCGGGCCACGAGGCGCTGCAGCAGCGGGAGCCGGTTGTAGGTGACGACCACCGCTGCGACACGCACGGCGGTCACCCTAACCGGGCCCGATAGCGTGCCCGGGGTGGACACCGACGCCGTGCTCGACCTGATCCAGGACGTGGCGGCACGGGTGATCACCCCCCGCTTCCGCGCGCTCGCCGCCGAGGACGTCTCCGAGAAGAACCCCGGCGACCTCGTCACCGTCGCCGACCGCGAGGCCGAGGCGGAGCTGACGGCGGCACTGTCGGCGGCCTACCCCGACGCGGTGGTGCTGGGTGAGGAGGCCCACTCCGAGGACGTCTCGGTGATGGAGCGCTTCTCCTCGGCCGACCACTCCTTCACCGTCGACCCCGTCGACGGCACCAAGAACTTCGTGCACGGCTCGCCGGACCACGCGGTGATGGTCGCCGAGCTCCGCTCGGGTGTCGTGGTGCGCTCGTGGATCTGGCAGCCCCAGCACGAGGCGGCCTACGTCGCCGAGCTCGGTGGGGGTGCCTGGCGCAACGGCGAGCGCCTGACCTGCACCGACCCCGGGTCGGACCCCGCGGCCTGGCGGTTGCGCTCCTCGCGGCGCCCGTGGCTCGACCACAGCCTCCCCGGCACCTCGCCGATCGCGCTGACGTGGGTGTGCTGCGGGGTCGACTACCCCAGCCTGGTGGGCGGCCTGTGCGACGTGCTGCTCTACGGCAACGCCCTGCCGTGGGACCACGCCCCGGGTTCGCTGCTGCTCACCGAGGCCGGCGGCGCGCTCGGCCTCCAGGGCGGCGCGGCGTACGACCCGACCCGCCCCCACCGTCAGAAGGCGGGCGGTGCGCTCGTCGTCGGCGCCTCCCCCGCCTGCAGGCCTCGGTCGCGGCGTCGCTGGAGGCGGGTGGGCTGGGCTGAGGTCCGGGACATCCCGCGGTCGCTCCACGAGGTCGACCCCGCAGAGCCTGACCACCTGCCCCGCTGCGGGCGCTGACGTGTCGGCTGTGGTCGCCCGGGCAGCGGGTGCACGTCGGGCCTGGCCCGGGGCCGCTGGCCAGTGGCCCGGGCCGCGACGATCGTCATGCAGGACGGCCTCGTCGTCCGGGCCGCGCTCAAGCGCCGCAGCTCAAGCCGAGGCCGACGCGCCGTTCTTCCACCGCTACGTCCACGACCTGCGGGCTCCACCGGTCGTGCTGTCCGCGGGCTACGCCGAGCGGGCGGTCCGGGCGAGCGAGGCCGACGCCGGGTGCACCGACGCCGAGTGACACCTCCGTCCGCAGGTTGGTCGATCGATCGAACAAGACCGAGATCGGCGTTGGTCGATCGATCGACCAACGTGCGGCGACCCCGGTCCCGGCGCGATCACCGCGCCGGGTCATCACGGCGTCGATCGCGCCTCGGTCCGAGCCCGGTCTCGAGGGGCTGCCGTACCCGGTCGACGAGAGAACGTGCAGTGTGTGACTGGCAGCTGAAGCGGCTGCGTCACAGCAGTCACAGGCGTCACCGCGACGTCGGCGCCAGGCTCACTCGGCGGACCGTTCCTGCCACCAGCGCACCAGCGAGCGGTGCTCGACCGGGTGCAGGCGAGTACGGACCTCGGTGCCGTCGACACGGATGATGGAGAGCGACGAGCCCGGTCGGCCGGGCTCGTGGGGACGGATGTCCCCGACCTCGTCGTAGGGCAGGAACTGACGGAGCAGGCCGCGGCGCACCTCGAGCCCGTCCTGGCCCGCCGTCACCCGCTGGACACCCTGCACGCGCACGAACCCCACTCCGAGGGCGACCTGGACCAGTCCGAGGCCGACCCGCAGGCCACCCTCGCCGAGCGCGACCGCCGCGGTCGCGACCCCGAGCACGATGACGGAGACGCCGATGATCACGCCGGCCCGACCGGTGCGCCAGGTCAGGGGTGTCACCACGTCGCTCACGACCCGGATCGTGGCACGGGCCGCAGCCGGGTCTCCAGGAACTGGTAGGCGCGCTGGCGCATGGTCGCGGTGAGGGCGTGGCCGCCGGGGTACGCCGCGAGCTCGACCCGGTCGCCGAGGACCGGGCGGACGCGGTCGACGAGCTCGCGCGCCCCGCGGCTCCACCGGTCGTCGTCGGCGGCGAGCACCAGGAGCGCGGCGTCGGGCCCGGCCGTCGAGACCACGTCGGCGAGGTCGCGTCCGTCGCGGTGGATGCCCGGCACGACGGTCTCGGCCTGCAGGCCCTCGCTCAGCGAGTCGGCGTAGGAGATGCACCCGCAGCTCGAGACCACCGCGCGCAGCCGCGGCTCGACGGCGGGCACCCACAGGGCGACCCGGCCGCCGTAGGAGTGGCCGAGGAAGCCGAGGCGCGCGCGGTCGACCTCGGGGCGGGCGACGAGGACGTCGGTGGCCGCCGCGACGTCGCGCAGCACGTCACGCATCAGCGTGCGACCCACGACCAACCTCGTCGCGAGCTCCTGCCAGCAGGCGTTGCCCGCGCCGTCCTCCGTCGGGTTGCGCTCCTCGAAGCCGATCGCGTCGTAGGTGATCGTGACCAGCCCGCGCTCGGCGAGCTCGTGGGCGACCGCCTGGTCGGGGTCGCCGGCGAGGCCCACCGGCTCGGTCTTGCCGAGGTCGAAGCGCTGCGCGTGCTGGTGGTGCACGACCACGCCGGCGGCCGGCCCGGTGAGCCGTGCGGCACGCAGAGGTAGGCCGCGACCCGCTCGCCGGGCGCGACGGCGTACGTCACCCGCTCGCGGACGTAGCCCCCGCAGTCGACCCGCTCCTCGACGTGGACCTCCGGGTCGACCGGCGCGGTGGCGGGGCCGAGCAGGTCCTCGACCCACCCGACCTCGGGCACGGCTCAGCACGACGAGGCGAGGTCCTGCGACTCGTTGGCGGCGTAGCCCTCGCTCAGCGAGCCGATCGAGCCACCGGTGACGGCGTCCGGCGCTCGCCTTCTTCTTCTTCGCCGGTGCGGCGGAGGCGGGTGGCGCGGGCGCCTCGGACTTCGCGATCGCCTCGGTGACCTTGCGGTGGACGAGCTTGATGTCGGGCTCGGCGGTGTTGATCATCGGCGGCACCAGCGACAGGGTCGAGATCTTCTCGTCCTTCGCCATCATGGCCAGCGTCATGAACCGCTCGATCTCGGAGGCGGGCAGGTCGGTGGAGATCAGCTCGGTCGAGGCCTTCGCGATCGACTCGAAGTTGCTCACCACCGTCTGAGGGCTCAGCTGCTGGAGCATCGCGACCATCACGCACTTCTGCCGGGCCATGCGCGAGTAGTCGTCGGAACCCTCTCGGGCGCGGGCGTACCAGAGGGTGTCGATGCCGTTGAGCTTGCGGGTGCCGGTGGGGATCTCACGCACGACGTCGTCGCCGAGACCGCCGACCGGGATGGGCTGCCGGACGTTGAGCGTGACGCCGCCGACGGCGTCGACGAGGTCCTTGAAGCCCTCGAGGTTGACCATCGCCCAGTAGTTGATGTCGAGGCCGGTGATGCCCTCGATCCCCATGATCGTGGCGTCGATGCCGGGGGTCCTCGACCTCCCGAAGAGCTCGGTGTGGTCCTGGGCCCAGGTCGAGACGCCGTTGAGGTAGTCGGTGTCGAAGCCGTGCGGGAACTGCTTGTCCATCACGCTGCCGGCCGCGAACGGGAAGTTCTCCATGTTGCGCGGCAGCGCGATCAGCACGGTGCGCCCGGTCTCCGCGTCGATCGAGGCCACCGTCATGGAGTCCGGGCGCAGCCCCCAGCGGCCCGCGCCGGAGTCACCACCGAGCAGCAGCACGTTGTAGCGACCGCCCGTGGCCTCGGTGGCCGACCCGTCGCCGAACATGGTCACGACGAAGTCGCGCTGCACCCCGACGACGTGGGCGCCGAAGAGCAGCGCCGCGGAGACGCTGAAGCAGAGCACACCGTTGACGCCGACCACCGCGCGACGGTGCGCCATGGCCAGGGTCAGCGGCTGGCCGAGCCGCCAGGCGTCCATGAACAGCAAGGCCCACCCGATCGCGAGCAGCATCAGGCCGAGCCGGACCAGGAGCAGCAACCCGGCGTTGACGGCAGCCCCGATGACCAGGCCGTGGTCGAGGAGCGCGGCGACGAGCGCGCCCAGGCCCGCCGGAGCAGGCCCAGCCAGATCCGGAAGGCGATCCGCCCGACCCGGCGGTTGCCGGCGACGAGCTGGGCCGATCCCGGGACGACCAGGGTCATCACCATCAGGCACAGGGCGCGGCGGAACCGCACGCGAGCGGCACGCTCCGCGGTCGTGAACCGCGCAGGGGTGGACACAGGTCGTTCCTCGTCCGCACTGGGGGAAGTCAGTACGCGGTCAGTATCACCAGTCACACGCGCCACACGCGCCCCGACGCGCCGCACCGCGCCCGCGACCTGCTCCTCACCGCCCGGCGTGCCGCCCGGCGTCGATCTCGGCCTTGCGAGCGAGTCGGTGCGAGCGGCGGATCTCGGCCTCGCGCCAGCGGCGCTCGTCTCCGCGGTCTCGGTGCGCAGCGGCGGGACCTGCCGCGAGCCGCCCTTCGCGTCGACGGCGACGAAGACGAAGTACGCCGAGGCGACGTGCAGGCCCTCCGTGCCGGGTCGTTCCACGGCTGGGCCTCGATCCGGACCCCGATCTCCATCGAGGACCGGCCGGCCCAGTTGACCTGGGCGAGGGTGCGCACGATGTCGCCGACGTGGACCGGACGCAGGAAGACCATCTCGTCGAGCGCCGCGGTCACCGACGGCCCGGCGGAGTAGCGCTGCGCCACGGCCCCGGCCGTGGAGTCGGCGAGCTTGACGATCTCGCCGCCGTGGATGTTGCCCAGCAGGTTGGCGTCGGCGCTGCTGGTCATCTTGGCCAGGGACACGCGGGCGTAGCCCGGCGTGCGCGGTTCTGAGGTCGGCCACGGGGGCACGGTAGCGTCCGGCATGCCCGAACGCCCCGCTGCCGACGGTTCCGGCTCCGACTACGGCTGGATCTACGGCGACCAGCCGACCCAGGGCCCGGACGCGACCCGGGCGATCCCCGCCAGCCGCCCCCCGCTGGTGTCGGGCGACCCCGACGACCAGCCACCCGCGTCATCCCGGTCAGCAGCCTCCCGACCCCGGCCCGGCGCCGGCCCCGCCGCGGCCGGCGCCCCCCCCGCCGGTCCCTCGAGCTCGGGCCGCGGCCGTCGGGCCTGCCCCGCTTCCGGGCGCGCTACCTCTGTCCTGCTCGTGCTCTGGGTGGTCTTCCTGGTCGCGGTCCGTTCTTCGCCTGGACGAAGGTCGACAAGGTCGCCTACGAGCCGAACGGCGAGCGTCCCGACGAGCAGCCGGGGACGACGTACCTGCTGGTCGGCAGCGACTCGCGCGGCGACCTGACCGCGGCGCAGCGCAAGGAGTTCGGCACCGGCGACGCCGAGGGGCAGCGCACCGACACGATCATGCTGCTGCACACCGGGTCCGGCCCCAACCTGCTGATGTCGATCCCCCGGGACTCGATCGTCGACGTGCCCGGCCACGGCACGGCAAGATCAACGCCGCGTTCGCCTTCGGCGGCCCCCGGCTGCTGGTGCAGACGATCGAGAACGACACCGGCATCCGGGTCGACGACTACGTCGAGATCGGCTTCGGCGGCTTCGTGGACTCGTCGACGCCGTCGGCGGCATCGAGATCTGCCCGACCGAGGCGATGAAGGACCCGCTGGCCAAGCTCGACGTCAAGAAGGGCTGCCAGGAGGCCGACGGCGCGACCGCGCTGGGCTACGCCCGCTCCCGGCAACCTCCACCCTCGGCGACATCGACCGGGCCAAGCACCAGCGCGAGGTGGTCTCGGCGATCGGCGCGAAGGTGCATCTCGCCGTGGACCGTGATCAACCCGTTCCGCTACTGGGGCATCAACATCTCCGCCGCCGGCGGTCGCCTTCGGCGAGGGCATGAGCCCGGTGCGGGCCGCGATGTGGGCCTCGGCGATGACCCGGGTCAACGGCGACAACGGCCTGACCTGCGGGGTCCCGATCGCGACCTCCGGTGAACTGGGACCCCGAGCGTGCCCCGCAGATGTTCCAGGCGATCATCGACGACGACACCGAGAGCATCGGGAAGCAGCTGTGCAGCCCGTCCGGAGGGATCCAGTGACCCATCGTCCGCAGCGAACCTTTTCAGCGACTACGAGACCCTGCGCGCCGAGATCGACGACGACGGCGTCGCCACCGTGTGGCTGCACCGTCCCGACGCGCTCAACGCCTTCACCGTCACGATGGCGCGCGAGCTCGAGCAGTTCTTCCTCCACGACGCCCTCGACGACGCCGTCCGCGCCGTGGTGGTCACCGGTTCCGGGCGGGCGTTCTGCGCCGGGATGGACCTCGCGGCGGAGGGCAACGTGTTCGGCCTCGACGAGTCGGTGGAGCCACGCCGGAGGACCTGCGCGCGCCCTGACCGAGCCGCCGTTCCACGACGGCGTGCGCGACACCGGCGGGCGCGTGACGCTGGCGATCCACGCACTGCCCAAGCCGGTGATCGCCGCGATCAACGGCGCCGCGGTCGGCATCGGCGCGACGATGACCCTGGCCATGGACCTGCGCCTGGCCTCGACCTCGGCTCGGATCGGCTTCGTCTTCGGCCGCCTCGGCATCGTGCCGGAGGCCGCGTCGAGCTGGTTCCTGCCGCGCATCGTCGGCCTCCAGCAGGCCCTGGAGTGGGTCTACGCCGCCGACGTGCTCGCCGCCGAGCAGGCGCTGGCCGGCCGGCTGGTGCGCTCGGTGCACGAGCCCGAGGAGCTCCTCGGCGCCGCCCAGGAGCTGGCCCGCTCCTTCGTCGAGGACCGCTCGCCGAGGGCCCTCGGCCTGGCCAAGCAGCTGCTCTACCGCAACAGCGCCGCGCCGAGCCGCTCGAGGCGCACCTGTCGGACTCGCTGGCGATGTTCCACTCCTCGATCCACGACGGTCGCGAGGGCGTCGCAGCCTTCCGCGAGAAGCGGACCCCGCACTTCACCGGCCGGGCGTCGGACCTCCCCGGTCTTCGACCGTCCCTGAGCCCGGCCGGCTGCGGGTCAGCGACGAGGGCGCGGTCGAGGAGCCGCGAGCTCGCGGAAGTGGCGCTCGGCGGCGGGCTCGTCGTACATCGAGGTGTCGGCCATCGAGTAGCCGTGCGCGGCCCCCTCGTAGATCTCGTTGAGGTGCGGGCGCCCGGCCTCGGCGAGCGCGTCCTCGAGCGCCGCGACGGCCTCGAGCGGCATCGAGCCGTCCTGGTCGGCGTGGCCGAAGACGTACTCCGCCTGGTTGCCCACCAGCAGGTGCGGGCTGTCCGGCTCCTCGGTCACCAGTCCCCCGCCGTGGAAGCCGCCGACCGCCCCGACCGTCCCGGGGAAGCCCGCCGCGGCGCGGACCGCGAGCCGCGCCCCCATGCAGTAGCCGGTGACGCCCACCGGGCCGTGCCGGCGTGCTCGAGCAGGGTGGCCATCCACGTCTCGGTGTCCGGGCCCGACCGGTCCGGGGTCAGGGCGCCGACCCGGTCCATCCCCGCGGCGAAGAAGGCCTCGCGTGCGCCGGCCTCGCGCAGGTCCCTGCCGGCGGGGGCTCCGCGGCCGAGCCGTCGCGGTAGAACACGTGGGGCACCAGCACCACGTAGCCCCAGGAGGCGATCCGGTCGGCCATCTCCCGGATCTGGGCCCGCAGGCCGATGGCGTCCACGAAGAGCAGCACGCCCGGCCGGCCCCGCTCCCGGTCAGGTACGCCTGGGCCGTGCCGGCCGCGGTGGCGATCTCGATGTTCTCGCCCGCCCAGGCGCTCAATGCGACCTGGTCCATGCCCGCCAGGCTAGCCCGCAGGATTTGCGGTTCACGGCCGGGGCACGGCCGTAATTTCCCCCCCCCCCCCTTTTTTTTTTTTTTTTTTTTTTTTTTTTTTTTTCCCCCCCCCCCCCTTTTTTTTTTTAGGAACAACCGGCCCGCACCCGCGGTTGGACCGGGACCGTCGGAAGCTGCCGGCGCCGACCCGTCCCCCAGCACGAGGAGCAGACCCGTGGCCACCATCGACCTCGAGGCAGCGACCTTTTTTCAGACCGTCACCGACCACGAGATCGTGCTCGTCGACTTCTGGGCCTCCTGGTGCGGCCCGTGCCGCCCAGTTCGCGCCCGTCTACGAGCAGGCCTCAGACCAAGCACCCCGAGATCGTCTTCGGCAAGGTCGACGCCGAGGCGCAGCGCGAGCTCGCCGCAGCGGCGCGCGTCGCCTCAATCCCGACGCTGATGGCCTTCAAGGGCGGCAGCCTGGTCTTCGCCCAGCCCGGCGCCCTGCCGGCCGCCGCACTCGAGCAGGTCATCAGCGGCACCTCGAGGCGCTCGACACCTCGACCGAACCCAGCGACCCACCGACGGCGACGTGTGATCCCGTCGCGGTGGGGCGGGCACACTGGGGCCCATGAGCAACGACCGGCTGCCCGAGGTGCCGGTCCGGCCACGCGCCCGCCACCTGATGGACCCGGCCAACCCGCGGATGGACCACCCGGAGTCCGAGAGCATCACCCGGGTCCAGACCTGGGTGATGTCCGTCCTCGCGGTCACCACGATCCTGCACCTCAGCATCAGCCTGGCCATCAGTGCCGCCTTCATCGACCCGGCCATGCGGGTGGAGCGCATCGGCCTGCTCGCCATCGCCGGGGCGTTCGGCGTCGTGGCGGTCGCGGCCGGCCTCGCGATCCATAGCCGCCTTGTGCCGACCTGGTGGCTCCTGCTGGGTCTGGTGCCCGGCGTCGTCGGCGCGATCGTGGTCCTCGGCGTCCTCTGAGCAGCGCGCCGCGCGACCTCAGATCCAGCCCGTACGTCGGGTCAGGGACGCTCGCAGGGTGACCGGTCATGGATGCGTCCGTCGCTCCGGCCTTGCGCAGGACCGGCTCGTCCAGCAGTGCGCGTTCTCGGTTCTGCTGACGGATCCCTGTGTGCGGTGTGACACTTGTCAGGTCGGGCCGCCCTGGGGATTTGCCTCGTTATGTTCGACACTGCATGGTTAACCTTGGTTAACGTCGTCTAACACGACGCCGGGAGCCCCCGCCGACGCGCGCACCCACGATGCCGCGTCCCCCTTGCTCCGGCCCCGGGTTCGCATCCCCCCCAACAGCGAGCCCGGGGTCGGACCCCCGGGTCCCAGCGCGGTCGGGGTGGGGGTGGTCCGCGAGCCCCGCGCACGGCACAGTGAGGACGTCCGTCCCCCTGCCGAAAGGGCCCACCCTCATGGACACCACCATCACGCTGGGCGTCGACGGCGACGACCACGAGGTCGCGGTCGACACCCGCACCACGCTGCTCGACGCGCTGCGCGAGCGGCTCGGCGTCACCGCGCCGAAGAAGGGCTGCGACCACGGCCAGTGCGGCTCGTGCACGGTGCTGCTCGACGGCCGCCGGCACCTGACCTGCCTGGCCCTGGCGGTCGCCCACGACGGCGCGAGGTCGTCACCGCCGCCGGCCTCGCCGGCGCCGACGACGACCTGCACCCGGTGCAGCAGGCGTTCCTGACCACGACGGCTACCAGTGCGGCTACTGCACGCCGGGCCAGGTCTGCTCGGCGGTCGGCATGCTCGACGAGGCCAAGCAGGGCCACCCCAGCCACGTCACCGACGACCTCGAGGGCGAGGTCGACCTCGACGACGAGGAGATCCGCGAGCGGATGAGCGGCAACCTGTGCCGCTGCGGCGCCTACGCCGGCATCCTCGCCGCCGTCGCGGCGAGGCGGCGCGGCGCATGAGGCGCGCGTGAAGGAGCTGACCTACGCCGCGGCCACGGACGCCGCAGGCCGCGGTCGCGGCCGTGCGCCGCCGACCCGCGACGCCGTCTTCCTCGGCGGCGGCACCAACCTCGTCGACCACCTCAAGCTCGGCGTCGCCACGCCCCGACACGCTGGTCGACGTCAGCCGGCTGCCGCTCGACGACGGTCGAGGAGCTCGACGCGACGGCCGGGCTGCGCATCGGCGCCGAACGTCCGCAACAGCGACCTCGCCGCCCACCCGCGTCGTGCGCGCGCGCTTCCCGGTCGTCGCCCGCGCCCTGCTGGCCGGCGCCTCCGGCCAGATCCGCAACCAGGCCACCACCGGCGGCAACCTGCTCCAGCGCACCCGCTGCGTCTACTTCCAGGACGTCACCACCCCGTGCAACAAGCGCGAGCCCGGCAGCGGCTGCTCGGCGCTCGAGGGCTACGGCCGCTACAACGCGATCCTCGGCGCCAGCGAGGCCTGCGTGGCCACGCACCCCTCCGACCTCGCCGTCGCGCTGGCCGCGCGTCGACGCCGTGGTGGTCGTCCTCGGCCCCGACGGCGAGCGCCGGGTGCCGCTCGCCGACCTGCACCGCCTGCCCGGCCACCACCCCGAGCGCGACACCGTCGCTCGCGCACGGCGAGCTGATCACCGCCGTCGAGCTGCCCGCTGCCGGCGCTCGCGCCGGCGCTCGACCTACTTCAAGGCGCGCGACCGGGCGTCCTACGCCTTCGCGCTGGTCTCGGTGGCCGCGCGCGCTCGACCTCGACCGACGACGGCACGTGCGCCGACGTGCGGATCGCCTGGGGCGGGGTCGCCCACAAGCCGTGGCGCGCCGACGCGTCGCCGAGGACGCGCTGCGCGGGCAGCCCGCTCGACCGAGGACGCCGTCCGCGCGGCCGTCGACGACGAGCTGGCGCGACGCCGCACCGGCCGCCGACAACGCCTACAAGCTGCGCGATGGTGCGCGGCGCCACCGCGCTGGCGCCTGACCCGGCTCGCCGCGCGCCGCGACGCCGGAGGAGCCACCGCGATGACCGACGCTGCGCACCGAGCCGCTCGACCGCGCCGCGCGATGGGCACGCCACCACGACCGCGTCGACGGCCCCGAGAAGGTCACCGGCCGGGCGACGTACGCCGTCGAGCACGCCGACCCGTCGACGCCCGCCGCTCGCGGCTGGCTGGTGCAGTCGACGATCGCCCGCGGCCGGGTCACCGCGCGTCGACGCCGACGCCGCGCTGGCCCACCCCGGCGTGGTCGCGGTCGCTCGACCACACCAGCGCCCCCCGGCTGGCCGACACCGACGACCGCGAGCTGGCGGTCCTCCAGGACGACCGAGGTCGGCTTCCGCGGCCAGATCGTGGCGCTGGTGCTCGCCGAGACCTCCGAGGCCGCCCGCGAGGGCGCCCGGCTGGTCGCGGTGCACTACGACGAGGAGCCGCACGAGGCCGACCTCGACGGCGACAGCGAGCCCTACGCCCCCGAGAGCGTCAACGCCGGCCACGAGACCGACTCCGACGACGGCGACGTCGACGCCGCGCTCGCCGCCGCGGCCGGTCGTGGTCGACGCGGCACCTACTCCACCCCGCACGAGTACAACAGCCCGATGGAGCCGCACGCCGCGTCGCCGCGCTGGGACGGCGCCACGCTGACGCTCTGGGACTCCACCCAGGCCGTGCACGCGGTCGCCGCCACCCTCGCGCCGATGCTCGGGCTCGAGCACGACCCGGTCCGGGTGCGGGCGCCGTACGTCGGCGGCGGGTTCGGCAGCAAGGGCCTGCCGCACGCCCCCGAGGTGGCCGCCGCGCTGGCCGCGATGGCCGCGCGCCGGGCCGCCCGGTCAGGCTGGCCGTGACCCGGCAGCAGATGTTCGCGCTGACCGGCTACCGCACCGCAGACCGTCTCGCACGTCCGCCTCGGCGCCGAGCCCGACGGCCGGCTCGTCGGCGTCGAGCACGACGCGGTCAGCCAGACCTCGGCCGATCAAGGAGTTCGCCGAGCAGACCGCCGACCGCCGCCCGGATGATGTACGCCGCGCCGCACCGCCGCACGACCCACCGGGTCGCCGCGCTCGACGTCGCCGTCCCGTCGTGGATGCGGGCGCCCGGCGAGATGCCGGGCATGTTCGCCCACGAGGTGGCGATGGACGAGCTGGCCGTCGCCTGCGGCGTCGACCCGGTCGACGCTGCGGGTGCGCAACGAGCCCGCCGTCGACCCCGAGACCGGCAAGCCCTGGAACAACCGCCGTCTGGTCGAGTGCCTGCGAGCGCGGCGCCGAGCGGTTCGGCTGGGCCGACGCGACCCGCCGCGGCCGCGCGCCACCCGCGACGGCGACTGGTGGGTGGGCACCGGCGTCGCGTCGGCGACGTACCCGACGCTGTGCATGCCCGGCAACGCCGCCCGGATCGTCGCGCTCGACGACGGCCGCTACGCCGTCTCGATCGGCGCCGTCGACATCGGCACCGGCGCCCGCACCGTGCTGACCCAGATCGCGGCCGACGCGCTCGGGTCGACCCGACGGCGATCGACCTGCGCCATCGGCGACACCGACCTGCCCTTCGCCACCGTGGCCGGCGGCTCGGCCGGCACCGGCTCGTGGGGCACCGCGATCGTCGCAGGCCGCCCAGCAGCTCCGCGCCGACCACGGCGCGCACCCCGACGCCGGGGTGCGAGACCACCGCGACCGGCCGAGGCCTACCCCGACACGGAGGGCCACGCGCTGCACTCCTTCGGCGCGGTCTTCGCCGAGGCCCGCGTGCACCGCTGGACCGGCGAGGTCCGGGTGCCGCGGCTGCTCGGCGTCTACTCCGTCGGCCGGGTCGATCAACCCGGCACTGGCCCGCTCGCAGCTCCTCGGCGGCCTGGTGATGGGCCTGTCCGCGGCGCTGTTCGAGGAGGGCTACCGCGACCCGCGCTCCGGCCACGTCGTCACCCAGGACCTCGCGACCTACCACGTCGCCTCGCACGCCGACGTCGCGCGACATCGCAGGCCGAGTGGCTCGACGAGGACGACGACCTCGCCACCCCGATGGGCGCGCGCGGGATCGGCGAGATCGGCATCGTCGGCACCGCCGCGGCCGTGGCCAACGCGGCCTTCCACGCCACCGGCGTCCGGGTCCGCGACCTGCCGCTGACCGCGGACCACTTCCTGGACCTGCCCCCGCTGGGCTGACCGCCGTGCCGAGGTGCCGACGATCGTCAGCCGAGGTGCCGACCTGCGTCGGCGCCTCGGCTGACCCGGGTGGCGGGCGGAGGCGCTCAGCCTTCGCCGTCGCCCTCGATGACCACGACGCCGTAGTCCTGGTCCAGGCGGACGTCGACGACGCGCGCCGTCGGGCTTGACCACCTCGACCTCGTACGTCGCACCGTTCTCGCTGTCGGTCTCGACGCTGTTGACCGTGCCACCGCCGGTGGCCTCGAGCGCCGCAGCCTTGGCCGCGGCGGACTGGTCGGGCGTGTACTGCTTGCTCGCCGCGCCGTCGTCGCCGCTGCCGGCCACAGCCATGCCGCCGCCGACTCCGATGGTGACTACCGCGAGCGCCCCGGCTCCGGCCAGGGCGATGGTGTGCTTGTTCATGTGGGTCGTCCTCTCTCTCGTCGTGCTGTGGTGGGGAGCCCCCAGCGTGCCCGCACGCGCTGACACCACGCTGACCTCGCCGGGCACGCGGTCCGGCGCAGCGCAGCGCCGGGGTCACCTCAGGTCAGGCCGGGCCAGGTCAGGCCAGGGTCAGGTCGGGCGTCGGGGCGTGCAGACATTCGCGTCCTGCTGGTCGACGACGACACCCGGCTGACCCACGCCCTGGGCCGGGGGTTGCGGCGCGAGGGGCACGCGGTCGACGTCGCACCGGACGCCGGTGAGGGAGCGTGGCTCGCCGACGAGAACTCCTACGACGTGCTCGTGCTCGACGTGATGCTGCCGGGCACGCCCGGTGACGTGCTG
Organism: uncultured Actinomycetota bacterium; assembly: GCA_963760555.1. Classification (GTDB taxonomy): domain Bacteria; phylum Actinomycetota; class Actinomycetes; order Propionibacteriales; family Nocardioidaceae; genus Nocardioides. The sequence continues at coordinate 525,498 of CAVXDJ010000005.1, read as the reverse complement.
TGCGCACGCCGTCGGGAGCAGGGCGACTGGACCCCGATCCTGATGCTCACCGCGCGCGTGGGCAGCACCGAGGAGGCACGCGCGCTCGACAGCGGCGCCGACGACTTCTTGGCCAAGCCGTTCTCACTGCTGGTCCTCCAGGCGCGCCTGCGCGCCCTCGCGCGGCGCGGTGGCCGCGCCCGCCCCACGGTCCTGCACGTCGGCGACCTGGCGCTCGACCCCGCTCGCCGCGTCGTGCGACGGGGCCGGCGGCGTCGACCTGACCCCGCGCCAGTTCGCGTTGCTCGACTTCCTGATGCGCCACGTCGACGAGGTGGTCTCCAAGTCCGAGATCCTCGCCGGGGTGTGGGACCACGCCTTCGAGGGCGACCCGAACATCGTCGAGGTCTACGTCCGGCGGTTGCGGAGCCGGATCGATGAACCGTTCGCACGGCACACGATCCACACCGTGCGTGGCGCCGGCTACCGGCTCTCCAACCCGGCCCACGAGGAGTCGTGAGCGCACGCACCGCCCCCTGGCGGCCTGGCCTGCGGGCCCGGCTGACCCTGACCGCCACCCTCGTGGTGGCCCTGGCGATCGGCGCCGCCGGCGTGACCCTGATGCTGCTCCTGCGCGACCAGCTCGACGCCGCCGCGGACGTCGCCGACCGAGACCGCGTCGAGGTCCTGCTCGACCAGGCCGTCACCGGTCGCCTGCCGACCTCGCTGCCGGTGAGCGCCGGGGGTGGCGCAGGTGGTGGGGCCCGACGGCGAGGTGCTCGCCGCCTCGGTGAACTCGTCCGTCGCCACCCCGGTCGTCGACGCCCCGGCCGGACCCGACCCGGAGATGCTGGTAGTGCGGGCGCCGGACGACGCCGAGAGCGAGACCTACCGGCTCTGGGGCCGCAGCGCGCCCAGGACGGACGGGCCGGTGACCGCCTGGGTCGGGACAGGGGTCGAGGCGGCCGGCGAGGGCTCGCGCTCGCTGCTGGTGCTCCTCCTGGCCGGGGGCCCGGTGCTCCTGCTCGTCCTGGCCCTGCTCGTGTGGCTGGTGCTGGGCCGGGCGCTGGGCCGGGTCGACCGGATGCGGGGCGAGGTCGACGCCATCGACGGCGCCGGCGAGGACCGCCTGGGCAGCCGGCTCGACGACGGTGGGGCTCGCGACGAGATCGGGCGGCTCGCGCGCACGATGAACCGGATGCTGGGCAGGGTCGAGGCCTCGATCGCCCAGCAGCGCCGGCTGGTCGCGGACGTGTCGCACGACCTGCAGAGCCCGCTGGCCGCGCAGCGCGCCACGTTGGAGGTCGCGCTCACCTCCGGGGAGCCGCTGCAGGCCGACGACGCCCGCGCGCTCCTGGCGGTCACCGACGAGATGGAGTCCCTCGTCGGCGACTTGCTGACCCTGGAGTCGCTCGACGCGCTGGGCTCCGGATCTCCCGACGAGCGCGCGCGTGCGGTGGGCCTGCCCCGCCTCGACCTCGACGACCTGGTGCTGGAGGAGGTCGCCAGGGTCCGTCTCACGAGCTCGGTCGGCGTCGAGACCAGCGCCGTCTCCGCCGCAGAGGTCCGCGGGCGCTCCACCGATCTGCGTCGAGCAGTACGCAACCTCCTCGAGAACGCGCTGGCCCACGCGGCGTCCGAGGTCCGGGTCAGCGTGACCCGGACCGAGGGCACTGCCGAGGACGGAGGGTGGGTCGAGGTGCGCGTGGTCGACGACGGCGCCGGCATCGATCCGGTCGACCACGAGCGCATCTTCGACCGGTTCGTGCGGGTCGAGTCCGCACGCTCCCCCGGCCGCTCGGGCACCGGGCTCGGTCTCCCCATCGCCCGGCGCGTCGCCCAGACCCACGGCGGGACGCTCGAGGTGGTCGCGGAGAACGACGAACGGGCCGGTGCCCACCTGCTGGTGCGGCCCTGCCCGGCCTGAGCGTGACCCAGCGCGCCTCGAGGGGCATGAGATGTGCTCGCCGGCCACGTCACGCGCGCTTGCGTCCGACGCAGATCAAGGTGGCCGAGGCAGGCCCGGTCCAGTCCCCGTCCCGACCAGTGCGGCCCCGGAGTGCTCCAGGCTTCAGGTCGCACGGTCCGGGTCCGTCGCGGTTCGAGTCCGTCGAGGGCACGCAGACGCAGGCGGGCGGCGTAGGCCAGCGTCGTCGCGGAACCACATGCACCAGGATCACCGCGTCCACGACCTCGTCGCAGCTCATCGACCACCCGCACGCCGTCGTGGGTGAAGAGCAGGTCGACGTCGGCGCGCCCACCAGCGCGCCGGGGTACCGCGCGGCCAGCCCGCTCGCGACAGCGACCACGTCGCCGAGGCCGCAGACGCCGGCATGCTCCTCGCCGCGGGCACAGGCCTCCACATGGGGTCGCCTGCGCGAGAGCACCATCGCTGACCATCAACGTCGTCGGGCAGCAGCCTCAGCCACCGCCGGGTGCACCACCAGCGTCTCAGTCACCTCCGAGGCCTCGAGCGAGCCGCTCGGCGCCGCAGGGGCCACCGCCCACGACGAGCCAACGCGCTCGTCGGCGAAGTCCACCAGGCCGCCGCTAGTCGACGGTGTGGGCCGCGCAGGCCGAGGAAGGCCGCGAGCGCCCGGCACCGCCGGCGCGCGAGGGCCGCCGCCACGACCCCGTGGCCGAGGACGACGTAGTTGGCGTAGCAGCGAGCCCGCGTCGTTGCCGACCAGGAAGCGAACATGTCGGCGGGCTCAGCAAGACGACATGCACCGCACCGGCGACGTACGTCGAGGTCGTAGCGCTGCTCGTAGCGCGTCAGGTGGTCCACGACGTGGTCGTGGGTCGGGTCACCGTGGGCGGCGTCGTCCCAGGCCGGCATCGTCCGGCCCGGCGACGACAGGTACGCGGCCGCGAGAAGATCCGCAGCCCGTCCCACGTCAGCGGCCAGGCGCCGCCGGCCCGGCCGCCGCGTCGAGGACTACGGCGTCGCGTCCGGGCGCCAGTCCGAGCCGACGCAGGTGGTCGGCCGTGGCGGGCCCGGCCTGCCTCCCCCGACGACCCCCCCCCGGGCGCGGTCCGGCACGACTCCCGCCCCGCGATCGTCCGGTCCTATCCATCGGCTTGTCCGAGGTCACACGCTCGGCGCCTTCGATCGATCCAAGAGCGGGTGCACGCTAAAGGTATGACTATTGAAGCCCCCGGACCACGCTCCTCAGCGACGACCTCGGCCGCTCCCCGCCCGCTTCGTCGTCGGGTCCGACGACGCCGTCGCGGCCGACGACGACGCCCGCGTCACCGGGCTGAGTCGAGAGCTCCGGCGCCAGGCCCTCCTCATCGTGGCCACCCGCGAGGGCCGCCTGCACCGCTCCCTCTCTTCGAGCAGGACCAGCCGGCCAGCGCGCTGCGTCGCTTCGCCGTCGCTTCGCCGGCACCCGCGCCGCCTGAGCCAAGCACCGCCCGAGCGGCCTCAGGGCGTCCGGCGCCGCTCAGCGATGAAGGCCAGCCGTCAGGCTCTGGTGGTTGGCTTGCGCATGCCCCAGGAGCTCGCGCGGCGTCCAGCCGACCCCGGCGCCCGTCACGTGCTCCTCCATCTGACCCGGGTGTGGGCCCCCACCGGTTCGAGGCGCATCGCGACGTCGGCCTCCCCGCCTCACGCGTTGGCGTGCAGCGCCAGGTCGGGCTCCGGCGTGCAGCCGACGACCTCGGTGAGGTCGTCGATGAGCAACGGCCAGGTGCCCACCGAGTGGTCGATCGCCGACCCGACGGCGGCCAGTCCTCGGCGACCTCCCGCATCCGCGGGGCCCCCACCACCCACGACGGGTAGAGCCCGCCGTCGGCCAGCACGGCCCAGACCTGGGCGGGCGTGGCCTTGATACCCGCTCATTGATGCTCACCGGCTCACTGTGGCCCGTACGCCGCGGGGTCGATCCATCCCTGCGGGTGGCCGCGGTCGCCGGATCCGCGGGTGGTCGACTGGTCAGCGACCCCGAGGAGGACCGTGTCCCCGTCGCACCCCGAGCGCCTCGTCGCCGCGGACCCGGCCGCCTTCGACGCCACGGCGTACCGACCCCACCAGCTGCGGGTCCTCGCCCTGGCCACCGTCGCCTTCGCCGCCTCGGCGCCGGGCCAGTCGTTCCTGATCTCGGTCTTCGTCGACGACTTCCTGGCCGGCACCGGGATCTCCCGCACCGCCTTCTCGGCCCTGTACGCCGGCGGCACCGTCGTCTCCGCCGCCCCATGCTCGGGCTGGGGCGGGTCGTCGACCGCAGCGGGCTCCGTGTCGCGTGGTGGTGGTCGCGTTCGTGCTGGCCGCGGCGTGCGGCTGGCCAGCGTCGCGACCGGCGCGGTCGTGGCCTTCGTGGCCCTGGCCCTGCTGCGCACGTCGGGCAGGGCTCGTTCGGCTGGTCGGGACGTTGCTGGTCGCCCGGACCTTCGAGAGAGCGCGGTCAGGCCGTCGCCGTCGCCAACCTCGGCGTCACCGCGTCCTCCATCCGCTGCCTCCGCTGGTCGCGCTGCTGATCGTCGCCGTCGGTTGGCGCCACGCCTACCAGCTCCTCGGTCTCGCGGTGCTCGTGCTCGTGCTGCCGCTCGGCCTCCTGGTCGCCCGGCCTGCCACGCGACGTCGGCGCGCGCCGCACCGAACCTCCGCGGGAGGGTTGGCGCGCCCCGAGGCCCCGCTCCCCTCCTCGGTCCGCCCGACCCGGCCAGGGTGCCCGACCTCCCCTCGGCCGCGGCCGCACGGCTGCTGCTCGTCCTCGCCGCCCCGCCGCTGATCGGCACGGCGATCACCTTCCACGCCGTCTCGATCCTCGCCGAGCGCGGCATCGGCTTCGTCGCCGCCGGCGCCGCGGTGGGGTTCTCGGCGTCCGGCCGCCGTCGGGGTCGTGGCTCGGGACTCCTGCTGGACCGTGTCCCGACGCGGGTCGCGCTGCTCGTGCTGAGCGGTCTCGAGCTGGTCTGACCCTCGTGCTGCTGGTGCCCTCCCGCGCCGGCGGCCTACGTCGCGTTCACCATCCTCGGCCTCGCGATGGGTGCCGTCGCGGTGACCAACGGGACGGTCTGGGCGCGCACCTTCGGCACCGCCCGGCTCGGCCGGATCCAGGGCACGGCCCAGTCGGCCACGATCACCTCCGCCGCGATCGCGCCGCTGGTCCGGCGCTCTCCTTGTCCCTGACCGGCTCGCACACCGCGGGTCTGGCGCTCCTCGCACTCCTCGCCATACTCGCGCTCAGCGCCGCGACGCGGGTCGCCGCGGCGCGACCCGGGTGACCAAGGCCGCCCGCGCACCGGTGGGATGCCGTCTCACGGTCCGGCCGTCGAGCCCGATGCGTGCTCACCTCGCCCCACACGGCACGCGCACCGGTGTCGCCGACGCGGTAGACCTGGTCGCCGTGGCGAGCGAGGCCACGTCGCGAGCACCGCGAGACCCTCTGAGGAGCACGCGACGGGTCCGGTCGGCGCCCGCGCCCGGCTCCGCGCACTCTCGACGTCGCCCCAGGACGACGATCGCGGCGCTGAGCACCAGGAGCGGGACGGCGAACCAGATGAGCTGCTCACCGGGCGCGGCATGCTCGCCGTCCACCGACCCGTGGGCCCAGGGCCTCGCCGCTCGACGTCGCCACCGGCACCAGAGCGGTTGCCACGGCGGCCGAGGCGACGACGACGGCCCGAGGGTCCGTCGCCAGCGCCGGACCAGAGCGATGGCGACGGTGCCGAGCGCCGCCAGGGGCAGCAGGCCCAGACGCGTGCACGACCAGCGGTGGAGCGGCAGACCGCCTACCAGGTCGAGCACGGGCCTCTTCGTCAGCAACGGCACGGTCCGGGCCTCAGTGGTGGCTCGGCCGTCGTCGTTGCCGTGGGGGTGGTGGCGGGGCCGTCGTCGGCACCGTGGCGACGGTGGCCGGGGCCGTCGTCGGCACCGTGCCCGGCCGAGGTGGCCCGGTCGCCATTGCCGTGGCGGTGGTGGCCGGGGCCGTCGTCGGCACCGTGGCGGGCGAAAGCCGCGGTCGGGGTGGCGGCGAGCAGGACGGTCACGCTCAGAGCGGCGAGGGGCGTCGGACGTTCACGGGGTTCCTCCAGGTGTGGGTGGATCGGTTGCCCCGAGCCTGGTCGCTCCGGGTACGAGTCGACAATGGACCTGAGTTCTAGGACCTGCCGACCCGACCCCGGGTCGCTCGAGGTCGTGCCGTCCGCCAGCAGGGCCGCCTGCGGGTCGGTGACCCCGATCCGCTGGAACATCGTCGTGAGGTGCGCCTCGACCGTCCGCTCGTCGATGCCCAGCTGTCGCGCGACCTGCTTGTTGGCCAGGCCGTCCCCGACCAGGCGCAGCACCTCGGCCTCACGAGAGGTGAGTCGACGCCCCCCCGTGGCCCGGAGGGCCGGCGGAGCGGCGGCTGGAGACCAGCTCGCGGGCCGCCTGGGTCCAGCGGGAACTCCCCCGGCTGACCGCGAGCACCCCGGCGACCACGTCGGCGGGATGGGCGTCCTTGAGCAGGTAACCCGCCGCCCCGGCGTCGAGCGCGGCCAGGATCCTCTCGCTGTCGGAGAACGAGGTGAGGACCAGGACCTGGGTTCCCCCCCCACCCGCCTGACCCGCCGGGTGGCCTCCACCCCGTCGGTGCCCGGCATCTGGAGGTCCATCAGCACGACGTCGGGCGGAGCTCCTGGCGAGCCGCGCCCCCTCCTACCGTCGGCGACCAGCCCGACGACCTCGATCTGGGTGAGCCCGAGAGGAGCTCGGCCAGCCCGTAGCGCACCACGGCGTGGTCGTCGGCGATCACGACACGCACCGGGACGCGGTCCGGGCCGGGCAGGGGGTCCTCCGTCATCGGTGGGCCTCCTCCAGCACCAGGCTGATCCTGGTCCCACGATCCGCCTCGGACTCCACGTCCAGCCGTCCTCCGGCGTCGGCGACCAGGCCCGCCCAGCCCCCGCAACCCGAAGCGCGTCCCCCCCCGACGTCCGCACGGACGAACCCGCGGCCGTCATCGACCACCTCGAGCCGGACGCGGTCCTGGCCCGGCTCCCCGGTGACCTCGACCGAGAGCATCGACGCACCGCTGTGTCTCAGCGTGTTGCGCACCGCCTCCTGGGCCACCCGCCAGACCAGCCGCACGCTCTGCACGCCCACCCGGTCCATCTCGCTGACCGACGCCGAGGCGGTGATGCCCTGCCCCTCGGCGGGCGCGAGCAGGTCGTGCAGCGAGGCACCGAGCGTCTCGGCCTCGAGATCCGGTGGGTAGATCTCGACCATCAGCGACCGCAGCGCCCCCTGGCGGGCCCGCAGGGAGGTGGCCACGACCCCCAGCCGCTCCCGGACCCCGAGCCGGCACCCTGCTGGTCGCGGGCGAGGGCGAAGACGGCGTACGCCGCGCCTGCGATGTCCTGCACCACGCCGTCGTGCAGGTCGCGGGCGATGCGTCCTCGCTCCGCCTCGGACGCAGCGACCGCGGAGACCAACAGCCGCTCCCGGTCGTGAGCCGCACGACGCAGCCGTCCGGGTCAACAGGTAGAGCAGGGTGGTCGCCACGACGACGACCAGGCCCAGCGCACCCAGGCTGATCGGACGGAACTCCTCGGTGATGTCGGCCCGGCGGCTCGCGATGACGTCGGCGGAGAAGTACAGCTCGAACAGCAACGGCTCCCCCTCGGGGGAGTCGATCCGGGTGTAGACCTCCAGGAGGCCCCCGAACTGGCGCTCGTAGCGGTTCTCGGGCTCCTGGAGGTCGGAGACGTCGGCGTCCACGAGACCCTCGTCGAGCGCCTCGAGCTCGTCAGCCCCCAGGGGGTAGCGACTGCCATTGAGACGAGGCTCGTCGGAGTAGACGATCGTCCCGTCGGCGCGCCAGATCTTGACCCGCCGGGCGTCGGGCACGACCAGGCGTCCGAGCACCGCGCGGTCGACCCGTCGCACCGCGCCCACCCGCGCGTCGACCAGACCGCGGGGGACCTCCGGTTCGACGACACCGCGTGCGACCACCTCGGTGATGTCGCGCGCGTCCCGGACCGCCTCGGTCGCCGCGGCCCTGCTGCTCAGCACCGACGTACCGCCCACGATCGCCGCGACCGCCACCAGGCCGCAGGCCCACAGCAGCACGATCGGGCTGCGCAACGGCTCGGGCAGGGACCTCACCTCGCGAGTATGACGGTCGCGGACGCGCTGTCGAGCCTGCCCATCGGTACTAGTACCTGCACCCCGGCCGCCCAGCTGACCGGCGCTACGACTCCGTCACGGCTCAGCCCTCGGCCTGGGTCTGGACGCCGGCGAGCAGCAGGTCGAGCCCGGAGCGGAAGACCTCCGCGTCGTCGTGGCCGGCGAACTCCTCGGCCACGTGGTGGGCGAACGGGTACTGGTCGGGGTCCAGCGCCCGCCAGCGGTCGGCGTACATGGCGAGGAACTCGCCGGCTCCAGGCCGCTGTCGAGGAACTCCTTGGGCGGCGGCTGCGCCATGTCGGCGGCCACCCCGACGACGTAGCTGACCAGCGACGACACGGCGTGGAACCGCTGCTGCGGCGTGAGGTCCAGGCGCATCAGCTGCTGGCCCAGCCGGTCGAACATCAGCATCGAGTTCGGCTGCAGGCCGGTGTTGCGCAGCATGTACGAGCCGAACCACGGCCGCCGCCGCATCTCCTCGAACAGCGCCAGGGACAGCGCGCGCACGTTCGCCACCGGGTCCGGCCCGTCGACCAGCTCGCTCGATCTCGTCGAGCACGCCGCCCATGACCTCGTCGGTGGCCCGGTCGAGCAGCTCGTCCCGGCTCGCGACGTACCAGTAGATGCTGGCCGACGCCGCCGCCCAGCCGGGCTGCGAGCGCCCGGAAGGTCAGCGCAGGCTCACCGGCCTCGTCGAGCAGGGCGATCGCCTCGGCGAGCACCGCCTCCATCGAGTGGGAGGCCCGCCGGCGCTCGCGGCCCTCGCGCGTCGCGGGCTCGCTGCGAGCGGGCTCATGGACCATTCTCAGTCATGCTTGCACTCTATCGAACGTCGTTCTATGGTTTCGAACAGCGTTCGATCATCGAACGGCGTTCGATGACTCCGGAGGTGCGCCATGAGCCCACCACCAACACCCACGCCGCCCCGCGCCGACCTACACGTCGCTGCGCGCGGCCGCCCTCCCGCTCGCCGCCCTCTGCCTCGCCTTCTTCGTCGAGATGGTCGACAACACGCTGCTGACCATCGCGCTGCCGACCATCGGCCGCGACCTCGGCAGCGGCACCACCGCCCTGCAGTGGGTCACCGGCGCCTACTCCCTGACCTTCGGCGGGCTGCTGCTCACCGCCGGCTCCGCCGCCGACCGCCTCGGACGCCGCCGCGTCCTGCTGACCGGGCTCGCCGCCTTCGGCGCCGATCAGCCTGGCCGTCGTGCTCGTCTCCACGGCCGGCGAGCTGATCGCCCTGCGCGCCGCCCTCGGCCTGGCCGCCGCGGCGATGGCCCCGGTCACCATGTCGCTGATCTTCCGGCTCTTCGACGACGAGAAGCTGCGCATGCGCGCCATCACCGTCGTCATGATCGTCGGCATGTCCGGCTTCGTGCTCGGCCCGCTGCTCGGCGGCACCGCCCTGGCCCACGTGAGCTGGGAGTGGCTGCTCGTCGTCAACGCCCCGATCGCCCTGATCGCCTGGATCGGCGTCCGCCTCGGCGTGCCGGCCGACCGCGCGGAGGACCTCACCACCGACCCGCTCGACCTGCCCGGCGCCGTGCTCACCATCCCCGCCATCGGCCTCGGCTGCTTCACCCTGACCAGCGGCGTCGAGCACGGCTGGCTGTCGCTGCGTCACCCTCGCCTCGGCCCTCGGCGCCGTCGCCGCCGGCGTCGCCTTCGTCCGCCACGAGCGCGCGCACGCGAGTCCCCGATGCTCGACCTGGGCCTGTTCTCCGCCGGCCCCGCCCGCGGCGCCGCGATCACCCAGATGGGCGCCGCCATCACGATGGCCAGCGTGATGTTCGGGCTGATCCTGCACTTCCAGTACGCCTACGGCTGGAGCCCCGTGCGCGCCGGCCTGGCCAACCTGCCGCTGATCATCACGATGATCGCCGCCACCCCGGTCTCGGAGTGGCTGGCCGCCCGCTTCGGCCACCGCATCGCCTGCCTGGTCGGCTCGGCGCTGCTCGTCGCTCCCTGCTCGGCATGGCCTGGGGCGTCGAGCACGGCTACCTCGCCATCGCCGTCTCGATGGTCGTGCTGACCCTCGGGCTGCGCACCATCATGACGATCTGCGCCGTCGCCCTGGTCGAGGCGATGCCCGAGAACCGCACCTCCATCGGCGCCGCGCTCAACGACACCGCCCAGGAGGTCGGCACCAGCATCGGCACCGCGGTCGTCGGCACGATGATCGCCGCCCTGGTCACCACCGACCTGCCGGCCGGCGTGTGGAGCTCCGACCTCGTGCAGTCGTTCTTCCACGGCGAGCGGACCACCTACCTCGTGCTGGCGGCGATCGTGGCGTCGTCGCCACCTACGGCGCGCTCTCCCTCACCGACTCCCGGGCCACCGAGGACCCACTGAGGCGGCGGCGACAACGTCGTCAGATGGAGAGCGGTGCTCTTGCGCAAGGGAGAGCACTGCTCTACCTTCGGAACGAGAGCACCGCTCTCATCAACCTCGAAGGAGACGTCATGCACTCGTCCACGACTCGCCCGCTGCTCGCCCCCACCCTCGGCACCGGGGGGCTGATGGCGGCCTACCTGCTGCTCCGCCCCTACGGCGACACCGGTTCCGATCTCGACGTCGCCCGAGCGCTCGCCTCGACGAGCTGGGTCGTCGCCCACGTCTGCGGGGCCGCTGCCCTGGCGTGCTTCGGTTGGCTCACGGTCCGGCTCCACGACGCCGTGGACGGCACCGCGACCCGGGTCGCCCGGGCGACGGGCCTTCTCGGCACGATGCTGGTGCTGCCCTACTACGGCGCGGAGACGTTCGGTCTGCACGCCGTGGGCGTGCGGGCCGTCGCCGGTGACACCACCGCCCTCGACCTCGTCGACCAGATCCGCAACCAGCCGGCCGCGATCACCGCGTTCGGCCTCGGGCTGCTGCTCCTCGCCGTTGCCGGCATCACCACCGCCGTCGCCTGGAGCCGCGCGGACCTGGCCGGCCCCACCTGGGCCGCCTGGCCGCTCGGCGTGGCCGTCGCCCTGGTCCTGCCGCAGTTCTACCTCCCGCCGTCCGGGCGGATGGCCTACGGCGTCGCCTACCTCGTCGCTGCGCTGCTGCTGGCCGCCGGCTCGGCCGGCTCCCGCGGGCCGGCCACGCGCGAGCGTCCCCAGCCGGTCACCGCGAGGCAGTGACCCGACGCGATCGCGCGTGTCGGACCGACGCGCACTGCCGTCCTCAGAGCTCCGACTGGACCCCGGCGAGCAGCTGGCGGGCCATCACGATGCGCTGGATCTGGTTGGTGCCCTCGTAGATCTGAGTGATCTTGGCGTCGCGCATCATCCGCTCGACCGGGTAGTCCTTCACGTAGCCGTAGCCGCCGAGCAGCTGCACGGCGTCGGTGGTGACCTCCATCGCCGCATCGGAGGCGAAGCACTTGGCCGCGGCGCCGAAGAAGGTGAGGTCGTGGTCCTCGCGCTCCGACTTGGCGGCCGCGGCGTAGGTCAGCTGCCGTGCGGCGTCGAGCTTCATCGCCATGTCGGCGAGCATGAACTGCACGCCCTGGAACTCGGCGATGGGCTTGCCGAACTGCCGGCGCTCCTTGATGTACGCGGTGGCGACGTCCAGCGCCCCCTGGGCGATGCCGAGGGCCTGCGCGCGCGATCGTGACGCGGGTGTGGTCCAGCGTCCGCATCGCGGTGTGAACCCGGTGCCCTCCTCGCCGATGAGCCGCCAGGCGGGGATGCGCACGTCGTCGAAGTACACCTCGCGGGTCGGCGAACCCTTGATGCCGAGCTTCCTCTCGGGCGCGCCGAAGCTGACCCCCGCGTCGGACTTCTCCACGACGAACGCGGAGATGCCCTGCGGCCGCGCGCGGGGTCGGTGACCGCGAAGACGGTGTAGTACTCCGACACCCCGGCGTTGGTGATCCAGCACTTGGAGCCGTTGAGCACCCAGTCGTCGCCGTCGCGCACCGCCCTGGTCTTCATGCCGCGGCGTCGCAGCCCGCCTCGGGCTCGGACAGGCATAGGAGAACATCGCCTCGCCGCGGGCGAGCGGGGGCAGGTACCGCTGCTTCAGCTCCTCGCTTCCCGGCGAGCATGCAGCGGCATCGAGCCGAGCTTGTTGACCGCGGGGATCAGCGAGGCCGAACGCGCGACCCGCGCGACCTCCTCGATCACCAGGCAGGTGGCCAGGGCGTCCGCGCCGGAGCCGCCGTACCCTCCGGCACGTGCGGCGCGACGAAGTCGGACTGCCGGAGGGCGTCGAACGCCTCCTGCGGGAAGCGCTCCTCGGCGTCGTTGGCCGCGGCGTGCGGGGCGACCGCGTCGCAGACCGCGCGCAGCGCCTCGCGGAGCGCGTCGTACTCCTCGGACAGCGCATAGAGGGGAAAGTCGTTCATGAGCCCATCTTACTCATCGGTAACCGCAGGCGGTAGGAACGGCTGCGCCGCGAGGCCGAGCGCCTCGTCGTAGGCAGGCGCGGCCCGGCTCGCCTCGAACGGGGGCGAGCTCGAGAGCTCGAGGCTGACCATCCCGTGGGCGACCGCCCACAGGTGCAGCGCGACCCGTTCGGGATCGCCGACCAGGCTCCCTCCGGCGACCGCGGACCGGACCCCGGCCACCAGCGGCGCGTACGTCGCGTCCGCCGCAGCGTCGTCGCCCGCGTCGCGGCCGAGCCCGGGCACGCCGGGGCCGAACATCAGGGTGTAGAGGTGCGGGCTCTCGAGCGCTGCGCGACGGTACGCACGGCCGAGGTCGAGCAGCGTGGCCCCCGGGTCGGCCCCCGCGTGCGCCAGCTGCTCGCCGAGCCGGCGGAACCCCTCACGCCGCATCGCCCGCAGCAGCCCCTCCTTGTCACCGAACCGGGTGTAGACGGCCATCGTCGAGGTGCCGCACGCGGCGGCCAGCCTGCGCAGCGACAACACTGATCATGAGTCCGTTGATCGCCGCCCACGCGCTCGGCGCGTCCCTCGCCCTCGCGCTCGGTGCGGTGAACCTCCTGCGGTCGACGAAGGGCGACCGGTCGCACCGCGTCGTCGGTCGCGTGTGGGTGGTCGCGATGTACTGGACGGTCCTCAGCTCGTTCTTCGTCCGTGAGATCAACCCGGGCGGGTTCAGCTGGATCCACGGGCTCTCCGTGTTCACGTTCGTCACCCTGAGCATCGGGCTGTGGGCGGCGGCGACCGGGCGGATCGAGACCCACCGCGGCTTCATGCGGGGCTCCTACCTCGGCACCGTCGGGGCGTTCGTCGGAGCCACAGTCGTTCCCCAGCGTGCGGTGCCCAGGCTCGCCGTCGAGCACCCCATGGTGCTCTCCGCTGCTGCGCTGTCCGTCACCGCCGTCGCGTGGGCGGTCGTCGCGGCCTCCCGTCGGGGCGGCGGCACGACCCGCGAGTCTCGCGCCGCCCGGCAGGCTGCTGCTGGAAGCGCCCGGAGCCCGTTGCCGTACGAGGAGCTCGACACGCGCGACGCCGATCGGCGAGATCAGCCTGCGCCGACGCCTGGACCGGGTCACCGACCGGTGGGTGCACGAGGTGCGCCTGGGCGAGGAGTTCCTGATGACCAGCCAGTTCACCGCCTCCGAGGTCGCCCTGGCCACGCTCGGCCTGGCCGCGACGCCCGGGGAGGACCTCGGTGGTCGTGGCCGGGCTCGGCCTCGGCTTCACCGCGCCGAGGCGCTGCGCGACCCCCGCGCGCGCGCCGCGGGTGGTCGAGCTGCTGGCGCCGGTCATCGACTGGCACCGCCGCGAGCTGGTGCCCGACACCGCGGGCCTGGCCGCCGACCCCCGTTGCGACCTGGTCGAGGCCGACTTCTTCGACCTCGCCCGCACCGGCGGCCTCGTCACGCCGACCGCGGATCGACGCGCTGCTCGTCGACATCGACCACTCCCCCGAGCACCTGCTCTCCCCGGCCCACGGCGACTTCTACGACGAGGCGGGGCTGCGGGCCACCGACCGCGCTCACCGACACGGGCACGCTGGCCCTGTGGTCCGACGACGACCCCGACGAGCGGGTCTTCGACCGGCTCCGGGCGGTGTTCGCGACGGTGCGCGGCGAGCGGGTCGATTCGACAACGCCGTCACCGGCGGCACGTCGGCCTGCGGGGTCTACGTGGCCACCGGTCCGCTCGGACGCGGGTGAGGGCTCGGCCCGTCAGTCGACGCTGGCGGGGGGAGGGGGGGGCGGCAGAGTTCAGGGAGGGGGGGAGGGGGATCCGCGCACCAGGAGGAGTCGAGGAGGGGTGCGTGCTGGCCGGGGGCGGCACGGAGGACCGGCGCTGAGAGACCGGTCGACCAGACCGCACGGACAGGAAGGGCTGGGCGGGATCCGAGTGGACCGGCGGTCAGCGCGGTGAGCTCGAGCTCGGGGTGGTCGCGCTCGACGGTGTGCACGCGCCACTTGTCGGGGAACAGCAGGAGGTGGGTGCCGTCGGAGCGGGTGAGCAGCTCGGTGCCACGCAGGCCGACGGCGAGGTGGCCTTCTCGGCGGACCACCCGGGCCACGGAGTAGTCCAGACGCTCCAGCACCACGGGCGCGTTGTACTCGCTGGCCATCCGCGCCTGCACCACCTCGAACTGCATCGGCCCGACGGCGGCGAGCACGGGGCTCTGCACGCCGCGCAGGTCCGAGCGCAGGACCTGCACGACGCCCTCCTGGTCGATCTGGTCGATGCCCTTGCGGAACTGCTTCAGCGGTCGGAGTCCTTGACCCGGGCCGAGACGAAGTGCTCGGGGGCGAAGGTCTCGATCGGCGGGTACTGCACCGGCCCCCCGGCGTAGATGGTGTCGCCGACGCGCAGGCTGTTGGCGTTGACCAGGCCGACGATGTCGCCGGGGTAGGCGTCCTCCACCGACTCGCGCTCCGGCCGAACACCGTCTGGGCGTACTTGGTGGCGAAGGGCCGGTTGGTCGCGCCGTGCTTGACGACCATCCCGCGCTCGAAGACCCCCGAGCAGACCCGCGCGTAGGCGAGCCGGTCGCGGTGGTTGGCGTCGAGGCCGGACTGCACCTTGAACACGAAGGCGCTGAACTCGTCGTCGACCTCGCGCTCGCGGCCGTCACCGCCGGCGTCGGGCCGGGGGCGGGGCGATGTCGAGCAGCAGGTCGAGCAGCGGCGCGACGCCGAAGTTGAGCAGCGCCGAGGCGAAGAGCACCGGCGTGGTCCGCCCGGCCAGGAAGGACTCCTGGTCGTGGTCGGCGCCGTCGGCGGCGAGCAGCTCGTGGCCCTCCACCGACTCGTCCCACACTCGCCGACCAGCGCCCGCGGCGCCGGCGCGTGGTGCACCTCGGGGGCGCGGGTCGCGCCGCCGGCGGTGCGGGAGTACTGCACGAACTCGCCGGTGCGGCGGTCCAGCACGCCGTGGAAGTCGCCGCCCTCGCCGACCGGCCACGTGACCGGGGTGGGACGCAGCCCGATCCGCTGCTCGATCTCGTCGAGCAGCGCGAGCGGGTCGAGCCCGGGCGGTCCCACTTGTTGATGACCGTGATCACCGGGATGCCGCGGCTCGCGCAGACCTGGAACAGCTTGAGCGTCTGCGGCTCGAGGCCCGCGCGGCGTCGACGAGCATCACCGCGGAGTCGACGGCGGAGAGCACCCGGTAGGTGTCCTCGGAGAAGTCGGCGTGGCCGGGGGTGTCGACGAGGTTGACCACGTGGCCGCCGTACTCGAACTGCAGCGCCGCGGAGGTGATCGAGATCCCGCGGGCCTTCTCCATCTCCATCCAGTCCGAGACCGTCGCCTTGCGCCCGGCCTTGCCGTGCACCGCCCCGGCCTCGACCAGCGCGCGCGCGTGCAGGGCCAGCGCCTCGGTGAGCGTGGACTTGCCCGCGTCGGGGTGGCTGATGACGGCGAAGGTGCGTCGGGGGCGGTGGTCGGTGGCAGCAGGCATGGCGGGTCCAGCGTAGGCCGGTCCGGTCGAGACTTCCGCGGGCTCAGGCGGTCCGGGGCGCCGACCTCGAGGCTGGAGCGATAGGACCCATGAAAACAGCTCCGACTGCCACCCCGAGCTAGGGGGAGTCAGGCACCCATCACCGCCGGCGGCAGTCGTCGTCGCCCTGGCCTGCATCGCGACGTACGCCGCGCTGGTGGACCCGATGGCCTGGCTGGCGGTCGTCCTGCTTTGGGTGCCGTCGCCCTTCCCACCGTCGCGCTGCTGCTCCTGCTCGTGTCGCTCGCGCGGTCCCGAAGCCGCGGTCCCCCACGGGACTCGCCGGGACAGCCCCCCAGGCGGTCTGTGCCACCGCGAGCGTCGCCGTGGCCGGCGTGGGCCTGTGGAGCCTGGCGGTGAGCATCGACGGCCACGACAGCGGCGAGGTGGCCCTCTCGGCCGCGATCGCCGCGCTGCTCTGCGCCCCGCACGGGTGGGCCGTGCGCGACGCGCTGCGCACGCGGCGTTGCTAGGTTCGGGCCCATGACCTCCGGACCAGGCCGCGGCGCCGGACAGTGGCAGGACCAGGCCGCGGTGCGGCTGATGCTGGACGAGTGCGAGACCTGGGCGGTCGTGGGCCTCTCCGGCGACCCGGGCCGGACGGCGTACAGCATCGCGGAGCGTGCTCCAGCAGCGCGGCAAGCGCATCGTGCCGATCCATCCCGACGCGCCGGTCGTGCTCGGCGAGCAGGGGTACGCCACCCTCGTCGACGTGCCGTTCGCCGTCGACGTCGTCGACGTCTTCCGCCGCTCCGAGGCCGCCGGGTCGTTCGCCGACCAGGCCAGTGGCGGTCGGCGCCCGCGGGGTGTGGCTCCAGCTCGGCGTCGTGGACGGGTCGGCCTTCGACCGGACGCTGGCCGCCGGCGTACCGATGGTGATGGACACCTGCCCCGGCCATCGAGTGGCGCCGGGCGGGATGACCTCGTCGCCGGCCGCGCGGGAGCTCTCCCCCGCCCGGCTTCGTGCGTCACTGGGGCCGGTGAGACGGCCTCCTCTTCGGCGTCCACGTCACCCTGATCTCGTTGCAGACGCTGGTGGTGCTCGAGCTCGACGGGTCGGCGCAGGAGATCGGGTTCCTCAACGCCGCGCGCCTCGCTCCCTACCTGGTGCTCGGCGTCGTCGTCGGCGCCCTCGTGGACCGGCGCTCGCGGCGCCCGGTGATGGTGGTGACGGACTTGCTCCGGGCCGGTCTCCTGCTCCTGGTGCCCCTCGCCTGGGCGCTCGACGCCCTGACGTTCCCGCTGCTGCTGGGCGTGGTCGCGGCGATCGGGACGGCCTCCCTGGTCAACGACGCGGCCTCGCTGTCCTTCTTGACGCGGCTCGTCCCCGCCGCGCACCTCCAGCGCGCCTGGGCGCGCCTCGACACCAGCGACGCCGTCGCCCAGACGACCGGGCCGGCGCTGGGGGGTCTGCTGGTCAGACTGGTGGGCGCGCCGCTGGCCGTGCTCGTCCAGGCAGGCGCCCTTCCTCTTCTCGGCGGTGGTCGTCCTCGGGCTGCGCGTCGAGGAGCCCCGCCGGCGCCCGACCGCCGGCTCCCCGCGCTGCGGCGCGAGATGGCGGAGGGGCTGCGCTGGATCTATCGCGGTTCGGGGCTGGGCCGGCTGGCGGTCTCGACCCACGTGTGGTTCGCCGGCAACGCGGTGCTCGGGGTCGTCGTCGCGCCCTTCGCCGCTCACCCTCGGGCTCTCGCCGTTCCAGTTCGGTGTCGCCACCGTCTGGCCGGGCTCGGTGCCCTGGTCGGCGCGGGCGTCTCCACCGCCGTGGGCCGCTCCTCGGCACGGGGGGAGCGGTGATCAGCGCCGGTCGCGGGCCGGCGCCGCCGCCGGTGATGGCGCTGGCCGGGCTCGGCGGGACGTCGGGGTGGACGGCGACCCTCGTGCTCGGCCTCGGTCAGCCGCTCTTCGGGGTCGCGCTCGGCTTCAGCAACTCCCACGAGATGGCCTACCGCCAGGGCCGTACCCAGGACGCCCTCCAGGCCCGGACTAACATCACGATGCGCTCGCTCAACCGCGCGGTCATCGTCGTCGTGGCCCCGCTCGCCGGCTTGCTCGCCGACACGGCGGGCATCCGGCCCACCCTGCTCCTGGCCGCGACCGTGTTCGCTGCAGCGACGGCCGTCCTGGTGTTCTCACCGTTCCGGTCGGTGCGCGAGGACGCCACTTCCTGAGCGGGTCCGCGAACGCCGACCGGCGACGAGACGCGGCACGTACCCCACGAGCTCTCCAGCGGGCCCGCCGCCCGAGCGCGACGAAGAGCGCGCCGACCCACACCAGCACCAGCAGGTGCCAGCGCACGACGCCGGCTCCTCGGCCGGCCACACCGCCTCGGTGCGCATCACGACGTGCAGCGCGTACAGGCTCAGGGTCATCGTGCCGGCGCCGAAGAGCACGGCCATCGCCCGCTCGCCCGACCGGCGCGAGCGGCGCACGCCCGCGACGAGGAGCAGGCACGCCCGATCACGGCCAGGGCGCTGCCCACCGGTCTGCACGAGGTCGAAGGGCGTCGTGCTGTGCGGGGCGACGACCAGCAGCCAGCGCCACCCTCGTCGGTGGGGGTCTGGCCGAACATGCCGGTGGAGATGCCTCGAGCTCCGCGGCGGTGAACCCGGCCGCGCGGTCAGCACCCGCGAGACGCAGTCGCGCCGACGGCGCGCCAGGCCGACGCCGCCAGCAGCCGCACGGCGACCGGCGTCCCGCCGCAGGTCGAGCGGCCAGACCCATCCCGAGCAGCGCGTAGGCCAGCCAGCCAGGGCCGGGTAGTAGCCGGTGAACAGCAGCTCCGCGAGCAGCCGGCCCGGGTCGTCGAGCTGGTCGAGGGCCGGGCTGGCGAGCTGGCGCTGGCGGCAGCAGCGGGCGCACGACCAGGGAGACCACCGGCGCGAGCACCGCCCAGGCCACCGCCAGAGCGAGCAGCGCCCGCGCAGCGGCGAGGAACGGCAGCGCGAGCAGGAACAGCACCCCGTAGTAGGTCAGGATCACCGCGATCGCGGTCTCGAGGTCGCCGAGGACGAGACCCGAGCGCGGCGACCAGCACGGCGCGGACCGCGAGACCGGCGGCGTCGCGACCCAGCCGCGCGCCTCGGTGGGCCGCGTCCGCCCGTGACCAGGGCGAGCGAGACGCCGAGCAGCACCGCGAACAGCGCCGACGCCCGCCCGCCGGCCAGCCACTGGTCGCGGTCAGGTCGCCGTCGGGGTGCGCCCTTCGAGCACGTGGGTGGCGACCATCCCGAGCAGGGCCAGGCAGCGCGCGACGTCGAGCCCGACCAGGCGGGCGGTCGGGATGCTCAGTACGCCGCGCGCGACCTCAGAAGCCGGTACGCGGTCGCCCGGTCTCCTCGCACGGCCGCGCCCTTGGCCTGGGCCGAGGCCCTGAGCTCGGCCTGGAACCCGCTCATCCGCTCGCGCAGGGCGAGGTCGGCCACGGCGAGGATCCGCGCGGCCAGCAGCCCGGCGTTGCGGGCGCCGCCGATCGAGACCGTCGCCACCGGCACCCCGGCCGGCATCTGCACGATCGAGAGCAGCGAGTCCATGCCGTCGAGGTGGGCCAGCGGCACCGGCACGCCGACGACCGGCAGCGGCGTGACCGCGGCGAGCATGCCGGGCAGGTGCGCGGCGCCGCCGGCGCCGGCGACGACCACCTCGAGGCCGCGCCCGGCCGCGGCCTTGCCCCAGGCCAGCATCTCCTCGGGCATCCGGTGCGCCGAGACGACGTCGGCCTCGCAGGCCACCCCGAGCTCGTCGAGGGCCTCGGCGGCGGCCTGCATCACCGGCCAGTCGGAGTCGGAGCCCATCACGATCCCGACGCGGGGGCCGGTCGGCGGTGCCTGCCTGCTGCTCGCTCATCTGCTCACTCGCTCTCGTTGCCGAGGTCGCCGCGGAACCAGGCGGCGGCGTGCCGCGCGCGCTCCAGGCAGTCCTCGAGGTCGTCGCCGTAGGCGTTGACGTGGCCGACCTTGCGGCCCGGTCGCAGGTCCTTGCCGTACAGGTGCACCCGCAGGAGCGGGTCGCGGGCCAGCGCGTGCGGGTAGCCGTCGTAGAGCCGGCCGACGCCCGGTCGTCGGGCCCGCCGAGGATGTTGACCATCACCGTCCACGGCTCGCGGGCCACCGGCGAGCCCAGCGGCAGGTCCATCACCGCGCGCAGGTGGTTCTCGAACTGGGAGGTCACCGCGCCGTCCTGGCTCCAGTGGCCGGTGTTGTGCGGGCGCATGGCGAGCTCGTTGACCAGGATCCGGCCGTCGCGGGTCTCGAAGAGCTCCACGGCCAGGATGCCGGTCACGCCGAGCTCCCCGGCGATGCGCAGCGCGACCTCCTGGGCGTGCGCGGCGAGGTCGGGGTCGAGGTCGGGCGCGGGCGCGACCACCTCGTGGCAGATGCCGTCGCGCTGGGTCGAGGCCACCACCGGGTACGCCGCCGCCTGACCGCTCGGCGAGCGGGCCACCAGCGCCGACAGCTCGCGCCGGAAGTCGACGAGCTCCTCGGCGAGCAGCGCCACGCCCGGCTCGGCGGCGGCGCGGAACGGCTCGGCGCACTCCGCGGCGGAGCGCACCACCCACACGCCCTTGCCGTCGTACCCGCCCCGGGTGGTCTTGAGCACGCAGGGGAAGCCGAACGCCTCGACCGCCTCGACGTCACCACCAGCGCGTGACGGGGGCACGGCACGCCGAGCGCGGTCAGCCGGGTGCGCATCACGGCCTTGTCCTGGGCGTGGACCAGGGCGTCGGGGCCGGGGTGGACGGCCAGCCCGTCGGCGGCCAGCGCGTGCAGGTGCGCGGTCGGCACGTGCTCGTGGTCGAAGGTCACCGCGGCGCAGCCGGCTGTCACGGCGCGCAGCGTGTCGAGGTCGCGGTAGTCGCCGACCGTGTGGTCGGGGATGACCTGCGCGGCGGAGACGCCGTCGGCCTCGGCGAGCAGGCGCAGCGGCAGACCCATGGCGACGGCGGGCTGCGCCATCATCCGGGCGAGCTGGCCGCCGCCGACGACGGCGAGGATGGGCGCCGGGCTCGGACACGCAGAGACCCTAGGCCATCCCGCGGGCGCCGCCTGCCCCTGGCGTCGCGGCGAGCGGTCCCGGGTCCTGCGAGTCGCCGGCTCGAAGCGCAGCCCCCGCCCGCGCAGCGTGGTGATCAGGTGCGGACGGCGCGGGTCGTCGCCGATCTTGCGGCGCAGCCAGCCCAGGTGCACGTCGATGGTCTTCGACGAGGTCCAGAAGGTCGTGTGCCAGACCTCGCGCATCAGCTGCTCGCGCGAGACGACCTCGCCGCTGCGTCGGATCAGGGCGTGCAGCAGGTCGAACTCCTTGCGGGAGAGGCGACGAGGTCGTCGCCCTTCCACGCCTGTCGTCGCTCGGGATCGAGCGTCACGTCCTGGACCTTGTACACGCTGCGAAACCTAGGTCGCCGCGATGTCCCGCAGGAGAGAACGGAGAAAGTCGTCGTCGTGGTCTGGCCCGGCACCGGGCATGGAGCAGCCGGCCGGTCAGCCCGGTCCGGCCGGTCGGGCCTCAGTGTCGGCGGACGGTGAGCGGCTCGAGCAGCCCGAACCCGCGCACGGGGCGCGCCGGCAGCCGCCGGGTCTCGAACTGGTCCTCGGGCAGCCGGGAGCCGGTCTCGACGTCGATGATGATCCGGTTGCGCCGAGCCACGGCGGTCAGCCGGGAGGCCAGGTTGACCGGCGGTCCGAACACGTCGCCCAGGCGGAGCACGACCGACCCGCTGGCCAGGCCGACCCGGACGTCGGGCATCCGCGGGTCGCGCCCGATGACGTTGATGATGCCCTCGGCGGTGTCGTAGGCGCTGATCGCGTCGGAGTTCACGAAGAGCACCGAGTCTCCGAGCTACTTGATCACCCGGCCCTGCTGGAGAGCGACCACCTCGGCGCAGCGGGACTCGAAGACCTCCACGAGGTCGCCGATCTCGCCACGCGAGATCTGGTTGGACAGCGCGGTGAAGCTGACGATGTCGGCGAACCCGACGGTGACCTCCGTGGTGTGGAGGTCCTCCTCGTTGGCGCCGAGGGCCTCGATGCGGGCCACCGCGGCCGCGAGATGGCGTCGCCAGGTGTAGACCATCAGGTCCTCGAAGGTGCTGCTGAGCTCGCCCACCAGCCGGGCGGCGGCCTCGGCACGGCGGCCAGGACCGTCGCGGACCTCGGCAGCCCGGTCCTGCGAGCGTCCGGTGCGGGTCCGGCTGCAGGTCCGCGGGTCCGGTCGGGTGCCCGGGTCGTGCACCCCGTCGAGGTGGTCCTCCTCGATCTCCTCGATGCGGTGCAGCAGGGTGCCGACCTGCCAGTCGGCCAGGCGCGACATCGTCTGGCCCAGCGCGCGGGTCGTGGCCACCGCGAGGTCGAAGTCGAGCAGCCCGCCGTCGACGGCACCGACCAGCGTCGCGAACGCGTCGGCGTCGACCTGGGTGAACGCCCGGGCGCTGCCGTGCTCGGGGAACCCAGGGCCCGCCACAGACGCGGGCGCGCTGCGCGCTCAGCCCCGCCTCGCGGGCGAGGTCGTCGATGTCGAGGACCGGGTCACCGTCGAGGATCTCGCGCTCGACCGACTCCTCGGGCGCCGGGAGGCCGTCGGGCTCCCGAGGCGCCGTTCAGTGCCCCTCCTCCCGACCGCGCGGCGTGCCGTGGACGTCGTGCAGCAGGTCGTTGAGCCGTCCCTGCGCGGTGCGGACGTCGGGGATGTCGTGGAGCACGACGCTGCCGTGGGTGCTCGCGTCGCTGATCACGAGCGTCCCGCACCCGAGCACCCGGTCGACGAGGTCGAGCTCGTAGGCGACGTCGCTGATCCGCGACAGCGGGATGTCGTGGCCGCGCTGGGTGATCACGCCGTGGCGCGTGATCAGGCGTCGGTCGGTGACGGTGTAGGACGCGGTGAGCCACTCCAGCAGGGGCCACACGAAGCGCCACAGGGCCAGGACGGCGACGACGGCCCACGCGGTCCACCCGACGAGGGCGTTGTCGACGAGGATCTCGACGGCCACCCCTGCCGCGAGCAGGAGGACGAGGGTGAGGACCGGGAGGATGAGGGCCTTGGGGTGGGTCCGCACCGAGAACACGACGTTCTCCCCGTCGTTGAGGTCACGCGTCTTGATCGCCACGGGGACAGTCTCTCAGCCGCGGGGCCGCACGTGCACGACATCGCCCGCGGAGACCGCGACGTCGCGTCCGTCGTCGGTGCGCACGACCAGCCGCCCGCCGGGGTCCACGGTGCGGGCCACGCCGGTCAGGGGGCCGGCGTGGGGCAGCTCGACGCGCACCGCACGTCCCACGGTGACGCAGGAGCCGGCGTACGCCGTGGCGAGAGCGGTGGGCTCCTGGGGGCGTGCGAGCACCTCGGCGTGCCAGGTGTCGTACGTCGTGCGCAGCCCGCGCAGCACGGGGCCGAGGACGTCGAGCCGGTCGACGGGGTGGCCGGCCTCGATGGCCAGCGAGGTGGCGGTCGGGACCGGCAGCTCGTCGGGGCGCAGGTCGACGTTGAGACCGATCCCGACCACCGCCACGGCGCCCGTGGGCGTCTCGACCCGCTCGACGAGGATGCCGGCCAGCTTGCCCTCGCCGCGATCCGGGTCGCCGAGCACGTCGTTGGGCCACTTGACGCCTGCGTGATGGCCCGCCCCGGCGAGCGCGGTCGCCGTGGCGTACCCGGCCAGGAGGGGCAGCCACGGCCACGCGTCGGGCGGCACCGTCGGACGCAGCACGAGCGAGAGGTCAGCGAGGCGCCCCGGGGGCTCGTCCCACCCCCGGTCCAGCCGGCCGCGACCCGCGCTCTGGTGCTCGGCGAGCACGACGAGGCCCTCGGCGGCCCCCGTGGTGCGCCAGCTCGGCGGCCAACGCGTTGGTCGAGGTGGTCTCGTCGACGACGTGCAGGCGCAGCCCGGGCAGCGACGCCTCGAGCCCGACGAGCCGCCCGGCGTCGAACGGCGGCCGGTCCGGCCTCGGGGTCGCCTCGTCGTCCACGGGCACTACATTGACAGCCTGCTCGTTGCCGCTCGTGCTCTGCCCGTCGCATCAGGAGGCCGCCCCGCGTGACTGCTCAGCCCGGAGAAGGCATCGAGGTCCCGGACGACCTCGACATCCACACCACCGCCGGCAAGCTCGCCGACCTCGACCGCCGTCTCGAGCAGGCGGTCAACGCCGGCTCGGAGAAGGCGATCGAGAAGCAGCACGCCAAGGGTCGCCAGAGCGCCCGCGAGCGGATCGAGATGCTCTTCGACGAGGGCTCGTTCGTCGAGCTCGACGAGCTGGCCCGGCACCGCTCGACCGCGTTCGGCCTGGAGCAGAACCGGCCCTACGGCGACGGCGTCATCACCGGCTACGGCACCGTCGAGGGCCGCCAGGTGTGCGTGTTCAGCCAGGACTTCACCGTCTTCGGCGGGTCGTTGGGCGAGGTCTACGGCGAGAAGATCTGCAAGGTCATGGACCTCGCGGTCAAGACCGGGTGCCCCATCGTGGGCATCAACGAGGGCGCGGGTGCGCGGATCCAGGAGGGCGTCGTCTCTCTCGGCCTCTACGGCGAGATCTTCCGCCGCAACGTGCACGCCTCGGGCGTGATCCCGCAGATCAGCCTGATCATGGGCTCCTGCGCCGGGGGCCACGTCTACTCCCCCGCGGTCACGGACTTCACCGTGATGGTCGACGGCACCTCGAACATGTTCATCACCGGGCCCGACGTGATCAAGACCGTCACCGGCGAGGACGTCTCGATGGAGGACCTCGGCGGCGCGCGCACGCACAACACCAAGTCGGGCAACGCCCACTACCTGGGTTCCGACGAGGAGGACGCCATCGAGTACGTCAAGGCGCTGCTCGGCTTCCTGCCCCAGAACAACCTCGACGAGGCGCCGTCCTACGACGAGCCGGTCGACCTCGAGGTCGGCGACCTCGACCGTGAGCTCGACACGCTCATCCCGGACTCGCCCAACCAGCCCTACGACATGCGCGACGCGATCACCGCCGTCCTCGACGACCAGGACTTCCTCGAGGTGCAGGAGCTGTTCGCGCCCAACCTCGTGGTCGGCTTCGGCCGCGTCGAGGGTCGTCCGGTGGGCGTGGTGGCCAACCAGCCGATGCAGTTCGCCGGGACGCTCGACATCGACGCCTCCGAGAAGGCGGCCCGCTTCGTGCGCACCTGCGACGCCTTCAACGTGCCGGTGCTGACCTTCGTCGACGTCCCCGGCTTCCTGCCCGGCACCGACCAGGAGTGGAACGGCATCATCCGCCGCGGCGCGAAGCTGATCTACGCCTACGCCGAGGCGACCGTGCCGCTGGTCACCGTGATCACCCGCAAGGCCTACGGCGGCGCCTACGACGTGATGGGCTCCAAGCACCTCGGCGCGGACCTCAACCTGGCCTGGCCGACCGCGCAGATCGCCGTGATGGGCGCCCAGGGTGCGGCCAACATCCTGCACCGCAAGGAGCTGGCCGAGGTCGCCGACGCGGGCGGTGACGTGGAAGGACGACGTGCCGAGCTGATCGACGACTACGAGACGACGCTGGCCAACCCCTACGTCGCGGCCGAGCGTGGCTACGTCGACGCCGTCATCCACCCCCACGAGACCCGCGTCGAGATCGTCCGCGCCCTGCGCCTGCTGCGCTCCAAGCGCGAGGTGCTCCCGCCCAAGAAGCACGGGAACATCCCACTGTGACCGAGGAGTCCGAGGTCGAGCAGGCGCCGTTCCTCCGGGTGGTGCGCGGTGATGCCACGTCGGAGGAGATCGCCGCGCTCGTGGCGGTGCTGGGCTCGCTGGGCGGCGGCGAGCCCGCCGCGCCCCGGCGTACGCCGGAGTGGTCGCGGCCCGCGCGGCGGCACCGCGCCCCGCTCAGCCACGGCCCCGGCGGCTGGCGCGCCAGCTCCCTGCCTGGCTGAGGGAGCTGCGCGGACCTGGCCCTCAGCGGTCGAGACGCTGTCGGGCGACGAAGCGGAACCGGTCGCCGCGGAAGACCGAGCGGGTCCACTCGACCGGGCGGCCCTCGACGTCCCAGGCGGTGCGGTGCACGAGCAGCACCGGCAGGCCGGTGTCGACGCCGAGCAGCTCGGCCTGGACCGGGTCCGCGAGCGCGGTCTCGACGGTGTCGACGACCACGTCGAGCTGGACGCCGTACGCCTCGCGCAAGCGTCTCGTAGAGCGATCCCCGGGCCTCGAGCTCCTCGCCCAGTCGGGGACGCTCGCCGCACAGGTGCGCGACCTCGTGGGCGATCGGCTCGTCGGCGGCCGTCCGGACCCGCTCGACCACGTGGACCGTGGCACCCTCCGCGAGCTCCAGCGCCGCGGCCGCCGCCCTGCTCGCCGGCTCCTCGGCGACCCGCAGGACGACGCTCCCGGGCCGCCAGCCCTCGTCGACGAGGTCCTGGGAGAACGACGTCAGCTGGCGGACAGCCATCAGCTTGGGGTGCGCCACGAAGGTGCCGCTGCCCTGGGTCCGCTCCAGTCGTCCGTCGACGACGAGCTCGGCGATCGCCTGGCGCACCGTGGTGCGCGACGTCGCGAACCGCTCGGCCAGCTCGCGCTCGGTGTGCACCGGCGATCCTGGAGCCAGGTCGGCGATCAGGTCGAGGATGTCGCTCTTGACCCGGAAGTACTTCGGCACCTTCACGGCCGCGATCCTAGCGTATTGGCCTAGACCAATATGTGGGACGAGCTGTGGCTCCTCTTGCCGACCGAATTGGTCTATGCCAATCTAGCGGCGACGGCACCGACCCAGCGGAGGACACCCATGACCACCACGTCAACGACGCCGACGAAGGCTAGGCAGTCGCGCCTGCACATCCCCGGCTTCGCCCAGCTGCAACGGCTCGGCAAGAGCCTGATGCTGCCGATCGCCCTGCTCCCGGCGGCCGGCATCCTGCTGCGCATCGGCCAGCCCGACCTGCTCGGCCAGATCACCGCGCCGGTGGTCGGGGCCTTCTTCACCGCCATGAGCGCCGCCGGCAACGCCGTCTTCGCCAACCTGCCGCTGCTGTTCGCGGTCGGGGTCGCCATCGGGTTCGCCCGCAAGGCCGACGGGTCGACGGCGCTCTCCGCGGTCGCCGGCTACCTGGTGGTCGCGGCGGTCTTCGAGTCGATGTCGCCGATCGTGCTCGCGGGAGTGACCGACGCCGCCGGAGAGCAGTCGATGATCAACTACAGCGTCTTCGGCGGGATCGTGGTCGGCCTGGTCACGGCGTACCTCTTCGACCGCTACCACGACATCGAGCTGCCGGCCTACCTCGGCTTCTTCGGGGGGCGCCGGTTCGTGCCGATCGTGGTCTCGCTGGCCAGCCTGGTGATCGGGTTCGCGCTGAGCTACGCCTACCCCCTCTTCGACGCCGGTCTGACCTCGGTCGGGGAGTTCATCGGCGGCTCCGGCCCGCTCGGGGCGTTCGTCTACGGCTTCGTCAACCGGATGCTGATCCCCGTCGGGCTGCACCACATCGTCAACACCTACGTGTGGTTCATCTACGGCGACTACGCCGGCCCCGACGGCGTCGTCAACGGCGAGCTCACCCGCTTCGCGGCGGGCGACCCGAGCGCGGGACTGCTCACCTCGGGCTTCTACCCGATCCTGATGTTCGGCCTGCCCGCCGCGGCGCTGGCGATGATCCACGTCGCGCGCCCGGGCCAGCGCAAGCTCGCCGTCGGCATCCTCTCGGCCGCCGGGCTGACCGCCTTCGTCACCGGCATCACCGAGCCGCTCGAGTTCGCGTTCATGTTCGTGGCGTTCCCGCTCTACGTCCTGCACGCGGTGCTGACCGGGCTCAGCCTGTCGATCGCCTACCTGCTCGACATCCACCTCGGCTTCTCCTTCTCGGCCGGGCTGATCGACCTCCTGCTCTACGGCACGGCGCCGGCCGCGAAGAACATCCCGCTGCTGATCGTGATGGGCTTCGCGTTCTCGGCCCTCTACTACGTGACCTTCCGGTGGGCGATCGTGCACTGGAACATGCGCACCCCCGGCCGTGAGCCCGACGACGAGCACGCCGCCGGCCTCGCGGCGGGCGACGGTGTCGGAGGGGCCGAGGCGGCGTCCGGCGCTGGTGCCGCCGACGCGCGGGAGCGCGCCGAACAGCTGATCGCGGCCTTCGGCGGCCGCGACAACCTGCGCGACGTCGACGCCTGCATCACCCGGCTCCGCATCGAGGTCGCCGACCGCGGCAGCGTCGACAAGAAGCGGCTCGCAGCGCTCGGGGCCGCCGGCGTGATCGAGGTCGGCAACAACGTGCAGGCCGTCTTCGGCACCCGCTCCGACGTGCTCAAGGGCGACATCAACGACGCGCTCGCCGGCGCTCCCGTCGCGGCCGGCCCAGGCTCCGCCTCCGGGTCGTCGGCGGTGGCCGCTGCCCCGGCGCCCACTGCCCCGGCGCCCGTTGCGAACACCTCGTCCGCGCCGACATCGACGCGGGTGGCCGCCCCCCTGGCCGGCCGCGTCGTCGCCCTGTCCGACGTACCGGACGCCACGTTCGCCCGCGGCACCGTCGGCCACGGTGTCGCGATCGACCCGCCCCGTCAGGAGGTGACCGTCCTGGCCCCGGTAGGCGGGCGCATCGTCAAGCTGTGGCCGCACGCGTTCGTGGTGATGACCCCCGACGGCGTCGGCGTGCTGGTGCACCTCGGGCTGGACACCGTGCGCCTCGCGGGCGAGGGCTTCACCACCCACGTCGAGGAGGGAGCCGACGTCGGGACCGGTGACCGGGTCGTCACGATGGACGTCGTCGCCGTCGAGGCGGCCGGGAAGAACCCGGTCGTGGTCGTCGTCGCGATGGACGCCAAGGCCGACCAGGTCACGCAGTCCGAGGCCGGGACGAGCGACGTGGCGGCGCTCGACGCCCTGCTGCAGGTGACCCGCTGAGATGGAGATCGTCATCCTCGACGGCGAGCCGTCCATCGGGCGGCTCGCCGCCGACGAGATCTGCGCCCTGCTCGAGCGCACGCCCGACGCGGTGCTGGGCCTGGCGACGGGGTCCTCGCCGCAGCCGGTCTACGACGAGCTCGTCGCCCGCCACGAGGCCGGTGACCTCAGCCTCGCCGGTGCGCGTGCCTTCACCCTCGACGAGTACGTCGGGCTGCCCGAGGACCATCCGGAGCGCTACCGCAACGTCATCGCCTCGCACTTCACCGACCGCGTCGACCTCGACCCGGGCTCGGTGCTGGGGCCGGACGGGTCGGCGGTCGACGTGCCGGCGGCGTGCGCGGCGTACGAGCAGGCGATCACCGGCGCGGGCGGCGTCGACCTGCAGATCCTGGGCATCGGCACCGACGGGCAC
This sequence comes from uncultured Actinomycetota bacterium, assembly GCA_963760555.1. Taxonomy (GTDB): domain Bacteria; phylum Actinomycetota; class Actinomycetes; order Propionibacteriales; family Nocardioidaceae; genus Nocardioides. Next base: position 496,297 of record CAVXDJ010000005.1, on the reverse strand, counting down.
ATCGGGTTCAACGAGCCCGGCTCGTCGCTGGCCTCGCGGACCCGGATCAAGACGCTGACCCACCAGACCCGGACCGACAACGCCCGGTTCTTCGGTGGTGACCTGGACGCCGTACCGACGCACTGCCTGACGCAGGGCCTGGCCACCATCATGGCGGCGCGTCACGTCGTGCTCGTCGCGACCGGGCGGGCCAAGGCGCAGGCGGTGCACCAGCTCGCGGAGGGACCCGTCAGCGCCCTGTGGCCGGCAACGATCCTGCAGCACCACCCGCACGTGAGCGTGCTGGTCGACGAGGCGGCCGCCAGCCGGCTGCAGCTCGCGGGCTACTACCGCGAGACCTACCGGGCCAAGCCGGACTGGCAGGGCCTGTGAGGCGTGTGGGGGTGGTGTCGTCGTGCTGATCGCGGCGGGCTGCCTCGTCGACGGCGAGACGGTCCACCGGCCGGGGTGGGTCGAGGTCACGGGGGACCACGTCGCGGCGTCCGGAGGCGGTACTCCGTCCCGCCCGGCCGACGTCGACCTGCTCGACGCCACCGTGGTCCCGGGCTTCGTCGACACCCACGTCCACGGTGGCGGTGGTGCGAGCTTCTCGGAGGCGACGCCCTCCGCGGTCGACACGGCGGTGGGCCTGCACCGGACGCACGGCACGACCACGATGCTCGCCTCGCTCGTCTCGGCCACCCCCGACGACCTGCTCCGACAGGTCGCCGCGCTGGCCGGGGGCGTCGAGGACGGTGTGCTCGCCGGCGTCCACCTGGAGGGCCCGTGGCTCTCCGCCCGACGCTGCGGGGCGCACGAGCCGTCGACGCTGCGCGACCCCGAGCCGCGTGAGGTGCGTGCCGTGCTGGCCGCGGGTCGCGGGACCGTGCGGATGGTGACGCTCGCGCCCGAGCTCGACGGGGCCACCGACGCCGTCCGGGCCGTCGTCGAGGCCGGGGCGGTCGCGGCCGTCGGCCACACCGACGCGACCTACGACCAGGCGCGGGCCGCGGTGGCGGCCGGGGCCACCGTGGCGACCCACCTGTTCAACGCGATGCGCCCGGTCCACCACCGCGAGCCGGGCCCGGTCGTGGCGCTGGTCGAGGACGACCGGGTGACGCTCGAGCTGATCGCCGACGGCGTCCACCTGCACCCCGCGCTCCTGCAGGAGGTCGTCGTCCGCGCGGGCGGCGACCGGGTCTCGCTGGTCACCGACGCGATGGCCGCGGCAGGGATGCCGGACGGCGGCTACGAGATCGGCGCGCTCGCCGTCGACGTGGTCGACGGGGTCGCTCGCCTCGCGGGAGCCGACACCATCGCCGGCAGCACGGCCACGATGGACGCCCTCTTCCGCTTCACGGTCGCGCACTCCCCCGCCGACGCCGACGCGGCACTGCTCGCCGCGACCCGGTCGACATCGGTCGTCCCGGCCCGCGCGCTCGGCCTCGCGGACGTCGCCTCGCTGCGCCCCGGCGCGTACGCCGACCTCGTCGTCCTCGACGCCGACCTCGCGGTCACGCGGGTGATGCGGCGCGGTGCGTGGCTCGAGCACTGAGCGGACCGCGGGGGTGACACGGCGCATGAAGCAGGGCATCCGTCCCGACCAGCTGCCGGCCGGGCTCGTGGACGACGTGGCCCGAGAGGTCGGGGCGGCGGTCACCCTGCTCGGTCGTCTGCCCGGAGGCCTCAACGGTGGCGCCGTGCGCGTCCGGCTGGCGGGAGGAGCGCACGCGGTCCTCAAGGCGGTGCCCCGGGAGCACCCCCACCACCTGGAGGAGACGTGGCGAGCCCGGAGAGTCGTCGAGCACATGCGCGGGCGCGGCTACCCCACCCCGGCCTGGCTCGGGGTCGGGGCCACCACCACCCACGTGTGGCATCTGATGGACCTCGTCGACGCGGCTCCGGCACCGACGTTGACCCCGTTCCTCGTCGACCAGCTGATGGAGGTCGTCGAGCTCCAGGCGGGCCAGGCCACCGAGCCCTACGACCACTGGTCGTACGCCTGGCGGCTCGCCACCGGCCAGGAGCACGGTCACGACCTGGCACCGGGCTTGTCGAGGGCCGTCGCCGCACTCCCGGGGCACTCCTTGGCGGTGGCGGCCCTGGTCGAGCGGCTTCGGCTCCTGTGTGCACACCTGCCCCCGCCGCCTGAGGCACCGGACATGGTGCACACCGATCTGAACCCCTCCAACGTCCTGGTCCGAGACGGGCACGTGGTGGCCCTCGTCGACATCGGGAACGCCGGGAGCGGCACGCGGGCGACCGATCTCGTCAATCTCGTGTGGCAGACCTGCCAGGATCCTGTGCTGGAGGCCGTCCGACGCCGGCTGTGGAGGCGTATCTGCGCCCTGGTCGGCCAGGAGGGCGCTGCGCTGCTCACGGCGACACAGATCCTCGTGAGCCTCGAGGTGCCCGTCCGGCACGGGCGCCACGATCTCGTGCGAGGGGTGGTGCGCCGTGGCCACGGCGTCCTCGACGAGCTGGTCGCGTTGCGCTGAGGCGCCGTCCGTCGCCCGCCGGTGGGCGGAACTACGGGCCGGAGGACGTGTCCTCTACGCGTAGTCGGCGAAGACCTGTCGTGCTGCTCCGTCGACGGTCATCAGACCTCCGTACGACACGATCCACTGCGGTCCGGGTGTCCCCGAAGGGCGGGCCGACCACGATCACCGCGTCGCGGTTGTAGCGGTCGACGACGGAGATCGCGGTGTCGCGCTGCTCGTGGCGCCTCGCGGCGCGCTCCTCGCTCGTCGGCCGGACCGCGAAGTCCGACGTCGGAGGGCGGGCGACCACCACCGCCTCGACCGCCGCAAGAAGTCCACGCTCGCCGAGCGAGCGGAGGAGTTAGCCGGGCTCGGCGGTGAGTGTGGTGGGGCCGGGTGCCGGGGTACGGCCTACGTGCGTCGGTGGAAGCGGACCTTGTTGTTCTCGGTGATCTCGTGGGTGTAGCGCGGGTCGTGGATGCGGTGGTGGTGGTGGGGGCACAGCAGCCGGGCGTGGTCGAGGTCGGTGGTCCCGCCCTCGGACCAGGGTTCGTCGTGGTGCATCTCGCACATCCCGGGCGGCCAGTCGCAGCCCTCGGTGGTGCAGCCGCCGTCGCGGACGTTCGCACCGTGGCGCATACCTCGGGTGTGGAAGCGTTGGGCGCGGGCGACGTCGAGGACCTGGGAGGGTCCGTTCATCACGATCGGCAGGATCTTGGCGTTGCACGCCAACCGGCGGGCCCCGGAGGCGCTGATCAGCTCGCCGGTGTCGAGGCGTGCGAACCCGAGGCCGGTCTGCAGGGTGGCGAGCTCGCAGATCACCGACACGGTGGCGTCCATCCCGCCGGCCTGCGGGAGCCGGTCGGCGGGCAGCGCCTCGATGAGCGCGCAGAACGCGTGGCCCATCTTCTCCGGGCTCGGGCGGGCCACCCCGGACCCGGACTCAGCGCCGGCGCCGGGTACGGCGACGGCGGCGCGGTGACGTGGTGAGGCCAGCGCCCACAGCGCCTTCTTCAGCATGGCGGCCTGGGCCTCGGGGATCGTGAACCGTCCGAAGACCTTGCCGTGGCCGTCCTTCGACATCGTCAACCGGGTGGAGGCCCTCGCGGTGGCCTCCTCCTTCTCGAGCCGGGACTGCTCGGCGGCCTCGACGAGGTCGGGGGCCACGGCCTCGAGCAGCGCGTGGCCCAGGATGCGTAACGTCGCGGGGTCGTGCTCGGCGGCGTGGGCGACCATCACCTCCTCGGCGCGCTCACGCACCGTGGTGTCGAGGTCACCGGGCAACGCCTCGAGGGCAGCCACGATCACCCGGGCCTGCTCGAGGGAGACCTCACCGGCAGCACAGCCCGCCCCGAGCACGGTCCAGGTGTCCTCGAGTGCGTGGGCCAGCGCGACCAGCCCCGCGGTCGTGGGCCGGTTCTGCCTCGTCGCGACCGCCCACCACGACCCCGTGGTCCGGGCCCCGCTCTCCTCACCGACCCCGACCCGGTCGGCGTGCGCGGCCACACCCAACGTCAACGCATCCAGGCGGGACCGGACACGGGCGAGCTCGCACAACGCCTCCCGGGCCGCCGCAGCGTCCATCGTGAACAACGCCCGGCCCGCGACCTCACCGACCCCGACCCCCAACGCACGCACCCCGGCGGGCACCGGATGTCCGGTGCCCCCACGAGGAGGAGCGGGTGGTGCGGTCGTCGCCATGGGAGAAGTCAACCACCAGCCACCGACAACGCACCTGCTCACGGGCAGTTATCCACACCCAGGAGACAAAGTTTCGAAATTCTTTTCGTACTGATCGCGACCTGCGTCGTACGTCAGGACGCCCGGCGTCGCCGAAGGAGGAGGGCGACCAGGACGAGGCCCCCGATGGTCGCGGCGTCCGCGACGCGGAACGGGGCCACCGATGCCGCGATGCGGACGAACGCAGGAACGCCGGACAGGGCCGGACGCAGGCGCACGCGGCCCTCGGACGTGAGATGGACGCGGGCGAGGTCGTGTCCGCGTGAGGTGACCCGGAGCGGGACGTTGGCGAAGTGGGCCGACGGCACGGAGAACGGGATGTCCCGACGAAGGCCACGGCCCGGCACGCACCGCAGGAGCGTCGCCGGGTCGGCGACCTCCAGGACCAGCCCGTCGTCGTCCGACGACAGGCGCGCCGTGGTCGACCCCCGTTCGTCGCCGACCTCGATGGCGAGGTCGGCGACGAACGTCAGAGGACTTCGTTCAGGCACGTGAACCGTCGGTGGCGCCGCGGTTGTCCTTGTCCGATGTCGTGATGCGCAGGGTGCCGTTCAGCTTCCAGGTGGCCCGGGCGCTGTCCGGGCCGGTGGAGCGCGGGACTTCGACGATCATGTCGACCAGGGTGTAGTCGATCGTGGCTTCCTTGCCCGTCAGGTAGGACCACATGTCGCGGCCCAGATCGGAGAAGGAAGTGGTGTCAGCGGTTTCGGACATGGATGCTCCTAGGTAGCGAGGACGGGACGTGACCTGGCCTGAGGCAGCCGACGTGGACTGATGGCCCCGCATTGGCGGTGAGTCGAAAGTACGCCGTCGTCGACGATCTGCCTTCACCCCGAGCCCTCGCCGTCGGCCCGCCGTCGCGGCCGCCGATCGGCGAGCGGGACGTGCGTCCACCAGGTTCGTCCACGACTGCGAGAGGGGCTCAGATGCGTATCGCCCTGGCGAGCGACCATGCCGGCCGTGCGCTGAAGGAAGAGATCAAGGCGCTGCTGCGAGCCGAGGGACACGAGATCTCCGACTTCGGCACCGACACCGACACCGACACCGACACTGCCGCAGACCTCGCCGACCACGTTTATCCGGCAACGCTGGCCGTCGCGCGCGGCGACGTCGAGCGCGGGATCTTCGTCGACGGTGTCGGCTACGGGAGCGCGATGATCGCCAACAAGGTCGCCGGTGTCTACGCCGCGGTGTGCCAGGACCCCTTCTGTGCCGAGCTGGCACGTTCGCACTCCGACACCAACGTCCTGTGCCTCGGCGGCAAGATCATCGGCTCGGCGATCGCGCTGGAGACCGTACGCGTCTGGATGGCGACGCAGTGGCTCGGCGAGAGTCAGGGCGGCGAGAAGTACGCCCGACGGGTTGACAAGGTCAAGGACGTCGACGCCCGACACCTCGTGCGCTGGGACTGAGCCGGGCGGCACTGACCCGTGCCGTGGTGGGGTCGCTCCACCGCTTGCCGGATCGATCGATCTTCGATAGATTTATGTCGTAGGACGACAGGAGAGGATCGAGCTGTGAGTGGTCATGCTGTGGCAGCGTTGCGGGTGGTGATCACCGTGGCGCTCGCGGGGTCCGTGGTGACGCAGGTCGGCATGGTGGCCCTGCTGTGGTCGGACAGCGAGACGGACCCCACCGGGTTCGGGACCTCGTGGGTGGTCATCGGCGTGCTCATCGTGGCGACCCTGCAGGTCATCGCCGTGTGCACCTGGCGGTTGTTGACCATGGTCGGGCGAGGCACGGTCTTCTCCCACGCGGCGTTCCGTCACGTCGACCTGATCATCGGCTCAGTCGGTGCTGCCGCGGTGCTCGTCCTCGCCGTCGCCGTGGTGGCTCGCTTCGCCAACCACGCCACGGCCGGGGATCAGGTCGCCCCCGGACTGGTCGGCCTGATCAGCGGACTCGCCCTGGTGATCGCCGGGGTGGCACTGCTCGTCTACGTGATGAGGACCCTGCTGGCGCAGGCGGTCGCCCTGGACTCCGAGGCCAAGCAGCTGCAGGCCGAGCTCGATGAGGTGATCTGAATGCCGATCATCGTCGACATCGACGTGATGCTCGCCCGGCGCAAGATGGCGGTCGGCGTGCTCGCGGACCAGGTGGGCATCACCCCGGCCAACATCGCGGTCCTCAAGAACGGCCGGGCCAAAGCGGTGCGGTTCGCCACGTTGGCTGCCTTGTGCGACGCGCTCGACTGCCAGCCCGGCGACCTCCTGCGCTGGGAACCAGAGGAGATCGAGGACGCAGCGGACCCCGGTGCTCGCGACGAGGCGGTCGACCCGACAGGCCGCGGCGGGGTCCGACCACGCCCCGGCTCAGCGCGCGACCGTGCAACCCGAGCACGTGAGCCGACCGCTGCTCGACCGGCGCGCATGACGCCCTCCGCCGACCTCGCTCCGGTCCGGGGAGCTCCCGCGGGCGGAGGAACCTCTACCGGCCTCCGTCTCACGGTCCCGCCGGCGGATGCGGCGGAGCGCAGCGGCGGACCGTCGGGGACTGGTCCTGGGACGGGACTGCAGGACTTGTTGGTGCCGCCGGCGCCGCGCCGCTCAGCACGGGGTCGAACCGAGGCGGGCCAGCCCCTGCCGGTCACCGATGCCGTAGGACAGGCGCCCCACGTTGTCGTGGTACATCAGCTCGTCCGGGCTGTCGACGTGCGCAAGCCCCACCAGGTGTCCGAGCTCGTGGTCGACGATCGCCTGGGAGTACGGCGTCCCCTCGCCCTCGTGCTCGGCGAAGACGTCGCGGTCCAGCACGATCCTGCCGGTCACGTAGTGCAACCGCCCAGGAGGCCCGGCCGCCGCGCTGCCGCCGAGCCCCGCAACGTCACCGGCGAGCTCGGGCACCTCCTCGGGCGTGGCCCACATGATCAGCACGGGTCGGGGCGCCGACGAGACCTCCGAGACGTCGCGATCGTCGCTCAGCCCGACACGGACGAGGCGGAGCCCGGTGGCCTCGCCCACGTGGGCGAGGCCGGTGTCGACCAGGTCGTCGTAGTCGGCCGGCGCACCCTCGGGATTGACCAGCACCTCGACCGGGCTGCACGGGTCGTAACCGACCGGTGCGTCGCTCCCGAGCTGAGTCTGCAGGAAGGCGTACGTCCCCTCGCCCGCGACGATCGGCACCGGACCGCGCTCGTCGTCACCGAGCCCGACCATCCGTCGCAGCGCCACGATGTCGGGGTTCGGGGAAAAAACGACCCCACCGGCGAGGACGACACCCGAGACCAGCAGGCTGGGAAGCAGGGCACCATGCGACCGTCGGCCCCGACCCGTCCGGGGCGGCGGCATCGCTCCCAGCCCCCGCTCGCGGTCGAGCCGGTCCAGCTCGGCCATCCGGCGGGCCAGGTCGCGGGCGGTCGCGCGCCGCTGGAGGCGCCTCGAGAGTCGGGTGGGCACGCCGCATCCTCACCCGAGGACGCCGGGGCGCGCAGGACTTCGGCGGCCGGTCCAGACGACCAGGCGCCCGCCCGGTCCGCCGTCCCGGCGCGCGGCTCACCGCCGGCGAGAGGCGGAGCAGGCGCCGGGAGCGGCCGACCACGGACGGCGACGCGACCGAAAGAACGTACAGTGCGTGACTCGGGCGCGACGTCGGAATGCGTCGTCGCAGGTCAGCGACGTTGCGCCGCCGAGGACTCGGCGCTCGTGCGGCCGGCGGACCTCGCACTGTACGTCTGAACGGTCGTCCTCCGTCCGTGGTCGACGATGTCCGTCCCGCGGAGCCCAGGTGGGTGGCGGTCGATCCCGGTCCCTTGTGCGAAAGTGACAGGCATGGCACAGCTCGTCCTCGGACCCCTCCTGCGCCACGTCGACGAGACCGGGGCGAGCGTGTGGGTCGAGACCGACCGTGCCGGCACGGTCACCGTCACCGCGGGCGACCAGGTCGAGCGCGCGCGCACCTTCGGCGTGCACGGTCACCACTACGCGCTGCTCACGGTGGAGGGCCTGGCCAAGAACACCAAGACCCCCTACACCGTCGACGTCGACGACGACCGGGTCTGGCCCGAGGCCGACTCGCCGTACCCGCCCTCGCTCATCCCCACCCTGGACGTCGAGAAGCCGCTGCGTCTCGCGTTCGGCTCCTGCCGTACGTCGGTCTCGCACGACGAGAAGGGCAACAAGACCCACGGCGTCGACGCCCTGCGCGCCTACGCGCTGCGGATGGCCGGGGTGACCGACGAGCTCGCCGGTGACGACCCCGATCCCGGTCAGGCCCGCTGGCCGGACCTCGTGCTCTTCCTGGGCGACCAGGTCTACGCCGACGAGACGACCGCGGCGATGCAGGACTTCATCGCGTCGCGTCGTGACATCGAGCAGGCGCCGTGGGACGAGCTGAAGGACTACGAGGAGTACGCCCACCTCTACTGGCTGGCCTGGTCGGACCCCGCGAACCGCTGGCTGCTCTCGACCCTGCCCAGCGCGATGATCTTCGACGACCACGACATCCGTGACGACTGGAACACCTCGAAGGCGTGGAAGGACGACATGGAGGCCACCTCCTGGTGGCACGGTCGCATCGTCGGGGGTCTCGCGTCGTACTGGGTCTACCAGCACCTGGGCAACCTGACGCCCGAGGAGCGAGCCGCCGACCCGGTCTGGTGCAGGATCGCCGCCCACGAGGGCCAGGACGAGTACGACGCCAGCGAGGCGCTCGACCACCTCGCGAACGAGGCGGACCAGCACCCGGCGTCCTACCGCTGGAGCTTCGTGCGGACCTACGGCACGCAGGCCCGGCTGGTCGTCGTCGACTCCCGCGCCGCGCGCGTGCTCGAGGAGGACCAGCGCAGCCTGCTCGACGAGGGCGAGATGGGCTGGCTCGACGACCAGATGCGCGGCGACGTCGACCACCTGCTCGTCGCGACGTCCCTGCCGTTCCTGCTCGCCCCCGGCCTGCACTACGTCGAGGCCTTCGCCGAGCAGCTCTCCGCCGGCGCGTGGGGCAGGCGCGGGGCGAGGTTCGGGGAGTGGGCGCGCCAGAAGGTCGACCTCGAGCACTGGGCCGCCTTCCAGGACGCGTTCCAGCGGGTCTCGCGGATGACCCTCGAGGTCGCGCGCGGTGAGCGCGGCCGCGCACCGCGCACCGTCACGTTCCTCTCCGGCGACGTCCACCACTCCTACGTCTCCGAGGCCGTGCCCACCGGGGAGGAGGCACGCGGCTCCGCACCGCTGCAGAGCCGGATCATCCAGGCCGTCTGCTCCCCCATCCGCAACCCGTTGCCACGACGCTGGCGCTTCGGCACGGCGGTCGCGTCGTACGGGGTCGCCGGCCCCCTCGGCCACGTCGTCGCCCGCTCGGCGAAGGTGCCCGAGGCCCCGCTGCGCTGGTCGCTGGTGCGAGGTCCGTGGTTCGACAACAACCTCGCCACGCTCGAGGTCACCGAGCCCGGGCTGCGGATGTGGTGGGCCACCGGCAGGGTCGACGGGGACGACCACCTGCACCCCCGCCTGACCACCGTCTCCGAGGTGACGGTGCAGTGAGCGCTCCGTTCGTGCTCGCGTCGGCCTCGCCGGCGCGGCTGGCCACCCTGCGCGCCGCCGGTCTCGACCCGGTCGTCATCGTCTCCGGCGTCGACGAGTCGGTCCTCGACGGCCTTGCGCCCGCCGAGCTCGCGGTCGGCCTGGCCGAGCTGAAGTGCGACGCCGTCGCCGGCCGCGACGACGTGCCGCCCGACGCCCTCGTGCTCGGCTGCGACTCCGTCCTCGAGCTCGACGGGGAGCCCTTCGGCAAGCCCGCCGACGCGGCCGAGGCGACGCGACGCTGGCAGGCGATGCGGGGGCGCAGCGGGGTGCTGCACTCCGGCCACGCGCTGCGTGACCGCGCCTCGGGCCGCCTCGAGCTGGCCGGTGCGGCCACCACCGTCCACTTCGCCGACGTCACCGACGCCGAGATCGCGGCGTACGTCGCCACCGGCGAGCCGCTCGCGGTGGCCGGCGCGTTCACCGTCGACGGGCTCGGCGGCGCCTTCGTGACCGGCATCGAGGGCGACTTCCACACCGTCGTCGGGGTCGGCCTGCCGCTGCTGCGCACCATGGTGGCCGCCCTCGGGCACTCGTGGACCGACCTGTGGGTCCGACGCGCAGGCGTGCGGTGAGCCGGTGAGCGGCACCCGCGCCGAGCGGTGGGCCGAGCGGTCGGCCGAGCGGGCCCGCACGAAGGCCGCGCGCCCGCCGATCCCGGGCGAGATCCTGGTGCTGGTCGGCTCCGCGTTCGTCATCGCGATCGGCTTCGGCCTGGTCTCCCCCGTGCTGCCGGCCTACGCCCGCAGCTTCGACGTGGGCGTCGCCGCGGCCTCGGTGGTCGTCTCCGCGTTCGCCTTCTTCCGCCTCGTCTTCGCCCCGGCCGGCGGCGCGCTGGTCTCGAGGCTCGGTGAGCGCCCGGTCTACCTCACCGGCCTGCTCGTCGTGGCGGCCTCCTCGCTGGCCACGGCGTTCGCGCAGTCCTACACCCAGCTGCTCATCTACCGCGGGCTCGGCGGCATCGGCTCGACGATGTTCACCGTCTCGGCCATGGCGCTGCTGGTGCGCCTGGCCCCGCCGACGATCCGCGGGCGGGTCACGTCGGCGTACGCCAGCAGCTTCCTGCTCGGCGGCATGCTCGGGCCGGTCCTCGGCGGGCTGCTGGCCACCATCAGCCTGCGCCTGCCCTTCATCGCCTACGCCGTGGCACTGGTGATCGCCGCGACCGTGGTCGGCGTCCGTCTGTCCGGGGCGAGCCTGCGCCCCTCCCCGGACACCCCGAGGCTGCCGCCGATGCTGGTGCGCGAGGCCCTGGCCCACCCGGCGTACCGCGCCAGCCTCGCCTCGGCCTTCGCCAACGGCTGGTGCAACTTCGGGGTCCGCGTGGCCGTGCTCCCGCAGTTCGCGGTGGCCGTGCACGACGACACCTGGGTCGCCGGCGTCGCGCTCGCCGTGGCCGCGCTCGGCACCGCCCTGACCCTGCAGGTGGCCGGACGCGTCGCCGACTCGACGGGGCGCCGACCGCTGGTGCTGGTCGGGCTGCTCGTCACCGCCGCCACGCTCGGCCCGATCGGGCTCTCCCACGACCTCGTGGTGCTGTTCGTCCTCTCGGGTCTCTCGGGCATCGGCGCGGGGCTGGTCAACCCCGGCCAGCAGGCCACCGTCGCCGACGTCGTCGGGGCGGGGCGCAGCGGCGGCACGGTGCTCAGCACCTTCCAGATGGCGCAGGACTCCGGCGCCATCCTCGGCCCGGTCCTGGTCGGCGTGGTCGCCGACCAGGCGGGCTTCGGCTGGGCGTTCGCGACCACCGCCGCGATCAGCCTGCTCGCGATCATCCCCTGGCTGCGCGCCCCCGAGACGCTGCACGACGCGCGGGCCGAGGACGCCGCCGCCGACGCCTCCCCCGACGTCCTGGGCGCTACCGTCGAGGAATGAGCCAGACGACCGCCACCCCCGAGCTGCCCAGCACGACCCTCGACCTCGACGGCCACGCCGCGCCCCTGGTCGCACGACGGTGGGAGGCGCACGACCCGACCTGGGTGGCGCTGCTCGTCCACGGCTACGGCGAGCACGTCGGGCGCTACGAGTGGGTCGCCGCGCGGCTCGCCGAGGCCGGCGCGGCGACCTACGGCGTGGACCACGTCGGTCACGGCCGCAGCGGCGGCGAACGGGTCGTCATCGAGGACGTCGACGGCGTCGTCGACGACGTCCACCGGCTGACCGAGGTCGCCCACGACGACCACCCGGGCCTGCCGGTCGTGCTCGTCGGACACTCCATGGGCGGGCTGATCGGCGCCCGCTACGCCCAGCGCCACGGCCCCGAGCTGGCCGCCGTCGTGCTGACCGGACCGGTGCTGGGTCGGTGGGAGGCCGTCGAGTCCCTGCTGGGCGCCGAGGAGATCCCCGACGTGCCGATCGACCCCGCCACGCTCTCGCGCGAGGAGTCCGTGGGCGCGGCCTACGTCGCCGACGACCTGGTCTGGCACGGCCCCTTCAAGCGCCCCACCCTCCAGGCGCTCGTGGCCGCGATGGAACGGGTCACCGCCGCCGGGGCGGTCACCACGGTCCCCGTCCTGTGGCTGCACGGCGAGGAGGACCAGCTCGTGCCGATGGGCCCCTCGGCCGAGGGCTGGGCCCACCTCGCCGGGCCCGGGGCCGAGCAGAAGAGCTATCCCGGGGCCCGCCACGAGATCCTCAACGAGACCAACCGCGACGAGGTGCTCGGTGACGCCCTCGACTTCGTCGCCCGGCACGTGCCCGGCGTACGCCGGTAGCCGCGAGCGGCGCGGGCCGGTCTCGGGCACACGACCCGAGCGGCGTCACTCGACGGGCAGGCCGAGCCCGCGGGCGATGAGCATCCGCTGGACCTCGGAGGTCCCCTCGCCGATCTCGAGGACCTTGGCGTCACGGTAGAGCCGGGCGACCGGGTACTCCTCCATGAAGCCGTAGCCACCGAAGACCTGGGTCGCGATCCGCGTCGCGCTCACCGCCGACTCGGTCGTGTAGAGCTTGCACACGGCCGCCGCCTGCTTGAAGGCCTTCATCGACACGTCGCGACCCTCCTGCATGGCGTCCTTCATGGCGGCGGCCCGGTAGGTGAGCAGCCGTGAGGCGTGCAGCATCACCTCGAGGTCGGCGATCTGGAACGCGACACCCTGCTTGCGCCCGATCGGACCGCCGAAGGTCTGGCGCTCGCCTGCGTAGGCCAGGGAGGCGTCGAGGCAGGCCTGGATGCAACCGACCGCCAGGGCCCCGATGGCGACGCGGCCGTCGTCGAGGGTGGAGAGGAACTGCGCGTAGCCGCGGCCGCGCTCCCCGAGCAGGTTCGCCTCCGGCACGCGGACGTCGTCGAGGCTCAGCGGGTGGGTGTCCGAGGCGTGCCAGCCGAGCTTGTCGTAGGCCTTCTCGGCGACGAAGCCCGGCGTGCCGGCGGGGACCATGATCGCGCTGATCTCCGGGCGACCGTCGTCGCGCTCCCCGGTGCGCGCGGTGACGGTCACGAGGCTGGTGATCTCGGAGCCGGAGTTGGTGATGAACTGCTTGGCCCCGTTGAGCACCCACTCGCCGTCGTCGAGGACGGCGCGGGTCTGGGTCGCCCCCGCGTCGGAGCCGGCCCCGGGCTCGGTCAGCCCGAAGCCCGCGACCCGCTCGCCGGCGACCAGGTCGGGCAGCCAGGTCTGCTTCTGCTCGTCGCTGCCGAAGGTCAGCACCGGGTTGATCCCGAGGCTCACCGCCGCCTCGAGGGTGATGCCCATCGACTGGTCGACGCGCCCGATCTCCTCGATGGCCACGCACAGGCTGGTGAAGTCACCCCCCGCGCCGCCGTACTCCTCGGGGGCGGTGAGCCCGAAGAGACCGAGCTTGCCCATCTCGTGGACGACGTCGACCGGGAAGAAGTGGTCGCGGTCCCACTGCGCCGCGTGGGGGGCGATCCGGTCCTCGGCGAAGTCGCGCACGCTGTGGCGGAACTCCTCGTGCTCACGGGAGAGCTCGTAGGCGGTCGCAGGGCTCGCTGGGGTGCTCATCGTCTCACTGTAGCGCCGTGGTTAGCGTTTGTTAACCTCCGCGAACGGCCCTCGCCCGAGCCCGTCGGGGCTGCCGTCGGGGCTGCGTCGAGGACATCACGGCGAGCCGGGCGGGCCCCTGCTCTACGCTCGTCCGGTGGCGGGCAAGCACGCCGGCGCGCGTTCGTCGCGCCAGGGCGACGGAGCGGATCTCGATCCGGACGCCGCCGCCGACCGCCGGCGCGGACGACGCAGGGCGATCGCGGGCCTGCTGGCCCTGCTCGTCGTGGCGGTCGGCGTCGTCGCCCTGACCGCCGTGTGGGACGACCGGGCCGGCTTCTCCGACGTCCCGCCCGCAGCGGCGGGCACCTCCGACCCGGTGCTGCCGTCGCCGACCGGGCCCCCGCCGTGCCCGCCGACCGACGACCTCGACGGCCCGGTCACCGTCGCCGTGGACCCTGCTCTCGTCCCCGTCCTGCGCGAGATCGTGCGCGACTCCGGCTGCGAGGGGGTCGAGCTGAGCGCCGAGCCCTCCTCCGAGGTGGCCGCGGTCGCGCTGGCCGGCGGAGCGCTGCCCGACGTGTGGGTCCCGGAGTCGACGTTGTGGGTCGTGCGCGCGCGCCCCGCGAGCGGGACCAGCGACGGGGCTGCCATCGCCCCGGAGGTCGTGGCCGACAGCCTGGCCATCTCGCCGGTCGTCGTGGCGACCTCGACGGACGCCGCCCGCACCGATGCCACCTGGCGCACCCTGATCGCCGATCCCGGGCTCAAGATCGGCGACCCGCTCACCAGCACCGCGGCCCTGGCGCCGCTGCTCGGCGCCCGCGTCGAGGCCGACGCCGCCGGCGTACGGCCCTCGCAGCAGAGCGCGGACCTGGCCCTGCTCGCCACCCGGGCCGGGTCGCGCACGGGTCCTCCCGCCAGTGACCGCGAGCGGCTGCTGGCGGCCGCCCGCTCCGGCGGCGTCGCCGCCGTGGCCGAGCAGACCGTGCTCTCCTCGCGCCTGAGCCCCGAGCGTGACGTGGCGCTCACCGTGCCGGACCTCGGCACCCTGGTGCTCGACTTCCCCGCGGTGGCCACGGCCACCGGCGACCGGCGCGACGCGGCGTACGCCGTCGCGGCGTGGCTCGGTCGCACGACGGCCACCGACGACGTCACCGCGGCGCTCTCGGCCGTCGGCTTCCGGGGCCCTGCGGGCCTGCCGCTCGAGCAGGGCGTCACCACAGCGCAGGCGATGCAGGTGCGCGACCTCGGGGTGCTCTCGCAGACGCTGACGGCCTGGAGCGAAGCGCTCCAGGCCGTCGGCGGTGCCGGCTGAGGCTCAGCCGGTGAAGTGGCTCAGTCGGTGAAGTGGATCAGCCGGTGAAGAGGGTCGCGGCCTTGCGGATGGTCTCGAAGAGACCGTAGGCCAGCGGGATGCTGACCGCGGCCCAGGCGACGGCGATGCGTGCGGCCATCAGGCGTTCGCTCCTTGCTTGGTCGGGGTGGACCCGGACTCGTGGAACTTCTCCGAGACGGGCTTGATCATCAGGTTGGCCACGAAGCCGACGGCGAGCACGGCGACCATGGTCAGCAGCGCGGGACGGTAGTCACCCGAGGCCAGCTCGCCGGGGGTGCCCTGGGCGTCGAGGAAGGCGTTGACGATGAGCGGACCGGCGACGCCGGCCAACGACCACGCCGTGAGCAGCCGCCCGTGGATCGCGCCGACCTGGAAGGTGCCGAACAGGTCACGCAGGTAGGCCGGCGCCGTGGCGAAGCCGCCGCCGTAGAAGGAGATGATCACGGCCGCGGTGAGCACGAACACGATCGTCGAGCTCGCGCCGAGCAGCGCCAGCACGAGGTACATCGCGATGCCCACGCCGAGGTAGACCATGTACATCTGCTTGCGTCCGATCAGGTCGGAGGTCGAGGACCACACGAAGCGCCCGGCCATGTTGGCGATGGAGAGCACCCCGACGAAGCCACCGGCCGCCGCGGCCGTGACGCCCGCGCCGTTGTCACGGAAGAAGTCCTGGATCATCGGCGAGGCCTGCTCGAGGATCCCGATGCCGGCGGTGACGTTGCAGAACAGCACCGTCCAGAGCAGCCAGAACTGCGGGGTGCGCACGGCGTTGTTGGCCGAGACGCTGGCGGTCGTGATCATCGCGCTCTTCTTGTCGCGCGCGGGCTCGTAGCCCTCGGGCTTCCAGTCGTCCGCGGGGACCCGCACGATCAGCGCACCGAGCATCATGGCGACGAGGTAGACCAGACCGAGGGTGACGAAGAGGCTGGTCACCGCTCCCCCGCTGGCGAGCGAGCCCGGGTCGGTGCTGTCGTAGGAGCTGTCGAAGACGCCGAGCAGCCGGCCGCTCAGCGGGCTCGCGACGAGTGCGCCGCCCCCGAAGCCCATGATCGCCATCCCGGTCGCCAGGCCCGGACGGTCCGGGAACCACTTGATCAGCGTCGAGACCGGCGAGATGTAGCCGATGCCCAGGCCGATGCCGCCGAGCCCGCCGTAGCCGACGTAGACCAGCCACAGCTGACCCGTCGAGATCCCCACGGCCGAGACGAGGAAGCCGGCGGACCAGAAGATCGCGGCGACGAACATCGCGGCCCGGGGCCCGTTGCGGTCGACCCAGGTCCCGAACAGGGCGGCCGACGCCCCGAGCACCAAGATGGCGAGGGAGAACACGAAGCCGACCGCGGTGAGGCTGGAGTCGAAGCGGTCGACCAGCGCGCTCTTGTAGACGCTGGTCGCGTACACCTGGCCGATCGAGAGATGGACCAGCAGGGCCGCGGGCGGGATCAGCCAGCGGCTGTAGCCGGGTGCGGCCACGATCCGTTCGCGGGCGAGGAAGGACGGGAGCACGGAGACCTCCGGGTAGTTGAACCCCGCACGACGCGGGACTGCGCCTGTCTAGCCGCTGCCCACGCGGACCGCCTCACCCAGGCGGTCCCAGCGCCCACACCGTGACCGAGTCGTTGCCGAGTCCGACAGCCTGGGCGCCCGAGGGCGGCGATACGCTGGCGCGGCCCAGCCCCGACCCGTCCGCCAGGAGCGCCGCGTGCCAGCACAGACCACCCCGTTGCAGAAGGTCCTCGTCGCCAACCGCGGCGAGATCGCGGTCCGGGTGGTCCGCGCCTGTCGCGACGCCGGCATCGCCAGCGTGGCCGTCTACGCCGAGCCCGACCGGGACGCGCTGTTCGTGCGGCTGGCCGACGAGGCGCACTCCCTCGGGGGCGCGACGCCCGCCGAGACCTATCTCGACATCGACAAGATCATCACGGTCGCGCGCGACTGCGGCGCCGACTCCGTGCACCCCGGCTACGGCTTCCTGGCCGAGAACGCCGACTTCGCCCGAGCCGTGATCGAGGCGGGCCTGATCTGGATCGGCCCCCCGCCCGAGGCGATCGAGAGCCTCGGCGACAAGGTCCGCGCGCGCCACATCGCCGAGAAGGTCGGCGCGCCGCTCGCCCCGGGCACCAAGGACCCCCTCGCGGACGCCGACGAGGCCGTCGCCTTCGCCGAGGAGCACGGCCTGCCGATCGCGATCAAGGCGGCCTTCGGCGGTGGCGGCCGTGGTCTCAAGGTCGCCCGGGAGATGTCGGAGGTCGCCGACGCGTTCGACTCCGCGGTGCGCGAGGCGGTCAGCGCCTTCGGCCGAGGCGAGTGCTTCGTGGAGAAGTTCCTCGACAGGCCCCGCCACGTCGAGACCCAGTGCCTGGCCGACAGCCACGGCAACGTCGTGGTCGTCTCGACCCGTGACTGCTCGCTGCAGCGTCGCCACCAGAAGCTGGTCGAGGAGGCGCCGGCGCCGTTCCTCTCCGAGGACCAGATGACCCGGCTCTACGAGTCGTCCAAGGCCATCCTCTCCGAGGCGGGCTACGTCGGGGCCGGCACGTGCGAGTTCCTCGTGGCCCAGGACGGCACCATCTCCTTCCTCGAGGTCAACACCCGCCTGCAGGTCGAGCACTGCGTCTCCGAGGAGGTCACCGGCATCGACCTGGTCCGCGAGATGTTCCGCGTCGCGGCCGGTGAGGAGCTCGGCTACGACGACCCGGAGATCCGCGGTCACTCCATCGAGTTCCGCATCAACGCCGAGGACGGCGGGGCCGGCTTCATGCCCGCCCCCGGGACGCTGTCGGCCTGGAGCCCGCCGCAGGGCCCCGGCGTGCGCGTCGACGGCGGCTACGAGAACGGGGAGACGGTCCCCGGCTCGTTCGACTCGCTGATCGCCAAGCTCGTCGTGACCGGCCGCGACCGGACCCAGGCCCTCGAACGCTCCCGCCGCGCCCTGGCGGAGTTCGTCGTGGACGGCATGCCCACCGTGATCCCCTTCCACCGCGCGGTGGTGAGCGACCCGGCGTACGTCGGCGCCTCGAACCCCACCGCAGAGGGGTCCTTCGACGTCTACACCACCTGGATCGAGACCGACTTCGACAACCAGATCGAGCCGTACGCCGGCGGGACCGCCGAGGCGCCCGAGGCCGACGAGCGGCAGACGGTCGTGGTGGAGGTCGGCGGCAAGCGCCTCGAGGTCGTCCTGCCCGGTGGCCTCGGCGGAGCCGGTGGTGGCGCGGGCGCGGGCGCGGGCGGCGCGAGGAAGCCCAGACGGGCCGGGGGCAAGAAGGCCGGGGCCGCGGTGTCGGGCGACGCCGTGACCTCGCCGATGCAGGGCACCGTCGTCAAGGTCGTCGTCGAGGACGGCCAGGAGGTCGCCGAGGGCGACACCGTCGTGGTGATCGAGGCGATGAAGATGGAGCAGTCGATCAAGGCGCACAAGGCCGGCACCGTGTCCGGGCTCTCGGTCGAGGTCGGCGGCGGCATCGGCAACGGCGAGGTCATCTGCGAGATCGCGGACTGAGTGGCACCCGCTCCGGCCCTGCGTGACCCCCGCGAGCGGGTGCACCCCCGGGCGCGGCTGATGTGGTCGCTCTCGGCCGTCCTCGAGGGCCTCGTGCTCGTCACGGTCCTCGCCGTCGGGCTGCGGGTCTCGGGCTGGCTGGACCTGCGCTGGTGGTGGGTGGTGCTCGGGCTGCTCGTCGTGGCGGCGTGGGCCGTCGTGGTCCCGCAGTGGCGCTACCGGGTGCACCGCTGGGAGGTGACCGACACCGCGGTCTACACCCAGGTCGGCTGGTGGGCCCGCGAGCGACGCATCGCCCCCATGTCGCGGATCCAGACCGTCGAGGTGGAGCAGGGACCGGTGAGTCGGCTCTTCGGGCTGGCCACCGTGACCGTCACGACCGCCTCCTCGCACGGCGCCCTGCGGGTCGCCGGCCTCGAGCGGGTGCGCGCCTACGCGCTGGCCGACGAGCTGACGGCCATGGCGGACGCCGCCGAGGGCGACGCGACGTGAGCGACCCGCGCCCCGAGCCTGCGCCCGATCACGTCCCCGAGGTCGCCTGGCAGCGCCTCGACGGCCGGATGCTGCTGGTGCAGCCGGTGCGCGAGGTGGTGCGGTTCGCACCGTTCGTCGTCGTGGCGTTCCTCGCCGGCTCGTCCCGGGTCGGTGCCCCGTGGCAGGCCCTCGGGCTCCTGGTGCCGATCGCGATCGGGCTGCTGCGCTACGCCACGACCCGCTTCCGCATCGCCGACGGCCGGGTCGAGCTCCGCACGGGCCTCGTCGCGCGCCACTCCCGCACCACCGCGCTGGCCCGGGTGCGCACCGTCGACCTGTCGGCGAGCCCGGTCCAGCGGGTCCTGGGGCTGAGCACGGTGCGGATCGGGACGGGCACCTCCGAGCAGGACCAGCCGCTCGAGCTCGACGGCCTCCCGACACCGCGCGCCCGCGCCCTGCGCGACGAGCTGCTGCGGGTCTCGCAGGTGGGCCCGGGCGCGGCGGGCGGGGCGAGGCCCCCCGGGTCCCTCGACTCCCCCGGAGGAGGACCCGGCCGCCCGTCCCCGGCCGCGCCGCCCGTGCTGAGCCTGGACCCGACCTGGGCGCGCTACGCGCCGCTGACCAGCACCGGCGTCGTGGTGCTCGCGGGCCTGCTCGGCGTCGGCGGCCAGCTGCTCGGCGACCTGGGCCCCGACGCGCCGTTCGCCGACGGCACCGCCCGGCTCGGGGCCACCAGCCCGGTGTGGGTCAGCCTCGCCGTCGTCGCCGCGGTCGCGCTCGTGGCCACCGCGGTCTTCGCCGTCCTCGGCTACCTCTCGGCCAACTGGGGCTTCACGCTCTCGCGCGCCGACGGTCGGTGGCGGCTGCGCCGCGGCCTGTTCACCACCCGTGAGACGACGATCGAGGAGGAGCGCCTGGCCGGCGTGCGCCTCCACGAGCCGCTCTCGCTGCGCCTGGCCGGGGCGGCCCGGCTGAGCGCCGTCGTGACCGGCCTGCCCGCCGGCGAGCAGGGCAGCAGCCTGCTGGTGCCGCCGGCGCCGCGCGTGGTGGTCGACGCCACGGCCGCTGCGGTGCTCGGCTCCGAGGAGACGATCCACGGCGCACTGCAGGGCCACGGCCCGGCCGCCGCGCGCCGCCGCTACGTGCGGGCCCTGGTGCCGGCCGCCACGGTCGTGCTGCTCGTCGTGCTCGCGGTCGGGCCGGGACCGCTGCCGGCCTCGGTCCTGGTGGCGGCGTTGCTCCTCGTGCCCGTGGCGGCGGCGCTGGCCTGGGACCGCACCCGGTCGCTGGGCCACGCCCACCTCGCGGGTCACGTCGTCGCCCGTGCCGGGAGCGTCGTACGCCGCCGCGAGGTGCTCGCGGACCGCCACGTGATCGGCTGGAACCTGCGGGCGACCTACTTCCAGCGCCGGGTGGGGCTGAGCACGGTGGCCGCGACCACGGCCGGGGGGCCGCAGTCGGTGAGCGTGCTCGACGTGCCCGAGGGCGACGCCGTCGCGCTCGCCCACGCCGTGCTGCCCGACGTGGTCGGCCAGTTCCTGCTCCCCGCTCCCGGTGCCCGTCCCGGTGACCGCCCCGTGGACGAGCCGGCGCGCCCCGGTCGGCGGCGTCGCTAGCCTCACGCCCATGTTCTCCAAGGTGCTGGTGGCCAACCGTGGCGAGATCGCGATCCGGGCGTTCCGCGCCGCCTACGAGCTCGGAGCCCGCACCGTCGCGGTCTTCCCCACCGAGGACCGCGGCTCCGAGCACCGGCTCAAGGCAGACGAGGCCTACGAGATCGGCGAGGCCGGACACCCCGTCCGGGCCTACCTGGACCCCCAGGGCATCGTCGACGTGGCCGTGCGCGCGGGCGCCGACGCGATCTACCCGGGCTACGGCTTCCTCTCCGAGAACCCGGCCCTCGCCGAGGCGTGCGCGGCGGCCGGCATCACCTTCGTCGGACCCACCAGCGACGTCCTGGAGCTGACCGGCAACAAGGCCCGGGCGATCGCGGCGGCCGAGGCCGCCGGCGTCCCGACGCTCTCCGGCGTCGAGCCGTCGACCGATCCCGACGCGCTGGTCGCCTCGGCCGCCGACCTGCCCTACCCGCTCTTCGTCAAGGCCGTCGCCGGCGGTGGCGGACGAGGGATGCGTCGCGTCGACGACCCGGCCCGGCTGCGGGAGGCCGTCGAGACCTGCATGCGCGAGGCCGAGGGAGCCTTCGGTGATCCGACCGTCTTCATCGAGCAGGCTGTCGTCGACCCCCGGCACATCGAGGTCCAGGTCCTCGCCGACGGCACCGGCACCGACGCGGGGGTGATCCATCTCTTCGAGCGCGACTGCTCGGTGCAGCGCCGCCACCAGAAGGTCGTCGAGATCGCGCCCGCGCCGAACCTCGACCCGGCGCTGCGGCAGCAGATGTGCGACGACGCGGTGCGGTTCGCCCGCGAGATCGGCTACCGCAACGCCGGCACCGTGGAGTTCCTCCTCGACCCCGGTGGCGCCTACTACTTCATCGAGATGAACCCGCGCATCCAGGTCGAGCACACCGTCACCGAGGAGGTCACCGACGTCGACCTCGTGCAGTCGCAGCTGCGGATCGCCTCCGGGGAGACGCTGGCCGACCTCGGGCTCACCCAGGAGGCCGTCACCCTGCGCGGCGCGGCCCTGCAGTGCCGGATCACGACCGAGGACCCGGCCAACGACTTCCGGCCCGACACCGGCACCATCACCACCTACCGCTCCCCCGGCGGTGGCGGCGTACGCCTCGACGGCGGGACGACGTACACCGGTGCAGTGGTCTCGGCGCACTTCGACTCGATGCTGGCCAAGCTGACCTGTCGCGGTCGGACCTTCGAGGACGCCGTGGCCAAGGCGCAGCGCGCCGTCGCGGAGTTCCGGATCCGGGGCGTCTCGACCAACATCGCGTTCCTGCAGGCGGTGCTGGCCGACGACGACTTCCGCGCCGGTCGGGTCACCACCTCGTTCATCGAGACCCACCCCCATCTCGCCTCCGCCCGCGCCTCCGGCGACCGCGGCACGAAGCTGCTCGCGTTCCTCGCCGACGTCACCGTCAACAAGCCGCACGGCGAGCGGCCGGTGAGCGTCGTGGCGCGCGACAAGCTGCCCGTCGTCGACCTCGCCGTCCCCGCGCCGGACGGGACCCGCCAGCAGCTGCTGCGCGACGGGCCCGAGGAGCTCGCCCGGCGGCTGCGGGCCGCGACCCGCGTCGCGGTCACCGACACCACCTTCCGCGACGCCCACCAGTCGCTGCTCGCGACCCGGGTGCGCACGACCGACCTGCTCGGCGTCGCCGGCCACGTCGCCCGCACCACGCCCCAGCTGTGGTCGCTCGAGGCGTGGGGCGGGGCGACGTACGACGTGGCGCTGCGGTTCCTGGCCGAGGACCCGTGGGAGCGGCTGGCCGCCCTGCGTCAGGCCGTGCCCAACATCGGTCTGCAGATGCTGCTGCGCGGGCGCAACACGGTCGGCTACACGCCGTACCCCACCGCGGTGACCGACGCGTTCGTCGAGGAAGCCGCCGCCACCGGGATCGACGTGTTCCGGATCTTCGACGCCCTCAACGACGTCGACCAGATGCGTCCCGCGATCGACGCCGTGCGCGCCACCGGCACGACCGTCGCGGAGGTGGCGCTGTGCTACACCGGGGACCTCTCCGACCCGGGCGAGCGGCTCTACACCCTCGACTACTACCTGCGCCTCGCCGAACGGATCGTCGGGGCGGGCGCGCACGTGCTGGCGATCAAGGACATGGCCGGCCTGCTGCGGGCGCCGGCCGCGCGACGCCTCGTCACCGCGCTGCGCGAGCGCTTCGACCTGCCGGTGCACCTGCACACCCACGACACGACCGGGGGCCAGCTGGCCACCCTGGTCGCCGCGATCGACGCGGGCGTCGACGCCGTCGACGCGGCCTGCGCCGCGATGGCCGGCACCACCTCCCAGCCCTCCCTGTCGGCCCTGGTCGCCGCGACCGACCACTCCGAGCGCGAGACCGGGCTGTCCCTGGCCGCGGTCAACGCCCTGGAGCCGTACTGGGAGGCCACGCGCCGGCTCTACGCCCCCTTCGAGTCCGGGCTGGCCGCGCCGACCGGGCGCGTCTACCGCCACGAGATCCCCGGCGGACAGCTCTCCAACCTGCGCCAGCAGGCCGTCGCGCTCGGGCTCGGGGAGAAGTTCGAGCAGGTCGAGGACATGTACGCCGCGGCCAACGACATCCTCGGCAACGTGGTCAAGGTGACTCCGTCGTCCAAGGTCGTCGGCGACCTCGCCCTCCACCTGGTCGCCGTCGGCGCCGACCCGTCCGACTTCGAGGCGGACCCGGGCTCCTACGACGTCCCGGACTCGGTGATCGGCTTCCTCTCCGGCGAGCTCGGCGACCCGCCGGGCGGCTGGCCCGAGCCGTTCCGCACCAAGGCGCTCGCCGGACGCACCGTCCGAGCGGCGACGGCCGACCTCACCGAGGAGCAGGTCGCAGCGCTGGCCGCCGACCGGCGCGGCACGCTCAACGAGCTGCTCTTCCCCGGCCCGACGGACGACTTCCGGGACTCGCGCGAGCGGTACGGCGACGTCTCGGTGCTCCCGACCCCGGAGTACCTCTACGGTCTGCGCCACGGGGAGGAGCACGTCGTCACCCTCGAGGAGGGCGTCACGCTCATCCTGGGCCTGCAGGCCATCGGCGAGCCCGACGAGCGAGGGCTCCGCTCGGTGCTCGCCACGATCAACGGCCAGCTGCGGCCGGTCAGCGTGCGCGACCGCGGCGTCGCCACCGACGTCGTGGCCGCCGAGAAGGCCGACCCCTCCCACGGCGGTCACGTCGCCGCGCCGTTCCAGGGCGTGGTGACCGTGCAGGTGTCGCAGGGCGACGCCGTCGAGGCGGGCGCGACCGTGGCCACGATCGAGGCGATGAAGATGGAGGCCGCCATCACCGCCCCCCGGGCCGGCACCGTCGAGCGCATCGCCCTGACCGGCACGCAGTCGGTCGAGGGTGGCGACCTCGTGCTGGCGCTGGGCTGAGCGGGCCAGGGGTGGCCGCTCGGACGGCGGCAGCGGACCGCTCGCCGGTCGTCGCGGGCGTGGTGGCGGCGCTCGTGGGGTTCTCCAGCTCCTTCGCGGTCGTCCTCGCGGGGCTGGTCGCCGTCGGCGCGACCGCGCGCCAGGCCGCGTCCGGCCTGCTCGCCCTGTGCGTCGCCCAGGCCCTCGGGATGCTCTGGCTCGCCGTGCGGCACCGGGCGCCGCTGACCCTGGCCTGGTCGACCCCGGGGGCGGCGCTGCTCGTCTCGACCGGCGCCGTCGCGGGCGGCTGGCCTGCGGCCGTGGGGGCGTTCGTGGCCACCGGGGTGCTGATCGGGCTGGTCGGGCTCGTCCCGCGGCTGGGCGACCTGGTCGCCGCGATCCCCACCAGCCTGGCCCGGGCGATGCTGGCCGGCGTGCTGCTGCCGCTGTGCGTGCAGCCGGTGACCGCCACCGCGGCCGCTCCCCTGGTCGTCGGACCGGTGGTGCTCGTGTGGCTCGTCGGTCAACGGCTGGCTCCGCGGTGGGCGGTGCCCGCCTCGCTGGGGACGGCCCTGGTGGTGGTGCTGGTCGAGGCCGGCGGTCTCGTCCCGGCCGCGGACCTGGTACCGAGGTTGAGCGTGACGACGCCGGCGTGGAGCCTGGCCGCGCTGGTCGGGATCACCCTGCCGCTGAGCGTGGTCACCATGGCCTCGCAGAACCTCCCGGGCGTCGCGGTGACGAGCAGCTTCGGCTACCGGGTGCCGTGGCGGGAGTCGATGACGGTCACCGGGATCGGCACCGTGCTCGCCGCCCCGCTGGGCGGCCATGCGGTCAACCTGGCCGCGATCACCGCCGCCCTGGTCGCCGGGCCCGAGGCGGGCGCGGACGTGACCCGACGTTGGCGGGGGTCGGTCTCCGCGGCCGTGACGTACCTCGTCCTGGGCGCCCTCTGCTCGGCCCTGGCCGCGCTCGCCGCCGCCGCACCGGCCGGTGTGATCGAGGCCGCCGCCGGGCTCGCGCTGCTGGGTGCGCTGGCCGGGTCGCTGGCCGACGCCCTCGGCGAGCCCGCCGACCGGGTCCCCGCCGTGGCCTGCCTGGCCGTCGCGGCGTCGGGGATCACCGTGCTCGGCGTCGGGGCGGCGTTCTGGGCCCTGGTCGTCGGGCTCGTCGTACGCCGGGTGGTGCGGGTCGCCGGCTGACGTGACGCGGTGGTCCGCCGATCTGGGGCCTCAGCCCCGGGTGAACCAGGTCGACGGCAGCCCGAACTGCGAGCGGAACTCCTCGCCGGAGACCCGGGTGCGCCCGTCCGTGCCGCGCAGCACGACGGTCCCGACCCGACCGTCCCACTGGCCGTGACCGTCGCGGTTGCCCAGCCGGACCCGGCGCAGGGTGCCGATGCCCGGGCGCCACGCCTCGATCGAGGCCTTCGAGACGGTGCGGGTCCACGTCGCGTAGGGGTTGCCCGAACCGCGCTCGTTGCGGTCCCGCTTCGCGGGCAGGTAGCGGAAGGAACCCTGCGCGGTCCAGCCGCCGTTGCTCGCCGAGAACTGGGTGAACGCCGGCTTGCCCCCGGCGAAACGGGCCTGGCGCCGGGTGGCCCGGATCGCGGCGTTGCTGCCCGGCTGCTCGGCGTCGTACCCGCCGTAGACCTGGCAGGAGGTGGTGTCGCACAGCTGGTAGTGCGTGCGCGGCGGGTGGGCCCGCTCGTACGCCGCGTAGCTGCGGGCCGCGACGGCCTGGGCGCGCACCGCCTGCTCGTCCCACAGCGCCGGCATCTCGAGCGGCACGACGCCGCGCAGGTAGTCCTCCATCGGCAGCACGTTGACGGTGTCGCGGTCGCGTGGCCCGTCGCTGGCGCCGGCGTCGGGGGTGACCGAGCGCAGGATCCCGCGGTAGCGACGGCGGCCGCCGGGCAGCAGCAGCGTCACCGGCTTGCCGCCCGCCGAGACCTCGGCGTCGCCCCGGATCCTCTGGACCCGGGTCCAGCCGGACCGGCCGCGCAGGGCGACGTCGACCGCCGTACGGCCGCGGGCGACCTCGCGCAGCCGCCACCGCTTGGCCCCCGAGCGGCTCAGCGGCCGCCACGAGCCGCCGACCGCGCGGACCTCGAGGCCCCGGCGCGCCTCGACGACGGTGTCGCGGGTGGTGTCGGCGGTGATCAGCACCCGCACCGTCCCGCGGGTGCGGGCCCAGGCGGTGTGCGGGTAGTAGAAGGAGATGATCCGGCGATAGCTGCGACCGCGCTCGGCCGCGCCCTTGGCGCCGTACTGGCTCATCCCGTGGCCGTGGCCGTTGCCGTGACCGCGCAGCGTGATGCTGGCGCCGGCCCGGGCCGCGGTGGCGTCGTCGGCCCCGCTCGTGCCGGGCCCGGGGTCGCCGAGCTCGACCGGACCGACGAGGCCGGGGTCGGGTGCGGGCAGGTCCGCGTCGGCGTACGCCGTGCCCGGCGACGCCGCGAGCAGACCCGCGAGCAGGGCGAGGATGGTCAGGGTCCGAGGTAGTCGTGCCACCCCGCGACGGTACGCGACGCAGGTGTTGCCTCAGGCGCGCTTGTGCATCCGGCGTGCCGCCTCGGCGATCGACCCGCTCATCGAGGGGTAGACGGTGAAGATCTGGGCGAGCTCGTCGGCGGTGATCTTCTCCGCGACGGCGACCGTGATGGGGTGGATCAGCTCACTGGCCCGGGGCCCGACCACCACCCCGCCGACGACGATGCCGGTGCCGGGTCGGCAGATCAGCTTGACGAAGCCGTCGGTCACGTTCTGCATCTTGGCGCGCGGGTTGCCCTGGAGCTCGAGCATCACGACCTCGCCCGGCAGGTCGCCGGCGTCGACGGACTGCTGCGACCAGCCCACCGTGGCGATCTCGGGGGCGGTGAAGACGTTGGAGGAGACCTTCTTCAGGTCCAGCGGCTGCACCGCGTCGCCGAGGAAGTGCCACATCGCGATCCGGCCCTGCATGGCCGCGACCGAGGCGAGCATCATCACCCCCGTGCAGTCGCCGGCGGCGTACACGCCCCGGGCGGTGGTCCGCGAGACCCGGTCGACGCTCACGAACCCGCCGTCGCCGAGCTCGACGCCGGACTCCTCCAGCCCGATGCCGTCGGTCTTCGGCACCGACCCGAGGGCGAGGATGCAGTGCGAGGCCTCGACGGTGCGGCCGTCGGTCAGGGTGACTGTCACGACGTCGCCGTCGCGGGTGACCGACTCCATGCGCGACCTCGACAGCACGGTCATGCCCCGGCGGGTCAGCACGTCCTCGAGCACCGCGGCGGCGTCGGCGTCCTCCCCGGGCAGCACCCGGTCGCGCGAGGAGACCAGGGTGACGGGCACCCCGAGGGCGAGGTAGGCGGAGGCGAACTCCGCGCCGGTGACCCCGGAGCCGACCACGACCAGCTCGGTCGGCACCTCGGTGAGGTCGTAGACCTGCTCCCAGGTGAGGATCCGCTCGCCGTCGGGCCGCGCCGCGTCGAGCACCCGCGGGGCGGCACCGGTGGCGACGAGGACCGCGTCGGCCTCCAGCGTGCGCTCGGCGCCGTCGCCGGTCCTCGCCACGACCCGGCCCGGGCCGTCGAGCCGCCCGCGGCCGGTGACGACCTCGACCCCCTCGCGCTCCAGTCGCGCCGCGATGTCGGCGGACTGCTCGGCGGCGAGGGCCTTGACCCGACGGTTGACCCGGTCGAGGTCGACGCGCAGACCGGTGGCCGCATCGCCCTCGTGGTCGTGGAAGTTGACCCCGAGCTCGGGCGCGCCGTTCATCTCGGTCATCAGCTCCGAGGTGGCGATGAGGGTCTTGCTCGGCACGCAGTCCGTGATCACCGCGGAGCCGCCCAGGCCGTCGACGTCGACGACGGTGACGTCGGCGCCGAGCTGCGCGGCGACCAGGGCGGCCTCGTAGCCGCCCGGACCGCCACCGAGGATGACGACCTTCTCAGCCGTCCGCGTGCTGGGCTCAGACATGCGACCTCACAGGTTGATCATGTGCCCGGCGATGCCCTCGATGGCTTCCTTCATCGCCTCCGAGAGGGTCGGGTGGGCGAAGATGTTGCGGGCGACCTCGTCGGCGGTGAGGTCCCACTGCTGGGCCAGGGTCAGCGCGGGCAGCAGCTCGGTGACCTCGGGGCCGATCAGGTGGGCGCCCACGATCTCGTGGTGCTCGGCGTCGGCGACGATCTTGACGAACCCGACGCTCTCGGCCATCCCGCGGGCCTTGCCGTTGGCCGAGAACGGGAACTGCGCGACCTTCACGTCGTAGCCCTTCTCCCTCGCCTGCTCCTCGGAGTAGCCGAAGGAGGCGATCTGGGGCTGGCAGAACGTGGCGCGCGGGATCATGTCGAAGTTGATCTCCTGGGTCTCGGCGCCCCCGATCGTCTCGGCGGCCACCACGCCCATCGCCTCGGCGGTGTGGGCGAGCATCAGCTTGCCGGTGACGTCGCCGATGGCCCACACGCCGTCGACGTTGGTCCGACCGCGGGCGTCGACCGCGATCGCGCCGCGGTCGGTGAGCTCCACGCCGGAGTCCTCGAGGCCGTAGCCCTCGGTGCGGGGGGCGAAGCCGATCGCCTGCATCACCTTGTCGGCCTCGAGCACCTGCTCCTCGCCGTCCTTGGTCACGGTGACGGTGACCTTGTCGCCGGAGTCGTCGATGCTCTCGACCTTGGTCTGGAGCATCACCGTCACGCCCAGCTTCTTGTAGGCCTTGAGCAGCTCCTTGGACACGTCGGGGTCCTCGGTGGGCACCATCCGGTCGAGGAACTCCACGATCGTGACCTCGACGCCGAAGTTGACCATCACGTAGGCGAACTCGACGCCGATGGCGCCGGAGCCGGCGATGATGATCGAGCCGGGCAGCTCCTCGGTGAGGATCTGCTCCTCGTAGGTCACCACACGCTCCGAGAGCTCGGTGCCGGGGATCAGCCGGGTCTGGGCGCCGGTGGCGATGACCAGGTCGTCACAGGTGTAGGCGGTCGTGCCGCCGTCCTTGTCCTTGACCTCGACGCCCGGCTTGTCGCCGGTGGTGATCGTGCCCCAGCCGTCGAGCTCGGTGATCTTGTTCTTCTTCATCAGGTAGTGCACGCCCTTGGCGCTGGCGTCGGCGACCTTGCGGCTGCGCTGGTGGGTCGGGGCGAAGGCCATGGTGGCGTCGCCCTCGATCCCGAACGTCTTCTTCTCGTGGGTGATGATGTGGGAGATCTCGGCGTTGCGCAGCAACGCCTTGGAGGGGATGCAGCCGACGTTGAGGCACACCCCGCCCCAGTACTTGTCCTCGACGACCGCGACGGTCTTGCCGAGCTGCGCGGCGCGGATCGCGGCGACGTACCCTCCGGGGCCGGCACCGAGCACGAGGACGTCGAAGTGGGTCTGCTGATCGCTCACCCTTTCACCCTAGCGATGCGGGTCCGGTGTCCACGACCCCGCTCGGGTGGTGGCCGGGGTGGTGACGGCTAGCCTGCTGCGGTGACCCTCTACGCGGCGTACGGGACGAACCTCGACCCGGCCAGGATGGCCGAGCGGGCGCCGCACTCGCCGCTGCGCGTCACCGGTTGGCTGCAGGGCTGGCGCCTGACCTTCGGCGGCGAGGACGAGGGCTGGGACGGCTCGCTCGCGACGCTGGCCCAGGACCCCTCCGAGCAGGTCTTCGTGGCCCTCTACGACGTCAGCCCGGTCGACGAGCCGACGATGGACAGCTGGGAAGGTGCCGACCTCGGTCTCTACCGCAAGCTCCGGGTGCGCGTGGCGACGCTCTTCGGCGAGGAGGTCGCCTGGGCCTACGTCCTCGACGCCTACGAGGGCGGCCTCCCCTCGGCCTCCTACCTCGGGATGCTCTCCGAGGCCGCCGACGCCGCCGGTGCCCCCGACGACTACGTCACCGCCCTCCGCCACCGCCCCTGCCGGTCCTCCGGGGTGTAGGGGGGGCCTCCGTCCCACCCGTCTCTGCTGCCTCAGGAATACCCGGCTGGCCGGGTGTTCCCGAGCTTGTCGCCCTTTGCAACAGCCGACAAGCTTGAGAGACAGCCGACAAGTCAGCGCCCCGGAGCGCCGACGTACGGGCTCAGGCGACGTCGCTCGGGTACAGATCGCTGCGGATCATCGCGGCTGTGCGCGCGGGCTGCGCCAGGTCGGCCCAGGTGATGCGGATGCAGGTCCAGCCGGTCACCCGTTGGGCTTCGTTCTGCCGCTTCCTCTCCGCGATCAGGACGTCATCGAGGCTCTGACCCGCCTTCAGCAGGGTTGTGTACTTGGACCGGCCGTCGAACTCGAGGAAGACGCCCATCTCGGGCCACGCGAAGTCGACGCGCGCGATCAGGCGACCGTGACGGTCGCGGACCTCGTACTGCGGTGTGGGGTGGGGCAGGTGCTCGCGCCACGCCAGCACCAGGAATCGCGCCTCGGCCACCGACTCGCACTTCGGCTCGCACAACCGGAGTGCGAGATCGGTCGCCAGGGAGTGTGGCCAGTGGTCGATCCCGGCCTCGTAGCGCTCCTGCAGCCGGGCGGGGGTCGTCAGCCCACGGTGCGTGAGGTCGCTGAGGTGGACGACCGACGTCTCCAGGGGAACCATCGTCGTCAGCTCCAGCGCCGCACGCGTCGGTCCCATGACGGGTACGCCGTGCCAGGTCTCGACGTCACCGTCCTGGACGCGTCCACGGTGCTGGCGTACGCCGGCGGCACCGCGGCCCGCGTGGCCGTCGAGGCGGGTGACGTGCACCGTGCCGAGGTCCAGGCCCCAGTCCGGGCCGCCGAAGAACGGGATCGCCGAACCGTGCGAGACCGCCACCTGCGCCTTCGCGCTCGCCACGACCGCCCGGGCAGCAAGCTCGTGGCGACCGGCGGCGTCGAGCTTGGCCCAGGCAGCTCCGTCGACGTAGGCCCCTCGCCGCGGCTGGGCGAGGTGCCCGTCCCGGAGCGCCCGCCCGAGCATCTGGTCGGTCCAGCCGAGCGCGACGAGCTCGCGCCGGAGCCTGACCGGTGTGGCTCGGGGATCCTCGGGGTCGCGCGGTCTCATCATCGATCCAGGATCGACCGAAAGTGCAGATCGCGTCGGAGGCGGACGGCCGACCTGTGGACAAGCGCCGCGCCGAACGGTCGCCCCGCCCGGCGTGCTTGTCGGCCATTCTCTCGAACCTGTCGCCCCTTGCAAAGGCCGACATGCTCGGGAACACCCGGCCAGCCGGGTGTTCCTGAGCCAGGAGTGACGAGATCTCCGACCGGGGACATCGACCAGGTCCCCTACAGTCCTGCGCGTGACCACGGACGACCAGCACCTCGACCACGACGAGCGGGCCCGGGAGGCGGCGCAGGCACTGGCGCGCCTGACGGGGGTGGAGGCGCACGACGTGGCGCTGGTGCTGGGGTCGGGGTGGCTGCCGGCGGTCGACGCGCTGGGCGAGACGGTGGCCGAGGTCGACGTGACCGACGTGCCGCACTTCACCGCGGCGGCGGTGACCGGGCACTCCGGCAGGATCCGCTCGGTCCGCGCCGGGGACCGGCGGCTGCTGGTCTTCCTCAGCCGCACCCACTACTACGAGGGTCGTGGGGTCGGCGCGGTCGTGCACGGCGTCCGCACGGCGGCGGCAGCCGGGTGCCGGGCGATCGTGCTGACCAACGGCTGCGGTGGTCTGCGCGAGCACTGGACCCCGGGCACGCCGGTGCTGATCAGCGACCACCTGAACCTCACCGCCACCTCGCCCCTGGAGGGCGCGACCTTCGTCGACCTCACCGACCTCTACTCCCCGCGCCTGCGCGCGCTGTGCCAGGAGGTCGAGCCGAGCCTCGAGGAGGGGGTGTACGCCCAGTTCCCCGGGCCGCACTACGAGACCCCCGCCGAGGTCCGGATGGCCGGCATCCTCGGCGCCGACCTCGTCGGCATGTCCACCACGCTCGAGGCGATCGCCGCGCGCGCCGCCGGTCTCGAGGTGCTCGGCATCAGCCTGGTCACCAACCTCGCCGCCGGCATCTCGGGCCAGCCGCTCGACCACGCCGAGGTCCTCGAGGCGGGCCGGGCGGCCGCGACCCGGATGGGTGACCTGCTCTCCCGCATCGTCCCCCGCATCTAGCTCTCTTGGCGGACCGCGCTTGGGTGGGGCCATGACGATCCCTCACCGCACCCTCGGCACCACCTCCCCGCTCACGGTCTCGGCCCTCGGCCTGGGCTGCATGGGCATGTCGGAGTTCTACGGCTCCCCCGACGAGGCCGCGGGCACCGCGACCATCCAGCGCGCCCTCGACCTCGGGGTCACCTTCCTCGACACCGCCGACATGTACGGCCCCTTCACCAACGAGCGCCTCGTCGGCAAGGCCGTCGCCGGGCGCCGCGACGAGGTCCAGCTCGCCACGAAGTTCGGCAACGAGCGCGAGGCCGACGGCACCCGGCTGGGCATCAACGGCTCCCCGGACTACGTACGTCGTGCCTGCGACGCCTCCCTCGAGCGGCTCGGCGTCGACCACCTCGACCTCTACTACCAGCACCGCGTCGACAAGACGGTCCCGATCGAGGAGACCGTCGGCGCCATGGGCGAGCTCGTCGCGGCGGGCAAGGTCCGCCACCTCGGACTGTCGGAGGCCTCCGCCGCGACCATCCGCCGCGCCCACGCCACGCACCCGATCACCGCGCTCCAGACGGAGTACTCGCTGTTCACCCGCGACCTCGAGGACGAGATCCTGCCCGTCCTGCGCGAGCTCGGCATCGGCCTGGTGCCGTACTCCCCGCTCGGGCGCGGCATCCTCACCGGCGCCATCACCGACGACAGCCAGCTCGCCGAGGGCGACTCCCGCCGGACGGCGTACTTCCCCCGGCTCAACGGCGAGGGCCTGCGGTCCAACCTGAGGCTCGTCGAGCGGGTCCGTGAGATCGCGGGGCAGCACGACGCCACCCCCGGCCAGCTGGCGCTGGCCTGGGTGCTCGCGCAGGGCGACGACGTCGCCCCGATCCCGGGCACCAAGCGCGTGCACTACCTCGAGGAGAACGTCGGCGCCGCCGACCTCACGCTGACCGACGACGACCTGCGCGCCCTCGACGAGGCGGTCCCGCGCGACGCGGTCGTCGGGGAGCGGTACGGCGACATGAGCTCCATCGACGCCTGACCTCTGAGGTGGCACCCTGTCGCCATGGCTGACGACAGCGGCGACGAGAACACCGAGGCGAGCACCGAGGAGCAGGACGGCGACGGCAAGGACGAGGGTGCCGAGCGCAGTCCGACGGACCGACCGCCCGAGGAGGAGGTCAAGGAGATCGAGGAGGAGCGCGAGCAGCGCCTCGATCCGGAGAACCGTCCGAACAACGCCGAGGTCGACAACACCCAGCGCGACTTCGACTTCGAGGCCGGCGAGTTCCAGGACGACGAGGACGAGTCGGACATCACCGACGAGGAGCGCGAGAGCCTCGAGTCCAACCGCGGACGCTGAGCCCGACCGGCCCACGGCCGACCGGCCCGTCGAGCTCCGCTCACCGCTCGTCCCGTGCCGGGAGGTCGAGCCGCGCGGCCAGCGCCGCCCAGGCGCGCTCCGCGGCCCGGCGTACGCCGGCCTCGGGGTCCTCGCGCAGCCCGGAGAGGGCCGCGGCGTGCTCGACGTCGCCGACCACGCCGAGCGCCCGCGCGGCCTGCAGCCGCAACCGTGACCGCTCGCTCCCGGTCAGGGCCGCGACCGCGTCGCCCGAGCCCGCCACGTCGTGCGCCGCGACGACCAGGAGGCAGGTCTCGGCCGGCCTCCAGTGCTCGTCGCCCAGCCCGGCCACGACCGCCGGTGTCGCCCGGTCGTCCCAGACGTGCAGCAGCCCCCGCGCCCCCCAGTGCCGCACCCAGTAGTCCTTCCACGAGGCCGGGTCGCGCACGGGCGCACCGGCGCCCCAGCCGGCGTTCGTCAGCCAGGGCAGCACGTCGAGGTGGTCCTCGCGATCGGCGCCACCGAGCAGGTCGCAGCAGACGTCGACGTACGCCGTGACGCCGATGGCCGCGGCCAGGGCCGCCATCCGCTCCCCCACCGGCACGCCCCGCCCCGGCGGGTCGGGCAGCGCGGGCGACTCCGTCACCCGCCCAGGGTGCCGCACCGGGCTACGGTGCCGCCATGACCGATCTCGACGCGCTGCTCCACCAGGCCCGCGCCTGGGCCGCCGACGACCTCGATCCCGCCACCCGCGCGAGCCTGGAGGCCGAGATCGACGCCGCGGCCGCCGGCGACGACACCGCCCGCGACACCATCGCCGACCGCTTCGCCGGCCCCCTGGAGTTCGGGACGGCGGGTCTGCGCGGCGAGCTCGGCCCCGGCCCCCACCGGATGAACCGGGTCGTGGTGATCCGCGCCGCGGCCGGCCTCGCGGCGTACCTCCACGCCCACCACGACCCCTCCCGCGGGCGGCTCTCGGCCGTGATCGGCTACGACGCGCGCCACTACTCCGCCACCTTCGCCGCCGACACCGCAGCGGTGCTGCAGGGCGCGGGCATCACCGCGCTGGTCCTGCCCCGTCCGCTGCCGACGCCGGTGCTGGCCTTCGCGATCCGCGAGCTCGGCTGCGACGCCGGGGTCATGGTCACGGCGAGCCACAACCCGCCGCGCGACAACGGCTACAAGGTCTACCTGGGCGACGGCAGCCAGATCGTGCCGCCCGCCGACACCGAGATCGCCGCCCACATCGCCGAGGTCGCCGCCGCGGGGCCGGCTGCCGATGTAGCCCGCAAGGACGGGGCGCGCACCCTCACCGAGGACGTCGTCGACCGCTACCTCGACACCGCGGCCGGCCTGGCCGGCGACGGGCCGCGCGAGCTGTCGGTCGTCTACACCCCGCTGCACGGCGTCGGCGCCGAGTGCGCCGTGCAGGTGCTGGAGACGGCCGGCTTCGACGCGCCGTACGTCGTGGAGAGCCAGGAGCAGCCCGACCCCGACTTCCCGACGGTCGCCTTCCCCAACCCCGAGGAGCCCGGCGCGATGGACCTCGCGCTCGAGCTCGCCGCCCGGGTCGGCGCCGACCTCGTGGTGGCCAACGACCCCGACGCCGACCGGTGCGCGGCCGCCGTGCCCGGCGACACCGGCTGGCGGATGCTGCGCGGTGACGAGGTCGGCGCGCTGCTGGCGCACCACCTGCTGGCGGGCGGGCGGGAAGGCACCGTCGCGACGACCATCGTCTCCTCGCGGCTGCTCTCGCGGATGGCGGCGGCCGCGGGACAGCCGTACGTCGAGACGCTCACCGGCTTCAAGTGGCTGGGCCGGGTCGAGGGCCTGGCCTACGCCTACGAGGAGGCCCTGGGCTACTGCTGCGACCCCGCCAGCGTGCGCGACAAGGACGGCGTCTCGGCGCTGCTGCTGCTCTGCGAGCTCGCGGCGGCGACCAAGGCCGTGGGCCGCAGCCTGCTCGACGTGCTCGACGACCTCGCCGCCGAGCACGGCCTGCACGCCACCGACCAGCTCTCGGTGCGCGTGGAGGACCCGGCGCTGATCACGGCGGCCATGGGGCGCCTGCGTGACGACCCTCCCGCGGCCCTCGGCGGACTCGCCGTCGAGGCGGTCGACGACCTCGCCGCGGGCTCGGCCGACCTCCCTCCGACCGACGGCCTGCGCCTGAGCCTGGCCGAGGGCGCGCGGGTGGTGGTCCGTCCCAGCGGCACCGAGCCCAAGCTCAAGGCCTACCTCGAGGTCGTCGTCCCCGTCGAGCAGACCGGGCCCGAGGAGCGCACCGATGCGGTCGGCGCGGCCCGGATCCAGGCCGCCACCCGGCTCGACGCCGTCCGCGGCGACCTCAGCCTGGCGATCGGGCTCTAGCCGACGAGGGCGAGCACGACCGTCACGACCACCGCCACCGCGACCGCGGCGACGACCGGCCACGACACGTCGCGGCGTACGCCGGCCGCCAGCGCCTGCTGCTCGGCGGAACCCCGCCGCACCCGGTGCTCGAGCATCGCGCGGGTGTGCCGCTCGGTCAGCCGCGACTCGACGAACTCGGCGTAGTCGACGCCGAGCGCACGCGGTCGGCTCTCGGCCTCGCCGGTGTAGCCGCCGCGGTGGCCCAGGCCGAGCATCGCCCCGATCCCCCCCGCACCACCGGAGCCCGGTGACGCACCCCGGACCAGCTGTCGCCGCGACCGCCCGAGGGCGGCGCAGGTGAACCGGCGCCCACCCACCATGACGACCAGCACCTGGCGGACCGCGATCGACTCGATCGCGGCGAGCGGGACGGTGACCGTCTCGAACATCGTGCGGAGCACCAGCTCGTCGCCCCGGGCGATCCAGATCCGGGGCCGCAGCAGCGCGGCCCACAGCAGGATGCCGAGCGCCACGGCGGCGGCGACCACCCAGGCCGGCGGGTCGACGTCACGCTGGAGGAGGGAGGCGGCGACGAAGCCGGCGATCAGCACGAGGCCGAGCACCGCGAGGCCGGTGCCGCTGGTCGGACGGAAGTCCTCCTCGCGGTCGCCGGGGCGCAGGCCGCTCAGCAGGGCCACTCTCGTCCTCCTGTCGGCACGTGACGGGCCGGGCGACGTCAACCCTATGCTGGTCGCCATGCCAGCCTCCCCCACCGTTGTCGGAGGCGCTGCTCCCCCGGCGGCGTACGCCGACGTGGCCGCGTCCGAGACCAGCCTGCGCCGGTTCCTGCACGGTCTGCCCGGCGTCGACCAGGTCGGCGCCGAGGCCCGGGCCTCGGGGCTGTCGACGCGCTCGATCAAGACCACGTCGAAGGCGTACGCGATCGACCTGGCGATCGCGATGGTCGACCTGACCACGCTCGAGGGCCAGGACACCCCGGGCAAGGTCGCCGCGCTCTCGGCCAAGGCGATGCGCCCCGACCCGACCGACGCGACGTGCCCGTCGGCGGCCGCGGTCTGCGTCTACCCCGACCTCGTCGGGGTCGCCAAGGCCGCACTGGGCAGCTCCGCGGTGAAGGTCGCCTCGGTCGCGACCGCGTTCCCCTCGGGCCGCGCCTCGCGGGCGATCAAGCTGGCCGACGTGGCCGACGCGGTGGCGGCCGGGGCCGACGAGATCGACATGGTCATCGACCGCGGCGCGTTCCTGACCGGGCGCTACCAGGCCGTCCACGACGAGATCGTCGCGGTCAAGCAGGCCTGCGCCCGCCCCGACGGCCCGGCCGCGCACCTCAAGGTGATCCTCGAGACCGGCGAGCTGGCGACCTACGACAACGTACGTCGCGCGAGCTGGCTGGCGATGCTGGCGGGCGCCGACTTCATCAAGACCTCCACCGGCAAGGTGCAGCCCGCCGCGACCCTGCCGGTCACGATGATCATGCTCGAGGCCGTGCGCGACTTCCGTGCCGCGACCGGCACGATGATCGGCGTCAAGCCCGCCGGGGGCATCCGCACGACCAAGGACGCGATCAAGTACCTCGTGACCGTCCACGAGGTCGCCGGGCCGGACTGGCTGGACCCCGACTGGTTCCGCTTCGGGGCGTCCTCGCTGCTCAACGACCTGCTCCTGCAGCGCCAGAAGCTGCGCACCGGCGCCTACTCCGGACCCGACCACGTCACCGTCGACTGAGCCAGGGACACCACACATGCCGACCTTCGAGTACGCCCCCGCCCCCGAGTCGACCGCGGTCGTCGACCTGCGCGCCTCCTACGGCCTGTTCGTCGACGGGAAGTTCGTCGACGGCCACGGCGAGGCCTTCAAGACCATCAACCCCGCGACCGAGGAGACCCTCGCCGAGGTCGCCTGCGCCGACGAGCGCGACGTGGACGCCGCGGTCAAGGCCGCGCGACGCGCCCAGAGCCGGGTCTGGGGGCCGATGAGCGGCCGCGAGCGCGCGAAGTACCTGTTCCGGATCGCCCGGATCCTGCAGGAGCGCAGCCGCGAGCTGGCCGTGCTGGAGTCGATCGACAACGGCAAGCCGATCAAGGAGTCGCGCGACGTCGACGTGCCGACGGCGGCGGCGTTCTTCTTCTACTACGCCGGGTGGGCCGACAAGCTCGAGCACGCCGGCTACGGCACGACGCCGGTCGGGGTCGCCGGGCAGGTCATCCCGTGGAACTTCCCGCTGCTGATGCTGTCGTGGAAGATCGCCCCCGCCCTGGCCTGCGGCAACACCGTGGTCCTCAAGCCCGCGGAGACGACCCCGCTGACCGCGCTGCTCTTCGCCGAGATCTGCCAGCAGGCCGACCTGCCGCCCGGCGTGGTCAACATCCTGCCCGGCGCCGGCGAGACCGGTCGGGCGGTCGTCGAGCACGCGGGTGTCGACAAGGTCGCCTTCACCGGCTCGACCGAGGTCGGCCGCTCGATCGCCAGAGCGGTGGCCGGAACCCGCAAGAAGGTCACGCTGGAGCTGGGCGGCAAGGCGGCCAACATCGTCTTCGACGACGCCCCGATCGACCAGGCCGTCGAGGGCACCGTCAACGGGATCTTCTTCAACCAGGGCCACGTGTGCTGCGCGGGGAGCCGACTGCTGGTGCAGGAGTCGATCGCCGAGGACTTCCTCGAGCGGCTGCGCACCCGGATGGGCACGTTGCGCGTCGGCGACCCGCTGGACAAGAACACCGACATCGGGGCCATCAACTCCTCGCGCGCAGCTCGAGCGGATCCGCGAGCTGTCGGCGGTCGGCGAGGCCGAGGGCGCCGGTCGCTGGTCGCCGCCGTGCGAGCTGCCCGACCGCGGCTTCTGGTTCGCCCCGACGCTGTTCACCGGGGTCACCCAGGCGCACCGGATCGCGCAGGAGGAGATCTTCGGCCCGGTCCTCTCGGTGCTGACGTTCCGTACGCCGGACGAGGCGGTGGCCAAGGCCAACAACACGCCGTACGGCCTCTCGGCGGGGGTGTGGACCGAGAAGGGCTCGCGCATCCTGTGGATGGCCCAGCAGCTGCGGGCCGGCGTGGTGTGGGCCAACACGTTCAACAAGTTCGACCCGACCTCGCCGTTCGGCGGCTACCAGGAGTCCGGCTACGGCCGCGAAGGTGGCCGGCACGGGCTGGCGGGCTACCTCGAGGGAGGCCTGTGATGGCGGACCGGCTGGACGTGCGCAAGACCTACAAGCTCTACATCGGCGGGGCGTTCCCCCGCTCGGAGTCGGCGCGCTCCTACGTCGTCAACGACGCGAAGGGCGCCTTCCTGGCCAACGCCTCCCTGGCCTCGCGCAAGGACGCGCGCGACGCGGTCGTCGCGGCCCGCAAGGCCTTCGGCGGCTGGTCGGGGCGTACGCCGTACAACCGCGGGCAGGTGCTCTACCGCATCGCCGAGGTCCTCGAGGGCCGTCGTGACCAGCTCGAGCGCGAGATCCGCGAGAGCGAGGGCGCCAGCGCCGCGAAGACCCGGCAGGCCGTCGACGAGTCGATCGACCGCCTCGTCTGGTACGCCGGGTGGGCCGACAAGCTCGCCCAGGTCGTCGGCAACGCCAACCCGGTGGCGGGGCCGTTCTTCAACCTCTCGACCCCGGAGCCGGTCGGCGTCGTCGCGGTCGTCGCGCCCACCGGGCCGCTGCTGGGCCTGGTCAGCGTCATCGCACCGCTGATCACCACCGGCAACACCTGCGTCGTCATCGCCAGCGACGAGCACCCGCTGCCCGCGATCACGCTGGCCGAGATCATGGCGACCTCCGACCTGCCGGGCGGCGTCGTCAACATCCTCACCGGTCACCAGGCCGAGATCGCACCCTGGCTCGCCTCCCACCTCGACGTCGACGGCCTCGACCTCACCGGCGTCGGCGACCCCGACCTCGCCCGCGACCTCGAGGTCGCCGCCGCCCAGAACCTCAAGCGGGTACGCCGTCCCGCGCCGCCCGACGCGCGCGAGGACCTCTTCGCCCAACCGGGCCTGGACCGGATGACACGTTTCCTCGAGACGAAGACGGTGTGGCACCCGGTCGGGATCTGAGCGCTCCTCGCGTCAGCGGCTTTCGAGTCCACCTCTGGGTAGTCGTACGCCGGCTGTGACGACTGCCTGGGCCGCGCCCATTCCGCCCAGAATGACGTTTGCGACTTGCGCGATGCAACATCGTTTCCGCGGGTTGCGCCTAACCCGGACAAGTTGCCAATACTCGGTCCTGGACCCGGCTTTCGGGACGATGCTGGGACGCTAGGACTGCTAGGGCTCCCGCACGCACGCGGAGTAGGACTCGGACTCACTCAACAGGTCGGCCAGACTGCGATCCCAAACGGATCCGTCGCCGCGTCGCCATTCGCAGATCTCCCTAGAGGTCACGTCGTTCGCGGGTACACGGAGGACGCGCTTGTTCGAGAATTCGAGGTACACCACTTCGTCAGAATCAGCAGACAGCACGTAGCCCACGGTCGCATCACCGTCTACAGTCAGGTTCTCTCGCGGCAACCATGGGTCGGTGCCGAGGAGGAACACGAAACCGATGACAACCATTGCCGGCAGAGTGCCTCGACCCAACGCGTTGAGCGAGTCCTCGATTTGCTTCGTCTTGGCCTCAGTCAAAGGTCCAATTGAAGGAGTCCGAGCGAAGCGCTGCCGGGAGCCCACCCAGGCGGCGCCAGCCATCAACAGGCCAAGCAGCGCCACGAAAGCGACACTGGACAACGGCAACGCCGCCCCAGCCAAGACCAGCCCTGTCGCGGTCAGGCTCCAGGCTCCAAACTTCTGAACCTCGAAGGAGGGCACAAACGCCCTTCGCCACGCAGGCGCGAAGATCAACACTAGGCACACAACGGGGATGAGAGTGCTGACAACTTCAAGCAGCGCGCCCGTAAGGATCTGGGTCGTCCCCTGCGCTTGGACAATGGCTTGAGCCGTTTCCGCGTTCGCATTGGCGAGAACCAGGACTTGGTAGACAGTCATGGCGACAAGCAGCGCGCTGATAGCCAAGCCGAGATGCTCCAAGAGGAGGGTTCGAACTCGCAAGCCCAGTGACTTCGCTGAGTCAGGCCCAACGTCTGATGAATCTCCGTGGCCTGACATGGGGGCCACCGTAGTAGTTGGCGCCCGCCACTTGCGGCCGTAGACCAGCGCGAGACGCTACGCCCGAGGGTCTGCTGCGCGAATCGGTGTCAGGTTGACCTAGCCCAATCCACCGCGAAGCGGTCTCGAATTTCCGCCGCGTGTCACCGGCGGAG
The DNA here is from genome assembly GCA_963760555.1 of uncultured Actinomycetota bacterium. Taxonomy (GTDB): domain Bacteria; phylum Actinomycetota; class Actinomycetes; order Propionibacteriales; family Nocardioidaceae; genus Nocardioides. The sequence goes on along the minus strand of CAVXDJ010000005.1, from coordinate 455,325 downwards.
CGGTCTGTCCGTTACGCACACTGGGGACATGGCACCCAGTCGGATGGTTTCGGCACGTCCTCGGCTGGTCGACGTGTCCATCGCTTGCCAACACGAGGCTGTGAGCTCCAGTTCACCGGCCGGCGTGTCCCCGTTCGCAGCGAAGGTGCTCGACCAGCTCAGCATCACGGCGTGGCTGCCGGCGGCCCTGTTGATGGCGAACACGTATCTGGTCGCGGGAATGTATCTAGTGCGCCCTGACGAAAAGCCTCGCGCGTCAAACCTGGAGGATGCAGTTGCCGCACTTGACTCCAAGGCCCTAGGGATAATCATCGCGATACTCCTTGGGATCACGCTTGCGACACTCGTGACGCAGTCGTTGGAGTTCGCGGCAGTTCGGTTCTTGGAGGGCTACTGGGGGGGCTCACTCGTCGCCGCCATCCCAACGGCGCTCGGCGTGAAAGTTCAACAGTTCCGGCGTAGTCTTCTGGTTGACCGGATCGACAAAGTGGACCGACGGGCCTTTCGTCTGGCCGAGAAGAAGATCCGCGCGCAACTGAAACGTGACGGCGCAGACCCCGAGTATGTCGACGCCGTGATCGCGGCTGGCCTCGGCGAAATGCCCGACGATATGCGCGAAGATCTTCGCACCAAGGCGCTGGCCTACTACCGGGCGAAACACTGGCGCCGCGTCGCACCCGCCGACCTGCGGCATCGGGCGCTGTCCCTAGACGTGAGGAACCGCGCATACCCCGCCGAAGGCTCGCGTCTCCTTCCAACCCGACTCGGCAATGCTCTGCGCCGATCCGAAGACCGGATGGAGGGTGACGTGGCTGGTGCGCAGTTGCGAACGTATCTCTTCGAGCACCTCGACCAGGTCGGGCCGCAACTGCTAGAGCAACACAACCACTATCGGAATCGGCTCGACATGTGCTCGGTAATGACAGTGTTGTGCGTGTTGCTCGCAGGAGCGGACGCTTTTCTGTTTCCTCAACTCTTGCCGGTCTCGTATGCCTGGTGGGCCTGCGGGGCACTGACTCTACTGTCGTTTCTCAGTTACCGGGGAGCGGTCGCTGCCGCGCTCGACTACGGACCCGTGTTGGTTGCGATCAACAAGAGCGTAGAACTGGCACAGGTCAACTGACCTGGTCCATCACCTTCCCGCAGTGCTTGTCCGCACTAGGCGCATCGATGGTGGTACCACACACGGCGCACTCGAACGTGTGCTGCTCCTCCTCCCCGTCGCCGGGAATTGCATACTCCACCATGGGCCGAGTGTGACCTCCGGCTACGCCGGCGTCAACGGCCTGGCCAGTAGGGCGGGCGACAACTCCGACTGAAGCAGCGCGTCTCGCAGGTGAGTCATTCCGCCGCCTCTGGGTCGGGTCGATACGTCCGACAATGCCGATGACGGTGCGCTCCGAAGCGAGGGGCTCGAATGGTCACGAATGGCAGAAGAATCGGGTCGAATCCGGTCGTTCGTGACCAATCAACGGTGCTCGCGCGACGCTCGACTCTGCCGAGAGTCGCGAACCGAATCGACCGCAAGCCGATCCTCCGCGCGGGAAGCGCCTTCTGTGCTCGCTGCGATGCAGCGTGATGCGACACTGGCCCCACACCGGCGGCGGTCATGGCCTGCCAACGGTTCTGGGTCCGATACGTGGAAGAACGCGCGAGCGGTCGAGCTAGCGACTCGGCTCAGCCAGACCCACGCGAGCACGGAGGGTGGTTAGCTGGCGTTCTGAACCGTACTCGTTGGCGCCAGGCACCTTCACCATCGGGCAGAAGACGCGCCGCCCCTGCATCACCACCACCAGTCGGTTCCCTACGCGCAGGACCCAGGAGGAGCCGGAGTCGAACCCAACCAGTGCCGTGCGCGGGCAGCTCACCGTCGAGAACACCCGGCGGACCCGCACCCGGTCCGGGCCGATGAACACGCCAACCAGCAGCGAGCGGACCAGGAGAGCCGCGGCGGCGAGGGCCAGCACGACGACGACCACCACCGAGGAAGTCGACCAGCCATCGTCGTACTCGAGCCGATACGCGATCGCCGCGAACACGGCAGGTCCGATCAGGCCGGTCGCGATGTTGTCTCCCCAACTTCTGATCACGATCACGGCCACACCCTAAACCTCGAAGCGGACGGACCCCGGGGGGAAGAGCGGGGACCGAGGCACCCACACTGGTCCTCAGCCGACTGCCACCCAGGGTCCTCCGCGGCCGGCCCCACATGGACGAACCATCCGCGCCGGGCTCCCCTCTGTGTCAAGACGCGGCCGGGAGTGGGGTTCTAGGATGCGTGGTGGCGGGTCCGGGAAGTGGCTTGTCCGAAGAGCCGGCGCTGGGATGTGAGCCGGTCGCGCTGGAGTCAGAGTCGTGTCCCGTTTGCACTCCCGGGCCTGTCCTCGGTTCGTTGATCGAGCGGCCGCTGGCGTCGTCGATCATGGTCTTGTAGACGATGTCGGACAGCCGTCGTTTCAATGCGCGCATCGCTTCCATGGAGGTCTTGCCGTCGGCTTTGCGGCGGTCGTAGTAGTCGCGGCCGATGCCGGGGTTGCGGAGCTGGACGGTGGCCATGATGTGCAGGGTCCGGTTGATCTGACGGTTCCCGGCGCGCGAGAGCCGGTGGCGTACGTGGTCGCCTGAGGAGGCGTCGATCGGTGCGGTGCCGTTCCAGGACGCGAAGTGGCCGCGGTCGGGGAAGCGGGTGATGTCACCGACCTCGACGAGTAGCCGTGCTGCACCTGAGGGGCCGATCCCGTTGAGGTCGAGCAGGGTGGTGCCGGTGGCGACCACGAGCGCACGCAGCTCTTTGTCGGCCGCCTTCTTGCGCGCGTAGATGCGTTCCAGGTCTGCGATGAGCTCGGCGGCGACCCGGCGACGGGTCTTGCCGGCCACGTCGCGGGGTCGGACCTTGGCCAGCAGGGCCTTGGCCTGGGCTGCGGAGAGGTCCTTCTTCGCCCCGCCTGGGATGAGCTCGAGCAGCAGGGCGTGGAGCTGGCTGATCATCCGGGTGTGGTCCTCGCCTAGGCAGCGGCGCCGGTCGACCAGGACCCTCAGCACGGCGAGCTGCTCGTCGTTGACGACCGGTCGCAGGCCGGCCATCCGGGTGCCGACCAGGGCGACGGAGTGGGCGTCGGTGGCGTCGGTCTTGCGGCCCTGGCCGGTGGAGAAGACCCGGGCGCGTGCCGAGAGTTTCGGTGGCACATCGACGATCTCCTCGCCGGTGGCTAGGAGTCTCATCGCTATGTGGTGGCCGATGCCGGCGCAGCCCTCGATCGCCCAGATCCGGTCGGGGAACTGGCTGACATAGGACCTCATCGCGGCGAACCCGGCCTCGTCGGTGGCGTACCTGTTGCCCCCCAGAACGGTCTCGTCGGCGGCCATCACCTCGATCGTGACCGATCGCTTGTATGGGTCCATCCCGATCACCACACGCTTGTGGGTGTCGTTCATCTGTTCCTCACGGTGCTCGATCCAGTACTGGTCATCGAGTCGGGAGGGCAACGCTACTTCGAGCTGGGCACACCCCTCTTGAGCCTCTTCCGACCCAGCGATGCCCGGCCCGCGCATGCCATGTGAGAGCCACACGGGACCACTGATCAGTCAGCGTGGGCAGCCGCATTGAGAGCGACGGACCGGACACCTGGACCAAGACTTGCCAGCCCCGGTCCTGAGGTCAATGAAACAAATAGCCGCGATCCGCGCGCGTCCGTGGGTGTCAGGTCCCACGGAGGCCTTGCCTGCACCACGACGACGATGGGCCCTCTCCTCAGCGGCGCGGGCCCATCGGTGAAGGTCAGCTGGTCTCGGGGAACTTCACCCCGGTGTTGGAGTGACAGCGATACCCATTTACGTGCTTTGCCAGGTACTGCTGGTGATGCTCGGCGTAGTAGTCCGATGGCGGCGATCGCGTGTGCGCACGACTCTGCTTGTTATGCACGTGACCTAGCGGGACAGTTCGAGCAGCCGTTGTGGTTGCCTGTCGACGGAGCAGGATGAGCTGGGGCGACAGTCAGCGAAGTGCGTCGAGCTCGTCGAACGCGCGGTGGCCACGGTCGATCACCTCGGTGACAGCGCCGCCCCGCATGAGGCGGATGCGCCACTCGAGTTGCAGGAGGACCTGCGTGGCGGTGAGCGCAGCCGCCCACTCCCAGCCGACCAGGTCGAGGACCTTCGTCCACAACCGGCTGCGGACGCCGTTCAGCGGATCATGGAACGTGTGCCACTGAAGGGTGATGAGATCAGTCGCCCGCGTGCCGCTTCCTGCGTTCTCTATGTCGACGACCGCCACCACGACTCCGTCGCGCGTCAGGACGTTGCTGGGATTGAGGTCGGCGTGGACCATGTCGGGGGCCCCTGGAGGCGGCCGCAGGTCCGCACACGCGAGCAGCACCCGCTCGACCAAGGCTGACGCTGCGGAGGAGTGCCCGGCGAGTCCAGCGACGGTGGCCTCCCGGCAGGTGACGACCCGCCAGGCGTACCTCCAATGATCGTGAGGCTCGCTGGCTTGGCCGGCCTGTAGGTCGTTGATCTTGATCAGCTGCTCGACGAGGGGCGCAGTCAGCTTCGACGCTGGGACCGCATCGACGAAGTCCGTCAGGTGCCACACATGAGTGGCCGTGGCTCCCACTCCGAGCCAGGCCGGGGTCGGGTAGCCGCGTCCACGCATGTGTCCGACCACCCTCTGGGCACGCAACACCTCGTCCAACTGGTGGAAGTGTGTCCGAGGGACTGCCTTGAGCACCGCGTCTGCGCTTCCGGCCACCTGGACATGCATGGCACCCGCGTTGACGCCACCGGCGAGGCGACCAAGGAGAGTCACGTCCGCCTCGACCACGCGGGCCACGTCGCCCAGGATCTCTGCCGGCACTTCCGCGGGTTGCACACCTCGCAGCATGCACGAGACCCAGTCGCTCGCGCGCCTCCGCCCGACAATGCCGCGATCCGCTTGCCTGCAGAGGTGCGCCTTACCGCCGCCTTTGGGCGTGGAACCTTCCGCTCGTGCTGCCGCTGATGGTGCGCGGAGCCGCCGATGAGTGTGTCCATGCGGGCCGCTTGGTTGTCCGATCTCCCGCCTTGGTCGACCCGCCAACTGGGGCTCAGCGATTGGCGTTCTGCCAGAACGACAGCCCGGCCCCCGCCTCCACGGCCTCGGCGGAAGTAGTCACGTCCACGCGCGGGTCGTTCGCGATGTCGAAGAGCGTCTCCACCGAGATAGGCAGGTCCAACTCACGCGGGTCGCCGTTGATATCGGGCCCGCCGTAGAAGAGCAGCGCGGACGAGTCGCCCTTGTCGACGATCACGTAGACGACGCCAGGGTCTTCCTCGGGCTCCTCGTCCTCCCACATCAGCGTGCCCTGTTCGGTCTCCATGCATCCGGAGAGGTAGTCGGTAACCTCGTCGTCGCAGTCGGACAACTCCGGGGCGAGGCCGTGACCCACCGCAACTACGAGCATGTCTCCGTCGGACTCGCCGTCCGAGCCGTATCGCAGTTCGGTCCCGACCCCCTTGGGCGTGAACTCTTCGGCTGCGTCGCTCTCTCGCACCGCCGAATCCGGCGTCCCGGCGTACTCGGCGGCCACGTAGGCAAGAGCCTGTGCAGTCGTGCGTTCCTGCCCCCCTACCCCAGCATCGGTCAATGACGTTGAAGTGCTGTCGCCGCAGCCGCTCAACCCGAGGGTGAGAACTGCGACGGGCAAGCAAAATGGAACCGACTTCATGTTGCTCCTCATCGCGCAGACGCCAGTGGTCTGTGCCCATCATTCTCCGCGGTCGAACCAACAAGCCTCGCGCGCCACGCGCCGAAGACTAGTGCGACTGATGTCAGCTGCCCTCGCGGCCATCGTCAATCCGACATCGCCTACCCGACAGGCCGCCGCCGTCCGGCCCTGAGGTCAATAGAACAAGTAGCCGCATAGTGCGCGGTCGTGCTTGATGTGCGGGTATCTCTCTCTACATGGATTCCGTAGACCGTTCCCTCTGTGGCACGCTCCGCGTGCCGTTCCCCTTACGTGACGGGCTCCCGCTTCCGAAGCGACACAACATGCCGATGTGCGAGCGGACGGCGGCTACGTTCCAGCGACGTCTTGCCGGTACTCGATCAGGGTGCTGGCGCGTCCGTCCCCGAAGTCTTCAGACCGCGTCGCGCCGCTCACAGTCCAGCCGTTGCGGTGGTAAAAGCGCCGCGCCCTCTCCGCTCCTTCATGAGTCCAAAGGCGCGCTCGCTGGACTCCACGCTCGGCGAAGACTGCGAGCGCCCCTTCGTGCAGCCGCACCGCAGCCCATGTGCCCCAGTGCTCAGGGTGCAGATAGAAACCGAACAACTCACCCACGGCTGGCGCGTCGCTCGTGACGCCCACGTGCGCAAAACCAACGACGCGACTGCCTACCATCACCACCAGGATCCGGGAGCCGTCACTGGTCAGTTCCTCCAGAAGGGACGGCGTCCATCGCTCCTGCCGCTCGCGCACCGCTGATCGCAAGAACTCGACGTCAAAAAGATTCGAATACGCCCTGCTCCAGGCTCCTGCGTGGGCCGCACCGATGTCGGACACGTCACGCGGTTGCGCGTCGCGAACAGCGAAGTTGTTCCGACAGACATCCATACCTCACCATCCATGCGGGAACCGCCAGACGCAAACGCTCGCTCTCCCTCGCTCACACGGGACCGGCAACCGCCCGACCATGCCGCCGACAGGGCGCACCTGAAGTGCGTCTTACCACCGCCTATCGGCACGTCGAAACGCCCGGTCTTGGTTGGAATGCACGTGCGACGGGCAAGCGTGGCGGGAAGTCACTGCGCCTATCGTGATGAGCGTGGCTTACCAGAGTTGCCGGACCTCCTGCGGCCACCCGCACGCCTCGGCGATGCGGCCCGCCCACATTCGAGCAGTAGCGTCATCGGCAACGTCGATGATGGTCAGTCCGCCCACCCGTTGCTCGTCTGGCGCGTAGGGGCCCACCTCGACGACGAGTGCGCCGCTGGTCGCGTCGGCGTGCGCTGCCTGGAGGTCGTCCTCGATCAGCCCGCCGGCAGCGACGAACGCATTGGCAGCTTTGATGTCCTCGACAACGGCGTTCGCCAGTGGCCCGCGGCTCTCAAACCACTCGACGGAGTGCTCCCCCACCCACTGCTGGTTGAAGAAGATGACGTACTGGGGCATGAGGAGGCTCCTGATGGTTGACGTGCCGAGGCCGACCGGCGCCACTGAGCGTTTTCATCGGTCACGGGACCAAGTTGTCAAGGGCCAGTAGGAACTGCCCAGTGGCGTGGACGACGATGGCTGACCCTGAGGGCAATCTCTTCTGCCTCGCGGAGCACCCACCCAGCTCCTGAGGCCCTAGGTCGAGAGTTCCGCACCGTGTTCTACTCGCGATACATCGGAGCCGGCTCTCCGTAAGTCGCCCACCGCACCGCTCCGGGCAGCGCTCGCGCCAAGGCCAGCGACGCCGTACGTGAGCACCCCACGGTGAACTCGATCTCCTCGTCGACCTCGCACGCCACGCACCAAGCCTGGTCCTCTGGCCAGACCAGGTGTGGTTCCTGGTGGACACCGTCCGCGGAGCCGTACCAGCCCAGGGCCGGTGCGTCCCGCAGCTCGCGTACGGGCCCGGTGAACAGCAGCATCGTCCGTTCCGGGATCAGCGCCACCGGCGCCACGGGTGTCGGACCATCCCAGCCTTCCCACACGGCGGCGTACCCACGCTCGGGGGTGGTGGTGTGACCGGCCAGTGTCTCGAGCGCCTCGCGCATCGACGGGTCCTCGCCCTCGCGGTCGACACGGTCGCTCAGCGCGATCCGCACGTACACCTCGAAACCTGGTGCGCCGTAGCGCACGAGGTCCCACCCGTCGACATCGCTGCGGACGAGCCATCGTGCTGGTTCCGCGTCCGCCGCGGGCACAACACCAGTCATGCAGTCAGTCTCGCTCACGAACCTGGCGGGTGCGCTCGCCGCTGACCTGATTCACGGTCAACGGCACGTCACACAGCCGCACGTGTCTCATCGCCAGGGCTGCCCCGAGCTGCAGCTGCCCTCTCGACCGGATCACGCAGCCATGCGTCTGCGGGGCCGCCGCGGCACGACAGGGGTGATGCGGGTAGCGGCCTTCGCGGTGGGAAACTGTCGTCGCGATGAGCGACTCCTACGATCTCCTGGTCATCGGCGGCGGGCCCGCGGGCACGGCGGCTGCTCTGCGCGCCGCCGAGCTCGGCGCCACCGTCGCCGTGGCGGAGCAGTCACGCACGGGCGGCACCTGCGTGAACAGTGGTTGCGTGCCGACTCGGGTGCTGGCGAAGACGGCACGGCTGATGCGCGAGGTCCGCACCGCCGACAGCTACGGGATCACGGTGTCCGAGCAGGCCGTGGACTGGCCCGTGACGGTCGCGCGGGTGCGGGCCACGGTCGAGCGAGTGCACGAGGCGAAGGCCGAACCGCACAAGCTGGCCGCCGCGGGGGTCGACCTCCTGCTGGAGGGCCGAGCCCGTTTCACGGGCCCGCACGAGGTGGAGCTCGCAGCCACGGGCCGCCGGGTTCGCGCGGAATCGGTCGTCATCTGTGTCGGCGGGCACTCGCGGCGGCTTCCGATTCCCGGGGCCGAGCTCGCGACCCTGCCCGAGCAGATCCTCGACCTGCCTTCCGTGCCGCGCCGACTGGCTGTCGTGGGCGCCGGTAACACGGGCGCGCAGCTGGTCACCGTCTTCGGGGCGCTCGGCGCGGAGGTCACCCTGCTCGACGTCGCGCCGCGGATCCTGGCGCACACCGACGTGGCGGTGTCCGCCGCGGTGCTCCAGGCCTTCGTCGAGCAGGGGGTCCGGGTGGAGACGTCGTTGGAGGGTGTCGTCTCCCTGGTGCGCTCCGACGACGGGATCGAGCTGACCTGGCGCTGCGGCGGCGAGGAGCGTCGGTCGACCTACGACGCGGTGATCACGGCCACCGGCTGGCCCGCGTCCATCGAGGGCTTGGGGCTGGAGGCCGCCGGGGTGACCGCGTCGCGCGGCGCCATCCCCGTCGACGTTCACCTGCGGACCAACGTGCAGCACATCTACGCTGCGGGCGACGCCAACCAGCAGGCCATGCTCGTGCAGGCGGCGCACTTCGAGGCCGAAGCTGCGGCCCGCAACGCCGTCCTCGGGGCCACGACCCGAACACCGCACCACCTGTTGCCCGCAGGCGGGTTCACCGACCCGGACTATGCGGGAGTGGGCCTCACCGAGGAGCAGGCCCGTGACCGGGACATGGCCTTCGGCGTCGCGTACGTCGACTACGCCCGCATGGAACGACCGGTCATCGACGACCGCACGCGCGGATTCCTGAAGCTGATCACCGACGGCCGGCGCGAGCTGGTCCTCGGCGCACACGCAGTGGGCGAGCAGGCGATCGAAGTGGTCTCGGCGGTGACCGCCTCCATGGCAGCGGGCATCGACGTCGCGACGCTCGCGCGAGTGGAGTTCGCCTACCCGACCTACAGCGCCGTCATCGGGGTCGCAGCGCGCCAGCTGATGGCCGGGTCACCGTCGAACTACGAGCACGCCACCCACTGAGGTCGGCGGCACGGGGCCGCCACCGGTTGCCACGTCGTCACCACGACCCCCCGCGTTGCCTCCCGGCCGATGTGTCGATGACCGTGACGTGCGCACCCGGAGCGTCGTCGTCGAAGTTCTCAGCGCACGGCCAGGCCGTTGATCTCGGCCGCGACCCGGATCGGCTCGTCGATCTGGAGCAACGACCCGCCGTCGTCGAAGGCCACCAACGTGGCCTGCGGCATGGAGCGCGACAGCGCGACAGCGTGGGCGAAGGGCATCATCCGGTCCGTGCGTGACCACAGCAGCACCGAGGGCCGGTCGAAGCCGGACAGTGCGTGGCAGGCCGCGGCGATGGACGAGAAGTCGGGCGCGGTCGCGTACTTCACCAGGTCGCGACGCACAGCCCGGTCCCTCAGCAGTGGTGAGGTCCAGCGGCGCAGCAGAGCACGGTCGATCGGTCGTCGCGACATCGGGCCGAGCGTGAACGGCAGCCGGGACGCGAACGGGATGCGCAGCGCAGCGGCGGCGACCAGGACCCCGCCCGGGATGCGGGCGGCGAGCGCGACCGTTCTCCCCGGCAGTCCGGGCGGGATGTTGTCGAAGGCCTCGCAAGGCAGCATCACCAGGGCCCCGACCCGCGGATGCCCCTCGGCGGCCAGCAGCAACGGGAACCCTGTGTCGCTGACCACGAGAACCACGTCGCGCAGGTCGAGCACCTCGAGCAGCTCCGCCAGCATCATGGCCTGCCCACGCAGCGACAAGTCGGCGTCGGGTCGCATCGGCCATCGGTGCGCACCCACCGGAAGCACGGGCCTGACCACACGCAGGCGACCATCGAGATGCGGCAGCACGAGGTCCCAGACCGAACCGTCCATCAGCAGCCCGTGACACAGCACGACCACGCGGCCGGATCCACCGGTGTCGTCGCACTCGATGGTGCCGCCGAGCAGCTCGACCTGCCGCAAGCCCATCGCCCGTCCCTCCGACCTCTCGTGCCTGACCCGGCGGAGGCCGCGAGCCCCCTCATCCCCCGGCCAGGGTGGCGTACGCCGACCGCGTGGCTGTCCGGCCCGTCACCACCAGCTCGGTAGGCGGTCCCGAAGGCTAGCGGCGAAGCGGGCACCGGCACACCAAGGTCACGAGGCGTGCGTCGCAGATGTCAGACTCCACTCATGGTGACGAGCAGTGCGGACCGAAGAACCGCGAGGAGGCAGCAGGCCGCCGACGTCTTCGGCAAGGACGCAGAAGCCGCCCTTGATGCGCTGTCTCTGCTCGACTTCGCGTGGCACGATTGCTACGGCGAACCGTCGCCGTCGGCCACGATCATGGACGACATCTGGGAAGTCAGCGGGGGCGACCTGGCCCAGTTCATCGCAGCGGCTCACCTGGCTGTCGTCGACTTCCGCGACCTTCGCATGTGGGCAGACCGGCACCGGGAAGGCACCTGAGCCGAGCCCCCGCGACCACGTCGATCGAAGCCCGCGGACGACCATCAAGGCTCTCGTCGGGATCGCCAGCCATTCAGCCCAGCTGAGGTCACGTCCGACGTAGCGCGGGGTGGCCAGCGGCCAGACGTCGGCGATCCAAGCAGGCACGAGGTCGTCGAGAGCAGACTCCACGGGTGAGCCGCGGTACTCGTCGCGGACCCACCACGAGATGTCGGCGTCGGCGCCGGCCTTGTCGGTGGGATCGATGTAGACGCAGCCGATCAGCTCGGTCTCACCGGCGTCGAAGAGCGCGTAGTTGAACGACTCGTTCGCCGCCATCTCCTCCGCGTGACGCTGGAGGTCCTCCCGGTCCTGCTCGGCGGTCATGTCGGCCGGGGGCCAGCCCCACGCCTCCCCGTAGATCGCCCAGAGCCGTTCCCGCGAACCCATGACGGCCGGCATGTCGAGCTCGGTGTCCTCGGCGCGGATCGGTCGCAGATGGTGCCCGGTCGGGAGCTCGACCCGGCTGGGGTGCTGCCACCCGGCTGGCAGCCAGGGGGACACGTGCTCGTTCATGAGGTCTCCTGGAGTCTGTCGTGACGGGTCAGTCCGCGCTCGTCGTGGTCACGCTTGCTCGGCTCTTGCTCGAACGGCTCCCGCTTCCTCGTCAGGTTGATCGTGAGCCACCCCATTCCGACGGCAGTGAGGGTCCACGCCAGCAGGTCTACGACCGGAAGGCCGGAGATGATGGCGGCCAGGTGCAGTGGCTGGGAGACCATCAGGAGCCACGCAACCGGGCCAGGAACCAGGTGGCGACGCAGGGCCAACAGACCGACGAGCACGATCCCGATGATGTGGGTCGGGACGAAGATGCCCATCTGCACCAACGCGCTCGTGTGGAGTCCGTCGACGAGCTGACCAGTCGAGCCGGCCGAGAGGTGTTGGCTCGCACCGAGCCAGAGGACGTGGTCTGTGACGAGCAGACCGGGGATGCAGAGATAACCCACCAACGCCAGGGAGAACCCGACGTCGCGGAGCCTGCCCGCAGGCATCCTGGGCCACAGTGCGACGAGCCCGGGCACCAGGGTCAGCATCGCGCCTAGTCCCAGCCAGAGCACCAGGTTCTGAGCATCTGCGTGCGATGCCACGTCGGCAGCGGCCGCAGCGTTGTCGTTCGCCTGGTAGTACGGCACGAGGTAGCGCAGTCCGGCCACGAACAAGGGGCCGGCGGCGGCCAACAGGATGAGCAGCAGGCGCTTCATCCTGCGCTCACCACGCCCGAGGGTGCGCGCTGCGGGTAGAACAGCAGCACGACCGTGGCGATCGTCATCAGGACCACGATGGCGGCGCCCAGCTGGAGGATCGCGGGGACGTCGGCGACCAGGAGACCGGGCAGCGCCCCTAGTGCCGCAAGGACGAGGAGGACTGCCGCGAAGCGCCGTGATCCGCGCTGGTCGCGACGCCAGGAATGGATCAGCAGCGCGACCACAGCCACCCCGATCACCGCCCCGATCGCGAGCACGGCCAGAGGTGGCCCGGAGCCGTCGCCGTCTGACGGGGCGGCGAGCGAGCCGAGATGGATGACGCCGAGGATGATGCCGAGCACGTGTCCGGCCCTGCGTGGGCCGCTGATGTGTGTCATGGACTTTCCTTCCGGTGTTCGGTGCCCAGTCGGGCCGGTCCACAGATCGTCGGGTTCGCCCGTGTCCCGAGGCTAGGTGGATCCATTCCCTTTCCCAGGGAGCCTTTCCCTCACGCACCGGTGCCGCGAGGCTGATAATGGGCTGATGGCGATACGCATCGTTCTTGTCGACGACCATGCTGTGGTGCGCGACGGTCTGGCCGCCGTGTTCGAGCGCCTCGACGGGTTCGAGGTCGTCGGGGAGGCGGGAACGGGTGACGAGGCAGTGACGCAGGTGGCGGCCCTGCGTCCCGACGTGGTGCTGATGGACGTCCGCATGCCGCACTCGAACGGCGTCGAGGCCACCCGCCAGATCCACGAGGTGGCCCCCGAGTGCGCCGTCCTGATGCTCACGATGCACGACGACGACGCCACCGTCTTCGCCGCGATGAAGGCCGGCGCGAAGGGCTACCTCCTCAAGGACGCCGGCCACGAGGAGGTCGCCGCCGCCGCGAGGGCCGTGGTCAGTGGCCAAGCGGTGTTCGGACCGGGAATCGCCGGCAGGATGCTCGACTACCTCGCACAAGGTCCGCGCCCCGACGAGGCGGCGTACCCGTTCCCCCAGATGACGCCACGAGAGCGGGAGATCCTCGAGCTGTTGTCAGCGGGTCGTCGAACCGGTGACATCGCCAGCCTGCTGTTCCTCTCCCCCAAGACGGTCAGCAACCAGCTCACCACCATCTTCACCAAGCTCGGCGTCGCAGACCGGACCGCGGCCGTTCTCCGTGCCCGAGCATCGGGTCTGGGCCAGTCGCCATGACCGGAGATGCGGTGCCCGTCGTCGTCGCCGTGTCCCTGGCGGTCACCGGCATCGGCCTGGCCGGCTGGGGCTGCGCGTTGAGCACCAGATCCTCCACCCGGGCCACCGGCGCCCTGATGGGCGCCGCAGGCGTTGCCACGATGACCGCACCGGTGCTGTCTCAGGCCGGCCACTCGCCATCGCTCTGGCTGGCGCTCGGCGGCCAGCTGCTCGCCCTCTCCGTGATGACGTATCCACAGGTTCGCCTCGACTGGCCCAGCGTGCTCGCCGCCACCGCCGTCCTCGCGTTGCCACCCCTCATGTGGCTGTCCGACTCCGTCGCCACGGCTGAGGCGATCGCACCCGTCGTGGCTGCCTTCCCGCTCCTGCATGCCTGGTGGCGGCTCGAGAACGCAGATCCCGTCGACAGGAGGGCCCTGTCCTGGGTGCTGGTCGCGTGCGTGGGCGTCTGTTTCGCCGGGTTCGTCGTCGGGATGTTCCGAGCGCCTCCGCTCGTGGTCGCGGTCTACCTGCCCCTGTTCGCTCTCATCGGCGCAGCGGCATGGGTGGGCACCGCGCGGCCCGGGACGATCGACGTACGCGGGGTGGTTGCCGCCCTCGCCACCAACACGCTCGCGGCCGTCGGCGTCTTCGCCCTGTTCCGGGTCTGCACCCTCGCTCTCGAGCCCCTAGGATCCGGCGAGCTCTCGCAACCTGCGGCGGGAATCGTCGCCCTCGGCACGGCCTTCGCACTGGAGCCGCTGCGCAGACAGCTCCGCCTGGTCGCAGACGAGCTCCTCTTCGGGGTCCGTCCCGACCCACGAGTCGCCGCCGGACGGGTGGCGCTCGGCGTCGGGGACGACACAGAACGGGCCCTCGAGACGATACGCACAGCACTCGTCCTGCCCTATGCGGAGCTGCGCCTCGACGGGCTCGCGACCACCACCTCGGGTGCAGCGACCGAGCACTGCCACGTGGAGCCCCTCCTGGCCGACGGAGAACGCATCGGCGACCTGGTCGTCGGGCTACGACCAGGCGACTTCCGGCTCACCTCGGCCGACCACACGGTGCTCTCGCTCGCTGCTCCGCTGCTCGCCCAGACCGTACGAGCCCGCGCGTTCGCTGCGGGGCTCCAACAAGCCCGTACCGCAGCGACCACCGCCAGGGAGGAGGAACGCAGACGCCTGCGACGCGACCTGCACGATGGTCTCGGACCCCGGCTGTCCGGCATCGCGTTCACGGCCGACGCCGCGAAGCTCTCCACGGGCGACCCGGACGCCCTGACCATCCACCTCGCCCGCGTGAGGTCCGAGACAGTGACCGCGATGCGCGAAGTGCGAGAGCTCGTCTTCGGGATGCGGCCGCCGGCACTCGACGAGGTCGGCCTGATCGAGTCCCTCCGGATCCAGGCAGCCGCCCTCCGCATCGACGGCGGAGCGTCCCTGAAGGTGACGATCCTCGGTGACTCCGACCACCAGCTACCGGCGGCCGTGGAGGTGGCCACCTACCGCATCGTCATGGAGGCACTGACCAACTCGACGCGTCACAGCCGAGCCGACGCGGCAACAGTCACCCTGCAGATAGTCGACGACGCACTGCGGGTGACGGTCGAGGACAGCGGCACCCACCGCGGTCCCTGGACGCCCGGCGTCGGCATCACCTCGATGACCGAACGCGCCCTGGAGCTCGGCGGACACCTCAGCGTCGAAGGCGGCCGGGTCCGAGCCGTGCTCCCCCTGTAGACGGAATCCCTCGACCGCCAGGACGATCGGCCGGGTCCATCCGGCCTCGACGGTGGGGAGGCGGCCCACACCGCCCTACCGTCGCGCCATGAGCGATCGCGGCAGCGGGCGCTGCGCCGTCAGCCGGCGCGGCCGGTCGCCGTCTTCGCCGTGGCGACGATCATCCGGACGTAGCCCGGCCAGGTCCGTGGCGAGAGCGCGATCGAGGCGACGGTGCGGGTGCTCGTCGTGACGGACGCCGAGTCGTCCTCGAAGCGCTTCTCGAGCCAGGCCGTCATCGCCGGTAGGGCGAGGATCATCAGCGAGATGTGCTCGCTGAGCAGGTCGCGCAGATAGCTCACCTCGACCCCCGCGTCGACGTACCGCGCGACCTGCCCGTCGACGTCGGCGACGTCGATGATCTGGTCGTGGACCGACTGCACGACCAGGACCGGGCACTGCGGGGCGGTGAGGCCGAGACGGAGGTCGTCGAAGACCTCGACCACCTCCGGCTCGGCGAGCACGTCGGCCAGGGGCGGCTCGACGAAGTCGTCGAAGTCGTCGAAGGCGAAGCGCACGACGGCCTCCGTCGTCGTCATCTCCTGGAGACGGTCCAGGCGCCTGATGCCGTCGGCGTGGGTGTAGCGGCGCACGATCTCGCCGAGACCGGGGTAGGCGTGACGCAGACCGGCCACGACGAGGGCAGGCAGACCCGCGTTCAGCCCCCCGTTGAGCTTGATGAAGGCCTCGCCGGGGTCGCCGACCGGTGAACCCAGGACGGCCCCGACGAGCGGGATCTCGCCGGCGTACCCCGGCGCCATCTCTGCCGCCCAGGACGAGGCCATGCCGCCACCGGAGTAGCCGAACAGCCCGACGGGCGTCTCCCGGGTCATCCCGGTGGGCGGGTACGCGATCGCGGCGCGGATCCCGTCGAGCACGCGGTAGCCGGGCTCGCGCGGCGCGGCGAAGTAGCCGGCGCGTCCCTCGTGGTCGCAGAGGCTGACGACGTACCCCTGGTCGAGCAGGCCGGTGACGATCGTGAGCTCGAGCTGCGGCAGCGCACCCCAGGCCCGGGCCCCCGGGCGCAGGGCGTAGGAGGGGAAGCACCGGTCGGAGACGGCGTCGATCGCGCACTGGTAGGCCACGAGCCGCTGGGGTCTCTGCGGGTCGTGCCCGCGCGGTACGAGGACCGTGGTCACGGCGACCTCGGGCCGTCCGTGCAGGTCGGTGCTGCGGTAGGCGAGCTGCCACGCGGTCAGCCCCCGCTGGGTGACGAGCCCCAGGAACGCGATCCGAACCTGCCGGCTGCGCACGATCGTGCCGGGCGCCATCGCGGCGACGTCGGACGGCGCGTCGTAGAACGGGTCGTCGCCCGGCCGCAGCGGCCGACGGACGGTGCGCTCGTCGGTGTGCGGAACCGTCCAGTCGAACGTGGGCGCGCTCATGGGCCATGGTCTCACCTGGTTACCCGCGGGTAGTCATCGCGTCGGGTTTGCCCCACCGCGCCTGTCTCGCCGCCCTTGACGTGGTCCCTCCGATCTCGTTTGATCAGTGGACCAGGTGGGCCATGGCTTCTGCGGAGGCCTGACGCGGAGCGGGAGAACGCGGTGGGAGTGGAGGAGAACGTCGCAGCGGTCAGCGACTTCATCGAGCGAGCGTGGAACAACGGTGACTCGCCTACCGCGCGGCCTTCGTCGGGTTCCACATGGAAGTGCATGACATCTTCGGGACCGAGGACAAGGTCGTCACCGTGCTGACGATGCGTGGCAGGCACGAGGGCGACTTCCTCGGTGTCGCCCCCACCGGCCGCGATGTTGCGATGTCCGGCATCGCCGTCGACGTCATGCGCGACGGTCGCCGCGTCGGCGGTGGCGCCCAGCTGGATCAGCTCGGCCTCCTGCAACAGCTCGGAGCCGTCAGCACGCAGCACACCATGTTCTGAGGACGGCAGGACTGCGTCCGCAGCGGCGCGTCGAGGCGCTCAGTCCCTCGGTGCGGCAGCGAGGACGCCGGGGCCGACGAGATGGTCGACGGCGCCCCTCCACGGCTTGACCCACGCCATCTCCTCGGCCACGAGCACCCGGCCGCAGGCGCTGCAGACCTGACCCTGGGTGGTCTCCTGGCCGCAGGCCCGGTGGACCATCGCCATGTGCTCGCCTCCCGCTGGCATCACCGTGTGACGCTCGGCCCACACCGCGAGCTGCTGCAGGATCGGCAGGATCTCCGCGCCGGCCGGGGTGGCGGCGTAGCCCTGGCGGGTGCGCTGATGGTCTGCGTAGTCGACGCGCACCAGGAGTCCGGAGGCGACCATCGCCCGCAACCGACGGCTCAGCACGGCCTCACCGATGCCCAGGCTCGATCGGAGCTCGTCGAAGCGTCCGTGCCCGTGCAGCACGTCTCGCATGATCAGCAGGACCCACGGGTCGCCCAGCACGTCGAGCGAACGCTGCACCGGGCAGAGCTCCTCGGACCAGTCGGATCGCAGGGGCACGGCGTCGTACTTTCGCTGGGAGCGGGCAGGGAGTGGGGTACGGTCCTCGGAAACTAACTTTCTCCAAGAAAGTAGCACTGACACGATGACTCGCTCGAGCCTGGAGCCTCACCCGTCCGCGCCGCCGCGCCGGCGGCGCCTGCACCCGGCGTGGGTCGTCGGCATGGTGGCTTTCGTCGCGCTCATCGGTGCGGCTGGGTTCCGGGCGGCGCCGGGCGCCCTGTTCGTGCCCCTGCACGACGAGTTCGGTTGGTCGACCAGCGTGATGTCGCTGGCGGTCAGCATCAACTTGGTCCTGTTCGGTCTCACCGCGCCGTTCGCCGCGGCGCTGATGGACAAGTTCGGGGTCCGCCAGGTCGTCGCCAGCGCCTTGACCCTGGTCGCTCTCGGCGCCGGCGGCAGCGTCTTCATGACGGCGTCCTGGCAGCTCATCGTGTTCTGGGGACTCCTGATCGGCCTCGGCACCGGCTCCATGGCTCTGGTCTTCGCCGCCACCGTCGCCAACCGGTGGTTCGTCCGCCGGCGCGGCCTGGTGATGGGCGCGCTCACGGCGGGCTCCGCCACCGGACAGCTCATCTTCCTCCCCGTCGTCGCCTATCTCGCCGACAACGCCGGCTGGCGCTCGGCGTCCCTGGTCGTCGCCGGCGCGGCGCTCGCCGTGGTCCCGCTGGTCTGGCTGTTCCTGCGCGACCACCCCGAGGACCTGGGTCTCCTGCCCTACGGCGCCGGGCCCGACTACGTCACACCGGCTCGAGCCGAGGGCGGCGCCACCCGCCGGGCGATCGAAGGTCTGAGCCATGCCTCACGCCACCGGGCGTTCTGGGCGCTCGCGGGCGCCTTCGCCATCTGCGGCGCCACGACGAACGGTCTGATCGGCATCCACTTCATCCCCTCGGCCCACGACCACGGCATGGAGACGACGACAGCAGCCGGTCTCCTCGCCGTGGTCGGTGTCTTCGACATCGTCGGGACCGTGGCCTCGGGGTGGCTCACCGACAAGGTCGACCCCCGCAAGCTGCTCCTCGGCTACTACGTGTTCCGCGGGGTCGGACTGCTGATCCTTCCCTGGCTCCTGTCGGCCACCGTTCACCCCAGCATGGTCCTCTTCATCATCGTCTACGGTCTCGACTGGGTAGCCACCGTGCCGCCGACCGCTGCGCTGTGTCGACAGATCTTCGGCGAGCGCGGCACCATCGTCTTCGGCTGGGTCTTCGCCTCCCACCAGCTCGGAGCAGCAGCAGCAGCGCTCGGGGCCGGCGTCATCCGCGACTCCTTCGGGAGCTACACCTACGCCTGGTGGGCCGGGAGCGCCCTCTGCGCGGTCGCCGCGGCTCTCTCCTTCCTGGTCACCACGACGCCCCGGACCCCCGGGCGCCGCTGAGCGATCGACGACTCACTTCGAGTGGGCGGAGGTATCACCGCCGGATCCACCGGTTCCTTGTCTCCAGGACGGCATCGCGTGCGCGGGCCGCCGACGGACGACAAGGAGCCACCCGTGACGATCGCCTCGTTCCTCTCCCCCGGCCGGCAGCACACGGGCCTCCCGGCGACGCCGAGGCTCACCGTCGACCTGACGACGGTCCGTGCGTCCTACCGCCTGCTGCGCGCTGCGCTGCCGGGCGTCGACCTGCACTACGCGGTCAAGGCGAACCCGTCACCGCTGGTGCTGCACACGCTCCTCGACGAGGGCGCCCGATGGGACGTCGCGAGCCCCGGCGAGATCGACGCCGTGCTCGCCGTGGACGCCGATCCGGCGCGGATCTCCTACGGCAACACGGTCAAGAAGCCCGCCGACATCGCCGAGGCCCACGCCCGCGGCGTACGCCGGTTCGCCGTCGACTGCGACGCCGAGCTCGACAAGCTGATCGCCCTGGCACCGGGTGCCGTGCTGCTGGTGCGGATCGCCACCAGCGGGGCCGGGGCCGACTGGGCGCTCGACCAGAAGTTCGGCTGCGACGAGGTGACCGCCGCCCGGCTGCTCCTCCGGGCGCTCGCCCACGGCCACCCGGTGGGCGTCTGCTTCCACGTCGGGAGCCAGCAGCACGACGTGACGGCGTGGGACGAGCCGCTGGCCACGACCGCCCGGCTCCGCGCCCTCGTACGGGCCCACGGCGGCGACCTCGCCGTCGTCGACCTCGGCGGCGGCTTCCCGGCCCATGCCGCCGAACCGACGCCGGAGGTGGCGGCCTTCGGCACCGCGATCACGGCGGCGCTCCAGCACCACCTCGGTGCGGACCTGCCGCCCCTCATGGCCGAGCCGGGTCGGGTGCTCGTGGCCGACGCCGGCACCCTCGAGACCGAGGTGGTCCTCGTCTCCGAGCGTGCCGGCCGGCGCTGGGTGTACGTCGACGTCGGCCTGTTCTCCGGGCTGGCCGAGACGATGGGCGAGGCGATCCGCTACCGGATCACGGCGCACCGCGACGGGCGCCCGCTCCGCGGACCGACCGAGGGCGTCGTCCTGGCCGGTCCGACCTGCGACAGCGTCGACGTCCTCTACCAGCAGCACCGTCCCCCGCTGCCGCTCGACCTCAGGGTCGGCGACCGCCTGCACCTCCATGCGGCCGGCGCCTACACCACGACGTACTCCTCGGTCGGCTTCAACGGGTTCGCGCCCCTGCACGAGGTCCATCAGTGAACCCCCCTGGCTTCCGGTCGGCCCTGGCGAGCCGGCCGTTCCGCCGGCTCTGCCTCGCGCACGGGGTGGCCACGGTCGGGCAGCTCGTCCTCACGCTCGCGGTCGGGGTCCACGTCCTGGCGGAGACCCGGTCCGGCGTCTGGGTCTCCGTCACGGTCGCACTGGCGTTCGCGCCGTACGCCCTGTGCTCGGCCTTTGCCGGCGTCCTGGCCGACCGCCGCTCACGCAGTGCCGTGCTGGCCGGCGCCGCGTGGGTGCGGGCGGCCCTCGCGCTCGGGCTCGTCATCGGCACGGCCGTCGGCTGGCCGGTCGCCGCCGTCGTCGGTGTCACGGCGCTGGTCGCGGTCGCCGCCACGCCGTCGTACCCCTCGCTCGCCGCGGCCACCCCGGAGTGCGTGCCGGACCACGACCTGCCGCCCGCGAACGCGCTCGTCACCTGCGTCGAGAACGTCACCTGGATCGGCGGGCCCGGGGTGTTCGGGCTGCTCGTCGTGGCCGGAGCGGGCACGGAGCGGGCGGTGCTCGTCGCCGCTGTCCTGTTCGCTGTCGCCGGCACCGCCGCCGCGCCCGTGCGTCTCCCCCGACCGGTGCGGTCCCAGCCGACCAGCTGGCTGGGCGACCTCCTCGCCGGGGTCGGCGCCGTGGTCCGGCGGCCCGAGATCCGCCGACCCATGAGCCTCGCCGTGCTCGACAACTTCCTCTACGGCTACCTCGTCGTGGCCATCGTGCTGCTCGCCGACGCGGCGCCCGGGGGCACGAGCCTGCTCGGCCCGCTCAACGCCACCCTGACCGCGGGGGCCCTGGCGTCGATGCTCGTCGTCAACCGCCTCACCCGCGGCGACCGGGTCTGTGTGGTCCTGGTCGTGACCCTGCTCGGCTTCTGCGTCACGCTCGTCGTCCTGGGAGCGGTCGGCACCACTGCGGCCGGCGTGGTGGTCGTCGCGGTCGCCGGTGGGACGACCCTGGTGGCGGAGGTGGCTGCGGTGACGCTGCTGCAGCGTGGGACCGACAGCGGCACGCTGGCCCGGGTGTTCGGGATCTACGACCAGCTCAACGTGGGCGCCCTCGCGCTCGGATCTCTGCTGGCCGGTCCGCTCTCCGCGGTGGCCGGACCACGAGGAGGGCTCGTCGCCGTCGCCGGTCTCGGGGTCGTCCTCACCCTGCCCGCGCTCCTGCGGCAGCGCCGCCGTCGCGCCCGTCCCGCAGGGGTCCCGACCGGCGTACGGTGAGTCAGATCACGACGAGCACTGGAGGCACCATGGCCACGAACGACCTGCTGGAGCAGCTCGAGCCCGTCGTGGCCGAGAACCTCGACCGCCACCTCTCGATGGCCCAGGAGTGGCACCCGCACGACTACGTGCCGTGGAGCCAGGGGCGCGACTTCGCGTTCCTCGGGGGCGAGGACTGGGCGCCGGAGGACTCGACGCTCTCGGAGACCGCCAAGGCCGCCATGTTCACCAACCTGCTCACCGAGGACAACCTGCCCTCCTACCACCGCGAGATCGCCACCCGCTTCGGACGCGACGGCGCGTGGGGCACCTGGGTCGGACGATGGACGGCCGAGGAGAACCGGCACGGGATCGCGATGCGCGACTACCTGCTCGTCACCCGCGCGGTCGACCCCGTCGAGCTCGAGCGGGCCCGGATGGACTACATGACCTCCGGCTACGACTCCGGCGACAAGACCGCGCTGGAGGCCGTGGCGTACGTGTCGTTCCAGGAGCTCGCGACCCGGGTCTCGCACCGCAACACCGGCAAGGTGACCCGGGACCCGATCGCGGACCAGATGCTCGCGCGGATCTCGAAGGACGAGAACCTGCACATGCTCTTCTACCGCAACATCGTCTCGGCGGCGCTCGAGATCGCGCCCGACGAGACCATGCGGGCGATCGCCGACGAGGTGATCGGCTTCGAGATGCCCGGCGCGACGATGGCGGGCTTCCGGCGCAGCTCGATGGTGATCGCCAAGGCCGGCATCTACGACAACCGGTTGCACCACGACGAGGTGATCATGCCGATCCTGCGGCACTGGGACTACTTCGACCGCACGGGGCTCGGCGCGGCCGGCGAGCAGGCGCGCGAGGACCTTGCGGCGTTCCTGGAGAAGCTCGACGCCCAGGCCACGCAGTTCGTCGACCGCCGCGCGGAGAACCGCGCGCGCACCGCAGCGAGGTCCGGGATCGAGGACGACCCCGACATCGTCACCTGAGCTCAGATCCGCTGCAGTCGGGCGGGCTGTGGCGGAGAAGGCGCCCGCGAGCGGTGTCGCTGGCCGGTCGGGGTGACGGTCTCGACGGTGTGGCGACCGCTCGGGTCGATGACGGTGCGTTGTCGCCACCCGGGGGCCTGCTTGGCGTGGTTGCACGCCTCGCAGAGACCCTGGGTGTTCTCACCACTGGTCGGACCACCCTCGGACGCCGGCACGACGTGGTCGCAGTGCCGGGCGGGGGCGTCACACCACGGCGTGCGGCACAGACCCTGGTCGCGGAGGGCGAGGTAGGCGGCGAGGCCGTCGGTGACGAGCCGCTGCTGCGTGCTCATCGCGACGAGGTTGCCGGCGGGGTCGGCGTAGAGACGGCGGATGAAGGCCTGCACGTCGTCCGTGGCACGGGCGACTGCTTCGCGCGCGACCTGGGCGGGCACCGGCCCGAAGCCGGGGATCGTCGCCGGCTCGTGGCCGCCGCCGAACGCGGAGGCGTCCGACATCACGACGTCGAGGCGGACCGGCACCGCGGCGGCGACCTCCTGGCCCGTGAGCCGCTCGACCATCAGGTCGGCCATCAGCTGACCGCGTGAGCGCGGGTCACCCTCGCTGCGCAGCCGGTCGGCCTCCTTGCCGATCGCGACGTGCGCCGCGATCGCCTGCACCATCGGCAGCAGCCCGGTCATGTACGCCATCGTGTCGGGCGCCGGGCGCACGCTGACGCGGCGCTCGGACTCTGCGCGGCGGGCGCGACGTACGACCGCGGCGGGGTCGAGGGCGTAGCAGCGCCTGCGCAGCGCGCCGACGAGACGACCGGTGCCGACACCGTCGAGGTCCGCCCGCGTGCCGTCGGCCTGCGCACCGCAGATCTCATCGTCGACCCGGGCGCGCTGCTCGTGGTCGAGGCAGCCGGTCTCGCGCGCCACGAGCATCGCGCGGAACTCGTTGAGAGTGCCCTCGCGCAACGCCTCCCGGGTGCACGGCAGGTCGGTGGCAAGGTCCTTGGCCAGCCCGAGCAGTATCTGTCCACGGTGGGGCGACTCGCTGCGTGCGAGGGCGATCTGGGCTGCCACCCCGCGACCACGGCGGGCCGCTGCGACGCCGGCCACGCGCTGCTGCTCGCGCACCGAGGCGTCGAGCCCGACGGCGAGGTCGGCCTGGGCGGCGCAGAGCGCCGACTTGAGTCGCTCCATCGCGGCGATCGCCTCGACCCGCTCGGTGTCGGCAGCCGGGTCGTGACCACCGGGGTCGACCGGGCTCGCGACGAGCGCGGCGGTCAGGCCACAGAGCTCGTCGGTGATCGTCATGCCAACATCTTATAGAACATGTGTTCTAGTGTCAACGGTTGCTCGACACCGGATGTCAGATCGACCTCCGGCTCTGGGAGGATGACCGGGTGCAGGCGCAGGTGGTGGTGCTCGCCGGCCCCTCCGGGGCCGGCAAGTCCCGTCTCGCCGCCCGCAGCGGACTGCCCGTGCTGCGCCTCGACGACCTCTACCGCGAGGGCGACGCCGAGGGACTCCCCCGGATCACGCAGGGCCAGAACGCCGGGCTCGTCGACTGGGACGCCCCCGGATCGTGGGACCACGACGCCGCGCTCGTCCTGGTCGAGCGGCTGTGCGCGACCGGTCGCGCGGACGTACCGGTCTACGACATCTCCACGAGCTCGCGCACCGGCACGCAGGTCCTCGATCTGGGTGGTTCGGCGCTGTTCGCGGCCGAGGGCATCTTCGCCGCCGAGATCGTCGAGGAGTGCCGCGCCCGCGGCCTGCTCGCCGCGGCGTACTGCGTGACCCAGCACCGGCTGCTCACCTTCACCCGCCGCCTCGCGCGCGACCTGAGCGAGCGCCGCAAGCCTCCGCTCGTGCTCGTACGCCGTGGGCTCGCCCTGCTGCGTGAGCAGCCCGCCGTCGTGGCGCGGGCCGAGGCGGTCGGGTGCGAGAGCGTCACGGGCGACACGGGTCTGGCGAGGATCACCACGCTCGCCGGACAGGGCTGACCCCAGAAGTGGGTAAACGGGGTCGCCGGGCGCTCCGGGGCCACTGGTCTGGACCACCTGCACCGGGTGAGCGGGTGCGCACCCGAACCGGCTGCAGCGGACCCCAGATGTCTTCTAGCGTGGTGCGCGGCACGTCCCGCACGACCGCGTGCGGTGCGCGTCCTGCTTCGACGTCTAGCTCTCAACGAGGTGCACCATCCCCATGCTCACCGACGAGCACACGACCCGGGCGCGTCCCGGCCCCACGCCCCGCGACGGCGACGACCGCACGATCACCGACGTCCTCCACCACGGCGACGTCAGCAGCGTCTTCCAGCCGATCGTCGACCTCGACACCGGCGCCACGGTCGCGTTCGAGGCCCTCGCCCGGGGGCCGGTGGGCGACCTGCACAGCCCGCTGGCCATGTTCGACGCAGCACGAGCGGCCGGTCGGCTCGGCGACCTCGACCGGATGTGCCGGGCCGCAGCCCTGCGCGGAGCATCCGAGCACCAGATCAGCGCACCGCTGACCCTCTTCGTCAACGTCGAGCCGGAGGCGCTCGACGGGGCCCTGCCCGTGGCGGCCGCCGTGGACGACTCCCTGCGCGTCATGGTCGAGATCACCGAGCGCGACCTGGTCTCCCGTCCCGCCGAGCTGCTGCGCACCGTCGAGCAGGTCCGCGCCCTCGGGTGGGGCATCGCGCTGGACGACGTGGGCGTCGAGACCGCCTCGCTCGCCTTCATGCCCCTGCTGCGACCCGACGTGGTCAAGATCGACCTGAGCCTGGTCCAGGACGCCCCCACCAGCGCGGCCGCGCAGGTGATGCACGCGGTCAACGCCTACGCCGAGTCCTCCGGCGCCCTCGTGCTGGCCGAGGGCATCGAGACCGCCGCCCACGTCGAGGCCGCGCTCGCGCTCGGCGCCACCCTCGGTC
Organism: uncultured Actinomycetota bacterium; assembly: GCA_963760555.1. GTDB lineage: Bacteria > Actinomycetota > Actinomycetes > Propionibacteriales > Nocardioidaceae > Nocardioides. Next base: position 430,008 of record CAVXDJ010000005.1, on the reverse strand, counting down.
AGGGCTGGCACTTCGGCCGCCCGAGCGCGTCGCCCGTCGTGCCGGCCACCTCCGTGCACCAGGTCCGGCTCCCGAACCCCGCCCCGAACGCGGCGCCGACCGCGCCCGAGCCAGGCTCTCCCTTCTCGTGCCTGCCGTCCACGCGCGCCCTGCGGCGGGCCCCCAAGCGCCTGCTGATCGAGCTCAGCAAGCACCTCGAGCGCGAGGCGGTGCGGATCGGGCCCACCAGCGTCATCGCCTCGACGTTCCAGCTCAGCGAGCACTTCACCGCGCTCACGCGGCTGCGCTACCAACAGCTCGTCGAGAGCACGGGGTTCGTCATGGTCATCGGCCAGGGACTGCCCGCCGAGCCCCTGCCCGGGGTGCGCGGCGTGAGCCTCGCCCCCACCGATCCCGTGCTCGGCGAGTGGGACGTCGCCGTGCTCAGCCCCCACTTCGCGGCGGCGCTGCTCGCTCGCGACCTCGGCGACGACGGCCCCGACCTGGACCGGAGCTTCGAGTACGCCCTGACCTACGACCGGGACACGGTCGTCGCGGTGATGCACCAGCTGCTGCTCCGGGTCTCACCGCGCTGAGGGCTCCTCAGCCGTACGCCGGCAGCGCCGGGTCGAGGTCGGCGTACCGCCCGGACCAGGGCCGTGCCTGCTCGAGCTGGGCGGCCAGGCGCAGCAGCAGGCCGTCCGACCCGGGACGGCCGACGAGCTGCGAGCCCAGGGGGAGGCCCGCGTCGGTCCAGTGCAGCGGCACGCTGATCGCGGGGCGCCCGGTCAGGTTGGCCAGCTGGGTGTAGGGCACCCAGGAGAGGCTGTCGTCGATGAGCTGCTCGAGGACCCCCATGGAGGCGAGGACCCTGCCGGAGCGGGTGCGGGCCACGACCCGCGAGGCCCGCTGCAGGCGTCGAGGGGTCGTGAAGGCGCCGACCTCGGGCGGCGGGGTGGCCAGGGTGGGGGTGAGCAGCAGGTCGTAGCGCTCGTGGAAGGCAGCGAGCCTGCGGGTGTGCTCGTTGACCCGCGCCAGGGACGAGAGCAGCGCGTCGACACCCGCGGAGCGACCGAGCTCGGCCATGGCCAGCGTGTCGGGCTCGAACATCCGGTCCGTGGCCCCGGTGCGCCGCTTGATGTCGCTGACCTGACCGTGCAGCTGGGCGAACCAGATGGTCAGGAAGTCCCGCGCGAGCGCCGCGTCGTCGTGCGGCGGGGCGACCTCGTCGACCTGGTGACCGAGCTCGGTGAGCAGCTCGACCGTGGACTCGACGGCCGCGATCGCCTCCCGGTGGGGGTGGGCGTTGATCGCCGAGGCCCAGGAGTAGCCGACCCGCAGCGTCCCGGGCGCCTGCGCGAGCTGTTCGACGAACCCCACCGGGGGCCGGGCGGGCTCGTAGGCGGCTCCGGGGTCGGGCCCGACGATCGCGTCGAGGAGTCCCGCGCTGTCGCGCACGGTGCGCGAGACGACGCCCTGGACGGCCATCCCGATCAACGGCTCGCCGGTCTGGGGCCCGTAGGGTCCGAGCCCGCGGCTGGTCTTGAGCCCGACCAGCCCGTTGCAGGCGGCGGGGATCCGCACGGACCCTCCGCCGTCGTTGGCCCCGGCCGCGGGGACGACCCCGGCGGCGACCGCCGCGCCCGACCCGCCCGAGGACCCGCCGGGGGTGTGCGCGAGGTTCCACGGGTTGCGGGCGGCACCCCACAGCGCGGGCTCGGTGACGGCCTTGGCTCCCAGCTCGGGGGTGTTGGTCTTCCCGAGCACGACCAGGCCGGCGTCGAGGAAGCGCTGCGTGACCAGCGCGTGCTCGGTCGCGACCTCGCCGGCCAGCGCCCTCGAGCCGCCCGAGGTCGAGAACCCGGCGTACTCCTGGCCGAGGTCCTTGACCAGGAACGGCACCCCTGCGAAGGGACCGCCCAGGCCGGGGTCGGCGGCCCGCTCGTCCGCGACGGCGCGCAGGGGAGCCACGACGGCGTTGATGCGGGGGTTGACGGTCCTGAGCCGTCGGCGGGCCAGGGCGAGGAGCTCGGTGGCGGTGACCTCACCGGCGGCGACCCGGGCGGCGAGGGTGGTGGCGTCGGAGGTGGCGTACTCGCTGGCGTCCATCCCGCAGAGTCTAGGAAGCCGGGGACGACGACGGCGCCGACCCCGGGAGGGATCGGCGCCGTGCGCAGCGGGGTGGGGTCAGCCCTTGACGGCCGTCTTGAAGCCCGCGGCCGGCTTGAAGCCCGGCGTGGTGCTCGCGGCGATCTCGATCGACTCCCCGGTCTGGGGGTTGCGACCGGTGCGGGCCGAGCGCTCGCGCGGCTCGAAGGTCCCGAACCCGGCGATGGTGACCTTGTCGCCACCGGCGACGGTCGAGACGACCGTCTCGAGGACGGCGTCGAGGGCGGCCTCGGCGTCCTTCGCGGTCAGTCCGCTCTTGGTCGCGATGGCCTCGCGCAGCTCTGCCTTGTTCATCTAGATGCTCCTGTCGTCGTTCGGTGGGGACGGTGGCGGTCGTCGTGCGACCTCATCCGTGACCATGGCACCCTCTCACGCGCCGAAACCCGGCCTCCGCCCGGCTACAGCTGCACCCCGCGCGTCAGCGCGCCGTCGACCACCAGGTTGGTGCCGCTGATCCGGGAGGCCAGGGGGCTGGCCAGGAACACCACGGGCGCCGCGACCGAGGCCGGCGTCCCCATCTCGCCGGTGGGGTTGAGCTCCATCGCCGTCCGGTAGAGGTCCGGGTCGCCGGTCTCGATGCCCTCCCACACCCCGCCCTCGAAGTAGACGTTGCCGGGCGAGACCGTGTTGGCGCGGATGCCCCGGCCGGCGAGCTGCACCGCCAGGCCGTGGACGTAGCCGATGATCGCGGTCTTCGCCGTGCCGTAGGGCCCGGAGGCGAAGTCGGACTCCCGCCCGGAGACGCTCGAGATCGCCATGATCGAGGCGCCCTCGCTGCGCTCGAGGTGAGGCAGGGCCGCGCGCACCAGGCGCACGGTGTGCATCAGGTCGACGTTGAGGCTCGCCGCCCAGCTCTCCTCGGTGTCGGGGATCGCCAGGGCGCTGACGTTGGCCACGACCACGTCGATCCCGCCGAGGGTCGCTGCCGACTCCTCGACCCAGGCGGCCAACGCCTCGGCGTCGCCCACGTCGACGACGGCGCCGTACGCCGTCCCGCGTGCGGCGAGCGCCTCGGCGCACGCCGCGACGGCGTCGCCGTCCCGAGCACAGAACGCGACGTGGGCGCCCTCGTCGAGGAACGCCTCGACGATGGCGCGTCCGATGCCGCGGCTGCCGCCGGTGACCAGGACGCGGGTGCCGGTGAGGTCAAGGTCCATGGGGTGGGGCCTGTCTCTAGAGGGTGCCGAGCGCGCGGGCGCGTGCTCGCAGGTCGGCGTGGATCCCGCCGAAGACGTCGATGCGCGGCAGCAGGTCCTTGGCCGCCTTGACCGCGATGGAGAAGTTGGCGTCGACGACGTTGGCGACCGGTGCCTTCGTGACCTGCGAGAGCAGCTGGTAGGCATCCATGACGTGCAGGCCGGACAGCTCGCCGACCCAGGCGACGAGGTCGGCGTTGCCGATGCGCCAGGCGTCCTCGAGCGGACGGCTGGAGCCGATGGACATGATCTCGGTGTCGGTCTCGATGCGCGGCCAGGCGGGCGCGCCGCCCTTGACGAGCTCGACGATCACGGTCGACGTCATCGCCCCCTCGACGGCGGTGCCGCAGGCCTCGCCCTCGCCCTGGCGGTAGTGCCCGTCGCCGAGGGAGAACATCGCCCCCTCGACGTTGACGCCCAGGAAGGCCGTCGATCCCGCCCGCATCTCGGGGGTGTCCATGTTGCCGCCGAAACGGTCGGGCACGAGCGAGGAGCGCACCTCTCCCCCGGCCGGCGCGACGCCGACGGTGCCGAGCATCGGCTCGAGCGGCAGCTCGATGCGGTGGTCGGAGTGGCGGGCCGCGAAGGCGACCGTGCGGCGGTCGCGGTCCAGCTCGTAGATCCACGTCGTGTCCGGCAGCGCCTGCTGCAGCGAGACCGTGCGGTCGGTGCTGGTCATCCCGCCGAAGAACGGGATCGCCGCCGAGGCACCCCAGTCGCGGGCCGGCTGGAGGTCGACCAGGTGCAGCGCGAGCGTGTCACCGGGCTCCGCGCCCTCGACGTAGAACGGCCCGGTCTGCGGGTTGACGAACCGCAGGTCGACCCGGGCGCTCGAGAGGTCGTCGACGCTGCGCAGCGCGCCCCCGAAGGCGTCGTCGGACCACAGCCGCAGCACGGCCCCGGGCTTGACGCGCAGCACCGGCGCGACGCCGCCGAAGGTGTAGACGTAGTCCTCGCGGCTCGGCACGTGCTCGATGACGTCCATGGGCAGCGAAACTACTCCACCGCCACGCCGTGGCGGTGGCTCAGCGGGCGGCGACCGCGAGCACGAGGGCGAGCACGACGAGCAGGACCGGCGGCGCGAGCATCGCCGGTGCCGCCCAGCGGGGCAGGGCCGGGGTCATGTCGGCGCCGTCGCGCGGGTCCCTGACCGGGACGTCGTCGTCGTGGGCGAGACGCCACATCCCGACGAGGAGCACGGCGCCGACGGCGAGGCCCAGCAGGACCAGCGCGACACCGGGCAGCCCGAGCAGGCCGGGCTCGCCCGACCCGAGCGCCACCGCCCCGTCGAGGAGCAGCCAGGCCGCGACGGTCGACCCGACGCCGTAGGTCATCGCACCGCCCGCCACGGCGCGCACCAGCGGCTTGCCGGGGTGGCCCAGCGCGGCCGCGACCTCCGCGGCGTACTGCCGGGGAGGTCCGAAGGCCTCCTGCGGGTCCTCCCCCGTCTCCGCGACGTGGCTGTCGACCTCGGCCAGCGCCTCCGCGATCCGGTGGCCCGGCACGTCGCACATCCGCAGCGCGTAGAGCAGCTCGTCGGTGTAGGTCTGCTTCGTCGTGCTCATCGGCTCACGCTCCTGGTGGGGAGCAGGTCACGGGCCCGCTCGGTGAAGGTCGTCCAGTCGGCGGCGCGCTCCGCGAGCGCGACGCGACCTGCCGCGGTGACGGTGAAGAACTTGCGTCCGGGCCCGCCGACGCCGTCGCGCCACGAGGTGCTCAGCAGGCCCTCCTGCTCGAGCCGGGTGAGCACGGGGTAGAGGGTGCCGCCCTTGACGACTCCCAGGCCCGACTCGCGCAGCCGCTGCGCGACCGCGTAGCCGTAGGTCTCCTCCTCGGCGACCACCGCGAGCACGCACAGGGCCAGGACGCCCCGCATCCACTCGGTGGGCCAGGAGTCCTCGGGCATGGCTAGACAGTATGTCTTACTAGTCAGTCGCGCAAGCACCGATGATCCGTGGCACCATCGTGCGGTGCTCTCCCCGACCCGTCCGCTCGACGTGCGGACGCTGACCGGGCTGGTCCAGCCCGATGCACGATCGTGCGGCGCGTCCTGCGTGGTCGCGGCGCGAGCGGTGCGCGACCCGGCGTACGCCGCGTGGCTGCACGGCCCGGGCTGTTGGGACGACGAGGTCCTCGGCACCCATCGCACGCTGATCGCGCTGGTCGACCAGGGGCGGCCCGGCGTGCCGTGGGTCCGTGCCTGGGGGACACCGCCGTGGGCGGTCACGCGGCGGCTGCGGACCACGACGGGTCGGAGGTGGCGTACGCGGTGGCGGCCGCGTGCTGCCGCTCTGGACCTGGCGCGTTCTGCGGTGGAGGACGGGCAGCCCGTCGCGCTGTACGTCGGCAGCCGGCTCCTGCCGCGCCACGTGATGCTGGCCGTCGGGATCGACCCGGCCACCGACGAGCTGCTCACCTACGACCCGGCACGGGGCCGGGTGCTCGCCTTGTCCTGGTTGAGGGGTGTCGCCTGGCCGCACCTGTGGGCCGTCGTGCTGCCGACGTGAGCGGCTACGGCCCGGGACACGGTCAGGAGCAGGGCGACCCGCAGGCCGACGTCCTCGCCTCACCCGGCCACGACCGGCCGCCGAGCCGCGTCCTGGCCTTCGTGCGACGCAGTCCCCGGCTCCTGATCTCGGTCGGGCTGGCTGCGCTGCTGGTCGCCGGACTGGTGCAGACCGTGCGCAACGGCGGGCCCGAGGAGCAGCTGGCGAACGCCTACGCCAGCGCGTTCGAGGCCCGGGACTGCGCCCGGTTCGCCGACCTGTACCACTACGACCTGCCCGTGCGACGTCAGCGCCAGGACAAGATCGAGGTCTGCGAGCGCAGCGGCCCGGACATGGAGCTGACCGGCTTCGACGTCACCGACGTCGCGACGGACCCCCCGGGCCAGGTGCTCCCACCGGGCTCCGACCAGGTCGCCGTGGTCAGCTACGCCGCCGAGTTCGCCGTCCCGGGACGCACGGTGCCCGTCGACGGTGTCCTGGTGGTGGCGCGCTACGACGGCGTGTGGGCGATCGTCTCGTTGGGCTAGCGCCCGGCCGCTGCCGACCAGGCCTCAGAGCGCTGCGAACAGGTCGATCCCGTTGCCGTCGGGGTCGTGCAGCACCGCGTAGCGCATGCCCCACACGGCGTCCCAGGGCGGCAGGTGGGCCTCCCCGCCGGCGTCGACGAGCTCGGCGTACGCCGCGTCGACCTCGCTCGGCGCGGCGCACTCGAAGGCGAGGCTCGTGCCCGCGCCACCTCCGGGTCGGGTCCAGCCCGGGTCGAAGGAGCGGATCGTGTCCTCGGTGTCGAGGGCGAGGCGCAGGCCGCCGCCGAGCTCGATCTCGACGTGCGGCTCGGCGTCGGAGCCGTCGGGCACGGGCAGGCCGAGGCTGCGGTAGAAGGCGAGGGAGGCGGCCATGTCGCGCACGACGACACCGAGGACGCGGGGGCGCAGGTTCATGACGGCGAGGCTAGCCGCGGGCCGGTGCCCGCGTCCTGGAACGCCTCGGGCACCGCGTGGCTCCCCCGCTCACGGCGCAGGGTCGACGGTAGGCCGTCCCGGGCTGCGCGAGCCAGCCTCGCTCAGCACCCGAGGGCGGCGTAGCCCGGCTTGATGACGTCGTCGATCATCGCGAGCCGGTCCTCGAAGCCCCAGAAGGCCGACTTCATGGCGTTGATGGTGACCCAGCGCAGGTCCTGGAGCCCCCAGTCGAACGCCTCGACGAGCGAGAGCATCTCGGCGCTCATCGAGGTGCCGCTCATCAGCCGGTTGTCGGTGTTGACCGTCACCCGGAACTTCAGGTCGGCGAGCAGACCGATCGGGTGCTCGCCGATCGAGGGGGCCGCGCCGGTCTGCACGTTGGAGGCGGGGCACAGCTCGAGCGGGATCCGGGTGTCGCGCACGTAGGCCGCCAGCCGGCCCAGCTCCACCGTGCCGTCGGTCCCCCGCGTGATGTCGTCGATGATGCGGACGCCGTGGCCGAGCCGGTCGGCGCCGCACCACTGGATCGCCTCCCAGATCGAGGGGAGCCCGAACGCCTCGCCGGCGTGGATCGTGAAGTGGCTGTTCTCGCGCTGGAGGTACTCGAAGGCGTCGAGGTGGCGGGTCGGGGGGAACCCCGCCTCGGCCCCTGCGATGTCGAAGCCGGCGACCCCGCGGTCTCGGTGGGCGACGGCGAGCTCGGCGATCTCGCGCGAGCGCGCCTGGTGCCGCATCGCGGTGAGCAGCTGGCGTACGACGATCGGTCGACCCGCCTCGCGCGCCCCGTCCATCGCCTCCTCGAAGCCCTCGCGCACCGCGGCGACCACCTCGGGAAGGGTCAGCCCCTGGCCCACGTGCTGCTCGGGGGCGTAGCGCACCTCGGCGTAGACGACGCCGTCGGCGGCGAGGTCCTCGACGCACTCACGGGCGACCCGGGTGATCGCCTCACCGGTCTGCATCACGGCGACCGTGTGGTCGAAGGTCTCGAGGTAGCGCACCAAGGAGCCGGAGTCGGCCGACTCGCGGAACCAGCGGCCCAGGCTCTCCGGGTCGTCGCTCGCGTCGCTCACGGGCAGCTCGTGGCCGATCCCGGCCGCGAGCTCGGCCACCGTGGCCGGGCGGAGCCCGCCGTCGAGGTGGTCGTGCAGCAGGACCTTGGGCGCGGCGCGGACCTGCTCGGTCGTGGGGTGGGCGCGCTCGGAGGCAGGGGCGATAGGTTCGCAGGAGAGGGCGGTCACACCTCAATCCAACCACCGGGCTGCGGTCCGGGCGGCCGCCGGGGAGGAACCCAGATGCGCACGTTCACGTCCTTCGACGAGGTCTCCGAGGCAGCCGGCGAGGAGCTCGGCTCCAGCGACTGGGTCGCGATCGAGCAGGACCGCGTCGACCAGTTCGCCGACGCCACCGGCGACCACCAGTGGATCCACGTCGACGCCGAGCGCGCGGCAGACGGCCCCTTCGGCGGGACCATCGCCCACGGCTACCTCACGCTCTCGCTCCTGCCCGCGCTCGGCAGCCAGATCTTCTCCTTCGAGACCCCCGGCGCCAAGCTCAACTACGGCGTCAACAAGGTCCGCTTCCCCAACCCGGTCCGCGTGGGCAAGAAGATCCGCGCCCACTCCTCGCTCGGCGAGGTCACCGACCTGCCGAAGGGCAAGCAGGTGACGGTCAAGACCACGATCGAGATCGAGGGCGAGGAGAAGCCGGCCTGCGTCGCCGAGTCGGTCGTGCTGCTGCTCGAGGGCTGAGCCTGCCCGGGCCCGCGGTCAGGGCACCAGGGCGAGCTTGCCGCCGGGGTGCTGGGCCTTCAGCACCTCGAGCGCGGTGACCGCGTCGGCGAGCGGGTAGGTGCCGGCCACCGGCACCACGAGCGCTCCCTCGCCGGCCAGGCGGACCAGGTCGCCGCGGATCGAGTCGCGGTAGGCCTGGCTGGCGGGGATCACGCCCGCGATCGCCCGGATGCCGTCGGCCTCCGCGCGCTGCGGGGCCGCGATCGTCACGATCCGGTCGCGGTCGCCGACGAGCTCCAGCGAGACGTCGACGGCCTCGTCGGTGCCGACGCAGTCGAGGGCCGCGGCGATCCCGCCGGGGGCGAGGTCGCGGACCCGGTCGGCCAGAGCGTCGCCGTAGGTGACCGGGACGCCGCCGAAGCGGCGTACGACGTCGTGGTTGGCCTCGCTCGCCGTGCCGATCACGCGCACGCCGAGGCGAGCGGCCTGCTGGAGCACGCTGACGCCGACCGCTCCGGAGGCGCCGTGCACCAGGACCGTCTCGCCGTCCGCAGCGCCCGTGACGTGGAGCATCTCGGCGGCGGTGGAACCGGCGAGCAGCAGGTTCGCGGCCGCCTCCCAGCCCAGCGACCCGGGCTTGGCGTAGACGTCCCTCGCGGGGACGGTGAGCTCGGTGGCGTACCCGCCCGAGACCCGGAAGGCGAGCACCGCGTCACCGACCGCTCCCCCGCCGGAGGCGATCTCGGTGCCCTCCCCGAGCGCGGTGAGCTCACCCGCGACCTCGTAGCCGACCGGGCGCGGGAAGTCGGCGGCGTCACCGCGCGCGACGTGCTTGAAGTCGGCCGGGTTCAGCCCGGCCGCACGCACCCGGATGGTCACCTCCCCGGGCTGGGGGGCCGGCACGTCGACCTCTCGCAGCTCGAGCACGTCGAGGTCGCCGGGACGGGTCGCGATCCACTGCTGAGCCATGCGAGGCCAACCCGCGACGGTGGTCACGACATTCCCGGGCCGACCCGTTCGGTCCGGGGGGGTAGTCGGCGAGGCTCCGAGGGTGGAAGGTCTGCACATGACCTATCAGCTCACCGTCGTCTACCACCAGCCCACCGACCCCGAGGCGTTCGACCGGCACTACGCCGAGACCCACGCCCCGCTCGCCTCGAAGATCCCGGGCGTGCGCTCCTACACCTCGACCACGCCCGACGCCGGCCCCGACGGCCAGCGCCCCGAGCACCTGGTGGCCATGGTCGTCTTCGACGACAAGGCCTCCTTCGAGGCCGGCATGGGCAGCGACGAGGGCAAGGCGGCGGTCGCCGACGTCGACAACTTCGCCACCGGCGGCGCCACGATGATGACTGGTGAGGTGACGAGCTTCGTCTGACCGACCCTCACCGGCCGGGCCGACGCCGTCAGCCGATCCGGTCGATGAGCAGCGGTCGCGGGGAGTACGCCGACCCGGCGTCCTCGATGTCGTAGGCGCCCTCGAGCGAGGCCAGGGCGCGCTCGAAGCGGGCCGGCTCGTCGGTGAGCAGGGTCAGCAGCGGCTCGCCCTCGCGCACCTGGTCACCGGGGCGGGCGTGCCAGCGGACCCCGGCGCCGGCCTGCACGGGGTCCTCCTTGCGGGCCCGGCCGGCCCCGAGGCGCCAGGCCGCCATGCCGACGTCGAGCGCGTCGAGCCGGGTGAGCGTCCCGGACCGGGTCGCGGTGACGACGTGGGTCTCGCGCGCAACCGGGAGCGCCGCGTCGGGGTCACCGTCCTGGGCACGGACCATCGCCCTCCACGTGTCCATGGCGGAGCCGTCGGCGAGCCGGTCGGCGGGATCCACGTCGTCGCGGCCGGCGCCGGCGAGCATCTCCCGGGCCAGGGCGAGCGTCAGCTCGACCACGTCGGGCGGTCCGCCGCCGGCGAGGACCTCGACGGACTCCTCGACCTCGATCGCGTTGCCGGCGCTCAGGCCCAGCGGGGTGGCCATGTCGGTGAGCAGGGCCGCCGTGGTGGTCCCGGCCTCGCGGCCCAGGCCGACCATGGTCTCGGCCAGCTCACGCGCCCGCTCGACGTCCTTCATGAACGCACCGCTGCCGACCTTGACGTCGAGCACGAGCGCGCCCGTGCCCTCGGCGATCTTCTTGCTCATGATCGAGGAGGCGATGAGCGGGATCGCCTCGACGGTGCCGGTGACGTCGCGCAGCGCGTAGAGCTTCTTGTCGGCCGGCGCGAGGCCGTCGCCGGCCGCGCAGATCACGGCGCCGACGTCCTCGAGCTGGCGCATCATCTCGGCGGTGGACAGCGCGGCCCGCCAGCCGGGGATCGACTCGAGCTTGTCGAGGGTGCCGCCGGTGTGGCCCAGGCCGCGGCCGGACAGCTGCGGGACCGCGACGCCGCAGGCCGCCACCAGCGGCGCGAGGGGCAGGGTGACCTTGTCGCCCACCCCGCCGGTGGAGTGCTTGTCGGCGGTCGGGCGGGAGAGCCCGGAGAAGTCCATCCGCTCCCCCGACGCGATCATCGCGTGGGTCCAGCGGGCGATCTCGGTGGGCTCCATGCCGTTGAGCAGGATCGCCATCGCCAGCGCCGCCATCTGCTCGTCCGCGACGTCGCCGCGCGTGTAGGCGTCGATCACCCAGTCGATCTGGCTCTCGCTCAGGGTCTGGCCCTCACGCTTGGCGATGATGACCTCGACGGCGTCGTGCTGGCTCATGGGCCGGACGCTACCGCCCGGTAGCCGCCCGCCCGGACGTCGACCCGCTGGTGGCCGCGCAGCACGAACGTGCCGCGCAGGACCGGCTCTGCGTCCAGCACGAGGCCCGGCACCCGCTCCAGCAGCAGGGCCAGGGACTCGGCCAGCTCCATGCGCGCCAGCGGCGAGCCGAGGCAGAAGTGGACCCCGGCCCCGAAGGCGACGTGGGGGTTGGGGTCGCGGTCCGGGTCCATCGCGTCGGGGTCGACGAACGCGGCGGGGTCGCGGTTGGCGGCGCCGAGGAGCAGCGCCACCCTCTCCCCGGCCCGTGCGACGAGGGTGGTCTGGTCGGGGGCCGTCCCGAGCTCGACGTCCTCGGTCGCCGTGCGTTCGAAGAGCTGGAGCGCGGAGTCGTGGCGCAGCATCTCCTCCACGGCCACCGCGGGGTCGCGCACCGCCGCCGCACCCGGTCCCCGCAGCAGCCCGACCAGGCCGTTGCCGAAGACGTTGACCGAGGCCTCGTGCCCGGCGTTGAGCAGGAGCACGGCCGAGGCCACGACCTCGTCGTCGGAGAGGTCGGTCGCGGCGAGGTCGCTGAGCAGGTCCTCCGCGGGCCGGGCACGCCGTACGGCGGTCAGCTCGCGCAGGAGCCCGGCGAAGTCCCGCGCGGCGGCGACGGCCGCGTCGACCACGGCCGGCGGCGGCTCGTGCTCGTACATCCGCACGATCGCCTGCGACCACGCCCGCAGCGCGTCCACCTCGCTCGTGGGCACCCCGAGCAGCTCGGCGATGACGAGCACCGGCAGCGGCTCGGCGTAGGCCCCGACGACGTCGAAGGCCCCCGAGCGTCCGCGGTCGACCTCGTCGAGCAGCGTGGCCGCCAGCTCGCGCACCCGCGGGCGGAGCCGCTCGACGTGGCCGCGGTTGAAGGCCGACGCGACCGGCCGACGCAGCCGGGTGTGCTCCGGCGGCTCGTTCTCCATCATCTGGTGGCGGTGCAGCGCGTTGAACGGTGCGAGCGCGTCGGCCGGCTCCCGGTCCCGCCAGATCCGGCCCAGCCGCCGGTCCCTCAGCAGCCGCGAGACGCCGGCGTGGTCGAGGACCCACCAGCGCAGGGACGGCTCGTGCCACACCACCGGGTGGGCGGCGCGTTGCGCGGCCAGCGACGGGTAGGGGTCGGCGACGAAGTCGGCCGCGCCGAGGTCAGTCGAGGTCGTCGGGACCGAACGCATCCGGGAGCACCTCGTCCATCCGGCGGACGCCGGAGACCGTCTGCAGCAGCAGCGCCGGCCCGCCGTTCTCCGAGAGCAGCTGGCGACACCGTCCGCACGGCATGATCACCGTCCCGTCGCGGTCCACGCACACGAAGTGGGTCAGCCGCCCCCCGCCGGTCAGGTGCAGCTGGCTGACGAGCCCGCACTCGGCGCAGAGCCCGACGCCGTACGCGGCGTTCTCGACGTTGCAGCCCGTCACGACCCGACCGTCCCCCACCAGCGCCGCCGCGCCGACCTTGTAGGTCGAGTACGGCGCGTAGGCGTGCTCCATCGCCGAGGTCGCCTCGGCCCGCAGCGCGTCCCAGTCGAAGGCCATCGGCTCGCTCATCCCGCACTCCCCTTCCGATAGATCTGACCGTCTGCCGCCGGCATCCGCAGACGTTGGCTGGCGAAGGCGAGCACCAGCAGCGTGATGACGTAGGGCGTCATCCGGGTGAAGTCGCCGGGCACCTGGTCGATCGACAGGTACAGCGCGCCGATCGCGAGGCCGACCGCAAGGGTCACGACGGCCGCGGTGAAGCGCGCCCTGCGCACCTGCCAGATGGCGAACGCGATCGCGAGCAGCGAGATGGCGAGCAGCAGCGCATGGACCGACGTCCCGCCCTGGCGCAGGCCGAGGGTCTCGGTGTAGCCGAAGAGCCCCGAACCCATCAGCAGCCCTCCGGGGCGCCAGTTGCCGAAGATCATCGCGGCGAGGCCGATGTAGCCGCGGCCGCCGGTCTGGCCCTCGCGGTAGTTGCTCGAGGCGACCATGGCCAGGAACCCGCCCGCGAGGCCCGCGAAACCACCCGAGATCAGGACGGCGACGAACTTGTAGCGCAGCACGTCGACGCCCAGCGACTCGGCGGCGGCCGGACTCTCTCCGCACGAGCGCAGACGCAGGCCGAAGGAGGTGCGCCACAGCACCAGCGAGGAGACCACGACCAGGGCGAGCGCGATCAACGTGAGGACCGAGAGGTTGGTGACGAGGGCCCGCGCGATCGCGGCGAGCTCGGAGACGAGGAAGATGTTGTCGCCCTCGACGACGCCGAGCCGGTCGGAGAGAGCCGGGATCGAGATCGTCGCGACGTCGCCGATCTTGGGCGACTGGGTCGGCCCGCCTCCCGGCACGCCGGTGAAGGCGAGCGCGGCGAGGTACTGCACCGACCCGAGGGCGATGATGTTGATGGCGACGCCGGAGATGATGTGGTCGATGCCGAAGACGACGGTCGCGACGGCGTGCACCAGCCCGCCCACCATGCCCATCGCGATCGCGCCGAGGACGCCGACCCACGGGCCGTAGTGGAAGGCGAAGAAGCCGGCGCCGAAGGTGCCCAGGATCATCATGCCCTCGAGGCCGATGTTGACGACGCCCGCACGCTCGGACCACAGCCCGCCCAGGGCGGCCAGCATGATCGGCATCATCGCCACGAGGGTGGCCCCGACCGTTCCGGCCGAGGTGAGGTCGTCGGCGCCGGTGAGGATCTCGAGCACCGACATCGCGCAGAGCGCGGCGACGACGACCAGCACGACGGTCACGCCACGCGGGACGCGGCGTCGCGACGACGTCCGTGCGGTCCGCTTCTCGGGCGGCGACGGTTCGTCGGTCGCGGCCGGTGTCGCGGTCGTGCTCATGTCCGGGCCCCCTCGTCCTCGCGCGGTCCGGGGTCGGCCCTCGCCGCCCTCGCGGCCGCCTTGTCCGCGGACCGGGCCACCCGCGCCTGCTCGAGGCGGATGCCGTAGCGGCGCACCACCTCGTAGGAGATGACCACCGTCAGCACGATCACGCCCTGGGTGATCGAGACGATCTCGGGCGAGACCCCGACCAGGATCTGCAACGGGTTGGACTGCTCCTGCAGGAACGCGAACAGCAACGCGCCCAGGGCGATCCCGACCGGGTTGTTGCGTCCGAGCAGCGCGATCGCGATCCCGGCGAAGCCGAGCCCCGACTGGAACGTCGAGCCGTAGCTGTAGGCCTCGCCGAAGAGGATGGGCAGGCCGACCAGACCTGCGACGGCGCCGGAGAGCAGCATCGCGACCACGATCATGCGCCGGACGTTGATCCCGCTCGCGACCGCGGCGGTCGTCGACTGGCCGGTCGCCCGCAGGTCGAAGCCGAAACGGGTCCGGTTGAGCACGAACCAGTAGGCCAGGCCGACGACGAGGGCGACGACGAGGAACCCGTACACCTCGCCGGCCGGGCCGCTTCCGCCGTTGCCGATGTCGACGTTGGGGATCCGGCTGCCCTCGGGGACGACCTTGGTGCCCAGGGCGTTGCTGCCCTCGTCGCTCACGGCCGCCTTGCGCAGCAGGTAGGCGACCACCGAGGTCGAGATGAAGTTCAGCATGATCGTCGAGATCACCTCGCTGACCCCCCGCGTGGCACGCAGCAGGCCGGCGATGCCGGCCCAGGCCGCGCCGACGGCCATGGCGCACACGAGGGCGAGCACCGTGTTGAGGTAGCCCGGGAGCCAGGCCTCGCCCGCGACGACCGCGGCGACGAAGGCCGCGACGCGGTACTGCCCGTCGACACCGATGTTGAACAGGTTCATCCGGAAGCCGATGGCCACCGCGATCGCGGACAGGTAGAGCACGCAGGCCTGGTTGACGATGTTGGCCAGGTTGCGCTGCTGGGGCCACTGGAGGATCTCGCCCCACACGCCGCCGACGGGGTCGCCGGCGCTGATCAGGACCAGGCTCGTGATCGCGAAGGCGGCGACCAGCGCCAGCACGGGGGCGAGCAGACCGAGGCCGACACCGACGACCCGGCCCGTCACGCCGCGTCCCCCGCCCCGGTCATCGCCGAACCGAGCTGTTGCGGGGTCACGTCGCCGGGGTCGAAGGAACCCACGAGACGACCCCGCAGGATCACCTCGATGCGGTCGGAGAGCCCGATCAGCTCGTCGAGGTCGGCCGAGATCAGCAGCACCGCGAGACCGCCGCGGCGGGCCTCGCGGATGTGCTCCCAGATGGCGGCCTGGGCGCCGACGTCGACGCCGCGGGTGGGGTGCGAGGCGATCAGCAGGATCGGGTCACCGCTCATCTCACGGCCCACGATCAGCTTCTGCTGGTTGCCACCGGACAGGGCGCGGGCGGGGACGTCGGTCCCCGGGGTCCGCACGTCGTAGTCGTCGATGATGCGGCGGGTGTCCTGGCGGGCGGCGCCCTTGCGGATCATCCGGCCCGAGCTCGTCGGCCGGCGGGACTGGTGGCCGAGCACGCGGTTCTCCCACAGCGGGGAGTCCAGCAGGAGCCCGTGGCGGTGGCGGTCCTCGGGGATGTAGCCGATGCCGGCCTCGCGGCGTCCCAGCGTCGACATGGCCGTCAGGTCCTGGTCGCTGAGCGTGATCGCTCCGCTCGAGCCGGGCCGCATGCCCATGATCGCCTCGACCAGCTCGGCCTGCCCGTTGCCCTCGACCCCGGCGATGCCGAGGATCTCGCCGCGGTGGATCTCCAGGCAGATGCCGTCGAGGAGCTTGCGGCCGGTGCCCGCGCCCGCTGACAGGGACAGGTCGCGGACCGCGAGCTGGACGCGGCTGGAGGGCTCGGAGTCGTCCTTGGTCGGGGTCGGCAGCTCGGAGCCGACCATCAGCTCGGCCAGCTCGCGACTGGTCACGCCCTCAGGGGAGACCGTGCGCACGGTCGACCCGCGCCGGATCACCGTGATCTCGTCGGCCACGGCCAGCACCTCGTCGAGCTTGTGGGAGATGAAGATGACCGCGAGGCCCTCGCCCTTGAGCTCGCGCAGGTTGTCGAAGAGCTCGTCGACCTCCTGCGGCACGAGCACCGCGGTCGGCTCGTCGAGGATGATCGTGCGCGCGCCGCGGTAGAGGACCTTGAGGATCTCGACGCGCTGGCGCGCACCCACCCCGAGGTCCTCGACGAGCTGGTCGGGCTGCACCCCGAGGCCGTAGGCCTGCGAGATCCGCTCGACCTCAGCCCGAGCCCGGGCGCCGATGCCGTGCTGCTTCTCCGCCCCGAGCACGACGTTCTCGAGGACGGTGAGGTTGTCGGCGAGCATGAAGTGCTGGAAGACCATGCCGACGCCGGCCTTGATCGCGTCGGCGGGCGAGCCGAGCCTGCACTGCTCCCCGCCGATCTCGATGGTGCCGGAGTCGGGCGGCTGCACCCCGTAGAGGATCTTCATCAGCGTCGACTTGCCCGCGCCGTTCTCGCCCACGATGGCGTGGATCGTGCCGCGGGCGACGTCGATGTTGACGTCGTCGTTGGCGATCACGCCCGGGAACCGCTTGCCGATGCCCCGCAGCCGCACAGCCAGGGGCTGCTCGGTCGGTCCGGCCTGCGTCTTCTCGGGGGTCTTCTCGGGCACGACGCGGGACCTCCTGGGCGTGGGCTCTGGCAGATCAGGGGCAGATGCCTGCGACGGGGCACGGCGAGGGTGGTGCCAGGGCGATCGGTGGGTGCTGCGACGGGCCGGTCAGGGCGTCGTCGGGACCTCGATGTCACCGTCGATGATCTGCTGCTTGTAGTCGTCGAGGTCGCCGGTGATGTCGTCGAGCTGGCCACCGGAGGTGGAGTAGCCGACGCCGTCGACGGAGAGGTCGTAGCGGGTGACGCCCGAGGGGAACTCACCGTCGTTGGCCGAGGAGAGGTACTCGTAGACCGCGACGTTCACGTTCTTGAGCATCGAGGTCATGATGACGTCCTGCACGGACGGGTCGGCCGTCTCGTACTGGTCGGAGTCGACGCCGATCGCGCGGGCACCGGCCTCGGAGGCCGCCTCGAAGACGCCACCACCCGAACCGCCGGCGGCGTGGTAGACGATGTCGGCCTCGTTGTCGTACATGCCCTGCGCGGCCGTCTTGCCCTTGGCCGGGTCGGCGAAGCCGGAGAAGTCCGGGACCTGGGTCAGGTAGGTCGTCAGCACGTCGATGTCGGGGTTGACCGCCTCGGCACCCGCGACGTAGCCGGCCTCGAACTTCTGGATGAGCGGGGTCTCGACACCGCCGATGAAGCCGATCGTGTCGGTCTCGGTCTTCATCGCCGCGGCCGCACCGACGAGGAAGGAGCCCTGCTCCTCGGCGAAGACGAGGTCGGCGACGTTGTCGGACTCGATCGTCTCGTCGTCGATGATCGCGAAGTGGACGTCGGGGTACTCCTCGGAGACCTTGGTCAGGGCCGGGGCGTAGGCGAAGCCGACCGCGATGATCGGGTCGTAGCCGTTGTCGGCGAAGGTGCGCAGTCGCTCCTCGCGGGCCGACTCGGCCTCGCCGTCCTGAGCAGCGGACTCCTGCGGCTCGAAGCCGAACTCGCTCGCGGCCTGGTCGAGGCCCGCGGCGGCGGAGTCGTTGAAGGACTGGTCACCACGACCGCCCACGTCGTAGGCCATGCCGACCTGGAGGTCGGAGCTGGCCGCGTCCGCGCTCGACGAGTCCGATGCGCTGGAGTCGCCGCTGTCACTCCCGCCGCACGCGCTCAGGGCCAGGACGCTGGCGGAGAACAGGGCTGCCAGCTTGGTGCTGCTGCGTCGCACGACGCCTCCTTGATGCTGATGTCACGGTCCCGGGTGGACCTCGACCATCGAGACCCTAAGGGGTGGGACGGAGCCGATCCATCCCGCGGGCACCGAACCGGCCAATCGTTACCGAGGCGGAACGTCGTCGGAACCCGACGCACGGTTCAGGCCTCGTCCGCGGGGAGGTGGGCCCGGACGGCGGCCTGGGCCAGCAGGCGCGCGCCGATGCCGACGGCGCGCTCGTCGACGCGCAGGTTGCCCTGGTGCAGGTCGTACGTCGGTCCGCCCGGTGTCCTGGTGCCGAGCCGCATCATCGCGCCCGGCACCCTCTCGAGGTACCAGCCGAAGTCCTCGCCGCCCATGGACTGCCCCGCGACCACGGCGGCGTCGACGCCGAGCACGTCGGTCACGGCCGTCGAGAGCAGGTGGTGCGAGCGGGGCTCGTTGACCACGGGCGGGACGCCGCGCTGGTAGTCGACCCGGGCCTGGACGCCGTACGGCGCCACCACGTCACGCACCGCGTCGCGCACGATCTGCTCGCAGTCGGCCCAGGCCGCGGCGTCGAGGATGCGCACCGTGCCGGCGATCTTGCCGCGGTCGGGGATGACGTTGGGTGCCGAGCCGGCCGCGATGACCCCCCAGACCACGCTGACCCCCGAGCGGGGGTCCATCCGTCGCGAGAGCACGGCGGGCAGCTCGGTGGTGACCTTGGCCAGCGCGAAGGTCAGGTCGGCGGTCAGGTGGGGTCGCGAGGTGTGCCCGCCCGGTCCGTCGAGGACGACCTCGACCTTGTCGGCGGCGCTGGTGAGCGGCCCGAGACGCAGACCGACCTGGCCGAGGTCGACGGCAGGGTCGCAGTGCAGGGCGAAGGCGTTCACCACGTCGGTGAGCACGCCCTGGCCGATCAGGTCCAGCGCACCGCCGGGCATGACCTCCTCCGCGGGCTGGAAGAGCAACCGCACCCGCCCGGTCAGCTCTCCGCGAGCGCGCACCTCGTCGAGGGCGTACGCCGCGCCGAGCAGCGCACACGTGTGCACGTCGTGACCGCAGGCGTGGGCGACCCCGGGCACGGTGCTGGCCCACGGGTCGGTGGTCAGGTCGGCCAGCGGCAGCGCGTCCATGTCGGCGCGCAGGACCACGACCGGGCCCTCGCCGGCGCCGAGCTCGCCCGGCTCGGCGGGTGAGAGGTCGGCGACGACGCCGGTGCCGGCGAGCCGCGTGACCTGCCAGCCGGTGCGCGCCAGCGCGTCCGCGACCAGCCCGGTCGTGCGGGTCTCGGCGCGGGAGAGCTCGGGGTGGGCGTGCAGGTCGCGACGCAGGTCGCGCAGCTCGGCGTCGTACTTGGCGACGACGTCGGCGGCGATGCGGGCGACGGAGGCGGCGTGGTCGGACATGGAAGGTCCAGCCTACGCCCGCCGAGGCGTCGACCCGGAGGGATCTGGTCGCCCGGCCGCCCTCGGCTGGCGGGTGTGCGCAGGGGTGGGCCTCGCGGGTCTAGCGTCACGACCATGAGCGAGACGATGCGCGTGATGGTGGTCAAGGAGCAGGGCGGCGCCCTCGAGCTGGAGGAGCGCGACGTCCCGACGCCCGGCCCCGGCGAGGCCCTGGTCAAGGTCGAGGCGTGCGGGGTCTGCCACTCCGACATGTTCGCCAAGGAGGGCGCCTACCCGGGCGTCAGCTTCCCGGTCGTGCCCGGACACGAGGTCGCCGGCAGGGTGGCCGCGCTCGGCGACGGCGTGACCGCGTGGAGCGAGGGCCAGCGCGTGGGTGTCGGCTGGTACGGCGGCAACTGCGGCCAGTGCGGCCCCTGCCGCGCCGGCGACCTGATCTCCTGCACCGACATGGGCATCCCCGGGGTCACCATGGACGGCGGGTACGCCGACTACGTGCTGGTGCGCGCCACCGCCCTCGTCGCGATCCCCGACGAGCTGTCGGCCGAGCAGGCCGCCCCGCTGCTGTGCGCCGGCGTCACGACGTACAACGGCCTGCGCAAGACCGGTGCCGTCGCCGGTGACACCGTGGCCGTGCTCGGCATCGGCGGCCTGGGTCACCTCGGCGTGCAGTACGCCGCGAAGATGGGCTTCCGCGTCGTCGCGATCGCGCGTGGGACCGAGAAGAAGGACCTCGCGCTCTCGCTCGGGGCCCACCACTACGTCGACTCCACCGCCACGGACCCGGGCGAGGAGCTGGCCAAGCTCGGCGGCGCCCGCGTGATCCTCTCGACGGTGACCAACGGCGACGCCGTCGCGGCCACCCTCGGTG
Source organism: uncultured Actinomycetota bacterium (assembly GCA_963760555.1). GTDB lineage: Bacteria > Actinomycetota > Actinomycetes > Propionibacteriales > Nocardioidaceae > Nocardioides. The sequence continues at coordinate 409,802 of CAVXDJ010000005.1, read as the reverse complement.
GTCTCGGCGTCGGCGGCGAGGTCGTCGTCGTCGGCGCGGCCGAGCAGCCCATCCCGGTGCCCGCCACCGCCCTGATCGGCACCAACGGCTCCGTGCGCGGGTCGGCCTCCGGCTCCGCCGCGGACTCCGAGGACACCCTGCGCTTCACCGAGCTGTCCGGCGTCGAGGCCCAGATCGAGACCGTCGACCTCGAGGAGGCGGCGGCGGCCTACGACAAGATGATGGCCGGCGACGCGCGCTTCCGGATGGTCCTCACCACCTCCTGATCCGCCGAGGTGCCAGCCGTTGTCGGTCGAGGTGCCGGTGATCGTCGCTCCAGGTTCCGCACATCGCGCGAGACCCCGTGCGACGCGCGGTCCGACGTACACCGGCGGGCAGAAGCTCGGACGGCCGGAGGACTCGCCACATCACCGCAGGTCAGGCGGTCGCGCCCCGCCGCACACCGTGCCGGTCCGGACTTCTGCCCGTCCGGGTACGCCTACACCGAGGGAGCGACGTCGGCCACGGTCCGCCGGCGCGCACGAGCAGGCGGTGCCGGAGTGGCCGGCGCCGAGGTCAGACATCGCCAGCACGGCCGCCTCGCGAGTCGTCGTAGGCGGCCAGCAAGCGGTCGGCGGCCACGGTGGCGGGCAGGCTGCCGTCGAGGACCTCAGCACGTACGCCGTCCCGCACGGCGCGCACGCCGGGCGAGTGCTTGAGCCGCTGGTCGAGCTCGTCGCGCACCAGGGCCCAGGTGAAGGCGAGCTGCTGCTCGGCGCGCTTGTGGGCCAGGCCGTCGGGGCCGAGGTGGTCGCGGTGGGCGTGCACGCGCTGCCACAGGTCGTCGACTCCGACGTCGGTCAGGCCCGAGCAGGTCACCACGGGCGGAGCCCACTCGCCATGGCCGCGCACGAAGCGCAGCGCGCCGGCCAGCTCGCGCGCCGCAGCCCGGGCCTCGCCCTCGCGGTCGCCGTCGGCCTTGTTGACCGCGATCACGTCGGCGATCTCGAGGATGCCCTTCTTGATGCCCTGGAGCTGGTCGCCGGTGCGGGCCAGGGTGAGGAACAGGAAGGTGTCGACCATCCCGGCCACCGTCACCTCGGACTGACCCACCCCGACGGTCTCGACGAGCACGACGTCGAAGCCGGCCGCCTCCAGCACCGCCATCGCCTGGACGGTCGCGCGGGCGACGCCACCGAGGGTGCCGGCGGCCGGGGAGGGCCGGATGTAGGCGTCGGGGTTGACCGACAGGTTCGGCATGCGGGTCTTGTCCCCGAGCACGGAGCCGCCGGTGCGCACCGAGGACGGGTCCACGGCGAGCACCCCGACCCGCTGACCGGCTGCGGTCAGCCGGGCCCCGAGGGCCTCGATGAAGGTGGACTTGCCGACCCCGGGCACCCCGGAGACCCCGACCCGCACGGCGGGGCTGCCGACCCCGGCGCCGGGCCGGTCGGTCAGCGCCGTCATCAGCTCGCGGGCGCGGTCCCGGTGCGCCGGGCGGGAGGACTCCACCAGCGTGATCGCCTGCGAGACCACTGCCCGCCGCCCGGCCAGGACCCCCTCCACGAGGTCGGGGACGCCGAGCATCAGTGACTCCGCAGCATCAGTGACTCCAGGGCATCAGCGGCTGCGGGGGCATCAGTGACCGAGCTGCTCACGCAGGTGCGCGAGCAGGTCGAGCGCGGACTCCGCGATCACGGTGCCGGGCAGGAAGACCGAGGCGGCGCCCATCTCCCGCAGCCGGGGCACGTCGTCGGGCGGGATGACGCCCCCGATGACGACCATGATGTCGGGCCTGCCCTGCTCGGCGAGTGCCTCGCGCAGCGCGGGCAGCAGGGCGAGGTGGCCGGCGGCCAACGAGGAGACCCCGACGATGTGCACGTCGTTGTCGACCGCCTGGCCGGCGACCTCCTCGGGCGTGGAGAACAGCGGCCCCACGTCGACGTCGAAGCCCATGTCGGCGAACGCGGAGACGATCACCTTCTGGCCGCGGTCGTGGCCGTCCTGGCCCATCTTGGCGACCAGGATCCGGGGGCGACGGCCCTCGGCCTCCTCGAACGCCTCGGTCGCCTCGACGACCTGGCTGACCAGCGTGTCTCCGGACCCGTCGCTGCCGTCCCCGGCGGACTCGTCGCGGTACACCCCCGAGATCGTACGGATGGTCGCCTGGTGGCGGCCGTAGACCTTCTCGAGGGCGTCCGAGATCTCCCCGACCGTCGCCTTCGCCCGGGCGGCGTCGACGGCCAGCGCGAGGAGGTTGCCCTCGAGACCGCCCTGGCCACTCCCACCCTGGCCACTCCCACCCTGCCCACTCCCGCCCTGGGGTCCCTGGTCGGCGGCGTTGGTCAGTGCCTCCAGCGACCGCCGTACGTCGTCGTCGTCGCGCTCGGCGCGGAGCCGCTCCAGCTTGGCGATCTGCTGGCGGTAGACGTCGTCGTTGTCGACGCGCAGCACGTCGAGCTTGTCCTCGGCGGCGAGACGGTAGGTGTTGACGCCGATGACCTGCTGGCGGCCGGAGTCGATGCGCGCCTGCGTGCGTGCGGCCGCCTCCTCGATGCGCATCTTGGGGATGCCCTGCTCGATCGCCGCCGCCATGCCGCCGGCCCGCTCGGCCTCGGTGATGTGGGCCCAGGCCCGCTCGGCGAGGTCGTGGGTGAGCCGCTCGATGTAGTAGGAGCCGCCCCAGGGGTCGATGACGCCGGTCGTGCCGGACTCCTGCTGCAGCAGCAGCTGGGTGTTGCGCGCGATCCGGGCGCTGAAGTCGCTGGGCAGCGCGATCGCCTCGTCGAGGGCGTTGGTGTGCAGCGACTGGGTGTGGCCCTGGGTGGCGGCCATCGCCTCGAGGCAGGTGCGCCCGACGTTGTTGAAGACGTCCTGGGCGGTCAGGCTCCAGCCGGAGGTCTGCGAGTGGGTGCGCAGGCTCAGCGACTTGGGATTGCTCGGCTCGAACTGGCGCACCAGCCGCGCCCACAGGGCCCGGGCCGCGCGCAGCTTGGCGACCTCCATCGAGAAGTTCATCCCGATCGCCCAGAAGAAGCTCAGCCGCGGGGCGAACTCGTCGATGCTCATCCCGGTCGCGAGGCCGGCGCGGATGTACTCGACGCCGTCGGCGAGGGTGTAGGCCAGCTCGAGGTCGGCCGTCGCGCCGGCCTCCTGGATGTGGTAGCCGGAGATCGAGATCGAGTTGAACCGCGGCATCCGCGCCGAGGTGAAGCTGAAGATGTCGGAGATGATCCGCATCGAGGGCGCGGGCGGGTAGATGTAGGTGTTGCGGACCATGAACTCCTTGAGGATGTCGTTCTGGATCGTCCCCGCGAGCTGCTCCGGCTTCACCCCCTGCTCCTCGGCCGCGGCGATGTAGAGCGCCAGCACCGGCAGCACCGCGCCGTTCATGGTCATGGAGACCGACATCTGCTCCAGCGGGATGCCCTCGAAGAGGGTGCGGGTGTCGTAGATCGAGTCGATCGCGACGCCGGCCATGCCCACGTCACCGCGCACCCGCGGGTGGTCGGAGTCGTAGCCGCGGTGCGTGGCGAGGTCGAAGGCCACCGAGAGGCCCTTCTGCCCGGCGGCCAGGTTGCGGCGGTAGAAGGCGTTCGACTCCTCGGCGGTCGAGAAGCCGGCGTACTGACGCACCGTCCAGGGCTGGGTGGTGTACATCGTCGGGTAGGGCCCGCGCAGGAACGGGCTCAGACCCGGCCAGGTCTCCAGCGCGTCGAGGCCCTCGAGGTCGGACGCGTCGTAGCGCGTCCTGATCTCGATGCCCTCGGGGGCGGTCCACGACGCACCCTCCTCGGGCCACGACATCGACCAGTCGGCCCCGTCGCTCAGCGCGAGGTCGGCGAAGGACTCCGGGACACTCATGCCAGCGCCTCTCTCGTGCGGGTCAGGAAGGCGAGCGCGTCGACGCCGAGCGCGCAGGAGTCGTCGGCCCAGTCGCGCGGCGTGCCGGCCACCACGACGTACGTCGCCCCGGCCTCGCGCAGCGCGCCCGCGGCGGCCTCACCCCACTCCTCGTAGGCCGCGTCGGCGCCGGCGAGGCACACGACCGACTGTCCGTCGTGGGCCGCGCGCAGGTCGTCGGCGCCCACGCTCGCCCCGGCGACGTCGACCCCGATGCCGCCGGCGGCGAGCAGGTTGGACGCGAACGTCGCGCGAGCGGTGTGCGCCGAGACCGGTCCGAGCGTGGCCAGGAACACGCGCCCCGCGGGCGGGTCGTCGCGCAACGCCTCGAACGCGTGCCCCCAGGGGCGTACGTCGTCCCACGCACCGTCGGCCTCGCGGGACGGCGTGACCTCGTCGACGGCCGGGAACTCGCTGAGCCCGGTGATCGGGCGCTCGCGCGTGGCCACCTGCTGGTCGCGCTCGGAGACGACGGCGGCGACGAGCTGGTCGAGGTCGGCGCCGGAGTCGAGGCGCCGGAGCACGTCCCACCCGGCCCGGGCCAGGTCGTCGGTGAGCCGCTCGATCGCGTAGGAGCCGCCGGCCGGGTCGGTGACCCGCGCCAGGTGGCTCTCGGAGACCAGCAGCGCGCTGGTGTTGCGCGCCAACCGGCGCCCGAGCACCTCGGGGCGACCCAGGGGGCTGTCGAAGGGCAGCACGGTCACGGACTCCGCGCCACCGGTGCCCGCGGCGAAGGCGGCGACGGTGGTGCGCAGCAGGTTCACGTAGGGGTCGTAGCGACTCATCATCGGCCGGCTCGTCACGGCGTGCTGACGCTGGCCGGCGCCGCGCACGCCCGGGCCTGCGTCGCTGAGCTCGAGGACCCGGTCCCAGAGGCGGCGCGCGGCCCGGAGCTTGGCGATCGAGGGCAGCTGCTCCACGGTGACGGCGTAGCGGAACTCCACCAGCCCGGCGGCCTCCTCCAGCGCGAGGCCGGCCGCGGTCAGGACGCGCAGCACGTGGGCGCCCGCGCGCAGCGACCACCCGAGCTCCTGGGCGTCGGAGGCACCACGGTCGTGGACGCGGGTGGCGTCGACGACCACGCCCAGCAACCCGCGCTCGAGGGCGAGCCGGGCCACCCCGACGAGCACCTCCTCGGTCGCGTCCCAGGCCGCGCCCAGGTTGGTGCCGGGCGCGGCGCCCACCGTGTCGAGGAGGGCGACGTAGGCCTCGGCGACGGCGAGCGCCTCACCGGCCGGGGCGTCGAGCACGACCGGGGCCAGGTCGAGGAGGACCCCCTCGAGCAGCGCGCCCAGGTCGGTGGTCGCGTCGACCTCGAGCCACAGCGAGGTCACCCCGCCCTCGAGGTCGACCAGCAGCGTCTCGTTGGCCGCCTTCTCCGCCAGTCCGGCCAGTCGCAGGTGCGCGCGGACGTCCCAGGGACCGCTGCGGGTGGGACGGCCCGCGGTGGTGAGGCCCTCGAGGTCGCCCGCCGTGCCCAGCGGACGGACACCGACCTCGTCGAGGGTGAGCCGGGTCAGCCGGTCCCAGACCTCCTCGTCGGCGTCGCCGTCGCTCATCCGCCGGGCCTTGCGCAGCACGGCGGCGGCGGCGGCCTCCCAGTCGGCGCGGCCGTGCGCGTCGGCCGTCGCGTCGGCCAGGGCCAGCGTGCCCTGCTCCGGCTCGAGCTCGGACGGGTCGTCGAGCCCTCCCTCGACCGCCCCGTCCGCGGAGCCGGCCACCTCCTGCGACGTCATGTCCCGAACCCCATGTCCGGAACCCTAGAGCGACGCGGTGACGTCGGCCACCGCCTGTGAGGTTCCCGACGCGGGCCACAGCGCGGCCGCCCACCCCGGTCCTGCGCCGTCCCCCGACTCGGCACCGAGCATTCACCCCGCGGACACCCGGCGTGCGCGGCCCGGTCGACGCGACCCCGGACCGTGGCCGTCATGGCACCGATGCGCGTCGCCCTGGTCAGCGAGACCTTCCTCCCCTCCGTCACCGCGGGCGCCAGCCCCGACGGTGCGACGACGCTGCGGGCGACCGTCGACCGGCTGGTCGACACCGGCCACGAGGTGCTCGTGATCGCACCCGGGCCGGGGGTGGCGACGTACCGCGGGGTCCAGGTGCACCGGGTCAGCCCCCTCGACAAGCCCGGCGCCCAGGTCCGCACCGCCCTGGACACCTTCGCCCCCGACGTGGCGCTGCTGTCCTCCCCGGGGCGGCTGGGCCGCAAGGCGCTCAAGCACGCGCGCGCCGTCGGGCTGCCCACGCTCGTCGTCGAGCACTCGCCGCTGCTCGACATCTGCGCGGAGTACTGGCGCCGCAAGGTCGCGGACCGCGCCGACCGGGTCGTGGTCACCTCGCACTGGATGCACGAGCGGGTCGGTGAGCTCGGCCTCGACGCCCCCGTGTGGTCCCCCGGGGTCGACACCGACGCCTTCACCCCGGCGCTGCGCGACGACTGGCTGCACGCGACGTGGTCACGGCGTCGCTCCCGCGGCGGCGGCCTCGTCGTCGTCGGCTACGTCGGCGGCCTGCACAAGCGCCACGGCGTACGCCGCCTCGCCGAGCTCGCCGACGTGCCCGGCATCCGCCCCGTCCTGATCGGCGACGGGCCCGAGCGCGACCGGCTGGGCTCGCGGCTGCCCCGGGCCACGATGCTCGGGACCCTCGGCTCCGGTGACCTCGGCGTCGCTCTGCCCTCCCTCGACCTGCTGGTCCACCCCGACGAGCACCAGACCTGCTCCCACGTGCTGCGCGAGGCCGCCGCGAGCGGCGTGCCGGTCGTCGCGCCCCGCAGTGGTGGCGCCCGCGAGGTGGTGCGCCACCAGGAGACCGGCCTGCTCTACGACCCAGGTCGCCGCCGCGGGCTGGCCCGCACCGTGGAGGCCCTCGCCGCCGACCCGCACCGACGTCTCCTCGGCGCCCGGGGCCGTGAGATCGCGGGAGCGCGCACCTGGCAGGCGGCCGTCGACGAGCTCGTGACCCTCCACCTGGCGCCGCTGGTGCGGCCCGTGACCTCGACGGCGAGCCCCTCGGCACGCACCGCGTGAGACGCGCCACCCTTCACCGCGAGGGTGGTTGGACGGGGGTACCGTGACCTCGTGGCAACGACGACAGGACCCTCTCTGGTCAAGGGTGCCCGCGGCACCCGGTCGACCATCGCGCTGAAGCTGACGATGGCGGTCAGCGGGGCGATCTTCATCGCGTTCGTGCTCGCGCACATGTACGGCAACCTCAAGGCCTTCGCCGGCGAGAGCTCCTTCAACGCCTACGCCGAGCACCTGCGTGAGATCGGGGAGCCGATCCTGCCCCACAGCGGCCTGCTGTGGATCCTGCGCCTGGGCCTGATCGCCTCCCTGGTCGTCCACGTCACCGCCGCGGTGATCCTGTGGCGGCGTGCGTCGCGCGCGCGGCCCGTGCAGTACTCGGTGGTCAAGCGCGCCAGCTCGTCGCTGTCCTCGCGCACCATGCGCTGGGGCGGCCTGACCATCCTGGTGTTCCTCGTCTGGCACCTGCTCAACTTCAGCATCGTCAAGATCAACCCGACGGGCGGGGAGACCAACAACCCCTACGGCCTGCTCGTCGACACCTTCGGCCTGTGGTGGATGTCGGCGATCTACCTCGTCGCCATGGCCGCCCTCGCCCTGCACCTGCACCACGGCACCTTCAGCTCCCTGCAGACCCTCGGCTGGACCGGCACCGCGTCGTCGCGCACCCGGGCCCGCACCGCGGGGTGGGTCGTGGCGGTCGTCGTCGCCGGCGGCTACTCCCTGGTGCCCCTCGGCGTCCTGCTCGGGCTGATCGAGTAGCCGACCCACCGACCTGCGACCACCGCGCCACCGACGTACCCAGACAGGGAGCCACCCATGGCCATCACCGACCAGTCCGGCACCGTCGCCCTCAACGACGCCGCCGAGCAGCAGTCCGACGACGCGCACGGCTACTACACGCGCGGCGAGAACATCGTCGACACCGCCGCACCCCAGGGCCCGATCAAGGACCGCTGGACCACCCACGTCTTCGAGAACCGCCTGGTCAACCCGGCCAACCGGCGCAAGCTCGACATCATCATCGTCGGCACCGGCCTCGCCGGCGGCGCCGCGGCGGCCACGCTCGGCGAGGCCGGCTACAACGTGAAGTCCTTCTGCTACCAGGACTCCCCGCGACGCGCCCACTCGATCGCCGCCCAGGGCGGGATCAACGCGGCGAAGAACTACAAGGAGGACGGCGACTCCGTCTTCCGCCTGTTCTACGACACGGTCAAGGGCGGCGACTACCGCAGCCGCGAGTCCAACGTCTACCGCCTCGCCGAGGTCAGCACGAACATCATCGACCAGTGCGTCGCGCAGGGCGTGCCCTTCGCCCGGGAGTACGGCGGCCTCCTCGACAACCGCTCCTTCGGCGGGGTCCAGGTCTCGCGCACCTTCTACGCCCGCGGCCAGACCGGCCAGCAGCTGCTCATCGGCGCCTACCAGGCCCTCGAGCGCCAGGTCGCGGCCGGCACCGTGGCGACGTACACCCGCCACGAGATGCTCGAGCTGATCACCGTCGACGGTGTCGCGCGCGGGATCATCGCCCGCGACATGGTCTCGGGCGAGATCGAGACCCACCTCGCCGACGCCGTCGTGCTCGCCTCCGGTGGCTACGGCAACGTCTTCTACCTCTCCACCAACGCGATGGGCTGCAACGTCACCGCCACGTGGCGTGCGCACCGCAAGGGCGCCTACATGGCCAACCCCTGCTACACCCAGATCCACCCCACCTGCATCCCCGTCTCCGGGGACCACCAGTCCAAGCTGACCCTGATGAGCGAGTCGCTGCGCAACGACGGTCGCATCTGGGTTCCCCAGAACAAGGACGACTGCGACAAGGACCCGCGCGACATCGCCGAGGAGGACCGCGACTACTACCTGGAGCGGATCTACCCGGCGTTCGGCAACCTGGTGCCCCGTGACATCGCCTCGCGCCAGGCCAAGAACATGTGTGACGAGGGCCGCGGGGTCGGCCCGCTGATCGGCGACTTCCGCCGTGGGGTCTACCTCGACTTCGCCGAGGCCATCGAGCGCTACGGCCGCGACGGCGTCGAGGAGAAGTACGGCAACCTCTTCGACATGTACGAGCGGATCACCGGTGAGAACCCCTACGAGGTGCCGATGCGGATCTACCCCGCCGTGCACTACGTGATGGGTGGGCTGTGGGTCGACTACGACCTGCAGTCCAACGTCCCCGGGCTGTTCGTGACCGGCGAGGCCAACTTCTCCGACCACGGCGCCAACCGCCTCGGTGCGTCCGCGCTGATGCAGGGTCTCTCCGACGGCTACTTCGTGCTGCCGAACACGATCCGCGGCTACCTCGCCGACGGGCCGTTCGCCGAGCTCGACGAGTCGCACCCCGCCGTCGTGGAGGCGCGGGAGTCGGTCGAGAAGCGGATCGCGACGTTCCTCTCGATCGACGGCACGCGCTCGGCCGACAGCTATCACAAGGAGCTCGGCCACATCATGTGGGAGTTCTGCGGGATGGAGCGCTCCGAGGAGGGCCTGCGCAAGGCCATCGACATGATCCGGGAGCTCAAGAAGGACTTCTGGAGCAACCTGAAGGTCCTCGGCTCCGCCTACACCCTCAACCAGAACCTCGAGAAGGCCGGCCGGGTGGCCGACTTCATCGAGCTCGGCGAGCTGATGTGCATCGACGCGCTGAACCGTCGTGAGTCCTGCGGCGGCCACTTCCGGGCCGAGTCGCAGACCGACGAGGGCGAGGCGCTGCGCCACGACGAGGAGTTCGCCTACGTGGCGGCCTGGGGGTTCGGCGGCGAGGACGGTGCGCCGGTCCTGCACAAGGAAGACCTGATCTACACCGCCATCGAGATGAAGCAGCGGAGCTACAAGTGAACCTGACCCTGAAGATCTGGCGACAGCCCGACGCGAAGTCGAGCGGCGCCCTGCACACCTACGAGGTCGACGAGATCTCCGAGGACATGAGCTTCCTGGAGATGCTCGACATCCTCAACGAGCGCCTCAACGACCAGGGCGAGGAGCCCGTCGCCTTCGACCACGACTGCCGCGAGGGGATCTGCGGCTCGTGCAACCTGATGATCAACGGCCAGGCGCACGGCCCGGAGGTCACCACCTCCTGCCAGCTGCACATGCGGTCGTTCTCGGACGGCCAGACGATCACCATCGAGCCCTGGCGCGCCTCGGCGTTCCCGGTCGTCAAGGACCTCGTCGTCGACCGCTCCGCCTTCGACCGGATCATCCAGGCCGGCGGCTACGTCTCGGTCAACACCGGTGCCGCACCCGACGCCCACGCCACCCCGGTGCCCCGCGAGGACGCCGTCAAGGCGTTCAACGTCGCCACCTGCATCGGCTGCGGCGCGTGCGTGGCCGCCTGCCCCAACGGCTCGGCCTCGCTGTTCATGGGCGCCAAGATCACCCATCTCGGTCGACTCCCCCAGGGCCAGCCCGAGCGCGACTCGCGAGTGGTCTCCATGGTCGCCCAGCACGACGCCGAAGGCTTCGGTGGCTGCACCAACATCGGTGAGTGCACCGCGGCGTGCCCCAAGGAGATCCCCCTCGACGTGATCTCGCAGCTCAACAAGGACCTGCGGACCGCGATCAAGCACGGTCACTGATCCACGCGGGCGTACCGCTTGCCCCGGCACGCCCCACCGGCCCGTCGCGGCCGGCGGCGTACGCGTCGCGCCAAGTCACGGGCGCGGGCTGAGGGCTGGGGCGCGGCGTACTGGTCGGCCTCTTCTCGAGCCTGTCGGCTGTTGCAATGGGCGACAAGCTTGGGAACACCCGGCCAGCCGGGTGTTCCCAACGCCACAGCGACCACTCCAGCCACACCAGCACCAGCCCCGCGTACGCCGGCAGCTGCGGCGGACTGCGGGCCGCGGAGCGGCGTACTGGTCGGCCTCTTCTCGAGCCTGTCGGCTGTTGCAAAGGGCGACAAGCTTGGGAACACCCGGCCAGCCGGGTATTCCCAACGCCACAGCGACCACTCCAGCCACACCAGCACCAGCACCAGCCGCGCGTACGCCGCCCCGGCGCCACCCCTGAGCGTCAGCGCCTGCGGCGCAACCAGGCTACGACGGCCAGCATCGTGGAGGCGCCGGCGGCGAACGGCGTGCCCCAGCGGGCGACGGCGCCGGGTGCGTCGGCCCGGGCGCTGTCGGCTCCCCCGCCCTCGGCCCACCAACGGCGCAGGCTCGGCAGCTGCGGGCCCTGGACCGGCTCGGGGTCGGCCACCGGCCGTGCGGCGATGGCGGCCGTGGCGGTGTGGGCCCAGCAGGCGGCGTAGAGCGTGATGCGCGCGAAGTAGTTGAGCCAGACGATCAGGATCAGGGCGATCCCGAAGGCCTGGGCGCCGGGGTTGTTCTTGGTCAGGGCGAGCAGCCCCGTGGCGAACTGCTTGAGCAGCTCGAACCCGAGGCCGCCGAGCAGGGCGCCCGACCACAGCGACCGGACCGGGATCGGGGGCGAGACGAGCTGGCGGAAGATGATGAAGAAGAGGATCGTGTTGATCCCCAGCGCCACCACGATGGCAAGAGCGCTCAGCGCCCAGGCGAGGTTGTCGTCGAGGCCGACCAGCCCCAGCAGGCCCGCGGAGAAGCGGGAGACGAGGCTCCCCACGGCGACCGAGAGCAGGAGCGTGCCGCCGATGGTGAGCATGCTGGCGATGTCGCTGATCTTGGTCATCACGACGTTCTTCTGCTCCTCGGGCTGCTCGAAGGCGGCCAGGAGGGCCTCGCGCAGCGCGAGGACGAACCCGCTGCCGGTGTAGAGCACGCCGACCAGGCCGATCGCGCCGGCGAGGCCGGAGAGGCTGCGCACGGTGTCGAGGGAGATGCCCCCGTCCCCGCCGATCACGCCGGGGAGGATCGTGGTGATCCCGGAGCGGATCTGGTCGTTGGCTGCGGGGTAGAAGACCGAGACGATCCCGACGGCGAAGAACGTCAGCGCGAGCAGCGGGAAGAAGGACAGGAACGCGAAGTACGTCACCGCCCCGGCGTGCTGGTTTCCCTTGACCGCGCCGTAGTGGCCGACCATGCGCAGCACGTGGGCCACGAGCGGACGTCGTGTCACCGCGCCCGCCGCGCCGCTCGCCCTGTCCTTCGCGCTCATCGCGTCCTCACCCTCCCCTGATCCCTACCGCCCGGGCCGGGCCAGGCCGAAGCCCCGGGTGGGCTGCCAGCCGAGGTCGTCGTCGTGGACGTAGAGGTGGAAGCCCTCGACGTCGAAGCGGCACTCGAAGCTCGCGAGCTCCTCGAACGCCCGCTCCATCGTGGCCTCGTCGAGGTGGTGGGCCACCGTGACGTGGGGGTGGTAGGGGAACCTCAGCTCGGTGGCCAGCGGCCCGCGGCGTACGGCGTCCGCGAGCTGCTCGCACTGCGAGATGCCCTCGACCAACGAGACGAAGACGACCGGCGAGGTCGGACGGAACGTGCCCGTGCCGCGCAGGTGGACCTCGAAGCAGTCGACGGCGCCGGCGGCGCACGCGAGGTGGGCGTCGAGCTCGTCGAGGCGTGCCTCGTCGACCGGGGTCGGGGGCAGCAGCGTGATGTGGGTCGGGATCCGGGTCGCGGTGTCGTCGCCGAGCGCACGCCGGTAGTCCTGGAGCTCGGTGGCCCAGGGCTCCGGGATCGCGACGGCTACACCGATGGTCTGCATCGCCGTCGACCCTATCGCTCCTGTCGTCACCGTACGACGGGCTCACGCGCCCGATGCAGGCGCGAAGCCGACGCGGTCGTAGACGTCGGCCAAGGTCCTCCGCGCGACCGCTCCGGCGCGCTCGGCCCCCTCCCGCAGCACCTCGTCGAGGTGCGTGCGGTCCTCCAGCAGGGCCAGGGTGCGGTCGCGGAACGGGGTCACGAGCTCGACGACGGCCTCGGCGACGTCGGCCTTGAGGTCGCCGTACCCCCGCCCGGCGTAGGTCTGCTCGAGGTCGGCGACCTCGGTGCCGCCGAGCGCCGAGAGGATGGTCAGCAGGTTGGAGACCCCCGGCTTCTCGTCGACGTCGAACCTGACCTCCGAGCCCGAGTCGGTGACCGCCGAGCGGATCTTCTTCGCGCTGCGCGACGGCTCGTCGAGCAGCTCCACGATCCCGGCGGGCGAGGAGGCCGACTTCGACATCTTCGCGGTCGGGTCCTGGAGGTCCGCGATCCGGGCCGTCGCCTTGAGGATGTAGGGCTCGGGCAGGCGGAAGGTCTTCCGGTAGCGGTGGTTGAAGCGCTGGGCCACGTCCCGCGTCAGCTCGAGGTGCTGTCGCTGGTCCTCCCCGACGGGCACGAACTGCGGCCGGTAGAGCAGGACGTCCGCGGCCTGGAGCACGGGGTAGGTGAAGAGCCCGACGCTCGCCGCGCCCTCCCCGCCCTTGACCGACTTGTCCTTGAACTGCGTCATGCGCCGCGCCTCGCCGAAGCCGGTCAGGCACTGCAGGACCCACGAGAGCTGGGCGTGCGCCGGCACCTGGCTCTGCACGAAGATCGTCGAGCGCTCCGCGTCGACGCCCATCGCGAGCAGCTGCGCGGCGGCCCGCCGGGTCCGCTCACGCAGGACCGACGGGTCCTGCTCGACGGTGATCGCGTGCAGGTCGGCGATGAAGAAGAACGGTTCGTGCTCCTCCTGGAGCTCGACCCACTGGCGCAGCGCCCCGAGGTAGTTGCCGAGGTGGAAGGAGTCCGCCGTGGGCTGGATCCCCGACAGGACACGCGGTCGGACGACGCCGGTCGCGGCTTCGCTGGAGGCTGGCATGGCTCCATCCTCGCCGACGGCTCCCCCGCACCCGAAACCCGGTGGTCGACCGGCGACGGGCCTTGGCAGGCTGGGGGTCATGAGCGTGCCCGCCGACGAGCCCCCGACCATCACCGACGGCGAGGTCGTCCTGCGCCCCCACCGCCTCGCGGACGCCCGACGCTCCTACGAGGCGACGCTGGACCCGGCCTACCAGCGCTGGACGTCGGTGCCGCTGCCGCCGACGCCCGAGGGGGCCCGGCACTTCGTCGGCGAGCTGATGCCGGGGGCGTGGCGTGCGGGGTCGTCGTGGGGCTTCGCGATCGAGCACGACGGTCGGTACGCCGGGTCGATCGAGCTGCGGCCCGACCCCGACCGGGAGGCCGGGGTCGCGGAGGTCGCCTACGGCTCGCACCCGGACGTGCGCGGCGTACGGCTCGAGGGGGTGAGCGTGCTCGAGCGCGCCCTGCGCCTGGCCCTGGAGTGGGGCTTCACCGAGGCGGGTCTGCACACCGTGCTCTGGCGCGCGCACCGCGGCAACTGGGCCTCGCGCCGCCTGGCCTGGAAGGTGGGGTTCCGCGTCGAGGGGACGGTGCGGCAGTGGGTCACGCAGCGCGGCACGCGCCACGACGCCTGGGTCGCCACCCTGCTGCGCGAGGACCCCCGCGAGCCCCCGACGACCTGGCTCGAGGCCCGGCCGCTGACCGGCGAGCGGGTACGGCTGCGCGCGTTCGCCGCGACCGACGTCCCGCGCATCGTCGAGGCCTGCTCGGACGCGACGACGCAGCACTGGCTCGGCACGATGCCGGCGCCGTACGGCGAGGAGGTCGCCGCGGCGTACCTGCTCGCGATGGGTGAGCAGCTCGCGGGCGGGGCCGGGGTCACGTGGGCCGTGACCGACCCGGCGACCGACCTGCTCGTCGGGTCGATGGGGCTGAACGGGCTCGACCCCGGGCAGGAGTGCGAGATCGGCTACTGGACGCACCCGGACGCCCGCGGTCGCGGACTGACCCGGGAGGCGGCCGCCCTCGCGCTGCGCTTCGCCTTCGGGGTGCTCGGCGTGCAGCGCGTGGTCGCCTTCGCCGCGGTCGAGAACACCGCGTCGATCGGCGTGCTCGAGGCGGTCGGTCTGCGCTCCTGGGGTGTCGAGCGCCTCGGGGCCCGGGTACGAGGGGGCCGGGTCGACCAGGTCTGCCTCGACGTCCTGCGCTCGGAGTGGCTCGAGCTGCAGGCGGCGATGGTGCGCCGCGGCTGATCGGCGACGGGCGCGGACCCGCAGGCCCGCGCCCGTCGCACGGCGTCGCTCAGTGCTGGAGCGAGGAGCTCAGTGGCCCGACTCCGGCCCGACGGCCGCGGCCAGCTTGCCGAGCGAGTCCTCGAGCGCCGACTGCGGGACCAGCGGGAAGGAGAGCTTCTCGAGCAGGCCCTTGTCGGTGACCTTCGACCAGTCGTAGGTGACGGTGACGTCGGTGCTGTCGGATCCGGTGGAGGTGAGCTCCCAGACCCACTCCCAGCCCGGAGGCTCCTGACCGGCGGGGGCGGTCTTCCAGGCGATCATGTGGTTCTTGTCGAACCCGGTGACGACGTTGTCGGTCTGGTACTCGCCGCCCATGTGGTCGCCGGCCATGTTCATCCGGAACTGCTGCCCGGCCTTCTCGATACGGTCGCCCTTCTCGAGGCTGCGCACGAAGCCGGAGCCGTCGAGCTCGGTGTGGCGGTGGGGGTTGGACAGGACGTCGAAGAGGTCCTTGGAGGGCGCGTCGATCGTGCGCTGGGCGGAGATCTGGGTGTCGGTCATGACCTCACCCTGCCTCGCGACGCGAACGCACACAAATGTCCCTGCGGGTGACGTGACCCGTTCGTGACGAGGTGGCCGTGCGAGCTAGGACATCGTGTGCGACGCCGCCGCCGAGGTCGCGACGGCGTCCGTCGGCTCCACCGACGCCACGGCGCCCGCGGCCTCGGGCTCGCCGCGGCTGCGGAGCAGGGCCACCAGGAGCACCCCGAGCCCGAGCACGGACAGCCCTGCCCCGGCGAGCGCGGGGGCGCGCAGGCCGAGCCCCGCGGTGATCACCACCCCGCCGATCCAGGCGCCCAGGGCGTTGGCCAGGTTGAGCGAGGCGTGGTTCATCGCCGCCCCCAGGGTCCGTGCGTCCCCGGAGACGTCCATCAGGCGCAGCTGGAGGTTGACCACGAGCACCGAGCCGAGGACGGTCACGAGGAAGGCCGCCGCCGGCAGCGCCCAGCCGTAGGGCGAGACCGCCCAGAACAGCAGCAGCGACAGCGTCATGCCGATCGAGCCGATGACCAGCGAGGCGCGCACCGACCAGTCGGCCATCGCGCCGGCGAGGTACGTGCCGGCCACCATGCCCAGGCCCAGCAGGAGCAGCACGACCGGGACCGTGCCGCGCCCGAGACCGGCGACCTGGGTGACGATGGGGCTGATGTAGGTGTAGATCGCGAACATGCCGCCGAAGCCGACCGCGCCCGCGGCCAGCGTGAGCAGGACCTGCGGCTTGGCGAGCGCGGAGAGCTCACGGCGCCACACGGCCTCGGGGTTGCCGGGCATGCGCGGCAGCAGGCCCGCGATGCCGACCACGGTGACCAGCGCGAGCACCGAGGAGGTCAGGAAGCCCGAGCGCCAGCCGTAGCTCTGGCCCAGCCACGTGGCGGCGGGGACGCCCACCACGTTGGCCACCGAGAGGCCCAGCATCACCTGCGCGACGGCCCTGCCCTGGCGGCCCGGCCGCGCGAGGTCGGCGGCGACGAGCGAGGCCACCCCGAAGTAGGCGCCGTGCGGCAGCCCGTCGAGGAAGCGCGCCAGTGCCAGCAGGTGCACGGTCGAGACGGCCGCGGAGAACAGGTTGGCGGCGGCGTACCCACCCATCAGCCAGACCAGCAGACGCCGCCGCGGCATCCTCGCGCCCAGCACGGCGAGCAGCGGGGCGCCGATCACGACACCGAGCGCGTAGGCCGAGATCAGGTGCCCGGCCGTCGGGATCGAGACGCCGACGCCGTCGGCGACCTCGGGCAGCAGGCCCATCGTCATGAACTCGGTCGTGCCGATGGTGAAGCCGCCGAAGGTGAGGACCAGCAGCGCCAGCCGCAGGCGCAGGTCGGAGAAGCCGGTCTCCTCGGCGGTCGCCGAGCGGAGCGCGGCCGGCTGCGGTGCGGGAGGAGGAGAGGTGCTCACACCGCAGTCCAGCACGACCCGGCCCGGATGTGTTCCCGACGCGACTGTGAGATCAGGTACGTCGGGCGCCGCGGCGGCCGGTCAGGGCACCATCCAGCCCAGGACGGGCGTCGACTGCAGGTAGACCAGCACGCACATGATCAGCAGGAAGCCGATGCTCCAGCCGACGACCTTGCGGAACAGCTCACCCTCGCGGCCGGCCATGCCGGTCGCGGCGGCGGCGATCGCGAGGTTCTGCGGCGAGATCATCTTGCCCAGGACACCGCCCGAGGAGTTCGCGGCGGCGAGCAGCACCGGGCTGAGCCCGGCCTCCTTCGCCGCGGTGACCTGCAGGGTCCCGAAGAGCGCGTTGGCCGAGGTGTCCGAACCGGTCACCGCGACCCCGAGCCAGCCCAGCACCGGGGACAGGAAGGCGAAGAAGGCACCGGAGCCGGCGATCCACATCCCGATCGTGATCGTCTGACCCGAGAAGTTCATGACGTAGGCCAGGCCGAGCACGGCGGCCACCGTGAGGATGGCCCACTTCAGCTGGTCGAGGGTCGCGCCGTAGGCACGCACCGCACCGCCCGGCGAGACCGCCAGGAACGCCATCGTGATCAGGCCGGAGAGCAGCAGCAGGGTGCCCGCTGCCCCGAGGTAGCCGAAGGTGAAGGTCGCCGAGGCGGGCGGCTCGCCGCTCGGGGTGACGATCTGGTCGAGCAGCGGCCAGCCGAAGCTGAGCGCGCCCTTGGCCAGCAGGTCCTTGACGGCCGGGATCTGGGCGATCGAGAAGACCACGATGATGGTCAGGTAGGGCAGGTAGGCCAGGAACGTGTCGCGCCCCGAGTCCGAGCCCCGCTCGTCGCTGGCGTCCCGGGCCCCCGAACCGGTGGCGGTCGCGGTCGTGGCACCGCCGGCGCGGCGCTTGCCGCCGCCGGCCTCGGCGACGCGGCGCTGGGTCTCGCTCTCGTCGAGACGCTGTCCGGTCATCACCTCGGCGGGCTGCCAGACCCGCAGCAGGGCGACCACGGACGCGGCGGCGAGCAGGGCCGCCACGATGTCGGTGAGCTGGACCGAGAAGTAGTTCGAGGCGAGGAACTGCCCGACCGCGAAGACGACGCCGCACACGATCGCGGGCAGCCACACCTGGCGCAGCGCGCGCTTGCCGTCGACCAGGAAGACCAGCACCAGGGGGACGAAGATGGCCAGGATCGGCGTCTGGCGACCCACCATCGAACCGAGCGTGCCGACCGGGATGTTGGTGATCGAGGCCAGCGTCGTGATCGGCACCGCGATGGCACCGAAGGCGACCGGGGCGGTGTTGGCGACCAGGGAGACCGTCGCAGCCTTGATCGGCTCGAAGCCGAGCGCGATCAGCATCACCGAGCTGATGGCGACCGGGGTGCCGAAGCCGGCGAGGGCCTCCATCAGCGCGCCGAAGCAGAACGCGATGATGATGGCCTGGATCCGCTGGTCGTCGGAGACCGCGCCGAAGCTGCGGCGCAGCACGTCGAAGTGACCGGTCTCGACGGTCATCGTGTAGATCCAGATCGCGTTGACGACGATCCACATGATCGGGAAGATCCCGAACGTGGCGCCCTCGAGCGCGGTGCTGATCGCGATCGTGAAGGGCATGCCGTAGACGACGACCGCGACGATGAGCGCGACCGCGAGGGCCGCCAGCGAGGCCCACTGCGCCTTGACCTTGAGGGCGCCGAGCAGCACGAAGACGGTCAGCAGCGGCAGGATCGCGAACAGCGTGGACAGGGCCAGGGACCCACCCACGGGGTCGAAGGTCTGCTCGAACATGGGGGTTCCTCCTGCGAATCGTCCCGAGTGACGGCCGTCACCGCGCTGATCATGCACCCGCGCGGGCCCGAGGGGAAGGATGCGGGCTCACCCCCGGTGTGTCGCGCCCGGGCCGGGCCCGCGGCCGCGGCGCGCGGCTCCCCTGGCGTCCTACAGGGCCGCGAGCGCCTCGTTGAGGGTCGGCGAGGGCCGCATGACCTCGGCGGCCTTCGCGTCCTCGGGGTAGTAGTAGCCCCCCACGTCGGCCGGGCTGCCCTGCACCGCAGCGAGCTCGGCGACGATCGTGTCCTCCTGCGCGGCCAGGGTCTCGGCCAGCGAGGCGAAGTCCGAGGCCAGCTCGGCGTCGCTGTCCTGCTCGGCCAGCTCCTGGGCCCAGTACAGCGCGAGGTAGAAGTGCGAGCCGCGGTTGTCGATCCCGCCGATCTTGCGGGTCGGGCTCTTGTCCTCGAGCAGGAAGGTGGCGGTCGCCTTGTCGAGGGTGTCGGCCAGCACCTGGGCGCGCGCGTTGTCGGCGTACCCGGCGAGGTGCTCGAAGGAGGCGGCGAGGGCGAAGAACTCCCCCAGGCTGTCCCAGCGCAGGTAGTTCTCCTCGATCAGCTGCTTGACGTGCTTGGGCGCGGAGCCGCCGGCGCCGGTCTCGAAGAGGCCGCCGCCGTTCATCAGCGGGACGATCGAGAGCATCTTGGCCGAGGTGCCGACCTCGAGGATCGGGAACAGGTCGGTGTTGTAGTCGCGCAGCACGTTGCCGGTCACCGAGATGGTGTCCTCGCCCCGGCGGATGCGCTCCAGGGAGTAGGAGCAGGCGTCCGCGGGCTTCATGATCTCGATCGTCAGGCCGTCGGTGTCGTGCTCGGGGAGGTACTGCTCGATCTTGGCGATCAGCGCGGCGTCGTGGGCGCGGGCCTCGTCGAGCCAGAAGATCGCCGGGGTCTCGCTGGCCCGGGCGCGCGTCACGGCGAGCTTGACCCAGTCACGGATGGGGTCGTCCTTGGTCTGGCAGGCGCGCCAGATGTCACCCGGCTCGACGACGTGCTCGATCAGCGTGGTCCCGGAGGAGTCGAGGACCCTCATCGTGCCGGCGGCAGGGACCTCGAAGGTCTTGTCGTGGGAGCCGTACTCCTCGGCGGCCTTGGCCATCAGCCCGACGTTGGGCACCGAGCCCATCGTGGCCGGGTCGAAGGCTCCGTGCTCGCGGCAGTCGTCGATCACCCTCTGGTAGACGCCGGCGTAGGAGGAGTCCGGGATCACCGCGAGGCAGTCGGCCTCGTTGCCGTCGGGGCCCCACATGTGGCCCGAGGTGCGGATCATGGCCGGCATCGAGGCGTCGATGATGACGTCGGAGGGCACGTGCAGGTTGGTGATGCCCTTGCGGTCATCGACCATCGCCATCCGCGGGCCGTCGGCCAGTCCCTGGGTGACCGCGGCCGTGATGGCCTCACCCTCGGGCAGGTCGGCGACCGCGTCGAGCAGGGCACCGAGGCCGTCGTTGGCCGAGACCCCCGCGGCGGCGAGCTGCTCGCCGTACTGCTCGAAGAGGGTCGGGAAGAAGGCCTGCACCGCGTGGCCGAAGATGATCGGGTCGGAGACCTTCATCATGGTGGCCTTCAGGTGCACCGAGAAGAGCACGTCCTCGGCCTTCGCCCGGGCGATCTGCTCGGTCAGGAAGCGACGCAGGGCGGCGGCGGACATGAACGTCGCGTCGACGACCTCGCCCGGGAGGACCTTGACGTCGTCCTTGAGCACCGTCTCGGTCCCGTCGACGCCGACGTGGACGATCGACAGCGTGTCGTCGCCCTCGATCACCACCGACTTCTCGTGGGAGAAGAAGTCGCCCTCGTCCATCGTGGCGACACTGGTCCTCGACTCCGAGGTCCAGGCGCCCATCGTGTGGGGGTACTGCTTGGCGTAACCCTTGACCGCCGCCGGCGCGCGCCGGTCGGAGTTGCCCTCGCGCAGCACCGGGTTGACCGCGGAGCCCTTGACCTTGTCGTAGCGCGCCCGGGCGTCCTTGTCCTCGTCGCTTTCGGCATTCTCGGGGTAGTCCGGCAGGTCGTAGCCCTTCTCCTGCAGCTCCTTGATGGCGGCCTTGAGCTGCGGCACCGAGGCGGAGATGTTGGGCAGCTTGATGATGTTGGCCTCGGGCTTGGTGGCCAGCTCACCCAGCTCGGCCAGTGCGTCCTCGACCCGCTGGTCCTCGGGGAGCCGGTCGGAGAACTGCGCCAGGATCCGACCCGCCAGCGAGATGTCGCGGGTCTCGACCTCGACGCCGGCCTTGGCGGCGTAGGCCTCCACGATCGGCAGGAGGGAGTACGTCGCCAGCAGCGGCGCCTCGTCGGTGTGGGTGTAGACGATCGTGGCGGTCTTCTCGGCCATGGGCTCAGCGACTCCTGGCGGTGCGGGGAAAGTAACTTGACGTCAAGATACCTGACGCGGCGGACCCCGCCAGCCTGTCACCCGCCCCGGTGGCGCGGCAACGTCGCCTGCAGGGGCGGGAGCCGGGCAGGCCTGCGCGCTGCTAGCGTCGCTAGCCACTCAGCCAGCCCCCGAAGGAGTCACCGTGAGCTCTACCCCGTTGAAGGTCGCCGTCACCGGAGCCGCCGGCCAGATCGGCTACAGCCTGCTCTTCCGCCTCGCCAGCGGAGCGCTCGGCGACCGTCCGGTGGAGCTCCGACTGCTCGAGATCACCCCCGCGCTCAAGGCGCTCGAGGGCGTCGTGATGGAGCTCGACGACTGCGCGTTCCCGACGCTGGCCGGCGTCGAGATCGGCGACGACGCCGAGACCGTCTTCGACGGCGTCAACCTGGCCCTGCTCGTCGGTGCCCGGCCGCGCGGCCCGGGCATGGAGCGGGCCGACCTGCTCGAGGCCAACGGGGCGATCTTCACCGTCCAGGGCAAGGCGCTCAACAAGGTCGCAGCGGACGACGTCCGCATCGGGGTCACGGGCAACCCGGCCAACACCAACGCGCTGATCGCGATGAGCAACGCCCCCGACATCCCCCAGGCCCGCTTCTCCGCGCTGACCCGCCTCGACCACAACCGCGCGATGTCGCAGCTGTCGGCCAGGACCGGCAGCCCGGTCTCCGAGATCACGAAGATGACGATCTGGGGCAACCACTCGGCCACGCAGTACCCCGACCTGTTCCACGCCGAGGTCGGTGGGCGCAACGCCGCCGAGGTCGTCGACGACCAGGGCTGGATCGAGGACACCTTCATCCCGACCGTGGCCAAGCGCGGCGCCGCGATCATCGAGGCCCGCGGCTCGTCGTCGGCCGCCTCGGCCGCCTCGGCGACCATCGACGCCGCCCGCGACTGGCTGCACGCCTCGCCGGCGGGCGACTGGGTCTCGATGGCCGTCGTCTCCGACGGCTCCTACGACGTGCCGGAAGGGATCATCTCCTCCTTCCCGGTCACCACGAAGGACGGCGACTGGGAGATCGTCCAGGGCCTCGAGATCGACGACTTCTCCCGTGGCCGCATCGACAAGACCACCGCCGAGCTCACCGAGGAGCGCGAGGCCGTCACCGGCCTCGGCCTGATCTGAGTCCGACCTGGGCCCGGTGTCGGGCGCGGGGCGTCAGGGCAGGGGCGGCTGGTTCGGGATGGTCTCGGCCAGCACCCACAGCGCGACCCCCACGCCGACCAGCAGCGCGACGTCGGCGAAGCGGTGGCGCACCGCGAGCATGCCGGCGTCGCGGCGGGGCAGCACCAGGCGGGCCAGCGCGGCGACACCCAGCGCGGCGGAGAAGATCCGGATGCCCACGCGCCAGTCGCCGAGCGCGGTGACGCCGATCGCGCCCGCGGCGACGAGCAGGATGGCGAGGTAGATCGCCCCGCCGATGGTCGAGGGGTGGCGGCGGTCGTCGTCGCCGGGCCTGGTCCCGGGCGGCGGGTCGTCGGGCGGGCGGATCACCGGCGCGTCGGGGGCTGCCTCGTCTGGTGCAGGCTCCTGGTGCTCGCTCACGGCTCAGCCGGCCGCGCGCGCGGCGTACGTGCGCTCAGCGATCTCCACGACGTTGCTCAGCAGCATGGCGCGCGTCATCGGACCGACCCCGCCCGGGTTCGGCGAGACCCAGGCCGCGACCCGGTCGACGTCCCCGGCCACGTCGCCGGCGATCCGGCCGTCGACCCGGGAGACCCCTACGTCGAGGACCGCGGCACCCGGCTTGACCATGTCGGCGGTGATGATGCCCGGCACCCCGGCGGCGGCGACCACCACGTCGGCGTCACGCACGTGCTTGGCCAGGTCGCGGGTGCCGGTGTGGCACAGCGTCACGGTCGCGTTCTCGCTGCGCCGCGTCAGCAGCAGGCCCAGCGGCCGGCCCACGGTCAGTCCGCGTCCGACGACCACGACCTCGGCTCCGGCGAGCTCGACCCCGTGACGACGCAGCAGCTCGATCACGCCGACCGGCGTGCACGGCAGTGAGCCCCGCTCCCCGAGCACCAGCCGGCCGAGGTTGACCGGGTGCAGTCCGTCGACGTCCTTGTCCGGGTCGACACGCGAGAGCAGGGCGTACTCGTCCAGCCCGGTCGGCTGCTGGACCAGGAACCCGGTGCACGCGGGGTCGGCGTTGAGCCGGTCGATCTCGGCCTCGACCTCGTCCTGGGACGCGGAGGCCGGCAGGTCGACGCGGAGGGACTCGATGCCGATCTCGGCGCAGTCCTTGTGCTTGGCCCCGACGTACCAGTGCGAGCCGGGGTCGTCGCCGACCAGGACGGTCCCGAGCCCGGGGCGTAGACCGCCCGCGCGCAGCGTCTCCACCCGCTGCGCCAGCTCCGCCTTGATGACCGCGAGCGTGGCGGTGCCGTCGAGGCGCTGGGCGGCCGGGGAAGCAGTCACGAGCCGGAGTCTGCCACCCGCCGCGGCCTCATCCTCGGACGGTGGCGGCCCACGCCTCCAGCGCGAGGGCCACGGCCTCCGCACCCGGGTCGACGACGCCGTCGAGCACGTCCGCACGCAGGTAGCTCGAGCGACCCACGACCGTGCTGGTGATGCTGGCCGTGGAGTCAGCGCCCTGGCGCGCCGCGGCTGCCGCGGCGTCGAGGTCCGGCAGCGCCCGTACCGCCGGGTCGAGCGCGTCGACCATGGTGCGCCCGCCGACCTCGGCGTCGCCGTGGGCGTGGATGCGCTCGAGACCGTGACCGAGCGCGGCCCGGACGTCGTCGCCCTCGGCGAGGGAGCCGGCCGTGGCCGTCAGCAGGATGGAGAGCACGACGCCGCTCGAGCCGCCCATCCGGCGCTCGACGAGCGAACCGACCTCGGTGGCCAGTGTCGCCGGCGACCCGGTCGAGAGCCGGTCGGCCTCGAGGGCCTCGAGCACGGCCTTCGCGCCCTGGCCGATGGTGGACCCCGCGTCGCCGTCGCCGACCTTGGCGTCGAGCTCGTCGAGGCGCTCCCTGGCGTCGAGCAGTGCCTGGGCCGCCGCGGCCAGCGCGTCGTGGACGCCCCGGTCCCGGTCGCCGCTGCCCCACTCTGGCTCGTCGGAGGAGCGGGGGACGTACGTCGTGGGCTCGACCGCCGCGAGGGCACCGGGCCACTCGGGCACGCCGACCGGCGAGCTCAGCGCCTCGACGAGCTCCGGGCTCTCCGGCAGCAGGGTCACCGAGAAGCCGTGCATGTCGACCGAGGTCATGAGCGCGGCCGGACCCACGAGCCGGGTGATGCGACCGTCCGTGGCCACCAGGAGGTCGCGCGCCAGCACGGCGAGCTCCTGGGTCGAGCAGCCGCCGGTGTCGTTGAGCAGCGCGACCATCGACGTCTCCGAGCCGTGGCGCGCGTCGAAGGCCTCGAGCAGCGGCTCGAGCACCAGGTCGACGGCCTCCCGGGCGCCGGAGGGCTCGACGTCACGGACGCCGGCCTCGTTGTGGATGCCCAGGCCCAGCTCCGCGCTGCGGCGCTCGCCGTCCTGGCCGGGCAGGAGCGCCGAGGAGAGGCTCAGGCTGAGGGTGAGCAGGTCGGCGGAGACCTGGCGGGCCGCGGCGGCGACGGTGGCCAGGTCGGCGCCGTTGCGGGCGTGGTGGCCGGCGACCTTGTGCACGAGGACCGTGCCCGCGAGCCCGCGGGGCTGCGGGTTCTCGGGCAGGGCGACGTCGTCGGCGACGGTGACCACCTCGACCTCGAGGCCCTCGGTGCGGGCCCGCTCCGCGGCGAGCCCGAAGTTCAGCCGGTCGCCGGTGTAGTTCTTGACCACGAGCAGGCAGCCGCCCGGGCCGGTGACCTCGCGGATCACGGTCAGCACCTCCTCGACCGACGGCGAGGCGAAGAACGCCCCGCACACCGCCGCTGAGAGCAGCCCGTCGCCGACCAGTCCCGCGTGGGAGGGCTCGTGACCGGACCCGCCGCCCGAGACCACGGCGACCAGGGACGGGTCGAGGTCGGCGCGCACGACCGCGCGTACGCCGGACCCGGGCTCGCTCACCCTCAGCGGCCGGGTCCGCGCGAGCGCCTCCAGCATCTGCTCCACGGTCTGGTCGGGGTCGTTGTAGAAGCGTGCGGGCACGGCTGCCTCCTGGGCTGGGCTCCCCGGCTCCTCGTCGAGACCGGGCCCGCCCGACGCTAGTGCTCCGCTCGCTCCGGGGGAACCGCCCCCGTAGCGCGTGGTGTGCGCTGCGGTTTCCCACGGGCTGCAGGCGAGTCGTCGCTCCCCGGCGTGAATTCGCGCCGGGGAGCGACGAGACGACCTCATCCCTTGGGAAACCGCGACGGCGGTGTGCGCGAGGTCAGTGAAAGAAGTGGCGGGTGCCGGTGAAGTACATCGTCACGCCTGCGGCGCGGGCCGCGTCGACGGTGAGCTCGTCGCGCAGGGACCCGCCGGGCTGGACGATCGCGGAGACGCCGGCGTCGAAGAGGATCTGGGGACCGTCCTCGAAGGGGAAGAAGGCGTCCGAGGCGGCGACGGACCCGGCGGCCCGGTCACCGGCGCGATCGACGGCGAGGCGGCAGGAGTCGACCCGGTTGACCTGGCCCATGCCGACGCCGACCGAGGCGCCGTCCTTGGCCAGCAGGATCGCGTTGGACTTCACCGCGCGGCACGCCCTCCAGGCGAAGGCGAGGTCGGCGAGCTGGGCGGGCGAGGCGGGCTCGCCGACGGCCAGGGTCCAGGTCGACGGGTCGTCGCCGCCGGGTCCCTCCAGCACGGCGTCGACGTGGTCGCGCTGCTGGAGCAGGATGCCGCCGGAGACCGGACGCATCTCGACCTCACCGCCGCCGGCGGGCAGGGCGCAGACCAGGACGCGGATGTTCTTCTTGCCGGCCAGCACCTCGACCGCGCCGTCCTCGTAGCCGGGAGCCACGATCACCTCGGTGAAGACCTCGGCGACCTGCTCGGCCATCGCCACCGAGACCGGCCGGTTGGCCGCGATCACGCCGCCGAAGGCGGAGACCGGGTCGCAGGCGTGCGCACGCCGGTGCGCCTCGGCGACGTCGGATCCGACCGCGATCCCGCAGGGGTTGGCGTGCTTGATGATCGCCACGGCCGGCTCGTCGAGGTCGGCGGCCGCGCGGCGGGCGGCGTCGGTGTCGACGTAGTTGTTGTAGGACATCTCCTTGCCGTGCAGCTGCTGTGCCGTGGCCAGCCCGGCCGGGGCCCCCGAGGCACTGTTGACGTAGAGCGCGGCGGACTGGTGCGGGTTCTCGCCGTAGCGCAGCACCGTCGACTTCTCCCAGGTCGCCCCGACCCAGCCGGGAAACCCGTCGCCACCCGAGGTGTCGGTCAGCACGCTGCCCATCCAGGAGGCGACCGCGACGTCGTACGACGCGGTGTGCACGAACGCCTCGGCGGCCAGACGCCGACGGTCGGCGGCCCCGAACCCACCCGCCTCGACGGCGACGAGCACGTCGGCGTACCGGGCGGGGCTGGTGACGATCGTGACGGAGGGGTGGTTCTTCGCCGCGGCGCGGACCATGGACGGCCCCCCGATGTCGATCTGCTCGACGCACTCGTCGACGCCGGCGCCGGACGCGACGGTGTCGGCGAACGGGTACAGGTTGGACACCACCAGGTCGAACGGCTCGATCTCGAGGTCCTCCAGCTGCGCCACGTGCGACTCCAGTCGCCGGTCGGCCAGGATGCCGGCGTGGACGCGGGGGTGCAGCGTCTTGACGCGCCCGTCCAGGCACTCCGGGAAGCCGGTGAGGTCCTCGACCTTGGTCACGGGCACCCCGAGGGCCTCGATCAGGCGGGCCGAGCCGCCCGTCGAGACCAGGGTGACGCCGGCGGTGTGCAGCCCGCGGACGAGCTCCTCGAGGCCGGTCTTGTCGTAGACGGAGACCAGGGCACGCCTGATCGGGATCTTGTCGGGCACGTCGCGCTCCTGCGGTGGGTTGGTCGGCTGCGTCGCTCAGCCAGGTCCGGGGGGCACCCAGGCGATCGATGCCCCGACGTCCACTCCCTGGTGGTGACCCACCTGCGCCAGTCGTGTGGGGCCAGCATAGAGGCCTCAGAGGCCGATGCGGACCCGCCGACCCTCGACGACGAAACCGTCGCGGGCCAGCCGCCCGACCGCGTCCACGAGCATCGTCCGCTCGACGGCCTTGATCCGCTCGTGGAGGGAGGCGACGTCGTCGCCGTCCTCGACCGGGACGGCGCGCTGCGCCACGATCGCACCCGTGTCGACGCCCGCGTCGACGACGAACAGCGTCGCCCCCGTGACCTTCACCCCGTGCTCGAGAGCATCACGCGGACCGTGCATCCCCGGGAAGCTCGGCGAGAGCGCCGGGTGCGTGTTCAGGGTCCGCCCGCCGAGCGCCTCCAGGAAGTGCGGGCCGACCAGCCTCATGAAGCCGGCGAGCACGACGAGGTCGGGAGCGTGCGCGAGGCACTGCCGGGTCAGCGCCCGGTCCCACGCCTCGCGGTCCTCGTGGTCGGACACCGTCTCGACGAACGTCGCCACGCCCGCGGCGCGTGCCCGCTCGAGCCCTGCGACGGGGTCGCGGTCGGCGCCGACGGCGACCACCTGCGCGCCGTACGCCGGGTCGGCGCAGGCGTCGAGCAGCGCCTGGAGGTTGGTGCCGGCCCCGGAGACGAGGACGACCAGGCGGGCGGGCACCCGGAGAACTCTAGTCAGGCGTCCAGGACCACGTCGTCCGCCTCGCGGTCCCGCCCAGCGGCCCGCTCGGCCCGTACCGTCCAGCGCTGCCAGGCCAGCACCACCAGGGTGCCGACCAGCGAGCCGACGCCGAACGTCGTCACCGCGTGCAGGGTCACCTCGAGACCGGGCACGCCGACCTGACGCATCCGCCCCGGTCCGACGGCGCCGCCGGCGAGCGCCGAGAGCAGCCCGACGAGCAGCCCGGCCGCGATCCCGCCACCGAGACCACGCGCCACGGCGTCCTCCAAGCGTTGCGGTGGGCGGCGACGAGCCACGCGGAACCCCACGACGGCGGCCAGCACGAACGGTGTGACGACGAGCCAGGGCGCCCAGCCGGGTGTGGTGCCCGTGTCGGGCAGGGCGGCCAGCAACGGCACCATCGGCACCGGCCCGAGCACGACGGCGGTCGGCGAGACGACCGTGCCGACCCCGACGGCGAAGCCGGGCCCGAGCAGGTAGGCGCCGGCGAAGAGCACGGCGGCGGGCAGCAGGAGCAGGCACAGGGCGCTGACCAGCAGGGCCTCGCCCACCGTCGTGTGCAGCTGGGCCAGCACGTTGGCGGCCGTGCCCAGGTCGGAGCCCACGGCGACCAGGACCAGGAGGAGGCTCAGGGCCAGCCACGCGACCAGGATCCGGCGGGCCAGGCCGAGGGCCTCACGCACGACGGGTGGGAGGAGCGCGGCGCGCACGGCCGCCCGGCCCGAACCGACGGCCACCGCCGGTAGCCCGAGGACGACGACGAGTGCACTCGTCCACAGCAGGGCGCCCGAGGTCGAGGGCGCGGTGGCGGGCGTGCCGGCCAGGCGCAGGGTCGACGCGACGACGGCGCCGTAGCCGAGCAGGAGCCCGCTGCCGGCCAGCGGGACCGTCCAGTCCCGCTCGCCGTCGGCCAGCCGTGCCGCGTCCGGACCGTGCGACCACAGCATCTCGCCGGCACGCACCGCGAGCCGCCACAGGACGGCCGCGCAGAGCAGGCTCAGCCCGAGCGGGACCATGGTGACCTCGACGCCCTCGACGCGGACCCCCGACCCGTGGGCGGCCAGCCATCCCAGGGCACCGGCCCGGAGCCCGTCCCTCGGCGCACCGAGCGTGCCCGCACCACTCGCGAACCAGCCCACCACACCCAGGCCGAGGCACACGACCAGCGGACCGGCGGCGGCGACCAGTCCCGCGCCCAGCCCGACCACGAGGGCCGGGAGGCGGACGGCGCCCGGTGCGACATCGGCCTTCGGACCGCGCACGCCCGCGCCGGGAGTGGAGGCGGAGGTGGCAGCGGCGCGCCCCGCACGGGCGCGGGCGGAGTCAGGCAGCAGGGAGGTCATGGCCCGACCATCGTCACCCCCGGCCACCCCGCCTCGGCGCAGGCACGCCGCAGGCCCGGCACGGCCGCCCCACGGCCGTCCCAGGGCCGCCCCACGATCGCCGCACGATCGGCGGGTGAGCGCCGGGTGAGCGCCTTCACAGCCGTCGCCGCGAGTGACGGTTGGGGTGCCGCAGGCCTGGGCCGTACCGTGAAGCGGCCATGACCCGGGACCCCGGCTCGTTCGACGAGCTCTACAAGGACGCGCGCGAGCGTCTGCTGCTGCAGACCTACGCGCTGACCGGCGACCGTGACCTCGCCCGACGCAGCGTGCGGGACTCCTTCGTCGTCGCCTGGCACCACTGGCCCAAGACCCACGTCCCCGGTTCGCCGGCCCGGACCGAGGCCGCCGTACGCCGGGTCGCGTGGGTCCGGGCGCAGCGTCGCCACGGCGCGCGTCCCTGGCACCGCGACAAGGACGTCGACCCCGACCTGCGCGCCACGCTCGACGCCCTCGCCGCCCTGACGGCCTCGCAGCGCAGGGTGCTGGTGCTGGCCCACCTCGCGACCGTCGACCTGCCCGGGATGGCCGCCGAGCTGGACCTGCCCCAGGACGAGGCCGAGCAGCAGCTGCAGGCGGCGACCACCGCCTACGCGCTGGACCGCGCAATCCCCGCGAGCGCGGTTCCGGCGTCCCTGGAGCCCCTCGGCGCCGTCCTCGACGACACCACGTGGCCCCGGTCGACCATCCTGTGCCGGGCCGGCGCCGGACGCCGTCGCACCCACACCGCCCTCGGCGCTCTTGCCGGCGTCGGTGCGCTGGTCCTCAGCGGGCTGGTCGTGGGTGACGTCTCGGGCGCCGCACCCCGGCTCGACCGACCGCTGAGCGGGCTCGCGGCCGGCCCCGCACGTGCCTCCACCGCCGACGAGCCGGCCGATGACACGCCCCCCGCGGAACCGGCCGAGGTGCTCCCCGCGACGAGCCTCCTCGGACCGGCCCAGGTCGCGCGGCCCCTGCCGGGTCGGGACTGGACCGAGCGCGCGACCTCCGACAACAGCGAGGGCAACGGCCTGGTGCTGCCCTGCCAGCGCGAGCGGTACGCCGACCCGAACGGGCAGGCGGCGCTCGTGCGCACCTTCACCGCCGCCGTGCCGGCCGAGCCCGCCCCCGCGTCGACGGGCGGCCCGGACCCGGTGCGACCTCGCGCGGTGCAGATGAGTGAGGCGTCCTCGTCGCCCCGGTCCGCCCGGCGGGCCTACCGGTCCCTGGTCTCGTGGGTCGGCAGCTGCGCCGAGCAGCGCACGCAGCTGATCGCGTCCCGCACCGTCGAGGGTGTCGGCGACGAGACCGTCCAGCTGGTGCTGAGGGACTGGGCCTCTCCGGTGCGGACCATGGTGGTGCAGGTCACCCGGTCCGGGATCTTCACCACGGCGGTCGCGAGCATCGTGGGCGGTGAGGACCCTGCACCGGTGGCGCCGCTGGCGCTCCTGCAGGCCGAGGCCGTCGACGGGCTGTGCGCCCTGCCCGGCGCGGGCGCCTGTGCGACCCGGCCGCGGATCAGCGCGAGCGACCCCCCGCCCACCGGCGAGGTGCCGGCGATGATCGCCGAGATCGACCTGCCGCCCGTCATCGACGTCGCCGAGCCGTGGGTCGGCACGGAGCCCCGCAAGGCGCTGTCCAACGCCGCCGCCACCGGCTGCGACAACGCCTCGTTCAGCGGTCAGTACGACGGCACCGCCTGGCGCCAGAACCTGACCCGGACCTTCCTGGTGCCGCAGGCCCGGCTGCCGGCCCAGTTCGGGGTGACCGAGACCATCGGCAGCCTCCCGGTG
Organism: uncultured Actinomycetota bacterium; assembly: GCA_963760555.1. Lineage (GTDB taxonomy): Bacteria > Actinomycetota > Actinomycetes > Propionibacteriales > Nocardioidaceae > Nocardioides. The sequence goes on along the minus strand of CAVXDJ010000005.1, from coordinate 379,003 downwards.
GAGTCCGCCAAGGCGTTCCTCGCGCTGGTCCGCGACCGGATCGGTTCGTGTCCCGACCGCGACGTGGGCACCACCGTGCGCCAGCTCGCCTCGTCCTCGGAGGGCGACAGCGAGCTCACCGCGTGGGAGCTGACCACGGAGGTCTCCGACGAGCGCTCGATCCGCTTCTTCATGGCGGTGCTGCGGCGCGGCACCTCGGTCGCCCAGGTCGGCTACGTGCCGGCGGGCGACGTCCGGCTGCGCGACGGCGAGTTCGCGGCACTGGCCGAGCGCGCCCTGGCCCGGCTCGGCGAGCTGCCCCAGCGCCGCGTGGTGACCTTGCAGTCCCCTGCCGGCGGACAGGAGGGCGGCCCCGACCGCCCCCGGGGCTCGCGCGGCTGAAGCCGGGCGCGCCCGTAACCCAGGGTTCACCTGCCGCCCTTCCCGGCCCGACAGGAGCAGGGCAGGGTGGGGCCATGGCAAAGCACCCCACCACCGTCGTGCTCTTCGGGGCGACCGGTGACCTGTCCCGACGCAAGCTCCTGCCCGGCCTGCTGCACCTCTTCCAGGTCGGGCTGCTGCCCGACCTGCGCGTGGTGGGCACGTCGTTGGACCCGCACGACCGCGAGTCCTTCGTCGACTTCGCCCACCAGGCAGCGCTGGAGTTCAGCGGGGACGACGGCGACATCGAGGGCTGGAGCGAGTTCGCCAAGCTCCTGCACTGGGCTCCGGGCGATGGCGGTCCGCAGGGGCTGCGGGCCGCGGTCGAGGACGCCGAGTCGGGCTGGGACCAGGACGCGACCCGCCTGCACTACCTCTCGGTGCCGCCCAAGGCCGCCCTGGCCGTGGTGCACGAGATCAAGGAGGCCGACCTCGTCACGGGCAGCCGGATCGTGATGGAGAAGCCGTTCGGCATCGACCTCGCCTCGGCGGTCGACCTCAACTCCCAGCTGCACGAGGTCTTCGACGAGCAGCAGATCTTCCGCATCGACCACTTCCTGGGCAAGGAGGCGGCGCAGAACATCCTCGCGTTCCGCTTCGGCAACGGCCTGTTCGAGCCGATCTGGCACCGCCACCACATCGATCACGTCCAGATCGACGTGCCGGAGTCGCTCGGCCTCGAGCAGCGCGCCTCGTTCTACGAGGGCACCGGCGCCTACCGCGACATGGTCGTCACGCACCTGTTCCAGGTGATGGCCTTCACCGCCATGGAGCCTCCGACGGCGCTGGAGCCGGAGGCGATCACCGAGGAGAAGGTGAAGGTCTTCCGCTCGATGCTGGCCATCGAGCCGCACGACGTGGTGCGCGGGCAGTACGTCGGCTACCGCGACATCGAGGGTGTGGCCCCGGACTCCGAGACCGAGACGTTCATCGCCCTGAAGTGCTACATCGACAACTGGCGCTGGGCCGGGGTGCCGTTCTACCTGCGCACCGGCAAGCGGATGGCCGAGGGCGCGCGGATCATCTCGATCGCCTTCAAGGAGCCTCCGCGCTCGATGTTCCCGCCCGGTGCCGGCATCGGTGACCACGGCCCCGACCACCTGACCTTCGACCTGGCCGACCGGGCCAAGATGTCGTTGTCCTTCTACGGCAAGCGGCCCGGGCCCGGCATGAAGCTCGACAAGCTCTCGATGCAGTTCGCGATGAACGACACCGGCTGGGCCGGCTCGATCCTCGAGGCCTACGAGCGGCTCATCTACGACGCCGCCCGGGGCGACCGGACCCTCTTCAACTCAGCACCCGGCATCGAGCGGCTCTGGGAGGTCTCGGCACCGCTGCTCGACAACCCGCCGCCCGTGCGGCCCTACCAGCCCGGCAGCTACGGCCCGAACCAGATCCACCAGCTCATCTCGCCGTTCACCTGGCGCCTGCCCTTCGAGCGACTCTGGCGCGACCCGGACGCGAACGGGTCCTGATCAGGGCGCGGAGAGCGCGGGCTCCTACGACAGCAGCGGATCACGGTCACCAGGTGACCGTGATCCGCTGCTGTGTCCTGCCGGCGGTGCTCGGCGGGGTGCCCGCCTGGTGCTGCTCAGCGCGAGGCGAGGAGGTCGCGCATCAGCTGCGCGGTCTCCGACGGGGTCTTGCCGACCTTGACCCCGGCGGCCTCGAGGGCCTCCTTCTTGGCCTGCGCAGTGCCCGAGGACCCCGACACGATGGCGCCGGCGTGGCCCATCGTCTTGCCCTCCGGGGCGGTGAACCCGGCGACGTACCCGACGACCGGCTTGGTCACGTGGTCCTTGATGTAGGCCGCCGCGCGCTCCTCGGCGTCTCCGCCGATCTCACCGATCATCACGATCGCCTCGGTCTCCGGGTCGTTCTCGAAGGCCTCGAGGGCGTCGATGTGCGTGGTGCCGATGACCGGGTCGCCGCCGATGCCGATGGCGGTCGAGAAGCCGAGGTCCTTCAGCTCGTACATCATCTGGTAGGTCAGCGTGCCGGACTTGGAGACCAGGCCGATCGGGCCCTTGCCCGCGATCGTGGCCGGGGTGATCCCGGCCAACGACTCCCCCGGGGTGATGATGCCGGGGCAGTTGGGCCCGATCATCCGGGTCGCCTTGCCCTCCAGGTAGGCCCACACCTCGGCGCTGTCCTGCACGGGCACACCCTCGGTGATGACGACGAGCAGGCCGATGCCGGCGTCGATGGCCTCGATGCAGGCGTCCTTGGTGAACGCCGGCGGGACGAAGAGCACCGAGACGTCCGCCCCGGTCTCCTTCATCGCCTCCGCGACGCTGCCGAAGACGGGCAGGTCCCGTCCGCCGAGCTCGACGGAGGTGCCGGCCTTGCGGGCGTTGACCCCGCCGACGACCTGCGTGCCGGACTCGACCATGAGGGTCGTGTGCTTGGAGCCCATGCCCCCGGTCATGCCCTGGACGATGACCTTGGAGTCCTTGGTCAGGTAGATCGACATCGCTACTCCCCCGTCACTTCGCGCCGTGCGCGAGCTCGGCGGCCTTGTCGGCCGCACCGTCCATGGTCTCCGCGATGTGCACCAGCGGGTGGTTCGCCTCGTCGAGGATGCGGCGACCCTCGTCGACGTTGTTGCCGTCGAGGCGGACGACGAGCGGCTTGGTCGCCTCGTCGCCGAGGATCTCCAGGGCACCGACGATGCCGTTGGCGACCTCGTCGCAGGCGGTGATGCCGCCGAAGACGTTGACGAACACGCTCCGGACCTGCTCGTCGTGGAGGATCACGTCGAGACCGTCGGCCATCACCTGGGCGTTGGCCCCGCCGCCGATGTCGAGGAAGTTCGCCGGCTTGACGCCCCCGTGCGCCTCGCCGGCGTACGCCACGACGTCGAGGGTCGACATGACCAGACCGGCGCCGTTGCCGATGATGCCGACGGCACCGTCGAGCTTGACGTAGTTGAGGCCCTTCGCCTTCGCCTTGGCCTCGAGCGGGTCCGCGGCGTCCTTGTCCTCGTACGCCGCGTGGTCCTCGTGGCGGAAGTCGGCGTTGTCGTCGAGGCTCATCTTGCCGTCGAGCGCCTCGAGCCTGTCGCCCTCCAGCCGCGCGAGCGGGTTGACCTCGACGAGCGTCGCGTCCTCCTCGACGAAGGCCTTCCACAGCGCGAGCACGGTGGTGACGGCCTGGTCGGTGAGCTCGGCGGGGAAGCCGGCCTCGGCCACGATCTCGCGGGCCTTGGCGTCGTCGACACCCGTGCCCGGGTCGATCGGGATCTGCTTCACCGCGTCGGGGTTGGTCCTGGCGACCTCCTCGATCTCCACACCGCCCTCGACGCTGGCGATGCAGAGGTAGGAGCGGTTCGAGCGGTCGAGCAGGAAGGAGAAGTAGTACTCCTCCTCGATCGAGGCCGCGGGGGCGATGAGGACGCGGTGGACCGTGAGCCCCTTGATCTGCATGCCCAGGATGGCCCGCGCGTGCTCGACCGCCTCCTCGGGGGACTTGGCCAGCTTGACGCCGCCGGCCTTGCCGCGACCGCCCGCCTGCACCTGGGCCTTGACCACGACCACCCCACCGAGCTGCTCGGCGGCGTCGGCGGCGTCCTCGGCCCGGTCGATGACGATGCCGGTCGCGCCGGGCACGCCGTGCTTGGCGAAGAGCTCCTTCGCCTGGTACTCCATCAGGTCCACTGATCCACCATGTCCTCTTGGTCCTCTCAGGGCGCCGGTGTGCGAGGCCCTGGGCGACAGCCGGGTCGGCCGCGCTCGGTGTCCCCCGGCACCCTAGTCACATCGTCGGGTCGCGACGAGTGGGCCGCTCCCCGAGTGATCGAGCCCACACCCGCCGGTCGTGGCGTCTGGTGGAACCGCACCCCCCGGGGTGTTGCGGGCGTCGGCGCTCGGTTTGGGACGCGCGTGACCAATCCGTTACAGTCGCACAGCGCTCCCGACGTCGCTCCCACCGACGCAGGGCCGCCCGTACGCTCGTCGCAGCCAGCAGAGCCCTCCGGGGCCCTGTCCTGGCGCCCGCCGATGCCCGCGCGGGCCGCGCAGCAGCACCGCAACCTCGAGACCACGACCAGGGCCCGACCGGGCCCGAAGCCGCGAAGACGAAGCCGGAGACCTGGATGGGCCACCACCGCGCCGCACGACAGGGCGACTGCGAGACCGTGCCCGGCACGACCCCGCACACCTACGTCGGTCGACGGGTCGCCGGTCGTCCCACCACTGCCCCAGCCGCTGAGCCTGCCGGTCCCACGACGTCCGGGTCCGCCCGGGCGACCGGCCGGTCGGTCCGCCCGACGACGAGCCGGACCGCCGGGGTCGTCCTCGACGATGCCGTTCGCGCCCGTCCGACCACGGCCTCACCGGTCGTGGTCGGTGGCCGCCGCAAGGCGCAGCGACGTGGGCCCCGCGTCACCTCGGTGCGGATCCTGCCGCCCACCCCGGTGATCGTGGGCGTCGCCACGCTCGCGGTCGCCTTCGGCGGTGCGGCCAGCAGCGCCGAGCTGTCCTCGACCGGCCAGACCGCCGCCGCGAGCTCCTCGGTCGGCACGACCCAGGCACCGACCGCCCTCAGCGGCAGCGACGGTGTGGGGTCGGTCGACCTGCTCGGCCGCGGCAGCGCGACCGTGAGCCGCGACTCCAGCCGACAGGCCATCGCCGAGGGCTCGGGGGCCAGGCTCGTCGCCGCGGCCGAGCAGCAGGCGGAGGAACGCAACGCCGCACTGGCCGCGTTCGCGGCCCAGGCCGAGCAGCAGGCCGCCAAGATCGAGCGCAACGAGTGGCATCTCCCCGTGTCGAGCTACCGCCTGACGGCCACCTTCGGTCAGACCGGGCTGTGGGCGACCTACCACACCGGCCTCGACTTCGCCGCTCCCTCGGGCACGCCCATCATGGCGGTCGCGAACGGGACGGTCACCTCCGCCGGGTACGACGGCTCCTACGGCAACAAGACCGTGGTCACCCTCGACGACGGCACCGAGCTGTGGTTCTGCCACCAGACGACGATCGACGTCAGCGTCGGCGAGACCGTCACCGCCGGTCAGGTCATCGGCACCGTCGGTGCGACCGGTCACGTGACCGGCCCCCACCTTCACCTCGAGGTCCGCCCGGGGGCCGGCGACCCGGTCGACCCGTACTCCGCATTGCAGGTCCACGGGTTGAACCCCTGACCTGCTCCTGACCTGCGCTGCCGTGCTCGCTCCCCGCACCAGCGCCTGGATCGAGTCCCTCGTCGGGCCGGTCGCCTCGGTGTGCCCGCTCGAGGGCGGTGCCACCTCGACGATGCTCGCGATAACCCCTCGGCGCGGCGACCGCGTGGTTCTGCGGGTCCTCGACCGGGAGCCGTGGCGGTCGCACGGAGCGTCGCTGGCGCGCCGCGAGAGCGCCGTAGGGGCGATGCTCGCCCCCAGCGCCGTACCCGCCCCGACGTCGGTCGCTCTCGATGCCACCGGCCAGCACTGCGGCGACGCCGCCCACCTGATGACTCTGCTGCCCGGAGCCGTGGACGAGGACCGCGTCGACGCGGACTCCCTGGCTCATCTGGCCGACCTCCTGGCCTCGATCCACGACGTCGAGCCGACGATCGCGCTGCGCGACTACCAGTCGTGGGCGTTCGAGGCGAAGTACGTCGCACCGGCCTGGGCCGGCGACCGCGGGCTGTGGGAGTCCGCGTTCGACCTGCTGCGCAGCAACCCCACCTCGTCGCAGTGGTGCCTGCTGCACCGCGACTTCCACCACCGCAACGTGCTGTGGAGCGGGCCCGAGGTCACGGGCGTCGTCGACTGGGTCGAGACCTCGCGGGGGCCGGCCTGGCTCGACGTGGCGCACTGCTGCACCAACCTGGCGGTCCGCCACGGCGAGCCGGTCGCGGAGCGCTTCGCCGCGGCGTACGTCGCCCGCACGGGTCGCACGCGCCAGCCGTGGGTCGAGGTGATGGACGTGGTCGGGTTCCTGCCCCCGCCCGGACGCGCGCCGTGGCCGTTCCTGGACGACCCCGGGGCGCGCTCGCGACTCGAGGTGCGCCTGGCCGCGGCGATGTCGGCCGTCGACGCCTGAGCGTCCGGGCTGCGCGGGGTCGTGTGCCTCACGACGACCCCGGGACCGTGCTCAGGCACACGACTCGCGAGCGTCCGACAAGGCCCGGTGCGGTTTCCCACGGGGCCTGGCCAGGTCCCCTCTCCCCGGCGTGGATCTGCGCCGGGGGGCGCGCAACTGCCCACAGACCGTGGGAAACCGCAGGCCCGCGCTCGCTACAGCTTCTCGACCGGGGCGTAGCGCAGGAGCAGGCGCTTGACGCCCTCGGAGCCGAAGTCGATCGAGGCCACGGACCGGTCGCCGACTCCTTCGAGGGTGACCACCGTGCCCATCCCGAACGAGTCGTGCACGACCCGGTCGCCGGGGTCCAGGCTCGGCACGTCACGCGCCGCCTTGGCCTTCGAGGCCGCATCCACCCGCGCGGCGGCCGAGGAGAAGTGGCGCCGCCCGGCGCTGGTCGGCGCGCCCATCCGCGCCGGCGAGCTCCCCGCGTGGTCGGCGCGGGCCCAGGTCGTCTGGTCGGCCTCGGTGCGACGCCAGTCGACGAGGTCGACCGGGAGCTCGCCGAGGAAGCGTGAGGCCGGGTTGTGGGCCGGAGCCCCCCACGAGGAGCGCACCAGCGCGCGGGAGACGTAGAGCCGCTGCTCGGCGCGGGTGACACCGACGTAGGCCAGACGCCGCTCCTCCTCGAGCTCGGGCTGGTCGCCCAGTGAGCGCGAGTGCGGGAAGATCCCGTCCTCCATCCCGGTCAGGAACACCACCGGGAACTCCAGGCCCTTGGCGGTGTGCAGGGTCATCAGCGTGACCATGCCCTGGTCCTCGACGGCGGTCGCGGTGTCGGCGTCGTCCGGCGCGTCCGGGATCTGGTCGGCGTCCGCGACGAGCGCGACCCGCTCGAGGAAGTCCACGAGCCCCGGCTCGACCGTGCCGGCGTCGACGTCGGCGGGGTCCGCCGACGGACCGGCGACGGGGTCCTCGGAGAACTCACGGGCCACGGCGACGAGCTCGGCGAGGTTCTCGATGCGGGTCTCGTCCTGCGGGTCGTCGGAGGCCTCGAGCGCGGCGAGGTAGCCCGAGCGGGCCAGCGTGGTCTCGAGGATCACGTCGGCACGTTCGCCGGCCTCGACCATCGACTGCAGCTCCTCGACCATGGCCACGAACCCGCGGATGCTGGTCATCGACCGGGTCGCGAGGCCGGGCGCCGTGTCGGCGCGGCGCAGAGCCTCCCAGAAGGTCAGCGAGTCGCGGTCGGCCAGGGAGGCCACGCACGCGACCGCACGGTCGCCGATGCCCCGCCGCGGCGTGTTGAGGACCCGGCGCAGGGACACCTGGTCGTCGGGGTTGGCCAGCATCCGCAGGTAGGCCAGCGCGTCGCGGACCTCGCGCCGCTCGTAGAAGCGCACTCCCCCGACCACCTTGTAGGGCTGGCCGGTGCGGATGAACACCTCCTCGAAGACCCGGGACTGGCTGTTGGTGCGGTAGAAGACCGCCACGTCACCGGGACGCAGCCCGTCGTCGGTGAGCTGGTCGATCTCGTCGGAGACGAAGCGCGCCTCGTCGCGCTCGTCGTCGGCGACGTAGCCCACGATCCGCTCGCCGTCGCCGGCCTGCGACCACAGCCGCTTGGGCTTGCGGCCGGTGTTGCGCCCGATCACCTCGTTGGCGGCGGTGAGGATGGTCTGGGTCGAGCGGTAGTTCTGCTCGAGCAGGATCGTCGCCGCATCGGGGAAGTCCTGCTCGAAGTCCATGATGTTGCGGATGTCGGCGCCCCGGAAGGCGTAGATCGACTGGTCGGCGTCACCGACGACCATCAGCTCCGCCGGCGGCACGCGCTCGAGGTCGGCGCCGTCCTGACCGTTGACGAGCGGGTCCTCCAGGGGGCCCGCACACAGCTGGTGGACCAGGGAGTACTGAGCATGGTTGGTGTCCTGGTACTCGTCGACCAGCACGTGGCGGAAGCGCCGTCGGTAGGTCTCGCGCACCTCGGGGAACTGCGCCAGCAGGTGCACCGTGATCATGATCAGGTCGTCGAAGTCCAGGGCGTTGGCCTCGCGCAGGCGGCGTTGGTAGAGCGCGTACGCCGCGGCGTACTGCTCCTCGAGGTGGTTGGCCGCACCCCGGGTCACGTCGTCGGGGTCCCGCAGCTCGTTCTTGTGGTTGCTGATCCAGTGCAGCACCGCGCCCGGCTGGTGCTTGCGCGGGTCCAGGTCGAGGTCCTTGCAGACCAGCGCGATCAACCGCTTCTGGTCCGCGGCGTCGTAGATCGAGAAGCTCGACTTGTAACCGAGGCGGGTGATCTCCTTGCGCAGGATCCGCACGCACGCCGAGTGGAAGGTCGAGACCCACATGATGCGGGCACGGCGACCCACGAGGGCCTCGACGCGCTCCTTCATCTCCGCGGCGGCCTTGTTGGTGAAGGTGATGGCCAGGACCGATCCCGGATGGGCGCCGCGCTCGGAGATCAGCCAGGCGATCCGCCGGGTCAGCACCCGGGTCTTGCCCGAGCCCGCGCCGGCCACCACGAGCAGCGGCGAGCCGGCGTGACGCACGGCGTCGGCCTGCGGTGCGTTGAGGCCCTCGAGGAGCTCCTCGGCCGTCGGCCCTCGCGGCGGGCGGGGACGCTCGCGCGTCGCCGCATCGGCGCGCAGGAGGTCCAGTCCGGGGATCGTCATCGTGGGGCCCAGTCTAGGTCGCCGCGCCGACGCCGGACGGGCCGCCGGTCGGCTACGAGACGTGCGCGGGCGACCAGAACACGGCGACGGCGATGTTGACCACCGTGAGCGCCAGCAGCCCCGCCCAGAGACCCTGCGGGATGCGGTCCTTGCGCAGGTTGGCCATCACCAGCACCAGCAGGACCAGGGCGATGGTGAACTTCACCGCGATCTTGGCGTGGTCGACCGGGTCGGGCCCCGCCTCGAGGACGCCGACGAGCAGCAGGCCGCTGACGAAGGCCGTCCCGACGCCGTCGCGCATCACGGCGCTCACCTGCTTCTCCGCTGCCCGCCCCTGCGAGAGCAGCGCCCCGAGCAGCGCCGCCCACCCGAGGATGTGCACGAGGAGCAGGACCAGGCGCAGCGTCTCCATGGCCCGATCCTAGGGCGCGCGGTCCTGCGGCTCGGCGCGCCTCACAGCAGGCGGCGATCGGTGGCCCACCGGGTCAGCTCGTGACGCGAGGAGAGCTGGAGCTTGCGCAGCACGCTGCTCATGTGGGTCTCGACGGTCTTGACCGAGATGAACAGCTCGCGGGCGACCTCCTTGTAGGCGTAGCCACGTGCGATCAGCCGCATCACCTCGCGCTCGCGCTCGGAGAGCCGGTCCAGGTCCTCGTCGACGTCGGCGACCTGGATCGTGCCCGCGAACGCGTCGAGCACGAACCCCGCCAGCCGCGGCGAGAACACGGCGTCGCCCTCCGCGACCCGCAGCACCGCGGCGAGGAGCTCCTCGCCGCTGATGGTCTTGGTGACGTAGCCCCGCGCTCCCCCGCGGATCGCGCCGATGACGTCCGCGGCGGCGTCGCTGACCGACAGGGCCAGGTACGTCGGCCCGGTGCCCGCCGTCGTCATCCCGGCCGGGTCGGCGCGTGAGCGGCGGATCACCTCGACGCCACCGCCTCCGGGCAGGTGGACGTCGAGCAGCACCACGTCCGGACGGTGCTCCCGCACACCCGCCACGGCCTCGTCGACGTCGGCGGCCTCGCCGACCACCTCGATCCGCCCGGACCCCGCGGCGTCGAGCTCGGCCCGCACCCCGCGGCGGAACATGGCGTGGTCGTCGACGACGAGCACCCGCACCACGGCGCTCGCCGGGCTCACCGGGCACCGCCCGCGTCCAGACGGAGCCGCACCTCGGTGCCCTCACCGGGCGCCGTGCGGATCTCGGCGGAGCCGCCGTGCCGCTCGAGCCGGTCGACGATGCTGCGGCGGACGCCGTGCCGGTCGACCGGCACGGCTGCCGGGTCGAAGCCCCGGCCGCGGTCGCGGACGAAGACCTCGACCTGCGGGCCGTCGACCTCGAGGTAGACGTCGACCCGGGCGACGCCGGCGTGGCGGGCCGCGTTGGCGACCGCCTCCCGGGTCGCCGCGACCACCGGGCGGACCCGGTCGTCACAGACCCGGTCGCCCACTGCGACGACGTCGACGACCACCGCGTGCGCGTCCTCGACCTCGGCCGCCAGCGCACGCAGCGCACCCGCGAGGCTCGAGCCGTCCGCGGCCGGCGGGTCGAAGAGCCAGGTGCGGAGGTCGCGCTCCTGGGCGCGGGCCAGCCGGGAGACCGCCGCAGGGTCGGCGGCGTTGTTCTGGATCAGGGCGAGGGTCTGCAGGACCGAGTCGTGCAGGTGCGCGGCGACGTCGGAGCGCTCCTGGGTCCGCACCCGCTCCGCGCGCTCCTCGCCGAGCTCGGCGACCAGGCGCACCACCCACGGGCCGATGACCACCCCGATCCCGATCACGCCCAGCAGGGCCGCCACGACGAGGTCGCGCACCATCGTCAGGGAGCCACCGCGCACGGAGAACAGCACCACGGCCACGGCGACGAGCAGCGCGCCGACCAGGAGCCGCGCCCAGGCGGCCCAGCCACCGCGGCCGAGCAGCACCCGCGCGGGCCCGACCCGCCCCGAGGCGTCGGCCCAGCGCTCGCGCTGGGCCTCGTCGGCCTGGCGCCACAGCAACGCGGTGCCCGCCGCGGCCAGGGCGAGGGGCCAGACCACGGCGCCGGCGCCGGTCAGGGCCTGGACCACGAGCACCAGCCCGATCCCGAGCACGGCGAGCACCACGACCGGTCCTGCGCCGGCGAGGCGGCGCAGCCGACCGGGGCGACGGCCGGTGCGTCGCGCCGCGCCCAGCCCCGGAGCCTCCTCCGGGTCACGCCGCGCCGGCAGCATCAGCCAGAGGAGCGCGTAGTAGACCGCACCCAGCCCGCCGAGGCCGGCCGTGACGACGAACGCCACCCGCACCGAGAGGACCGACCAGCCGAGGTGTCGCGCCAGGCCGGCGGCGACGCCGCCGAGCACGGGATCGGCGGTCTCGCGCCGGGCCCGGCGTACGTCGTCCGGCCCCGGGAGACCGACGTCGAGACGTGCGGGCGCGCTGCCGAACCGGTCCGACGACAAACGCAGGTCGCTGCTCATGACCGCGCCATCGTCCCACGTGGCGATGACCGCTCCCAGGGGTCGCGACCCCGGTTCGACCCCGGTTCGACCCCCGGTTCGCGGTGCGACCGGGCCAGGGTCGACCCGGGGACCCCGAGAGGCGGACCAGGGTCGTCCCCGATGGTGCGAGGATCGTCGTCCACCCAGGCTGGAGCCATGACCACCACACCTCCTGACCAACCGGCGCACGACGCCGGGACCACCACCCAGACCGGCACCCAGACCGGCGCCCAGACCGGCACCCAGACCCTGCCGCCGCCGGCGCCCGACGAGGGACCGCGGGTCGGGTTCGACGACGTCCGCGACCTCGGTCGGCTGCGACGCAGCTCGGGCGACCGTCGTGTCGCCGGGGTCGCGGGCGGCCTCGCCCGCCACCTCGACGTCGACCCGCTGCTGCTGCGGGTCGGCTTCGTCGTCCTCGTCTTCTTCGGCGGTGCGGGGCTGATCCTCTATCTCGCGGCGTGGGTGCTCGTGCCCCGCGACGACACCGGTCGCGCCGGACTCCGCCTCGATGCCCGCAGCCGCACGATCGCCCTGGTCGCCGTCGGCGTGATCGCCGCGCTCGCCCTGCTCGGGAGCGCGACCGGGGCGGCCGGTGTGCCGTGGCCGGTGGTCGTCGTCGGCCTGCTGGTGCTCGTCGTGGTCGCGCTCCGACGCCCCCGGCGCGAGGGCGACGCGTCCGACCCTGCCTTCACGAGCACGGCGAGCCCCACGACGTACGTCGCCCCCGCGCCACGCCCCTACCGCGGGCCCGTGCTGTTCTGGTTCGTCCTCGCCGCGATCACGCTCGGCCTCGGGGTGCTCGCGCTCCTCGACGGCGCCGGCCTCGCCGTGACCGCCGGCGCCTACCCGGCGCTGGCGCTGACGCTGACCGGAGCCGGTCTCGTGCTCGGCGCCTTCTGGGGACGGCCGGGAGGCCTGGTCGCACTCGGCCTGGTCGCCGCGCTCACCACCGCGGGCGCCAGTGCCGCTGACCGGGTCGACACCGAGCCCTTCCGCGTCACCCCGACCACCGCGGACGGCCTCTCGCCGTCCTACTCGATCGGGGCCGGCGAGCTCGTCGTCGACCTCGCCGACGTCCGGGACCTCGACGCCCTCGAGGGCCGCACCCTCTTCCTCGACGCCACCGCCGGGCGGATCGAGGTCCTCGTCCCGGCCGGCCTGGACGTGGTCGGCGAGGCGCACGTGGAGAACATCGGCGAGGTCGACGTCTTCGACCTGCCCGCCTCCTCCGCCGCGACCACCGTCATCGACCACGACGGCGGCAGCGACGCACCCACCCTCACCATCGACGCCACGGTCTCCTTCGGGGAGATCGTCGTCCGAGAGAGCACCAGGAGCATCCGATGAACCACGACACCCAGACCGGGACCCGGACCGGGACCCAGATCGACACGGGCGCCGACACCCGTGGGTTCCACCGTCTCGGCACCGCGCACCTCGTGATGGGGATCGTCTTCCTCTCCCTGGCCGCGCTGTGGGCCCTGCTGACGAGCGGCGTCGTCGGGAGCGACGACCTGCGCTGGCTGCTCCCCCTCCCCTTCGTCCTCGCGGGCGCGGCCGGTCTCGTCGCCCTCGGCCTGTCGGCCCGTCGGGAGGGTGCGGCAGCATGAACGGGTGACCACCCCCCGCCTCGGCACCTTGACCACCCGCCCCGCCACCGACCACCCGGACCTGCTCGCCGACCCTGTCGCGCGCGCGCTGGCCGGGTGGTCCGGTGCGTCCGGGGTGGGTGTCGTCGAGATCGACCCCCTCCTCGCCGACACCGCGGCGCTGTGCGAGGCCCACGACCTCCCGTTGTCGGCCAGCGTCAACTGCGTGCTCGTCGCCGGCAGCCGAGCCGGCGAGGAGCGCATCGCGGCGTGCCTGGTGCGCGCCGACACCCGCGCGGACGTCAACAAGCGGGTGCGTCACCTGCTCGACGTGCGCAAGGCGTCCTTCCTGCCCATGGACCGCGCGGTCGGTGAGTCCGGGATGGAGCACGGCGGGATCACCCCGGTCGGTCTGCCGGCGGGCTGGCGGGTGCTGCTCGACGCCCGTGTCGTGGAGGTGGGCACGGCCGTGATCGGCTCCGGCGTACGCCGTTCCAAGCTGCTGCTGCCGGGCGCCCTGCTCGCCGACCTGCCGGGTGCCGAGGTCGTCGAGGACCTGGCCGGCTGAGGGAGTGGCGCCTCAGGCGCCGCACGAACGTGCAGTGCGTGACCGCGCGGATCCTCTGCGCCACGTCATTGCAGGTCAGAGATCTGCGGACTCGGCCCCGCCGACGCACGGATGCAGGACTGTCGGTTCTTGCGTCGTCCGGTCCCCGGCGAGACCAGATCTGGGCATGGCCGATAACCGGTCGAGACACCGCCGGTACGACCCTAGGCTGGGCCGGTGCGCCACCTCCCCCTGACCGATCCTGGGCGGGCGGAGACCCGGACCCCCGGCGCGTTCCTGTGGTGGCTGGCGCGCGGCCAGTGGCGCACCCTCGTCGCCGGCATGGCGTTCGGGATCGTGTGGATGTCGAGCCAGGCGGTGCTGCCGGCCGTGATCGGGCTCGCCATCGACCGGGGCGTCGCCGCCGACGACACCGGGGCCCTGGCGCGCTACGCCGCCCTGATGCTGGCCATCGGCGTCGTCCAGGCCCTCAGCGGGATCCTGCGTCACCGGTTCGCGGTGACGAACTGGCTCACCACCGCCTACCGGACGGTGCAGCTCGTGACCCGCCAGGGCGTCCACCTCGGCGGCTCGCTGCCCCGCCAGGTGCCGACCGGCGAGGTGGTCGCGATCGGGACCAGCGACATCAGCCACCTGGGACAGGTCATGGACGTCTCCGCCCGGTTCGCCGGTGCCGTCGTGTCGTTCGTGATCGTCGCGGTCATCCTGCTCCAGACCTCCACCACCCTCGGCCTCGTCGTGCTGCTGGGCGTCCCGCTCCTGATGCTCGTCGTCGGACCTCTGCTCGCGCCGCTGCAGCGGCGCACGGCCGAGCAGCGTGCGCTGATGGGCGAGCTGTCCAACACCGCCAGCGACATCGTCGGCGGGCTGCGGGTGCTGCGCGGCGTGGGCGGCGAGGACGTCTTCGCCGCTCGCTACCGCCGGGAGTCGCAGCAGGTGCGCGCTGCGGGGGTGCGCGTCGCGCGGCTGCAGTCGGTGCTCGACGCCCTCGAGGTGCTGCTGCCGGGGCTGTTCGTGGTCGTCGTGGTCTGGCTGGGGGCCCGCTACGCCGTCGCGGGCCTGATCAGCCCGGGCGACCTCGTCGCCTTCTACGGCTACGCGGCGTTCCTGATGATCCCGCTCCGCACAGCCACCGAGTACGCCGGCAAGCTCGTGCGCGGCCGGGTCTCGGCCCGGCGGGTGTGCCGGGTGCTCGCCCTGACCCCGGACCTCGCCGGGCCCTCCGACCCCGCGGTGCCGCCCGCTCCCGGCGGTGTCCTGAGCGACACCCGCAGCGGGCTGCGGGTGCCGCCCGGCACGATGACCGCGCTGGTCAGCGCCGACCCCGACGCCGCCGCCCACCTCGCCGACCGGCTCGGTCTGTGCACTCCGGAGCCCGACGACGCGGTGACGCTGGGCGGCGTGGCACTGCTCGACCTGTCACGGGCCGACCTGCGGGCACGCGTCGTCGTCTCCGACACCGGCGCGACCCTGTTCTCCGGACCGCTGGCCCAGCGGCTGCTGGTGCACCCCGACGACCTCGACCCCGCACGGCGGCGGGCCGCCGTGGCCAGGGCCTTGGAGACCGCCTCGGCCCACGACGTGCTC
The DNA here is from genome assembly GCA_963760555.1 of uncultured Actinomycetota bacterium. Lineage (GTDB taxonomy): Bacteria > Actinomycetota > Actinomycetes > Propionibacteriales > Nocardioidaceae > Nocardioides. The sequence goes on along the minus strand of CAVXDJ010000005.1, from coordinate 363,682 downwards.
GAGGCGCTGCCCGAGGGCATCGACACGCTGGTCACGGAGCGCGGACGCAGCTTCTCCGGGGGACAGCGTCAGCGGCTCGTCCTCGCCCGGGCGCTGCTGGCCGACCCCGAGGTGCTCGTCCTGGTCGAGCCGACCTCAGCCGTGGACGCCCACACCGAGGCCAGGGTCGCGGCCCGGTTGCGCGAGCACCGCCTCGGACGGACCACGGTGGTCGTGACGACCAGCCCGCTGCTGCTCGACGCCGTCGACGAGGTCGCCTTCATCGTCGACGGCCGGGTCGTCGCCCAGGACGCCCACGCCGTCCTGCTCGCCGAGCACCCGGCGTACCGCGACGCCGTGGTCCGCGAGGAGGTGAGCGTGCCGTGAGCGCGCTGCCCGTCGCCGGCCCCGCGGCGCTGCGCCGGTACGTCGGCGAGCTCGCCCGCCGACACCCGAGGGTGCTCGGCGGTGCCCTGCTGCTGCACGCCCTGGCCGCGGTGGCGGGCCTGGCCGCACCCCGCCTGCTCGGGGACCTGGTCCAGGCCGTGCAGGACGGCACCACCCTGTCCGTGGTCGACCGCACCGCGGTGCTGCTGGGAGGCTTCCTGCTCGCCCAGGGTGTGCTGACCCGCTACGCGCGCCTCGTCAGCCAGGTGCTCGGCGAGGAGGTGCTGGCCGACCTTCGCGAGGACTTCGTCGAGCACACCCTCGACCTGCCCCTCGGCGTCGTCGAGTCGGCCGGGTCGGGCGACCTGATGACCCGGGCCGGGCGCGACGTCGACCAGCTCGGCTACTCGGTGCGCTTCGCTCTGCCCGACTCGCTGATCGGGGTCGTCACCGCCTCGTTGACCCTGGTCGCCGCGGTCAGCGTGGGCTGGTGGGTGCTGCTGCCGTGCCTGCTCGGCGTCCCGCCGGTGGTCATCGGCCTGCGGTGGTACCTCGCGCGGGCCAAGGACGGCTACCTCGCCGAGAGCGCGACCTACAGCCAGATCACCGCGAACCTCACCGAGACCGTCGAGGGCGCCCGCACGGTCGAGGCGCTCGGGCTGGGCGAGGAGCGGGTGCGGGTCGGTGACGACGACATCGCCGTCTCCTACGCCGCGGAGCGCTACACGCTGCGGCTGCGCACGGTCTTCTTCCCCAGCATGGAGATCGGCTACCTGCTGCCGCTCGTCGGCACGCTGCTGCTGGGCGGCTGGCTGGCCAGCCGTGGCCAGGTGTCGCTGGGCGAGGTCACTGCGGCGACGCTCTACGTGCAGATGCTCATCGACCCCGTCGACCGGATCGTGAGCGTCCTCGACGAGCTGCAGGTCGGCGCCGCGTCGCTGGCCCGGCTGCTCGGGGTGGCCGACGTGCCCGACGACCGGACCAGGGCGGACCGCGAGCCGGACGGCGAGCAGGTGCAGGCCCGCGACGTGCGTTTCGCCTACCGGGAGGGCCACGACGTCCTGCACGGGCTGGACCTGCAGGTCGGGGTCGGCGAACGGCTGGCCGTGGTCGGGCCGTCCGGGGCGGGCAAGTCGACGCTCGGACGCCTGCTGGCCGGCATCCACCCGCCGCGCACCGGCGAGGTCACCGTCGGCGGGGTCGACCTGGTCGGGCTCGAGCTCGACGACCTGCGCGGCCACGTCGCGCTGGTCACCCAGGAGCACCACGTCTTCGTCGGCACGGTCCTGGACAACGTCGCGCTCGCGGCGCCGGCGGGGGCGGGTGAGAGCGAGGCGCGCGCGGCTCTGGCTGCCGTCGACGCGCTGGAGTGGGCCGAGGCGTTGCCCGACGGCCTGGCCACCGTGGTCGGCTCCGGCGGGCGGGCGCTGACCGCGGCGCAGGCGCAGCAGGTGGCGCTGGCCCGGCTGGTGCTCGCCGACCCCCACACCCTCGTCCTCGACGAGGCGACGTCACTGATCGACCCCCGGGCCGCACGACACCTCGAGCGCTCCCTGGCCGCGGTGCTCGAGGGCCGCACCGTGATCGCCATCGCCCACCGCCTGTTCTCCGCCCACGACGCCGACCGCGTCGCGGTCGTCGAGGACGGTCGGGTCGCCGAGCTCGGCACCCACGACGAGCTCGTCGCCGCCGGCGGCTCCTACGCCGCCCTGTGGGAGAGCTGGCACGGCTCGCCGTCGACGTGAGACCGCGCCCCGGCTCCGGCGCGGTCAGCAGGCGTCGGGGTGGCGCATCCACACACCGGGCTCGACGTAGGTCCCCCGATCGGCCTGCAGATCGATCTCGAGGAGGGCGAGGCCGTCGGGGATGACGTACGCCCCGCTTGCCGGCAGGGCGAGGCCGGTCCACCCCTCCCAGTCCGCGACCGTGCCGGTCATCGTCTGGGAGGCCGGGGCCGTCGCGACCAGGCGGGCGCCGACGCGTTCGTGGGTGCGCAGCCACGGGTCGAGGGACGTGCCGTCGGCACGGCGCCACCCGGCGAACTGCTCGATCGGGATGGTCGGGTAGCGGGCCTTCAGCGTCGGCCGCACGGGGGCCAGGACACGCCTCAGGCCCCGGTCCCCGGCGAGCTCGCGCAGGGCTCCCAGCACCGCCGCCGCGACCCCGAGCCCACGGCGACCCGGGTGGACCTGCGCGGCCATCACCACGAACGTGTCGGGCCGCACGCAGCCGTGACCCTCGACGGAGCGCCGCATCGCGTCGGTGTAGCCCCCGGGCAGGTCGGCGACCTCGCCCGTCCAGGCGATCGGCACCCCCCAGGCGGCTGCCACGAGCTCCTCGTCGTCCCCGTCACGGTCGAGCAGCACCAGCTCGAGGTCCGCGAAGTGCTCCCCCACGGAGCCGACGTGACGCTTGACCTCGGGGTCGGCGGTGACGAACGCCGGGAACCCGTCGCCGAAGAGCGCGTCCAGCTGCTCCTCGGACCGCTCACGCAGCCCGATCGGCTCGACGACGTAGGTCACTCGAGGTCACACCCCGTGGACGCGCAGGCCGGAGTGCGTCTGGTAGCGACGGTTGATCGAGATCAGCACGGCGGTCATCGGCTCGAGCTGTCGGGCCAGGCGCAGCCGACCCCCGTCGACACCCGGGCGCGAGGTCACGGTGCGGGCCAGCTCCATGACGACCTCCTTGGCCTCGCGGGAGTCCCCGACGACGATGACGTCCTCGCCGTCGAGGTAGTCCGCCTCGCCCCACAACGTTACCGCGGACACGTGGTGGAAGGCACCCACGACCGTCGCCTCCGGCGCCAGTCGTTGGGCGCTCTCGGCCGCCGAGCCTGCACCGCCCTCGATCGCGACCCCGTGGGCCCCGCGCTTGTCGAAGGCGAGGGGGTTGACGCAGGAGACCACGATCCGCTCCCCCAGCGGCAGCGTGGCGACCAGCTCGTCGTGACCGTCGTAGGGCACCGCGAGCACCACGACACCGGCCCGCTCGCAGGCCTCGTCGTTGGCCGCACCGCTCACCGTGCCGGCGCCGGGCACACCCTCGAGCCGGCCCCGGACCTCCGCCGCGACGGGCTCGGCGCGCTCGGCCGAGCGGGAGCCGAGGACCACGTCGTACCCACCGCGGGCGAAGCGGTAGGCCAGGCCCCTGCCCTGCGGCCCGGTTCCCCCGACGACCGCCACCACGGGCCCCGGCGGGCCGGTGGGCAGACCGTCCTCGACGGGGGTGACGGCGGGGTCGGGATCGGCGCTCATGGGCCCATCGTGGCAGTGGGGGAAACCGTGATCGAGCCACCCTGGCCTTTGGTAGTCTCGGCCGTCGAGGCAAGAAGCGATGATGGGGGACTCGAAGACGATCCGCGACGACGTGCAAGGACTGCGCGCCGTCGCTGTCCTCGTGGTGATCATCGCGCACGCCGGGTTCACCTTCCTGCCCGGCGGTTTCGTCGGCGTCGACGTGTTCTTCGTCGTCTCCGGGTTCCTGATCTCGGGGCTGCTCTACCGCGAGGTCGCCGAGCGGCGGACGCTGTCGCTGGCGACCTTCTGGGCCCGGCGCGCCCGGCGGATCCTGCCCGCGGCGAGCGTCGTGACGATCGCGACCGTCCTGCTCTCCCTGCTCTGGTTGCCCATCATCGACGCCCGGCAGACCATCATCGACGCGATCTGGGCGAGCCTCTTCGGCGCCAACATCCACTTCTCCAACCAGGACGTCTACTACTTCACCCAGGGCTTCGGCGCCTCGCCCCTGCAGCACTACTGGTCGCTGGCCGTCGAGGAGCAGTTCTACGTCGCGTGGCCGCTGATGCTGCTCGGCTGCCTCGGCCTCGTGTCGCTCTCGCGCCGCCTCGGCGGTGGTCGAGGCCCCCTCCGTCGTGAGCGCCCGCTCCCGCGCACCGCGATCCTGGTGATGCTGCTCGTCATCACCGGCGCCTCCTTCGCCTGGTCGGTCGCGCAGACCGAGACCACCCCCGCGTCGGCGTACTTCTCGACCTTCACCCGCGCCTGGGAGCTCGGCGTCGGCGCCCTGGTCGCCCTGGTCACGCACCGGGCACTGCGCAGGATGAGCCGCCTCGTCGCCTCCGGACTGGGCCTGGCGGGCCTCGCCTCGATCCTCCTCTCCTGCGTGGTGTACGGCTCGGACACCGCCTTCCCCGGGTACGCCGCGGCCCTCCCGGTGCTCGGCACCGCGGCCCTGCTCCTGGCCGGCGGGGGGAGCGTCCGCCCCCTCACGGCGTACCTGCTCGAGAGCCGTCCGATGCGCACGATCGGCGACTGGTCCTACTCGCTCTACCTGTGGCACTGGCCCGCCCTGATCCTGCCCGAGCGGGTCTACGGCCGGTCGCTGACACCGGTCGAGGTCGGCGCGGCGCTCGCGGTGACGGTCCTGCTCTCCGCGCTGACCTTCCACTTCGTCGAGACCCCGTTCCGCACGGCGCGCGCTGCGAAGCGTGAGCGGGTGAGCCGCTCGCTCGTGCTCTACCCGGTGAGCCTGGGACTGATCGCCGCCACCTGCCTGGGCGGCTGGGCGTGGACCGACTACCGCGGCGGCGAGTACGGCGACAACCCGGCCATCACGGCCGGGGCCCGCGGCACCGGAGGGGCCGAGGCCCTCGTCGAGGCCTCGGTCGAGGCTGCCCGTCGCGATGCGCCGGTGCCGAGCGACCTCACCCCGGACCTGCTCAGCCTGCGCGACTCCATCGCCGACACCGGCGCCTGCGACTACCGTGAGGACGTGCGTGCGCTCTGCCCGCGCGGCTCGGTGACCGGCGACCGCACCGTGGTCGTGATCGGGGACTCCCACGCCCGCGCGTGGATCCCGGCCTTCGACAAGATCACCGTCAAGGCCGGCTGGAAGGCCTACTACCTCGTCAAGAGCCAGTGCACGGCCGCGCACGTCACCGTCGCACCGGTCGAGGAGGCGCGTGCGTTCACCGAGTGCGACGACTTCCACGACTGGGTGATCGACCAGGTCAAGTTCATCAACCCCGACCTCGTCGTGGTCGCCTCCTCGCCGCCCGTCAACGGCGTCTACACCGACGCCGGGCGGGTGGAGTCGCTCGAGGAGGTCACCCCGCCGCTCGCCGCCGGCTACGACGAGCTCTTCACCGAGCTCAAGGCCGCCGCGAAGCGGGTCGTGCTGCTGCGCGACGTGCCGAAGTCGGCCGACGACCCCGGGTCGTGCCTGACCGAGTTCTTCAGCCTGGAGCAGTGCCTGTTCACGCCCGTCGTCCGATCCCAGGCCATGGCCGACGTCGGGGTCGACTCAGCGCTGCGGACCGGTGTCACGATCGTCGACCCGACGAAGTGGCTGTGCTTCGAGGGGACCTGCCCGGTGGTCGTCGGCGGCACCCTGACCTACCGCGACCAGGACCACATCACCACCGAGTACGCCGCCAGCCTGTCCGACGACCTCGGCCAGGCCTTGAAGATGCTGCCGGAGTAGGCCAGCCTCGGGCCGACCCGCACGTCCAGCCAGTCGTCCCGCTGCCGGAGGCCCTCGTGAAGCTGTCCATGCCCCTGTCCTACTCCGGCAACCCCCGCGAGGCCGCCGACCAGGTCGCCTCCCTGGAGAAGGCCGGGCTCGACACCGTCTGGGTCGCGGAGGCCTACGGATTCGACTCCCCCACGCTGATGGGCTACATCGCCGCGCGCACGGAGACCGTGGAGATCGGCGCCGGGATCCTCAACGTCTACTCCCGCACCCCTGCGGCGTTGCTGCAGACCGCCGCCGGTCTCGACAACGTCTCGAGCGGCCGGGCCGTGATCGGGCTGGGCGCCTCGGGGCCCCAGGTCATCGAGGGCTTCCACGCGATGCCGTACACGCGCCCGCTGGGTCGCACCCGCGAGGTCATCGAGATCCTGCGGATGGGGCTGCGCCGCGAGCCGCTGCGCTACCAGGGTCGCAGCGTCACGGTGCCGCTGCCGGCCGGGGAGGGCCTCGGCCTGGGCAAGCCGCTGAAGCTGCTCACCACCCCGGAGCGCGCCGAGGTGCCGCTGTGGGTCGCGGCGCTGGGACAGAAGAACGTGGAGATGACCGCCGAGGTCGCCGACGGCTGGCTGCCGTTCCTGTTCCTGCCCGAGAAGGCGCACGAGGTGTGGGGTGACGCCCTCGCCGCCGGCGCGGCCGCTCGCTCCGCGGACCTCGCTCCGTTGGAGATCAGCGCCGGCGGGATGGTCGCGATCGGCGACGACGTCGAGGGGCTGCTCGACCACCTGCGCCCGACGTACGCGCTCTACGTCGGCGGCATGGGCGCGCGGGGCAAGAACTTCTACCACCAGCTCGCGTGCGAGTACGGCTTCGAGGCGGAGGCGAACGAGATCCAGGACCTCTACCTCGCGGGTCGCAAGAAGGAGGCCGAGGCCGCCGTCCCCCGCGCCTGGCTCGAGGCCGGCAACCTGGTCGGGCCCGAGTCCTACGTGCGCGAACGTGTCGAGGCCTTCCGCGAGGCCGGGGTCACCCGGCTGCAGGTCTCGCCCGCCTCCGACGACCCCGTACGCACGATCGAGGCGCTCCGGGACATGGTCGCCTGAGGCTGACGAGGCGTCGTGGGCCTGCCCCTTGAATCGTGACAGTCCTGCTGTCAGTGTTCTGACCACCAGCCCGTCCCCCCACCGGAGGTGCCGATGCCCGAGCGGCCGTCGATCTACGAGGTCGAGCACGAGGACTTCCGCGCGACGATGCGCGCGTTCCTCGAGCGCGAGGTCGTGCCCCACCACCAGCAGTGGGAGAAGGACGGCCAGGTCAGCCGGGAGGTCTGGACGGCGGCCGGTGAGCAGGGCCTGCTGTGCTTCGACGTCGAGGAGCAGTACGGCGGTGCCGGCATCCGCGACTTCCGCTACAACATGGTGGTCGCCGAGGAGATCGCCAAGGTGGGGGCCAACGGGCTCGGCTTCCCGGTCCACACCGACATCATCGTGCCCTACATCAGCACCCTCGGGACGCCGGAGCAGAAGCAGCGCTGGCTGCCCGGCCTGGTCGACGGCTCGCTGATCTCCTCCATCGCGATGACCGAGCCCGGCGCGGGCTCGGACCTCCAGGGGATCCGCACGAGCGCGGTCGACAAGGGAGACCACTACGTCGTGAACGGCTCGAAGACGTTCATCAGCAACGGCATCATGAGCGACGTGGTCGTCGTCGTGGTCCGCACGGACCCCGACGCGGGCCACCAGGGCATCAGCCTGCTCGTCGTGGAGCGCGGCATGGTGGGCTTCGAGCGCGGGCGCAACCTCGACAAGGTGGGCCTCAAGGCCCAGGACACCGCCGAGCTGTTCTTCGACAACGTCGCGGTGCCCAAGACCAACCTGCTCGGCGAGGAGGGCCAGGGCTTCGTCTACCTGATGCAGAACCTGCCGCAGGAGCGGATCTCGATCGCTGCCATCGCCGTGGGTGCCTGCGAGCACGTGCTCGACCTGTGCCTGGACTACGCCAAGCAGCGCCAGGCCTTCGGCCGCGCGATCGGCAGCTTCCAGCACAACCGGTTCCTCCTGGCCGAGATGGCCACCGAGGTCCACATCGCCCGCGTCTTCGTCAACGACTGCGTCACCAAGCTCAACGCAGGCGAGGTCGACACGTCGCTGGCCTCGATGGCCAAGTGGTGGACGACGGAGCTGCAGAAGCGATTGACCGACCAGGGCGTGCAGCTCCACGGCGGCTACGGCTACATGAACGAGTACCCGATCGCCAAGGCCTACCTCGACGCCCGGATCCAGACCATCTACGGCGGCACCACGGAGATCCAGAAGGAGATCATCGGGCGCTCGCTGGGGGTCTGAGGCGGGCGGTTCGGGCGGGGCAGGGCCGGGGCGGGCGGGCGGGGCGACGCCGGGTGCCGAGCCTGTCGGCCACTTCCCGAGCTTGTCGGCTGTTGCAACAGCCGACAGGCTCGGGAACACCCGGCCGGCCGGGTGTTCCTGGGGCGGGTGGGACGTGCGGGAGCGACAGGGCGCTCAGCCCGCGTGCTCACGATGCTGTCACCGCCGCCGCGTCGCGCACCAGGACCTTCGGCCCGTCAGTGCGCCGCGTGCGCGGTCGACACCGCGGTCGTGGTCCTCCTGGGGGAGGATCGACCCATGGACCAGCCCGGAGCCGCCCCGCCGCAGCCGCAGAGCGACCAACCGACCGGGTCGGTCCGCTCGCTCCGATCCCGGCGCTGGCTCCTGCCGGTCGTGGTCGTCGTGCTGTGGCTGGTCGTGGGCGGACCGCTCGGCTCCTTCGCGGGCCAGCTCAGCGCGGTGCAGGAGAACGACAACGCCGGGTTCCTGCCGCGCAGCGCCGAGTCGACCGAGGTGCTCGACCTCGTCATCGGCGCCGTGGGACAGGAGACCCTCCCGGTGACGGTCGCCGTCGAGCGCGACACCGGCCTGACCCGCTCGGACCGCGCCGCCCTCGCCGACCTGCGTCCGCGTCTGGCGGAGGTCGAGGGGGTGGCCCCCGACGGTGTCGGCCGGCTCGAGGTCTCCGCCGACGGCGAGGCCGGCCAGCTCGTGGTGCAGCTCTCCGCCCCGGACGGCGAGGAGGTCGTCACCGCCGTCGCCGACATCCGGGCGGTGCTGGGCGACGTGCCTGCGGGTCTGACCGCTCTCGCCGGGGGCCAGGGCGGGGTCCTCGCCGACTTCGTCGACGCCTTCAGCGCCATCGACGGGATCCTGCTCCTGGTCGCCCTCGTGGTCGTCTTCGTGATCCTGGCCGTCGTCTACCGCTCACCCGTGCTGCCGCTGGTCGTCCTGGTCTCGGCCGTCCTGGGCCTGGGCGTGGCCTCCGCGGTCGTCTACGCCCTGGCGGTCGACGACGTGATCGACCTCAACGGCCAGAGCCAGGGCATCCTGTTCATCCTGGCCATCGGTGCTGCCACCGACTACTCGCTGCTGATCGTCTCGCGCTTCCGCGAGGCCCTGCGCGACACCGCGTCGTCCTACGACGCCATGCGGCAGGCCCTGCGCGGGGCCTGGGAGCCGGTCGTGGCCTCGGGACTCACCGTCATCCTCGGTCTGCTCTGCCTGCTGCTCTCCGACCTCTCGAGCCTCGCCGGGCTCGGCCCCGTCGGCGCGCTCGGGATCGCCGGCGCGATGCTCAGCTCGCTGACCCTGCTGCCGGCCGCCCTGGTGCTGCTCGGCCGACGCGCCTTCTGGCCGCTCCAGCCCCGGCAGGGCACGCCGCACGGCGACGAGCGAGGGGTCTGGGCCGGCGTCGCCAGGCTGGTCACGACGCGGGCGACCGCGGTCGCGGTCGTGACCACGATCGTGCTCGGCACCGCCGCGGCCTTCGTGGTCACCCTCACCGAGGACCCCGTCCCCCAGACCGAGCTGTTCCTGACCGCCGAGGAGTCGGTCAGCGCACAGGAGGTGCTCACCGCCCACTTCGACGCCGACGCCGCGAGCCCGGTGCAGGTCGTGGTGCCGCAGGCCGAGACCGACCAGGTGATCTCCGCGTTGACCGACGCCGACGGCGTCGCGAGCGGGAACCCCTTCGGCCCGCCCCCGGTGCTGGCGATCCCGTCGCCGCAGGACCCGGCGCAGCCCCTGGTCACCGACGGCCGCACGATCGTGCTGGCCACCCTGGCCGACCCGGCGGACTCCCTGGCCGCGACCCGCACCGTGGAGGCCCTGCGCGAGCAGCTCGCTGCGATCGACCCCGCCATCCTCGTGGGCGGGGCGACGGCGATCCAGATCGACACCCTCGAGACCACGGCGCGGGACCGCTCGATCGTGATCCCGACGATCCTGGTCGTCATCTTCGTGGTGCTCGCGCTGCTGCTGCGATCGCTGGTCTCCGCCGCGATCATCATCGCGGCCAACGTGCTCTCCTTCGCCGCCACCCTCGGGGTGTCCGCCCTGGTCTTCACCCACGTCCTCGGGTTCCCCTCCTCGGACCCCTCGACGGTGCTGATCGGCTTCGTCTTCCTCGTCGCGCTCGGCATCGACTACTCGATCTTCTTGATGACGCGGGTCCGGGAGGAGACGTTCGCACGCGGCACCCGGCCCGCGATCGCCAAGGGACTCGCGGTCACCGGCGGCGTCATCACCTCCGCCGGGGTCGTGCTCGCGGCCACCTTCGCCGCGCTCGGGGTGGTCCCGATCCTGTTCCTCGCCGAGATCGCGTTCATCGTCGCCTTCGGCGTCCTGCTCGACACCCTGGTCGTGCGCTCGCTGCTCGTCCCAGCCGTCTGCCACCTGCTGGGACCGCGCATCTGGTGGCCGAGCCGACTGGCCCGCGCCGAGGGCCCCGCAGCCACTCCCGCCGGCGGCGCCCACCGAGCCTGAGGCGGCCCCACCCGGCGTAGCCTGAGGCCGATGAGCCAGCCCACGCGCGCGTCCTCGGAGGCCCCGACCCCCCAGCAGGTACGCCGGGCGCTGGCCCGGGTCGACCGCGGGGCATCGCTGGACCCGGCCGAGGCCGCCGTGCTCCTCGGGGCGAGCGGTGGCGACCTCGACCGTCTCTGCGCGGCGGCCGCGCGGGTGCGCGACGCCGGGCTCGTGGCCGCCGGGCGGCCCGGGGTGGTCACCTACTCCCCCAAGGTGTTCGTGCCCGTCACCCGGCTGTGCCAGGACCGCTGCCACTACTGCACCTTCGTCGAGACGCCGGCCCAGGCCGAGCGTGCGGGGCGGGCGCCGTACCTGAGCCCCGACGAGGTCCTCGACATCGCCCGCCGCGGCGCCGAGCTGGGCTGCCTGGAGGCCCTGTTCACCCTCGGCGACCGGCCCGAGGAGCGATGGCCCGAGGCGCGGGCCTGGCTCGACGAGCAGGGCTACGACTCGACCCTGTCCTACGTGCGGGCCCTGGCGGTGCAGGTCCTCGAGGAGACCGGCCTGCTGCCGCACCTGAACCCGGGCGTGCTGAGCTGGGAGGAGATGAACCGGCTCAAGCCCGTCTCGCCGTCGATGGGGATGATGCTGGAGACGACCAGCCGCCGGCTCTTCGAGACCCGGGGGCTGGCGCACTTCGGCTCCCCCGACAAGGACCCCGCCGTCCGGCTCCGGGTCCTCGAGGACGCCGGGCGACTCTCCGTGCCGTTCACCACCGGGCTGCTCGTCGGGATCGGGGAGACGCTCGAGGAGCGGGCCGAGACGGTCTTCGCGCTCCGCGCGAGCTCGCGGCGCTACGGCGCCGTCCAGGAGGTCATCGTCCAGAACTTCCGGGCCAAGCCCGACACCGCGATGCGCCACGCCGACGACCTCGCCCTCGACGAGTACCGCGCCGCGATCGCCGTCACCCGCCTGGTCCTCGGCCCGCGCGCCCGGGTCCAGGCTCCGCCCAACCTCGTCGACCTCGTCGAGTGCCGGGCCCTGCTCGAGGCCGGCGTCGACGACTGGGGTGGCGTGTCGCCCCTGACCCCCGACCACGTCAACCCCGAGCGACCCTGGCCCTCGCTCGACCGCCTGCGTGAGACCAGTGCCGCGAGCGGCTTCGCCCTGCGGGCCCGCCTGACCGTGCACCCCTCCTACGTGCGCGCCGCCCTGGAGGACGGTGAGCCGTGGATCGACCCGCGCGTCCTGGCCCACGTCGAGGCCCTCGCCGGGGCAGACGGCCTCGCGCGCGACGGCGTACGCCCGACGGGCCGGGCGTGGCAGGAGCCCGACGGCGGCGGCGCCCCCACCGGGCGTGGGCGCGGGCGCACCGACCTGCACGCGAGCATCGACACCGAGGGCCGCACCCAGGACCGGCGCTCGGACTTCGCCTCGGTCTACGGCGACTGGGGGGCGGTCGCCGAGGCCGCGAGCGCGACCGGCACCCCCGCGGTGCTGCACGCGCACGGCCGGGAGGCGCTGCGCGCCGCCGAGGCCGACCCGGGCGGGCTCGGCGACGAGCACGCCCTCACGCTGATGACCGCCGAGGGCGACCTGCTGGGCGAGGTCTGCCGCCTGGCCGACGACCTGCGGCGCGAGGTCGTCGGCGACGACGTGACCTACGTGGTCAACCGCAACATCAACTTCACCAACGTCTGCTACGTCGGCTGCCGGTTCTGCGCTTTCGCCCAGCGGCGCAGCGACGCCGACGCCTACTCCCTGAGCCTGGAGGAGGTCGCCGACCGGGCCGCGGAGGCGTGGGACCTCGGGGCCAGCGAGGTGTGCATGCAGGGCGGCATCGACCCCGAGCTGCCCGGCACGGCCTACGTCGACCTCGCCGCCGCGGTGCGCCGACGGGTCCCCGCGATGCACGTGCACGCCTTCTCGCCGATGGAGGTCGTCAACGCCACCATGCGGACCGGCCTGTCGGTCGAGGACTTCCTGATCAAGGCCCGCGAGGCCGGGCTCGGCTCGCTGCCCGGCACGGCGGCGGAGATCCTCGACGACGAGGTCCGCTGGGTGCTCACCAAGGGCAAGCTGCCCACCGCGACCTGGATCGACATCGTCTCGACCGCGCACCGCGTGGGGCTGCCGACGACCTCGACGATGATGTACGGCCACGTCGACCACCCGCGCCACTGGGTCGCCCACCTGCGGGTGCTCTCGCGGGTCCAGGACACGGCACGCGAGCACGGCAACGCCGGGTTCACCGAGTTCGTGCCGCTGCCCTTCGTGCACACCTCGGCCCCGATCTACCTCGCCGGCGTCGCCCGCCCCGGACCCACGATGCGCGACAACCTCGCCGTGCACGCGATGGCGCGGATCCTGCTCCACGGGCGCGTCGACCACGTGCAGACCTCCTGGGTCAAGCTCGGCGTCGAAGGCACCCGCGCCATGCTGCGTGCGGGAGCCGACGACCTCGGCGGCACCCTGATGGAGGAGACGATCTCGCGGATGGCCGGCTCCCAGCACGGCTCGGCCAAGACCGTCACCGAGCTCGCCGCCATCGGCGCCGGCATCGGCCGACCGGTCCGCGAGCGCGGCACGCTCTACGGCGTACCTCCGCGTCACGACTGAGGCGCGGCGGCTGGCCGGTCTGCCCTGCGGGTGAGGGCTGCCACACCGTTTGTTGTCTCGCCGAACATATTCGGCACCCACCCCTCGGGGACGCCTCGTTCAGATCACGATTCGGACACGGGCAAAATTGCCTCTTTACGTGACGGCCGCCACGTCATATGTTGTGTCGCACAACAAAAGGCGTGGAGGCCACCGGGCCGCACGGAGGATCAACAGGAGGATCGCGTGAAGCGAAACAAGGGTTTGGCCGCGCTGGCCACGATCGGTCTGGCGTTCTCGCTCGCCGCGTGCGGCGGCAGCAGCTCCGAGAGCGACAGCGCCTCGGACGGCGGCTCGTCCGACTCGGCCGCCGGCAAGATCGGGGTCATCCTGCCCGACACCAAGTCGTCGGTCCGCTGGGAGAGCGCGGACCGTCCGGCACTGCAGAAGGCCTTCGACGACGCGGGCGTCGAGTCCGACATCCAGAACGCCGAGGGCGACGCCGACAAGATGGCGCAGATCGCCGACGGCATGATCGCCAGCGGCGTCACCGTCCTGGCGATCGTCAACCTCGACTCCGACTCGGGGGCGGCCATCGAGGAGAAGGCAGCCACCCAGGGCGTCAAGACCATCGACTACGACCGCCTCACGCTGGGCGGCTCCGCGGACTACTACGTCTCCTACGACAACACCAAGGTCGGCGAGCTGCAGGGCCAGGGCCTCGCGGACTGCCTGGGCGACGAGGACGCCAACATCATCTACCTCAACGGCTCACCCACCGACAACAACGCGACGCTGTTCTCCGAGGGCGCCCACAGCGTGCTGGACGAGGTCGGCACCTACAAGAACGTCGGCGAGCAGGCCGTGCCGGACTGGGACAACGACCAGGCCGTGACGATCTTCGAGCAGCTCTACACCCAGGCCAAGGGCGACGTGCAGGGCGTCTACGCCGCCAACGACGGTCTCGGCGGCTCCGCCATCTCGATCCTGCAGAAGAACGGCGCCGCGGGCAAGGTCCCGGTCACCGGTCAGGACGCGACGGTCGAGGGCCTGCAGAACATCCTCGTCGGCACCCAGTGCATGACGGTCTACAAGTCCGCCACGCAGGAGGCCAACGCTCTCGCCGAGGCCGCGATCGCGCTCGCCCAGGGCGGCGAGGCGAAGACCAACGGCACGACCAACGACGCCACCGGCGACCGCGACGTGCCCTCGATCCTGCTCGACCCCGTCTCGATCACCACGGACACGGTCAAGGACGTCATCGACGACGGCGGCCAGAAGGCCTCCGACGTGTGCGTCGGCAAGTACGCCAAGCCCTGCAAGGCGGCCGGGATCTCCTGATCCCCCGCTGACCAGCTGAGGTACGAGGGTGGGTCTCACGCTCCGGCCACCGCCGGCGCGTGAGGCCACGCCCCCGATCGCAGCACCACCCGCACGTCCCACGTCCCACTGCCGCCCGGAGGTATGACCATGTCGACCGAACCACTCCTGCAGCTGCGGGGGGTCAACAAGAGCTTCGGCAACGCCCACGTCCTGCACGACGTCGACTTCTCGGTCTACCCCGGGCAGGTCACCGCGCTCGTCGGGGACAACGGGGCCGGCAAGTCGACCCTGGTCAAGGTGATCGCCGGCATCTACGGCCGCGACAACGGCGAGTACCTCTTCGACGGCAAGGCCGTCGAGGTCAGCGGCCCGCGTGACGTCGCCGACCTCGGCGTCGAGGTCGTCTACCAGGACCTCGCCCTGTGCGACAACCTCGACATCGTCGAGAACATGTTCCTGGGTCGCGAGACCCGCAAGGGACTGGTCCTGGACGAGACCGAGATGGAGTCCCGGGCCCGCGAGACGCTGGCCTCGCTCTCGGTCCGCACGGTCAAGTCGGTGCGCCAGTCCGTGGCCAGCCTCTCCGGCGGTCAGCGCCAGACCGTGGCCATCGCCAAGGCGGTGCTGTGGAACTCCCGGATCGTGCTGCTCGACGAGCCGACCGCGGCCCTGGGCGTGGCGCAGACCCGCCAGGTGCTCGACCTCGTGCGGCGCCTGGCCGACCGCGGCCTCGGCGTGGTGCTGATCTCGCACAACATGGGCGACGTCTTCGAGGTCGCCGACCGGATCACCGCGCTCTACCTCGGCAGCGTGGCCGCCGACGTGGCGACCTCCGAGGTCAACAACAGCCAGGTCGTCGAGCTGATCACCATGGGCCGCAGCGGCTCGCTCGGGGTCCACGACTCCACCACCGTCTGACGTCATCCAGCCCATCCGGAGAGGCCGCCACCATGAGCACCACCCCTGACACCACCACCACCGGTAGCACCAGCAAGACCGGGCAGGCCGACAGCGACTTCGCCAGCGACAGCCGCTCCGCCGCGACGCTGGGCGACTCGGTCCGCGACTACGTCGGTCGTCTCAAGGGCGGCGACGTCGGCTCGCTGCCCGCCCTGCTGGGCCTCGTGGTCCTGCTGATCGTCTTCGGGATCGCCAGCCCCGACTTCTTCTCGCTGCTCAACATGGCCAACCTGGTCACCCAGGCCGGACCGATCTGCCTGCTCGCCATGGGGCTGGTCTTCGTCCTCCTGCTCGGTGAGATCGACCTGTCCGCCGGGGTCGCCGGCGGCGTCGCGGCGACCGTGGCCGCACAGTTCATCGTCGACCGCGGCCTGCCGTGGTACCTCGCGGTCCTGGCCGCGCTCGTCGTCGGCGGCCTCATCGGCATGATCATCGGCGAGCTCGTCTCGCGCCTCGGGATCCCTTCCTTCGTCGTGACGCTGGCCTTCTTCCTGGGCCTGCAGGGCGTGATCTTGAAGATGATCGGCGACGTCGGCTCGGTGCGGGTGGCCGATCCCGTGATCCGCGGACTGACCATCAGCAACGTCCCCGTGACCGCGGGCTGGGTCGCCGCGGTGCTGCTGAGCATCGCCTTCGGCGTGGGCTCGGTGCTCTCCTACCGCCGCAAGGTCGCCAACGACCTGCAGCACGACCCGATGAGCCTGGTGCTGCTCAAGGTCGGCGTCGTCGCCGTCGTCATCCTCGGCCTCACCGCGATGCTGAACATCAACCGCAGCCTGAACCCCAACTTCCCGATCGCCGGCATCCCCTACGTGCTCCCGGTCGTGGTCGCGCTGCTGGTCCTGTGGACCTTCGTGCTCGACCGCACCACCTTCGGGCGCCACCTCTACGCGGTCGGCGGCAACGCCGAGGCCGCTCGTCGCGCGGGCATCAACGTGCTGCGGATGCGCGTCTACGCCTTCGTCCTGTGCTCGGGCATGGCCGCCGTCAGCGGGATCGTCCAGTCCTCCTACACCGGCAAGGTCTCCACCGCCTCCGGCGGCGGCAACACGCTGCTCTACGCCGTGGGGGCCGCGGTCATCGGCGGCACCAGCCTCTTCGGCGGCAAGGGACGCGCGATCCACGCCGTGATCGGCGGCGTCGTGATCGCGACCATCGCCAACGGCCTGGGCCTGCTCAACCAGGCCAGCTACATCAACTTCCTGGTCACCGGGGGCGTGCTGCTGCTGGCCGCGAGCGTCGATGCCATCTCGCGCCGCCGGCGTTCTGCCGCCGGCATCTAGGGCGGGGGCCGTGGACACAGCACGGCGCACCGGGACGGGGACCAACCAGGAGGGCGTGCGGCGCCACAACCTGGCCGCGATGCTGCGCCAGGTCCACCTCGGCGGCACGGTCTCGCGCGCCGAGCTCACCGCCGCCATGGGCCTGAACCGCAGCACGATCGGCGGCCTCGTCGGTGAGCTGATGTCGCTGGGCGTGACCACGGTCGGTGACGCGCCGGCCGACGTGCGGCAGGCTCGCCAGGGCGCCGGTCGCCCCTCGGCGTACGTCGCCCTCGCCCCCGACGGTCCCTACGTCGTGGCCGTCGACCTCGGCGTCGACCGCGTCGAGGTCGCACGCGTGGGCCTGGGCGGGGCCATCCACCAGCGCGAGGCCGGACGGGTCGACACCCGTGCGGAGGCCTGGCAGGTCGGCGCCGAGATCGCCACGCTCGTCAGGGCCGTGGTGCGCGACGCGCCCCGCGGCGCCGCCCTGCTCGGCATCGGGATGAGCGTGCCCGGCCTGGTCCGTCGCAGCGACGGTCTGGTCCGCCTGGCGCCCAACCTCGGCTGGGTCGACGTCTCGGCGGGCTCCATCGTCCTGGCCGCCCTCGGGCTGGACGTGCCGATCTCGCTGGCCAACGACGCCGACCTCGGCGCGCTGGCGGAGCACGGCCGTGGCGTGGGTGTCGGCATCGACGACCTGATCTTCGTCTCCGGCAACGTCGGGGTCGGGGCCGGCATCATCGCCGGGGGGCACCGGCTCGAGGGGGCCGGTGGCTACGCGGGCGAGATCGGCCACCTCGTCCTCGACCCGGACGGGGCCGCCTGCCACTGCGGCAACCGGGGCTGCTGGGAGACCGAGGTGGGCGCCCACGCCATCGCGCGCGCGATCGGTCGCTCGACCGACGACGTCGCCTCGCTCGACGAGATCCTCGACGGGTACGCCGAGCCGACACCGGCGCTGAGGGCCATCGGACGGCGGATCGGCGAGGGTCTGGCCGGCGTGCTCAACGCCTTCAACCCCCGCATCGTCGTGCTCGGTGGCTACTTCCGGTCCCTGCACAGGCTCGTCCCCGAGGACATCGCCGCCGGCGTGGCCGCCGCGACCCTGCCCGCACCGCTCGAGTCGGTCACGCTCGCGCCTCCCGGCCTGGGGCGTGACTCGGTGCTGCTCGGCGCGGCCGAGATGGCGCTCGAGCCGCTGCTCACCGACCCGGTGGCCGGCCTGGTCTCGGCCCTCACCGACGCCTCCGAGCAGCTCGTCGGCTAGGTGAACCCGGGGACGCCGTCCAGGGCGATCTCGCCGCGGAACAGCGGCTCCAGGGAGCGCTCGGCGGCGCCGAGGGCGGCGGCGGTGATGCCGAGCGCTCCGGGGCGCAGCTCGGGACGGACCTGGACCGGCGCCGCCAGCTGCGCGTCGAGGGCGGCGCGGGCCGGCCCGAGGACGCTCTCGCCCAGCACGGCGAAGTAGCCACCGAGCACGATCACCTCGGGGTCGAGGACCGTGGTCAGCACCGCGAGCCCGCGTCCGAGCGAGACGCCGATCCGCGCGAGCCCGGCGCGCACGTGCTCGTCGTGAGCCGCCCGACCTACGACGGCCTCGGCCGACGCGGTCGGTGTGTCGAGCTCGTCCATGCCGACCGCGGCCAGCATCGCGCCGAGCCCCACCGCTGCCTCCCAGCACCCGCGGCGCCCGCACCCGCAGACGGCGTCCTCGCCGGCCAGCGGCAGGTGCCCCACCTCGCCGGCGAAGCCCGCCCCGCCGCGCAGCGGCCGGCCGTCCTCGAGGATGCCGGCGCCGATGCCGACCGTGCCGGTGATGTAGAGCGCGTGCGCGACTCCCCGGGCGGCGCCGTGACGGGCCTCGGCCCGGCCCGCGCAGTCCGCGTCGTTCCCGGCGCGGGTCCCGATCCGACCTCCCAGGGCCCGCTCGACGGTGCGGGCGGGCTCGTCGCCGCTCACCGAGAGGTTCGGGGTCCAGGCGAGCGTGCGCTCGTCGGAACGGACCAGGCCCGGCACGGCGACGGTCGCGCCCACCACCCGGGCGCCCGCCCCGGCGCCCGGGCCCGAGAGCGTTCCTGAGACCTCCTCCGCGAGCCGACCCAGCTGGGCGAGGCCGTCCTCGTCGCGCGGCACCGGCCGTGTCGTGCGCAGCCGCTCGTGCCCGGCCAGGTCGACGACGCAGGCCGCGACGTAGTCGACGTTGAGCTCGAAGCCGAGCCCGACGTGGTCCTCACCGACCAGCATCACCGGGCGCCCCGGACGACCGCGCGTGGGCCCGGCTGCGAGGGTCGGGGCCGGACCGTCGGAGAGCACGCCGGACTCCTCGAGCCCCGCGACGATCACGCCGACGGTCGCCTTGGAGAGTCCGGTGATGCTCGCGAGCTCGACCCGGCTCGCCGGGCCGTGGTCGCGCAGGCAGCGCAGCACCACCGCGACGTTGGCCCGACGCAGACCCTCCGTCGTGCCGCGGCCCGCCTGCCGCCCGCTGGGTGCCGGGCTCAGCCACGCACGCCGTAGAGGTGCTCCAGCGCGAGCTGGTCGAGCTGCTCGAAGGCCATGCCCCGCGCGGCGAGCGCCTCGATGTCGGGGTCGGCCTCGGCGCGCAGGTCGGCCAGGGTCTCGCCCTCGGCGAGCGTGGGCACCGACAGCTCGGGCACCCGCGCCGCCTCGAGCGCCGCCTGGACGTCGGGGTCGGCCCGGAAGGCCTGGACCTTGTCGCGCAGGACGAGGTAGTTGGTCATGCAGGCGGCGGCCGAGGACCAGACGCCGTCCTCGTCCTCGGTGCGGGCGGGCTTGAAGTCGAAGTGCACGGGGCCGTCGTAGCCGCCCGCGAGCAACGAGTCGACGACCCAGAAGGCACCGCGGACGTTGCCCGCGCCGAAGCGGAGGTCCTGGTCGAACTTCGGGCCGTTCTGGCCGTTGAGGTCGATGTGGAAGAGCTTGTCGGCCCACATCGCCTGGGCGTAGCCCGCGGCCGCGTTGACCCCGGCCATCTCCTCGTGGCCGATCTCGGGGTTGACCCCGACCAGCTCGGGTCGCTCGAGCTGGTCGATGAAGGCCAGCGCGTGCCCGACCGTCGGGAGCAGGATGTCGCCGCGGGGCTCGTTCGGCTTCGGCTCGATGGCGAAGCGGAGGTCGTAGCCCTGCTCGGTGACGTAGTCGCCCAGCAGGTCGAAACCCTCCTTGTAGCGGTCCAGGGCGACGCCGACGTCCTTCGAGGCGCCGTACTCGGCACCCTCCCGGCCCCCCCAGCAGACGTAGATCTTCGCGCCCAGCTCTGCGGCGAGGTCGATGTTGCGCATCACCTTGCGCAGCGCGAAGCGGCGCACCGCGCGGTCGTTGGAGGTGAACCCCCCGTCCTTGAACACGGGATGGGTGAAGAGGTTCGTGGTCGCGGTGGTCACGACGAGCCCGGTCTCGGCCAGCCCCTTCTTGAACCGCTCGATGATCGCGTCGCGCTCGCCGTCGGCGCTGCCGAAGGGGATCAGGTCGTCGTCGTGGAAGTTCACGCCGTAGGCGCCGAGCCCGGCGAGCTTCTCCAGGGCGTGGACGGGGTCCATGGGGGCGCGGGTCGCCTCACCGAAGGGGTCGCGGCCCTGCCAGCCGATGGTCCACAGGCCGAAGGAGAAGTGGTCCTCGGGGGTCGGGGTGGGGATGCTCATGGGGTGCCTCTCGATCGGGTGGGTGAAGGGTCGTTCAGGAGTCGGCGGTGCGTTCGCGCAGGTCGGCGTACGCCGCTCGGACCTGCGGGTGGGTCTCGCGGACGGGCAGGACGGTGGTCTCGCCGGCCGGCCAGGCGGGCGGCTGGCTCGTGCCGGCGAGCACCCAGGCGGCCTGCCGGGCGGCGCCGAGGGCGACGTACTCCCCCGGCGGCGGGAGCAGGACGTCGTGGCCGAGGATCGCGGGCGCCAGGGCCTGGACCGCGGGGTTCTTCGTGGCGCCCCCGACCATCAGGACCCGCCGGGGCGCCTCGCCGGTCTCGGCGACCAGCCGGTCGACGGCGTCGGCCAGCGAGCACAGCAGGGCCTCGACCGCGGCCCGGGCGAGGTCGGCGCGACTCGTGGAGTCGCGCAGCCCGGTCCAGGTCGCGGTGGCCGTCGGACGATCGGGGGTGCGCTCGCCGCCGTAGTAGGGCGAGAGGGTGACCCCGCCCGCCCCGGGGGTGGACTCGAGGGCGAGCGCGGCCAGGCCGGCGTGGTCGAGGCCGAGCCAGGCCGCCTGCAGGTCGAGGATGCGGGCCGCGTTGATCGTGGTGACCATCGGCAGGAAGGCGTCGGTCGCGTCGGCGAAGCCCGTCACGGTCCCGGTGGCGTCGGCGACCGGGGTGCGACTGATCGCGGAGGCGACGCCGGAGGTGCCGATGCTGACCAGGACGTCACCGGGGCGCAGGCCCATGCCGAGGGCGGCGGCCATGTTGTCGCCGGTGCCGGCACCGACCGGGGCGCCGGAGGGGGTGCTGGCGGCGGCGGTGCCGGCGGCCACGATCCGCGGCAGCCGCGCCTCGTGGCCGAGGGCGGCGGCCAGCAGGTCGGGGCGCCAGGTGCCGGCGGCGGTGTCGAGGTAGCCCGTCCCCGACGCGTCGCCGCGATCGGTGAACGCCTCGGTGCCGTCCTCGGCGAGGTGGAGCGAGACGTAGTCGTGGGGCAGCAGCACGCTCGCGACACGCTCGGCCGCCCGCGGCTCGTGATCACGCAGCCAGCGCAGCTTGGTGGCGGTGAAGGAGGCGACGAGCACGCTGCCGACGGCGGCGGCGCAGGCCTGCGGGCCGCCCATCTCGGCGACCAGGTCGCGCGCGGCGTCCGCGGAGCGGGTGTCGTTCCACAGCAGGGCGTCGCGCACCGGCGCGCCGTCGGCGCCCAGCGCGACCATGCCGTGCTGCTGGCCCCCCACCGCGACGGCCGAGGCCCGCTCGAGCAGCCCGTCGGTGGCCTGGTCGACGGCGCCGAGCCAGGCCCGGGGGTCGACCTCGGTGCCGGACGGGTGGGGGGCCGAGCGCTGCTCGACGACCCGCCCGTCGTCTGCGTCGACGAGGACGGCCTTGGTCGACTGGGTGGAGGAGTCGATGCCCATGACGAGAGTCACATCCCCTATTAAGTATGAGACTCGTACTAATGTCAACCGCCGAAGTGCCAGCTTTCGCGAGCCGAGGTGCCGGTGATTGCTGCGCGAGGTGTCGCTCGCGGTCGTCGGGGCAGAGCCGGACTCGCCACCCGTCCGGTCGCCGGCGCTCGTTACGGTGGGGCCATGAGCCAAGACGGGGACATCTACGCCGACGACCAGCTCTCCCGCGAGGACGCCCTCGCCGGTCCGGAGAACGAGGTCGAGGACGAGCTCGACCGCGGCTACTCCCCGCCGGAGAAGCTGTCGGGCGCGATGAGGTACCAGACGACCACCGCCGACGTGCTCACCGGCGAGAGCCTCGACGAGCGACTCGAGCAGGAGATCCCCGAGGAGGACCCCTACGAGGCAGCTGCCGCCGAGGACGTCGCCGACATCGACGACGGCGAGGTCGGCGACGAGCGGGCCGGGCGGCTCGTGGACCCCGACTCGGACGCCGCCGAGGAGTCCGCGCAGTCGATGGTGGGCGACGACGCCGGCGTCGACGGCGCCGGAGCCTCCGCCGAGGAGGCTGCCGTCCACGTCGTGCCCGAGGACGGCGAGCAGGTCTGAGCCCTAGGCTGGCTCCAGCACCTCCGCTCCCGGGGGCGCCCGACGTACGAAGGACACATCATGGCCCGACGCTCCGAGGTGTCGCGGCGCCTCACCGAGGTACGCCGCTTCGCCGATCTCAACGACCGCGAGCTGAAGAAGGTGGCCGACGCGGGCCGGCTCGTGCACCTTCCCGCGCAGTGGTCCCTCATGGCCGAGACGACGCCGGCCGACAAGGCCTACGTCATCCTCGCGGGCGAGGCCGACGTACGGGTCAAGGGCACCACCGTCGCCACGGTCGGTCCGGGCGACATCATCGGTGAGATCGGGGTGCTGGAGAAGCGACTGCGCACGGCCGCGGTCGTCTCGACCAGCGAGCTGGAGGTCGTGCACTTCACCAACGACGACCTCGCCCGACTGGTCGAGGACATCCCCGCCTTCGCCGAGGCCCTCAGGGCCACCGCGGCCGAGCACGAGGGCACCGAGCCCGAGGACTGAGGCCGCGCCGGCCGCCGGGGGTCCCTCAGGCGTGACCGGCCTGCGGGCCGTCGACCTCGAAGGCGTTGTCGTCGGGCTCGACCGCGTCCTGGGCCGCCTCCTCGGTGATCTCCGCACCCTCGACGGGTGAGCCAGCGGCGGTGCCTCCGGCCGGGACCTCCGGGGTCTCGGTGCTCTGGGTGCCCTCGTTGGTGGCCTCGGGGTCCTGGGTGTTGTCGTGGTCGGTCATGGCCGCAACCTACGCAGCCCGGCCGGGTGACCGCGGCGCAGGCGGACTACTCCCACTCGATGGTGCCGGGCGGCTTGCTGGTGATGTCCAGCGCGACCCGGTTGACCTCGTCGACCTCGTTGGTGATCCGCGTCGAGATCGTCTCGAGCAGCTCGTAGGGCAGCCTCGACCAGTCCGCGGTCATCGCGTCCTCGCTCGAGACGGGCCTCAGCACGACCGGGTGTCCGTAGGTGCGGCCGTCACCCTGCACGCCCACCGAGCGGACGTCGCCGAGGAGGACCACCGGGAACTGCCAGATGTCGCGGTCGAGCCCTGCGCGGGTGAGCTCCTCGCGCGCGATCGCGTCGGCGGCGCGCAGGATGTCGAGGCGTTCGCGGGTGACCTCCCCGATGATCCGGATCCCCAGGCCGGGGCCCGGGAACGGATGACGCCAGACGATCTCGGGCGGCAGGCCGAGCTGCTCGCCGACCAGGCGCACCTCGTCCTTGAACAGGGTGCGCAGCGGCTCGACGAGCTCGAAGCGCAGGTCGTCGGGCAGGCCGCCGACGTTGTGGTGCGACTTGATCGTCGAGGTGCCCGCTCCCCCGCCCGACTCCACGACGTCGGGGTAGAGCGTGCCCTGGACGAGGAAGGCCACGGTGTCGGCGTCCTCACCGGTGACCTCGCCGCCGAGGATGTCGGCCTCGGCGGCCTCGAAGACCCGGATGAACTCGCGACCGATGATCTTGCGCTTCTGCTCGGGGTCGCTGACCCCGGCCAGCGCGCTCAGGAAGCGCTCCTCCGCGTCGACGACCACGAGGTCCGCGCCGGTCGCGGCGACGAAGTCTCGCTCGATCTGCTCGGTCTCGCCGGCTCGCATGAGCCCGTGGTCGACGTACACGCAGGTCAGTCGGTCACCGATCGCGCGTTGGACGAGCGCCGCAGCGACCGCGGAGTCGACACCCCCGGAGAGGCCGCAGATCGCCTGTCCGCGCTCGCCGACCTGGGCGGCGATCGCGGCCACCTGCTCCTCGACGATGTTGACCATCGTCCAGGTCGGGCGGCAGCCGGCGATGTCGTGCAGGAAGTGCTCGAGCACGGCCTGACCGTGCTCGGAGTGCATGACCTCGGGGTGCCACTGCACCCCCGCAAGGCGTCGGTCGACGTCCTCGAACGCCGCGACGGTGGCGCGCGGAGAGCGGGCGTTGACCGTGAAGCCGGCGGGTGCGCCGGTCACCTCGTCGCCGTGCGACATCCACGAGACGAGCTCGCTCGGTACGCCGTCGAGCAGCGTGCCGGGCTCGAGCACCGAGACCGTGGTGCGGCCGTACTCGCGCTGGCCGGTGCGCGCGACCTCGCCGCCCAGGGCCGCGGCCATCGCCATGAAGCCGTAGCAGATCCCGAAGACCGGCACGCGCCCGTCGACCAGGTCGGCGTCGAGGTGCGGCGCACCCTCCTCGTAGACCGACGACGGTCCGCCGGAGAGGATCACCGCCTTGGGACCCCGCGCCAGCATCTCCTCGACCGGCATCGTGTGCGGCACGATCTCGGAGTAGACCCTCGCCTCGCGCACGCGACGCGCGATGAGCTGGGCGTACTGGGCGCCGAAGTCGACCACCAGCACGAGGTCGTGGTCGGTCTCCGGGGGGCTGCCCTGGGTCATCGGTGGCCTTTCGAGACGAGGGCGTGACCGCGCGGCGCTGCGCGTACGTCGGGCTCTGAGCCTATCGGTGGGGCTGGCCGGTTCAGCAGGCCGCTCGCGCCCGGACGTGCGGTTTCCCACGGTCTGTCGGCGGTTGCCCGCTCCCCGGCGCAGATCTGCACCGGTGAGCGACGACATCCCTGCATCCCTTGGGAAACCGCAGCGGCACGTCGCACCGACCGACCAGGGTGGCACCGGGGCCCGGCCTAGGGAGGGAGGCGGCCGGACCCCGGTGTCCCCGTCGGACGGAGAGACTCGTCCGCGAGAGGGCCCGGCCGATTCGAAGGGAGCACCGAGGCCGGACCTGCTGATCCAACGACTCCTCCGGCGAGGGGTTACGGGGCGGGGCGGCCGGTCGTGGGCCTCACGAGACCCCGACGATCGGCAACCGCAGGGCACCCGGCGCGTCGTCGGGCACCACGGGACGACGCGGAGCCACCGGGTCGATGCGCACGTAGGCCTCGCCCAACGCCGGACGCGGGTCCGGCTCCCCCTTGTTGGGCCACAGGGCCATGGCCCGCTCGGCCTGGGCGGTGATCGTCAACGACGGGTTCACCCCGAGGTTCGCGGTGATCGCCGAGCCGTCGTTGACGTGCAGCCCCTGGTAGCCGTAGACGCGCTGGTAGGGGTCGACCACGCCGGTCTCCGGGGAGTCGCCGATGGCGCACCCGCCGAGGAAGTGGGCGGTCATCGGCCGGTCGAAGGGCTCGCCGATGGAGCCACCGGGGACGCCGCCCATGGTCTGGGCCATCAGCCGTACGGCGGTGTTGGCGGCGGGGATCCAGCTCGGGTTGGGCACGCCGTGGCCCTGCTTCGAGGTCAGGTAGCGCCGACGCGTCCCCGGGATCGGCTTGGTGTACGTCGTGATCGAGTTGTCCAGGCTCTGCATGACCAGCGCGATCACCGTCCGCTCCGACCAGTGCTTCACGTCGTAGAGGCTGCCCAGCGAGCCGCGCTGCTTCCACAGCTCACCCAGCCAGGTCCGCCACCGCGGGTCCGGGCCGTCGCCGTCGGTGAGCACGGTCTGCAGCAACGACATGAAGTTGCTGCCGGGGCCGTAGCGGCAGGGCTCGACGTGCGTGTCGGCGTCGGGGTGGAAGCTGGAGGTGATCGCGATGCCCTGGCTGTAGTCGACCCCCGAGTCAGGGGGCGCGATCGCGCCGAGGATGGACTCCGAGTTGGTGCGGGCCAGGAACCCGAGCCGCTCGGAGAGGCCCGGCAGGTGGCCCTCGTCGCGCATCCGGTGCAGCAGACGCTGGGTGCCCAGCGCGGAGGCGGCGACGATGACGTGCCGGGCGGTGAGGACCCGCCGTGAACCGCTGCCGGGCCGCTTGGCCTTGGTGAAGCGCACGTGCACGTCGTAGCCGGCGGAGCCGTCGCTGCTGCCCCCGCGCGGCGCGACCCGCGTGACCGTCGTCAGCGCCATCACCCTCGCGCCGTGCTGCTCGGCGAGGTAGAGGTAGTTCTTGACCAGGGTGTTCTTGGCGTTGTGGCGGCACCCGCTCATGCAGGAGCCGCAGCCGATGCACGCCTTGCGGGCCGGGCCGGCCCCGCCGAAGTAGGGGTCGGCGACGAGGTCACCGGGCTCGTGACCCTCGGCGCCCTCGGGACCGCCGAAGAACACCCCCACCGGCGTCGGGCGGAAGGTGTCGGCGACGCCCATCTCGCCCGCCACCTTCTCCATCACCTCGTCGGCCGGGGTGCGCAGCGGGTTGTCGACCACACCGAGCATGCGCTTGGCCTGGTCGTAGAACGGCTCGAGCTCGGAGCGCCAGTCGGTGATGTGCGCCCACTGCCGGTCGGTGAAGAACGCCGGGAGCGGCTCGTAGAGGGTGTTGGCGTAGACCAGCGAGCCCCCGCCGACCCCGGCGCCGGAGACGATCACGCAGTCCTTGAGCGCATCGATGCGCTGGATGCCGTAGCAGCCGACCTCGGGACGGAACAGGTAGCGCTTGACGTCCCAGGAGGTCTCGGCGTAGTCGTCGTCCTCGAAGCGCGCGCCCGCCTCGATCACGCCGACGCGGTAGCCCTTCTCGGTCAGGCGCAGCGCGCTGACCGAGCCGCCGAACCCGGAGCCGACGACCAGGACGTCGTAGTCGAACGCCGTGTCCTCCTGACCCCCTGGCGCGCTCGGCCCGGCCACCTCAGGCCCGTCCGAGCTTCTTGAGGACCCGCAGGTTGGCGGTCATCATGGCGGCGTACGCCGCGTCCGACATGCCCAGCTGCGGGGCGAAGCGCAGCACCCGCTGCACCGCCACCGACTGCGCCTCGGTGAACCGGTGGATGCCCTCCCCACCCTGGCGCCGACCCATCCCGGACTGGCGCATGCCGCCCATCGGGGAGTCGATCGAGGCGAACGTGGCCGCGAACGCCTCGTTGATGTTCACGGTGCCGCACCGGATCTCGCGGGCCATGGCCCGCGCGCGCCGCGTGTCGCGGCTGTAGACGGCGCCGTTGAGCCCGTACTCCCCCGCGTTGGCCCGCGCGACGGCATCGGCCTCGTCGTGGAAGCGGTAGAGCGCGATGACCGGGCCGAACGTCTCGTCGCCGAAGCAGGTCATCTCGGGCGTCACGCCCTCGAGGATGGTCGGCTCGAAGAAGTACGGGCCGAGGTCCGGCCGGGCGCGGCCGCCGGTGAGCACCCGCGCACCCTTGGCCACCGCGTCCTCGACGTGGGCCACCACGGTCTGGAGCTGCTCGG
Organism: uncultured Actinomycetota bacterium; assembly: GCA_963760555.1. Lineage (GTDB taxonomy): Bacteria > Actinomycetota > Actinomycetes > Propionibacteriales > Nocardioidaceae > Nocardioides. The sequence continues at coordinate 336,168 of CAVXDJ010000005.1, read as the reverse complement.
CCGAGATCAGCGAGCCCATGTCGTTGCCCCAGCCCAGGCTCGTGCCCAGTGTCATCGCCCGGGTGCGTGCGACGAAGCGCGCGACGAAGCGGTCGTAGACGCTGTCGGCGACGAACATCCGCTCCATGGCCACGCACAGCTGGCCGGCGTTGGAGAAGGACGCGCGCACGGCGCCCTCGGCCGCCTTCTCGAGGTCGGCGTCGTGCAGGACGAGCATCGGGTTCTTCCCGCCGAGCTCGAGCGAGCAGCCGATCAGCCGCTCGGCGCACGCGGAGGCGACGAGGCGGCCCGTGGCCGTCGAGCCGGTGAAGCACACGTAGTCGGCGTGCTCGATCACCTGGGTGCCCGTCTGCGAACCGGGGCCGGCCACGACCTGCCAGAGGTCGGCCGGGAACCCGGCCTGCTCGAGGAGCTCGACCCCGAGGAGCGCGGTGAGCATCGTGTGCGCGTCGGGCTTGATGACCACCGCGTTGCCCGCGAGCAGCGCGGGCAGGCCGTCGCACAGCGCCATCGTGAAGGGGTAGTTCCACGGCGAGATGATGCCGACGACACCCTTGGGGACCTGGTTGACCTCGACGCGCGTCAGCCCCGGCACGACGCCGCGCCGGCGGGTGGTCGCGAGGTGCTCGCGCGCGGTGCGGGCGTAGTAGCGCGCGGTGAGCGCGATGTGCAGCGGCTCGTCGAAGGCGTGCTTGCGGGCCTTGCCGGACTCCCAGACGATCAGGTCGAGGATCTCGGCCTGACGGTCGAGGACGAGGTCGTGCAGACGCAGCAGGCAGGCGGCGCGCTCCTCGAGGGGGACCCGGGACCACTGCTCCTGGGCCACCCGGGCGCGCGCGAAGGCGTCCGCGACGTCGGCCTCGCTCGACTGCGGCACGTGCGCCAGCGGCACCCCGTCCAGCGGGGACACGGTCGGGCGGGTCTCGCCCGAGGTCGCCCGGACGCGCGCGGTGAGGCGGTCGACGTACTCCGGCTCGAAGGCGTAGGACGCCGACGGGTCGAGCTCGGGGTCTCGTGGGCCCTCGACGACGGGGCCACCGGGGGACGCGCTGGAAGAGCTCATGGACCGAGGGTATGGGACGACGGTGCGGCGATCTACCCCTCGGTAACCGGCGTGGTGATCGACACGTCCACGCGACCTGTCACGCGGACGGGAGCACGTCGGGGCGGGGCAGCCGGGCCGCGCCGACGAGCGTCTCGAGCCGCTCGGCGGGCAGGACCTCCTCGACCACGTGGCGCACCGCACCGGAGTCGGGCGCGTGCAGCATCCGGCGTACGTCGCCGGGCGCGGCCGCCGCGCTGACCAGTCCCACGTGGTGCACCGGCCGACCGGGCCGCGCGAAGAAGTAGAGGTCCCCGGGGCCCACCTCGTCGAGCGGGAGCGCCGCCAGCGTGTCGGCCTGGTCGGAGGCGTCGCGCGGGACGCGCAGCCCGTGGTGGCGCGACACGACGTGCACCAGCCCCGAGCAGTCGATCCCGTCGCGGGTCAGCCCGCCCCACTCGTAGGGCGTCTCGAGGAAGCCGCGTGCGGTGCCCATCAGGTCGCGCCGGGCCGGCGCCGGGCCGAGCGGCGCCGCGTCGGTCTCCTCCACGCACATCGACCGGACCCAGCCGGGGTAGCCGCGGGGGTCGAGGCTGCACGGCTGCCACGGCGCGAGCACCCGGAGGAAGTCCTCGAGGCGCTCGAGCACGAGCACGGGCTCGGCGGGCAGCAGCTGCGTGACCTGCTCGCTGTCGTCGTCCGGCGTGCGCCGGACCGCGGTGAGGTCCCGGGCGGTGATCGGCATGGCCCCGATCCTCCCAGCCCGACCCCAGCCGGTCATGCGCGCGGTCCGGGCCGCCGGAGGTCGAGGACGCCCAGTCCGGGGCCCTGCGCGAGCACGAGCCGGGCGCCGTCGTAGGCCGGACCCCCGACGTACGGCGACGAGCGGGCCCACCAGGCCGCGTCGAGGTCCGCACCGTGCGTCGTGCCCACGGCCGCGACCAGGGACGCGGCGGCGCCGACGCCGACGTGCGACTCCATCATCGAGCCGACCATGGTCCCCAGACCGTGGCTGCGCGCGGCGGCGAGCAGCTCGATCGCGGGCGAGATCCCACCGCACTTGGCGAGCTTGACGTTGACCAGGTCGCAGGCGCCGAGCCGGACCAGCCCGACGAGGTCGCGCAGGTCGAAGAACGACTCGTCGGCCATCACCGGGGTGTCGACCCGGGCGGTGACCCAGGCCAGCCCGACGAGGTCGTGGGCCGGCACGGGCTGCTCGACGAGAGCGACCCCGAGGTCCGCGTCCTCCATCGCGCGCACGACCCGGACGGCGCTGCGCGCGTTCCAGCCCTGGTTGGCGTCCAGGCGGAGCTCGACCCCCGGTCCGACCGCCTCGCGCACGGCCCGGACCCGTGCGAGGTCGGTGTCGGCATCGGTGCCGACCTTGAGCTTGAGCGTGGTGAAGCCGTCGAGCACGCGCCGTCGGGCGGCGTGGGCGAGGTCGTCGGGGGTCCCTGCGGAGAGCGTGACGTCGGTGGGGACGACGAGGTCCGGGCCGGCCGCACCCGTGCGCAGCCCGGCGTACGACGTGAGGTGGTCGGCCAGGCTGACGCCCGCCCGGCGGGCGGCGAGGTCGTGCAGCGCGACGTCGACGGCCGCCTTGGCGCCCCGGTTGCCGACGACGGCCCACCGCAGCACCGGACCGGCCTCCCGCGGGTCGGCCGGGCCCCCGACGAGCGCCTCCGCGAGCGGCCCCTCGACGCAGGCGGTGGCCCCGGCCAGCGACTCGCCGGTGATGCGCCAGGCCTGCGGTGCCTCGCCCCAGCCCTCCACGCCGTCCTCGTCGCGCACCCGTACCACGACGGTGTCGATCGTCTCGGTGCGACGCAGCGCCGTCACGAACGGGGTGTGCAGCGCGACCGAGACCCGCGAGGTCGAGACCGCCGCGATCCGGCTCACGGGTCGAGCGGACGACCGGCGCGCTCCTCGAGCGCGGCCCACGCCCGGGCTGCGACGCGGGCGACGAGGGCGGACCCGTCGGACGGGGAGGCGCCGTGGCGCGTCAGCACGACCAGCACGAAGGGCGGGTGGTCGGAGGGCCGCACCAGGGCCGCGTCGTGGGTGACACCGCCGATCCAGCCCGTCTTGTGGGCCACCACCACCCCGTCGGGGAGCCCGGCCGGGATGCCGGCACGGTCGGTCTGGGCGCGCAGGTCGGCCTCGACGGCGGCCATCGCCCCGGGTCCCCCGAGCCTGCCGTCGGCGATGCCGACGAGCACCAGGCCCAGGTCACGGGCGGTCACGACGTTGCGCAGGCCCGACTCGACGGCCGGGGTGTCCTCGATGCCGTGGGTCACCGTGGTGAGGGGCGACGCCCCGGCCTCCTCGATGACCGCGGCCACCTCCGCGAGCCCGACGGCGTCGAGGACCAGGTTGGCGGCGAGGTTGCCCGAGACGGTGATGCTGCGGTGGACCAGGTCGCGCAGGGTGACGTCCTGGCCGAGGAGGTCCCAGGTCCGGGGGTCCTGGTCGTAGGCGCGGCTCATCGTGAACCGTCGGCCCGCGACGGCGGAGTCGAGCTCGTCGCGCACCCGCACCGGTGCGTCGAGGTCGAGCACGCCCCGCTCGTGGAGGCGGTACGCCGCGACGGCGATCGGCAGCTTGATCGTGCTCGCGGCCCGGTGCGGCTCCCGGTCGTCACGCGCCCACCAGGTCCGGCCCTCGGCGCTGGCCAACCAGGCCGAGATCGTGCGCGCGGTCGAGGGCCGGGTCGTCACGTCAGGCCCCACCGCGCGAGGCCCCGCCAGGCACCGCCAGCCGTGCGGCCAGGTCGTCGAGACCCCTCGCCCGCAGGTCGGGGTCGAGGAAGTGCGCCGGGTAGGGCGCGGAGCCGCTGCGGTCGATCCACGCCCCGCCGAGACCGGCGCGTCGGGCCCCGTGGACGTCCCAGGGGTGCACGGCGACCAGCAGGTGGGCTCCGGCCGGCTCACCGGTGTAGGCCAGTCGCGTGCTCGTAGGCCCGGGCCGCGGGCTTCCAGATCCCGGCGTCGGCCACGCTCAGCGTCGCCTCGACGAGGTCGCTCACGCCCGCCCGCTCGAGCAGTCCCTGGGCCACCGAGGCGGCCCCGTTGCTCAACGTGACGACGCGGACGCCCCCTTCCGCGAGGGCCCGCAGACCGTCGGGGACGTCGGGGTGCACCGGCAGGGCGGAGAAGCCGCCGAGCACGTGGTCGACGGCCGTGGACCGATCGCCGGCGTACGGCTCCCCCGAGAGCCGGGCCGGCAGCATCGCCTCGAGCAGGGACCGGCCGACGTCGGCGAACGCCGCCTGGTCGCCCACCGTGCTCAGGGCCATGCCGTCGCGCAGCACCGCGGCGAACCAGGTCGACGCCAGCGACTCCTCGGCACCGACGTCGGCGAAGCGCTGCCGCATCGGCGTCAGGTCCGAGAGGGTCTCGTTGACGTCGAGGACGACGACCTTGACCTGCGGGCGCTCACCGGCGGCGGACGCGGTCACTGGACGACGACCTCGACGCGCTGGAACTCCTTGAGCTCGGTGTAGCCGGTCGTGGCCATCGACCGGCGCAGGGCACCGATGAGGTTCATCGTGCCGTCGGCCACCCGGGACGGGCCGAAGAGGATCTCCTCGAAGGTGCCGACCTGGTCGAGCTCGACGCGCTCCCCGCGCGGGAGCTCGGCGTGGTGGGCCTCCCCACCCCAGTGGAAGCCGCGGCCGGGCGCGTCGGTGGCGCGCGCGAACGGCGAGCCGACCATGACCGCGTCGGCACCGCAGGCGATCGCCTTGGCCACGTCGCCGGAGCGACCGATCGAGCCGTCGGCGATGACGTGGACGTAGCGGCCGCCGGACTCGTCGAGGTAGTCGCGTCGCGCGGCCGCGACGTCGGCCACCGCCGAGGCCATCGGCACCGAGATCCCGAGCACGGTGCGGGTCGTGTGCGCCGCACCGCCGCCGAAGCCGACCAGCACCCCGGCGGCCCCGGTGCGCATCAGGTGCAGCGCGGCCTGGTGGGTCGCGCAGCCGCCCACGACGACCGGGACGTCGAGCTCGTAGATGAACTCCTTGAGGTTCAGCGGCTCGGCCTGGCTCGAGACGTGCTCGGCGCTGACCGTCGTACCCCTGATCACGAACATGTCGACGCCGGCGTCGACGACGACCTTCGAGAGCTCCTGGGTGCGTTGCGGGGACAGCGACCCGGCGACCGTGACACCCGCCGCGCGGATCTCGCGGAGCCGCTCGGTGATCAGCTCGGGCTTGACGGTCTCGGTGTAGATCTCCTGCAGCCGCTGCGTGGCCTGGGTGCCGCGCAGGCCCGCGACCTCCTCGAGCAGGGGCTCGGGGTCCTCGTAACGCGTCCACAGGCCCTCGAGGTTGAGCACGCCCAACCCGCCGAACCGCCCCATCGCGATCGCGGTGGCCGGGGACATCACCGAGTCCATCGGCGCCGCGAGCACCGGCATCGAGAACCGGTAGGCGTCGATCTGCCAGTCGGTGCTGACCTCCTCGGGGTCGCGGGTGCGCCGGGAGGGCACGATCGCGACGTCGTCGAAGGCGTACGCACGCCGGGCTCGCTTGGCCTGGCCGATCTGGATCTCGGTCACGGGGTGAGCCTATCGGCGCCGCACCGCGAGGCGACAGCACGCTCGCGCCACCCCGGGTCGGTCCCGGGTCCCGGCGGCGGTCCGCCCTGGGAGGGGCCGGCGTGGCCGCACCGACGCGACCCGACCTGGCACGATGGCCGCTCGCCACGGGACGGAGCCGGTAGATGGAGCGCACCAGCGCGACGACGAGGGGCGCGGGCCGCGTCCTGCCGGTGATCGTCGCGCTCTCGTTGACCGCCGTCGCCTGCGGGGCGGTCCCCGGGTCCGGCTCCGACCCGGTCGTGCCCTCCGCGATGGAGCCGATCCCGGTGCGCACGCCACCCGGGCCGGCGTACACCTCGCAAGCGATCACGGGGAACCGGCCGTCCACGTCGGTCGTCGTCGCAGGGAGCACGACCGACCTCCGACCGGTCTCCGACGCCGACTGGCTGCCCGACGGGCGGCTGCTGGTGCAGCGGCGCAGCTACGAGCGCAGCGGTCGCGACATCGGGGTGACCGGGACGCGCGCCCTGCTCGTGGACCCCGCCACCGGCACGGTCGTGCGAGCGGTCCCGGGCGGCTTCCTCGCCGACTGGGGCGTGACGCCCGAGGCGATCACCGCGAGGACGGACGACCGCCTGGTCGTCTACGCACCGGACCTGACCGAGCGCCGTGTGGTCCGCGTCGACGCGTCCTCGGTCGAGAGCGACCAGGTCGAGGGTCCAGACCACCCGTTCTCGATCTTCCACGCGGCCTACACCCTCGACGGCGTGACGTGGGTGCAGTGGGGCGTCAACAGCGAGGACGACACCCGAACCGATCACGGGGTGCTGCGCATCGAGGACGGTCGCGTCACCGAGGTCCTGCGCAACCAGCCGGTCGTGTCGCTGGTGCCCAGCCACGACGGCGCGGCGCTGCTGGTGCTGATGCAGGACAACGGCGAGGACGAGGACTGCGGTGGGTGCGTGGTCGAGCAGCGGGTGGTCGAGCTCGACCCGACCACCGGGGACGTGGCGGCCGACTACGGCGTGCCGGACGGCTACGACCGCAGCTGGCGCGTCGAGGCGCTCGACAAGATCGGCGAGCAGGTCGTGGTGCGTTTCGCCCTCGGCGAGGCCGAGACCCGCACGGACCCCGGCGTCACCCGGCAGACGTGGGTCTACGACGGCGACTGGCGCCACCTCGACGAGCTCGACGGGACCCGCACGACCTGGCAGGACGGTGGTCGGCTGGTGTGGACCCAGCTCGAGACCCGGCGCGACGAGGGCGAGGGGGCGGCGTACCGCCTCGAGTGGATCCCCGACGACGGTCCGAGCGAGGTCCTCGTCGACGGTGCGGACGGGTGCCGGCGCAACCGCGGGGCGATGGCGGTCCCCCGCGGAGCGGCCCTGTGCCCACTGGTCGACGCGCCGGGCTCCCTGCTGCCGCCGGGGTGAGCTGGTCGGGGGCGCGTGCCCTCAGCGACCGGAGTAGTTGGGCGCCTCGACGGTCATCTGCACGCCGTGCGGGTGGCTCTCCTGCAGCGAGGCCTGGGTGATGCGCACGAACCGGCCCTTGTCCTGCAGCTCGGGCACCGTGCGCGCGCCGACGTAGAACATCGACTGGCTCAGCCCGCCGATCAGCTGATGGGCGACGGCGGAGAGCGGACCGCGGTAGGCGACCTGGCCCTCGATGCCCTCGGGCACGATCTTGTCGTCGCTGTCGACCTCGGCCTGGAAGTAGCGGTCCTTGGAGTAGGACTTCTTCCCGCGGCTGCTCATCGCGCCCAACGAGCCCATGCCCCGGTAGGCCTTGTACTGCTTGCCTCCGGTGAAGACCAGCTCACCCGGTGACTCCTCGCAGCCCGCGAGCAGGGAGCCGACCATGACGGCGTCGGCGCCGGCGACCAGGGCCTTGGCGATCTCGCCCGAGTGCTTCATGCCGCCGTCGGCGATCACCGGCACGCCCGCCGGGGCGCAGGCCAGGGAGGCCTCGTAGACGGCGGTGATCTGGGGTACGCCGACCCCGGTGACCACGCGGGTGGTGCAGATCGAGCCCGGGCCGACCCCGACCTTGACGGCATCGGCGCCGGCGTCGACGAAGGCCTGCGCTCCCTCGCGGGTCGCGACGTTGCCGCCGATGACCTGCACGTGGCGCGTGGCGGGGTCGGTCTTGAGCCGCTGGACCATCTCCAGCAGCAGCCGCACGTTGCCGTGGGCGGTGTCCGCGACGAGGACGTCGACGCCGGCCTCGACCAGGGTGACGGCGCGCTGCCAGGCGTCACCGAAGTACCCGATGGCGGCACCCACCATCAGTCGGCCGTGGCCGTCGTTGGAGGCGTGGGGGAACTGCTCGGACTTCACGAAGTCCTTGACCGTGATCAGTCCGGCGAGGCGCCCCTGGTCGTCGACCAGCGGCAGCCGCTCGCGCTTGTGGCGCCTCAGCAGGGTGGTGGCCTCGTCGCGGTCGATGCCCTCGGGGCCGGTGATCAGGGGCATCGGGGTCATCACCTCGTCGACCTTGGTGCTGGCCCACGCGGCGACCGGGGTGAAGCGCAGGTCGCGGTTGGTGATGATGCCCAGCAGCCGGTCGTCGGTGTCGACGACGGGCAGGCCCGAGACGCGGTACTCCCCGCAGCGCTGGTCGAGCTGCTCGAGCGTCGCGTCCGGGCCGATCGTGACCGGGTTGGAGATGACGCCGGTCTGGGTCCGCTTGACCAGGTCGACCTGGTAGGCCTGGTCGGTGATCGACAGGTTGCGGTGCAGCACGCCGAGGCCTCCCTGGCGGGCCATCGCGATCGCCATCCGCGACTCGGTCACGGTGTCCATCGCCGCGCTGACCAGCGGGACCTTGAGGGAGATCTCCCGGGTCAGGCGCGAGGTCGTGTCGATGTCGGACGGCGCGAGGTCGGAGTGGCCGGGCAGCAGCAGCACGTCGTCGTAGGTCAGACCGACCGCGGCGAACTTCTCGGGGAGCTCCACGCCCTCATCGTAGACCGGCGTCGGCACCGGCCCGGCCCAGGTCGCGCTCAGGCCGAGGCGGGCAGCGGGCGGATCTCGCGCAGGGGGATCCGCACGGTGAGCACGTCCCCGGCCATCCGGATGCGGCCGCGCATGTTGGCCGAGAGCACCATCGGCATGACGGCCTGGTTGGTGGCCCCGGTGCGCACGACGAGCTCCTCGGCGCCGGACCGGCGCGCGAGCCGGGCGACGTCGCCGAGCAGGCGGGTACCGATGCCGCGGCGCCGCCAGGCCGGGTCGACGTCGAGGTCGACCCCGCGCGCTCCCGGGTCGTCGACGCCGGCCGGCAGCAGGTGGGCGTGACCGACGACGTCGTCGCCCGCACGGGCCTCGATCCCGGTCTCGAGCACGACGTAGGACACCCGGGTCCCGGCACCGACGCGGCGCGCGGCGGCGGGCGTCGAGTGCTCGCGCCCCAGCACGTCGTCGACGAGCGCGGCGATCGCCCGGCCCCGCTCGTGCTCGGTCGTGGTGAACGGCTCGGTGCGTCGGATCTGCACCCGCACCTGCGCCACGCTGAGCTCGAGGACGTCGACCTGGCCGCCACGGACCTCGGTCTCGGCGTCGAAGAGGTGGGCGACGACGACCGGGAACGACGCCGGCTCGGCGATCACCGCACGCGCCGCCTCGACGAAACGCGTCGGCTGGTCGTGCAGCGAGGCCGGCGAGCACCGCAGCGCCAGCACCTGCGCACCGCCCGCGCCCTGCATCAGCGCCACGATCGCGTCGCGGTCGAGGGTCTCGGGCGCCTCGAGGACCAGCTCGTCGGTCACGGAGCCGCCCGCGCCGAGGGACGGAGCGGCGCCGGGTCCGGGAAAGATCTGCAGTCCGCGGATGTCGACGCCGGCCTCGCCACAGGTGTGCGCGAGCGCGGCCAGCGTCCCCGGCCGGTCGGGAAGGGTCGTCCTCACGCGCCACAGCATGAGGCCCATCGTGGCCCGACCACGTTGCCGATCGGCGTCGGTGGTGTTACGCCGACGACACGTCCCGCGACACGGCCGGAGCAGGATCCGTCGGGCGCGGGGTGCCCCGGGTGCCCGCTTCGGCCACCACCTCCCGCAGGCCGCGCGCCGCCAGCCGGTCGGCGCGCTCGTTTCCCTCGTGGCCGGCGTGACCCTTGACCCAGAACCACTCGACGTCGTGGCGTTCGCAGGCCGCGACGAGCTCACGCCACAGATCGGCGTTCTTGACCGGGTCCTTGGCCTTCGTGCGCCACCCGTTGCGCTGCCAGCCGACCACCCACGACGTGATCCCGTTGCGCACGTAGGTGCTGTCGGTGTGCAGCTCGACGCGCACCCGGCGGGTCAGGGCGTCGAGCGCCCGGATCGGAGCGGTCAGCTCCATGCGGTTGTTGGTCGTGGTCCCGGCCTCGCCGCCGCACAGCTCGAGCTCGTGGCCGGCGACCTGGAGCAGGGCGCCCCACCCGCCCGGGCCGGGGTTCGGCACGCAGGCACCGTCGGTGTGGACGACGACCACCTCGGGGTCGTCCTGCGGGGTGGACCCTGCCTCGTCGGTGCTCACCGCACCACGGTAGGTCCTCGCCCGACGACCCGCGGGCGGACGCGCTGTGCGGGCCCGACCTGGACCGGGCAGGCCTCGCCGCGACCACCGCGACCCCGGTGCCAGACTGCGCGGGTGCTGAGTCCCGAGCTGGCCCGTCGTCTGGCGCAGGCCGGCCTGCCGTGGTCACCCGCGCCGGGCGACCGGTTCGTGGTGCCCGACCGCGACCTCGACGACGAGGTGTTCGTGCTCAGCGACATGGTCATCGAGCGCCTCGACCTGCCCGACGTCGGCGCCGTGCTCGCCTTCAACGGCACGACCGAGTGGGCCCTGGACTCGCTCGAGGCCGCGGAGGCGCTGTGGCTGCCGCGCGAGGACCAGCTGCGCGAGCTGCTCGGGGGACGGTTCGTCGCGCTCGAACGGGTCTCGGTGGCCGACGGGCCGACCGACGGGCCGACCGACGCTCGGGAGGCCGGGTGGGTCGTGCGGGTCCTCGTCGACGGGCTCGAGCAGCGGCACGTCGACGTCGCCGCAGACGCGGCGTACGCCCGGGCGCTGCTGGCCGCCCTGACCGGCTGAGGACGACAGGCACCGGCACCTCGGCTCGCAAGGAGTGGCACCTCGGCGGGTACGACGACGGCCCGCCGGCCCCGCGCGCTGGCGGGGACGGCGGGCCGTCGCATCGTGCTGGTGGTGCTGGTGTTGCTGGTGGTGCTGGTCGAGCGGGTGCGCCTGGTCTCAGTGACCGTGGCCGTGGCCGTGGCCGCCGGCCGGGGCGTCGTCGCTCTGCTCGGGCTTGTCGACGATCAGCGTCTCGGTCGTCAGCAGCATGCCGGCGATCGAGGTGGCGTTGACCAGCGCGGAGCGGGTGACCTTGACCGGGTCGAGGACCCCCTGGGCGACGAGGTCGCCGTACTCGCCGGTCGCGGCGTTGTAGCCGTTGCCGACGCCGAGCTCGCGGACCTTGGTGGTGATGACGTAGCCGTTGTCGCCACCGTTCTCGGCGATCCAGCGCAGGGGCTCGTCGGCGGACTTGCGCACGATGCGCACCCCGACGGCCTCGTCACCGGTGAGGCCGAGGTCGTCGGAGAGCACCGAGACGGCGTGGATCAACGCAGACCCGCCCCCGGCGACGATGCCCTCCTCGATCGCGGCGCGCGTCGCGGACACGGCGTCCTCGATGCGGTGCTTCTTCTCCTTCAGCTCCACCTCGGTGGCCGCACCGACGCGGATCACGCACACCCCGCCGGCGAGCTTGGCGAGGCGCTCCTGGAGCTTCTCGCGGTCCCAGTCGGAGTCGGTGTTCTCGATCTCGGCCTTGATCTGGTTGACGCGACCCTCGACCTCGCCGGCGTCGCCGGACCCGTCGACGATCGTGGTGTCGTCCTTGGTCACGACCACACGACGCGCGGTGCCGAGCACCTCGAGGCCGACCTGGTCGAGCTTGAGCCCGACCTCGGGCGCCACGACCTGCGCCCCGGTCAGCGTCGCGATGTCCTGCATCATCGCCTTGCGGCGGTCACCGAAGGCCGGGGCCTTGACGGCGACGGCGTTGAACGTGCCCCGGATCTTGTTCACGACCAGGGTCGAGAGCGCCTCGCCGTCGACGTCCTCGGCGAGGATGAACAGCGGCTTGCCGGCGGCGATGACCTTCTCCAGCAGCGGGAGGATGTCGGCGACGGCCGAGATCTTGCCCTGGTGCAGCAGGATGTAGGGGTCGTCGAGGACGGCCTCCATCCGCTCGGGGTCGGAGACGAAGTACTGGCTGATGTAGCCCTTGTCGAACTGCATCCCCTCGGTGAACTCCAGGTCGGTGCCCATCGAGTTGGACTCCTCGACCGTGATGACGCCGTCCTTGCCGACCTTGTCGAAGGCCTCGGCGAGCAGGTCGCCGATGTGGGAGTCGCGGCTGGAGATCGTGGCGACCGAGGCCATGTCCTCCCGGGTCTCGACCTCGCGCGCGGCGTCGCGCAGGGCGTCGCCGACGGCGGCCGTGGCGAGGTCCATGCCGCGCTTGAGGCCCATCGGGTTGGCGCCGGCGGCGACCGCGCGCAGGCCCTCGTGGACCATGGCCTGGGCCAGGACCGTGGCGGTGGTGGTGCCGTCACCGGCGACGTCGTTGGTCTTGGTGGCCACCTCCTTGGTCAGCTGGGCACCGAGGTTCTCGAACGGGTCGTCCAGCTCGATCTCCCGCGCGACGGTGACACCGTCGTTGGTGATCGTGGGGGCGCCCCACTTCTTGTCGAGGACGACGTAGCGGCCCTTGGGGCCGAGCGTGACCTTGACGGCGTTGGCGAGGGCGTCGACGCCCCGCTCGAGCGCGCGGCGTGCGTGCTCGTCGAACTCCAGGATCTTGGGCATGGGTCTCCTTCGTGCTGTGCACGGACGTGCGTGGGCTGGCGGAGCGCCAGCCGAGGCTGGCGGTGTTCAGGGGCGGGACCAGAACGGGTCGTGGTCCTGCGCGGCGCCGTGGCGCCGCCGCAGGCCCACGACCCGGAACGTCCTGCTGGGCGGCTGGATCAGCCGACGACCGCGAGCACGTCGCGGGCCGAGAGGATGAGGTACTCCTCGCCGGAGTACTTGACCTCGGTGCCGCCGTACTTCGAGTAGATCACCTTGTCGCCCACGGCGACGTCGATCGGGACGCGGTTGCCGCTGTCGTCGACGCGGCCCGGACCGAGGGCCACGACCTCGCCCTCCTGGGGCTTCTCCTTGGCGGTGTCCGGGATGACGAGGCCGGACGCGGTGGTCTGCTCGGCTTCGAGCGCCTTGACCACGATGCGGTCCTCGAGGGGCTTGATGTTGACCGACACGATGTCGACCTCCACTTTCTCCACAGTTCTGGGTGTTGCTCGGTTGGGGTGCTGCACGTGGGGGCAGGATCGGATCGGCGCCGTCGCGGGGGTCGCCTCACATCACCTGCACTGGCACACTCACGGGGAGAGTGCCAGGTCCGAAACTAGCACTCTCGATCAGCGAGTGCCAGCAGGGTCCCGGCGTACGCCGTCCTCCTCACTGCGAGGATGGGCCGGTGGACCTCGACACCTGCCGCTGGCTGCTCGGTGACGAGGGCCGCGCCCTGCTCGCCGACCTCGGCGCGGGCGGCGCCGCCACGGGGCCTGCGGTGACCCCGGACCGACTCGCCGCGGCCCGCACCCAGCTCGAGCTGCGCGAGCACGCCCACGCCAAGCTCGGCGACGACGCCGCGCGGATGTGGTTCACCCGCGACGGGCTCGAGCAGGCCACCCGGGCCCGGGTCGCCGACCACCGTGCGGCCAGGCTGGTGGCCTTCGAGGCCACCACGCTCATCGACCTCGGCTGCGGGATCGGCGGCGACCTGGTCGCCGCCGCCCGAGCGGGGCTGACCTGCGTCGGCGTCGACACCGACCCCGTGCGCGTCGCCCTGGCCGAGGCCAACCTGGCCGCGCTCGGGCTGCCGGGCGCCGTCGCGGTCGCCGACGCGACGACGATGGACCGCACCCCCTTCGAGGTCGCCTTCGCCGACCCGGCCCGACGTAGCGGTGCGGGGCGGAGCTTCCGGACCGAGGACTGGACTCCCCCGTGGGCCTTCGTGGAGCAGCTGCTGGCCGGCGACGCCTGCGTCAAGGCAGCCCCGGGCCTGCCGCACGACCTGGTGCCCGACGGGGTCGAGGCCGAGTGGGTCAGCGACCACGCCGAGGTCAAGGAGGCCGCCCTGTGGTCGGGCCGGCTGGCCACGACGCGTCGCCGCGCGACCGTGATCGGCGACGGCGGCCTGGCCACGCTCACCGAGACCGACCCCACCGACGACGAGGTGTGCGCACCCGGCGAGGTCCGCGCGTACCTTTACGAGCCCGACGGCGCGGTGATCCGCGCCGGCCTCGTCACCGCCGTCTGCGCGATGGTCGGCGGCGCCCGCCTCGACCCGCACCTGGCCTACGTCGCCTCGGACCACGCCTCGTCCTCCCCCTTCGCTCGCGGCTACCGGGTCCGCGAGCAGCTGCCCTACCGCGAGAAGCAGCTCCGCGCCGCGCTGCGCGAGCGCGGGATCGGTCGGCTGACGATCAAGAAGCGCGGCGTCGAGGTCGTGCCCGACGACCTGCGCAAACGGCTGCGGCTCCGTGGTGACGGCGAGGCGACCCTGGTGATGACCCGGATCGCCGGCAAGGGCACCGCCCTGCTCGTCGACCCCCTACCGCGATAGTCCCTGGCGAAACGGTCGTGATCCGGCGCTGGAGACGACCGTTTCGCCGGGGACTATCGGCGCTCGCCGGGGCTCGCCGTCGATCATCCCGGTGGGGCCGCGACGGAGCGGGCCATCCTCGCCGCCACCTCGGCCGCGGCGGCCCGCAGCTCCGGGCCACCTTCGACGGTGATCTCGAAGGGCAGGCCCGCAAGCCACTCCCCGGCGTACATCGTCGGGTTGCTGGTGGTGCCGGTGACCCTGCACCGGTCGGGGCCGATCGGCTCGAGCCTGCCCATGGTGGGTCGCAACCAGGGGGCGACCTCGCCGGCCGGCGCGTGGAGGACCACCCGGGCCTCGTGCTCCCACCCCGTGGCGAGGTTCTCCTCCAGGGCGGCCACCGGGTCGAGTCCCTCGGGGGTCTCGAAGCCGACGGAGAGCTGCTCGACGCCGCTGACCCGGTCGATGCGGTAGGTCCGCACGGCCTGGGCGTGGTGGGCGAAGCACAGCAGGTACCACAGGCCGTGACGCACCACGACCGACCACGGGTCGACCACGAAGGAGTGCGAGCGTCCGGACGCACTGCGGTAGTCGAAGCGCACCTGGTGCAGCCCGCCCACGGCCTCGACCAGCGCGCTGGTCACGACCGGGTCCGGGCGCGCCCCGCGGTCGGGCACGGCGCGTGCGTGCTCGCGCATCGTCGCCGCCTGGCGGGCCACCGGGACCGGGAGGGCCCGGATGATCTTCCCGAGTCCGGCGCCGACCGGGTCCTCGTCGTCCGCAGCGGCGTGCCGGCCGTCGAGCACCGCCATCACCAGCCCGAGCGCCTCGGCGGCGGTGAAGACCAGGGACGGCAGCCGGAGCCCCCGGCCGACCCGGTAGCCGCCGTAGGGACCCCGGACGGACGCCACGTCGATGCCGGCCTCGCGGAGGATCGCGACGTAGCGGCGGGCCGCCCGGTCGGTGACCCCCAGCCGCTCGGCGAGCTCTGCCGCGGTGCAGCCCGGTCGGAGCTGCAGGATCTCCAGGGCGCGCAGGGCCCGGGCGGTCGGGCTGGTCCCACTCATCGGGCCACCCTGGCACCGCGTCGGAAGATCCGGAAGCACATCGTCCGCAACCGGTCCTACGGTGGCGCCGTGAACGCACCGAGCGCCGCCTGGTCGCCCCAAACACCCTCATCACCAAGGAGATCTGACGTGGACATCATCCTGATCGCCGGCATGTGGCTCGACGCGCACGCCTGGGACGGCGTCGTCCCCGAGATCGAGCGCCTCGGCCACAGACCGGTCCCCGTGACGCTGCCCGGCCAGGGGGACGGCGACACCGGGGCGACGTACGACGACCAGGTCGCCGCGGTCGTGGCCGCCGTCGACGCCGCCGACGGGCCTCCCCTGGTGGTCGGCCACTCCGCCGCCTGCGCGCTCGCCTGGGCCGCCGCCGACGCGCGGCCGACCGCCGTGGCGGGCGTCGCCCTGATCGGCGGGATGCCCAGCGCTGACGGCGAGACCTACTTCGGTCCCTTCGGCCCGGTCGACGGGGTCGTGGCCTTCCCGGGCTGGGAGCCGTTCGCGGGTCCCGACTCCGACGACCTGACGGACGAGCAGCGGCGCGCGATCCAGGCGGGCGCGATCGCCGTCCCGGCCGCGATCACCCACGGGGTCGTGCGCCTGAGCGACGAGCGCCGCTACGACGTGCCGGTGACGATGGTCTGCCCCGAGTTCAGCCCCGCCGAGGCGAAGGAGTGGATCGCAGCCGGCGACATCCCGGAGCTGGCGAGGACGAGCAGCGTCGAGTACGTCGACCTCGACTCGGGTCACTGGCCGATGTACAGCCGGCCGGCCGAGCTCGCCCGCGTCCTCGCCGACTGCGCCGAGGCCTGATCGCCGGCCGGGAGCACCGCATGCGGACAGTGCCCCGGATCTCAGCCCTCGCCGATCCCGGAGCGCTCGGCGGCGATCGTCGTGTCGGGCCCGTGCCCGGTGTGCACCACGGTCTCGTCGGGCAGCGTGAGGAGGCGGGAGCGGATCGAGGCCACGATGACGTCCTCGTCGCTGTAGGAGCGACCCGTCGCTCCGGGGCCGCCCTCGAAGAGGGTGTCGCCGCTGAAGACGCAGCCGAGGTCGGGTGCGTACAGGCACACCGCCCCTGGCGCGTGGCCCGGGGTGTGCAGCACCTCGAGGCGGCTGCCGGCGACCTCGACCACGGTGCCGTCGGTGAGGTCGACGTCCCACAGGTAGGCGTCGGTGTCGTCCGGGCCGCCGTGGGTGAGCTCCCACAGCGGGCGGTCGTCGGGGTGCAGCAGGATCGGCGCCGTGACCCGCTCGCGCAGGGCGGGCGCGACCCGGCTGTGGTCGTCGTGGGCGTGGGTCAGCACGATCGCGCGGACCCGGCGCTCGCCGACGAGCGCCATGATGTCCTCGACGCTGTGCGGTGCGTCGATGACGACGCACTCCTCGTCGTCGCCCACGACCCACAGGTTGTTGTCGACCTCGTGGGTCTCCCCGTCGAGGCTGAAGGTCCCCGAGGAGACGGCGTGGTCGACGCGCAGCCGACCGGCGCTCGCGGCCATCAGAGGATCACGACCGAGCGCAGGACGCCGCCGTCGTGCATCGCCGCGAACGCGGCCTCGACGTCGCCGATGCCGATCTCCTCGGTGACGAACGCGTCGAGGTCGAGGCGGCCCTGGGTGTAGAGGTCGACCAGCATCGGGAAGTCGCGGCTGGGCAGGCAGTCGCCGTACCAGCTGGACTTCAACGAGCCACCGCGGCCGAAGACGTCGATGAGCGGGATGTCGGGCACGGTCATGTCCGGGGTCGGTACGCCGACCAGGACGACGGTGCCGGCGAGGTCACGGGCGTAGAAGGCCTGCTTCCAGGTCTCCGGGCGGCCCACGGCCTCGATCACGAGGTCCGCGCCCTCCGCGCCCTCGTGGTAGCCGCCGCAGATCTCCTTGATCCTCTCCACCGGGTCGACCTGCGAGGAGTCGACGGTGTGGGTCGCGCCGAGCTTCGTCGCGGCCTCGAGCTTCTTCGGGTCGATGTCGACGGCGATGACCGGGCTGGCGCCCGAGAGCGCCGCGCCGGCGATCGCCGCCACCCCGACGCCGCCGCAGCCGATCACGGCCACGGACCTGCCGCGGGTGGCGCCGCCGGTGTTGATCGCGGCGCCGATGCCGGCCATCACGCCGCAGCCGAGCAGTCCGACGGCGGCTGCGCGGGCCTCGGGGTCGACCTTGGTGCACTGCCCCGCGGCGACGAGGGTCTTCTCCGCGAAGGCGCCGATGCCCAGGGCCGGGGACAGCTCGGTGCCGTCGGCCAGCGTCATCTTCTGCGTGGCGTTGTGGGTGGCGAAGCAGTACTGCGGCTCGCCCCGCTCGCAGGCGCGGCACTGGCCGCACACCGCGCGCCAGTTCAGCACCACGAAGTCACCCGGGGAGACGCTGGTGACGTCGTCACCGACGGCCTCGACGACCCCGGCCGCCTCGTGGCCGAGCAGGAACGGGAACTCGTCGTTGATCCCGCCCTCGCGGTAGTGCAGGTCGGTGTGGCAGACCCCGCAGGCCTGCACCTTGACCAGCGCCTCGCCGGGGCCGGGGTCCGGCACATGGATGGTGGTCAGCTCGACCGGCTCGCCCTTGCTGCGGGCGATGACACCCTGGACCTCGTGCATGACTGCTCCTCCTACGGCGCTGACGTCTGGCTCGACCCTGATGGTCGGGATCACCCTACGAGGAACGGCAACCACCTCCCGCCCCGGCGAGCATGCCCGGTGAGGCTCAGCCGGCGAGGACGTCGACGACCGGGAGGCTGGACTCGGCGGGCAGGTCCAGCGAGGACGGCGTACGTCCGCGGGCGACCATCTCGGCGCCCAGCGCGGCGACCATCGCACCGTTGTCGGTGCACAGGCCGGGGCGCGGGACCCGCACCCGGACACCGACCCGCCCGGCGCGCTCGACGGCCATCGCCCGGAGCCGGGAGTTGGCGGCCACGCCCCCGCCGATCAGCAGGTCGTCGATGCCCCGGTCGGCGGCCGCGTCGAGGGCCTTGCGCACGAGCACGTCGCAGACCGCCTCCTGGAAGCTGGCCGCCACGTCGGCGACCGGCACCGGCTCGCCGGCGCGCTCGCGGGCCTCGACCCAGCGGGCCACGGCGGTCTTGAGACCGGAGAAGGAGAAGTCGAAGCGGTGCCGCTCGAGGTCACGACGCGCGGTCAGCCCCCGCGGGAAGTCGATGGCCACGCTGCTGCCCGAGACGGCCTCACGGTCCACGTGCGGACCGCCCGGGAACGGCAGTCCGAGCAGCCGGGCGACCTTGTCGAAGGCCTCCCCGGCCGCGTCGTCGATCGTCGCCCCGAGCGGGTCGATGCCACCGTCGTGCCCGGTCACGTCGCTGACCTGCAGCAGGCTGGAGTGGCCGCCGCTGACCAGCAGCGCGAGGCACGGCTCGGGCAACGGGCCGTGCTCGAGCTGGTCGACGGCGACGTGGGCGGCGAGGTGGTTGACGCCGTAGAGCGGCTTGCCGAGGCCGATCGCCAGCGCCTTGGCGGCTGCCACCCCCACCAGCAGGGCGCCCGCCAGGCCCGGACCGCTCGTCACCGCGACCGCGTCGACGTCGCTCGCGCGGACCCCCGCGGTCTCGCAGGCCCGCCGGAGCGTCGGCACCATCGCCTCGAGGTGGGCCCGGCTGGCGACCTCGGGCACCACGCCACCGAAGCGGGAGTGCTCCTCGACGCTGCTGGCGACCGCGTCGGCGAGCAGGGTCGTGCCGCGCACGATGCCGACCCCGGTCTCGTCGCACGAGGTCTCGATGCCCAGCACGAGGGGCTCGGAGGGGGTGCTCACCGCTTCATGCTCGCACTGGGAGGATCGGCCGGTGCACGAGGCCGAGGACGAGGTGGGACACGAGGTCGACGTCGACGGGTTGCTCGCCGGCTGCGACGCCCCGTTCCTGCACCGCCAGGTCGACCCGACGATGGTGGACCGAGCGTGGGTGGCCGACGACGGACGCACCGCGCTCTGGTGCCAGCGGGGCGCCAACCCGGCCGGACCGGCGCGCGTCGCGACGGCGGTCGGTGACCCCGAGCCGCTCGGCCTCCTGCTCGTCCTCGCCGCGGGCTCGACCGAGGCGCCGGAGCGGTTGAGCATCGAGGCGGCCGCGGCGCACGTCGTACCAACCGCCTGGACCCAGGCGGACACGTGGTCGTGGCACTGGATGACGGTCGACCGGTCGGGCTTCGTCGACGCCGCTGCGCCGGAGGGTGCCGTCGTCGAGGACCTCGGCTGCGACCACGACGACGAGGTCGAGGCCCTGCTCGGGGCAGGCAACCCCCGCTCCTTCGCCCGCCCCGACACCCCCGGGGTCCTCGGCTGGTGGGGGGTGCGCGACCCGTCCTCCGCCACGCTGGTCGCGACCGGCTGCCTCGTCTCCCAGCCCGACGGCTCCGCGCTCCTGCGGGGCGTCACCACCCACCCCGACCACCGGGGCCGCGGCCTCGGACGCCTGGTGTCCGCCGCCCTCACCCGAGCCGCGCTGGAGCTCGACGACACCGCGGCCCTCGGGGTGTACGTCGACAACGCTCCGGCGCTCGCGATCTACCGCGGGCTGGGCTACGCGGTGGTCCACTCCTTCGTCTCGGGGCCGCTGGCCGTCGACCGCTCGAGCAGCACGGCGGCCTCGCCGTCGCGGTAGTAGCGCGGACGGGTGCCGACCTCGGCGAACCCGGCCCGGCCGTAGAAGGCCCGGGCGCCCTCGTTGTCGGCGCGGACCTCGAGCAGCAACCGGTCCGCGCCGGTGTCGCGGCACAGGCCGAGCACGGAGGTCAGCAGGGCCAGCCCGACACCGGTGCGGCGCTCGCCGAGGTCGACGGCGATGCGCTGCAGCTCGGCGACGTCGATGACCAGGCTGGTCGCGGCGTACCCGACGACGACCCCGTCCCGCTCGGCCACCAGGGCCTGCGTGGTCGGGACGCTGCCGGCGACGAGCTCGGCGACCAGGCCGTGCGGCCAGGCGTCCTCACCGAGCGCGTCGGCCTCCAGGGCGGCGACCGCGTCGGCGTCGTCGGCGCGCGCGTGACGGATCGCGGCGTGGGGCTCCGGGTCGCTCACGAGACAGGCTTGCGCGCGGCCGAGACGACCGCGTCGGGCCGACGCAGGTAGAGGGGCTCGGGTTCGAGGACCTCGACCAGCCCCTCGACGACGGCGCGAGCCAGCCATCCGGCGGAAGGTCGGGTCGGGCCGACGGCGCGGGGGAAGGCGGTCGGGTAGAGCAGCGGCCCCTCGCCCGCGACGGGCACGTCGGTCGCGACCTCGTCCGGCCGGTCGACGACCGGACCCGAGACCCGGCGACCGGTGCCGTCGTAGCGCGCGAGGTAGACCTCCTTGCGCCGGGCGTCCGTGGCCACCGCGAACGTCGCCGGCTCGCCGTGGCCCGCCAGGGCTCCCGAGCGGACCGTCTCGAGGGCGAGCACGTCGAGCGTGCACACACCGTGCACCGCCACGTCGAGCACCCAGCCCAGGGTCCGGGCGGTGACGAGCCCGACCCGCAGGCCCGTGAACGGCCCCGGGCCCACGCCGACCGCGATCGCGTCGAGGTCGAGCCGGGTGAGGCCGGCCTGCGCGAGCGCCTGCTCGATGAGGGGCGCGAGCTGCTCACCGTGCTTCATCGGCTGCTGCGAGGTCAGCTCGGCGAGGGCGGTGGTGCCGTCGTGGACGGCGACGGAGACCAGCGGGGTCGCGGTGTCGAGGGCCAGCAGCACGCCTCGCACGCTACCGAGCGGGATCGGCACCGGCACGGCGGGCGGGGCCACGGTCGACGGGAAGCCGGGCCAGGAACGTCCAGCGGGGACCGTAGCCCTGGATCCGGACCGTGCGGGGGTCGGCGGCCTCGTCGGGCCCGTCGGCATCGGGCCCGTCGACGTCGGGCTCGAGGACGCTCCACGCCGCCGGCGGTGTCGAGGAGCGTTCGATGACGACCTCGAGCCGCGACTCGGCCAGTCGTTCGGCCACGCCGGTGCCCCACTCCACGACCGTGACCGCATCCTCGAGGGCGGTGTCGAGGTCGAGGTCGTCGAGCTCCTCGAGGCTGCCGAGACGGTAGGCGTCGACGTGGACGAGGTCCGGGCCCGCACCGGTCGCGGGGTGGACGCGTGAGATCACGAAGGTCGGCGACGTCACCGGACCGCGCACCCCGAGACCCTCGCCGAGGCCCTGGGTGAACGTCGTCTTGCCGGCTCCGAGGTCTCCCGCGAGCAGCACGAGGTCACCCGCCTCGAGGCGTCGGGCGAGCACCCTGCCGAGCCGCTGCATGCTCGCAGCGGTCGGCGCGTCGTAGGTCTGCGGCAGCGAGCGCACCATCTCGACGTACGGCGGGTGCCGGTCGACCTCCGCGAAACCCTGGCGCCGCCAGAACTCGACCGTGCGCGGCAGCTCCTCGCGCGCGAAGATCCCCAGCCCCCGTCGCCCGGCCGCCGAACGGGCGGCGGCGTCGATCATGGCGCCCGCGATCCCGCGGCCCTGGGTGCCGGGCACGACCCCGAAGCGGCGCAGCCACACGATGCCCTCGTGGTCGGGGTCGAGCAGCAGCGCACCCACCGGCTCGTCGTCGAGGGTCGCGACGATGCCGCCGGAGGTCCGCAGCCTGCGCTCGATCGTGTCGAGGGTCTCGGTCAGCGCGTCGGCCGGAGGGTCGAGCACGGGCCGGTCGGCGAAAGCCGCGCGCACCACGGCCAGCACCGTGGCGGCGGCCTCGGCGCCGACCTCGCGCACGACCGGCGCGGCGTGCGCCGCCGATCCCCCGAGGGGCTCGCCGGCGTTCACGAGGCGCTCCGACCCTCCGCCTGCGTCGCCTCGAGCAGGCGGTCGATCTCGGCGGTGACCTCCGCGTGGCGCTCCAGGAGGACCAGGTGCCCGGCGCCCGCGAGCTCGGTCAGCCGTGCACCGGGGATGCGGGAGGCCAGCTTGCGGCTGTGACCGATCGAGGTCAGCCGGTCCTTCGTGCCGCACATGACCGTGGTGGGAACCCGGCCCAGGGCCTCGACCGCGTCGAACTTGTCGAGTCCGCGGAAGCTCGGGTAGAAGTCCGCGACGACCTCGAACGGGGTGGCCGAGAGCATGGAGTCGGCGAAGGCGACGTAGGAGGAGGGCACGTCGTCGCCGAAGGCGAGCACGTCGGTGCCGACGCGGGCGATGATGCGTCCCAGCCGGCGTGCCGAGTCGACGGCGCGGTGGCCGCGGTTGAGGGTGGCGACCGCGGTGCCGGTCAGCTCGCTGGTGAAGCGGGCCGGGACGAGCGGCAGCAGGATCCGGCTCGGGTCGAGGCCGCCGGCGGTCGTGGCGATGAGGCCGACCCCGACGATGCGGTCCCCGACGAGCTCGGGGTGCTGCTCCACGAAGGCGACGATGCTCATGCCACCCATCGAGTGGCCCACCAGCACCACCGGACCCTCCGGCACGACGGTGTCGAGGACGGCGAGCAGGTCACGGCCGAGCTGGTCGATCGTCGCGTGGCCCCGGGCGGAGCGGCCCGAGCGGCCGTGCGAGCGCTGGTCGTAGAACACGGTGCGGACCCGTCCGCGGTAGGCGGCGCGCTGGAAGTGCCAGCAGTCCAGCTGCAGGCAGTAGCCGTGCACGAAGACGATCGTCACGGCCGCCGCCGCGCTGCCGTGCACCTCGTCGACCTCGTCGACCTCCACGTGCAGCGGCACGCCGTCGTCGGCCACCACCGTGATCGGGGTGGAGCGCAGCGTCCCGAAGCCGCCCGCGCCGCCCCGGCTCAGCGGGACGGCGGTGTCGCCGTCGACACGACGACTCAGGGCCCGGTGCTGGTGAGCGACGCCGACGGCGGTGCCGGCCGCGGCCAGGCCGAGCCCGCCGGCGACCGCCCCGATGATCCGCGAGCGCAGGCTCACCGGTCCACCCCGGTGTAGCGCCGGGTGAGGCGTCCGCCCGTGCGGGTGACGATCTCGTAGCTGATGGTGCCGCAGGCCTCGGCCCAGTCCTGGGCCGTCGGCCGGCCGTCACCGGGCGGGCCGAAGAGCACCGCCTCGGCGCCGGCGGGCACGTCGTCCCCGCCGAGGTCGACCGCGAACTGGTCCATGCAGATCCGGCCACGGACGCGGCGGCGCTGCCCGCCGACCGCCACCTCGGCGGTGTTGCCGGCGTGGCGCGGCACGCCCTCGGCGTACCCGGCCGGCACGATCCCGACGGTCGTCGGCCGGTCCGCGACCCAGGTGTGGCCGTAGGAGACCCCGTCCCCGGTGGCCACCGCCTTGACGATCACCAGCCGCGCCCGCACCGTCATCGCAGGCCGCAGGTCGGTGCCGTGGCCCGTGCCCGGGGCGGGGTCGAGCCCGTAGACGGCGATGCCGCAGCGCACCAGGTCGTAGCGCGCCGCGGGGCGCAGCAGCGTGGCGGCCGAGTTGGCGAGGTGGCGCAGCAACGGCCGGAGGCCGGCCTCGGCCGCACCGGCGATGGCCCGCTCGAAGGCGTCCTGCGCGGCGTCGTTGGCGGGGTGGTCGGGCTCGTCGGCGCAGGCGAGGTGGGAGAACAGGCCCACGACGCGCCAGGTCCCGTCCACCTCGCCGGCGCGGGCGCGGGCGAAGAAGGCGGTCCAGTCGGCCTCGGGCGCGCCGCCGCGGGTCAGCCCGGTGTCGACCTTGAGGTGCACCCGGGCCGGGGTCGTGGCGGGGTCGGTGGCGCGCAGGCGGGACACGGCGCCGGCGACCCGGTCGAGCTGGGCCACGTCGTAGGCCGAGACGTCCACGCCGCGCACGATCGCCGGTGCCAGGTCGTCACCGGGGACGCTGAGCCAGCACAGCACCGGACCGGTGTCACCGGACTCGCGGAGCGCGACCGCCTCGTCGGGAGTGGCGCAGCCGAGCCACTCGGCGCCGGCCTCACGGGCAGCCCGGGCGACCGGCACCATGCCGTGGCCGTAGGCGTCGGCCTTGACGACCGCCATCAGCGGGACGCCGGCCGTCCCGCGCAGCACGCGCACGTTGTGCCGGACGGCGTCGAGGTCGACGACGACCTCGGCACGGTCCGGTGGTGCTGCGGTCTGGCTCACGGGCGACCATCCTTCCACCGTGCTCAGCGCGCCGGTGCCGTGCCCCGCAGCAGGTCGCGCACGACCTGCGGGATCGCCTGCGCGACCTCGTGCGCCTGCAGGGGGCCGCCGTCCGCGGCCCGGGTCGCGGCGGCGCCGTGCAACCAGCTGCCGACCGAGGCCGCGTCGTGCGGCTCGAGCCCGGCCGCGAGCAGCGCGCCGACGAGCCCGCCGAGGACGTCCCCGGCGCCGGCCGTGGCCAGCCACGGCGTCCCGGTCGTCGTCACCCGGACCGGGCGACCCGGACTGGCCACCAACGTGTGCCGGCCCTTGAGCAGCACCGTGCAGCCGTAGCGCTCGACCGCGGTGCGGGCGTGCTCGAGCGGGCGGGCCTCGACCGCGTCGCGCTCGACGTCGAGCAGCCGGGCGAGCTCGCCGGCGTGCGGGGTGAGCACCGCATGGGCGGGTGCCGGTGCCGGGAGATGGACCAGCGCGTCGGCGTCGACGACCAGCGGCACCCGGTCGGCGAGCGCCTCGCCGAGCGTGCCGTCCGCGCCGTCCCCGCTGCCCGAGCCGACCACCCACGCCTGCACCCTGCCCGCACCCACCACCTCGGGGTGGGCCTCGCGGACGCGGTCGGCGACGGCCTCGTCGCCGACGTAGCGCACCATCCCGGTCAGCCCGCAGGCCGCGCCGGCCACGCTCAGCAGGCCCGCACCGGGGTAGGTCGCGGACCCGGCCCGTACGCCGACGACGCCGCGGCCGTACTTGTGGGAGTCCCGGTCCGGCTGCGGCAGCAGCGCCGCGACGTCGGCGGGCTGCAGTGCCTCCAGGGCGGGCTCGGGCAGGTCGGCACCGAGCCCGATGTCCACGAGGTGCACGGCCCCGCACGCCATCGCGGCCGGGTCGAGGAGGTGACAGGCCTTCAGCGTGCCGAAGGTGACGGTCACGTCGGCGCGGACGTGGTCGGTCTCGCCGTCGGGGACGGTGCCGGCGTCCACGTCGACCCCGGACGGGGTGTCCACGGCGACCACCGGGACGCCCGGGTGGCGGGCCAGCTCGTCGCGGGCCCCGTCGCGCAGCCCGGCCCGTCCGCCGATCCCGACGACCCCGTCGAGCAGGACGTCGGGGGCGTGCGCCGATCCCGCGGCCACGACGCGCCCACCGGCGGCGCGCAGCGCTGCGAGACCGGCCACGTGCGCGCGGTCCGAGAGCAGGACGGCCTCCACCGCGCAGCCCCGCGCGGCCAGGCGCGCCCCGGCGTACAGCGTGTCGCCGCCGTTGTCGCCGCCCCCGACCAGCAGCAGCACCCGCCTGCCGTACGTCGGCCGGTCGCCGTCGGGGCCCCCCGGGCCGCGCAGGAGGTCGAGCACCGCATGGGCCAGCCCGGCCGCCGCCCGCTGCATCAGCGCACCCTCCGGCAGTCGCTCCCTCAGCGCCGCCTCCGCGGCCCGGACCTGCTCGACGGTGTGGGCTCGCCTCATGCGTCCCACGCTAGTGCGGTCGGGGTGGGCGGCGGGTCGGGTATCCCAGGACGTCGCATTTAGCGTTTCTGAATGCCCGACCCCGCGAGTGACACCTCGCCTGTGGATGACGGCCACCTCGATGCGAGCTGTTGCCCACACTGGGTCCGTGCGTCGATCCGTCGAGGACGCCGTGGCGAGGCTCGCCCGGCAGCAGGACGGCGTGGTCGCGCGCCGCCAGCTACGGGCCGTCGGCGTCGACGCCGACCGGGTTCGACGGGAGGTCGCAGCGCGACGATGGTGCCTGCGCACCCCCAGGGTCGTCGGTCTGACCACGGGCGAGCCGACGTCCAGCCAGCAACGGTGGACCGGGGTCCTGCACGCCGGGCCGGGGGCGCTGCTCGGCGGCCTCAGCGCCGCGGAGGTCGCCGGGCTCGCGGGGTGGCACCGCGACGAGGTGACGGTCTGGGTGGCGGGGCGCGTGCCGCAGCACCCCCTGGCCGGGGTCCGCTTCGTGCGCTCCCGTCGAGACCTCGCACCGATGCGCCGGCCGGGCAGCGGGCTGCCGTGCACCCGGTTGGAGCCGGCGGTGATCCTCTGGGCGGCGTACGACGCGGACGCGCGCTCGGCGACGGGGGTGCTGGCGGCGGTGGTGCAGCAACGGCTCACCACGCCCGAGCGCCTCCTGGGCTGGCTCGACCTGCTCGATCCGGTACGCCGGGCCGGGCTGTTCCGCGCGGTGCTGACCGACGTGGCCGGTGGCTCGCACTCCGCGGCCGAGCTCGACGTGCTGCGCATGTGCCGGCGCCACGCGATGCCCCTCCCGAGCCGTCAGCACGATCGGCACGACAGTCGCGGGCGGCGCCGCTGGACCGACTGCGAGTGGGACCTGCCCGACGGGACGGTGGTGATGCTCGAGGTCGACGGCGCCTTCCACGTCGAGGTCAGGGCTGCCTCCGAGGACAAGCGGCGGGCGCGGCGCCTGGCCGGCCCGGGGCGGATCCAGGTGGGGTGCACCGCCGACGAGCTGCGACGCGAGGCGCACGAGGTCGCACGCGACCTGATCGCGCTCGGTGTCCCGGGTCGGGCATCCCCGGACGCGGCATAGGACGTCCTGGGATGCCCGACCGGCGTAACGGCGCCCAGGGTCAGCTCTCGAGCACCACGACCGCGGAGGCGATGCCGGCGTCGTGGGACAGGGAGAGGTGGACGTGGGCGGCGCCGAGCTCGTCGGCGCGCGCGCGGACGGTGCCGCGCAGCTCGAAGCGGGGACGGCCGGAGTCCTCGGAGACCACCTCGGCGTCCTGCCACGCGAGCCCCACCGGGGCGCCGAGCGCCTTGGCCAGGGCCTCCTTGGCCGCGAACCGGGCGGCCAGCGAGGCGGGAGCCCGGACCGCCTCGGCGGGGGTGAAGAGCCGCTCGCGCAGCGACGGGGTGCGCGCGAGCGAGGCGGCGAACCGCTCGATGTCACACACGTCGATGCCGACGCCGACGATCGCCACCTCGAGACCCGCGGCCCTACTCGACGGTGACGGACTTGGCGAGGTTGCGGGGCTGGTCGACGTCGTGGCCCAGACCGCTGGCGAGCTCGCAGGCGAAGAGCTGCAGCGGCACGGTGGCGACGAGGGGCTGGAGCAGCACGGGCACCTGGGGCAGGCGGATCAGGTGGTCGGCGTACTTCACGATCGCCTCGTCGCCGTCCTCGGCCAGGCAGATCGTCAGGGCGCCGCGGGCCCGGACCTCCTGGATGCCCGAGAGCATCTTGGCGTGCAGCTGGTCGCGACCACGGGGCGGGACGACGCACATCACGGGCAGGCCCTCGGTGACCAGCGCGATCGGGCCGTGCTTGAGCTCGCCGGCCGCGAAGCCCTCGGCGTGCAGGTAGGCGATCTCCTTGAGCTTCAGCGCGCCCTCGAGCGCCACCGGGTAGCCCGCGTGGCGGCCCAGGAAGAGCACCGAGGTCGCGGAGACGTGCTGGCGGGCCAGCGCGTAGACCTCCTCGGCGCGTCCGAGCAGCTCCTCGATCTGGGCGGGCACCGCCTCGAGCTGGGCCATCACCTCGGCGATCTCGTCGCCGTAGCGGGTGCCCTTGACCTGGGCGACGTAGAGCGCGAGCAGGTAGCAGGCCACGAGCTGGGTCAGGAAGCCCTTGGTCGAGGCGACGCCGATCTCGGGCCCCGCGTGGGTGTAGATCACCGCATCGGACTCCCGGGGGATCGTCGAGCCGTTGGTGTTGCAGATCGCGAGCACCTTCGAGCGCTGGGTGCGGGCGTGCCGGATGGCCTGCAGGGTGTCCGCGGTCTCCCCGGACTGGCTGATCGCGACGACCAGGGTGGTGGAGTCCAGGATCGGGTCGCGGTAGCGGAACTCGCTGGACAGCTCGATCTCGACCGGCACCCGGCACCAGTGCTCGATGGCGTACTTCGCGACCATGCCGGCGTAGAAGGAGGTGCCCGCGGCGATGACGATGATCTTGTCGACCTCGCGCAGCTCCTGGTCGGAGAGCCGCATCTCGTCGAGACGCAGGAGCCCGGCCTCGTCGTGGCGCCCGAGCAGGGAGTCGGCCACCGCGCGCGGCTGCTCGAAGATCTCCTTGCGCATGAACCAGTCGTGACCGTCCTTCTCGGCGGCGGAGAGGTCCCAGTCGACGTGGTAGGGCCGGCCCTCCTGGGGGGCACCGTCGAAGTCGGTGACCTCGACGGTGTCGGCGGTGATCGTCACCACGCGGTCCTGGCCGAGCTCGAGGGCCTCCCGGGTGTGCTCGATGAACGCCGCGACGTCGGAGCCGATGAAGTGCTCGCCGTCACCGAGCCCGACGACCAGCGGAGAGCTGCGTCGCGCCGCCACGACGCGGGACGGGTCCTCGGCGTCCACGGCGACGAGCGTGAAGGCGCCCTCGAGGCGCCGGCAGACCGCCTGCATCGCCGCCGTCAGGCCGGCCCCGGCGAGCACCTCGAGCTCGAGCAGGTGCGCGGCGACCTCGGTGTCGGTGTCCGAGAGCAGCTCGTGACCCTCGTTCTCCAGCGTCGTGCGCAGGGCGTCGAAGTTCTCGATGATGCCGTTGTGCACCAGCGCGACCCGGCGTACGGCGCCCAGGTGCGGGTGGGCGTTGGCGTCGGTGGGCGGTCCGTGGGTGGCCCAGCGGGTGTGGCCGATGCCGGTCGTGGCCGGCGGCAGCGGGGTCTCGGCGACGGACTTCTCGAGGTTGGCCAGCTTGCC
Organism: uncultured Actinomycetota bacterium; assembly: GCA_963760555.1. Taxonomy (GTDB): domain Bacteria; phylum Actinomycetota; class Actinomycetes; order Propionibacteriales; family Nocardioidaceae; genus Nocardioides. The sequence continues at coordinate 307,204 of CAVXDJ010000005.1, read as the reverse complement.
CGCGCGCTTGTCGACGGCCAGCGCACCCTCGTGGACCAGGGCGATCCCGGCCGAGTCGTACCCGCGGTACTCCAGGCGTCGCAGACCCTCGACCACCACGTCCTGCGCCGCCCTCGGACCGACGTACCCCACGATGCCGCACATGGGCGTCCACTCTAGCCAGGGTCACGGCCCCGCCCGGGACGGGCGACTGCAAGAATCCCGCGCATGTCCGCAGGCGGGGCCCACCAGCCCGACGAGCACCGGGAGTCCTCGCCCTACCTCGAGCTCGAGCGCGACACGTGGGCGGCCCTGACCCCGCAGCGCGAGGCGCCCCTCAGCGGGGAGGAGATCGCACGACTGCGCGGTCTCGGCGAGGCGCTGGACCTGCGCGAGGTCCAGGAGGTCTATCTGCCGCTCTCACGCCTGCTCAGCATGTACGTCGAGTCCCGGGGCAAGCTGCACCGCGACACCGAGGACTTCCTGCACCAGCGCACTCCCCCGCGCACCCCGTTCGTGATCGGCCTGGCCGGCTCGGTGGCCGTGGGCAAGTCCACGACCGCCCGGGTGCTCCAGCAGATGCTCGCGCACTGGCCCGAGCACCCCAACGTCGCGCTGGTGACCACCGACGGGTTCCTCTACCCCAACGCCGAGCTCGAGCGGCGAGGGCTGCTGCAGCGCAAGGGCTTCCCCGAGTCCTACGACCGCAAGGCCCTGCTGCGCTTCGTCGTCGACATCAAGTCCGGGCGCGACGAGGTCGAGGCGCCGACGTACTCCCACCTGGTCTACGACGTCGTGCCCGAGGAGAAGGTCGTCGTCAAGCGCCCCGACATCGTCATCGTCGAGGGCCTCAACGTGCTCCAGCCCGCGCGGGTGCGTGAGGACGGCAGCGCCGGGCTGACGCTGAGCGACTTCTTCGACTTCTCCGTCTACGTCGACGCCGGCCGGGACAAGATCCGCGCCTGGTACGTCGAGCGGTTCCTGCGGCTGCGCGAGACGGCCTTCCGCGACCCGCACTCCTACTTCGCCAAGTACGCCGGCCTCACCCACGGGGAGGCCGTCCGCGAGGCGGAACGGATCTGGGACACGATCAACGGCCCCAACCTGGTCGAGAACATCCTGCCCACCCGGTCGCGTGCGACGCTGGTGCTGCGCAAGGACCGGGACCACTCCGTGCGCTACGTGCGCCTGCGCAAGGCCTGATCCGGGCTACCCTGCCGCCGTGAGCACCGCAGGCCCCGCCGTCGCCCCGAGGACGAGGACCGGTCCGCCCGTGTCACCCGCGCAGCGCTTCGTGGTCGTCCTGCGCGTCGTGCTGCTGCTGGCCTGGTGCGGGTTCCTCGTCGCCGCCGTGACGACCGGTCAACGCAGCAGCACCCTCGACCGGCTGGACGCCGCCGTGTCGCAGGGTCGGGTCGCTGCCGTGCGGGTCGCCGGCGGCCTGCCAGGACGGGGATCGGGCTTCGCCACCGTGGAGGTCACCTGGCGCGAGGGTCTCCTCGCCTACCGGACCGAGGTCGTCGAGGTACGCCGTCCGGGGGCCGCTCCCGAGCAGGGAACCCGGGGCACGACGCCGACGCTCGTCAACGAGTCCGTCGCCGAGCACCTGGGAGCGATCAGTCCCGGCGTGGTCGTGGAGCAGGGGCCGCGGAGCGGTGGATGGCGCGCCGACACGCTCGGCTTCGCCCTCGGCGAGCGCCTCGCTGTGGCCCTCCTGGCGCTGTGGCTGGTCACCGTCGGGTTCGTGGCCGGCGGCCCCGAGCCCTGGCGGGCGACCCGGTGGGCCTGGTTCTGGCTGCTGTCGACCCCGGTGATGCCGCTCGTCGCGCTCGGCTACCTCCTGCTGGCCGCGCCCGCCCCGGGGCTGCCCGCCCCACGCGACCCCGGTCGGCGCCTGCGGGGAGGCTGGGCGCTCGTCATCGCGCTGGCCCTCGGCTCGGGGAGCCTGCTCGTCTGAGCTCAGCCCACGAACCGCTTCTGCAGCTCGTGGCTGCGCTCGACGACCCCCAGACCTCGCCCCGGGCCAGGTAGAGGTTGTCCTGCGTCGAGAGCAGCAGCATGGAGGCGCCGACGGTGTCGCCGTCGACGCCGGCCCGCAGCAGGACGACGTCCACCTCCGGGTTCGGCGCGGGCAGCGCGACCCGGCTCACCGCGAAGGCCGGCCACCTCACGTCCTACCGCCCACCAGGCGTGCAGGGCGTCCTCGTCGTGGCGGTCGACCTCGTGCACCCCTCGATCGCTCACGGGCCGTGACCCTGGTCAGGTCACGGCCCGTGAGACGAGCGGTTCTCGGGAGTCTGCTCAGGCGCCCTTGCCGGTCACGGTGACGGGCACGTTGCCGCGGGTCGCCTTGGAGTACGGGCACACTTCGTGGGCGGCCTCCACGAGCTCCTGCGCCGTGGCGTCGTCGACGCCGGGGATGGTCGCGGTGATGTCGGCGGTGATCGCGAACGACTCACCCTCGGGACCGAAGCCGACCGCGATGTCCAGCGTCGAGCCGGACGTGTCGATGTCCCGCTTGCCCGCCACGAGACCGAGCGCGCCCTGGAAGCAGGCGCCGTAGCCGAGGGCGAAGAGCTGCTCGGGGTTGGTGCCGGTGCCGGGGCCGCCGGTCTCCTTCGGCGCGGTCAGGGCGACGTCCATGACGCCGTCCTCCGACGCGGCGCGCCCGCTGCGTCCTCCGGTGACGGTCGCACGGGCGGTGTAGACGATCTTGTCCGGTGTGTTGGTCATGGCAGCAGAACACCTGGTGCGGCGGGCGTCATCCCGAGCTCGTCCACATGGCGGACGACGACCCGACGTCCCCGCCGCCGGTCAGAGGGCCAGGCGCTCGCGCACGACGTCGGCCAGGCGCGAGGCCACGGCCTGCGCCCCGGCCTGGGTCGGCGCCTCGACCATGACCCGCACGATGGGCTCGGTGCCGGAGGGCCGCAGCAGCACCCGACCGGTGGCGCCCAGGGCCTGCTCCTCGGCGGCGACCGCCTCGAGCAGGCCGGCGTCCTCGGTGCGGGCCCGGTCGACCCCGCCCACGTTGAGCAGCACCTGGGGCAAGCGGGTCACGACCCCGGCGAGCTCGGCGAGCGGGCGGCCGGTCGCGGACATCCTGGCCAGCACCTGCAGCGCGGTGAGCAGCCCGTCGCCCGTCGTCGCGTGCTCGCGCAGGATCACGTGGCCCGACTGCTCACCGCCGAGGACGAACCCGTGCGCGTTCATCGACTCCAGCACGTAGCGGTCGCCGACGGCGGCGCGGACCACGGTGATCCCGGCGGCCTCCATCGCCTGGACGAAGCCGAGGTTGCTCATCACGGTCGCCACCACGGTGTCGTGGACCAGGCGGCCGGCCTCGTGCATCCCGAGCGCGAGCACGGCCATCAGCTGGTCGCCGTCGACGACGGCACCGGTGTGGTCGACGGCCAGGCAGCGGTCGGCGTCGCCGTCGACGGCGAAGCCGGCGTCGGCCCCGTGCTCTCGCACCGCGGCCTGGAGCGGACCCAGGTCGGTCGAGCCGCAGCCCTCGTTGATGTTCAGCCCGTCGGGGCGGTCGCCGATCGTGATCACGGTGGCGCCGGCATCGACCAGGGCCCGAGGTCCGACCTCGTGGGCGGCGCCGTGCGCGCAGTCGAGCACGACCCGCAGCCCCGTGAGGGGGCGGTCGATGGTGCGCACCAGGTGGGCGGCGTACTCCTCGACGGTGCGGGCGTACGGCGTGACGCGGCCGACCGCGGCCCCGGTGGGCCGCTCCCACGGCTCGTCGAGCTGGGCCTCGATCTCCTGCTCGAGCGCGTCGTCGAGCTTGACCCCGCCGCGGGCGAGGAACTTGATGCCGTTGTCGGGCATCGGGTTGTGCGAGGCACTGATCATGACGCCGAGGTCGGCGCGCAGGACGTCGGTGAGGAAGGCGACGCCCGGGGTCGGCAGCACCCGCAACCGGAGCACGTCGACGCCGGCGGCGGCCAGGCCGGCGACGACCGCGTGCTCGAGGAACTGTCCCGAGATCCGCGTGTCGCGCCCGACGACCGCGAGCGGACGCGCGCCGGCGTACTCGCCGTGACGCACGAGCACCCGCGCGGCGGCGGAGCCGAGCGCGAGGGCGAGGTCGGCGGTGAGCGGACCGTTGGCCAGCCCCCGGACACCGTCGGTGCCGAAGAGGCGACCCACGGCCGAGCCGGTCAGCGCTTGCTGAACTGAGGAGCCTTGCGGGCCTTCTTCAGCCCGGCCTTCTTGCGCTCGATGGCGCGCGAGTCGCGGGTCAGCAGACCGGCGGCCTTGAGGATGGCGCGGTTGGCGTCGAGGTCGACGTCGTTGAGCGAGCGGGCCACCCCGAGACGCAGGGCGCCGGCCTGGCCGGTGATCCCGCCGCCGTGGATGCGGGCGACGACGTCGAAGCGGCCCTCCAGGCCGAGCGCCGCGAACGGCTCGTTGACGACCTGCTGGTGCAGCTTGTTCGGGAAGTAGGAGTCCAGGGTGCGTCCGTTGACCCGCCACAGGCCCGTGCCGGGCACGATGCGCACGCGGGCGACGGCCTCCTTGCGCCGACCGGTGGCCGCCGCGGGGGCGATCGTGGCGGGGCGCTCGGGCGTGTCCGCGCCGGGCTGCGTCTCGGAGCTGTAGGCAACGCCCTGCTCGTCGGCGGTGTAGGTCTCCTCGACCTCGGTGGTGTCAGCCACGTTGTTCCTCACTCAGACGGGTTGTGGTGCACAGAAAAGTCATCGCGGTGCCGAGGCACCGCGGATCACTGGGTGATCTGCTTGATCACGTGGGGCTGGGCGCCCTGGGCCTGGTGCGGGTGCGCCGGGCCGGAGTAGACCTTGAGCTTCTTGAGCATGGCGTGGCCGAGCTTGTTCTTGGGGAGCATCCCCCACACGGCGTTCTCGATGGCCTTGCGGGCGTCCTTGGCCAGCAGCTCGCCGATGGGCGTCGCCGAGAGGCCCCCGGGGTAGCCGGAGTGGCGGTAGACCATCTTGGTCGTCGCCTTGGTGCCGGTCAGGGCCACCTTCTCGGCGTTGACGACGATCACGAAGTCGCCGGTGTCGACGTGCGGGGCGTAGATCGGCTTGTGCTTGCCGCGCAGCAGCGTGGCGGCCTCGACCGCGAGGTGGCCCAGGACCACGTCCTCGGCGTCGATGATGTGCCACTCACGCTGGATGTCAGCGGGCTTCGGGCTGAACGTACGCACGGTGATAACGCCTCTTCGTCGGTGGAGATCGAGCAGAGCTTGGCTTGCGGGGCGGCCGCCCACACGGTGGGGACTGCGGGGCCGGTCACCGTCTCAGTCACCGGGGCAGGCCGCGACCGACGATGCTACGGGGGCCCCGCCGCAGGGTCAAAACGGCCACGACCCGGTGGTGGATGGCGCTGTGTCATCGCACACGACTACGTTGGACCCCGTGACTGACTCTCTCACCGTACGCGACAACCGCACCGGCCAGGAGTACGACCTGCCGATCACCGACGGGGCCATCCGCGGCACCGATCTCGGCAAGATCAAGCTCGAGCAGGACGAGCCGGGCCTCGCGGTCTACGACCCGGGCTTCGTCAACACCGCCTCGTGCCGTTCCGCGGTCACGTTCATCGACGGTGACAAGGGGATCCTGGAGTACCGGGGCTACCCGATCGAGCAGCTCGCGGAGGGATCGAACTTCCTCGAGGTCGCCTACCTGCTCAACCACGGCGAGCTGCCCACCAGGGAGCAGTACGAGGCGTGGGAGCACGAGATCACCTACCACACCTTCGTCCACGAGAACGTCAAGGACTTCATGGAGGGCTTCCGCTACGACGCCCACCCCATGGGGATGCTGATGGCCTCGGTCGGCGCCCTGTCGACGTTCTACCCCGACGCCCGCGACATCCACGACGCCGACAACCGTCACATGCAGATCGTGCGGATGATCGCCAAGATGCCCACGCTCGGGGCCTGGTCGTTCCGTCACGCGCAGGGAAAGCCGTTCGTCTACCCCGACAACGAGCTCTCCTACACCGCGAACTTCCTCTCCATGCTGTTCAAGATGAGCGAGAAGACCTTCGAGCCCGACGAGCGGCTCGTCAAGGCCCTCGACGTCCTCTTCATCCTCCACGCCGACCACGAGCAGAACTGCTCGGCCAACGCGGTCCGCTCGGTCGGGTCCTCACAGGTGGACCCCTACTCGGCGGTCGCCGCCGGCGTCGCGGCGCTCTACGGCCCGCTGCACGGTGGCGCCAACGAGGCCGTGATGCGGATGCTGCGCCGGATCGGCACGAAGGAGAACATCCCGGACTTCATCGCCGGGGTGAAGAACGGCGACGAGAAGCTGATGGGCTTCGGGCACCGCGTCTACAAGAACTACGACCCCCGCGCCCGGATCATCAAGAAGGCCGCCGACGACGTGTTCGAGGTCACCGGGGTCAACCCGCTGCTCGAGATCGCGCTGGAGCTGGAGAAGATCGCCCTCGAGGACGAGTACTTCGTCTCCCGCAAGCTCTACCCCAACGTCGACTTCTACTCCGGGCTCATCTACGAGGCCTTCCAGTTCCCGCCGGAGATGTTCACCGTGCTCTTCGCCATCGGCCGTACGCCGGGCTGGCTCGCGCAGTGGCTGGAGCTGGTCCAGGACAAGGACCAGAAGATCGCCCGCCCCAAGCAGATCTACACCGGTGCGCGCACCCTGGACTTCAAGCCCGCCTCGGAGCGCTGGGCCTGATCGGCGTGCCGACGACCAGGGGGCACCGGGCTTGAGCGAGTCCGTGGACGGCGCCGCGCCCCACGCCGCGGTGACGCGCCCGACGTACCTCCTGGTCGACGGGGAGAACATCGACGCCACCCTCGGCAGCTCCATCCTGGGGCGGCGCCCGCACTCCTCGGAGCGCCCGCGCTGGGAGCGGCTGCTGCACTTCGTCGAGGAGCGCTGGGGACAGGCCCCGACCGGGCTGTTCTTCCTCGCCGCCAACAACGAGCTGCCGATGTCGTTCGTGCAGGCGCTCACCGCGATCGGCTACCGGCCGATCCCGCTGCGCGGCGAGGCGCACCAGAAGGTCGTGGACATCGCGATCCTGCGCACCCTCGAGGAGCTCACCCGGCGCGAGGCCGACGTGCTGCTGGTCAGCAACGACGGCGACTTCCTCGACGCGATGGCCGAGCTGCTCGACGACGGCAGCGACCGCCGCGTCGGCGTCGCGGGGTTCACCGAGTTCCGCAACCACGGGTTCACCGCGCTGATCGAACGCGGGCTGGAGGCCTTCGACCTCGAGGACGACATGGACGCCTTCCAGGCGCCGCTCCCCCGCCTGCGCATCATCGCGATCGACGAGTTCGACCCGACCCGCTTCCTGTGAGCCTGCGAGCACTTCGCGGCGTCACTGGTCGGCGAGGTGGCGGGCAGCGCCGACCTGGTGCGGGCGCTGCACACGCGCCGCGTACCGATGTGGGGTCTGACGAACTGGAGCCACGAGCTGTGGCCGCACGCGCCGGCGCGCTTCGACGTGCTCACCCTGCTGCGCGACGTGGTCGTCTCGGGCACCGAGGGAGTCGCCAAGCCCGGATAGTCCCTGGCAAAGTGGTCGTGATCTGCGACGAATCACGACCGTTTCGCCAGGGACTATCGCGACGGGGGAGGGGAGGGAAGGGTCAGCGCAGGCCGTCGCCGAGCTCGGCGAGGGCGGCCTCGAGCCCGACCCGCGGCGACCAGCCCCAGCGACGGGCACGGTCGGCCAGGATCGCCCCGGTCCACGCCTCGCCGTCCTCCCAGGTCGGCTCGACGCCGAGCGCATCGGTGACGCTCTGGTGGTAGGCGCGCACGGTCGCGGGCTCGCCCGCGACGTTGAGCGGCGTGCACCCGCCCTCGACCGGACCCTGCTCGGGGTCGCTGCTCGTCGCGACCGCACCGACGGCGAGGTCGGCGGCGATGCGCGCCAGGTCGTCGACGTGGACCCACGCAAAGCTCGCCTCGGGGTTGGCGCTGCGCTGCTCGGCGTCGTCGCGGATCCGCGCGGGCCGCACGGAGTTCCAGATCGACGACTCGCCGGCGCCGAGGATCGCGGGCGGGCGGAGCAGCACCGTGGTGAGGCCGGCGACCTGGGCGAGGGCCTCATCGGTGTCACGCTTGGTCACCGGGTAGTCACCGCCGTCGTCGCCCACGATCGCGCCGCGCTCGTCGACGTCGCCGGTGCCCGGCGAGCGGTCGTAGACCGCGGCGGTCGAGACGTGCACGAACCGGTCGACACCGGCCTGCGCGGCGGCGCGCGCCAGCACCGGCGTGCCCTCGACGGCGACCCGGTGCTGGGTCTCGAGGTCGCCCGCGAGGGGGTGGACGGTCGAGACCACCGCGGCTGCCCCGTCGACGGCCGCCGCGGCGACGACGCCGTCGTGGAACTCGCCCACGACCTCCTCGACGCCCTGCGGTGCGGTGCCCTCCCGGCGTACGACGCCCCGCACCTGCGCGCCGCGCTCGAGCAGGGCGCGACAGGTGGCGGCGCCGACGAGGCCGTTGGCGCCGGTCACGACGACGAGCGGGCGGGCGGTGGAGCCGGTGGGCTCGGTGGAGGTCATGGCTCCACGGTGTCATGCACCCGCCGAGCGACGGGCCCCCCGCAGGGATGCCTCAGACCACGGCCCGGTCCCGACCGGCCCAGTAGGGCTGGCGCAGGTCCCGCTTGAGGATCTTGCCGGTGGGGTTGCGCGGCAGCGCGGGCAGGAGGTCGACCGAGGTCGGGCACTTGTACGTCGCCAGCCGGGCGCGGCAGTGCTCGATGATCTGCTCCGGCGTGGCCGAGCCCCCCGGACGCAGCGCGACGACGGCCTTGACCGTCTCGCCCCACCGCTCGTGCGGGACACCGATCACCGCGACCTCGGCGACCGCCGGGTGCTCGGCGATCACCCGCTCGACCTCGGGGCTGTAGACGTTCTCGCCGCCCGAGATGATCATGTCCTTGAGCCGGTCCTCGACGAAGACGTAGCCCTCCGCGTCGACCTTGCCGAGGTCGCCGGTGCGGAACCAGCCGTCCGCGACGAGCACCGCGGCGGTCTCCTGGGGCTTGCCGAGGAAGCCCTTCATCAGCTGCGGGGTGCGCAGCCACAGCTCGCCGTGCTCCCCGACCCCGACGTCGCTGAGCGTGTCGGGGTCGACGACCTTGACCTCGACCCCGGGCAGCGGCCGACCGGCCGAGACCAGCAGGTCGTGGCGCCCGGTCGCCATCGCCTCCCGGTGCACCTCGGGCATCAGGTGGGTCGCGACACCGGCGACCTCGGTCAGGCCGTAGACCTGGATGAAGTCGGTGTCGGGCCAGGCGGTCATCGCCTCGCGCAGCAGCGGCAGCGGCATCGGTGCGGCGCCGTAGGTGAAGGTCGTCAGTCGGCCGAAGAGCGCGACCGCGTCCGGCCCCGACTGGAGCACCTGGGCCAGGACCGCCGGCACCAGGAACGTGGCCGTCGCCCCGGCCATGATCGCGGCGCCCAGGGAGGCGGCGTCGGGCTCGCGGGTCATCACGCTGGGGATGCCGTCGTGGATCCCGAACAGCACGTAGGAGGAGCCACCGACGTGGAAGAGCGGCATCGCGACCATCGACTTCTCCCCGGTCCGGAACGCCCAGCCGTCGTGGGCCGCGAGCGTGTGGGCCACCATGTTGGCGTGGGTGAGCATGACCCCCTTGGGCCGTCCGGTCGTGCCGGAGGAGTACATCACCAGGCAGACGTCGTCGGGCACCACGTCGGCGGAGCGACCGACCGGGTCGGCCCCGGCCAGCAGCGCCTCCCAGCCGTCACCGTCGGCCCCGTCGGGGGTCACCTCGATCACGTGCGCGACGTCGACGAGACGCTCGCGCACCCGCTCGAGGGTCGGCACGAGCTCGGTGCCGACGACGAGCACCGTCGCGGCGCAGTCGGTCAGGGCGTACTCGACCTCGTCGGGTGAGGAGCGCCAGTTGACGATCGCGTTGGCCGCGCCGAGCGAGCCGGCCGCGAGGGACAGCTCGACGCAGGCGGGATGGTTCTTGTCGAGGAAGGCGACCACGTCGCCGCGCCCCACCCCCAGGGCCTGCAAGGCTCCCGCGGCCCGGCGTACCCGCTCGTCCCACTCGACCCACGTCCAGGTGCGGCCCCGGTAGGTCATCGCCTCGCCGTCGGGCGTGCTCGCGGCCCAGTGGGCGAGTCGGTCGTCGAGCAGCTGCGGGTCGGGGAGGCTCATACGGCCTCATTGTGACCGAGCCCACAGTGGGCCACAACCGACGGACCGGGCGGCGCGGACGGCCATTCTTGCCTGGCGATCAGGGCGGTCTCAGCAACCTCACAGCCGTCGCCGACACGATGGAGTCATGTCCGATCAGAGCACCCCCGGCCACGAGCCGCACGAGACCACCGGCCAGGCCGGCACCCCCGCACCACCTCGCCCCGCACCCCGAGACCGCGCACGGGTCCCGCGCACGCGGTCGCGGCCCGGCTCCGGGCCGACGGCCGGCCCCGGCCCGTTCGGCTGGACCACGACCCAGTCCACGGTGACGCGCCCCGGCGCTCCGGTCGTGCCGCCTTCGCCGGCGGCGTCCTCGCGGCGTCGCTGGTGCTCGGCGGGGCGGCGGGTCTCGGTGGCGCCGCCGCCTACGACGAGTGGTTCACCACCACCGCGAGCTCCTCGGCCGACGCGCCGGTGTCGACCTCGGCGGTGATCTCCTCGGACCCCGCCGACGAGGTGGGCGTGCAGACCGGCGTCGAGAAGGTCGCCGCTGCGGTGCTGCCCTCCGTGGTCAAGCTCGACGTGACCGGCTCCCAGGGCTCAGGATCCGGCTCGGGGATCATCCTGTCCTCCGACGGCGAGATCCTGACCAACAACCACGTCGCCGAGGTCGCCGCCGACGGCGGCACGATCACGGTGTCCTTCGAGGACGGCACGACCGCGCCGGCGAGCATCGTCGGGACCGACCCGCTGACCGACGTGGCCATCGTCCAGGCCGAGGGTGTCAGCGGGCTGACACCCTCGACCATCGGCAACTCCGACGGGCTCAACGTCGGCGAGGACGTGGTGGCCATCGGCTCCCCCTTCGGCCTCGACGCCACCGTGACCTCGGGCATCGTCAGCGCGCTCAACCGCGCCGTCGACGTCGGGCAGGACGCGGAGGGCAAGGTGACCGCCTACCCGGCCATCCAGACCGACGCGGCGATCAACCCCGGCAACTCCGGTGGCCCCCTCGTCGACTCCCGGGGACGGGTCATCGGCATCAACGCCTCGATCCGGTCCTCGGGCAACGCCACCTCCAGCGGGGAGCCCGGCTCCATCGGACTGGGCTTCGCGATCCCGATCGACGAGGTGCTGCCGATCATCGACCAGATCCGCAACGGCGAGACCCCGACGCACGCGATCCTCGGCGTCACGATCCAGCCCGTCGGCACGAGCGCCGACGGTCAGACCCCCGCGGCCGGTGCCGTCGTCACCGCCGGCGCCGAGATCCGCGACGTGACCGACGGCTCCGCGGCGCAGGACGCCGGCCTGCAGGCCGGCGACATCGTGACCAAGGTCGACGACACGATGATCCAGGACACCGACTCGCTGATCGCGACGATCCGCTCCTACCGTCCCGGCGACCAGGTGCAGGTCACCTACACCCGTGACGGCGCGATGCAGACGACGCAGATGACCCTCGGCTCGGACGCCACGTCCGGCTGAGCCGCAGCGGCCGCGTCGCCACAACGCGGCCGCCGCTCGCAGGGGCCCGGTCGGACCGGGCCCCTGCTCACGTCTCAGGCGAGCGTCTTCTGGAGCTCGCCGAGCCGGGCGACGGGGACGAACCCGAACCGCTCGTTGACGGCGATCATCGCGGTGTTCTCCTCGGCGTTCCACGTCGAGACGCGCACGACCTGCGGCGCCCGAGCCTGCAGCAGCTGGTGGGTGGCGACCTTCACCGCGAGGCCCAGCCGGTGCCCGCGGTGGTCGCGCCGCACGAGGGTGCCCCACTGGAAGCCGCGGTCGGGCTCGTGCACGGTCGTGACGAGCTGGGTGTACGCCACGACCTCTGCGGTGTGCCGCGTCAGCGCGACGCAGTGCCAGGAGGTGCGGCCCTGGCGGCGCAGCAGCTCCTCCGCGTCGCGGTGGGCGCCGACGTCGACGGTGTCGAGCTCGCGCTCGAGGCTCCCGGTCGGCGCCTCGGTCTCGAGGCTCGCGTCGAGGGCCAGCCACCCCTCGAGGAGGTCGTCGGGCACGGGCCCGCTCCACGCCCTCAGCTCGTACGCCGTGTGGTGCGGCGCCGCCTCGGCGGCCAGGTCGTCGAGCAGGTGGTCCTCGACGTGCCCGCGCAGCTCGCGCTGCACGTCACCGAGCCCGAAGACGTAGCCGTGACGCGTGGCGAAGGCGGAGCCCGTGGTGCCCGCCGGGTCGGGCCCGAGGTCGTGGGGCCAGGAGAACTCGGCGTTGAGCCGGTCCCGTCCGAGGTCGGCCGCGAGACCCTCGAGGTGGGCCAGCATCGCCGATCCGTGCCCCCGGCGCCGGTGCTCGGGCGCGACGTCCACAGCGAGGTCGACGGAGGACAGGTTCGCGAGCAGGGGGACCTCCAGTGCGCCCGCGACCACGACCTCGCCGGCAAGCCGACCGACGTACCCGCTGGCGCGGCGGCCGGCGCGCGGGGTGCGCAGCGTCGCGGTGAGCTCGGGCAGCGTCCACACCACCGCGGCGTCGCCGGTCTCGGCGCGACGGGCCCGGTCGATGGTCGTGTGCCAGGCCGCCAGGGTGACGTGGTCGAACGGGTCGAGCTCCTCGATCACGAGACCCCCGGGGAGCTCGCTCATCGGGTCCGCACCACCCGGGACTCGTCCCAGACGGGGCCGTCGGACTCGTAGACCGCGCCGTCGGAGCCGTAGACCAGGAACCGGTCGAAGCCGCGGGCGAACCAGCGGTCGTGCGTCACGGCGAGCACGGTGCCCTCGAAGGCCTCCAGCCCGGTCTCGAGGGCCTCGGCCGACTGCACGTCCAGGTTGTCGGTGGGCTCGTCGAGCAGCAGCAGGGTCGCGCCCGAGAGCTCGAGCAGCAGGATCTGGAAGCGGGCCTGCTGGCCGCCCGAGAGCGACTCGAAGCGCTGCTCCCCGGCGTGGGCGAGCTCGTAGCGGTCGAGGACCCGGGCGGCCTGCTCGCGCCCCATCCCCTGCCGGCCGCGCCCGTCGGAGCTGCCCTCGCCGCGGTGCAGGACGTCGAGCAGGGTGCGGCCGACCAGCTCGGGGTGGTCGTGGGTCTGGACGAACCAGCCCGGTCGGACCCTCGCCCCGAGCCGGGCGAGCCCGGTGTGGCGCACGGGCTCGACGACGGTGTCGCCGACCGGTCGGTGCTCGACGTCGGGGTCCGAGCCGCCCGCGGCGAGCAGCCGCAGGAAGTGCGACTTGCCCGAGCCGTTCGAGCCGAGGACGGCGACGCGTTCGCCGTACCAGACCTCGAGGTCGAAGGGGCGCATCAGGCCGCTGAGCTCGAGTCCCTCGCAGACCACCGCCCGCTTGCCGGTACGGCCGCCCTGGAGCCGCATCGAGACCTGCTGCTCGCGGGGCTGCTCCATCGGCGGGCCGGCGTCGACGAACTTGCGCAGACGGGTCTGCGCGGCGCGGTACTGCGAGGCGAGGCCGTCGTTGAACTCGGCCTTGATCTTGTAGCGCAGCACCAGGGCCTTCAGCTTGGCGTGCTCCTCGTCCCAGCGGCGGCGCAGCTCCTCGAAGCGCGCGAACCGGTCGCGACGGGCCTCGTGGTAGCTCGCGAAGTCACCGGGATGGGTCCAGACGGTGTTGCCGGCCGCGCCGAGCTCGACGGTGACGACGCGGGTGGCGGTGTTGGCCAGCAGCTCCCGGTCGTGGCTGATGAACAGGATGGTCTTGTCGCTGGCCCGGATGCGCTCCTCGAGCCAGGTCTTGCCCGGCACGTCGAGGAAGTTGTCGGGCTCGTCGAGGAGCAGGACCTCGTCGGGCCCGGCCAGGAGCTGCTCGAGCACGACGCGCTTCTGCTCGCCACCCGAGAGCGTGCGCAGCTCGCGGTACTTGACCCGGTCGTAGGCGACGCCGAGCGCGCGGACGGTGGAGACGTCCCAGGTCACCTCGAGGTCGTAGCCGCCGGCGTCGGCGTACTCGCCCAGGGCCGTGGCGTAGCGCATCTGCGCCCGCTCGTCGTCGGACTCCATCAGGGCCAGCTCGCAGGCGGCGACCTCCCTCGCGGCCTCGCGGACCCTGGGGTGCGCGACGGAGAGGAGCAGGTCGGCCACGGTCGGCTCCTGGCCGTCGTCGCCCAGGCCGACGCCGACCATCTGTCGCATGATCCCGAGACCGCCGCTGCGGGTCACCGCCCCGGCGTGCGGGACCAGGTCGCCGGTGATGATCCGCAGCAGCGTGGTCTTGCCTGCGCCGTTGGCCCCGACCAGCGCGACCTTGGCGCCGTCGCCCACCCGGAACGAGACGTCGTCGAGCAGCACCCGGCCATCCGGCAGCTCGAAGCGCACCGCGCTCACGTCGACGTGTCCCACGAGACGCCATCCTCCCTCGTCCTGCCCCGGACGCGCACCTGGGTTGTCGGCACGACCGCTCGTCGTTCCCGCCGGGGCGTGCCGGTGGCCCCGTCACGGTGGGGCTGTGGCGGGGCTGCGGGTCGGTGACGGGCTGAGCCTGCTGACTCGGCGCCGGCTTGGGGGGCTGCGGTCCGTGCCGCCCGCCGAGCGTGGTCCACGGCGCATGAGGACGAAGGGGTGCCGCCGTTGGTCCACCCAGCGCCCGCTCTTGCTGGTGGTCCCGGGCGTGCCGGTGGCCCCGTCACGGTGGGGCTGTGGCGGGGCTGCGGCTGTTGCTGGTCGGCGCGGTCGGTCGAGGGTCAGAAGGGTGGTTCTTCTTCGACCTTGGGTGGGGGTGGTGGCTCGTCGGGGTCGGGCGGTCCGCCGACCTTCTTCGACTTCGATCTGGTTCTGGGTGGGGGCTTGGGTGGGGGTGCGATGGAGTACTCCAACGGCGGTGGCTCCGGTGCGACCGGCGGCGCCTCGGACACGTCGAAGGTCCCTTCGGGCATCCGCAGGGTCTTGAGTCCGTGGGGGCTGGTCCACAGGTACACCCCGGGTGTGAGGGTCTCGTAGGACCACCCGAGGTGGGTCTTGTGCCGGTGGTGACGGCGACACATGGGCGCCTGGTTCGCCGAGCAGGTCAGGCCCTGGGGCCAGGGCACGCAGTGCTCGTGGTCGCAGGCCCTGGCGGGGCGGGTGCAGCGGGGGAAGACACAGGTCTGGTCGCGCAGGATCGTCTGCTCCCGCAGGTCCCCGGTGGACTCATACGAGCCGACGTGGAGGTGGTCGGCGAGGTCGATCACCGGGCGCACGGTGACGTTCCCGGCCGTGCGGCACCAGGTGCGGACCTGCTCGGCCAGCACAGGCCGGTGGGTGTTCGACAGGGTGGCGACGCCGTGCTGGGCAGGGTCGTAGCCGTACCCGGTGATCGCGGCTGCGGCGACGTGGGCGTGCACGACCACAGCCCGCCGGGCGGGGAGGTTGACGTGCTGGCCGTCGGCGTCGACACACTCATCAGGACTCAGCGTCAGAGTCGACTGCAACCGTGCGAGGTCTCCGAGGGCGGCGGCGCGGCGCACGGTCATGGTGTCGGTCGACCCGAGGAGCTTCAGCTCGTGGGCCCGGTCGGACAGGGCGGTCTCGAGGTCCAACGCGTCCGCGGCGTCGAGGCACCCGTTGATGTCGACGGTGCCGGACAGGTCGCCGCCCTGCTCGCGCAGGTGGATGGTCACACCGCGCTTCTCGGCGGTGGCCTTGCGGTGCGCCTCGGCCTTCTCCGGCTCCCACCGGGCCAGAGCAGCCTGCACGACCCGGTCGAGCTGGGCGTTGGACACGGAGTGGGTGAACCCGTTGACGTGACGGTCGACGTGCTCAGCACCCTCCTCACACAAGATCATCGTGGCCTCGGCGACGATCTTCGCCCGCCACCACGCACACCGCCCCGACAGCACGGCCTCCCACAACCTCGGGAGGCGGTAGCGGATCTCCAGGATCACCCCGAGGAACCGCCGGCCGCCGTCGGTCGACAACCCGAGGGCGACCGCGAGCTCGGTGACCGCAGCCTCCCCGATCAACGGCGCCCCCGGACCCGCCAGCGTCAGCCCGTGCTCACCGAACCCGGCATGGAACGACGCCTCATCCAGGCTCATGACCTCGTGAGCGACCGCCCACTCCAGCGCGGTGCGGATCTTGCGGACCTCCGCCGCCCGGACCCAGGCTTCGTCAGAGCGCAACGCGTCGAGCAGACCCTGACGGGTCTCGTCGGTGGCGGCAGCGGGCATAGCTTTACTATACTAGAACACGAGTTCGAGCGCTAGGTCTTTCTACACCCGACCCTCCGCCGCCAACCACGCACCTGTGGCGCCCGTCCGGCGCGTCGTGGACAATGGCCGACCTCGACCACCTCACCTCTCGGGAGGCCCCGTGAGCGACCAGACCGCCACCGACCAGGACACCTCGACCACGGCGGGCAAGCCCCGCTGGCACCTCGTGGGGCCGGGACTGGTCGTCGCAGCGACCGGGGTCGGCGCGGCCGACCTGGTCGCCACCCTGCTCGCGGGCAGCAAGTACGGCTACGCGCTGCTGTGGACCGCCGTGATCGGCTGCCTGATGAAGATCGTGCTCGTCGAGGGTGCCGGCCGCTTCAGCCTGGCCACCCGCACCACGATCTACGAGGGGTGGAGCAGCCTGGGCCGCTGGACCCACTGGTACTTCGGGCCGTACATCGTGGTGTGGGGCTTCGTGTACGGCGCGGCCGCCATGGCCGGCACGGGGCTCGCCCTCTACTCGCTCTTCCCCGTGCTGTCCGTCGCGTGGTGGGGCGTGGTCTCCGGCCTGGTCGGAGCCGCGCTGGTGCTGCTCGGGCGCTACGGGATCTTCGAGAAGGTCTGCAGCGTCCTGGTGCTGCTGATGTTCGTCACGATGATGGGCGCCGCCGTCCTCACCGTCCCGAACCTCCCGGACCTCGCTCGCGGTCTCGTGCCCACCGTCCCGGACGGCAGCCTGCTCTACGTGCTGAGCGTGGCGGGCGGCGTCGGCGGCACGATCACGCTGGCCGCCTACGGCTACTGGTTGCGGGAGAAGGGCTGGGACAGCCCGCGCTACATGCGGGTCATGCGCATCGACAACGCCGTGGCCTACGTCGTCACCGGCCTCTTCGTCGTCGCGACCCTGATCGTGGGCGCCGAGCTGCTCTACTCCGCCGGCATCGCCGTGGGCTTCCGGGGACGAGGGCCTGCTCGACCTCTCCCTCGTGCTCGCCGACCGCTACGGACGCTTCGCCGGCACGGTGTTCCTGGTCGGGTTCTGGGCCGCGGCGATGTCCTCGCTGATCGGCGTGTGGAACGGCGTGAGCCTGATGTTCGCCGACTTCGTCGGCCACCTGACCCCGGGCGAGACCGACCGGCCCCAGTACCGGCTCGGCGGCCGCTGGTACAACGCCTACGTCGCCTGGCTGACCCTCCCGCCCATGGTGATGCTGTTCCTCGGCGAGCCGGTCTACCTGATCCTCGCCTACGGCGTGCTCGGCGCGTTCTTCATGCCCTTCCTCGCCATCACGCTGCTGTGGCTGCTCAACAGCGATCGCGTGCCGGCGCAGTGGCGCAACAAGACGGGCTCCAACCTCGCCCTGGCCGTCGTCGCCGCGGTGTTCGTGTGGCTGGCCGCGAGCCAGCTCGTCGACGTCCTCGCCGGCCTCTGAGCGGGCTGTGAGGACAGCGTCGCGCCCAGCCAGTTCTGGGCGGGGTTACCGGTGCGTACACCCCCCGCGCCATGATGGGATCGAGCAGTCGTGCCCACGACCCTGCTCCACCGTCAGCAGCACCAGCCCAGGAGGCGACGCATGCAGCTCGAGCTGTCCGAGGAGGACCAGAAGTTCCGTGAGGAGATGCGGGCCTTCTTCACGACCGAGGTCTCCGAGGAGATCCGCACCGCCGTCAAGGAGGGCCGCGAGCTGTCCAAGGAGCAGATCGTCGAGAGCCAGCAGACCCTCAACGCGGCCGGGTACGCCGTGCCGCACTGGCCCGAGCAGTACGGCGGGCGCGGGTGGAGCGACCTCAAGCGCCACCTGTGGAACGAGGAGATGCAGCGCGCCTTCGTGCCCGCGCCCCTCGCCTTCAACGCCTCCATGATCGGCCCCGTCATCGCGCAGTTCGGCAGCGACGACATCAAGGAGCGGTTCCTGGCCAAGACGGCCAACATCGACATCTGGTGGAGCCAGGGCTTCTCCGAGCCCGACGCGGGCTCGGACCTGGCCAGCCTGCGCACCACCGCGGTCCGCGACGGCGACGACTGGGTCGTCAACGGCCAGAAGACCTGGACCACGCTGGGCCAGCACGGCGACTGGATCTTCACCCTCGTGCGCACCAACCCGGACGTGAAGAAGCAGGCCGGCATCTCGATGCTGCTCATCGACATGACCAGCCCCGGCGTCGAGGTCCGCCCGATCGAGCTCATCGACGGCGGCCACGAGGTCAACGAGGTCTGGTTCTCCGACGTGCGCGTCCCCGGCGAGAACCTCGTCGGCGAGGTCGACCAGGGCTGGACGATCGCCAAGTTCCTCCTCGGCAACGAGCGCGTCGGGGTCGCCCCCGTCGGCGCGACCAAGCGCACCCTGGCCCTGGCCAAGGAGCGTGCCGCCGAGCAGATGTCGGACCCGCTCGTCGCGGCCCGGATCGCCGAGCTCGAGAACGAGCTGCTCGCGCTCGAGCTCACCGCCCTGCGGGTGGTCGCCCACTCCGAGGGCGGCGAGCCGCACCCCGCCAGCTCCGTGCTCAAGCTCAAGGGCACCGAGCTCCAGCAGGCGGTCAGCGAGCTCGTCGTCGACCTCGCCGGCCCCGGCTCGCTCGCCTCGGGCGCCGCAGACGGCACCGCGGGCAGCGACCTCGCGGGCTGGGCCACGCGCGCCACCCCGACGTACCTGAACCTGCGCAAGGCCTCGATCTACGGTGGGTCGAACGAGGTCCAGCGCCAGATCATCTCCAAGACCATCCTCGGCCTCTGAGAGGGACGGACAGACATGGACTTCACCTACGACGACGAGCAGGAGGCGCTGCGTGACGCGGTGCGCGGCCTCGTCGGCAAGACCTACTCCGACTACGAGCACCGCCGCCAGACCGTCAACGACGACCCCGGCTTCGACGAGAAGCAGTGGTCGCGGATGGCCGAGATGGGCATCCTCGGGCTCCCCTTCGCCGAGTCCGACGGCGGCGTCGGCGCCGGGCCGGTCGAGATCGGCATCGTGGCCCAGGAGATGGGCCGGGTCATCGCCCCCGAGCCGTTCCTGACCTGCGTCGTCCTCGCCGGTGGACTCATCTCGGCGCTCGGCACGGACGAGCAGCGCCAGGCGCACCTGCCGGCGGTCACCGAGGGCGAGAAGATCCTCGCCCTCGCCCACGACGAGCCCGGCTCGCGCTGGGCCCCGTCGGCCAAGGCCGTCACGGCCACCCAGGACGGTGACGCCTGGAGGTTGAGCGGGGTCAAGGAGCCGGTCGTCCAGGGCGCCCGGGCCGATGTGCTCGTCGTCACCGCGCTGCTGCCCGACGGCGGCACCGGGGTCTTCCTCGTCGAGGGTGACGCCGAGGGGCTCGAGCGCACCTCCTACCGCACCTACGACGGCGGGCGGGCCGCCAAGGTCGCGCTGTCCTCGACGCCGGCGGCCCCGCTCGGCGAGGCCGTCGACCGGGAGTCGGCCATCGGCACCATCCTCGACATCGGGCGCATCACCGCGGCCAACGAGGCGCTCGGCTCGATGCAGACCGCGATGACGATGACCACCGAGTACCTCAAGAGCCGCAAGCAGTTCGGGGTCACGCTCAACACCTTCCAGGCGCTGACCTTCCGGGCCGCGGACATGTACGTCTCGCTCGAGCTGGCCAGCTCGATGGTGCAGTGGGCGACCATGGTCCTCCTCAGCGGGGACCCGGGGAAGGCGGCCGACGCTGCGCGCCGCGCCTCGCTCCAGGTCAGCCGGGCCGCGCGCCACATCGGTCAGGAGTCGATCCAGCTGCACGGCGGGATCGGGGTCACCGCGGAGTACGCCGTGGGCAACCACGTCGCGCGCCTGACGGTGCTCGACCACCTGCTCGGCGACGGCACGCACCACCTCGGGGCGCTCGCCGGCGCGATCACCGACTACGAGGGCATCGACCCGCTGGCCTGAGTTGCGGCAGACGTCGCCGGACGGTCCTGCTCGGTCTGGTCTCGGATGCCCGACCCCGCCTGCTCCCCTGGCTCGAGACCGGCCCGGTCACGCGGCCGACCGGCGGGCCCGTCGGCGGACGTGGTCACCACCCGGACCTCGCCGGTCAGCGTGCGGTGCACGGGACACTTGTCGGCGATCGTCAGCAGCGCCGCCCGCTGTTCCTCGTTCAGCCCCGGCGCCAGGGTGATCTCGCGGTGCAGGTGGTCGACCATCCCGGTCGTCGACTCGCACTCGGCGCAGTCGCGCGCGTGCCCGCGCGAGTGGCGCACGACGACCCTCGAGGCGCCCACGTCCCAGCCCTTGCGCTCGGCGTACATCCGCATCGTCATCGACGTGCACGCCCCCAGGGCGGCCAGCAGCAGCTCGTAGGGGTTCGGCCCGGTGTCGGCGCCCACGGGCTGCGGCTCGTCGACCAGCCACCGGTGGGAGCCGGCCACGGCGGCGTGGGCGTAGCCGTGGGTGCCGAGCTCCTCGACCGCGACGGCTCCGGCCTCAGCCGCGCCGCCGACCCCCGCTCCCGCGACCTCGTCGAGCGCCGCCCGCTCCTCCAGCCCTGCGGGTGGCAGGAACCGCGAGCCCCAGGCAGCGATCACCTCGGCGGCGTACTCCGCGTCGGCGCGGGCGTCGAGCAGGTGGTCGGCCTCGTCGAGGGAGACGAACGACTTCGGGTGCCGGGCCGCCTCGAAGATGCGACGGGCGTGGTCGACGCCCACGACCTCGTCGACGGGCGAGTGCAGCACCAGCAACGAACGCCGGAGGTCGGCGATCCGTTCGGTCTGGCGCTGGTCCGAGACGTCGTCGAGGAAGGCGCGGCGCAACCGGAACGGGCGTCCGCCGATGCGGACCTCGACCGGCTCGTCGGAGCCCCGCTGCGCTCCCTGGAGACCCTCGATGGTGTGGGTCACGTGCCCCGGGTCCACGGGCGCCCCCAGCGTCGCCACCCCGCGTACGGCGTCCAGCTCGCCGGCGGCGGCGATCACGGCGGCGCCACCGAGCGAGTGGCCCACGAGCAGCGAGACCGGCTCGAGCTCCTCGCCGAGCCACCGGGCGGCCGCGACGACGTCGGCGACGTTGCCGCTGAACGTCGTCGCGGCGAACTCGCCGCCCGAGGCGCCGAGCCCGGTGAAGTCGAAGCGGAGCACCGCGATGCCGTGGCGGGCCAGCTCGCGGCTGATCCGCGCCGCGGCGTGGGAGCGGTGGCTGCAGGTGAAGCAGTGCGCGAAGAGCGCCGTCGCCCGCACCGCGGAGTCCGGCAGGTCGAGGTGGCCGGCGAGCTCGACCCCGTCCGTCCCGGGGAAGCGCACGTCGCGGCCGGTCACGGCGTCCCCCGGTCCGGGGGGACGCGGTCGGACGGCAGGAAGGGTAGGTGCAGCGGGGCACGGCGGTCCTCTCGACAGGCCCGTGAGCCTACGGGGTGTCGCGGCCCGGGCCTAGGCTGAACCGGTGATCGACCCCGCCCGCGACTCGCTGCAGCGACTGCAGGACTCGCTCGCTGCGGCGCTGCCCCGCCTGGCCCTGGCCGTCCTCCTCCTCGCCGTCGGCTGGGTGGCCTCCCGGGGCCTGCGCTGGGCACTGACGCGGTGGTGGCGCGAGCGCCGTGCCCCGAGCTTCACCGCCGTGATGAGCAAGCTGGTCGGCTGGATCGTGCTGGCGCTGTTCGTGATGAGCGCCACGACCGTCCTGTTCCCCTCCGTGCAGCCGGTCGACGTCCTCGCCGGTCTCGGGTTCTTCTCCGTCGCGGTCGGCTTCGCGTTCTCCGACATCCTGGAGAACCTGCTCTCCGGCGTGCTGCTGCTCGTCCGTCAGCCGTTCCGCTCCGGCGACCAGATCACGGTCGGCGGGCTCTCGGGCACGGTGCAGGCGATCACCATCCGGGAGACGCGGCTCAGGACCTTCGACGGCCAGCTGGTCATCATCCCCAACCGCGACGTCTACAAGGGCGTCATCACGGTGCTCACGCACTACCCCTCGCGGCGGCTCTCCTTCGTGGTCGGCATCGCCTACGAGAACGACGCCGACGAGGCCTGTGCGGTCATCGAGCGCAGCCTCGAGGACCTCGACCGCGTCGACGCGACGCCCGGCCCGGAGGCCCTGGTGACCTCGCTGGGCGTCTCGACGGTCGACATCGACGTGCGCTTCTGGTGCGGGCCCGACCAGCACGAGACCCGCATCGCCCTGGACCGTGCCGTCACGCGGGCCAAGCGGGCACTGGAGGAGGCGGGCATCGAGATGCCCGCCGACATCGTCGCGCTCCAGGCCACCCCGAGCCTGCGTGCCGCGCTCTACGACCGGGCGATCACCCCGGCCGGGGGCGTGGTCGCGGACTAGGCGGTCACGGCCCCGACCATCCGCAGCGCCAGCGCCCGGTGGTGGGCCGCGATCTCGTCGGCCCCCCAGCCACCGCGCTCGTCGTACCAGCGGGCGAGGTCGATGCCCAGCGAGAGCAGGGCCGAGGCGGTCATCCGGACGTCGCCGCAGGCGAACACGCCCGCGCGCACCCCGTCCTCGATCACCGCCACCAGCCTGGTCGTGATGGTGTGGCGCAGGTCCTCGATGGCCCGTCGGTGATCGGAGGAGAGCGCTCCGAGCTCGTAGTTGACGACCCTCGCGGTGGTGTGGGCCCGCGCGTGGTGGCGCACGAAGTCCTCGACGACGAGGCCCAGGCGCTCGCGTGGGGTGGCCTCGGCGCCGACGGCGGCCAGGGAGGCGTCGACGACCGCGAGCGTCCTCTCGTGCCCGGCGCGCGAGATGACCCACAGCAGCTCCTCCTTGGAGCGGTGGTGGACGTAGAGCGCGGCCGGTGACATCCCGGCCGCCGCGGCGATGTCGCGGGTCGTGGTGCCGTGGAACCCGCGCTCGGCGAAGGCCGCGACCGCGGCGCCGAGGAGCCGGGCCCGCGCCTGGTCCGCGCGCCCAGCACGGTCGGTGCGCCCAGGTGGTTGACGAGCGGTGGTCACCCGCACGAGAGTAAGCAAGCGCTTAGCGAACATGCAACGCGCAGGGCAGGATCACCTGGCCGGACGAGCAGCAGGAGGCACCCATGCAAGGCCTGGACGGCAGGAGCGCGATCGTGACCGGGGCCAGTCGTGGCATCGGTCTGGCCATCGCCCGGCGACTCGTCGCGGAGGGAGCCCGGGTCGCCCTGACCGCACGCAAGCCCGACGCGCTCACCGAGGCCGTCGACGCGATCAGCGCCGAGCACGGGGAGGGTCGCGCGATCGCGGTCGCCGGCAACGCCGGTGACGCGGCGCACCGCCGCGAGGCCGTCGCCGCCACGCTCGAGGCCTTCGGCAGCGTCGACCTGCTGGTCAACAACACCGGCATCAACCCGACGTACGGCCCGCTGATGGACCTCGACCTCGACGCGGCCCGCAAGACCGTCGACGTCAACGTCGTCGCCGCGCTGGCCTGGGTCCAGGAGTGCCACCGGGCGTGGATGGGCGAGCACGGCGGCGCGGTCGTCAACGTCGCCTCGCTCGCCGGGGTCAAGCCGGCGCCGGGCATCTCCTGGTACGGCGCCACGAAGGCCGCCCTGATCCACCTGACCAAGGACCTCTCCGTCGAGCTCGGTCCCGGCATCCGGGTCAACGCGGTCGCCCCGGCGGTGGTCAAGACCCGCTTCGCCGAGGCGCTCTACGAGGGCCGCGAGGCAGAGGTCAGCGCCGCCTACCCGCTCAAGCGTCTCGGTGAGACCGAGGACGTCGGCAGCGCCGTGGCCTTCCTGCTCTCCGCGGAGGCCTCCTGGATCACCGGGCAGTGCGTGACCCTCGACGGCGGCGTCAGCCTGACGGGCGGCGTGTGATGGCGAGCGTGAGCGAGGTCCTCGACGGGCGCGGCGTCGTCGTCACGGGGGCCGGGCGCGGCATCGGGCGCGCCCTGGCGACCCGCGCGGCCGCGGAGGGAGCCCGCCTGGTGGTCAACGACCTCGACGAGGACGCCTGCGCCGAGGTCGCGAGAGAGCTCGGCGCGACCTCGTTGCCCGGCGACTGCGCCAGCCCCGAGGGCGTCGAGGCGCTCACCCGGGCCGCCGCGGCCGCCCTCGACGGGGTCGACGTGTGGTTCGCCAACGCCGGCATCGACGGCGCGCTGGGCACCACCGCGACGGCCAGCCTCGACACGCCCGAGGAGGTCTGGTCCCAGGTCCACGAGGTCAACGTGATGGCCCACGTGCGCACGGCCCGCGCCCTGGTCCCCCGTTGGCTCGAGACCGGCGGGGGTCGCTTCGTGGTCACCGCGTCGGCGGCCGGGCTGCTCTCGATGATCGGCTCCGCCCCGTACTCCGTGACCAAGCACGCCGCCGTCGCCTTCGCCGAGTGGCTCTCCATCACCTACGGCGGGCGCGGCGTCGCCGTCCAGGCGATCTGCCCGCAGGGTGTCGCGACCCGGATGCTCGAGCAGTCCGGACCCCTGCAGAACCTGCTGTCCCGCGACGCCGCCCTCGAGCCGGCCGACGTCGCCCAGGCCTGGGTCGACTCGTTGGCCGACGACTCGTTCCTGGTCCTGCCCCACCCCCAGGTCGCGGACTACTACCGCGCGCGGGCCACCGACACCGACCGCTGGCTGGCCGGCATGCGCCGCCTGCAGGCGCACGCACTGGGAGAGTCATGAGCGAGGACGAGAACGACGGAGGCGCCCGGGAGATCCGCGGCCTCGACCTGCCCGCGTTCCACCGCTGGTACGACGGCCAGCGCCCCGGAGACCTCGGCTCCGACCTGCGCGCGCGCTTCCTCTCGGGTGGCAAGTCCAACCTGACCTACGCCGTCACCGACGGCGAGACCGTCCGCGTCGTACGCCGCCCGCCGTTGGGTCACGTCCAGGCCACCGCCCACGACATGGGCCGTGAGTTCACCGTGATGAGCGCGCTCGCCGAGACCGACGTCCCCGTCCCGCAGACCTACGCGATGTGTCGCGACGAGGACGTGATCGGCGCCGAGTTCTACGTCATGGAGCTCGTCGACGGGACGCCGTACCGCTCGGCCGGGCAGCTGGCCGAGATCGGGCCGGAGGCCACCGGCCGCCTCGGCGACGCGATGATCGACGTGCTCGCCGCGCTGCACCAGGTCGACCCCGCCGCCGTCGGGCTCGAGGAGCTCGGCCGGCCCGAGGGATTCCTGGAGCGGCAGGTGCGCCGCTGGTCGCGCCAGCTCGACGGCTCGAAGACCCGCGACCTGCCCGACGCCGACACCCTGGTCGCGCGCCTGGCGGCCAACATCCCCGCCGGCGACGCCGAGGCCGTGCGCGCCGGCATCGTCCACGGCGACTACCGCCTCGACAACCTGCTCTGCCTGCCCGACCGGACCGGCGAGGAGGTTCGCGCCGTCGTCGACTGGGAGATGGCCACCCTCGGCGACCCGCTCACCGACGTGGCCCTGCTCCAGGTCTACGACCGTCTCTCCTCCATCTCCGGCGGCGCCGCCGTCGCCGACGCGAGCTCGGCGCCCGGCTACCCCAGCTCCGAGCGGCAGCTCGAGCGCTACGTCGCGGCCGGCGGGCTCAGCCTGGACAGCCTCGACTTCCACCTCGGGCTCGGCTACTTCAAGCTCGCCGCGATCCTCGAGGGGATCCACCACCGCTTCCAGGAGGGCCAGACCGTCGGCGACGGCTTCGAGGGCGTCGGCGAGTCCGTGCCCACGCTGCTCGCCGCGGGCCTCGAGGCGTCCGCCTCGCTGGCCTGACCCGGCGCCACCCGGCGCCGACCGGCGTACCGACCCCTGCACCACGACGAAGGAGCACCGATGGACTTCGAGCTCGACGCCACCACCCGCGAGCTGTCCGAGAACCTGTGGGACTTCGTGCGCACGCACGTCGTGCCGGCCGGGGAGGTCTTCACCGCCCAGCTCGAGTCCGCCGAGGACCGGTGGGCCTGGTCGACGATGCCCGTGCTCGACGAGCTGCGCGCCGAGGCCCGCTCGCGCGGCCTGTGGAACCTGTTCCTGCCCGCCGAGCACGGCGACCTCGGGGCCGGCCTGACCAACCTGCAGTACGCGCCGCTGGCCGAGATCACCGGCCACCACGGGCGGCTCGCCCCGTCCGCGATCAACTGCTCGGCTCCCGACACGGGCAACATGGAGGTGCTGACGATGTTCGGCACCCCCGAGCAGCAGGAGCGCTGGCTGCGCCCCCTGCTGGCCGGGGAGATCCGCTCGTCCTTCGCGATGACCGAGCCCGACGTGGCGTCCTCGGACGCCACCAACATCGCGACCTCGATCGTGCGCGACGGCGACGAGTACGTCATCAACGGGCGCAAGTGGTGGATCACCGGCGCGATGAACCCGCAGGCCGAGATCATGATCGTGATGGGCAAGACCGACCCCGACGCGGCCCGGCACCGCCAGCAGAGCCAGGTGCTGGTGCCCCGCGACACCCCGGGCCTGACCGTCGTACGACCGATGCACGTGCTGGGCTACGACGACCACGACCACGGCGGGCACGCCGAGCTCCGCTTCGACGACGTCCGGGTGCCGGTCGAGAACCTGATCGGCGGTGAGGGCGAGGGCTTCGCGATCGCCCAGGCCCGTCTCGGCCCTGGCCGGATCCACCACTGCATGCGCGCCATCGGCGTCGCCGAGGAGGCGATCACCCTGATGTGCCTGCGCGTCGAGGGCCGCCAGGCCTTCGGTCGCAGCCTCTCGGAGCAGGGCGTGATCCGCGAGTGGATCGCCGAGGCCCGGGTCAAGGTCGAGCAGCTGCGCCTGCTCGTGCTCAAGACCGCCTGGCTGATGGACACCGTCGGCAACCGCGGCGCGCACTCGGAGATCCAGGCGATCAAGATCGCCACCCCGCTCACCGTGCAGTGGATCGTCGACAAGGCCATCCAGGCCCACGGGGCGGGCGGGCTCTCCCAGGACTTCCCGCTGGCCGAGCAGCTCGCCGGGATCCGGACGCTGCGCTTCGCCGACGGCCCCGACGAGGTGCACCGCAACTCGCTGGCCAAGGCCGAGATCCGTCGCCAGGTCGAGGCCGCCGCGGCCAGGGACGCCGTCGTCGCGACGTCCTCCTCGACCGCGAGCTCGTGAGGGCTGGCCGATGAGGGGCGCGTGGTGAGGGCCGACCTCGAGCGACGCGTCGACGCGCTGCTCGCCGAGCACGACCCGGGCTCGACCGAGCGCGGCGCCTTCCTCGACGCGCGGTACGCCGCGGGGCTGGCGTGGGTGCACCTGCCGCAGGGACACGGGGGGCTGGGCCTGCCCCGCGCCCTGCAGCAGCTCATCGACGTACGTCTCGCGGCGGCCGGGGCGCCCGACAACGACCCGCGCCGCAACGGCATCGGCCTCGGCATGGCGGCGCCGACGATCGTCGCTTTCGGGACCCCCGAGCAGCAGGACCGGTTCCTGCAGCCGCTCTGGACCGGGCGCGAGATCTGGTGCCAGCTGTTCTCCGAGCCCGGCGCCGGCTCCGACCTGGCCGGGGTCGCCACCCGGGCCGTGCCGGACGGCGACCGGTGGGTCGTCGACGGGCAGAAGGTGTGGACCTCCTCGGCCCACCTCGCCGACCGCGCCCTCCTGCTGGCCCGGACCGACCCCGACGCACCCAAGCACCGTGGGCTGACCTACTTCGCGCTCGACATGCGCCAGCCGGGCGTCGAGGTGCGCCCGCTGCGCCAGCTGACCGGCGAGGCGGAGTTCAACGAGGTCTTCCTCACCGGCGCCGTCGTCGAGGACACCGACCGCCTCGGTGACGTCGGTGCCGGCTGGCAGGTCGCCAACGCGACCCTGATGAGCGAGCGGGTCGCGATCGGCAGCGGCGCCGAGCGCGAGGCCGGCATGATCGGCGTCGTCGCCGACGCGTGGCGCGAGCTGCCCGAGCGCCGCACCCACGACGCCCACCAGCGCCTGCTGCGCCTGTGGGTCGAGGCCGAGGCGACCCGGGTGACGGGTCTGCGTCTGGGCCAGAAGCTCGCGAGTGGCTCCCCCGGACCCGAGGGCTCGGCCATGAAGCTGAGCTTCGCCCGGCTCGCCCAGCAGCTCTCGGGCCTCGAGGTCGAGCTGCGCGGGGACGACGGCCTGCGCTACGACGAGTGGACCCTGCGCCGTCCCGAGCAGGTCGACATGACCGGTCGCGACGCGGGCTACCGCTACCTGCGCGCCAAGGGCAACTCGATCGAGGGCGGCACCTCCGAGATCCTGCGCAACATCATCGCCGAGCGGGTGCTCGGGCTGCCCGGCGAGCACCGGGTCGACAAGGACGTCGCGTGGAAGGACCTCCCCCGATGAGTGCGACCGCAGCCGACCTGGCCCTGCTGGCCGACGAGGTCGAGGACGACCTGCGCTCGACCCTGCGCCGCCTCCTGGCCGCCCGGGCGACGCCCCAGCGCGTCGCGGCCTGCTACGACGGCGACGACTCGGTCGGTGCCGACGTCTGGTCCGGGCTCGTCGAGCTCGGTCTGACCGGACTGCTGGTGCCCGAGGAGCACGGCGGCGCCGGAGCGGGCGCGACCGAGGCCGCCGCGGTGCTCGACGAGCTGGGTCGCGCGTGCAGCCCGGCGCCGTACCTCTCCTCGGCGGTGGTCGCCACGACGGTGCTGGCCTCGCTGCGGGCCGGCGACCTGCTCGGCGAGCTCGCCGAAGGGCTGGTCGCCGCCCTCCTCGCGCCGGTCACCGCCCACCGGATCGACCACCTCGTGCCGCTCACCCTCTCCGCGGACGGCACGGTGTCAGGCGAGGTGCGCTCGGTCGTCGGTGTCGTGGGAGGCGCCCCCGCGGGCCTCCTGCTGGTGCCGGTCAACGGTGCCCGCGGACCCGCGCTCGTCGCGGTCCGCGTGCCGGACGAGGCCGTCACGCTGACCCCGGTCGTCTCGCTCGACATGAGCAGCCCGTTGGCCGACGTACGTCTCGACGGTGCAGCCGCGGTCGGGATCGACGGCGACGCACACGGCGCCGTCGCGAACGGTCTCGCCACCGGCGCGACGCTGGTCGCCGCCGACCTCGTCGGGGTCGCCACCTGGTGCCTCGAGGCGACCGTCGCCTACCTCGGCGAGCGGCGCCAGTTCGGCCGCGTCGTGGGCGGCTACCAGGCCCTCAAGCACCGGCTGGCCGACCTCTACTGCGAGGTCGAGCAGGCCACCGCGACCGCCCGGTACGCCGCCGCCGCGATCGTCGCCGGAGACGCCGACGGGGCCGTCGCCACCGCGGTCGCGAAGTCCTGGTGCTCCGACGTGGCCGTGCACGCCGCCGAGGAGGCGGTCCAGCTGCACGGCGGGCTCGGGATGACCTGGGAGCACCCGTGCCACCTGCACCTCAAGCGCGCGAAGGCCGGGGCCTCGACCCTCGGCTCCCCGACCGCCCACCGCGACGACCTCGCGGTCCTCGTCGACCTACCGCCCCCCACCACCGACCAGGCAGGATCGACGTCATGGACCTGAGCCTCAGTGACGAGCAGCAGAGCTTCCGAGAGATCGCCCGACAGTTCCTCGACAAGGAGGCGGTGCCGTTCCGCGTCGAGTGGGACCGCCGCGAGTCGGTCGACCTCGACATCGTGCCCAAGATGGCCGAGCTCGGCTTCTTCGGTCTCACGATCCCCGAGGAGTACGGCGGCGTGGGTGGCGACTACGTCCTGTACGCGCTGGCCATGGAGGAGCTCGGCCGCGCCGACTCCGCGCTGCGCGGCATCGTCTCGGTCTCCTCCGGCCTGGTCGGCAAGTCGATCCTCTTCCACGGCACCGAGGAGCAGAAGCAGGAGTGGCTGCCGCAGCTCGCGAGCGCCACCAAGCTCGGCTGCTTCGGCCTCACCGAGCC
This sequence comes from uncultured Actinomycetota bacterium, assembly GCA_963760555.1. Classification (GTDB taxonomy): domain Bacteria; phylum Actinomycetota; class Actinomycetes; order Propionibacteriales; family Nocardioidaceae; genus Nocardioides. The sequence continues at coordinate 277,321 of CAVXDJ010000005.1, read as the reverse complement.
CGACACCGGCTCGGACGCCGGCAACCTGACGTCCAAGGCGGTCCGCGACGGCGACGACTTCGTCATCTCCGGCCAGAAGCTCTACATCACCAACGGCACCTGGGCCGACGTCGCGCTGATCTTCGCCCGCACCGGTGGCGACGGCCCGAGGGGCGTCACCGCGTTCCTCGTCCCGACCGACGCCGAGGGCTTCGAGGCCCGCGAGATCAAGGGCAAGCTCGGCCTGCGCGGCCAGGCCACCGCCGAGCTCTTCCTCTCCGACGTCCGCGTCCCCGCCTCGGCCATGCTCGGCGAGGAGGGCCAGGGCTTCAAGATCGCCATGAGCTCGCTCGACAAGGGCCGCCTCGCGGTGGCCGCGAGCTGCGTGGGCATCGTGCAGGGCTGCTTGGAGGCGTCGGTGGAGTACGCCACCCACCGCACCCAGTTCGGCCGGCCGCTCGCGGGGTTCCAGATGGTGCAGGACATGATCGCCGACATCTCCCTCGACGCCGACGCCGCACGGCTGCTGGTGTGGCGCTGCGCGGACCTGATCGATCGCGGCGAGCCCTTCGGCCTGGCGGCGTCCAAGGCCAAGCTCTTCGCCTCGGAGGCCGCCGTCCGCGCCGCCAACAACGCCATCCAGGTCCACGGCGGCGCCGGCTACGTCGATGAGTACCCGCCCTCGAAGTACCTGCGCGACGCCCGCGTGATGACCCTCTACGAGGGCACCAGCCAGATCCAGAAGCTCCTCATCGGCCGCGCCGAGACCGGCATCAGCGCCTTCGTGTGACCGCCGAGGTTCCAGCCCTTGCCAGCCGAGGTGCCAGTAACTGTCGGCCGAGGTTCCGGCGTTTGTCAGCCGAGGTTCCGGTCATCGCTCGCGTGGCGGGTGTCCCCCCGAGGATCCGCACTGGGGCCGTTGCGCTCGCCGTGCAAAGGGTGGCACCTCGCCGTGCAAAGGGTGGCACCTCGGCTCGCAAAGGGTGGAACTTCGGCGGTCAGGGGCTGGTGCGGCGGGCGATCATCGCCAGGGACAGCAGGAGCTTGTCGCGGGCATCGGTGAGGCGTCGACCGGTGAGCTCCTCGATCTGGCGCTGGCGGTAGATCACGGTGTTGCGGTGGCAGTAGAGGTCCGCGGCGGCGTGCGTCGGTGAGCCGTCGTGGCGCAGCAGCGCGGCCAGCGTGTCGAGCAGGGTACGGCTCTGGTGGCCCGGGAGCGCCTCCAGCGGACCGAGCGTCTCGGCGAGCAGCAACGGCAGCATCTGCGGGCTGCCGGCGAGCAGGACCTCCGGCAGCCGGTCACCGACCGTGACCACCCCCCGCTCGTGGCGCGGCAAGGTCTCGGCCGCCCGCGTCGCGAGCTGGAAGGCCGTCGCGAAGCCGGCGACGCCCTCCGCGCACAGCGCCAGGCCGACCCGGCCGGGCGCCCCTCCACCGCCGGCGAGCCCGGCGCCGAAGATCTCGACCAGGCCCGCCTCGTCGGGCAGCGGACCACCCAGCAGTCCCAGGTAGACCCCGCCGCGCAGGTGCCAGAACGCCTTCACCCCGAGCCGGTCGAGCCGGTCCTCCGCGGGCGCCAGCGCGTCCATCGGCGACTCGTCGCCGAGGACGACGACGCACGCCACCGGGTCCTCCGCGGTCAAGGAGAGCGCGTCACGGGCGTCGCGGGCGAAGTCCGGGTCCGCGCCGCGCCCCTCGAGCAGCCCGTCGAGCACGGCCTGCTGACGTTGCAGGTCCTGGCGCTGCAGCCGCGCCGACTCCCGGTGGTAGGCCTCGATCAGCACGCCGTTCTGGACGTCGAGGTTCGTCCACACCGCTTTCGCCGCCCGGATCAGCAGGTCGGCGTCGGCCTGCGTGTCGGCGATGCGCCGGCTGTGCTCGACGAGCGCCTCCCAGAGCATCCGGGCGCCGGTGATGTAGGCGTTGAGCACGGTCTCCAGCGGCACCCCCTGGCGGGCCCTGCGTCGACCGGTCTCACGCCAGGTCTCCCGCGCCTGGTCGAGCTGGTCGCGCTCGCCGGAGAGCACCGCCAGCCCACGCCGGATGTGCTCGCGCGTGCTCTGACGTACGTCGACACGCACGTCGGGCCCGAACCGCTCGTAGGTCTCGTCGTCGCGCTCGAACAACGTCAACGTGATGGCGTCGGCGATCGCGTCCGAGCGCTCGTAGAGCCTCCCCCAGGCGTGCTCGGCGTCTCTGCGATGAGATTCACCGACCACGGTCACGCCGACAGATTCTCACCGAACGCACAATTCTGACCAGACCCCACGGCAGGACCGGGCCCCCTGACCAACAAACTTGGGCACTGAGCCCCATGCATGTTCTGTGCAGATCGACCAAGGTAGTGGCGGTAGTCACAACGCAGCATCCCCCGACGACCCAAGGACACCATGGAGACCGCGTCGACGTCGCACGCCCCTCCGGGGGAGCAGCACCCCGCAGCCGACCGGGCCGCCGCGATCGAGCTGCGCGCGGTGACCGTCACCTTCGGCGGCGTCACGGCTCTCGACCAGGCCGGCCTCACCGTCGCCGAGCACGCGGTGCACGGGGTGATCGGGCCCAACGGGGCCGGCAAGACGACGCTGTTCAACGTCGCCTGCGGCTTCATCCGACCCGACACCGGCGGGGTCGTACGCCGCGGCGAGTCGATCGAGCGGCTGCGCCCGCACCAGCTGGCCGGTCACGGGATGGCCCGCACCCTGCAGGGACTGGGCCTCTTCGACCGGATGAGCGTGCTCGACAACGTGATGACCGGCGCGGACCGGCACGCCCGCTCGGGCTTCTGGGGGACGCTGCTCGCCCTGCCGGGCGCCACCCGCGACGAGACCCGGCTGCGGGCGCGTGCGATGGAGGCTCTGGAGCGCCTGCGCATCGCCGAGCACGCGGGCAGGTTCCCGCCGAGCCTGCCGTACGCCCTGCGCAAGCGGGTCGCGCTCGCACGGGCCCTCGTGGCCGAGCCCACGCTGCTGCTGCTCGACGAGCCGGCGAGCGGGCTGTCGACCGAGGAGATGGACGAGCTCGCCGAGCTCATCGGCACGCTGCGCGCCGACATGTCGGTGATGCTCGTCGAGCACCACATGGACCTGGTCATGCGGGTGTGCGACCAGATCACCGTGCTCGACTTCGGCAAGGTGATCGCCGACGGGACACCGGCCGAGGTGCAGGAGGACCCTGCCGTCCTCTCGGCCTACCTCGGCAACGACGCGAGCGACGACGCGAGCGACGAGGACGAGGCCGACGTCGAACCGGTCGGCGAGCCCGCCGAGGGGACGGCCTGAGATGCTCGAGCTGCGCAACCTGACGGCGAGCTACGGCGCCGTGCGCGCCCTCGACGACGTGACCTTCACCGCCGAGGCGGCGCGGATCACCGCGGTCCTGGGCGCGAACGGCGCGGGCAAGACCACGCTGCTCCGCACGATCTCGGGCCTGCTGCGTCCCGGTTCGGGCAGCGCGACCTTCGAGGGCACCGACCTCGTCGGCACCGCCCCCGAGAAGATGCCCGGCCTCGGCCTGTCCCACGTGCCCGAGGGGCGTGGCGTCATCACCGAGCTCACCGTCGAGGAGAACCTCCGCCTCGGCGGGCTCGGCCGCGGCGGCAAGGTGACCGCGGGCGACCTCGACCACGTCTACGACCTCTTCCCGGTCCTGGGCCAGCGCAGCTCGGCGGTGGCCCACGTGCTCTCCGGCGGGGAGCGCCAGATGCTCGTGGTGGGTCGGGCGCTGATGGCCCGGCCCCGGATGCTCCTGCTCGACGAACCGTCGCTCGGCCTCGCGCCCCGCATCGTCTCGCAGATCTTCGCGCTGCTGCGTCGCCTCGTGGAGAGCGAGGGGCTCGGGGTCCTCCTGGTCGAGCAGAACGCCCGTAGCGCCCTGTCCATCGCCGACCACGGCGTCGTGCTCAACCTCGGCCAGGTCGTCGCCGACGAGAAGGCCTCCACGCTCGCAGCCGACGACAAGCTCCGCCACGCCTACCTCGGTTTCTAAGGAGGACTCGATGCAGCTGCTCAACACCCTCCTGTCGGGGCTGACCCTCGGAGCGGTCTTCGCCGCGTTCGCCCTCGCGCTCGTGCTGATCTGGCGCTCCACACGGATCGTGAACTTCGCCCAGGCCCCGATGGCGATGATCACCACGCTGCTCGCCCTCGAGCTCATCGACGCTGGCTGGCCCTACTGGTCGGCGTTCGTCGTGGCGCTGCTCGCGGGTCTCGTGCTCGGCGCCGTCGTCGAGTTCGCGCTGATCCGCCGGGTCGACCACAGCTCCGAGATCAATCCCGTGATCCTCACCCTGGGCCTGTTCGTCGTGCTGCACGCGGCTGCGGCGATCATCTTCTCCAGCCAGTTCCGCTCCTTCCCCTCACCGTTCTCGGTGCGCGGGCTCTCGATCGGCGGCACCACCTTCGGGCTCACCCCGACCGGCATCTTCATCCTGGTCGCGGTGGGCCTCACGATGGCTCTGCTCACGGCGCTGTTCCGCTACACCGACCTCGGGCTGAAGATGCGGGCCTCGGCGTTCAACCAGGAGGTCGCGAAGCTCCTCGGCGTCCGGGTCGGCTCGATGCTGACCCTCGGCTGGGCCCTCGCGGCCGTGGTCGGCTCCCTCTCGGGGCTGCTCATCGGCAGCGGGGCGCTGGTCCACCCGGGCTACATGGATCCCGTCGTGGTCTACGGCTTCGTCGCCGCCGTCCTCGGTGGTCTCGACAGCCCCGTCGGGGCCGTCGTCGGGGGCGTGCTCCTCGGTCTCTCGCTGTCGCTGGTCAGCGGGTACGTCGGCTCGCAGGTCGTGCCGCTGGCCGCGCTGGTGATCCTGATGCTGGTGCTGACCCTCAAACCGTCCGGACTGTTCGCCCAGGCCCAGGCCCGGCGGGTCTGAGGAGGCCGAGATGACGCTGCTGAACCGCGCGTGGTCCAACACGCTGGTGCGCCACGCCACCCTGGCACTGCTCGGGCTCGTCGTGGTCGTGGTCGTCCTGATGTCGTTGGACGACTTCCGCAACCGCCAGCTCACCGAGCTCGCCTACATCGCCCTCGCCGCCGGCGGGCTGACCGTGCTGACCGGCATCAACGGTCAGATCTCGCTCGGTCACGGGGCGTTCATGGCGATCGGCGCCTACACGACCGCGCTGCTGCTCGCCGAGCCCGAGACCGCGCTCCCCCTCCCGCTGATCCTGCTCGCCTCCCTCCTGGTCGCGCTCGTGGTGGGTGTCGTCGTCGGGATCGCTGCGGCCCGGCTGCACGGGCCCTACCTCGCCGGAGCGACGCTGACCCTGGCGATCGCGGTGCCCGGCATCGCGCGCCAGTTCTCCCAGACGCTCGGCGGCGAGCAGGGCCTGCGCGTGAGCAGCCCCGACGCCCCGGGCTGGTTCCTGGACGCGGTCTTCTTCCTCACCGGCTCCGAGCCGAGCCGCACCCAGTACTACGCCGTGCTCGGCTGGGCGATCCTGATCGCGGTGTTCTTCCTGCTCGCCAACCTCATCCGCGGCCGCACCGGGCGCCAGTGGGCCGCCGTGCGCGACGACGAGGTCTCGGCCGAGCTGGCCGGCATCAACCTCGCCCGTGCCCGGGTCACGGCGTTCACCGTCAGCGCCGCCGTCGCCGGCCTGGCCGGGGCTCTGATGGCGATCCAGATCCGGTTGGCCGCCCCGACCGCCTTCGAGCTGACCTTGAGCCTCACGCTGCTCACCGCCGTCGTCCTGGGCGGACTCGGGACCCTCTCCGGGGCCATCATCGGCGCGCTGCTGCTCACCTACACCGTCCGCATCGCCACCGACTTCGGCACCGCACGCGGCCTCGACAGCATCGCGGCGGCCGAGCTCGCCCCGCTCGCCTACGGCGCGGTGATGATCCTCGTCATCCTGCTCGCCCCCGCCGGGCTGGTCGGCTCGCTGCTGCGCCTGCGCGCCTCGCGGGCCGCGAAGCGTGCCGGCACGCCGGCCGTCGCCACCGCGGGCGGTCGCAGCGCCCCGACCTCGGCGGGCAGCGGCGCCGTCGCGTCCTCCGCCGACGACCAGGACCACCACGAAGGACACGGCTCCCCGGACGGGGCGCACCGACGTGTCACCACCACGAAGGGAGAACAGCCATGACCAGCCTCCACCCACGGCGACCACGAGGGGGCGGCCGTGCGCCGCGTCTGGCCGGGCTGACCGCCGCTGCGACGGTGCTCACCCTCGGCCTCGCCGCCTGCGGCGCCGGCGCGGACCGCGAGTCCAGCGGCGGGTCCGGGGCCGACAGCGCCGCGGACACCCCCGGTGTGACCGACGACAGCATCAAGATCGGCGCCCACTTCCCCCTGACCGGGGTCGCCGCTCCCGGCTACAGCGAGATCCCGACCGGCGCGAAGGCCTACTTCGACTACGTCAACGCCGCCGGCGGCGTCTACGGCCGCCAGATCGACTACCTGGTCGAGGACGACGGCTACAACCCCTCGAACACCAGCAAGGTCACCGACCAGCTGGTCCTGGAGGACGAGATCTTCGCGATGGTCGGCGGGCTCGGCACCCCGACCCACACCGCCGTGCTGGACTTCCTCAACTCCGAGGGCGTGCCCGACATGTTCGTCTCCTCCGGCGCCCTGGCGTGGGGCGACGACGTGGAGGCCAACCCGTACACCTTCTCCTGGCAGCCCGACTACGAGATCGAGGGCAAGATCATCGGCCAGTACGTCGCCGAGAACATGCCCGACGCCAAGGTCGGCCTCTTCCTGCAGGACGACGACTTCGGCCGCGACGGCGAGGCCGGGGTCCGTCAGTTCATCGACGACCAGATCGTCGAGACCGTGCGCTACACCTCCGGCAACACCGAGCTCGGCCCGCAGATCAGTGCGCTGAAGGCCTCCGGCGCGGACCTCGTGCTCGGCTTCAACACCCCCTCCTACACCGCCCTGAGCCAGCTGGTCTCGTTGCAGGTCGGCTTCCAGCCGGACTGGTACTACTCCAACGTCGGCTCCGACGCCGCCCTGGTGGGCTCGTTGCTCAACACCTTCTCCGAAGGTGCGGTCAAGGGTGGCGGGGCGCTCGACGGCGTGATGACCTCGGCCTACATCCCCGGCATCGACACCCCCGACGACCCGTGGGTCGCCCTGTGGAACGAGGTGTGGGACGCCAACGGCGGCGACGGCGACCTGACCAACTACCGCATCTACGGCATGAGCCAGGCCTACGCGTTCGTCCAGTCGCTCATGGCGGCGGGTCCCGAGCTGACCCGCGACGGCCTGGTCCAGGCCGTCGAGGAGCAGGGCAGCGAGTTCGGCGGCCCGCCGCTGGCGCCGTTCCGCTTCTCCTCGGACTCCCACCTGGGGATCTCGGGCATGCAGATCGTCGAGATCCAGGGCGAGAAGACCAAGGAGCTCACCCCGGTGCTCACGACCGACATCGGTGACGCCGAGATCACCGAGGACTCCTCGGGCTCGGCCGAGGACAGCCCGCCCGAGGGTGGCATCCCGCCCGAGCAGGGCTGAGCCGACCCGGCCACGGCAGCGCCACCAGCAGCGACCCCCGGCCGGGGGCCGGGCCCCGCCCGGCCCCCGGCCGTCGTCGTCTCCCGACGCCCCACCGCAGTTGACGCACGAGTCCCCGACCCGATGGAGTGAGACCGATGTTGCGCAAGATCGCCGGACCCGCCAGCCGTATCGTCGAGCGCTGGCTGCCCGGCGCGTTCGTGTTCGCCGTCGTGCTCACGGTCGTCGTGGCCGCACTGTCGCTCGCGCTGACCGACACCGGCCCGAAGGAGCTCACCCTGGCGTGGGGTGCCGGACTGACCGACCTGCTCTCGTTCATGACCCAGGTGGCCCTCGTGCTGCTGCTCGGCTACACCCTGGCCAACCTCCCGCCCGTACGCCGTCTGCTCGCGGTCGTCGCCCGCGTCCCACGCGGCGCCCGCTCGGCGTACGCGTTCGTGGCGGTCGTCGCCGGGCTGGCCTCGCTGCTCAGCTTCGGTCTCGGCCTCATCGTCGGCGGGGTGGTCGCCGTCGAGGTGGCGCGCCGCTTCCGCGACCGCGGCACCCCGCTGCACTACCCGCTGCTCGTGGCTTCGGCGTACGCCGGCTTCGTGGTCTGGCACATGGGCTACTCGGGGTCCGGGCCCCTCAACGCCGCGACCGAGAGCGGCGTCTACGCCGCCACCCTCGGGATGGACGTCGTCCCGGTCTCGGAGACCATCTTCGCCTGGTGGAACATCACCGCCATCGTGGTGACCCTGGTCGTGCTGGCGATCGCGATGCCGCTGATGGCGCCCGGGCCCGGTGAGGACGTGCGCGAGGCCCCGGACGCCGCGCTCGAGGTCGTGCCCGACGCCGGCTCGGAGCAGGACGGGGCAGGCCCGCAGGAGACCGGCTCCCCCGCCGACCGCATGGAGACCTCCCGCCTGGTCACCCTGACGATGGGCGTGCTGCTCGCGCTCTACCTGGTGCTCTACTTCCTCGACAACGGCTTCGACCTGACCCTCGACATCGTCAACTGGACCTTCCTGGCGCTGGTCCTGCTGGTGGTGGGCAACGCCCGCGAGCTCGCCGCCCTGGTCGCCCGCGGCGGTCGCACCGTCGTCGAGGTGCTGCTGCAGTACCCGCTCTACGCCGGGATCGCGGCGATGATGAGCGCCAGCGGTCTGGCGGCGATGCTCAGCGACGCGATCGTGGGCGTCGCCACCTCCGGCACGCTGGGGGTCCTCGCCTTCCTCTCCGCCGGTCTGGTCAACGTCTTCGTGCCCTCAGGCGGCGGCCAGTTCGCGCTCCAGGCCCCGATCTTCGCGACCGCGGCCGAGCAGCTCGGGGTCTCGCAACCGGTCGTGATCATGGCGATCGCCTACGGCGACCAGTGGACCAACATGATCCAGCCCTTCTGGGCGGTGCCGCTGCTGGCCGTGGCGGGCCTGCGGGTGCGCGACATCCTGGGCTACACCAGCGTCGTGCTGGTGATCACCGGCGTCGTCTTCGCCGGGACCCTGCTGCTCGTCGGGGCCGGGTGAGCGAGCCCGGAGCGAGCTCGCACGGCGGCGATCTCGCCGCCGGCGCCTACTCCCGGGGCGCCTGCTCCCGGGGCGCCAGCTCGCCGAGCAGCACCTCGACCCGACGCCGGATCTCGTCGCGGATCGGGCGCACGGCCTCGATGTCCTGCCCGGCGGGGTCGTCGAGGACCCAGTCCTCGTAGCGCTTGCCGGGGTAGAACGGGCATGCGTCGCCGCATCCCATCGTGACCACCACGTCGGAGGTCCGCACGGCGTCGTCGGTGAGCACCTTCGGCTGCGCGCCGGCGATGTCGATGCCCTCCTCGGCCATCGCCTCGACCGCGACGGGGTTGACCGTCCCACCCGGGGCGGAGCCGGCCGAGAGCACCTCGACGCGGCCACCGCCGAGGTGGGCGAGGTAACCCGCGGCCATCTGGGAGCGGCCCGCGTTGTGGACGCAGACGAACAGCACGCTCGGTCGCTCGCTCATCCGGGCTCCTCCGGCAGGGACACGGTCGGGTAGAGGAAGGCGACGGCGGCCACGGCGAGGGCGCCACCGACCAGCTGCAGGCCCAAGAACGCCGGCACCGACCCGGGCGCGATGCCGGCGAAGGTGTCGGAGAACATCCGCGCCACCGTCACGGCGGGGTTGGCGAAGCTGGTCGAGCTGGTGAACCAGTACGCCGCGGTGATGTAGCCGCCCACGCCGTACGCGATGGTCTCGGTGCGCCCCGAGCGGATCGAGCCGAAGACGACCAGCACCAGGCCGAGCGTGGCGACCACCTCGGCCAGCCACACCCCGCCCCCTGCGCGGTCGGTGGTCGAGAGCGTCACCGCGTCGAGGTCGAACATCAGGTTGGCGAGGACCGCGCCGACCACCCCGCCGACCATCTGCGCGGGGACGAGCGCGAGCACGTCGCGGGTCGTGACCAGGCCCAGGGCCCGCTCGACCAGGGTCACGACCGGGTTGAAGGCCGCGGAGACCGGCTGCAGGGCCAGGATCAGCGCGATCAGCGCCGCCCCGGTGACCAGGCTGTTCTCGAGCAGCTGGAGGCCGACGTCGTCGGGCGAGAGCCGGCTCGCGGCGATCCCGGAGCCGACGACGGCCGCGACCAGGAACGCCGTGCCGACCAGCTCGGCCCCGGCGCGGCGCGACAGGGTCCTGCTCGCGGTCGGCTCCCGGGAGGTCGTCGCCACGCTCACCGCGCCGCCACCGAGCCGAGCAGCGTCCCGAGGTCGGCCAGCACGCCGGCCGCGATGCGGTGGTAGGCCCACACACCGCGCTTCTCGCGCTCCAGGAGCCCCGCGTCCACGAGCACCTTGAGATGGTGGCTGATCGTGGGCTGGGACAGCTCGAAGGCGTCGTTGAGGTCGCACACGCACGCCTCGCCGCCGTCGTGGGCTGCGACCAACGAGAGCAGACGCAGGCGCACCGGGTCGGCGAGCGCCTTGAGCAGGGGTGCGACCCGGGCCGCGTCGTCGGCGGCGAGGGGCGAGCGGGTCAGCGGGGCGCAGCACGCGAGCGCATCCGCCGCGCTGGGCCGGGACGCACGCTGGGACCTCGACATGCGTCGATATTGACAGACGTCGATATGCACGGCAACCTGGTTCGGGCATCGACGTCGGTCGATGTGTGCGCACGAGACACCCACCTGGAGGACCGACGAGCCGCGTCCAGCTCGCCCTCGACGTCGACGATCTCGCCCTCACGCTCGTCCTGGTCCACGACCCGGGCCGGGGAGGGTCGATCCACCACCTCGGCATCGAGGTGGACGACACCGCGGACGTGGAGGCGGTCCACGCGAGGCTGGTCCCCGAGGCCACGTGGTGCGCGAGGAGGACGAGGTCTGGGTCGAGGGCGCACCAGTCGGGGAGCGGTGGGAGGTCTACACCGTGCTCGAGGACTCCACCGTCGCGGGCGACCTGCGCGGCGACGCGCTGCCCGGCGCCCGCTGCTGAGGCTCACACCGCGACGCGGCGTACCTCCAGCACCCGGAAGCCCTTCGCACTCACCAGCCGCGTCGCGGGCCAGCCCTGCTCGCCCAACCAGCGCTGCAGCGAGTCGGCGCCGAGGTTCTTGTTGACGACCAGCACGGCGCGACCTCCTGGGGCCAGGCGCGGGAGCCACCTCAGCAGCAGCTCGTGCAGGGCCGGCTTGCCGATCCGGATCGGCGGGTTCGACCAGATCTCGTCGTACGTCGTGCTCTCGTCGACGCCGTCCGGGGTCACGGCGACCACCCGGTCGGCGACGCCGTGCGCCACGGCGTTCTCCCGGGTCAGCGCGAGGGCGCGCTCGTTGACGTCGACGCAGGTCACCTCGACCCGCGGCACCGCGAGCGCAAGCACGACACCGATCACGCCCCAGCCGCACCCGAGGTCGAGCACCCGGCCGACGCCTTCGGGAGGCTGAGTCTCGCGCAGCAGCACCGCGGTCCCCGAGTCCAGGCGGCCCTGGGCGAAGACCCCCGAGCCGCTGACGAGCTCGAGGTCGCGGCCCCAGATGCTCGCGCGCACCGGCTTGCGGACAAAGGCGACGCCTGGGTCGGCGCTGAAGTAGTGGTCCTCGCTCACGGGTCCACGGTCCTCATCGGTCGACCTGCTCGACGTCCTCGAGGGTGCGGCGGGCCCGGGTCTGCTCGGCGCGCTCGGCCAGCGACGCGTCGTCGGGATAGGCGACCTCCTCCAGCGTGAGCCCGCGGGCCGGCGCCACGCTCAGCATGGGGTCCCGGCTGCGCTGGGCCAGCAGCTCGCCGGCCCAGGAGCCCCCCTGCCTTCCCTCGCCGACGGCGATCAGGCAGCCGACCAGGGAGCGGACCATGGAGTGGCAGAACGCGTCGGCGCGCACCCGGAGCTCGACCAGTCCGTCCGGTGCACGCTCGACGTCGAGGTCGAGCAGCGTGCGGATCGTCGTGGCGCCCTCGCGCCGCTTGCAGAACGAGGCGAAGTCGTGGCGCCCCAGGAGGGTCCTGGCGGCCGCCTGCATGGCGACGGTGTCGAGCTCGCGCGGCCAGGTGAGCACGTGGCCGCGGGTCAGGGGGTCCAGCAGCGTCGGGGCGTCGGCGACCCGGTAGGTGTAGCGGCGCCACAGCGCCGAGAACCGGGCGTCGAAGCCGTGCGGGGCCGCCGCGGTACGCCGGACACGCACGTCGGGGGCCAGGATCCCGTTGAGCCGTCGGACGAGGCGGTGGACGCCCTGCGGAGCCGACCGGGCGATGCGCTCGGAGGCGATGTCGACGTGGCAGACCTGGCCCCGCGCATGGACTCCCGTGTCGGTCCTCCCGGCGCAGACCACCCGGACCCGCTCGGTGCCGTCGGGGCCTCCGTCGGCCGGCAGCCGCAGCGAGGTGGCCAGGGCCTCGGTCAGCTCGGCCTGCACGGTGCGCAGGCCCGGCTGGGTCGCCCAGCCGTGGAACCCGGCGCCGTCGTAGGCGAGGTCGATCCGCAGGCGCACCCCTCCAGCCTAGGCTGGAGGGGTGTCCGTCTCCGCACCCCCACCCGTGCTCATCCTCACCGCCGACGAGCACCTCGACCAGCTGAGGGCCGGCTTCGAGCGCTACGCGGTCGACTACGACGTACGGACGGCGACGTCGTGCTCGCAGGCGATCGACGTCGCCGAGGAGGTGCGTGCGGCCGGGCGCCAGGTGGCGCTCTTCGTGAGCGACTCCCGACTGCCGGACAGCACGGTGCTCACCGCGTTCCACGCCTGGCGCACGGTGGTGCCGACGGCGCGCCGGATGGTCGCGGCGCACCGCGACTGGTTCCTCCTCGACGCACCCGCCCTGCGCACCGGCATGGCGTCGGGCAAGTACGACGCCTACCTGCTGATGCCGCAGGCGGCGCGCGACGAGGAGTTCCACCAGGCGGTCAGCGACCTGCTCTCCGACTGGGCCTCGACCGCCGCGGCACCCGAGGTCGAGTCGGTCAGCGTGATCGCACCGGGCGCCGACGCGCTCACGCTCGCCATCCGCGACTTCCTGGACCGGATGGGCCTGCCCCACCGGGTCCACCACCCCGACAGCGAGGTCGGCCGGGCCGCCCGCGACACGCTGGAGGGCGACCCGGCGTACCCGTGGGTGGTCTCGATGGACGGCCGCACGCTGCTCCCGCGCTCGGTGCGCGACGTCGCGCTCGCGATCTTCGGTCGGGCGAGCGGACAGGAGGTCGACGGGGTCGTCGACCTCGCGGTCGTCGGCGGCGGACCGGCGGGCCTCGCGGCTGCGGTGTACGCCGCCTCCGAGGGCCTCTCGACCGCGGTGCTGGAGGCCGAGGCCGTCGGCGGTCAGGCGGGCACGTCGTCGATGATCCGCAACTACCTCGGGTTCCCCCGCGGGGTGTCCGGGATGCGGCTGGCCCAGCGCGCGCGCAACCAGGCCCTGCGCTTCGGGACGACCTTCCTCACCGGCTGGCAGGTCGAGCACCTCCTGCCCGGGACCGGCGGCGCGCCGCACCGGCTGTGCACCGACCAGGGCGAGGTCCACGCCCGGGCCGTGCTCGTCGCGACCGGGGTGGCCTACCGCAAGCTGCGGGTCGAGCCGCTCGAGGAGCTCGTCGGTGCGGGCGTGCACTACGGCGCCGCGCTGACCGCGGCCCGCGAGATGGCCGACCAGGACGTGTACGTCGTCGGCGGCGGCAACTCCGCCGGCCAGGCCGCCGTGCACCTGGCGCGCTTCGCGCGGTCGGTGACGGTGCTGGTGCGCCGCGACGGGCTCGCGGAGACCATGTCGTCCTACCTCGTGACCGAGATCGGCCACCACCCGCGGATCTCGGTGCGCGCCCACACCCGGGTGGTCGACGGTGGCGGCGACGACCGGCTGCAGTGGCTGTGCCTCGAGGACGTCCGCGACGCCACGACCGAGCAGGTCGCCGCGGCGGGGCTCTTCCTGCTCCTCGGGGCGGAGCCGCACTGCGAGTGGCTGCCCGACGAGGTCGGCCGCGACGAGCGTGGCTTCGTGCTCACCGGCCGCGACGTCCCCCACGCGCGGTGGTCCGACGGCCTGCCGCCCGAGAACCTCGCCACCACGCTGCCCGGCGTCTTCGCCGCCGGCGACATCCGCGCGGGCTCGATGAAGCGCGTCGCCGCGGCCACAGGTGAGGGCGCCAGCGTGGTGCCGCTGGTGCACGCCTGGCTGGAGCGGGGCCACTCGGACGTGCCCGGCCGAGCGGTGGCTAGGTGAGCTCGTGGCTCCACGGCGGGTCGGCGCCGGGTCGGGACACGGTCACCGCGGCCAGGCGCGCCGCCCGGGCGAGCACCTCGCGGCGGTCACGGTCGGGGTCGTCCCACAGCGCGTCGAGGATCCCGGCCGAGAAGGTGTCGCCCGCGCCGATCGTGTCGGCCACCGTGGTCGACGTCGCCGTGACCTCGACGAGCGAGTCGGTGGTGTACCAGGCCGCCCCGGAGCCGCCCCGGGTGACGGCGACGCCGCTCGCCCCCAGGCCGAGCAGGTGCTGGGCGGCGCCGGCCTCGTCGAGGTGCGGCCAGAGCTGCTCGAGGTCCTCGTCGCTGGCCTTGACCACGTCGCACAGCGCCGCGACGCGTTCGACGGCGGCCACCAGGGCCGGTCCGGTGCCGGTGATGGAGGGCCGGGCGTTGACGTCGTAGGTCACGAGGGCGCGCTGGCGGTGCCGCTCGAGGATCGCGACGACGTCCTCGCACCCCGGCTGCAGGACCGCGGCGATCGAGCAGACGTGGACGGCGCGCGGCGAGATCTCCTCGAGCGGTCCGAGGCGCCACTCGAGGTCGAAGACGTAGGAGGCCGACCCGTCGTCGCCGATGGTGGCCTCCGCGCTGGAGGTGTGGTCGAGGACCCGGGGCTCGCCGGCGAAGCCCACCCCCGAGGCCGCGAGGTGGTCGCCCAGCATCGCGCCGAGCCGGTCGTCGGCGTACGCCGTGGCGAACCGGACGGGCCGGCCGAGGCGGGCCAGCGCGACCGCGACGTTGGCCGCGCTGCCGCCGGCCATCTCGCGTCGCGCGCCGTCGGGCTCGACGACGATGTCGACGAGGGCCTCGCCGACCACGAGGACGGGCTGGTCGTGGGTCATGGGGAGGGTCTACCAGAGTCCGCGGCTAGCCTCACCGGGCAACCCGCCGAGGAGGGACCGATGGACACCACCGAGATCACGCTCACGATCGACCCGTCGGACGCCGAGCCGCCGTTCGAGCAGCTGCGGGTCCAGGTCGCCCAGCAGGTCGCCGACGGGCGGCTGCCCCGCGGCACGCGGCTGCCGACGGTGCGGGCGCTGGCGCAGCAGGTCGGCGTCGCCGTGAACACCGTCGCGCGCGCCTACCGCGAGCTCGAGGAGGACCGTGTCGTCGTGACGGAGGGCAGGCGGGGGACCTTCGTGGCCTCCGCGGGCACGTCGCCCGAGACCCGGGCCGCCGCCGCGACGTACGCCGCCTCGGCCCGGCGCGCGGGCCTCGGACGGGCCGAGGCGATCAGGCTGCTGGACGACGCCTGGTAGCAGCGTCGCGCTGTGGAGGGGCCGTGCGCGGTGTCGGAGCCGCGCGCCATGCTGGTCCGGAGAGGTGCGAGAGGCACCGGACAGGGAGGTCGGATGAGCGAGCAGGACGTGCCCCGGGAGGCGATGCTGGCCAAGGTGCGCAAGCTCCTGGCCAAGGCCGAGGACCCCGCGGCCACGGTCCAGGAGGCCGAGACGTACACCGCGAAGGCGGCGGCGCTCGTCGCGGCGTACGGCATCGACGCTGCGCTGCTCGCGCTCGACGACCCGGGCAGCGACCCGGTCGAGGACCGCCGCGTGCCGCTCGACGCGCCGTACGCCGCCGACAAGGCCGACCTGCTGGGCACGATCGCGCTGCGCCTGCGGTGCCAGGTGATCCGGATCAAGGGTCGGGGCGGGGGTACGTCGACCTGGACGCTGCACGTCTTCGGCCACCGCAGCGACCTGGAGCGGGCCGAGCTGCTCTTCACCAGCCTGCTCCTGCAGGCCACCTCGCGGATGCTCGTCACGCCGGTGCCGACCTGGGAGCACACCGCCGCGTTCCGCCGCAGCTGGCTCGCAGGGTTCACCGCGGCCGTCTCGACCCGGCTCGCCGAGGCCGAGCGGCACGCGGTGGCTGCGGCCGAGAGCGACCGCCAGGGGTCGCCAGGTGCCTCCACCGTGCTGGTGCTGGCCGACCGGACGGCGCTGGTCCGCGACGCGGCCGAACGCGCCTACCCGGACGCGCGGGCCGGACGCGGCCGTCAGCTCTCCGGCAGCGGTGGCCGTGACGGTTACGTCGCCGGCCAGCGCGCGGACCTGGGAGGCAGCCGGCTCGGTGCTCGTCGCTCCTTGCCGCCGACCGCCTGAGCCCCGCTCAGGCCCGCACGTGCTCCTGCGCCGGGGCCCAGGGCAGGTCCCGCTCGTAGCGCAGCAGGACGGGATGCGGCGCGAAGGCGCTCCGCGCGCGTCCCTCGACCCGGGCCCATCCGCAGCGCGCGTAGAAGCGCCGTGCCCGCACGTTGTCCTCCATCACCCACAACCAGGCTCGTGGGACGCCGCCGACGCTCATCGTCCTCTCCGCCTCGCGCAGCGCGGCGGACGCGAGCCCGCTCCCCCAGGTGCCGGGCGCCGTCCCGAAGTGCAGGAGCTCGTCACCGCGCAGCGCCACGAACCCCGCCACCTCGCCGTCGGCCTCGACGACCAGGCACTCGACCTCGGGATCGTCGATCTCCGTCGTCCACCGCCCGCGCACGGCGTCCCTCGGGAACGGGTGCCGCCCCTGGTCGAAGATCGCTGCGAACGCGATCACTGCGCCCGCGTGCTCCAGGTCAACGACCTCCTCGACGTCGCCTGACCCCATGCTCCGCAGTCGTACCGACACGACGAGATCCTCGCACTGCGACCGCCCTCGTCGTGGTTCCAGGACGATCGCTTGCCCTGCGGGCGACTCCTGGGGGCCGGCGAGCCAGGAGGTGGACGACTTGGGCCCCGCCCGGAGGTCGGTCCGGATCCGTGTGGAGAAGATCTAGCGATCGAACGCATGTTCTAGTATCATCGATCCATGCCCGCTGCTGCCGCCACCGACGAGACCCGCCAGGGTCTGCTCGACGCGTTGCGCTCCGACGAGGCCTGGGTCCGGGCCGCAGAGGTCCGCAAGATCCGCACCGCGCTGGAGTGGGCGATCGCCCACGAGGTCATGAGCCTGGATGAGGCGTCGTTCCATGCCGGGTTCGGTGAGCACGGGTTGACGTTGGCGGGTCCGGGGGCGCCGTTGGTCGGGGAGGCCGCGGTCACCGAGATGGCGGTCGCCCTGGGGTTGTCGACCGATGGTGGGAGGCGGTTCCTCGGGGTGATCCTCGAGGTCCGCTACCGCCTCCCGAGGTTGTGGGAGGCGGTGTTGTCGGGGCGGTGTGCGTGGTGGCGGGCCAAGACCGTCGCCGAGGCCACGATGATCTTGTGTGAGGAGGGTGCTGAGCACGTCGACCGCCACGTGAACGGGTTCACCCACGCCGTCTCCAACGCCCAGCTCGACCGGGTCGTGGAGGCCGCCCTGGCGCGGTGGCAGCCCGAGGACGCCGAGGCCCGACGCACGGCGGCCGCGGAGAAGCGGGGGGTGCACATCCACCTGCGTGAGCAGGGCGGTGACCTGTCCGGCACCGTCGACATCAACGGCTGCCTGGACGCCGCCGACGCGTTGGACCTCGAGACCGCGCTGTCCGACCGGGCCCACGAGCTGAAGCTCCTCGGCTCGACCGACACCATGACCGTGCGCCGGGCCGCGGCCCTGGGTGACCTCGCCCGGCTCCAGTCCACGCTGACCCTGAGTCCGGATGAGTCTGTGGGAGCCGACGGTCACGACGGTCCGGCTCCCCGCCCGGCGCGCGGTCGTGTCCACGCCCACGTCGCTGTCGCGGCGATCACCGGGCACGGCTACGACGTCGCCCAGCACGGCGTCGCCACGCTGTCCAACACCCACCGGCCCGTCCTGGCCGAGCAGGTCCGCACCTGGTGCCGCACCGCCGGCACCGTGACCGTCCGACCGGTGATCGACCTCAACGACCACCTGCACGTCGACTCCTACGAGTCCACCGGTGACCTGCGCGAGCAGACGACCCTGCGCGACCAGACCTGTGTCTTCCCCCGGTGCACCCGCCCCGCCAGCGCCTGCGACCACGAGCACTGCGTGCCCTGGCCCCAAGGCCTGACCTGCTCGGCCAACCAGGCGCCCATGTGTCGGCGCCACCACCGGCACAAGACCCACCTCGGCTGGTCCTACGAGACCCTCACCCCCGGGGTGTACCTGTGGACCAGCCCCCACGGGCTCAAGACGCTCCGGATGCCCGAAGGGACCTTCGACGTCACCCAGGCACCACCCGTGGCACCCGAGCCGCCGCCGTTGGAGTACTCCATCGCACCCCCACCCCCACCCCCACCCCGACGCAAAGCGAAGCCGACGAGAGTCGGACCACCCGACCCCAACACGCCACCACCGCCGCCGTCCCCACCGAAGGACGACGAACCACCACCCTTCTGACCCCCGATCAGCCGCGGAGACCAGCAAGCCGCAGCCCCGCCACCACCGTGACGGGGCCACCGGCGCGCCCCAAGGCCGTGACAGGTCTTGTCGCCCCTCCACCTCGACCGCCGACCTGCAGTGTCGCGGGTCGTGGATGGACACGCGGGGCCAAGCCGGTCTCGGTCATGCACGGTAGAGCGGCCAGGTGCGGTGACTGGTTGCCCCGGGCGCCAACCGCGCGCCCGATCACTCCTCGGCGGCACCCTCGCTGTCGAAGAGCCCCTCGACCGAGAGGTAGCGCTCGCCGGTGTCGTAGCAGTACGTCAGGACGGTGGCGCCGTCCGGCAGGTCGGCGATCTTCTGGGCGACTGCGGCCAGGGAGGCCCCCGACGACGGACCCACGAAGATGCCCTCGGTGCGGGCGACGCGCACGGCGTAGCCGAAGGCGTCCTCCTCGCTGACCTGGATCGTGCCGTCCAGGGTGTCGCGGTGGAGGTTCGCCGGCAGGAAGCCGGCCCCGATGCCCTGCAGCTTGTGCGGCGACGGGTCCCCCCCGCTGATCACGGGCGACTTGGCGGGCTCTACCGCGAAGGTCTTCATCGGAGGGTTCGACTCCTTGAGCACCTCGCTCACGCCGGTGACGTGGCCGCCGGTGCCGACGCCGACCTGCAGTGTCGCGGGTCGGGACGGACACGCGGGGCCAAGCCGGTCTCGGTCATGCACGGTAGAGCGGCCAGGTGCGGTGACTGGTTGCCCCGGGCGCCGACCGCGCGCCCGATCACTCCTCGGCGGCACCCTCGCTGTCGAAGAGCCCCTCGACCGAGAGGTAGCGCTCGCCGGTGTCGTAGCAGTACGTCAGGACGGTGGCGCCGTCCGGCAGGTCGGCGATCTTCTGGGCGACTGCGGCCAGGGAGGCCCCCGACGACGGACCCACGAAGATGCCCTCGGTGCGGGCGACGCGCACGGCGTAGCCGAAGGCGTCCTCCTCGCTGACCTGGATCGTGCCGTCCAGGGTGTCGCGGTGGAGGTTCGCCGGCAGGAAGCCGGCCCCGATGCCCTGCAGCTTGTGCGGCGACGGGTCCCCCCCGCTGATCACGGGCGACTTGGCAGGCTCGACCGCGAAGGTCTGCATCGAGGGGTTCGACTCCTTGAGCACCTCGCTCACGCCGGTGATGTGGCCGCCGGTGCCGACGCCGGTGATCAGGACGTCGACCCCGTCGGGGAAGTCGGTGAGGATCTCCTGGGCGGAGGTGCGCTTGTGCACCTCGATGTTCGCCGGGTTCTCGAACTGCTGGGGCATCCATGCCCCGTCGCGCTCCGCGACGAGCTGCTCGGCGCGCGCGATGGCGCCCTTCATCCCGTCGGCACGTGGGGTCAGCACGAAGCGGGCCCCGTAGGCCGCCATCAGCCGCCGGCGCTCGACGGACATCGACTCGGGCATGACCAGCGTGATCGGGTAGCCCTTGACCGCGGCGACCATGGCCAGTCCGATGCCGGTGTTGCCCGACGTCGGCTCGACGATCTGTCCGCCCGGCTTCAACGTGCCGTCGGCCTCGGCGTCCTCGATCATGGCCAGACCGATGCGGTCCTTGATCGAGCCGCCCGGGTTGGCCCGTTCGAGCTTCATCCACACGTCGACGCGGTCGCCGAACAGGCGGCTCAGCTTGACGTGGGGGGTGTTTCCGATGACGTCGAGGATGCTCTCGGCCTTCACATGGACTCCTGGGAGGTCGGTGTCGAGTACGCGCAGGTGACGCGCACGGGTGCAGCGTGGCTAGAGGTGGAACTCCAGGGCAAGGTCGCTTTCTTCCCGCGACCCCTCGGACGCGCCTCGCGGCAGGCGCCGGCGGTCGATCCCTGCGCTCGAGGCGACCGAGGAGCCGGGCGGGACGCTGCGGGTCAGCCACACGTTGCCGCCGATGCGGCTGCCGGCCCCGATCACGGTGTCGCCGCCGAGGATGGTCGACCCGGAGTAGATGATCACGTCGTCCTCGACGGTGGGGTGCCGCTTGCTCTGCAACGCCTTCTGCACGACGAGGGCGCCGAGGGTCACGCCCTGGTAGAGCCGGACGCGCTCCCCGATGATGCAGGTCTCGCCGACCACGACGCCCGTGCCGTGGTCGATCGCGAACGAGCCGCCGATCTGCGCGCCGGGGTGGATGTCGATGCCGGTCGCGCGGTGGGCCAGCTCGCCGAGGACGCGCGGCAGGAGCGGCGCTCCGGCGAGGTGGAGCCGGTGCGCGATGCGGTGGACCGCCGTGGCGAAGAAGCCCGGGTAGGCGAGGATGACCTCGTCGGCCCCGGAGGCGGCCGGGTCGCCGTCGGCGGTCGCCTGCGCGTCGAGCAGCAGCGCCGCCCGGATCTCGGGCAGCGCGGCGAAGAGGTCCGTCACGGCGCTGCGGCGCAGCGACGCCGCGACGCCGGGCAACGCGAGGGCCTCCTCGAGCAGCCCGGCGAGGGCCCGCGCGTCGGTGTCGACCTGTGCCGCACGGCACCCGGGCTCCCGCGTGAAGTGCGGGAACATCAGCGCCAGGGCGGCGTGGAGGACCCGTTCGGCGAGGTCGGGCAGGTGCGGCGGCAGCGCGTACGCGACACGGTCGGCACAGATCTCGTCCGCGAAACCCGCAGGCAGCAGCGAGGTGGCGGGGTCGACGGCGTTCTCCACGGCTCCGACGGTACGCCGCGAGGGCCACCACCCCTGCCGACGGTCCAGCCCGTGGTCGCGCTCGGACCGGACGCGGACCACCCCGGGGACGCCGACGGGCCCGCCACCTGGCGGTGACGGGCCCGTACGGGATGCTGCGTGGAGCAGGCTCAGGCCTTGTCGTCCTCGGCGGCGGCCTCGTCGGCCGTCTCCTCGGTCGCGGGGTCCGTGCCCTCGATCTCGTCGGCCTCGGACACGGCGCTCTCGGGCTCCGTCTCCTCGGTCATCTCGGTCGGGGCGTCGGTGCTCTCGACGGTCTCGTCGGCGGTCTCGTCGGCCGTCTCGTCGTCGGCCTCCGCCACCGGAGCGGCCGGGGCCGGCGCCGGGCTGGCCGCCTTCGGCGTCGCGCTGTAGGGCTCCCTCACCAGCTCGATGACCGCCATGGGGGCGTTGTCGCCCTTGCGGGGCCCGAGCTTGGTGATGCGCGTGTAACCACCGGGACGCTCCGCGAAGGTCGGGGCGATCTCGGTGAAGAGCACGTGCACGACGCCCTTGTCGCGGATGGTCTTGAGGACCTCACGACGCTGGTGCAGCGGGTTCTCACCCAGGTGCGCCTTCTTGGCCTTGGTGATCAGCTTCTCGGCGTGCGGACGCAGGGTGCGCGCCTTCGCCTCGGTGGTCGTGATCCGACCGTGCTCGAAGAGCTGGGTCGAGAGGTTCGCCAGGATCAGGCGCTGGTGGGCCGCGGATCCGCCGAGGCGGGGGCCCTTCTTGGGCTGAGGCATGTGTCTACTCGTTCCTCCCGGGCCGTACGAGGTACCCGGGTAGTGGGTGTGGCAGGCGTCGGCGACGGTCGGCGCCGACCGGGTCAGGTCAGTACTGCTCGTCCTCGACGAACGCGTCGTCGTCGTCGTCGTAGGCCGCCAGGGCCGCGGTCGGGTCGAAGCCCGGCGCGCTGTCCTTGAGCGAGAGGCCCATCTCGACGAGCTTGGCCTTGACCTCGTCGATCGACTTGGCACCGAAGTTACGGATGTCGAGCAGGTCCTGCTCCGAGCGGCTGATGAGCTCACCCACGGTGTGGATGCCCTCGCGCTTGAGGCAGTTGTAGGAGCGCACCGTCAGCTGGAGGTCCTCGACCGGCAGGGCCAGGTCGGCGGCGAGCTGCTCGTCGACCGGCGACGGCCCGATGTCGATGCCCTCCGCCTCGACGTTGAGCTCACGGGCCAGCCCGAACAGCTCGACGAGGGTCTTGCCGGCCGACGCGATCGCGTCGCGGGGCAGGATCGAGGGCTTGGTCTCGACGTCGATGACCAGCTTGTCGAAGTCGGTGCGCTGCTCGACACGGGTGGCCTCGACCTTGTAGGTCACCTTCATCACGGGGCTGTAGATCGAGTCGACCGGCATCCGGCCGATCTCGTTGTCGGCTCCCTTGTTCTGCACCGCGGAGACGTAGCCGCGGCCACGCTCGACGACGAGCTCCATCTCCAGCTTGCCCTTGTCGGACAGCGTGGCGATCTTGAGGTCGGGGTTGTGCACCTCGACCCCCGCGGGGGGCGCGATGTCGGCCGCGGTGACCTCGCCGGAGCCGGACTTGCGCAGGTACATCGTGACCGGCTCGTCGTGCTCGGAGGAGACCACGAGGCCCTTGAGGTTCAAGATGACCTCGGTGACGTCCTCCTTGACCCCCTCGATCGTGGAGAACTCGTGCAGGACGCTGTCGATCTTGATGCTCGTGATCGAGGCACCCGGGATCGAGGAGAGCAGGGTGCGGCGGAGGCTGTTGCCGAGGGTGTAGCCGAAGCCCGGCTCCAACGGCTCGATGACGAACCGCGAGCGGAACTCGTCGACGGTCTCTTCCGACAGGGTGGGGCGCTGTGCGATGAGCACTGGTTCATTCCTTTCCGGGCCCGACCGCTATATGAGGGACCCAGATCTTCAGGTGTGGCGACGGAAGCGAAGTGTGGTGGGGCCGCAGGGACCGCGGCCCCAGACCCCGCGAGGGGTCTGGGGGCGAGCCCCCCGGCGGGGGTGGTCGGGGGCGGAGCCCCGACCGTGCGGCTACTTCTTGGAGTAGTACTCCACGATGAGCTGCTCCTGGACCGGGATGTCGATCTGGGCCCGGACCGGGCGCTGGTGGACCAGGATGCGCATCCGCGTGGGGACCGCCTCCAGCCATGCGGGCACGATGCGCTCGCCGTGGGTCTCACGAGCCACGATGAACGGCGTGGTCTCCAGCGACTTCTCCTTGACATCGATGATGTCGTAGTCGCTGACCTGGAACGACGGGATGTCGACCTTGTGGCCGTTGACGATGAAGTGGCCGTGGCTGACCAGCTGGCGGGCGTGACGACGGGTGCGGGCGAACCCGGCACGGTAGACCACGTTGTCGAGGCGGCACTCCAGCATCTGGAGCAGGTTGTCACCCGTCTTGCCCTGACGACGAGAAGCCTCGGTGTAGTAGTTGTGGAACTGCTTCTCCATCACGCCGTAGGTGAAGCGCGCCTTCTGCTTCTCCTGCAGCTGGGAGCGGTACTCGCTCTCCTTGATGCGGGAGCGCCCGTGCATGCCGGGCGGGTAGGGACGCTTCTCGAAGGCAGCGTCGCCGCCGACGAGGTCGACACCGAGACGGCGCGACTTGCGGGTCATGGGACCGGTGTAGCGAGCCATGGGAGTCTCTCCTTCTCTCTCGGGTCAGACGCGCCGGCGCTTGGGCGGGCGGCAGCCGTTGTGGGGGGTGGGCGTGACGTCCTGGATGGTGCCGACCTCGAGGCCGATCGCACCCAGCGAACGGATCGCGGTCTCGCGACCGGATCCCGGGCCCTTGACGAACACGTCGATCTTCTTCATGCCGTGCTCCTGGGCGCGGCGGCCAGCGGCCTCGGCGGCCATCTGCGCGGCGTACGGCGTGGACTTGCGTGAGCCCTTGAAGCCGACCGTGCCGGCCGAGGCCCACGAGATGACCGCCCCGGTCGGGTCGGTGATCGTGACGATCGTGTTGTTGAACGTGCTCTTGATGTGGGCTTCGCCCTGAGCGACGTTCTTCTTCTCCTTGCGGCGCACCTTCTTGGCGCCGGTGGCGCGTGCCTTGGGTGGCATGTGCTCTCTTCTCCTGGGACTAGCGGGTCTGTGGGGTCAACGGCTCGAGAGCCGCGGGGCCGTGCCGGACCGGTCGGTCCTGGCAGGTGAGCCCGGTCGGGTCAGCGGGCCTTCTTCTTGCCGGCGACCGTGCGCTTGGGCCCCTTGCGGGTGCGCGCGTTGGTCTTGGTCCGCTGTCCACGCACCGGGAGGCCCTGGCGGTGGCGACGGCCCTGGTAGCTGCCGATCTCGATCTTGCGGCGGATGTCGGCCTGGACCTCGCGACGGAGGTCACCCTCGATCTTGAAGTTGGCCTCGATCGCGTCGCGCAGCTTGACGAGGTCGTCGTCGCCGAGCTCGTGGACCCGCGTGTCGGGGCTGACCCCGGTCACGGAGAGGAGGTGCTGGGCGGAGGTACGGCCGATGCCGTAGATGTAGGTGAGTGCGATCTCGATGCGCTTGTCGCGCGGGAGGTCGACCCCAACGAGGCGTGCCATGTCTGGCGTGTCCCTTCGGTTGTCCGCGGCCGTGTCGGTCGTGTCGCGTCCCGTGGCGCGGGGGCCCGGGCTCCGGCGGCTGCTCCGGAGGTGTCTCGGGCGGATCCGGCCCGAGGGCCGGTCCCGCCCCAGCGATCACGTGGTGGGGTGGTGCTGGTCGTGCGGTGGTGCTGGACGTGCTGGTCGTGCAGTCACGTCGAGGGACTAGCCCTGACGCTGCTTGTGGCGCGGGTTGGAGCAGATGACCATGACGCGGCCGTGGCGACGTACTACCTGGCACTTGTCACAGATGCGCTTGACGCTGGGCTTGACCTTCATGGCTGCCCTTTCTGGTGCGGCGGGTGGTTACTTGTACCGGTAGACGATCCGACCCCGGGTGAGGTCGTACGGCGAGAGCTCGACCACGACCCGGTCCTCGGGGAGGATCCGGATGTAGTGCTGTCGCATCTTGCCGCTGATGTGAGCGAGGACCTTGTGCCCGTTGCTCAGCTCCACGCGAAACATCGCGTTCGGCAGTGCCTCGGTGATGGTGCCCTCGATCTCGATCACGCCTTCTTTCTTCGGCATGTCCTCACAATCTCTTCGTCGGGGTGTCTACCGTGTCGTCCCGGGAACCTCCCGGCCGTTCGGCGGCCGGTGGACCTCGTGCAGCACGTGTCGTGGCCTCGGCCCGTGCGCCATCGGCTGCTCCGTGAGGAGCTCGACGACGACGCGAACAGGCAGCCGCAAGGCGCCACGACGCGGACCCACGTTGGGCCGACACGCCAGTTTAGGCGCACTCGGCGGCGAAACACGAATCGGACGGGGCCGCGCGACGACTCGGGCGCCCACCCGGTCTCCGCGGCGGCGACCGCGACGAGGTCGGGGCGTCCCCGATCGGCGCCGGGGGCTCAGCCTAGGCCGCGACGACACCCCTCAGGAGGTCGAGGGTCCGCTCGCGGGTCACCGCGCGGCGCGGGTCGGCGCCCGGCTCCGCGCCCGCGACCGGGTGCACCATGACCTCGTCGACGTCGTGGGTCGCGGCGAGCGCGCGCAGCTGCTCGGCGGTCGTCTCGGGCGTGCCGACCACCCAGCGCCGGCGCATCGCGGCCACCAGGTCGCGGTGCGGGTCCGACAGCCCGGCCGCCTGCTTCTCGGCGTCCTCGACCCCGATCTGCACACCGAGCGGCGCGCCGGTACGCAGCGCGAGCATCATCATCAGCTGGGGCAGCGCGAGGCGCTCGGCCTGCTCGGCGTCGTCGGCGACGACGACGTTGACGGTCAGGAACGTGCGCGGCACGGCCTGCGGGTCGTGCGTCGGCGCGCGGAAGCCCCGCCGGTACAGCGACAGGGCCTCGGCCGTGCCCTGGCCGGAGAAGTGGTGGGCGAAGACGTAGGGCAGGCCCTTCGCCGCGGCCAGACGTGCGGAGTAGTCGGAGGACCCGAGCAGCCACACGTCCGGCGTGGACGCGGCCGACGGGGTGGCGCGCAGCAGGTGCGAGCGCCCGGCGACGGAGACGCCGACGCCCGCCGGCGCCATCATGGCGATCACGTTCTCGACGTACTCCGGGAACCGCTCGACGGCATCGTCGCTCACGCCGCCCGCTCCGTGGCGCAGCGCGTGGCTCGTGACGGGGTCGGTGCCCGGGGCACGGCCGATCCCGAGGTCGATGCGGCCCGGGTGGGCGGCCTCGAGCAGGGCGAACTGCTCGGCCACGACGAGGGGCGCGTGGTTGGGCAGCATCATCCCGCCGCTGCCCACCCGGATGCGCGACGTGGCGGCAGCGAGCATGGCGATCACCACCGGGGGGTTCGTCGAGGCGATCGCGGCCATGTTGTGGTGCTCGGCGACCCAGTAGCGGTGGTATCCGCCCTCGTCGGCGACCCGGGCGAGGGCGGTGGCCGCCGCAAGAGCGTCGCCTGTGGACTGGTCTGCCCGCACCGGCACGAGGTCCAGCACGGACAGGACGGGGTCGCGGTGGCCGGTCGGATCAGCGGTGTTGGTCACGTCGGCCCAACATCGGCCGGGCATGACTGATTCCGCCATCCCACGACCTAGGCTGCCCTGGCTGCCTGGGACAGGAGAAACACCGTGTCGATCACCACGTCGCCGCTCGAGCGGGGTCGTCCGACGACCCCGGGCAAGCGTCGGGGGACGCGCGGCTCGGGACGCCACGACATCCAGGGCCTGCGCGCGGTCGCGGTCCTCGCCGTCGTGCTCAACCACCTGCTCGGCTGGCCCCGGGGTGGCTTCGTGGGCGTCGACGTCTTCTTCGTGATCTCCGGGTTCCTGATCACGGGGCTGCTGCTGCGTGAGCACGACCGCACCGGTCACATCTCCTTCCTCGACTTCTACCGACGCCGGATCAAGCGGATCATGCCGGCCGCCGTCGTCGTGCTGGCCGCCACGCTGATCGGTGCACGGCTGATCTTCCTCGAGACCCGGTTCCGTGCCAGCGTGGTCGACTCGGTGTGGGCCCTCTTCTTCTCCGCCAACTGGCGCTTCGCCTCGGCGAGCACCGACTACTTCCAGCAGAACCGACCGGTCTCGCCGGTGCAGCACTTCTGGTCCCTCTCGGTGGAGGAGCAGTTCTACCTGGGTTGGCCGTGGTTGATGCTGGCCATCCTCGCGCTGCTGGTGCGCGGCCAGCGGCGCCACCAGGCTCGGTCGGTCCTGCTGGTGACGATCTCGGTGCTCTCGGTGGCCTCCTTCGCCTGGGCGGTCCACCAGACGACCACCACTCCCGAGGTCGCCTACTTCTCCACGCTCACCCGCGTCTGGGAGCTCGGCGTGGGCGCGGGGCTGGTGGTGGTCTCGCCGGCCCTGCACCGGATCCCGGACCGGATCCGTCCCGGGCTGGCCTGGATCGGCCTGATCGGGATCGGGGTCAGCGTGGCGGTGGTGACCGAGCAGTCGGCCTTCCCGGCGCCGGCCGCCGCGCTGCCGGTGCTCACCGCCGCCCTGGTCATCGCGGCCGGGACCTACGTCGACCCGCGAGGCCAGGTGCCCCTCCTGTGGCCGCTGACGAACCCGTTGAGCCGCTACGTCGGAGACATCTCCTACTCGTTGTACCTGTGGCACTTTCCCGTGGTGATCCTGCTCGCCGCCTACGTCGGCAGCTCGATCGGCACCACCTACTACGTCGTCGCGAGCGTGCTGATGCTCGCCGCCGCCACCGGCTCCTACCACCTGGTCGAGCAGCCGCTGCGACAGTCACCGTTCCTGGAGCGTTTCGAGAGCAGCACGCAGCGCCGCACCGCCTTCAGCCGCTGGTGGCGCCGTTGGCGCGGCGCACTGAGCGGGGCGCTGGCGATCTCGGCGGTCGTGCTCGTCGCAGCCGCCGTGCGACTGGTCGTCCTCGCTCCCGACCCCGCCCCGCAGGCAGAGGACACCTCCTACGCCGACGCGGGACAGAAGCCGGCTCCCGGCGAGCCCAGCGCGCAGGAGCGGCTCGCCGCCGACATCGAGACCGCCGCATCCGCCACCGCCTGGCCCGTCCTGGACCCGCCGCTGGAGGAGGTCGCGTCATCGGGGGCGCCCCCGTTCGAGGTGCGTGCGGGCTGCGACGAGACGGACCCGGTCGACCAGCCGGACCTGTGCACCTTCGGGCGTGGCGACAGGCCCGTGGCCTACGTGCTGGGCGACTCGACCGGGATCGCCCTGCTCCCCACCGTCCGCGAGGCGCTCGGCGATCGGTACGTCATCAAGGGTCTGACCATGTCCTCGTGCCAGGTGCCGGTGAGGAAGGTCTACAACGACGCCGAGCTCGAGGCCGAGTGCTTCCAGCACGTCGAGGACAGCCTCCGGGCCGTGGTCGAGGCCGAGCCCGCCGTCATGTTCCTCAGCGACGCCTACGACGTGGCCGACCGTCTCGCCTCGGGCGCGGAGGGTGACGCCGCCACCGAGGAGTGGCGCGCCGGCCTGCAGTCGGTCGTCGACGAGGTCAAGGGCTCCGTGGGCCAGGTCGTGGTCGTCTCGCCACCGGCGCAGGGCCTCGCCCTGGAGGAGTGCGCCACCGCGGTCAGCACCCCGCAGGACTGCATCACGCCCATCCCCGAGACCTACGAGCTCGCTCACGCCGCCGAGGAGCAGGTCGAGGGCGCCAACGTGCACTACCTCGACACCCGCGACTGGTTCTGCACCGCGGACCAGCGGTGCCCGCCCTTCGTCGGCGACACCCTCACCCGTCGCGACGACGTCCACACGTCGCTGGCCTGGTCGCGCAAGATCGCGCCGCTCCTGGCTGCCCGGGTCGCGCCGTGGCTCGCACCGGCCGGCGCCGGCTGAGTCGGCTCAGCCCTGTGCGTCCGCGGACGCGCGGTCCTTGACCAGGCTGGCGACGGTGGTGACCCCGAGGATGCCCACGATGGCCACGAGGGAGGCCCAGATGGGTACGGCGGGGGCCCACCCGATGGGCTCGCCACCGTTGACGAAGGGCAGCTCGTTGTCGTGCATCGCCTCGAGGATGAGCTTGACCCCGATGAAGGCCAGCAGCACCGACAGACCGATCGAGAGATAGACCAGGCGCTGGAGCAGGTCGCCGATGAGGAAGTACAGCTGGCGCAGGCCCATGAGCGCGAACACGTTGGCGGTGAAGACGATGTACGGCTCCGAGGTCAGCCCGTAGATGGCTGGGATGGAGTCGAGCGCGAAGAGCAGGTCGGTGACACCGAGGGAGACCACGACGATGAACATCGGCGTGAGCATCCGCTGACCGTTCTCACGGATCCTCAGGCTCACGCCGTTCCAGGTCGTGCTGAGCGGCACGTGACCGCTCAGCCAGCGCACGATCCGCGGCTCGTCGTACTCCTCACCGTCACCGTCGTCGTCGGTCGCCAGCTTGATCGCCGAGTAGATCAGGAAGGCGCCGAAGAGGTAGAAGATCCAGCTGAACTGCGCGATGGCCGCGGCCCCGACCGCGATGAACGCGCCGCGCATCACCAGCGCGATCACGATCCCCACCAGCAGCGCGGTCTGCTGGTACTCACGTGGCACCTGCAGCTTGGCCATGATGATGATGAACACGAAGAGGTTGTCCACCGACAGCGAGTACTCCGTGAGCCAGCCGGCGAAGAACTGGCCGGCGTACTGACCCCCCGCGAACAGCCAGACAGCCAGACCGAACACCACCGCCGCCCCGATGTAGACCCCGAGCGCCCGCGCGCACTCGGCCCGGCTGGGCTCGTGGGGGCGACGACCCACGATGACGACGTCGAAGACCAGCACGGCGAGGGTGACGGCGATCGTGACGCCCCACACCCAGGGATGGATGCCCAATCGGGGACTCCTCGGGACTCGATGACGACCTGGGACCGGCGGGCCGCTGTCGGGGCGGCCTGCCGGCTGCTCCAACCTAGCGACCGCCGAAGGCGACCCCGAGGGCGCCCAGCGCTGCCTCTCCCCCGTCCAGGGCGGTGAGGACCCAGGTGCCGGTGTCGGTGAGGACGAAGGTGTGCTCGAAGTGGGCCGCCCACGAACGGTCGCTGGTGCGCACCGTCCAGTCGTCGGCCAGGACGTCGGTGCGGGCACTGCCCAGCGTCACCATCGGCTCGACGGCCAGCGCGAGCCCCTCGACCAGCCGGGCGCCACGCCCCGGCCGACCCAGGTTGGGCACGTCGGGAGGCAGGTGCATCGCCGAGCCGATCCCGTGCCCGGTGTAGTCGGGCACGATCCCGAAGCAGCCGTGCCGCTGGCTCGCGTCCTCGACGTGGGACTGCACGGCGGCGGAGATGTCGCCGACACGTCCACCGACGGCGGCGGCACCGATGCCGCGCCACATCGCCTCCTCGGTCACCCGCATCAGCTCGCTGACGTCCTCGGAGACCTCGCCCAGGGCGAAGGACACCGCGGCGTCGCCGTGCCAGCCCTCCACGATGGCGCCGCAGTCGACCGAGACGAGGTCGCCCTCCACCAGCATCCGGGTGCCCGGGATGCCGTGCACCACCTCGTCGTTGACCGAGACGCAGATCGAGGCCGGGAAGCCCTGGTAGCCCAGGAACGAGGGCGCCGCACCCTGGTCGCGGATGCTCTGCTCGGCCAACGTGTCGAGGTCGGCGGTGCGCAGCCCGGGTCGGGCCGACTCGCGCAGGAGCTCGAGCGTGCGACCGACCACGAGACCGGCCCGACGCATCAGGTCGATCTCGTCGGGGGTCTTCACCTCCAGGCCGCGGCCGAACCAGGCCACCGCCGTTCCCTCAGCTCTGCGAGACGCTGTCGAGGGCCGAGCGGATGCGGCCGGAGACCTCGTCGACCTCACCCATCCCGTCGACCTCGACGAGCACGCCACGGTCGCGGTAGACGTCGACGAGCGGCGCGGTCTGCTCGGCGTAGACGTCCTGGCGGCGGCGCACGACGTCCTCGGTGTCGTCGGAACGACCGTCCTGCTCGGCGCGCTTGACGAGCCGGCTCACCAGCTCGTCGGTGTCGACAGCGAGCACGACGACAGCGTCGACCTGCCCGCCGTGCTCGGTCGAGCATCGAGTCGAGCTCCTCGACCTGGGCCAGGGTGCGCGGGTAGCCGTCGAGCAGGAAGCCCTGGAGCGCGTCGTCCTCGCCGAGACGGGCCCGCACCATCCGGTTGGTCACCTCGTCGGGGACGTACTCCCCGGCGTCCATGTAGCGCTGTGCCTCACGCCCGAGGTCGGTCCCCTCGGAGACGTTGGCCCGGAAGATGTCACCTGTGGAGATGGCCGGGACACTGCGGTGCTCGGCGATCCGTGTCGCCTGCGTGCCTTTGCCGGCCCCGGGTGGGCCCATCAAGATCAGCCTCATGAACGCAGGAATCCTTCGTAGTTGCGCTGCTGGAGCTGGCTCTCGATCTGCTTGACCGTGTCGAGCGCGACGCCGACCATGATCAGGATCGACGTCCCGCCGAACGGGAAGTTCTGGTTCGCCCCGATCAGCACGAGCGCGATCAGCGGGATCAGGGCGATCAGACCGAGGTACAGCGCACCGGGCAGCGTGATGCGGGACAGGACGTAGGACAGGTAGTCCTCGGTCGGCTTTCCCGCCCGGATCCCGGGGATGAAGCCGCCGTACTTCTTCATGTTGTCGGCAACCTCGGTGGGGTTGAACGTGATCGACACGTAGAAGTAGGTGAAGAAGACGATGAGCGCGAAGAACACGGCCATGTAGAGCGGGTGCGCCCCGGACTGGAAGTACTTGCCGATGAAGCGGATCACCGGCGAGGTGCTGTTCTGGTTGAACTGCACGGCCATCGCGGGCAGGTACAGCAGGGAGCTGGCGAAGATCACCGGGATGATGCCGGCCTGGTTGACCTTGAGCGGGATGTACGTCGAGGAGCCTCCGAACATCTTGCGCCCGACCATCCGTCGTGCGTACTGCACGGGGATCCGGCGCTGGGCCTGCTCGACGAAGATCACGGCGGCGACGACGACCAGTCCGACGACCAGGACGATCGCGAACACCCACCACCCCTGGCTGACCTTGACCTGCCACAGTCCGCTGGGGAAGGTCGCGACGACCTGGGTGAAGATCAGGATCGACATGCCGTTGCCGACGCCGCGGTCGGTGATCAGCTCACCGAACCACATGATCACCGCGGTGCCCGCGGTCATGGTGATGACCATGACCAGGAACGTGGAGGTCCGGTCGTCGTGCAGCAACGGCTGGTCGCAGTTGATCAGGCTCCCCGACCGGGCCAGCGCGACGATTCCGGTGGCCTGCAGGAGCGCGAGGCCGAGCGTGAGGTAGCGGGTGTACTGGGTGATCTTCGTCTGCCCGGACTGACCCTCCTTCTTGAGGGCCTCCAGGCGCGGGATCACCACCACCAGCAGCTGCAGGATGATGCTCGCGGTGATGTACGGCATGATCCCGAGCGCGAAGATCGTCAGCTGCAGCAGAGCCCCGCCGGAGAACAGGTTGATCAGGTTGTAGATGCCCTCCTGGTTCGCCTGGTCGCCCAGGCACCGCTGCACGTTGGCGACGTCGACACCAGGAGCGGGGATCTGCGAGCCGGCCCGGAAGATCACCACGATCATCAGGACGAACAGCAGCTTCTTGCGCAGGTCCGGTGTCCGGAAGGCGTTCACGAACGCGCTGAGCACGAGATCCTCTTTCTGCAGCTGACGGGGGGACCGGTCGCGGTGGCAGCGGCCCGGCTGAGCCTAACAGCCACCGCCCGGGCGGGGGCCTGGACGAACCGATGACGCCAGGCTGCCGGGTCCGTCCCGGCTGCCTGGCGTCGTGGGGGGCTCAGACGACGGTGGTGCTGCCGCCTGCGGCCTCGATCTTGTCCTTGGCCGACCCGGAGAAGGCGTGGGCGCTGACGCTCACCTTCACCGCGATGTCGCCCTGTCCGAGGACCTTGACCGGCTGGTTCTTGCGCACCGCACCGCGCTCGACGAGGCTGGCGACATCGACGTCGCCCCCCTCGGGGAACAGCGACTCGATCCGGTCGAGGTTGACGACCTGGAACTCGACCTTGAACGGGTTCTTGAAGCCCTTGAGCTTCGGCAGCCGCATGTGGATCGGCATCTGCCCACCCTCGAAGGCCGCAGGCACCTGGTTGCGGGCCTTGGTGCCCTTGGTGCCACGCCCGGCGGTCTTGCCCTTCGATCCCTCACCGCGCCCGACGCGGGTCTTGGCGGTCCGGGCGCCCTTGGCAGGGCGCAGCTGGTGCAGCTTGAGCGTCATGACACGCCTCCTTCGATCTCCTCGACCGTCACGAGGTGACGGACGGTGTTGACCATGCCCCGCACCTCGGGGCGGTCCTCGCGGGTGACCTCGTCGCCGATGCGACGCAGTCCGAGCGTGCGCAGGGTCGCCCGCTGGTTGGCCAGGCAACCGATCGACGACTTCCGCTGGGTGACCTTGAGCTGGGCCATCAGGAGGACACCTCCTCCGAGATGCCCTCGGGCACCTCGTGCTGCGCCTTCAGCAGCGCGGCGGGAGCGACGTCCTCGACGCGCATCCCGCGGCGGGCAGCCACGGTCTCGGGCATCTCCAGCATCCGCAGCGCCTCGACGGTCGCGTGCACGATGTTGATCTGGTTCGAGGAGCCCAGGGACTTGCTGAGCACGTCGTGGATGCCCGCGCACTCGAGCACCGCTCGCACCGGGCCGCCGGCGATCACGCCGGTACCGGGCGCGGCCGGACGC
This sequence comes from uncultured Actinomycetota bacterium, assembly GCA_963760555.1. Lineage (GTDB taxonomy): Bacteria > Actinomycetota > Actinomycetes > Propionibacteriales > Nocardioidaceae > Nocardioides. Next base: position 243,633 of record CAVXDJ010000005.1, on the reverse strand, counting down.
AGCAGCACCACGCCAGCGGCCTTCTCGCCCTGGACCGGGTGCGGGATCGTGCCCTGGATGCGGGGGACGCGGAAGAAGTTCTTCTTCGCCTCCTCCACGCCCTTGGCGATCGCCGCAGGCACCTCCTTGGCCTTGCCGTAGCCGACGCCGACCATGCCGTCGCCGTCACCGACGATCACCAGGGCGGTGAAGCTGAAGCGTCGACCACCCTTGACGACCTTGGCGACGCGGTTGATCGTCACGACGCGCTCGACGTACTGGCTCTTCTCCGCGCCCTGGCCGCGACGGTCGTCGCGACCACGGCCGCCGCGCTCACCGCCGGCGCGCTGTCCGCGCTGGGGTCCGCTCATGAGATTTCCTCTTCCTTGCGAGTTGCCTGCGAGTTCACTGCTGCCATCAGAACGACAGTCCGCCCTCGCGGGCGCCGTCAGCCAGGGCCGCGACGCGACCGTGGTACTTGTTGCCGGCGCGGTCGAAGACCACGGCATCGACGCCATGGCTCTTGGCCCGCTCCGCGACCCGCTCTCCGACGAGCTTGGCCTTGGTGGTCTTGTCGCCCTCGTGGCCGCGCAGGTCGGTCTCCATCGTGGAGGCCGAGGCCAGCGTCTTGCCGACGAGGTCGTCGACGACCTGGACGCTGATGTGCTTCGAGGAGCGCGTCACGACCAGGCGCGGGCGCTCGGCGGTGCCGGAGATGCGCTTGCGCCCCCGGACCTGGCGACGCAGCCGCGAGGTCATGCGCTTGGCGCCGTGCTTGCTCTGCTTCAGCGAGATGGCCATGTCACTTACCAGCCTTTCCGACCTTGCGGCGGATCTGCTCTCCTGCGTACCGGACACCCTTGCCCTTGTAGGGCTCAGGCTTGCGCAGCTTGCGGATCTTGGCCGCGACCTCACCCACGAGCTGCTTGTCGATCCCCGCGACGCCGAGCCGGGTGGGCCCGTCGGTGGAGAAGGTGATCCCCTCCGGCGCGTCGAAGGTGATCGAGTGGGAGTAGCCGAGCTGGAACTCCAGCTGCGTGGGGCCCTTGGGCAGCACGCGGTAGCCGACGCCCACGATCTCGAGCCGCTTCTCGTAGCCGTCGGTCACGCCGACGACCATGTTGTTGACCAAGGTGCGGGTGAGGCCGTGCAACGACCTCGACTCACGCTCGTCGTCAGGCCGACGGACGTCGAGGACGCCGTCACCCTGCTCGACGGTGATAGGGGCGGCCACCTGGTGGTGCAGGGTCCCCTTGGGACCCTTCACCGTCACCAGACGGTCCTGGATTGACACCTCCACGCCGGACGGGACCGGGACGGGAAGCTTGCCGATGCGCGACATGCTGGGTTGTCTCCTTCGTCTCTAGGTCCGGGTCACCAGACGTAGGCGAGAACTTCTCCACCTACGCCCTTCTGGTGGGCCTGGCGGTCGGTGAGCAGTCCCTGGCTGGTGGAGATGATCGCCACCCCGAGACCGCCGAGGACCTTCGGCAGGCCGGTGCTCTTGGCGTAGACGCGCAGGCCGGGCTTGCTGACGCGGCGTACTCCCGCGATGGAGCGCTCCCGGTTGCGGCCGTACTTCAAGGTGATGGTCAGCTTCTTGCCGACCTCGCCCTCGGCCGGCTCCGCGACCGTGAAGGCACTGATGTAGCCCTCCTGGCGCAGGATCTCGGCGACGCCTTCCTTCAGCTTGCTGAAGGGCATCGTCACCTCGTCGTGGAAGGCTTGGTTGGCGTTGCGCAGACGCGTGAGCATGTCTGCGATCGGGTCAGTCATCGTCATGGCCGAAAGGCCCTTTCTCGTGTGGTTTCGGGCTCCGAGCTTGCTCGGGGCCGACCTGCAACGGTGTCTAGTTCGGTGTCGCCCCACGGCCATCGGCGGCCGCGGGACGGGGGGCAGTCGAGGGGCGGAGCCCCCTGACCGTTCACCAGGAGGACTTGGTGACCCCGGGCAGCTCGCCGCGGTGGGCCATCTCGCGCAGGCAGATCCGGCACAGGCCGAACTTGCGGTAGACGGCCTTCGGCCGCCCACAACGCTGGCAGCGCGTGTAGCCGCGCACCGCGAACTTGGGCTTGCGGGCCGCCTTGACCCTCAGGGAAGTCTTCGCCATCTCGGTGTCTCCTTGATCCTTCTCGCTCAGCGCTCGGCGAAGGGGAAGCCGAGCTGGCGCAGCAGCGAGCGTCCCTGGTCGTCGTTGGTCGCGGTGGTCACCACGGTGATGTCCATGCCGCGGGACCGGTCGATGCGGTCCTGGTCGATCTCGTGGAACATCACCTGCTCGGTCAGGCCGAAGGTGTAGTTGCCTCGCCCGTCGAACTGACGCGGCGAGAGGCCGCGGAAGTCGCGGATGCGGGGCAGGGCGAGCGAGAGCAGGCGGTCGAGGAACTCCCACATGCGATCGCCGCGCAGCGTGACGTGGGTGCCGATCGGCATCCCCTCGCGCAGCTTGAACTGGGCGATGGACTTGCGGGCCCGGGTCACGGCCGGCTTCTGGCCGGTGATGGCGGTGAGGTCACGCACGGCGCCCTCGATGAGCTTGGAGTCACGAGCCGCCTCGCCGACGCCCATGTTGACCACGATCTTGGTCAGCCCCGGGGCCTGCATGATGTTGGCGATCTCGAACTCGCTCATCATCGCGGGGATGATCTCCTCGCGGTAGCGGGTCTTCAGCCGCGGCACGACCGGCGCCGAGGCGTCGGGAGCGGTCTGGGTCTCGGTCATCAGATCTCCTTCCCGGTCTTGCGCGACACGCGCACGCTGCGATGGCCTTCGTAGGTGGAGCCGTCGGGACGGCGCTTGGTGACCTCGTCACGGCGGAAGCCGACACGCGTCACGCCGTCGCCCTCCACGAGCATCACGTTGGAGATGTGGATCGGCGCCTCGGCGGTGATGATCCCCCCGGTCGTGCCGTCCCGGCCGCCAGCGTTGACGACCTTGGTGTGCTTCTTGATCCGGTTGACGCCCTCGACGATCACGCGCTCCTGCTCGCGCAGGATCCCGATGACCTTGCCCTCGGCGCCCTTGTCCTTGCCTGCGATCACCTTGACGGTGTCGCCCTTCTTGATCTTGGTCTTCGCCATGGTTCTAGAGCACCTCCGGGGCGAGGGAGACGATGCGCATGAAGCGCTTCTCCCGCAGCTCACGCCCGACGGGACCGAAGATGCGGGTGCCTCGCGGCTCCCCGTCGGTCTTCAAGATCACCGCGGCGTTCTCGTCGAAGCGGATGTAGGAACCGTCGGGGCGCCGGCGCTCCTTGACGGTGCGGACGACGACGGCCTTGACCACGTCGCCCTTCTTGACGTTGCCGCCCGGGATCGCGTCCTTGACGGTGGCGACGATGGTGTCACCGATACCGGCGTAGCGGCGACCGGAGCCGCCGAGGACGCGGATGCAGAGGATCTCCTTCGCACCCGTGTTGTCGGCGACCTTGAGTCGCGACTCCTGCTGGATCATGGGGTTTCTCCTGGTTGTCGAGCCGGTTCTCGCTCGGTCTTGGAACGACCGCGAGCCTGGCCGAACCGATGGTGGTGGTTACTGGGCGCGCTCGACGATGGTCACGACACGCCAGCGCTTGGTCGCCGAGAGGGGGCGGGTCTCCATGATCTGGACCCGGTCACCCACGCCGCACTCGTTGGCCTCGTCGTGGGCCTTCAGGCGCGAGGTCTGCCGCAGCACCTTGCCGTACAGAGCGTGCTTGACACGGTCCTCGACGGCGACGACGACGGTCTTGTCCATCTTGTCGCTGACCACGAGGCCCTCGCGGACCTTGCGGGTGTTGCGGGTGGAGCCGGCCTGCTCGGTGCCGGCTGCGGTCTGCTCGCTCATGCGCTCGCCTCTTCCTCGTCGGCACCCGGAGCGGTGCGGATCCCGAGCTCGCGCTCGCGCACCACGGTGTAGATCCGGGCGATGTCCTTCTTCACGGTGCGCAGGCGCCCGTGGCTCTCCAGCTGGCCGGTGGCGGCCTGGAAGCGCAGGTTGAACAGCTCTTCCTTCGACTCGCGCAGCAGCGCTTCGAGGTCGACGTCGGTGAGCTCGTCGAGCTCGTGGGGCTTGGTCCCGGTGGCCATCAGAACTCACCCGCCTCTCGCGTGATGAAACGGCACTTCATGGGCAGCTTGTGGATGGCGCGGCGCATGGCCTCACGGGCCACGTCCTCGGGCACGCCGGCCAGCTCGAACATGACCCGGCCGGGCTTGACGTTGGCGATCCACCACTCGGGCGAGCCCTTGCCCGAACCCATGCGGGTCTCGGCGGGCTTCTTGGTCAGCGGGCGGTCGGGGTAGATGTTGATCCACACCTTGCCACCGCGCTTGATGTGGCGCGTCATGGCGATACGGGCGGACTCGATCTGACGGTTGGTCACGTAGTGACCCTCGACCGCCTGGATGCCGAAGTCACCGAAGGCCAGCTGGGTGCCGCCCTTGGCTGCGCCGGTACGCCGCGGGTGGTGCTGCTTGCGGTGCTTGACACGTCGGGGCATCAACATGGCTCAGGCCTCCGTTGCGGGGGTCTCGGGGGCGCCGGCACCCGCAGTCGCGGGGGCGGCGGCCGTCTCGGGTGCGCCCTCGGGGGCGCGGTCGGAGCGGGTCGGGCGGTCGGCACGCGAGCTGCGGCTGGGCCGCTCCCCGGCCCGCCCACCACGGGCAGCGCTTGCGCCACGGCCGGGGACGCCGGCGCGGGCTGCGGCCTGGGCCTGACGCTCGGCACGCGACCCTGCGACCTCGCCCTTGTAGATCCACACCTTGACGCCGATGCGACCGAAGGTCGTGCGGGCCTCGTAGAAGCCGTAGTCGATGTCGGCGCGCAAGGTGTGCAGGGGCACACGGCCCTCGCGGTAGAACTCGGTGCGCGACATCTCGGCGCCGTTGAGACGACCCGAGCACTGCACGCGCACGCCCTTGGCGCCGGAGCGCATCGCGGTCTGCATCGCCTTGCGCATGGCCCGACGGAACTGCACGCGTCCGGCGAGCTGCTCGGCGACGCCCTGGGCGACGAGCTGGGCCTCGACCTCGGGGTTCTTCACCTCGAGGATGTTGAGCTGGACCTGCTTCTGGGTCAGCTTCTCGAGCTCGCCACGGATGCGGTCGGCCTCCGCGCCGCGGCGACCGATGACGATCCCGGGACGCGCGGTGTGGATGTCGACACGGACCCGGTCACGCGTGCGCTCGATCTCGACCTTGGCGATCCCGGCACGATCCATGCCCTTGGACAGCAGGCGGCGGATGGCGACGTCCTCGCCGACGTAGGCCTTGTAGAGCTTGTCGGCGTACCACCGCGACTTGTGGTCGGTGGAGATGCCCAGACGGAAGCCGTTCGGGTTGATCTTCTGGCCCATCAGGCGGTCCGTCCCTTCGTGGCACCCCGTGTGACGGCGACGGCCTCGGCCGGCTGCACGACGAGGGTGATGTGGCTGGTGCGCTTGTTGATGCGGGTGGCCCGGCCCTGGGCCCGGGGGCGCCAGCGCTTCATCGTGGGGCCCTCGTCGACGCGGGCCCCGGAGACGACGAGGTCGCCTGCGTCGAGGCCCTCGGCGGTCTCGGCGTTGGCGACGGCGCTCTCGAGGACCTTGCGGACGGTCTCGGAGGCCGACTGCGGGGCGAACCGCAAGATGGCGAGGGCGTCGGCGACGGGGAGGCCGCGCACGAGGTCGACGACCCGGCGCGCCTTCATCGGTGCGATGCCGCTGTGACGGGCGGTCGCGAAGGCTCCCGGCTGGTCGCCGAGCAGCGAGTCACGACGGGCGCTGGTGCGCCTGCGCTCGGTTGCGCTCATGGCTGGTTGTCTCCAGTCTCTGGTCGAGGTCCGCGCCGCATCAGCGGCGGCGGCCCTTCCGGTCGTCCTTGGCGTGCCCGCGGTAGGTGCGGGTCGGGGCGAACTCGCCCAGCTTGTGTCCGACCATCGAGTCGGTCACGAACACCGGGACGTGCTTGCGGCCGTCGTGCACCGCGATGGTGTGGCCGATCATCGTCGGCACGATCATCGAGCGGCGCGACCACGTCTTGATCACGTTGTGACTGCCCTTGTCGTTCTCCGCGTCCACCTTCTTCTGCAGGTGGTCGTCGACGAAGGGGCCCTTCTTCAGGCTGCGAGGCATGTGTTGTCCAACTCCCTGGTCAGCGCGCTCAGCGCTTCTTGCCGGTCTTGCGGCGACGGATGATCTGCGCGTCGCTGCTCTTGCGCTTGCGGGTGCGGCCCTCGGCCTGGCCCCACGGCGAGACCGGGTGGCGACCACCGGAGGTCTTGCCCTCGCCACCACCGTGCGGGTGGTCGACGGGGTTCATCACGACACCACGCACGGTCGGGCGCTTGCCCTTCCAGCGCATGCGGCCGGCCTTGCCCCAGTTGATGTTGGACTGCTCGGCGTTGCCGACCTCGCCCACGCTGGCGCGGCAGCGCACGTCGACGAAGCGCATCTCGCCCGAGGGCATGCGCAGGGTCGCACGGGAGCCCTCGCGGGCCACGAGCTGGGCGCTGATGCCGGCGGAACGGGCGATCTTGGCACCGCCGCCGGGACGCAGCTCGACGCAGTGGATCGTCGTGCCGACCGGGATGTTGCGCAGCGGCAGGTTGTTGCCCGGCTTGATGTCGGCGTTGGGGCCGGCCTCGAGCCTGGTGCCCTGAACGACCCCGACGGGGGCGATGATGTAGCGCTTCTCGCCGTCGGCGTAGTGCAGCAGCGCGATGCGCGCCGTGCGGTTCGGGTCGTACTCGATGTGCGCGACGGTGGCCGGCACGCCGTCCTTGTCGTAGCGACGGAAGTCGATGATGCGGTAGGCGCGCTTGTGCCCACCGCCCTGGTGGCGGGTGGTGATCCGGCCCTGGTTGTTGCGGCCGCCCTTCTTGGGCAGCGGACGCGTCAGCGACTTCTCCGGCGTGGTGCGGGTGACCTCGACGAAGTCGGCGACCGACGAGCCCCGGCGGCCCGGGGTGGTCGGCTTGTACTTGCGGATAGCCATGTCAGTTCCTCACTCGTGGCTTCGTTGTCCTCGGTGCCCGGTCCCCCTCAGGAGACCGGACCTCCGAAGATGTCGATGCGGTGGCCCTCGGCGAGGCTGACGATCGCGCGCTTGGTGTCCTTGCGCTTGCCCGTGCCGTAGCGCGTGCGTCGGGTCTTGCCCGAGCGGTTCATGGTGTTCACGCTGGTGACCTTGACGTCGAAGATCTTCTCGACCGCGATCTTGATCTCGGTCTTGTTGGCGTCAGGGTGGACCAGGAACGTGTACTTGTTGGCGTCGAGCAGTCCGTAGCTCTTCTCCGAGACCACGGGGGCCAGGAGCACGTCGCGGTGGTCCTTGTGCAGGGTGCTCACGAGACAGCCTCCTTGGTCTTGGTCGCGGCCGCCACGAAGGCGTCGTAGCCGCCCTGGGTGAAGACCACGTCGTCGCTGGCCAGCACGTCGTAGGTGTTGAGCTGGTCGGCGAAGAGCAGGTGCACCTGGGGCGCGTTGCGCAGCGAGAGCCAGGTCAGCGAGTCGCCCCGCGCGAGCACGACCAACGCACGCTTGCGCGTGGTGAGCTCGGCCAGTGCCGCGATCGCGGTACGGGTGGAGGGCACGTCGCCGGTGAGGATCGACTCCACGACGTGGACCCGCTGGTGGCGGGCACGGTCGGAGAGTGCGCCCCGCAGCGCGGCGGCCTTCATCTTCTTGGGGGTCCGCTGGTCGTAGGACCGCGGCTGCGGACCGTGCACGATCCCGCCGCCGGCGAACTGCGGGGCACGGATCGAGCCCTGACGAGCCCGACCGGTGCCCTTCTGGCGGTAGGGCTTCTTGCCACCGCCGCGGACGTTGCCACGGGTCTTGGTGGCGTGCGTGCCCTGGCGGGCCGCGGCCTGCTGCGCGACGACGACCTGGTGGATCAGCGGGACGCTGACTGCTGCGTCGAAGATCTCGGCGGGCAGGTCGACCTGGACGGTCTTGATCGCCATGATCACGCCTCCTGGATCTGCTTGGCGGCCGAACGGACGACGAGGAGCCCACCCTTGGGGCCGGGAACGGCACCCTTGATCAGGATGAGGCCCTTGTCCGCGTCGACCGCGTGGACGGTGAGGTTCTGGGTGGTGACGGTGTCGCTGCCCATCCGGCCCGCCATCCGCACGCCCTTGAAGACGCGACCGGGGGTGGCGCAGGCGCCGATCGACCCCGGCTTGCGGTGGTTGCGGTGGGCACCGTGCGAGGCGCCGACGCCGTGGAAGCCGTGGCGCTTCATGACGCCCGCGAAACCCTTGCCCTTGCTGGTGCCGGTCACGTCGACGACCTCGCCCACGGCGAACGTGTCGACGGCGAGCTCCTGGCCCACGGTGTAGGAGGAGGCGTCCGCGGTACGGATCTCCAGCAGGTGGCGACGAGGAGTGGTGCCGGCCTTCGCGAAGTGACCCGCCTGGGGCTTGGTCACCTTGCGCCCGGCGATCTCGCCGAAGCCGACCTGGATCGCGTTGTAGCCGTCGCCCTCGGGGCCACGCACCTGCGTGACCACGTTGGTCGACGCCGCCACCACGGTGACGGGGATGACCTTGTTGGTCTCGTCCCAGACCTGGGTCATGCCGAGCTTGGTGCCCACCAGACCCTTGACGTTGCGCTCGATAGTCATGTTGTAGTCCTCGACCTCAGAGCTTGATCTCGATGTCGACACCGGCCGGCAGGTCGAGACGCATGAGCGAGTCGACCGTCTTGGGCGTGGGGTCGATGATGTCGATCAGCCGCTTGTGGGTGCGCATCTCGAAGTGCTCGCGCGAGTCCTTGTACTTGTGGGGCGAGCGGATGACGCAGTACACGTTCTTCTCGGTCGGCAACGGCACCGGGCCGGCGACCTGGGCGCCCGTGCGGGTCACCGTGTCCACGATCTTGCGCGCCGAGGTGTCGATCACCTCGTGGTCATAGGCCTTGAGCCTGATGCGGATCTTCTGTCCCGCCATAGGTCTCTCTCGTCCTTCTCACTCGCTCGTGCCTTGCCTGAACCGGGACGTCCTCGGGTTTGAGTCGGTCCCTCTTGCTCCTCCACCGCGCTGGATCCGCCGACCCCCGCGGTCGGGCGTGTCGCGCTGGGTGAGCACGGCAGGGAGCCAGGTGGGGATCGTCGCCTTGGTGGTGACCGACGGTTCGTCGGTCGGATCGGGTCTCCAGGTGCGGCGCCGGCACGACCGACCGCCACTCACGAGGCTGCGCGCACGAGGCGGCGCTGCCGGGAGACGCGATGAAGTAGTCAAGACGTGCCGCGCCCCGGCAACCCGCCGGAGCAACCCGGATATCTTGGCAGATCCCCGCTGCTGCACCAAATCGGGTCCGGACCGTCCCGCGTCGACCGCCACCTGAGAGGATCGGTGCGACGGGCCGACGACGAAGGGGCACCATGTCCGACCACGGATCGTTCCCACCCCCGGGCGACCCTCCCCCGGGTCCCCCGCCGCCGGGCGGGCAGGGAGCGACCGGCGGACCGGACGACCGGCGGGGCCCCTGGGGCTCCGGGGACGACCGAGCGCCGCTGGGGTGGCGACCGCCCGGTGCGGCGCACCGACCGGGCGCGATCGCCCTGCGGCCGCTGCGGCTCGGCGACGTCTTCGACGGGGCGTTCCGCATCATCCGGTTCAACCCCAGGGCGACGATCGTGCCCGCCCTGGTCGTGGCCCTGGTGGCGATGGCGCTGCCCATCCTGGTCTCGCTCGTCATCGGGTTCGGTCCGGGTGGCCAGCTCGAGGCGACAGTCCTCGACGACCCGGCGGACCTCCGGCCCGCCGTGGCCGGACTCGCGGCCTCGCTGGCCTCGTTCGTGGCCGGGACGGTGCTGCTCGAGCTCGGCCTGCTGCTCGTGACCGGGATGATCTCGCACGTCACCCAGGCCGCCGCCACGGGCCACCGGCTGACCTTGTCGCAGGCCTGGGGCGCCACTCGCGGCAAGCGCTGGCGCCTCGTCGGTCTGACCCTGCTGATCTCGTTCGTCGTGATCCTCGTCGTCGGGGTGTGGGCCCTGAGCATCGTGGCCCTGGTGCTGGGCGACGTCGCCACGGCCCTCGTGGTGCTCTACGGGGTCCTCAGCGGGCTGGTGCTGGTCGTCGTCGTCGTCTACCTCTACGTCCGTGTGACGTTCCTGGCCGTCCCGTCGCTGATGCTCGAGGACGTCGGGGTGCTCGGCAGCCTGGCCCGCTCCTGGCGCCTCACCGCGACCCAGTTCTGGCGCCTCGTGGGGATCACCCTGCTGACCGGACTGGTCGCCTCGGTCGCCGGGTCCATCCTCGGGGTTCCCTTCAGCCTGGCCGGCCAGGGCGTCGGCCTGGTCAGGCCCGAGCACGCCGTGGCCGGCCTGGTCGTCGGTCAGGCGCTGTCGACCGTCGTCTCCGCGACGTTCACCGCACCGTTCTCGGCCGCCGTGACCACGCTGCTGTACCTCGACCAGCGCATCCGCAAGGAGGCCTACGACGTCGACCTGATGGTCGCGGCCGGGATCACGGAGGGCTGAGCCCCGTGCTGGTGCCGAGCGTGCCGCAGGCGCTGGCGAGCCGTCGCCCGCTGACGCCGTCCGGCGAGCAGGGGCGCGCAGCGCTGAGGCGCGAGCTGCTCGACCCGGCCTACCGTGACCAGAACCCGGTCCAGGAGCTGCTCACCTGGCTCGGGCGGGTCCTCGACCGGACCGTCGGCGCGGCCCAGGGGGCATCGCTGCTGCCCACGGTGCTCGCGCTGGTGCTGCTGCTCCTGCTCGTCCTCGCCCTGGGCTGGGCCGCGTCCCGGGCGCGCGGCAGCGCGCGGGCCCGCCGTACGGGCGGAGCGGTGCTCGCCGTCGCGGTCCTCGACGCCGACGCCCTGCGGAGCCGCGCGGCCGAGGCGCTCGAGCACGGTCGTCCCGAGGACGCCCTGCTCGACGCCTTCCGCGCCCTGGCCCGGCGCCAGGTCCAGCGCGGGGAGCTGCGCGACGACCCGGGCGCCACCGCGAGAGAGGTGGCGCAGGTCCTCGGCCGGGTCCGGCCGGGTCTAGCCGAGCGGCTCCAGACGGCGGCGACGACCTTCGACGCCGTGCTCTACGGCGGAGAGGCCGTCGCCGCGGAGCGGGCCCGTGACGTGCTCGACCTCGACGACGCCCTGGGCTCCTCCGTCCCGGAGGTGGTCCGGTGAGCGCGACCACCGGCTCGACCGCCCGATCGCGGGCGCGTCCTCGGTCCTGGACGGTCGCCCTCGGGGCTGCGGTCGTCGCGACGGTGGCCCTCGTCGTCCTCACCACCGACGACCCGGCGACCTCGGTGCCCCTGGACCCCGCCAACCCGGGTCCGGGAGGGAGCCGTGCGGTGCTGCGGGTGCTGGCCGACAGCGGCGTCGAGACGTCCGTCGCCCGCGGTGCCGACGAGTTCGAGGCCGCCGACGTCACCGACGAGACGACGGTGGTCGTCTCGTCCACCGGGGACCTCGGCGAGAGCACCGTGGGTCGCCTGCGCCAGCACGCCGGCTCCTCGCTCGTCGTGCTCCTCGAGCCGACAGGACCCGTGTGGGACCTGGTCGGGATCGGCTCGACGCGTCCGGTCACGGATCCGGGCGACATGGTGGCCGACTGCGACCCGTCGCTGGAGGGTCGGCTCGGGGAGGCCGCCCGACTTCCCGAGCTCCTCGACGGGCTCGTGGTGAGCGTCGACTCCGCCACCTCCTACCCGGGATCGGGCTGCCTGGAGGAGTCAGGCCGCTCCGCCTTGCGCGTGCGCGACGAGACCATCGCGTTCGGCGCGGCCCAGGCCCTGACCAACGCCCAGGTGCTGCGCGGCGACAACGCCGCGGTCGCCCTGCGTCTGCTGGGCGGCCGGGACCGCCTGGTCTGGTACGTCGCCGATCCCGCCGACCGCGCTGCCGACGACGCCGTCGGGATCGCACGCCTGCTCCCGCGCTGGATCGGGCCGGCGCTCTGGCTCGGTCTGCTCGTGCTCGCCGCGGTCGTGCTGTGGCGCTCGCGGCGGCTCGGGCCGCTGACCAGCGAGCCGTTGCCCGTCGTCGTCCGGGCCATCGAGACGACCCTGAGCCGTGGTCGGCTCTACCGCAGTGCCGGGGACCGCGGCCACGCCGCCCACGCGCTGCGCGAGGCCAGCGGACGCCGGCTGGCCGCCCTGCTCGGCCTGCCGGCGTCCACGCAGCCTCGGGCCCTCGTCACGGCTGCGGCCCTCCGGTCGGGGCGCGACCCGGCCGACGTCGTCCGGCTGCTGGGCCCTGAGTCCACCCCACCCCGGTCCGACCCGGACCTGATCACCCTGGCCCAGGACCTGGACCAGCTCGAGCGAGAGGTGCACCACCGATGACCCAGAGCCCGCAGCCCGCAGCGACGCCGGTCGGCACGCCCGAGGACACGGCTGGCAGACCGGCCGGCGGCACACCGGCCGCGACACCAGCCGGTGGACCGGCCGCGGCGCACCCGTCCGCACGCGAACGACTGGCTGCGGTCCGCACGGAGGTCGCCAAGGCCGTCGTCGGCCAGGACCCGGCCGTGTCGGGACTCCTCGTGGCCCTGCTGTGCGGCGGTCACGTGCTGCTGGAGGGCGTGCCGGGCACGGCCAAGACGCTGCTCGTGCGCACTCTCGCGGCCAGCCTGGCCATCGAGTCGCGACGGGTTCAGTTCACCCCGGACCTGATGCCGGGCGACATCACCGGCTCGATGGTCATCGAGGCCGCACGCGGGGAGCTGGCGTTCCGGCCCGGCCCGGTCTTCACCAACCTGCTCCTGGCCGACGAGATCAACAGGACCCCGCCGAAGACCCAGTCCGCGCTGCTCGAGGCGATGGAGGAGGGTCAGGTCTCGGTCGACGGCGTCTCCCGTCCGCTGCCCCGACCCTTCCTGGTCGCCGCGACCCAGAACCCCGTCGAGTACGAGGGCACCTATCCCCTCCCCGAGGCCCAGCTCGACCGGTTCCTGCTCAAGGTGGTCCTGCCCGTCCCGGAACGGGAGGCCGAGCTGGAGATCGTGACCCGCCACGCGCACGGGTTCGACCCACGCGACGTCGCCGCCTCCGGCGTGCACGCGGTGGCCGGGCCCGACGACGTCGCGGCCGGCCAGCGTGCCGTCGGTGCCGTGCAGGTCTCGCCGGACGTCGTCGGCTACATCGTCGACATCGCACGTGCGACCAGGATGTCGCCGTCGCTGAGCCTGGGCGTGAGCCCGCGCGGCGCGACCGCGCTGCTGCGCTCGGCGCGGGCCTGGGCCTGGCTCAACGGTCGCGGCTACGTCACTCCCGACGACGTCAAGGCGTTGACCCACGCCACCGTGGCCCACCGGCTCGCGCTGCGGCCCGAGGCGGAGCTCGAGGGTGTCGAGGTCGGTCAGGTCCTCGCCTCCGCCGTCTCCTCCGTGCCCGTCCCCCGCTGAGCGTGGCGATCTCGGGCCGGGTGCCCCTGCTGCTGCTGGCCGGGCTGCTCCCGGTGGTGGTGCGACCCGTCGGCGGGACGGTGTGGCTGTGGCTGCTGCTGGTGACGGTGGCCTGCCTGCTCGACCGGTGGCTCGCGGCACCGGTCGGTGGTCTCGGCCTCGAGCGGCTCCCGACGTCGCCGGTGCGTCTGGGTGACCTCACCTCGACCGAGGTCGTCGTCCGGCACGACGCAGGTCGGGCCGTGCGGCTGCTGGTGCGCGACGCCTGGCAGCCCAGCGCCGGAGCCGGGGCCGACCGCCACGAGCTCCGACTGCGAGACGGCTGCTCCGCGCTGGTGCGGACCTCGTTGCGCCCCACCCGGCGCGGAGACCTGCGGGCCGTCGGGCTGACCGTGCGCTCCCACGGACCGCTCGGCCTCGTCGCCCGCCAGCACACCGTCGACGTCCCCGGCCGGGTGCGGTCGCTGCCACCCTTCGAGTCGCGCAAGCACCTCCCCTCGCGCCTGGCCCGGCTGCGCGAGCTGGACGGGCGGGCCGCGGTCCGCGTGCGAGGGCAGGGCACCGAGTTCGACTCCCTGCGCGAGTACGTCGAGGGTGACGACGTACGCTCGATCGACTGGCGCTCGAGTGCCCGCAACCGCACCGTGGTGGTGCGGACCTGGCAGCCCGAGCGGGACCGGCGCGTGGTCATCGTGCTCGACACCTCCCGCACCTCGGCGGGCCGCGTCGACGACGTGCCCCGCCTGGACTCGGCGATGGACGCGGCCCTGCTGCTCTGCGCTCTCGCTGCGCGGGCCGGGGACCGGGTCGATCTCGTCGCCGGGGACCGTCGGGTCCGCGCCCGGATCAAGGGCACCGGGTCGCGCGACGAGACCGCGCACGTCCAGGACGTCCTCGCCGACCTCGAGCCGGTCCTGGCCGAGGCCGACTGGCCCCTGCTCACCGGGGCGATCTCGACGCTGGGTCGCCAGCGTGCGCTGGTCGTGCTGCTCACCCCGCTCGAGCCCGCCGCGGTCGAGGAAGGCCTGCTGCCGGTGCTCCCGACACTGGTCTCGCGCCACCGGGTCGTGGTCGCCTCCGTGCGGGACCCGGCCCTCGACCGGCTCGCCGCGGGGCGCGCCGGCCTCGACGAGGTCTACGGCGCGGCCGCGGCCGAGCAGGAGCTGCACCGGCGTCGGCGTACCCGCGACGTGCTCGGCCGCCTCGGCGTCGAGGTCGTCGACGTCAGCGCGGAGCGGCTCCCGCCGGCGCTGGCCGACCACTACCTGGCGCTGAAGGCGCGCGGGCTGCTCTGAGCAGGCCCTCAGGCCCGGGTCGCGACCGAGTCCTCGAGCAGTGAGGACTCGACGTCGCCGGTGACCCCGCGCGACGCCGCGGCGCGACCCAGGACGAAGACGTAGAGCAGGAAGGCCACCTCGGCGACCACGCCGATCGAGATCCGCGCCCAGGTCGGCAGTGGTGAGGGGGTCACGAAACCCTCGATCAGCCCGCTGACGGCGAGCACCCCGACCAGGCCCAGCGCGACGGTCCCCGCCGTACGTCCCTCCTGCGCGATCGAGCGGGTGCGGGTGAGGTCGCCGGGCTCGACCCAGGACCAGAACAGCCGCAGCCCGACCCCGCCCGCGACGAAGACCGCGGTGAGCTCGAGCAGGCCGTGCGGCAGGATCAGCCCCCAGAACTGCTCACCGCGGTCGGCGCGCGTCATGATCGCGCCGATCGCGGCGAGGTTGATGATGTTCGCGAGGAGCAGGTAGACCACCGGCAGCCCGAGGATGCCCAGCGCGATGCACAGCGCCGAGACCCAGGCGTTGTTGACCCACACCTGCGCCGCGAAGTGGCTCGCGGCGTACTGGCTGTAGTAGCCGGCGAAGTCCTCGTCGACGAGCTGCTGGACCTCCGCGGGGCTGAGCAGGCTCTGCTCGACCGCGGGGTTGGCCAGCAGCCAGAGCATCATCACCGCGGTGACCACGACGTTGGCGCCCACGCAGGCCAGCCACCAGCGGCGCAACCGGTAGAGCGCGGCCGGGAAGCGCTGCGTCCAGAACCGCCCGACGCCTCGCCAGGTCGCCGTGCGGGTGCCGCTGGTGCGCGTGCGCGCCCGGGCCAGGACCGAGGAGAGGTAGGCGATCACCGAGGCATCGGGGGCCACGGTGCGCACGACCGAGAGGTGCGTGGCGACGCGCTGGTAGGACTCGACGAGCTCGTCGGCCTCGGCGCCGCTGAGACGTCGCCGACGGGTCAGCTCCTCGAGACGCTCCCACTGCGCGTAGTGCGCGATGACGTACGCGTCGAGGTCCACCTCGCTAGCCTAGGACCGCCATGACGACGACGCCGGACCCTGCCCGGACGGGGCCCCAGCGCGGGCCCCGACTCACGCCCGAACCGGCCACCCTGACCGCCGACGACCTCGTCACCGGTGAGGCGGTCGCGCTGGACCTGCCCCCCGCGGGCCTCGGGCTGCGCATCGCCTCCGGGGCTCTCGACGTGGTCGTGACGGCGGCGCTGCTGCTCGTGGTCGTCCTCGCGGCCAGCATCGCCTCGTTGCGGGCCGACGGCGCCCTGCAGCAGCTCGCGGTGATCGCCACGATCATCGTCGTGTTCCTGGTCGTGCCCACCACGCTGGAGACCCTCACCCGGGGTCGGTCGGTCGGCAAGCTGGTCTTCGGGCTGCGCACCGTGCGCGACGACGCCGGCGCCATCAGCGCCCAGCATGCGTTCGTGCGCGCTCTCGTCGGGGTCGTCGAGATCTACGCGTTCGGTGGGGTCCCGGCGTTCTTCGCGGCCCTGGCCAACGGTCGCGGCAAGCGGCTCGGCGACTTCGCTGCGGGCACCTACGTCGTGCGCGAGCGGTTCCGGCTGGCCCTGCCCGCGCCGGCCGCGATGCCCCCGGCCCTCGCGTCGTGGGCGAGGTCGGCCGACATGCGCAGCCTGCCCACCGGGCTCGCCCTGGCCGTCCGTCAGTACCTGGCCCGCCTGCCCACCCTCGACCCCCGCTCGCGCGACGAGGTCGGCCGGCGGCTGGCCGACCGGGTCCAGACCCACGTGGCGCCGCCACCTCCGCCCGGCACGGAACCGGCGGCGTTCCTCGCCGCGGTCGTCGCCTCGCGACGAGAGCGCGACCAGGCCCGGCTCGACCGCGAGCGCCGCCTGCGCGAGCGGCTCGCGTCGGGCCGCTGACCCCCTCGAGGCGGACCTCGGCGACCCAGGTCACCGGGTCCGGTCAGCTCTCCGGTCGACAGGCCCGGTCGAGGAAGTGCAGGAGCCTGCGCTCCTGCGAGGGGCTCGGGACGAGCAGCCGCGACACCTCGGGGTGCCGACCCAGACCCACGTAGGCGCGGAAGGCGAACGTCTGGGTCGACTGACCACGGGAGTGGGGATCGCACCGTCCCCCGTCGCGCACCACGACGGGCACCGCGAGGCGTCCTGCGGCCGGGGCCAGTGTGCGTCCGGTCCGTCCGCCGGCGAGCGAGAGGGCGAAGAGCACCGATCCCTGCACGTCGTCGACGGTGACCGGGATCCGGCGCCCCGGGCCGGGAGGACGGAGGAGGACCAGGTGGCCGCGCAGCACCGGGCGACCACCTCGCACGGCGGCCCGGAACCGGTCGGCCAGGCGCAGGTCCACGGTGGCGTCGACCCGGCGTGTCCGGCAGGTGGTCTCGTGGATGCGGGTCAGGAACCGCCTCCCGTCAGCCGTCATCCGCCGGCGCAGCGCCCCGCGCCGGGTCCGGACCACGCCGCGGATCGGCTCGGCGGCCACGCCCGTCCGGCACGCGGCTCGTGGCAGGCGGTAGGGCAGGTCGACGGTCTGCTGGGACCCGACGACGTACGGCGAGCGCTGCGGCCCGGCCGGGAAGCCCGCCCAGTCGACGGCGACCGAGCGCACCCGCAGCGCGTGGTCGGTGCCGTTGACCACACGGACCTGGCTGCGCCGGGTGCCCTCGTCGATGCGCTGCTGGACGAAGGAGAGATGCACGCCGGCCGGCACCGGGACCGGGCGGACGACGATCGTGGCCGGCGCGGACTGCTCGGGCCGGGCCGGGGCGTCCGCGTCCGCGGACCCGCGGGCAGCGCCCGTGGAACATCCGCAGAGGGCGACCACGACGCAGGCGATGACCCACCACAGCCCCGAGGTCGACCTCGATGTGGACACCGTCGCCATGGGCCCTCCTCCGTGGCCGGTCGCGACCACACCGGCCATCGTAGGCAGCCCGGGGTCAGCGCGCCGTGTAGGCGAGGTCGACGATGTCGCGCCCGGCCTCGAGGCCCTTGCGCTCGAAGCGGGTGACGGGCCGGTCGGACCAGCGCTCGACGACCCCGCCCTCGAGTCCGGGGTGGGCATCGAGCAGGCGCACCATCTGCTCGGCGTAGTCGGCCCAGTCCGTGGCCAGCCGCCAGGTGGACCCGGGTGCGAGCCGGCTCGCGGCGAGGTCGACGAACGCCTCGTCGACGAGACGTCGCTTGTGGTGGCGGGTCTTGGGCCACGGGTCGGGGAAGAACGTCCACAGCGCCTCGAGGCTGCGCGGTGCGACGCGGTGGTCGAGGACCCACGCCGCGTCGACCGCGCAGAGCCGGACGTTGCCGGCCCCCGCCTCGTGCAGCTTCCACAACGTGTCGGCGATGCCGGGGCGCCAGACCTCGAGGGCCAGCACGTCCGTGCCCGGTCGCTGGGCCGCCAGGGCGGCCGTCGCCTCCCCGACGCCCGAGCCGATCTCGACCGCCAGCGGGGATCGGCGTCCGAACCAGTCGGACCAGGCGAAGTCGGGCTCGTCGACGGCGTCGTCCGGCACGACCCACTGCCCGTGGTGCAGCTCCCAGGCTGCCCGCTGACGCGGCGTGAAACGACTCCCCCGCCGCGAGTAGCTGAGGACCTCCCGCATCCGGCGTCCCTCCGGCGTGAGCCGCTGGTGCGGGCGGGCGGGGACGGCAGGCTGCGACGCTCCGCTCACGACGGTCGTCCTCTCGGGGTAGGTCTTGCTCGTCGACTCGGGGC
Source organism: uncultured Actinomycetota bacterium (assembly GCA_963760555.1). GTDB lineage: Bacteria > Actinomycetota > Actinomycetes > Propionibacteriales > Nocardioidaceae > Nocardioides. The sequence continues at coordinate 225,339 of CAVXDJ010000005.1, read as the reverse complement.
GAGGTGCGGCGAACCGGTGGTCGGGTCAGGTGCGGGCGTCTACCGTCGGGGGCGAGGAGGTGGCGACATGGGGTCGCTCAGGGCTGCGTGGCGCCGCCGCGTCCTGCGACGCCGTACGCCGCCCGCGCCCGTCCGGGTGCCGATCGAGGTGCTGGCGCGCGACGCCCGCCGTCTCGCGACCCGGTTGTCCGCCCTGCCGCCCGGGACCTCGTTCTGCAAGGTCCAGGCGGTCAGTCACGCCTACGAGCGCGTGCTCGGGGACTGCGCGGACGCCCTGGAGATCGACCACCTCCTCGGCGTGCTGGGCCCGGGATCGCTGCGCGACACCGAGCGCGAGCGGCTCGAGCGGCGCCTGCACCTGGGTGGCCTCGAGCTCACCCCCTGAGACGACACGCAAGCGCGGCCCCGGACCTGGTGGTCCGGGGCCGCGCTGGTGGTGCTGGGGTCAGGCGGTCACTTGGTGATCTTGGTGACCCGACCGGCGCCGACGGTGCGGCCACCCTCGCGGATGGCGAAGCGCAGACCCTCGTCCATGGCGATCGGCTGGATCAGCTCGACCGTCATCTCCGTGTTGTCACCGGGCATGACCATCTCGGTGCCCTCGGGGAGGGTCACCACGCCGGTCACGTCGGTGGTGCGGAAGTAGAACTGCGGGCGGTAGTTGTTGAAGAACGGCGTGTGACGGCCACCCTCCTCCTTCGACAGGATGTAGACGCTGGCGTCGAAGTTGGTGTGCGGGGTCGTGGTGCCCGGCTTGATGACGACCATGCCGCGCTCGATGTCCTCGCGCTTGGTGCCACGAAGCAGCAGCCCGACGTTCTCGCCGGCCTGTCCCTCGTCGAGGAGCTTGCGGAACATCTCGACGCCGGTGACGGTCGACTTCTGCGACTTCTCGCGGATGCCGATGATCTCGACCTCCTCGTTGACCTTCACGATGCCACGCTCGATGCGACCGGTGATGACCGTGCCGCGACCGGTGATCGTGAAGACGTCCTCGACGGGCATGAGGAACGGCTTCTCGGTGTCGCGCGCCGGGGTCGGGATGTAGTCGTCGACGGCCTGCATGAGGTCGAGGACCGACTGGCCCCACTTCTCGTCGCCGTTGAGGGCCGGGAAGGCCGCCACCTGGACGACGGGGATGTTGTCGCCGTCGAACTCGTACTCGGAGAGGAGCTCGCGCACCTCCATCTCGACGAGCTCGATGAGCTCCTCGTCGTCGACCATGTCGCACTTGTTGAGCGCGACGACCAGCGAGGGAACGCCGACCTGGCGGGCGAGGAGCACGTGCTCCTTGGTCTGCGGCATCGGGCCGTCGGTCGCCGCGACCACCAGGATCGCGCCGTCCATCTGCGCTGCGCCCGTGATCATGTTCTTGATGTAGTCGGCGTGACCGGGGCAGTCGACGTGCGCGTAGTGGCGCCCTGCGGTCTGGTACTCGATGTGGGCGATCGAGATGGTGATGCCGCGCTGACGCTCCTCCGGGGCCTTGTCGATCATGTCGAACGCCTCGGTGTTGGGGTTGGCAGCCGGGTCCTGGTCGTGCAGGACCTTCGAGATCGCCGCGGTGAGCGTCGTCTTGCCATGGTCGATGTGACCGATGGTGCCGATGTTGATGTGCGGCTTGTTCCGCTCGAACTTCGCCTTAGCCATTACTGGCTCCTCCTGATGGGTCTGTTTTCGGACTCGTACTTGCGTGGATGTGCCGAGGGCCGGCGCTACTCGCCGCGCACCTTCTTGATGATCTCGTCGGCGACGTTCGTGGGAACCTCGGCGTACGAGTCGAACTCCATCGAGTACGAGGCCTGGCCGGAGGTCTTGGACCTCAGGTCGCCAACGTACCCGAACATCTCGGACAGCGGCACGAGGGCGTTGACGACCATGTCGCCGTTCCGCTCCTCCTGCGCCTGGATCTGGCCTCGGCGACTGTTGATGTCACCGATCACCGTGCCGAGGAAGTCGTCGGGCGTGGTCACCTCGACGGCGAACATCGGCTCGAGCAGCACCGGCTTGGCCATCCGTGCGGCCTCCTTGAAGGCCTGGTTGCCGGCGATCTTGAAGGCCAGCTCGGAGGAGTCGACGTCGTGGTAGGCGCCGTCCTCGAGGGTGAACTTCACATCGACCATCGGGTAGCCGGCGAGGACGCCGAACTCCATGCCCTCCTGGCCTCCCTGGTCGACCGAGGGGATGTACTCGCGCGGGACGCGCCCGCCGGAGACGTTGTTGGCGAACTCGTAGCCCGCTCCCGTCCCGGTCTCGGGGTCGATGTTGGGACCCAGGGAGATGACGACCTTCGCGAACTGGCCCGAACCACCGGTCTGCTTCTTGTGGGTGTAGCTGTGGTTCTTGACCTCCTTGCGAAGGGTCTCGCGGTAGGCGACCTGGGGCTTGCCGACCGTGGCCTCGACGCGGAACTCGCGCTTCATCCGGTCGACCAGGATCTCCAGGTGCAGCTCACCCATGCCGGCGATGATCGTCTGGCCGGTCTCCTCGTCGGACTTGACCGTGAAGGTCGGGTCCTCGTCGGAGAGGCGCTGGATCGCCGTGCCGAGCTTCTCCTGGTCGCTCTTCGTCTTCGGCTCGATGGCGACCTCGATCACCGGGGCCGGGAAGGTCATCGACTCGAGGATCACCTGGTGCTGCGGGTCCGAGAGCGTGTGTCCGGTCTTGGTGTCCTTGAGACCCATCACGGCGACGATCTGGCCGGCGCCGACCGACGCGATCTCCTCACGCTTGTTGGCGTGCATCTGGTAGACCTTGCCGATCCGCTCCTTGCGGCCGTTGACCGAGTTGACCACCGTCGAGCCGGCCTCGAGCTTGCCCGAGTAGACGCGGATGTAGATCAGCTTGCCCAGGTGCGGGTCGGAGGCGATCTTGTAGGCCAGGCCGGAGAACGGCTCGTCGTCGGAGGGCAGCCGGGTGATCTCGACGTCCTCGTCCTTGACGGAGTGACCCACGATGCCGTCGACGTCGAGCGGTGAGGGCAGGTACTTCACGACGGCGTCGAGCAGGGGCTGGACGCCCTTGTTCTTGAACGCGGTGCCGCACAGCACCGGGTTGATCTTGTCGGCCAGGGTGGCACGACGGATCGCGGCCTCGAGCTCCTCGACGGCGAACTCGCCCTCGTCGAGGAACTTCTCCATGATCTCGTCGTCGGCGTCGGAGAGGGTCTCGAGCAGCTTCTCGCGGTACTCGGCCGCCTGCTCGGCGAGCTCGGCCGGGATCTCCTCGACGGTGTAGTCCTCGCCCATCGTGGTCTCGCCGCGCCAGGTCAGCGCGCGCATCCCGACGAGGTCGACGACCCCGAGGAAGTCGGCCTCGGCGCCGATGGGCAGCTGGAGCACGAGCGGGGTGGAGTTGAGCCGGTCGACCATCATGTCGACGCAGCGGAAGAAGTCCGCCCCGGTGCGGTCGAGCTTGTTGACGAAGCACATCCGCGGGACGGAGTACTTGTTGGCCTGACGCCACACGGTCATGGTCTGCGGCTCGACGCCGGCGACACCGTCGAAGACCGCGACGGCGCCGTCGAGGACGCGCAGCGAGCGCTCGACCTCGGCGGTGAAGTCGACGTGCCCGGGGGTGTCGATGATGTTGATCTGGTGGTTCTTCCACCAGCAGGTGGTCGCGGCGGAGGTGATCGTGATGCCGCGCTCCTGCTCCTGCTCCATCCAGTCCATGACGGCCGCGCCGTCGTGGACCTCACCGATCTTGTAGGAGATGCCGGTGTAGAACAGGATGCGCTCGGTCGTCGTGGTCTTGCCGGCGTCGATGTGCGCCATGATCCCGATGTTGCGGACGACCTTGAGGTCGGTGGTGATGTCGACAGCCACTGAGGGTTCCGTTCCTGTGAGGTGGGCCTGGCGGGTGGGGAGGGGCGGGCCGGGTCACGGCGCGCCCCCGGTCCTCACCAGCGGTAGTGGGCGAAGGCCTTGTTGGACTCGGCCATCTTGTGCGTGTCCTCGCGCTTCTTCACCGCGGCACCCAGGCCGTTGGAGGCGTCGAGGATCTCGTTCATCAGCCGCTCGTGCATCGTCTTCTCGCGGCGCGACCCGGCGTACCCCACGAGCCAGCGCAGCGAGAGGGTGGTTCCTCGCGTGCCCTTGACCTCGATCGGGACCTGGTAGGTCGCTCCGCCGACGCGGCGGGACTTGACCTCGATGGCGGGCTTGACGTTGTCGAGCGCGCGCTTGAGCGTGATCACGGGGTCGGTGCCGTTCTTCTCGCGACAACCCTCGAGGGCGGTGTAGACGATGCGCTGCGCCACCTGCTTCTTGCCGTCGACGAGGACCTTGGAGACGAGCTGGCTGACCAGCTGCGACCCGTAGACCGGGTCGATGTCGATGGGACGCTTTGGTGCGGGACCCTTGCGCGGCATGTCAGCTCTTCTCCTTCTTGGCGCCGTAGCGGCTGCGGGCCTGCTTACGGTTCTTGACGCCCTGGGTGTCCAGCGAGCCACGGATGATCTTGTAGCGGACGCCGGGGAGGTCCTTCACCCGGCCGCCGCGCACGAGCACGATGGAGTGCTCCTGCAGGTTGTGGCCGACCCCGGGGATGTAGGCGGTGACCTCGACGCCGCTGGACAGGCGCACGCGGGCGACCTTGCGCAGGGCGGAGTTCGGCTTCTTCGGGGTGGTCGTGTAGACGCGGGTGCACACACCGCGGCGCTGGGGGGAGCCCTTGAGGGCCGGTGTCTTGTTCTTCGACACCTTGTCGGCGCGGCCCTTGCGGACCAGCTGGTTGATCGTGGGCACCTGGTGGTTCTCTTTCCTGTCGGCTCTCAGTGCCCGGCACGGTGCCGGGCACGACGGTGTTGCTTGTTGCATCGTGCCTCTGCTGTCGCGTCCGTGCTGAGGGCCGGCCGTGCCGGCCACGATCGACTGCGGGCGCACAGGGCGGCCTGGCTCTCCCAGACGCGATGACCGAGATTACCGGCCGCCTCGGGCAGGGTCAAAACGCGGGCTCCCGCTCGGGCGGGACCGGTGCGTGGGCGAGCCCACGTCGACGGTGGAGCAGGTAGACCGCGGCGGTGGCCGTGACCCCGAGCACCGTGGCCGCACCTCCCCCGATCAGGGTCCACCGGGCCCCGAACACCTCGCCGACCCAGCCCACGACCGGGGCACCGATGGGGGTGCTGCCGATGAAGATCATCAGGTAGAGCGCCATCACGCGGCCCCGCATGCCGGCGTCGGTGCGCAGCTGCATGACGGTGTTGGCGCTGGTCATCATCGTCAGGGCGCTCAGCCCGATCAGCGGGCACAGCGCGGCGTAGACCGCGTAGCTGGGTGCGAGACCGGCGACGACCTCGATCGAGCCGAACACCAGCGCCGCACCGACGACCAGGCGGGGGCCGACCCGGACCCGGCCGGCCGCGACCAGGGACCCGGCCAACGAGCCGACGGCCAGGAAGGTCCCGAGCAGGCCGAACTCGGCCGAGCCCTTGTCGAAGACCTGGGTGGCCATCAGCGCCGAGGTCATCTGGAAGTTCAGCCCGAACATGCCGGCGAAGAGCACCACCCCGAGGACCAGCATCAGGTCGGGGCGGGTCCGCACGTAGGTGACGGCCTCGCGGATCTGGCCCGGCCCGCGCCCGACCGGGGCGGCGGCGTGCAGCAGCCGCGGGTCCAGCGCGGCCAGGCACCAGATCGGGGCGGCGTACGTCGCGGCGTTGAGGATGATCACCCAGCCGGTCGCGACCACGCCGGAGCCGAGCGCGGCGATCAGCAGCCCGGCGAGGGCCGGTCCGATCAGCCGGGCGGTGTTGAAGCCGGCGGAGTTCAGGCCGACCGCGTTGGAGAGGTCCTCGGGATCGACGATCTCGGACACGAAGGACTGCCGGGCCGGGGCGTCGAAGGCCGAGGAGACGCCGAGGAGCAGCGCGAGGACGTAGACGTGCCAGGTCTGCACCACTCCCGTGACCGCGAGGAGGCCGAGGGCCAGCGCCGGCGCAGCCATGCCGAGGTTGGTCAGCTGCAGCAGGCGACGCTTGGGGATCCGGTCGGCGATCAGGCCCGCGAACGGCGAGAGCAGCAGGAACGGCAGGAACTGCAGCCCCGTCGTGATCCCGATCGCGGCCGCGCTGTTGGCCGAGAGCAGCAGGACCAGCCAGTCCTGCGCCACCCGCTGCATCCAGGTCCCGATGTTGGAGACCACGTTGCCGGCGAGGTAGCGGCGGTAGTTGGGGTGGGCCAGGGACCGGAAGGTGGGGCTCACGTGCTGGCCAGCCTCTCCAGCAGCGGCGCTGCGGCGCGCAGCACGGCGCGCTCCTCGGCGCTGAGCTCGCGCAGACGGCACGCCAGCCAGGCGTCGCGTCGTCGCCGGTCGGCCAGGAGGGTCTCGCGGCCGGCGTCGGTGAGCTGGACCAGCACGAGCCGACGGTCGTCGGGGTGGGGACGGCGTACGACGAGGCCGGCGCCCTCCAGGCCGGTCACGGTGCGCGTCATGCTCGGCGGCTGCACGTGCTCGTGCGTGGCGAGCTCGCCGACCGGCAGGTCCCCCCGCCGGTGCAGGGCGCCCAGCACGGCCATCGCCCCCATGCTCAGCTCGTTGTCCGGGTGCCGCTCACCCGCGAGCCGGCGACGTAGGCGCATGACGGAGAGCCGGAGCTCGGAGGCGAGCCCCGCATCGGTGCGGGAGGCGGCAGCGACGGTCGGCATGTCCTGAGCATAAGTCATGACCCTTGCTAACCATTCCCGGCCGAGGTGCCAGCCGTTGTCAGCCCAGGTGCCAGCCGTTGTCAGCCCAGTGCCAGCCGATGTCAGTCCAGGTGCCGGCTACGGTCCTGCTCGAGTTGCCGCTCGTACGGTGGTTGCCTCGCGCAACGGAGCACCCGGCACAGGCAGGTCCGCTCACCGCCGCCGCTCGATGTGCTCGGCGGACCGGAAGCCGGGACCGGTAGGAGCGCAAGCGTTCCTCGTCTACTCCCGGCGCGTCGGCGGCGCGGCCGGTGGCGCTCAACCGTCGTCGAGCACCCGGGCAGTGAGTGCCTCACCGCCCGAGCCCAGCACCCACCCGATCCGACGGAGACCTCCCGGAGTTCCCCCCAGCTCGAGGACTTCGACGAGCACCTCGAAGGTACGTCGTACGGCGCGTCGAGGCATCCCCGCCGCCGAACCGGACAGCAGCCGGCGTCCCCTTCACCGACCTCACCGTCACTTCGACCGACCAAACCTGTCACCTCGGCGGACAAAAAGTGTCCCCTCGGCGGACAAAAGCTGTCACCTCGGCTGGCAGAAGGTGTCCCCTCGGCGGTCAGGTGAGGAGCGAGGTGAGGGGGTCGATGGCGAAGTAGACGAGGAACAGCAGCGCCACCAGGCCCATCAGGGGGTGGACCTCACGAGCCTTGCCGACGACGAGCTTGATCAGCACGTAGGCCACGAAGCCGGCACCGATGCCGACGCTGATGGAGTAGGTGAACGGCATCAGGATGATCGTGAGGAAGGCCGGGATGGCGATCTCGACGTCGGCCCAGTCGATCTCCGTGACCTGCTGCATCATCAGGAACCCGACCAGCACCAGGGCCGGGACGGCCGCCTCGGAGGGGATGATCGCGACGAGGGGCGAGAGGAAGATCGTCAGCAGGAACGCGACGCCGGTGACGACGGAGGCCAACCCGGTACGGGCGCCCTCCCCGACTCCGGCGGCCGACTCGATGTAGCAGGTGTTCGACGACACCCCGCCCGCTCCCCCGGCGATCGCGGCGACCGAGTCCACGACGAGGATCCGCTGCGGGTTCGGCGGGGTGCCCGTCTCGTCGAGCAGGCCGGCCTCGGCCCCGATCGCCGTCATGGTGCCGAGGGTGTCGAAGAAGTCGGCCAGCATCAGGCTGAAGACGAGCAGGAGCGCGGCCACGACCCCGACCCGCTCGAAGGAGCCGAGCAGGTTGAAGGTGCCGAGGGTGCCGAAGTCGGGCAGGCCGGCGACCTTGTCGGGGAGCCTGGGCACGGTCAGGCTCCAGCCCCCGGGCCCGGCCTGCGACGAGCCGAGGCTCCCGAACGCCTCGACGACGACGGCGAGCACGGTGGCGACCAGGATCGAGATCAGGATGGCGCCGCGCACCTTGCGCACCCACAGGGCGATCACGAGCGCGAGACCGACGGCGAAGACCAGCACCGGCCACCCGATGAGCTGCCCGGTGCGGCCGAGCTGGACCGGCACCGTCGTGCCCGCGATGTCGGGGATGCGGCCCACGAAGCCCGCGTCGACGAAGCCGATGAGGGCGATGAAGAGCCCGATCCCGACGGAGATCGCGACCTTCAGCTGGCTCGGCACCGCCCGGAAGACGGCGGCGCGGAAACCGGTCAGGACCAGCAGGAGGATCAGGATCCCCTCGATCACGACCAGGCCCATCGCGTCGGCCCAGGTCATCCGGCTGGCGATCGCCACCGCGACGAAGGCGTTGAGACCAAGGCCGGTGGCCAGCGCGAGCGGGTAGTTGGCCACGACCCCCATCAGGATCGTCATCACGCCGGCCACGAGCGCGGTCCCGGCCGCGATCGCCGGCAGGTTGGAGCCGTCGCCCGCGCCGCCGCCGAGGAAGTGGCCCTCGACGTCCGGCGCGAAGCCCAGGATGAGGGGGTTCAGCACGACGATGTAGGCCATCGTCACGAACGTGACGACGCCGCCCCGCACCTCCCGTCCCACGGTCGAGCCGCGCTCGGTGATGGAGAAGAAGCCGTCGAGGCCGCCGCGTCGGGCGGTGCTGGTGGGCGCGCTCACGGCGAGAAGCGTGCCAGAGGCCGGCGCCGCCCCGGCGACAGGGATGCCTCGCCGCGGCCCGGGTCGGCTAGCGTGCGCGCCGTGGAGCTTCGCGACGAGCAGCCGGCGGCGCACGAGATCGGACGGCGCACCTTCCTCGTCGCCGATGTCGAGCCCCTCGACGTCGACGGCGTGCGGACGGTCGGCGTCGGGATCGCCCTGTTCGCCGTGGCGTTCCTGGCCCTGCTGCCCTTCTACGGACGCCTGGCCGAGGCCGAGCGCACCTGGTGGCTGTGGACCTGCCTGGCCGGTGTCGGTCTGGGCTTCCTCGGCCTGGAGTACTGCCGGCACCGTCGCGCGGTCCGCACCACCCGGTTGGGGCAGCAGGCCGCCGAGGCCGCCACTGCCGTCGCTCCCGAGCCACCCGTCGAGCCGGCGCCCGACGACCGGCGCAGCCTGTGACCGGCGGCTCCCCCACCTCGACCCGCTGGGCACGCGGCGGCCAGGACAACGACGGGTACGGCGAGGAGTTCGACCGGATGGTCAGCGCCGGCGAGGACGTCGAGGGTGAGGCCCGGCTGGCCGACGTGCTGTGCCCGCGCGGCTCCCGGGTCCTGGACGTGGGCGCCGGAATGGGACGCGTCGGGGCCGCCCTCGCGCGGCGCGGCCACCGGGTCCTCGCGATCGAGCCCGACCGCTCGCTGGCCGGCCAGGCCCGGCGTACCTATCCCGACCTGCACCTGCTCGAGCTCGACGTGCTCGGCCTCGACGCAGGCGTGCTCCGGGCCAACGACGCGCCACCGTCCTTCGACCTCGTCGTCGCCGTGGGCAACGTGATGATCTTCCTCGCCGAGGACACGGAGGTCGCCGTGCTGAGCCGTCTCGCATCCCTCCTGGCCCCCGACGGCCGCGCGCTGATCGGCTTCCACCCGGCCGACGGCCCGACGACGAGCCGTGACTACCCACCCGAGGCCTTCGTCGCCGACGCAGCAGCGGCAGGTCTGCGGGTGGACGCGCGCTTCGGATCCTACGAGCTGCACCCCCCTGCCGCGGACTACACCGTGTGGGTGCTGTCCCGCGCCGCTGAGGCCGACCGCACACCGACCGGCGTCGGTCACGCGACCTGGGCGAGCAGTCCGGTGGGTCGGACCGGGGCCGACGGCCCTCGCTAGAAGCTCTCGAGATCCTCGGCGACCTCGTCGATGACGTGGCCGGGCAGCGGCTGGGGCTCGTGCTTCTTGGCCAGGCGCACCTCGGAGTGGGCGCCGCAGCCGTGGTCCAGGGAGACGACGCGACCGTCGTCGTTGGCGTCGCCGTTGGCGCAGACGCCGAACATCGTGCTCAGCGGTCCGCCGAGGCGGACCAGGAAGCCACAGGCGTCGCAGGAACGCGAGGCGGCCTGCGCGATCGCGGAGTCGGGACCGGCGTCGCCGTCGTACCACCGCTCGGCGGCGGCGTCGCGGCCCTCGACCGACAGGGTGCGGGTCCGGCCGAGGCCGAGGTCCTTGGCCACCTCGCGCACCTGCGCCTTGGCGTCGTCGTCGAGCGGGTCGTCGCCGAAGGAGTACGTCGGGACCAGGCGCGGGTCGTCGTCCTCGACCGGCAGCAGGTCGCCGGCCGAGAGGTCGCCGGGCTGGATGCGGTCGCGGTAGGGGACCCAGGCCGGGGCCACGATGGCCTCGTCGCCGGGCACGAGGACGATCTCGGCGACGGTGACGCTGCGCTGGCGCGAGGCGCGCACGACGGTGACCGACCAGTGCCAGCCGGCGTACCCACGCCGGGTGCAGGCGAAGGCGTGGGTGACCACGCGGTCACCCTCGGCGCCCGCACCGAGGTGCTCGCCCACGTCGGTGGGGCTGACCTCCTCGAGCAGGGCGGAGCGAGCCGTGTCGACCGCTGCTGCGGCGACGGCGTCGGGCTTGCGGCGCGTGGCGGTGCTCACGAGAAGAGTCTGACCCATCGCGGCCGTCCCGTCCCGACGGGGGTCCTCGGCAGGGCCGCGACCGGACGTGGAGCAGCCGGGGTGGGACCGTCGCGAGCCGCAGCGTGCGGGGCAGGATGGGTCCCATGACGTCGTCCCGGGAGCCTGATCCGGCGGTCGAGCACGACGGCGCACCGGAGCAGGACGCACCGGAGCAGGGCGCCGACGAGGACGGCGGCGGGTCACCGACCGCCGAGCGCGCCCGGGCCGTCGGTCGGGGTCTCGGCACCGGCGCCCGGGTCACGGCGCACGGCGTCCGTGGTGCCGCCCGGGGAGCAGGACGCGCCAGCCGCTACACCGTCTCGCAGGCCCGCCGGGCGGCCGGTGCCGAGGGTGCCGAGGAGTCGGGACTGTCCCGGCTGATCGAGATGCACGCCTTCAACACAGCCGGCGACGCAGCGGTCGCCATCGCGCTCGCCGGCACCCTGTTCTTCCAGGTCCCGACCGGGGAGGCGCGCGGCCAGGTGGCGCTCTTCCTGGGTCTGACGATGCTGCCCTTCGCCGTGGTCGCGCCGCTCATCGGACCGTTCCTCGACCGGTTCTCCCACGGCCGGCGCTGGGCGATCGGGACGACGATGGCCCTGCGCGCCTTCCTGTGCTGGGTGCTCGCCGGGTCCGTGGCCTCCGGCTCGGCCCTGCTGTTCCCGGCCGCGCTGGGCGTGCTCGTCTGCTCCAAGGCGTACGGCGTGACCCGTGCCGCCGCGGTCCCCCGGCTCCAGCCGTCGACGCTCTCGCTGGTGAGGACCAACGCCCGCGTGTCCCTGTCCGGGGTGGTCGGGGCGAGCGCGTCGGCGCCCGTCGCCGTGCTGGCCGCGACCGCCGGCTCGTCGTGGGCGTTGCGCTACGCCTTCGTGCTGTTCGTGGTCGCCACCGTGCTCGCGGTGCTGCTCCCGGCCCGGGTCGATGCCTCGTCCGGTGAGCGCACACTGGTCCTGCGGGAGCCGGGCGCCAAGGACGGACCAGCCCCGTCGCGGCGATCCACCCTGATCCCCTCGGCGGTCGCCTTCGCGCTGCGGGCCAACTGCGGCCCGCGGTTCCTGACCGGTTTCCTGACCATGTTCATGGCGTTCCTGCTGCGGGAGAACCCGATCGCCGGTTGGGAGTCGCGCCCGGAGCTGCTCCTGGTGCTGGTCATCGGAGCCGCCGGGGCCGGCAACACCCTCGGCATCGTGGCCGCCTCGGTCCTGAGGAAGATCGATCCCGCCTCGATGGTCGTGGCCGCGCTCGTCGCAGACGGGCTCGTGCTGCTGCTGGCGGCCGTGTTCTACGCCCTGGTGCCGCTGGTCGGGCTCGGCCTGGTCGCCGGCCTGGCGCAGTCGTTGGCCAAGGTGTCGCTGGACTCCACCATCCAGGCCGACGTGCCGACCCAGGTCCAGGCCAGCGCCTTCGCGCGCAGCGACACCACGCTCCAGCTGGCCTGGGTGGTCGGTGGCTTCGTCGGCATCGTGCTGCCCCTGATCCCCCGGCTCGGGCTCGGCGTGGGCTGCGCGGTGCTGCTGGCCTGGACCGGCTACGTGCTGAGCACCAAGCCGCTCAGATCGCCGCGCTAGCGGCCCGGCGACCCGAGAACGGTGCGTCTGGGCGGCTCGCGAGCCCCGATCCGCTCCCAGACGTGCCGTCTGCTGGGTGGGCGTCGGTCAGGCGTCGAGCTGGTCGGCGAGTGCTCGCAGGAGCTTGGCCGTCGGCTTGGCCGTACGGGGGTCGGGGTGCCGGTCGTGGCGGTAGGACTCACCGACGTCGTCGAGCAGACGGATCAGGTCCTCCAGGATCGGGACCATCTCGTCGGGCCGGCGCCGCTTGGCCTGCGACTGGTTGCGCGTGACCGAGGCCGGCGCGTCGAGCACCCGTACCTGCAGGGCCTGGTCGCCGCGTCGGCCCTGGGCGATCCCGAACTCGACCCGCGTACCGGCCTTGAGCGTGGTGACTCCGTCCGAGAGCGCCTCGGAACGGACGTAGACGTCAGGTCCGCTCTCCTGGGAGAGGAAGCCGAAACCCTTCTCCGCGTCGAACCACTTCACCTTGCCAGTCGGCACGGCCGTCCCTCCTCGGTTGCGTCTGAGATCGAGCGCGCATCGTCGCGCGTGGCGGAGCCTAGGCCATGACCCCTGGCCGGGACCGTGCGGTCGTCGGCGCCGGTACGTCGGCGTCGGTACGTCGGCGCCGGTACGGCGGCGACCCCGTCGCCGCGGACCCGGCCGGGGTGTCGCCAGGGTGTCGACCAGGGTGTCGACCACGTCAGGGGTCCAGGTCGGTATCCACCTCTGTGCAGCACGGATGCGCGCATGGGGCACGTGGGACACAATGGGGCTGTGTGGCCTGCCGACCCGTCCGGGACGCCGGGCCACGACGAGCAGACCGACAACCGGAACGACGACCGAGGGAGCCTGATGCGTCCGCCGCACCGACGTCACCGGCTCGGTCGCGCCAGCGGTGCCGCTGGCGTGAGCCTGATCGTGGCCGCAGCGCTCTCGTGCAGCCTCGGGGCGCTGGTCGCAACCCCCGCCTCGGCGACCGCCCGCCACCGGGCCCGCCACCGGGCCCGCCACCGGCCTCTACCTCGTGACGCTCGTCGGCCCGGGCACCGCCGGTCTCAGCGGTGGCGGGAGCGACGGCGCCGACGCGATGCGGGCACAGCAGGACCTGGTGCTCGCCACGGTCGACGCCCCCGAGCCGGTCTACCGCTGGACCACGGCGCTCAACGGGGTGGCCGTCCCGCTGGATGCGGCGCAGGCGGCCGCGATCGGCGCGGACCGTCGGGTGGTGCGGGTCGAGCAGGACGACGTACGTCCCCTCCAGGGCCTCGGACCCGCGGTCGCCGCCGCGACGACGACCCCGACCGCCGCCGGCCCCGCGGCCGCGGGGCGTGGCGTCGTCGTCGGACTCGTCGACTCGGGGCTGGACCCTGGTTCGCCGTCCTTCGCCGCCCTGCCCTCGCTGGGCCCGCTCCCCGCCGTCGGACCCGCGGCCTGCGCGGTCTCCGAGGACTGGCCGGGGTCCTCCTGCGGCGGGAAGGTCGTCGCCGCACGCTGGTTCGTCGACGGCTTCGGCGTGGACGCGGTGCGTGCGGGCGCCAGCCTCTCCCCCCTCGACGACGACGGGCACGGCACGAAGCTGGCCACCGTCGCTGCGGGCGACGCCGACGTCGCCGCTCGCGTGCGGGGCCAGCGGGTCGCCACCGTCGGGGGGCAGGCGCCGGACGCTCGCCTCGCCGTCTACAAGGCCTGCTGGACCGCTCCCGATCCCGATGACGACGGCTGCTCGGCGGCCGACCTCGTGACCGCCGTCGACCGCGCCGTCGGCGACGGCGTCGACGTGCTCTCGGTGCCTGTCGCCGGCCCGGACGAGGTGGACACCCTCGAGCGGGCGCTCCTGGGGGCGGCCGAGGCCGACGTGGTCGTGCTGGGGGCCGCCGGGAACGACGCCCGCCAGGCCTACGCCGCCCACCCCGTCCCGTGGGTCACCACGGTGGGAGCCGCCGGGGGGGTCCAGCCACGAGGCGCGGTCGCCGTCGCGGGTGGGCCGACGCTGGGCGGGGCCTCCACGTCGCGGACCACGGTGGGGCCCGTCGGCGTGGTGCGGGCCGAGGCGGCCCGACGTGCCGGCGCCCGTCGCGACCGGGCCCGGGTCTGCGCGCCCGGAACCCTCGACGCGGCCGCAGTGGCGGGCCGGGTCGTGCTGTGCGCGCGGGGCGCGGTCGGTCGCGTCGACAAGTCCGCGACGGTCGCGCTCGCCGACGGAGCCGGCATGGTGCTGCTCAACACCCGCCCGGGGTCGACCTACGCCGACTTCCACGCCGTGCCGACCGTCCACCTCGGCGCGGCGCCCGCCCGCGAGCTGCGCGCCTGGCTCCGTGACCACCCCGACGCCCAGCTCACGCTGCGACCCGACGGGGCTCGCCGTACGCCGGGCGTCGCGCCGTGGTCCGCGCCGGGCGACCCCGTGGGTGCCCTCGTCAAGCCCGACCTCGTCGCCCCGGCGACCGGCCTGGTCGGCGCGGTGCCCGAGCAGGTGCGCGGAGCCCGTTGGGACGTCGCCTCCGGCACCTCCGCGGCCACCGCCTGGGCTGCCGGCGCCGCCGCGTCGCTCCGCTCGCGCCACCCCGGCTGGAGCGCCGTGGAGGTGCGCTCGGCCCTGGTCACCGGCGCGGCCCGGGTGCCGGGCACCGCCGTGCTGAGCGCAGGCGCCGGCCGGGCGCGCGCGGCCGGCGCGGACGACGTCCGGCTGACCTACCCGCAGGATGCGAGCGCCTACCGCTCCTGGCTCGAGGGTGGCCGACGCGCCCTCAACACGCCGTCGATCGACCTGAGCCGGGGCCGGACCAGGGCGGTGCGCACCATCCGCAACACCGCGCACCGGTCCCTGTACTTCTCCTCGACCACGCGCGGGCTGTCCCGCGACGTCGAGGTCACCCCCGCCGCCGTGCGGCTCGCCCCGGGCGAGTCGTCCCGCTTCGTCGTCCGCGCCCCCCGCGCCGGCGCCGGTGAGGACGGCGACGAAGGGTACGTGCTCTGGCGCGGCGGCGACGGGAGCCGCAGCCGGATCCCGGTGGTCGTCACCCGGTGACCTCCTCGGCCCGGCGTACGGCGCTCGCGGCCGCGCTGCCGCCGCCGACCGGACTCGACGTGGTCGACCTCGGGTGCGGGACCGGTGACCTGACCCGACTGCTCCTGGCCCGGGGAGCCCGCTCGGTCCTGGCCCTCGAGCTCGACCCGGACCGGCTGGCCGCGGCCCGGGCG
This sequence comes from uncultured Actinomycetota bacterium, assembly GCA_963760555.1. GTDB lineage: Bacteria > Actinomycetota > Actinomycetes > Propionibacteriales > Nocardioidaceae > Nocardioides. Next base: position 209,931 of record CAVXDJ010000005.1, on the reverse strand, counting down.
TCGGTCGGCGCCGACGGCGACCGTGCCCACCCCGACCGCGCCCACCTCGAGCAGGCCGACCTCGAGCAGGCGACGCTGCCGTTCGAGGCCTACGACCTCGCCTGCTGCACGGTGCTGCACCGTCTCGCCGACCCGGTGCGCTTCGGACGGATGGTGCGCTCGGGGCTGCGGCAGCGCGCCTGCCTCGTGTGTGCCGTGCCGGGCACGACGGCCGAGGTGCTCCGCCGCGCGCTCGACCGGGCGGGTCTGGGGCCGGTCTCCGTCACCGCGGGGGACACCGCGGGGGACACCGCGATCGTCGTCGCGACCAAGCCGCCGCGCGGGGGCGGCTGAACCGCCCGCCCGGTCAGCCGAGCCCGAGCGCGCGGGCGGACTCCTCGCGCATGGCGACCTTGCGGATCTTGCCGGTCACCGTCATCGGGAACTCCTCGACGACCATGACGTAGCGCGGCACCTTGTAGTGCGAGATCCGGCCCGCGCAGAACTCCTTGACCGCGGCGGCGTCGAGGGGCCGACGGCCCTCGCGCATGGTGACCCAGGCGCACAGCTCCTCGCCGAAGCGCTCGTCGGGGACGCCGATCACCTGGACGTCCTCGATGTCGGGGTGGGTGTAGAGGAACTCCTCGATCTCGCGGGGGTAGATGTTCTCGCCGCCACGGATCACCATGTCCTTGATCCGCCCCACGACGGTGCAGTAGCCGTCCTCGCGCATGACCGCGAGGTCGCCGGTGTGCATCCACCCCTCCGCGTCGATCGCCTCCGCCGTGCGCGCCGTGCCCTCCTCGGCGTCCAGCGGCCAGTAGCCGAGCATCACCGAGTAGCCGCGCGTGCAGAACTCGCCGGTCTCGCCGCGCTCGACGACCTCCCCGGTGGCGGGGTCGACGACCTTGATCTCGACGTGCGGATGGACCCGGCCGATCGTGGAGGTACGGCGGTCGAGGTCGTCGTCCACCCGGGTCTGGCAGGAGACCGGTGAGGTCTCGGTCATGCCGTAGGCGATCGACACCTCGGCCATGTGCATGTCGTCGACGCAGCGCTTCATCACCTCGACCGGGCAGATCGAGCCGGCCATGATGCCCGTGCGCAGCTGCGTGAGGTCGCGCTCGGCGAAGCCCGCGGAGCTCTGCATCGCGATGAACATGGTCGGGACTCCGTAGAGCGCCGTGCACCGCTCCTGCTCCACCGCGTCGAGGGTGAGGACCGGGTCGAAGCCGGGCGCCGGGATGACCATCGTGCTGCCGTGGCTGCTGCAGCCCAGGTTGGCCATCACCATCCCGAAGCAGTGGTAGAAGGGCACCGGGATGCACAGCCGGTCGGTCTCGTCGAGCCCGATCAGCTCGGTGACGTAGTAGCCGTTGTTGAGGATGTTGCGGTGACTCAACGTCGCACCCTTGGGCCGGCCCGTCGTCCCCGAGGTGTACTGGATGTTGATCGGGTCGTCGGCGCTCAGCTGCGCCTGTCGCTCGGCCAGCTGCTCGTGCGGCACGCTGCGGCCCTCGGCGACCAGCGCCGCGAAGTCGTCGGTGTCGACGTAGACCGTGCGCCGCAGGGCACTGCACTCGGGCGCGACCTGCTCGATCATCGAGCGGTAGTCGCTGGTCTTGAAGCTGCTCGCCGCCAGCAGCAGGACCAGGCCGCTCTGGTTCAGCGCGTAGGCGAGCTCGTGGGTGCGGTAGGCCGGGTTGACGTTGACGAGGATGGCGCCCGCCTTCGCCGCGGCGTACTGCACGAGGGTCCACTCGGCGCAGTTCGGCGCCCACATGCCGACCCGGTCGCCGACCCCGATCCCGGCGGCGAGCAGACCGCGAGCCAGGGCGTCGACGTCGTCGTCGAGCTCACGCCACGTCCAGCGGCGGCCGGTCGCGACCTCGACCAGGGCCTCCCGGTCGGGGTGGGCGGCGGCGGTGCGCTCGAGGTTGGCCCCGATCGTCTCCTCCAGCAGCGGCGTGTCGGTGTCTCCGGCGGCATAGGACTCCACCCCGGCGAATCTAGGTCACCGCTGTGAGCGGCGCCACTCTGGACCGGGCCGCGGGGACCCCCGGTCCGTCTGCGCACCGACGATGGCGTCGAGGTACGCCGCGACCTGGTCCTCGTCCCACTCCCGGCTCTCCCGCAGCCCCGCGGCGAGCCGCTCGCGGTAGGCGGCGGAGGGCGCCCGGTGCTCCATCGCCGCGACCCCGCCCGGCGAGGTGAAGGTCAGCATGGCGAGCCCGTCGAGGCGCCCGACCTCGACCAGCGTCTCGTAGTGCCCCTCGCCCACCGTGTGCCGGCCGCCGGGCAGCGGCCGGGTCAGGACGTCCTCCAGCGGGTCGCCGTCACGCGGCGTGCGGTACATCTCCTGCGCCGCGACGTCGACCAGCTGGGCCCGGGTGATCAGGTAGCCGCGCGCGGCGGTGCGGCCCGGCGTCGCGTGGTCGTAGAAGGCCACCCCACCGCCCCACTGCCGCGAGTCGCCGGCGAAGTACGTCGTCCCGGGCAGGTCGACGGGCACCGAGCGCGCCGGCGGCGTCGCGTCGCGGGCGCCCGGGTTGGGCCGGGAGCCGCCGGGCGGGCAACCTCCGGCGAGGTAGCAGGTGAACCGCTCGGCCGACATGTTCGAGCCGTAGGACACGTACCAGACCTGGGTCATCGACACCCAGGCTAGCCCGGCCTCGACGAGCCGGCCGGACGACCTCGGACCCGTGGCGGTGTGACGTAGGGTTCGCGGTCGTGACCACCGCCGAGCGACGCAAGCTCCCCTTCTGGGCCGAGACCGGCCTGCTGCTCGTGATCGCGGTCGTGCTGGCGCTGGTCATCAAGACCTTCTTCGTCCAGGCCTTCTACATCCCGTCCTCCTCGATGCGCCCCGGCCTGGTCGTCGACGACCGGATCCTGGTCCAGAAGGTGTCGTACTGGCTCGACGGGACCCCGCAGCGCGGCGACATCGTGGTCTTCGAGGACCCCGGTGGCTGGCTCAGCGCGGCCGAGGAGACCGGTCCCACGAGCCCCCTGACACAGGGCCTGGCCAAGATCGGTCTCTATCCCACGGGTGGACACCTGGTCAAGCGCGTCGTCGGTGTCGCCGGGGACACCGTCGTGTGCTGCGACAAGGAGGGACGGATCTCGATCAACGGGGTCCCGGTCGACGAGTCCGCGTTCATCGCACCGCAGCGCCTGTGCGACGGACCGATGCCCAGTGGCGGCTCGTGCGACTGGACCGCGGGCCCCGTGCCCGAGGGCTCGCTGTTCGTGATGGGCGACAACCGCGACGCCTCGGCGGACTCCTCGGTCCACCTGTGCGTCAACGCACGCTCCGGGTGCGATCCCGCGGACGCCTTCGTGCCGACCTCGCTGGTGACCGGGAAGGTCTTCGCCCTCGCCTGGCCCCCGGGCCGCGCCCACCTCGTCTCACGTCCAGACGCGTTCGCCGACGTGCGCGACGCGGGCTGAGCGCCCTCAGCCCGGATCGGCGCCGAGGTCGGTCTCGCCGGGACCGACGTCGTCGAGGCCCAGCAGCGTGAGGTTGACCAGCATGGGCACCGGGGGCGCAGCGGCGACTCGCTCCGGCTCGCGGGGTGCTCGGACGTCGACGACCAGCGACCCGGCGACCCTGTCGTGCCACCCGCGGCGACGCCCCTCGGGGTCGGCGAGCAGCGAGACGACCAGCAGCAGCAGACCCAGGCCGAGCACCGGGGCCCCGGCGAGACCCACGACCACGGCCCGTGAGGCCGCCCTCCCGACACCGATCGGTCGGCCGTCGGCCGCGTCCACGACGCGCAGGCCCGCCAGGCGACGCCCGGGCGAGGTCCCCGACACTCCGACCAGCACCACGTCGACGCCCGCGACGAGCCCCGCGGTGCCCAGGGCCAGCCCGACGCCCGGTGCGGCACCGTAGGCCGGCACCACGAGGCGCCAGAGCACGTAGGCCGTGCCGGCGACGATGCCCCAGCCGACCGCCCGGTCCACGACGTAGGCGGTGACGCGCTGCTCCAGGCCCCCGGGCGGGGCGGGCACTCAGCGGTCCAGACGCAGGCTCACGCCGTCGCCCAGCAGGACCGAGGCACCGGCCTCCAGCCGGGTCGGCACCGAGCGGGTCAGCTCCTGGTGCGCCCGGCCCGGCCGGTCGAGCACGGTGCCGTTGGTCGAGGCGAGGTCGACGACGTCGACCGTGCCGGGATCAGACCCCGGCCGCAGCTCGAGGTGCGTGCCCGAGATCTCCTGCGAGGGGCTCGCCACCGTCAGCAGCCGTACGCCGCGGCCCCCGGCGCGAGCCGCGTCCGGCGAACGACCGACCAGCACCGGGCGGTCGACCTCGACGCGCTGCCCGTCGGAGACCACCACGAGGGCGGACCCGGCCGGCACCCCGTCGCCACCGGCCTCGCCGTCAGCGTCGTCGTCGGCGTCGTCGTCCGCGTCGTCGTCCGCGTCGGCGAGGCCGAGCCAGGCCAGCCCTCCCCGGGACCCGGGGGCGTCGTCCGCATCGGGCAGCGGGTCGCTCAGCGGGTCGCGTGCGCGTGCCGGTGCGGCCGCCGCGTCCGGGTCCAGGAACGCGATCGCCTCCGTGGGCGCCTCGGGTCCCTCGTCCACCGGGGGCTCCCCGTCCACCTCGGGACCTTCGTGCGGCTCGGTGTCCGGACCCACGGCCGGCTCGACGGCCGCCGCGGGCAGCTCGGGCGACGTGACCACGGCACCCGGCACCCCCGGGCCACCCCAGCCGAGGGCCGAGACCCGCACGAGCCCCGAGGCCAGGACCGTGGGCTCCTGGTCGGCGAGGTCGCCGGGACCGCCCAGGCGCAGGACGCGGCCCGACCTCGGGGCGTCGAAGCGACGCTCGACCCAGGTGCTCGCCTCCAGGCCGTCGACGACCTCGGTGCCGCCGGTGGCGGTCGTCACCTCGACCGCGAGTGCGGCGCCGCGGACGACGACCACCAGCTGGTCCGCCCCGCGACTCACCAGGACCAGGTCGGAGAGGCGGCTGAGCCCGTCGCCGAGCAGGGCGTCGAGGGTCTCGTCGAGTCCGGCCCCGTCGTCGACACGCGCCCACAGGTCGGCGGCGCGACCACGCTCCGCTGCGGGCAGGACGACCGCGAGGCGCTCGCCGAGCACCGCGAGGAGGTCACCCGGCGGGCACGACCACCCCATGACGTGGGGGTCGTCGGTCGACAGCTCGGTCTCGGGAAGGCTCATGTCGGACCGTCGTGCTCCTGATCGATGAGGGTGGGGGTGGGGTCGTCGGACGGGCCCCATCCGACCACATCGACGACGACGGCCGTCGCGTTGTCCACACCCCCGGCCGCGACGGCCTGGGCGACGAGCTCGTCGGCCGCCTGCTGGGGGTCGGCCCACCCGGCCAGGACGGCGCCGACCCGGGCGTCGTCGAGCATCCCGGTGACGCCGTCGGAGCACAGCAGCAGTCGGCTCGTGCCCGCCAGCGGCACCGACACCACGTCCGCCTCGACGCTCCCGGACCCGCCCAGCGCGCGGGTCACCACGTGCCGCTCGGGGTGGGTGGCGACCTCGTCGGGTCCGATCAGGCCTGCGTCGAGCAGCTCCTGGACCACGCTGTGGTCGCGGGTCAGCTGCTCGAGCCTGCCGTCGGCGACGCGGTAGGCCCGGGAGTCGCCCAGGTGCGCGACCAGCCATGCGGGTCCGAGGACCCCGTCGGACCCGGTCACGCCCTCGACGAGCAGGGCGACCACCGCGGTCGTCCCGGCCGCGAACCGGGTCGCACCGCGGGCGCGCTGCGCCGCGTCGTAGGCCGCCACCTCCGCCTGCGCCTCGCCCAGCGTCGCTGCGACGGCCTCGGCCGCGCGCTCCGGCTGGTAGCCGGTGGCCGCGAGCGCCCCGAACCGCTCGACCACGATCCGGCTCGCGACGTCTCCGCGGTCGTGGCCACCCATCCCGTCGGCGACCACGAACACGGGCGGCGTGGCCAGGAAGGAGTCCTCGTTCGTCTCCCGCACCAGACCCACGTCGGTCGCGGCCCCGTGGCGGAGCTCGACGTCAGTCATCGCGTGCTCCGCTCGTACGACGCCCGTGACGGGCGGCGGATAACCTGGGCGAGATGTCGACGACGACCGCGGGGCCCGGCCACCGCTCCCTGGCCGAGCAGCTGCGCAGCTGGCCCGACGAGCGCCTCTCGGCGCTGCTCGTCGCACGTCCCGACCTGGCCACGCCTGCTCCTCACGACTTCGCTCAGCTCGCCTCACGGGCCACGGTGCGGGTCTCGGTCCATCGTGCCCTCGACCAGCTCGACCGGCTGGAGCTGGCCGTGCTGGAGGCCCTCGTCGTCACGGCACCGGCGTCGCACGGCGAGGTGGTCCAGATCGTGCACGCTGCGCCCGCATCTGTCGAGCGCGCCCTCGACCGGCTGCTGGACCTGGCGGTCGTCTGGGCGTCCGGCACCGGCCTGCGCCCGCTCAGCGGCGTGGCCGAGGTCCTCGCGGCCACGAGCGGGGGCGGCACGCTCGGTCCGGCTCTGCAGCCCCGCTCCCCCGACCCGCGGCCGCGGGCCGAGGTCGAGCGTCGCCTGGCGAGGGCGTCCCGGCAGGCCCGTGCCCTGCTCGACCACGTCGACGCCCACGGGGGTCAGGCCACCACCGACGCGGCCCGCCAGACGGTGAGCACCGAGCAGGCCCGGACCCCGGCCGAGGAGCTGCTCGCCCTGGGGCTGCTGGTCCCCCGCGGCGGCACCGCCGTCGTGCTGCCGGGCGAGGTCGCCCTGGTCCTGCGCGGGGGTCGCACCACCCGGGACGCGGTCGACGAGCCCCCGTCGATCGCGACCGCGGAGCGCCCCGCGGCGCTGGTCGACCGCACCGCGGCGGGCGCGGCCTTCGAGACGGTGCGCCGTGTCGAGCTGCTGCTCGACCACTGGGGCACCGCGCCACCCGTCGCGCTGCGCTCGGGTGGCCTCGGCGTGCGCGAGCTGCGCGCCACGGCCCGGCTGCTCCACGTCGAGGAACCGGTCGCGGCCCTGCTGGTCGAGACCGCCGGCGCCGCCGGTCTGCTCGCCACCCGCGCCGACGACACCGGCGCCGGGGTGTGGGTGCCGACGGACCGCTACGACGCGTGGAGCGGCACCGGACCCGCAGACCGGTGGACCACGCTGGCGCGAGCGTGGCTCGAGACCTCCCGCGCCCCGGCGCTCGTCGGCACCCGCGACGAGACCGACCGGCCGCGCAACGCCCTGTCCGCCCACCTGAGCAGCCGCACCGTCGCCGAGTCGCGCGCCCGTGCGCTCGCGGTGCTCGCCGCCCTGCCCCCCGACGAGGTGCTCGCGGCCGGCACCGGACCGTCGTCCCTGGTCGCGCGGACCGCCTGGCAGCGCCCCCGCCGCCCGACCTCGCGGCAGGCCGAGACCCTCGCCGCGCTCGACGAGGCCGCCACCCTCGGACTGGTCGCCCTCGGCGGGCTGGCGTCGTACGCCGGGTCGCTCCTGGCCGGGGACGACCCCACGTCCGCGCTGGCCGGGCTCCTGCCCGAGCCGGTCGACCACGTGCTCGTGCAGGCCGACCTGACCGCGGTGGCGCCCGGACCGCTCGAGTCGTCGCTGGCCCGTCGGCTGCAGCTGGTCGCCGACGTCGAGTCGCGCGGCGGCGCGACGACGTACCGCTTCTCCTCGGGGTCGGTGCGTCGTGCGCTCGACGTGGGCTGGAGCGCGGCCGAGGTGCACGAGTTCCTCGGGTCGGTCTCGCGCACGCCCGTGCCGCAGCCGCTGACCTACCTCGTCGACGACACCGTGCGCACCTACGGCACGATCCGGGTCGGCCACGCCGAGGCGTTCGTGCGCTCCGACGACGAGACGGCGCTGACCGAGCTGGTCCACCACCCCAAGGCCGCCACCCTCGGGCTGCGGCGCCTCGCCCCGACCGTGGTCATCTCCGACACCCCGATCGAGGTGCTCCTGCCGCGCCTGCGCGAGCTCGGCGCGGCGCCGGTCGTCGAGGCCGCCGACGGCACCGTGAGCATCACCCGCCCCGACCTGCTGCGCGCCCGCACCCCGCGCGAGCGACCGGTCGCGGTGCGCGGCGTGCGCGCCCAGGCCACCGCCGCCGCCGTGATCAGCGCCGTGCGCTCCGGCGACCGGGCCGTGCAGGCCCGTCCCGGCGTCAACGCCCTGACGCCGAGCGGCGCCCTGAGCGCGCTGCGCGAGGCCGTCGAGAACAAGGTGACGGTGCTGATCACCTACGTCGACAACCAGGGCACCCGCAGCGACCGCGTCGTCGACCCGCTCCGCGTCGAGGGCGGCTCGCTCAGCGCCCACGACCACCGCTCGGGCGAGGTCCGCAGCTTCGCGGTTCATCGCATCCACTCGGTGCGCGCGGTCGACGAGCCGGCCGTGGCGGAGCCGGCACCGGGACGCCCGTAGGCTCGGCGGGTGAACGACGGCCCCCTGATCGTGCAGTCCGACAAGACCCTCCTCCTCGAGATCGACCACGACCGGGCGGCGGCGTGCCGCAAGGACATCGCCCCGTTCGCCGAGCTCGAGCGCTCCCCCGAGCACGTCCACACCTACCGGCTGACCCCGCTGGGGCTGTGGAACGCCCGCGCAGCGGGCCACGACGCCGAGCAGGTCGTCGACACCCTGCTGGAGTACAGCCGCTACGCGGTGCCCCACAGCCTGCTGGTCGACGTCGCCGAGACGATGGCGCGCTACGGCCGGCTGCGCCTGGACAAGCACCCCACCCACGGCCTCGTGCTGACCAGCACCGACCGTCCGGTGCTCGAGGAGGTGCTGCGGGCCAAGAAGGTCTCGGGCATGATCGGCGAGCGGCTCGACGAGGACACGGTGGTCGTCCACGCCTCGCAGCGCGGCAACCTCAAGCAGGCCCTGCTCAAGCTCGGCTGGCCGGCCGAGGACTTCGCCGGCTACGTCGACGGCGAGGCGCACCCGATCGCGCTGGACGAGAGCCTCTGGCAGCTGCGCGACTACCAGCGTGACGCCGCGGACTCCTTCTGGCACGGCGGGTCGGGCGTCGTCGTGCTGCCCTGCGGGGCCGGCAAGACCCTGGTCGGCGCGGCCGCCATGGCGCGTGCCCAGGCGACCACGCTGATCCTGGTCACCAACACCGTCAGCGCCCGGCAGTGGAAGGACGAGCTGGTCCGACGCACGTCGCTGAGCGAGGACGAGATCGGCGAGTACTCCGGCGCGGTCAAGGAGATCCGACCCGTCACCATCGCGACGTACCAGGTGCTCACGCTGCGCCGCAAGGGCGTCTACCCGCACCTCGAGCTGCTCGACGCGCGCGACTGGGGCCTCATCGTCTACGACGAGGTGCACCTGCTGCCGGCGCCGATCTTCCGGATGACCGCCGACCTGCAGGCCCGCCGCCGCATCGGACTGACCGCGACGCTGGTGCGCGAGGACGGACGGGAGGGCGACGTGTTCAGCCTGATCGGGCCCAAGCGCTACGACGCGCCGTGGAAGGACATCGAGGCGCAGGGCTGGATCGCACCCGCCGACTGCGTCGAGGTCCGCGTCAGCCTGCCCGACTCCGAACGGCTCGTCTACGCGACCGCCGAGCCCGAGGAGCGCTACCGGCTGGCCGCCTGCACCCACCACAAGAACGCCGTGGTGCGCACCCTCGTCGACCAGCACCGCGGCCAGCCGACGCTGGTCATCGGGCAGTACATCGAGCAGCTCGACGAGCTGGCCGAGGCCCTCGAGGCCCCCCTGATCAAGGGCGACACCACCGTCCGGGAGCGCCAGCGGCTCTTCGAGGCCTTCCGCACCGGCGAGATCGACCTGCTCGTGGTCAGCAAGGTCGCCAACTTCTCCGTGGACCTGCCCTCGGCCGAGGTCGCCATCCAGGTGTCGGGCTCCTTCGGCTCCCGCCAGGAGGAGGCCCAGCGGCTCGGTCGGCTGATGCGGCCCAAGGCCGGCGGTCAGACCGCACGGTTCTACGCCGTCGTCGCGCGCGACACCGTCGACGCCGAGTTCGCCCAGAACCGGCAGCGCTTCCTGGCCGAGCAGGGCTACGCCTACCGCATCGTCGACGCCGACGACCTGCCCGCGTAGCAGTGGCGAAGCGGGAAGGTGAGCGCGTCGCTCGATCCAGCAGGACGCCCACACCGCGTCGGTACGCGGCCCCCGTCCCGGAGAGTGGCTCGGACGGGTCTTGCGGCGGTGAAGGCCAGCGCACCTGCCCTACGGGCGGGCCGAGCTGCAGGTGATGACTCAGAGCTCGATGCTTGCGAGACGACCGGATCTGCCGAAGGTCGGGCGTTCGCCCCATACGCTCGGTTGATGCCAACTGAGTTCGCATTTGTGATCCGTGAGGCCATAGTGCTTGACCACCGCCGTAAGGCCCGGGTCACCCTGATTGGTCCCCTCACATCTAGAAGCACCGACTTCGCAGTTGGCGACCGCCTGAGTGTGCCGACCAAGTCAGGCTCCACGGCAGTCGACTGCGTGGACTTCCCCTGAGTGAATCTCGGACCCGATCGGGTCGCATGGGTTCGAGTGACCGTCCGCGGGGTCGGGAGCGACGAAGTTGTCACGGGAGGCACGGCCCAGCGCCTCGAAACCGGGTGAGCGCGCCCGAACATGCCGCTGGTGGCGCGTCCGTGTAGTCCAGATTGCAGCGCCGTCGGTGTCAGTGTTCCGGCGTAGACTCGCTGCATGTCCGTGAGCGAGTCGCAAGCCTACGAGGCGGGGATGTCCCTGCCTAGTGAGGCGCGAAGGCGCTTGGCGCTGCGGCTGCTCGGCTCGGTGGATCCCGACGAGGCCTTCGACCAAGCTGCAGAAGCATGGCTGCGCACGGAGGCGGCCGCCGCGTACGACGCCCTCAAGGCCGACCCGTCCCGCGCGATTCCTGCCGAGGACGTTCGCGCCGAGTTCGGAGCGAAGTGGGCCGCCCGTTCATGACGGGCCGGATCAACTTCACCCCTGAGGCACTGCAGCACCTCCATCGCCTCGACGATTGGATCGCCGAGAAGGCGACGGCTGAGACCGCTCGACGGTTCGTGGCTGAGATCCTCGACCACATCGACAGCATCCTCATCTTCCCGCTCGCCGGTCGAGCTCGCGATGATGTCCGTGCGGGCGTGCGGACGACCAACTTCAAGAAGCGGACGCTCGTCACCTACGAGATCGACGAGTCTTCGGGTGAGCTCGTGGTCAACGTCCTTGGAGTCTTCCACGGCGGCCAGGATTGGGAGTCGGCTCTTGGCGGGGACCAGGGCGATCCGGAAGGGGACCAAGGACGTGTGGCCGATCCCACCGTGCGCACCTGAACCGTCCGCGTCTGCCGCGTAGCGTGCGCACGCGGCCATCCGGTTCTGTCGCGATCCGCGCGCTGGATCGACCGGAAGCCGATCGACTTCCGGGACGTCATCACGGTCGGTAGTCGACGGCTGACCGGACCGCATGACGTCACCGTGCGCCCGATGGGTCGGGTTCGGTCGTGTGCCTCAGAACGGCCCTGGGGCGGTTGCCAGGTACACGACTTGCTGAGGCCGCCGTCAGCCTCGAGGTCGGGTATCCCACGACGCGCCATAGCGCGTGCTCAGATGCCCAACCCCCTCGATGGGTCCGTCAGACCCGTCCCGTACGCCGATCGACTTCCGGGACGTCAACACGGTCGGCAGTCGACGGCGACTGACCGGACCGCACGACGTCACCGAGCGCCCCGATGGGTCGGGTTCGGTCGTGTGCCTCAGAACGGCCCTGGGGCGGTTGTCAGGTACACGACTCGCTGAGGCACTCCATCACCCTCGAGGTCGGGCATCCCACAACGCGCCATCGCGCGTGCTCAGATGCCCTCGAGCTCCATGGCGGCGATGCCGTAGTCCACCGCGCTGCGTCCGGGGCAGCCCGTGGCCGTCGAGGTGCATGCCGAGGACGCCGAGCTCGCCGAGCTCGGGGGCGAGATCGCGGGAGAAGGTGGCGCTCTCCTACCGCTGCGCGATGTTCGGCCTGATCCGCTTCTCGACGAAGCCGCGGACCTGGTCGCGCAGGGCGAGCTCGGTGTCGGTGAAGAGGCCGTCGAGGTCGAGGTAGTCGTGCGCGAGGTCCGTCATGGGTCGATGCTCCTCCCTGCGGCGAGGCACGGCACCCCCAGCCCGCGTGAGCGGTGCCCCGGCCCGGGTCCTACCGTTTGGCCCATGAAGGCCCTGCTGCTGGAGAACATCCACCCCGCCGCCGTCGTCCCGCCTCGAGGAGCGCCGGCGTCGAGGTCGAGCAGCGTCGGGGCGCCATGTCCACCGACGAGCTCGTGGGCGGCGGGCTCGACGGGGTCGACCTGCTCGGGATCCGCTCGGCGACTCACCTCAGCGAGGCCGTCTTCGCCGCGGCGCCACGGCTCAGCGCGGTGGGCTGCTTCTGCATCGGCACCAACCAGGTCGACCTGCCCGCGGCCACGGCCCACGAGGTGGCGGTCTTCAACGCCCCGCACTCGAACTCCCGCAGCGTGGTCGAGCTGGTGATCGGCGAGATCGTCGTGCTGGCGCGCCGCCTGGAGGAGAAGTCGACCCGGATGCACGACGGCGTCTGGGACAAGTCGGCGGCCGGCAGCCACGAGATCCGCGGCCGCACGCTCGGCATCGTGGGCTACGGCAACATCGGCAGCCAGCTCTCGGTGCTGGCCGAGGCGATGGGCCTGCGGGTCATCTTCTTCGACATCGCCGACCGGCTCGCGCACGGCAACGCCCGCCGGATGCCCTCGCTGGAGGCGCTCCTGGCCGAGGCCGACGTCGTGACGCTCCACGTCGACGGCCGTCCCGGGAACGCCGGGATGTTCGGGCCGGCGTACTTCGACCTGATGAAGCCGCGCTCGCTGTTCATCAACGCCTCGCGCGGGATGCTCGTCGACACCGAGGCGCTGCGCGACCGGGTCCTGTCGGGCCACATCGCCGGCGTCGCGATGGACGTCTTCCCGATCGAGCCCAAGGCGCAGGGCGACCCGTTCGAGTCGCCGCTGCGGGGACTGCCCAACGTGATCCTGACCCCGCACGTCGGCGGCTCCACCCAGGAGGCCCAGGAGGAGATCGGCCACTTCGTCTCGGGCAAGCTCCTCGGCTACGTCGCGCACGGCACGACGGCGCTCTCGGTCAACCTGCCCGAGGCCGGCTCCGCGCCCGAGCCGGGGACGCACCGGGTCACGATGCTGCACCACAACGTGCCGGGCGTGCTCGCCGAGCTCAACGCGACCCTGGCCGGCTGCGGCGCCAACGTGCTCGTGCAGTCGCTCGCGACCCGCGGCGAGCAGGGCTACGTCGTCACCGACACCGCCGAGCCGCTCGCGCAGTCCTGCGTGGACACCCTGGCCGCGATGCCGCAGACGGTGCTGCTGCGCACCATGAGCGCGCCGCCGGCCTGACCGCCCCGAGGAGGGTGGGGCGGGTGAGGAGGCGGCCGGTAGTTTCGGCACCGTGATCGAGATGGTGCGGACCCGGCTGGGACAGGCGATCTTCGCCCGGGTGGCCGGGCCCGACGGCCCCGAGCACCGCGAGCGCATCCACGACACCGAGGGTGAGCGGTGGTTCGAGCCCGGCAGTCCCATCACGGTCGTGCACGCCGACGCCTCGATGTTCATCGGCGGCATCCGCGCGGTCCTGCTGCAGACGATGCACCCCGCGGCGATGAAGGCGGTCGCCGACCACTCCGGCTACCGCGGTGACATGTGGGGGCGCCTGGCGCGCACCAGCCACTTCCTGGCCGTCACCACCTTCGGCACCGCCGAGGACGCCCAGCGCTCCGTCGAGGTGATCCGCTCGGTCCACCGACGCGTCGTGGGTGACATGCCCGACGGCTCGACGTACGCCGCCTCCGACCCGCACCTGCTCGAGTGGGTGCACGTCGCCGAGGCCGACAGCTTCCTGCGCGCCTTCACCGTCTACGGCGCGACCACGCTGACCCAGGAGGAGCGCGACACCTACGTCGCCCAGACCGCCGAGGTCGCCCGCGCGCTCGGCGCGGTCTCGCCCCCGACGACCGAGGCCGAGCTCGACGAGCGGATGGCGGCGTTCCGGCCCGAGCTGCACGGCACTCCCCAGGCGCGCGAGGCCGTGCGCTACCTGCTGTTCCGGCCGCCGCTCCCGCTGCCCGCGCGCGCGCCGTACGCCGTGCTGATGGCGGCCGGCGTCGGGCTGATGCCGGCCTGGACCCGCGTGCCGCTGCGCCTGCCGTGGCTCCCGGTCGCGGAGCGCACCGTGGTGCGCGCCCTGGGCTCGCTGGCCACCGGCACGATCCGCTGGGCGATGACCCCGCCGACTCCTGCCGTCGCCCCCGAGGCTGTTTGAATAGGGTGGTGTCCGACCCCGCGCATCCGCATCCCCCCGTGCTGAGCTGGCCGCTCGCCGACCACCCCGACGCCGCCGCCGAGGACCTGCGCTCGGCCCTCGTCACGGCCTACGGCGGCGCCGAGCGTGACTACCACGACCTGCGTCACCTCGCCGAGGTCCTGGCCCGGCTCGACGAGCTCGCCGATCACGGGGTCGCCTTCGACGCCCTGAGCGTGCGGCTCGCCGCGTGGTTCCACGACAGCGTCTACGACGGTGAGCGCGACGCCGAGGAGCGCTCCGCGACCTGGGCCGAGCAGGCGCTCCCCGGCCTCGTGGGCGACGAGGTGGCCGCCGAGGTCGCCCGCCTGGTCCGGATGACCGAGACCCACCACCCCGACGACGACGACCCGGCGGCCTGCGCCCTCTCCGACGCCGACCTGGCCATCCTCGCCGCCCCGGCGGAGCGCTACGCGACGTACGTCGCCAGCGTGCGCCGTGAGTACGCCCACGTCGGTGACGACGACTTCGCGCTCGGCCGCGCCGCCGTCCTCGGCGAGCTCGCCGCCAAGGACCGGCTCTTCCACACCGAGTACGCCGCCCGGTCCTGGGAGGCCCGGGCCCGCGCCAACATGAGCGAGGAGCTGGCCCGCCTCGCGTCACGGGTCGACGCCCTGACCGGGTGAGCGGCAGGACCGACGTGCCCGAGCCCGCCGAGCTCCGGGTCGCGCCGCTGACGTCGGGCCACGCCCACGAGGCCTGCACGTGGCGCTTCGAGCCGCCCTACGACGTCTACGACCTCACCGACGCTGACCCCCTGGTCCTCCAGCGGCCCGAGACGGGTCTGAACGCACTCCTCGCGGGCGACGACCTCGTCGGGATCCGCTCGTTCGGACCGGACGGCCGGGTCCCCGGCTGGACCTACGACGACGCCGCGCTCGACACCGGCGGCTCGCTGCGCCCCGACCTCGTCGGGCGCGGGCTGGGCCGCCATGCGATCGCCGCAGGACTGGCCCACGGCCGCGAGCGTTTCGCACCCGCCGCGTTCCGGGTCACGGTCGCGGCGTTCAACGCCCGCGCCCTCCGCGTCGTGCAGGGACTCGGGTTCGTCGAGACCGCTCGCTTCGCGGCGGCCCGTGACGGTCGCCCGTTCGTGGTGCTGGTGCGCCCCGAGGCGGCCCGGTAGGCCTGCGCCAGCTGGCGCCGGGCCCGGCCCTCAGGCCTGGCTCTTGCGGCGTCGCAGCCCGGCCGCGACGAGCCGGGCGACCAGCTCGCGCGAGGACACCTCGACCGCCCCCAGCGCGACGACCTGCGCGTAACGGTCCTCCGGGACGTCGTAGTGGTCGCGGTCGAAGCCCCGCTCGGGGACACCCAGCGCGCGGGCGAAGGCGTGCAGCTCCTCGAAGGAGACGTCGGAGGCCAGGTGGGACCAGTGGGTCCCCCGCCACGGCACCAGCGGCGGGTCGATCAGGATCATGACGCCGACGGGTCCGCGCGGTCCGCGAGGCGCAGGGAGGCGTCGTCGAGCAGCCGGCGCCAGGAGCGCACGTAGCCTGCGTCGACGTAGGAGCGGTACGTCGCCCCGGGCCGAACCTGGGTGCCCACGTGCACCTGGCGCACGCCCGCGCGCACGAGCCACGGCACCTGCTCGGCCTCGAGGCCACCCGAGGCCATCACCAGCCGCGCCACGTCCGGCGAGCGCCGGGCGAGCGCGAGCAGGTCGTCGTAGCCGTGCGCCAGACCCTGCGGCGAGCCGCCCGAGCGTACGGCGTCCAGGCGCGGCAGGTCGAGGAGGCGGCCCCAGGAGCGCTCCCGGTCCAGGGTGGAGTCGATCGCCCGGTGGAAGGTCCAGGGCACGGCGGGCAGCGCGGCCACCAGTCGCGTGCACGCGGCGACGTCGACCTCGAGGTCACGGTCGAGGAAGCCCAGCACCAGGCCCTCCGCCCCGAGGGCGACGAACTCCCGGCCGAGGGCCGCGAGCCGGTCGAGGTCCTCCTCGTCGGCCGACCACCCCGTCCCGGTGCGCAGCACGACCCGCACCGGGACGCTGCTGGCCCGGATGACCGCGGAGGCGGCCGCCGGCTCGGGCGAGACCCCGCCGCCGGGCCCCTCGACGACCAGGGCGAGCCGGTCCGCCCCACCCTGGAGACACCCGGGCACGTCACGCTGGTGGCGTACGGCGACCTCGAGCAGCACGCGGGACATGACCCGACCCTAGGGCTGGCCTGGCACGTCCTTGGCCCGCCACGCAGACTAGGGGCATGGAGACCGCACTCATCCTGGCCGCACGCGCCCGGGTCCTGGCCGACCTGGAGGCTCGAGCGCAGGCCAGCCCCGACGCCGTCTCCGCCCTCGAGGACGCGTGCTCGTCGCGCACCTGGTGGGCCGAGCAGTGGCCGGCCGGCGTCATCTACGTCGCCGGGCTCGTCGCGCAGGACGTCCAGGACGCGCTGTTCGAGAGCGCCGGGCGCTGGCCCGTGTGCTGGGGCTGCGAGGACCAACCGGAGCACTCGCTCTACATCCAGCCCGACCTCGGCGGCCCCGACCCGCACTGGGTGTGCGAGGAGTCGGGCACGGTCGCGGCCTCGCTGGGCGCGCTCGGGCAGTGGCGCGCCTGAGGTCGAGGCGCCGAGGGCCTCAGCCGGAGAGCTGGACCCACAGGGTGAACTTGTCGGCGCGGTAGACCGTCCGCGAGACCTCGACGACCTTCTCGCCCGCGACCGCGCGGCGCGAGTGACGCAGGACGACCGAGCCGACGGCCACCTCGAGCAGCCGGGCCTCCTCCGCGGTGGCCGTGTCGGCCTTGATCGAGTCCTCCGCCCACGTCGGACGGAGGCCGCGGGCGGCGAGGGCGTCGTAGAGGCTGGTGGGCATCCCCTTCTGCAGGAAGCCGGGCAGCAGCACCTCGTTGAGGTAGGCGTCCTCGACGCACGTCACGGTCCCGTCACCACGGCGCAGCCGGCGCCAGTGGAGCACCGAGTCACCCTCGGTGAGGTTCAGCGCGCGCGCCACGCCCGGCCCGGCCTGCTCGCGGCGGGCGAGCAGCGTCTGCGACTCCGCCAGGATGCCGCGCCGCTTGAGGTCCTCGGTGAAGCTGGTGATCTGGGCCTTGTCGCGGGTGGGGTGGGCCACGAAGGTGCCGCGGCCGGGGATGCGCTCGAGCAGGCCCTCGCTCACCAGGGTGTCGAGAGCCTGGCGCACCGTCATGCGGGCCACGCCGAAGGTCTGCACGAGGTCGCGCTCGGACGGGGCCGCCGACCCGGGGGCGAGCCCGGACACGAGGTCTCGGACGTACTCTCGGACGAGGACGTGCTTGAGGGCCGGCTGGTCGGCGTCGGTGGTGGTGGTCTCGCTCACGGGCTCACCATAAGTTGGGCGGAGGACCGCCGTCCGCCGAACCCCGGAAGGGCTCTTGACATTTGACTTTAGACCCTGGCGGCCCCCGGGGACCATGTGCGTCGAGTCCGGCAGCCGCCGTTCCCGGGCCACCGCGAGGCTCGTCACCAGGCACGTCGAGCGCACGTTCTCTGTCGCGGCGCCGGCCGAGGAGACCTGCGCCCGGCCGGGCGACTCCACCCACCCCGAGACGATCGTCCAGATCCGGTGCTGCCTGACCTGAGGCTCGAACACGTGTTCGACGCATCGGGTAGGGTGCGCCCATGATCGAGGTCCAGGCCAGCCTGTTCCGTGACGACGAGCGCCCGGCCGCCCCGTCCTTCCACGACGTCGAACGGGTCACGCTGACCCGTGGCGCCTGGGTCGACGTGTGCCGCGACTGGCTCCCCGACGCCGACGAGGTGCTGGCCTCGCTCGTGCGCGACGTCCCGTGGCGCGCCGAGCGGCGGCAGATGTACGACCGGCTCGTCGACGTGCCCCGCCTGGTGCACACCTACATGATCGGCGAGGAGCTCCCCCACCACGTCCTGGGCGAGGCGCGCGACGCGCTCAGCGCCCACTACGCCGCCGAGCTCGGCGAGCCGTTCCGGACGGCGGGCTGCTGCTACTACCGCGACGGGCGGGACTCGGTCGCCTGGCACGGCGACACGATCGGCCGCGGCAGCACCCACGACACCATGGTCGCGATCGTCTCGGTCGGCGACGCCCGACGGCTGAGCCTCCGACCGCGCGGCGGCGGCGAGTCCCGCTCGCTGGCCATGAACCACGGCGACCTGCTGGTGATGGGCGGGTCCTGCCAGCGCACCTGGGAGCACGCCGTGCCGAAGGCGGCCGCGGCGGGCCCACGGATCTCGGTGCAGTTCCGGCCCTTCAACGTCTTCTGAGACCGACCGGCCCACCTGGGGCCAGAGCACGGCTCCGGTCCGCCGAGGACCTGCGACTCCCCACCGCCACCGTCGCGGCGGAACAGCGCAGCCTCCGACGCCGTTGGGGCAGGCATGGCTGAGAACACGCAGGATGCACGCGCGACCATCGGGCTGACCGGACTGGCGGTGATGGGGCGCAACCTGGCCCGCAACATCGCCCGGCAGGGCCACACGATCGCGGTGCACAACCGGACCACCGAGAAGATGACGAGCCTGGTCGAGGAGTTCGGCGACGAGGGCGACTTCGTGCCGGCCGAGTCGCTCGAGGAGTTCGTGGCCGCGATCGAGCGGCCGCGCGCCATCATCGTCATGGTCAAGGCCGGCGCACCGACCGACGCCGTCATCGACGAGCTCGTCCCGCTGCTCGACGAGGACGACATCCTCGTCGACGCCGGCAACGCCCACGTCGACGACACCCGCCGGCGCCAGCAGTCGCTGGCCGCGGCGAACCTGCACTTCGTCGGCATGGGGGTCTCGGGCGGCGAGGAGGGCGCTCTCCACGGCCCCTCGATCATGCCCGGTGGCTCCGACCACGCCTGGGACCGGCTCCAGCCCGTCCTGGAGTCGATCGCCGCGGTCGTCGACGGCACCCCCTGCACCACGCACGTCGGTCCGGACGCGGCCGGACACTTCGTCAAGATGGTGCACAACGGCATCGAGTACGCCGACATGCAGCTGATCGCGGAGTCCTACGACCTGCTGCGCACCCTGGTGGGCCTCGAGCCGGGCGAGATCGCCGACATCTTCCGTGAGTGGAACGGCGGTGACCTCGAGTCGTTCCTCATCGAGATCACCGCCGACGTCCTCGCCCACACCGACGCCGCGACCGACCAGCCGTTCATCGACGTCGTCCGCGACGCCGCCGAGCAGAAGGGCACCGGCCGCTGGACCGTGCAGAGCGCCCTCGACCTCGGCGTGCCCGTCACCGGCATCGCCGAGGCGACCTTCGCCCGCAGCCTGTCGGGCCACACCGTGCAGCGTGCCGCCGCCGCGACGACGTTCGGCTCCGAGCTGGGCGACGTCGAGATCGACCGGGACGCCTTCGTGGACAAGGTGCGCGCTGCGCTCTACGCCTCGAAGGTGGTCGCCTACGCCCAGGGCTTCGACCAGATCAAGGCCGGCAGCGAGGAGAACGACTGGGACGTCGACCTGGGCATGATGGCCAGCATCTGGCGCGGCGGCTGCATCATCCGCGCCCAGTTCCTCAACCGGATCGTCGAGGCCTACGAGACCGACACCGAGCTGCCCAGCCTGCTGGTGGACCCCTACTTCGCCGACGCCGTGCGCGAGGGCCTCGACGCCTGGCGCGACGTGGTCGCCACGGCCGCTCGGGCGGGCGTCCCGACGCCGGCGTTCAGCTCGTCGCTGTCCTACTTCGACGCGCTGCGCCGCGACCGGCTGCCGGCCGCGCTCATCCAGGGCCTGCGCGACAACTTCGGCGCCCACACCTACGAGCGCACCGACCGCGAGGGCACGTTCCACACCCTGTGGGCCGGCGACCGGTCCGAGAGGGCCGAGTCGTAGCCGCCCCACGGCACGAGCACGGGCCCCGGTCGAGGAGCTGTCCTCGGCCGGGGCCCGCGCCGTCGCCGTGCTGCCGGTGCCGCGAGGCGCCGGATCGCCCTACTCGCGCTTGACCAGCCAGCCGATGACCAGCGCCACGAGTGCCGCGGCGAGGCCCTGCTTCCAGTAGGCCTTGGCCAGCACCGGGATCACGGCCGCGCCCAGGTTCAGCGCGTCGTCACTGTCCGCCGGGGCGTCGGGCACCGCACGCGGACCGGCCGGACCCGAGGACGGGGTGCCCGCCGAGGCGTGTCGACCCGGAGCCGGGTCGACCTGCTCGCTGCCGCTCGCGCCGGGCGCAGCCGGCGAGGCGGCCACCACCGGCTCCTCGCCCTGCGCCTCGTCACCGAGGCTCGTCGCCGAGACGGTCCCGGCGAGGGCCTCGGGCCCCGGCTCCGCGCTGAGCCGTTGCTCGAGACAGCTCACGAACTGCCCGAGCAGCTTGTCCGAGACGTCCTGCATGACCCCGCGGCCGAACTGCGCCGGCTTGCCGGTGATCGCGAGGTCGGTGAGGACCTCCACGTCGGTCGACCCGGCGGCATCCGACATGGACAGGGTCACCTTCGCCCCGGCGGTGCCGTTGCCCCGCTTGTCCTTGCCCTTGGCGTCGACGACGAAGTAGTGCGCCTCGTCGTCCTTCTCCACGAACGTGCCCGAGCCGTTGTAGACGAGCGCGATCGGACCGAGCTTGACCTTCACCGAGCCGGAGAAGTTCTGCTCGTCGTAGTCACCGATCGTCGCACCGGGGAAGCACTCGGCCAGGGCCCCGAGGTCCTGGAAGTGCGCCCATGTCTCCTCGACCCCGGTCGGGACGGTGAAGCGGTGGCTCAGGTCCATCGGCTCTCAGCCCCCGGCCGCGGCCAGCACGGCGCGCCGGGTGAGGACCGTGGCCAGGTGGGCGCGGTAGCTCGCCTCACCGTTGAGGTCGGAGGGCGGGTTGGTGCCCTCGGCGGCCCGGCCCGCGATCTCACGCACCGCGGCATCGGTCGCCTCGGCACCCACGAGCGCCTCCTCGACGGCCCGCGCCCGCAGCGGCGTCGAGCCCATGTTGGTCAGCCCGACCCGGGCCTCGGCGATCGTGCCGCCCTCGACCCTGACCGCCGCCGCGACCGCGACGATCGACCACTGGTGGGCGACCCGCACGAACTTCTCGTAGCACGAGCCCCACCCGGTGCGCTTGGGCACGCGGACCTCGGTCAGGATCTCGTCCTCACCGATCGCGGTCTCGAAGAGGTCGACGAAGAAGTCGTCGGCCTCGACCGTGCGGGTGCCACCGGGGCCGGCGATGACGAACTGGGCCCCGAGGGCCAGCACCGGGGCTCCGAGGTCCCCCGCGGGGTCGGCGTGGGCGAGCGCCCCGCCGAAGGTCCCCCGGTGGCGGATCTGGGCGTCGGCCAGGTGGTCGATGGCCCGAGCGATCAGGCTGGCGTGCTCGCCGACGAGGGCGTCACCCCCCACCACCGAGTGCGGCGTCATGGCCCCGATGACGATCGCGTCCCCGTCGTCGCGCACCCCCCGCATCGACTCGATCTTGGACAGGTCGATGACCATCTCGGGTGCGTTGAGACGCATCCGCAGCACGGGGAGCAGGCTCTGCCCCCCGGCGAGGATCTTGGCGTCGTCCCCGTGCTCGGCGAGGGCGCTCAACGCGTCCTCGACAGAGGTGGGGGCCAGGTAGTCGAACGAGGTGGGGATCATGCCTGGTTCCCTCCAGTCGTGCGGTCGGTGGTGCCTTCCATGCCGGTCGAGGGGTCGAAGTGCGGCGCAGCGGCCCCCTCGGTGGGGTCCACCCCGCCGGCGCCGACGCCGTTGATGGCCTTCCACACGCGCTCGGGGGTGCAGGGCATCTGGATGTCCTGGATCCCGAGGTGGCGGACCGCGTCCACCACCGCGTTGACCACGGCCGGGGTCGAGGCGATCGTGCCGGCCTCGCCCACGCCCTTGGTGCCCAGCGTGTTGGTGATCGACGGCGTCGTGGTGTGGTCGATCTCGAAGCTGATCGTGTCGGCCGCGGTCGGCAGCAGGTAGTCGACGAACGACCCGGAGACCAGGGTCCCGGACTCGTCGTAGACCGCCTCCTCCCACAGCGCCTGGGCGATGCCCTGCATGAGACCGCCGTGGACCTGGCCCGAGACGATCAGCGGGTTGATCACGTTGCCGATGTCGTCGACGCAGACGTACTTGCGCATCCTCACCTGGCCGGTCTCGGTGTCGACCTCCATGGCGCACAGGTGCGTGCCGTGGGGGTAGTTGAAGTTCACCGGGTCGTAGGTCGCCTCGGAGTCCAGCGAGGGCTCCATGCCCTCGGGGTAGTTGTGCGCCGAGAACACGGCGCCCGCGATCTCGCCGATCGCGAGGCCCTGGTCGGTGCCGCGGACGCTGAAGCGACCACCGGAGAACTCGATGTCGTCGACCGAGGCCTCGAGCAGGTGGGCGGCGACGGGCTTGGCCTTCTCGACCACCTTGTCGGCCGCCTTGACCAGCGCCTCACCGCCCACGACGAGCGAGCGTGAGCCGTAGGTGTCGAGACCCTTGGAGGCCACCGAGGTGTCGCCGTGCAGCACCTCGACGTCCTCGAAGGCCACTCCGAGCCGGTCGGCGACGATCTGGCTGAACGCCGTCTCGTGGCCCTGACCGTGCGCGGAGGCGCCGGTGACGACCTCGACCTTGCCGGTGGCCAGCATCCGCACCGACGCGTGCTCCCAGCCGCCGGCGCCGTAGTTGAGCTGGCCGAGCACCCGCGAGGGCGCCAGGCCGCACATCTCGGTGAACGTCGAGACGCCCAGCCCGAGCTGCACGGGATCGCCCGCCTCGCGGCGGCGCTTCTGCTCCGCGCGCAGCTCGTCGTAGCCGAACATCTCCTTGGCCCTGGCCGTGGCCGCCTCGTAGTTGCCGGTGTCGTACTCGAGCCCGGCCACCGTGGTGAACGGGAACTCCTCGTGCTTGATCCAGTTCTTCTCGCGCAGCTCGAAGTCGTCCATGCCGAGCTCGGCGGCGAGCTCGGTCATCATCCGCTCGATGCCGAACGTGGCCTCCGGCCGGCCGGCGCCACGGTAGGCGTCGGTCCAGGTCTTGTTGGTCAGCACCGTCTGGCAGTTGAACTGGTAGGCGGGGAACTTGTAGATCGAGTTGAACATGAACGCACCGAGCACCGGCACGCCGCCGCCGACGAGCGAGACGTACGAGCCGAGGTCGGCGAGCAGCTCGACCTTGAGCCCGGTGACGGTGCCGTCCTTCTCCGCCGACAGGGTCAGCTTCTGCCACTGGTCGCGGCCGTGGTGAGCCGTCATCAGGCTCTCCGAACGCGTCTCGGTGAACTTGACCGGCTTGCCGAGGCGGTTGGCGATGCAGAACGTGAGCCACTCCTCGGGCGTGGTGTTCAGCTTTCCGCCGAACCCGCCGCCCACGTCCGGGGCGATGACGCGGATCTTGGACTCCGAGACCCCGGTCGTCGCCGCGAGCGCGAAGCGCAGGATGTGGGGCACCTGGGTGGCCGACCACATGGTGATCTGCTCCCCGGTGGGGTCCACGACCGTGGAGCGGGGCTCCATGAACGCGGGGATCAGCCGCTGCTGGCGGTACTCGCGCTCGATGACGACCCCGTCGGTGCGGGCCTTCTCGATCGCCGCGTCGACGTTGCCGCCGGTGCCGGCCTCCTCGGAGTCGAACTTCCAGAACGCCGACTTGTTGGTGCCCAGGTCGGGGTGGGCCAGCACCGTGTCCTCGGCCGCCTCCTTCAGGTCGATCGCAGCAGGCAGCTGGTCGTACTCGACGTCGACGAGCTCGGCGGCGTCGCGGGCCTCGGCCTGGGTGCGGGCCACGACCACGGCGACGATCTCACCGGCGAAGCTGACCCGCTCGGCCGGCATCGGCTGGTGGGTCGGGGTCACCTGGTCGGTGGTGATCGCCCAGGCGTTGATCAGCACGCCCTGGCTCTCGCCGAGGTCGGCGCCGGTGAACACCGCGACGACGTTGGGCGCGGCCTCGGCCTCGGTCTTGTCGATCGAGGTGATGGTGGCGTGGGCGAAGGGGCTGCGCACCATCGCGAGGTGCAGCATGCCGGGCAGGGTGATGTTGTCGGTCCACCGGGTCCGGCCGGTGATGAGGCGCTGGTCCTCCTTGCGGCGTCGACCCTGGCCGATCTCCGGGGTCACCTCGGGGCGCTGCTCGGTCGTGGTCATGCCGTCACCTCCGAAGCGGCCGCGCCCGCGGTGCCGGCCCCGGCGGTGCCGGCTCCGGCCGCGTGCTGCACGGCCTTGACGATGTTGTGGTAGCCCGTGCAGCGACAGAGGTTGCCCTCGAGTCCCTCGCGGATCTCGGTCTCGCTCGGGTGGGGGTTCTCCTGCAGCAGGGCGACGCTCTGCATGATCATCCCCGGGGTGCAGTAGCCGCACTGCAGTCCGTGGCACTCGCGGAAGGCCTCCTGCACCGGGTGCAGCTGGCCGTCCTTGGCCAGCCCCTCGATCGTGGTCACCTCCGAGCCGTCGGCCTGGACCGCGAGCACGTTGCAGGACTTCACCGAGATGTTGTCGAGGTGGATCGTGCAGGCACCGCAGTTGCTGGTGTCGCATCCGACGACGGTGCCGGTCTTGCCGAGCTTCTCGCGCAGGTACTGCACGAGGAGCATCCGGGGTTCGACGTCGTCGGAGACCTTCGCTCCGTCGACGGTGAGGCTGATCTTGGCCATAGCCGAATCGCTCCCTTGCGTGGGCTGTGCACGGACGTCCGCATCGGTGCGCGAACGGGCGCGCACCAGACCCACGTGTGACGTGGGTCTCGATCCGACGTTAGGTCGCAGCGGGTTGGCCGATGGTTGGAGGTTCGTCCCCGGTCGACCCGCCCACGAAAGATCGTCCCTATCCGGGGGGACCCTTTAGTCGTAGGGTGACGCAGCATCGGTGAACTGAGAGGCATCCTGTGGAAGCATTGTCCAGCTGGTTCGACTACGTCCAGATCAACTTCAGCTACATCCTAGAAGCAGCCCTGGCCCACGCCAGGATCGTCCTGATCGTGATCGCCATCGCCACGGTGTTCTCCGTGGCCCTCGCCGTGGTGGTCGCGCAGCGGCCGGTGGCCCGAGCCGTCGTCCTGACCATCGCGGGGATCTTCCTGACGATCCCGTCGCTGGCCCTGTTCGCCTTCTTCATCCCGCTCGTCGGCATCGGCAACCCGCCGGCGATGCTCGCCCTGTTCCTGTACGCGCTGCTCCCGATCCTGCGCAACACCGTGGTGGGTCTCGACGCGGTCCCACCCGCCGTCGTGGAGTCGGCCAAGGGGATGGGCCTCAACGGCTTCCAGCAGCTCTACAAGGTGCGCCTGCCGCTCGCCTGGCCCCTGATGATCACGGGGATCCGGATCTCGACGCTGCTGACCGTCGGCATCGCGGCCATCGCACCCCTGGTCGGCGGGGACGGTCTCGGGACCTACATCCGCGACGGGCTCACGCGCCTCGGCCTGCCGAACTCCGAGAACTCGGTCTGGGTGGGCGTGATCTTCACGATCCTGCTCGGACTCATCCTCGACGTCGTCCTGGCGACCTTCCAGCGCTTCACCACCCCGCGCGGGCTGCGGGCATGACGACCCGACCCACGGCACTGCCCGTGACTCACCACGAGATCCCCACCGAGAGGACCCCATGAGCACCAAGGCGAAGATCCACCTGGACGGTGTGGGCAAGACCTATCCCGGCACCAAGGTCGCGGCGGTCGAGGAGCTCACGCTCGACGTCTACGAGGGCGAGATCCTCGTGCTCGTCGGCCCCTCGGGCTGCGGCAAGTCGACCACGCTGCGCCTGATCAACCGGATGATCGAGCCGAGCAGCGGGCGCATCCTGCTCGACGGCGAGGACGTCACCAAGGGCAATCCCGACAAGCTGCGGCGCCGCATCGGCTACGTCATCCAGCAGATCGGGCTCTTCCCGCACCAGACCATCTCGCAGAACATCGCCACGGTGCCGAAGATGCTCGGCTGGGACAAGGAGAAGACCAAGGCCCGCACCGAGGAGCTGCTCGCCACCGTCGGGCTCGACCCCGACCGGTACCGCGACAGCTTCCCCAAGGAGCTCTCCGGTGGCCAGGCCCAGCGGGTCGGCGTGGCTCGTGCGCTCGGCGCGGACCCCGACATCATGCTGATGGACGAGCCGTTCGGCGCCATCGACCCGATCACCCGCGACCGCCTCCAGAACGAGTTCCTGCGACTGCAGGACGAGCTGCGCAAGACCATCGTCTTCGTCACCCACGACATCGACGAGGCGATCAAGATGGGTGACCGGATCGCGATCCTCGGCGAGCGCAGCACGATCCGCCAGATCGACACCCCGGAGCGGATCCTGGCCTACCCCGTCGACAAGTTCGTCGACGACTTCATCGGCAACGGATCGACCATCAAGGGCCTCAACTTCCAGACGGTCGGCTCGATGAAGATGACCGAGTACCCGACGGTCCAGGACAACGAGGCCGTCCCCACCAGCGCCGAGAAGGTCCGCGCGACGCACCACGAGTGGGCGGTGCTCCTCGACGACCAGCGCCACCCCCTGCGCTGGATCCACCTCGACGACCTCTCCGGCTCCTCCTACGAGGGCAAGGGCGAGGACCTGGGCGACACGCTGCGCTCGGACAACACGCTCTTCCAGGCCCTGGAGCTGATGGTCCAGAGCGCGTCGGGCAGCACGGTGGTCGTCGACGAGCAGGGCGCGTTCCAGGGCGTCGTGGACATGTCACACCTGAACAAGGCCATCCGTCGCGCCCAGTACGAGGCACGGATGCACTACGAGGAGATGGAGCGCAACGCATGAGCGCCAACTCAGCCGCCCTCGGGTCGACCTTGGCCTCGCAGAAGCCGAAGAAGGTCGACCTCGAGACCGCCGGGCTCAGCCCGGCCGAGCGTCGTGCCGCACTCATCCAGCGCCTCGGGCTCTTCGCGGCACCGGCGTTCATCGCCCTGCTCGCACTCGCGCTGTACCTCTACTACCGCAGCCTCGACCTGGCGAACGCCGTGATCCAGCAGCGCGCCGCGCTGGACTGGTCCACGCGGCTGCTGCCGCAGTCGCTGACCACCATCGAGATCGCCGCGTACTCGACCCTGCTCGTCATCGCGGTCGCCGTCCCGCTGGGGATCCTCCTCACCAGACCGTTCATGAAGCAGGTCGCCGGAGGCATCCTGGTGGTGGCCAACGCCGGTCAGGCGATCCCGGCCTACGGTCTGCTCGTCGCCTTCCTGATCTTCTTCGGCCAGGGTCAGACCACGGTGGTGCTGGCGCTGTCGCTGTTCGCCCTGCTGCCGGTGCTGCGCAACACCATGGTCGGTCTGCAGGGGGTGGACCGCAACGTCATCGAGGCGGGTCGCGGCATGGGGATGACCAGGGCCCAGGTGCTGGCGCGGATCGAGATGCCGATCGCCGTGCCGGTGATCATCGCCGGCATCCGGACCGCCATGATCATCAACATCGGCATGGCCACCCTCGCCTTCCTGATCGGCGGCGGCGGGCTCGGGGTGGCCATCAACTCCGGGCTGAAGAACAGCCAGGACCCGGTGCTGTTCGTCGCCGGTGGGCTGGTCGCGATCATCGCGCTGACCTTCGACTGGATCGGTGCGCTCGCCGAGCGCTACCTCAAGCCGCGGGGCATCTGAGGGGACCCTGCAGCAACCAGACGCGGCACAGCCGCCCGCTCCGCAGCGAAGCCCCCGGGTCCTGGACCCGGGGGCTTCGTCGTCCCGCACAGGACAGGCGACCCGGCACGGGCCAGGGGGCTGGGGGGCTGGGGGCCAGGGGGCTGGGGGGCTGGCCCGGACCGGGGAGTCGACCCCGCGCCGACGTACGACGACGCCGCCGGGCCCGAGGGACCCGACGGCGTCGTGGACGTGCGGTGGTGCGCGAGCAGCTCCCCGGAGGCGGTGATCAGCCGAGGATGCCGATCTCCTTGAGGTAGTCCTCGGCGACGCGCTCGGCGGGTGTGCCGTCGACGTCGACCTTCGCGTTGAGCTCGGCCATCTTCTCGTTGGTCAGCGGCTCGAGGATCTTCGTGGCGAGCTCGTCGTAGACGTCCTGGTGCTCCATGTAGACGTCGTTGTTCCAGGTGTAGGAGGCGTTGTAGACGATCATGACGCCCGGGTCGTCGACGAGCGCGAGGTTCAGCGCCTGGATGCGTCCGTCGGTGGTGAACACCTCGCCGAAGTCGCACTTGCCGTCGGCGGTCTGGGTGTAGATCAGACCGGTGTCGAGGATCTCGATCTGGCTCTGCGGGATCGTGTAGCCGGTGGCCTTCTCGAAGAGGACCAGTCCGTCGGGGCGGTCGGGGAACTCGGTCTCCATGCAGACCGTCGAGTCCGGGTTGGCCTCGAGGTAGGCGGCCATCGAGTCGAAGTCGAACCCACCCTCCTGCTCGGCGAGGTCACCGTTGGCCGCGAAGCCGTAGGTGTCGTTGAAGCCGGAGCTCCCGACCCAGGCGACGTTGTTCTGCTTCAGGTCGAGCGCCGACGTGTCGTCGTAGAGCGTGGCCGGGTCCTGGCTCGGGTCCTCCTTGCCGAGGTGCACCGTCCAGCCGGTGCCGTTGTACTCGGGGTAGACGTCGAGGTCACCGGCGAGCAGCGCGTCACGGGCCACGGAGGTGCCTCCGAGGTTGGTCTGGTTGGAGACGTCGGCGCCCGCGGCCTCGAGGCCCTGGGCCAGCATGTCGCCGACCAGGATGTTCTCGGTGAAGTCCTTCGAGCCGACGGTCAGCGACACGCCGTCCAGCGCACCCGCTTCGACGCCGGAGTCCCCGGCGGTGGTCTCGCCACCGCCACAGCCGGTGGCGAGCATGCTCAGGGCCAGGCCTGTCGTGACCGCGGCCAGCTTCTTGGTCGCTATGCGCATCTATTCATCCCTTGTGTCGAGGTAGGAGTACGGTCTCGCGTCCCCATGCCCGCGACCGGACCGACCCGACCCGAGGCGGTGCCGGTCGGCTGAAGGCGACATGCCAGGTCCGTGGGGGCCAATATAGGGGCCTGCGGGGGCGATCCAGGCGAGGCCAAGATAACCATTGGGTCTCGAACTCGCAGAGCGAAAGGCACGCTGCGGCTCAGCGGGTGGCCGCTGCCAGCCTGCCGCGCAGCAGCGGCTTCGCGGGGTGGTGGCGCTCCCCGAGCGTGTCGAGGGCCCGCTCGACGACCTCGACGTCGTGCGGCGCGAGGTCGGCGTAGCGCAGCACGGCCTCGGGGTCGGGGTCGGCGAGCAACGCCTCCCGCACCGCGACGGCGACGTAGTCGGCCAGCTCGCACAGGGCCGGGGAGTTCGTGCCGGGCAGCAGGTCTCCCCCGTAGGCCCGCACCGCGCGGGTGACCTGGCCGGCGCGCAGCAGGTCCAGGACCCGGTCGACGTCGGTGGTCACCGGCATCGTGAGGCGGTAGGGCCGGGAGGCGAGCTGTCCACCGAGCGCGGCCCGCAGGTGGGAGACCTCGGCCTTGAGCGTCGACAGCGTGACCGCCTGGTCGCCGTAGACGAGCGCGTGGAGCCGGTCCAGGGAGAGCCCCTCGGGATGCAGCGCCAGCAGGGCGAGCACCTCGGTCTGGCGCCGGTTGAGCAGGAGGCGCTGACCGTCGTGGCGTACCTCCGCGGTGCCGAGCAGGCGCATCACCAGGCCCGGCTCCGCCTCGCCGACCTGGGCGTCGTCGTCGCGTCCCGCCCCGAGCAGGGTCGGGTGGTGCGCCGAGCGCGGCAGGGCGGACTCGATGAGACGCGCCATGACCCGCGCGGTGGCGAGCCCGATCGGGTGGGTGCGGTCCCACGTGGTCGAGAGGTCGATGACCCCGATCTGGCGGCCGCTGTGCGGGTCGAAGACCGGAGCCGCCCAGCACACCCAGTTGTGCACGATCGGCGCCCAGTGCTCCGCGGAGAACACCATCGACGGCGCCGCCATCCGGTTGGCCAGGTCCAGGGCGTTCGTGCCGACCGACTCGTCGTCCCAGCGGGCACCGGGGGCGAAGTTGACGCTCTCGGCCTTGCGGCGCATCACCCGGCCGCCGTAGGTCCACAGGATCCGGGTGTCGGCGTCGGTGACGGCGAGGACCAGGTCACCGTCCTCGGCCGTGCGGCGCAGCTCGGCCTCGACGCCGGCGACCGCCGCCTGGAGCGGGGAGTCCTGCCAGACCGACGCCGTCTCGCTCTCGTCCGACATGGGGGCAGCCTCGACGTCGGTGGAGATCGCTGCCGAGGACCGGGTCCAGCTGCTGAGGATCTCCGGACGGACCGCCGGCGCCACGGCGTCGCCGTGCTCGACGAACGAGGTCCACGCGCGCAGGGTCTCGACCTTGCGGGTGTGCAGGTCCTCGCGCACGACTCACGCTCCCCAGATCCGGACAGGCACGTGCCCACCACGCGTAGGCCCGCCACGGTAGCAGCGGCATGTGAGGACGCTCACGTCGCGCGGGACGCCCGCCCCCGCACCCGTGGCAGCCCGACGACGGCGGGCAGGAGCGCTCTCGGCGACCGGGCGCGGGCCGCGCCCCACCACAGACCGGTGCCGTAGGCGAGGTCGTCGAGGCGGTGGACGACGAGGTAGGCCAGCGGGTGCTGGGTCGAGCCGACCCGACGACGGTCCGCGACAGCCTCGAGCAGGGCCGCGACCAGCCACGCCCGTCGCGCCTTGGAGGAGCCGGCGGCCGCGACCGCCGCGACGGGCCAGTGGTGGCGGTTGAGCGACCCGGCGAGCTGGCTCAGCGTCGCGATCGCTCCCCGGGTGGTCAGCGCGGCCGCGGCCGGCAGCGCGGGGTGCTGCGGGAGCCGCCGGGACACGCCGACGGTGGCCACCGCCCAGGCCGTCAGGGCCAGCACGGGCGACCACCGGCGCTGGGCGAGGACGGCGCCGGCGAGCACCGCCGACCACGGGCTCAGCACCATCGGGGCGACCACGTCGCCGTGCCGTGCGGCCAGGTCGGCGGCCGACGAGCCGTAGAAGGCCTTGCGGCGCGCCCAGCTCACCAGGTCGGTGCGGTGGTCGTGGCGCACCCGGGCGGCGGGCTCGTAGCGGACCCGCCAGCCGGCGGCGACCAGGCGCCACACGAGGTCGACGTCCTCGCCCGAGCGCAGCCGCTCGTCGAAGGCCGCGGCGCCGGGGGCGGCGAGCACGGCGTCGCGCCGCACGAGCAGGCAGGCGCTCGGCACGTACGACACCGCGCTGCGCGGTCGGACCTGGGCGGCCTGCGGGCCGAGGTCGAGGGAGGACCGGGCCTGCTCGTAGGCCCCCACCCACCCGCGCGCGCCCTTTCCGGGCGCTACGTCGAGGCCGAGCACGCGCGGTGCCGCGACGGCCACCACCGGGTCCTCGAGATGGCGGTGCAGGGCAGCGAGCCACCCGGGCTGCGGCACCACGTCGGAGTCGCAGAGCACCACGAGGGGTGTCGTCGCCTCGCGCAGGCCGGTGTTGCGCGCTGCCGCGGGTCCGCGGTTGGTGTCGTGGCGCACGAGGCGGGCGCCGTACCGAGCCGTCACGTCCGCGACGGCGATCGGCTCACGGGAGCCGTCGTCGACGACGAGCACCTCCAGGGCCGGCGGGAGCGCACCCAGCAGCCGCGCCAGCGACCAGGCCCGGTCCCGCACCGGGACGACGAGGCTCACCTGGCCCGCAGCGGCGACCTCGTCGTCGTCGGGGCCCGGCTCCGGCCACCAGGGCTCCGCGACCCCGGCGTCGACCAGCGTGCGGCCGAGGCGGCGGGCGACCGGGTCCTCGGCGCGGGCGGGGAGGGTGCGGAGCACCGCCGCGGCGGCGGGCCTGAGGTAGAGCACCCGGTCCGCGCCGGCGCCGCTCACCGAGCTCGCCCCGGCGCAGACGCGGGCGTCCGGGCGCAGCGCGACGCCGAGACCGTGCGGCAGCAGCGGGCCGACCGGCGCGACAGGCAGGGGGGCGGGAGCCAGGTGCGCGGGCGTCAGGTGCGCGGGAGTCAGGTGCGCGGGCGTCAGGTGCGCGGGAGTCAGGTGCGCGCGGGGCCAGGGGCGGGGCATGGTCGCCTCATCATGACGCGCGCCGTCGACGACCACCGCGGCGGCGCTCTCTCGTCGCTCGACCGGATGCCGCACTGGTCGGCTGTTCCTCGAGCCTGTCGGCTGTTGCAAAGGCCGACAGGCTCGGCAACACCCGGCCAGCCGGGTGTTCCTGGTGCCAGGGAGACGGGTGAGTCGTCGCTCGACCGGATGCGCACTGGTCGGCTGTTCCTCGAGCCTGTCGGCTGTTGCAAAGGCCGACAGGCTCGGCAACACCCGGCCAGCCGGGTGTTCCTGGTGCCAGGGAGACGGGTGAGTCGCGTGGGCAGGTCGCGCCGGGCAGCCTGAGCCGCGGCGGCGACGGGCTCAGTGGTGGATCCGACCCTCACGCACCGCCAGGCGGTCCCCCGTTCCTCCCCACTGCGCGGCGACGATCTCAGCGGCGATGCTGATCGCGGTCTCCTCGGGGGTGCGGGCCCCGAGGTCCAGGCCGATCGGGCTGGAGAGCCGGGCCAGCTCCTTCTCGGTGATCCCGTGCTCGAGCAGCCGCTCGTTGCGGTCCTCGTGGGTACGCCGTGAGCCCATCGCCCCGACGTAGGCCACCTCGGGCAGGCGCAGGGCGACCTCGAGCAGCGGCACGTCGAACTTCGGGTCGTGGGTGAGCACCGCGAGCACCGTGCGCTGGTCGATGCGGCCGGCCTCCTGCTCGGCCCCGAGGTAGCGGTGGGGCCAGTCCACGACGACCTCGTCGGCGTCGGGGAACCGGCTCGTGGTGGCGAAGACGGGCCGGGCGTCGCACACGGTGACGTGGTAGCCCAGGAAGCTGCCGACCCGGGCCACGGCGGCAGCGAAGTCGATGGCGCCGAAGACCAGCATCCGCGGCTTGGGAGCGAAGGCCCAGGTGAAGACCCGCATCCCCTCACCGCGCCGCTCGCCGTCGGGGCCGTAGGTCAGGGTCGCGTTGGTGCCGGCCGCGAGCAGGCCGAGCGCGTCGTCGCGCACCGCCTCGTCCGCGCGGGCGGAGCCGAGCCCGAAGCCCCGCGGGGTCGCGCCGCCCGTCGCGCCGCCCGTCGCGGAGCCGTCCGCCGGGTCGTCCGGTCGCACGACCAGGCGACGGCCGAGCCAGGAGGGGTCGGGGTGCTCGATGATCGTGGCCAGCGCGACCGGGCGACCCGCCTCGATGTCCGCGGCGATCCCGCCGAGCTCGGGGAAGGTCGTGCGGCTGACCTTCTCGACGAACACGTCGAGGATGCCACCGCAGGTCAGGCCCACCGCGAAGGCGTCGTCGTCGGAGACCCCGTAGCGCTCGAGGACCGGGTCGCCCGAGGTGACGACCTCGGTCGAGAGCTCGTAGACGGCGCCCTCGACGCACCCCCCGGAGACCGAGCCGACGGCGGACTGGTCGGGCCCGACGAGCATCGAGGCGCCGGGCGGACGTGGCGCGGACTGGAAGGTCGCGACGACCGTCGCGACCCCGATCGTCTCGCCGGAGTCCCACCACGCCAGCAGCTCGGGCAGCACCTCACGCACGGGCCAGCACCTCCACCAGGTCGCCGAACGTCGCCAGCGAATGACCGGCGAGGAAGTCGTCGACGTGGGGCAGGACCGCCCGCACGCCGGACTGCACCGGCTCGTAGCCGGCCTTGCCGCGGTGCGGGTTGACCCACACCACGCGATGCGCGACCCGGTGCAGCCGGCGTACCTGGTCGCCGAGCAGGGTGCAGTCGCCGCGCTCCCAGCCGTCGCTGAAGATGACCACGACCGCGCCACGGGCCAGCCCGCGTCGGCCCCAGCGGTCGACGAAGACCTTGAGCGTCTCCCCGAGACGGGTGCCACCGGACCAGTCGGGCACGGAGTCACCGGCCGCGACCAGCGCGCGTTCGGTGTCGCGCAGCCGCATCGCCCGGGTCAGGTGGGTCAGCCGGGTGCCGACGGTGAAGGTCTCGACCCGGCCACCGCGCGCGCCGCAGGTGCGGGTGACCCGGTGCGCGAGACGCAGCAGCGCGTCGGCGTAGCCGCTCATGGAGCCGGACACGTCGACGAGGAGCACGATCCGGCGCGGTCGGGTCGCGCGTCGGCGCCAGGCGATGTCGCCGGGCTCGCCCATCCGGCGCAGGCTCTCCCGCAGGGTCCGCCCGGGATCGATGCTCCCCCGGTGCCAGACCTGGTGGCGCGGCGTACGCCGGCGCGGCGGGCGGGCGTGCAGGGTGTCCAGCATGGCGGCCAGGCGGCTGCGCTCACCGGCGCTCATCGCGGCGACGTCGCGGTGACGCAGCACCTCGTCCTCGCTCGCACGCGCACGGACGACGTCCTCGTCCTCCTCGCCCTCGCGGTCCCCGCCGGGGTCTGAGTCCTCGAGCGGGAGCGTGCTGAGCGTGGGCTGCGACGGGGGTGCGACCTTCGCGCGCGGGAGTCCGGCCCGGTGGTCGAAGTAGGCCTCGAAGACCTGGTCGTAGCGTTCGAGGTCGTCCGGGGAGGCGCACAGCGTGGCGCGCCCGGCGACGTAGGTGGAGACGGCGTCCTCGAGCCCGACCGCGGCGGTGGCGACGAGGAAGGTCTGGGCGCGGTCCGAGGTCACCGCGACGCCCGCCGCCCGCAGCGCGTGGGTGAAGCCGAGCAGGACCTCGTCGGCGCCGTGCCCGAGCAGACCCGCGCTCACCGAGACCGTCACGCCGTCACGCCCCTCAGCTCCGCAGCATCTGGTCGAGGGCGTGCCTGACCTTCTCGGCGTCCTCGCGGTACTTCACCAGCGCACCGAGGGTGGCCGCCGACGACTCGAGGTCGAGCTCGGTCGCGCCGAGGTGCTGCAGGGCCCGCGCCCAGTCGAGGGTCTCCGCCACGCCCGGGGGCTTCTCGAGGTCCTCACGCTCACGCAGGCCCTGGACGAGCATCACGACCTGACGGGCCAGCGTGTGCGCGACCTCCGGGGCACGGCTGCGCACGATCTGCACCTCGCGCTCGAGGCCCGGGTGGTCGATCCAGTGGTAGAGGCAGCGCCGCTTCAGGGCGTCGTGCAGCTCGCGGGTTCGGTTGGAGGTGAGCACGACCAGGGGCGGGGTGGCGGCCGCGACCGTCCCGAGCTCGGGGATCGAGACCTGGTAGGTCGAGAGCACCTCGAGCAGGAACGCCTCGAACTCGTCGTCGGCCCGGTCGACCTCGTCGACGAGCAGCACCGCGGGGCTCTGCTGCAACGCGGCCAGCACCGGTCGGGCGAGCAGGAACCGCTCGTCGTAGAGGCTCTTCTCGGCCTCCTCGACGCCCCCGGCGCCCCCGGCGGCCTCCAGGGCGCGCAGGTGCAGGATCTGGCGGGGGAAGTCCCAGTCGTAGAGGGCCTGGGTGGCGTCGATGCCCTCGTAGCACTGCAGCCGCACCAGCGGGAGCTCGAAGGAGGCGGCGAGCGCCTCGGCCAGCGCGGTCTTGCCGGTGCCGGGCTCGCCCTCGAGCAGCAGCGGCCGCTCCATGCGCAGCGCGAGGAAGGCGACGGTGGCCAGGGAGTCGTCGGCGAGGTAGCCGGTCGCCGCGAGGCGCTCGGCGATCACCGCGGGCGTCAGCGCGACCGACGACATCGGTGTCTCCATGCTCACAACCTAGGCGGCGAGGTGTTGGCGCGGGGTTGGTCCCCCGCCGAGGTGCCACTCCCTGCGCGTCGAGGTGCCACTCGTGGTTGCCTGGGCCGGGTCGCCCCGCGCAGGTCGTGCGTGGTCGGGTCCCGACGGGTGGTGCCCCGGCCGCTGCCGGAGGGCCGGGGCACGGGTGGTGCGGTGCCTGGGTCCCACGCGTCGCTCTGGCACCAGGAACACCCGGCCGGCCGGGTGTTGCCGAGCATGTCGGCCTTTGCAACAGCCGACAGGCTCGAAGAACAGCCGACCAGTCGGGCTCGGGTCGGCTGGCCACCGGCTGATCCACGAGACGGCGAACGAGCCCTCCTCGGTGGGCCGTCCCCCACCGCCGGTGCAGTGCCGGCGCCAGGCCGGTGCAGCGCCGGTTCGTCCTCCGCGACCGTCGATCCGCCGGCGCCACCGCCTGACCGGGTGGCCGGGACGCGCCAGACTCGGGGCGTGAGCACCCCGGAGCCGAAGACCTGCGCCTCGTGCGGACGCACGATCGAGTGGCGCAAGAAGTGGGAGCGCGACTGGGACCAGGTGCGCTACTGCTCCACCGCGTGCCGCAAGCACGGCGTGACCGACACCGACCGGGCGCTCGAGCAGTCCATCCTCGACCTGCTCTCCCAACGGGCCCGGGGCAAGACCATCTGCCCCTCCGACGCCGCCCGCGCGGTCGGACCGACCGAGGACGACGGGTGGCGCGAGCTGATGGAGCCCGCCCGACGCGCCGCCCGTCGCCTCGTGGCGGACGGCGCGGTCGAGATCACCCAGCAGGGCCGGGTGGTCGACCCCTCCACCGCGAGGGGGCCGATCCGGATCCGCCGGGTGTGAGGGACCTCAGCGGCGGACGCCGGTGACCCAGAAGCGCCGTGCGTCCGGCGTCGTGAACCGGGCGTTGGGCAGGTAGAGCCGCTTGCGGAAGCCGGCCAGCGTGGTCGGCACGTCGAAGTCGTCGGAGCGGATGATCTTCGCCCGGTTGGCCGTCGTGCCGGACGGCGCCATGCGCAGCACGATGATCGTGTTGATCCGGTTGCGCACGACGTAGAGCAGGCGGCCCTGCCGCAGCATCCCGTCGCCGGCCGCGAGGTTGACCCGCCCGATGTCCACGATCGTGGTCGCGCCCGTGGCGGGGTCGACGCGGTAGAGCTTGCCCGTGGTCGAGTTGACCACCAGCAGGGCCGAGCCGTCGGGGGTGGTCGAGATCCCGTTGGCGTTGAGCTCCCCGTCGACCTGCTCCCAGTCGCCGGTCAGCGGGACCGTCTCGACGGCCGCCTGGCCGAAGAGGCGGCGGGTGATGGGGGCCCGGTAGAGCTGGGCCTGGTTGGAGTCGGTGAACCACGCCGAGCCGCCGGCCAGGACGACGTCGTTGACGAACGTCGGGTCGTCGGAGAAGTCGTAGGAGGCCAGCACGTCGCCGGACACCGAGTCGACGACCCGGCCGTCGCCGCCGGTGCCGCCGGCGACCCACAGCCGCTCGTAGCGGTCGACCTTCAGGCCGAGGGAGGGGGTGTCGGTGGGGAGGTCGCTGATCGGGACCGTCCGGCCGTTGCGCAGGTCGAGCCGCAGGATGTCGCCGGTCTCGCGCGAGCCGAGGTAGGCGAAGGCCCCGCGACCGATCGCGATCCCCTCGGGCGCGAAGCCCCGGGGCAGGCCGAGGTGGGTCGGGAATCGCTGGCCGGCCGCGGCGGGCTCCGCCGAGACCGCGGGGCCGGCCGCGAGCACCGGGACCAGCGCCGGGACGAGCGCCGCGGCGGCGAGGGCCGCGAGAGCCCGCCGCAGTCGTGTGCCGACGGGTGAACGGTGGTGCAGGGGCATGGTCGGTCCTCCGGGTCGTGGTGCCGTCACCGTACGTCGACCCGCCGACGCCGCCTCACCCCCGACGGGACGCGCGTGCACCACGCAGGGCCACGGCGCTGAGCAGGAACGGACGCCCCACGGCCGACGCCCCGAAGGAGGTGACCCACAGCCCGGTCGCGACCCGTTCGAGGTAGGCCCAGTCCCAGACGGCCTGCTCGTCGGTGCCGGTGTCCGCGGCGGCCCGGGCGCACCAGCCCTCCAGCCGCGCCCGCGATCCGGGGCCGAGCAGGTGCGAGGACCAGTCGCGCAGCGCCACCCCGACGTCACAGGCCGGCTCGGCGCGGACCCCGTCGGGGTCGACGAACGCCCACGCCCCGGGGTCGGTCGGGTCGGCCACCGCTGGGCGGCGCAGCAGGTTGCCGGGGTGGGCGTCGCCGTGCGCGACGACGCAGTCCCGGGGGTCGTACGCCGCAGCGCGGCGCTCCGCGCACCGCAGCGCCTCGAGGAGCGCGCCGTCCCAGCCCTCGAGTTCCCGAGGGCCGGCCGAGCGGGCGAGCCCCGTCAGTCGTGCGTGCCGGGTGCTGGCCCGGTCGGCTCCCCGGGCCGGTGCCGGGACCAGGTCGCCCGGCACGGCGTCCCAGGCCAGCCGCAGGGTCCGGGACAGGGTCTCCAGGGACTCCTCCACCGGCTGCGGGCTCCGGTCCAGCGAGGGGCCGAGACGCTCGACCAGCACCGCCTGGTCCTCGGGAGCGTGGCCCAGCAGGCGGGCGTACCCGCTCCCGGAGGCCACCGCGAGCACCCGCGCCTCGGGGCCGAGGTCCTCACCGGGCACCGCGACCTTGAGCGCCGCCGGCCCGGTCGCGGTCTCCACCGGCACGACCAGGCTGGCGCTGCCGCCGGGCAGCGAGCGGCCCACGACGCGCGCGCCCCACCGGGCGCACAACCGGGCGAGGAGACCCGGGAGGTCGGCTCGCCAGGCCTCTCCCGCCGGCCCGAGGCCGGCGAGCCGGGCGCGCACCATCGGCTGGAGCCGCAGCGCCGCCGGGCCCACCGGCGCGGTCACGGGCACGGTCACGGGCGCGGGCTCACGCGGTCGGGGTCGGGGTCGGGGTGTCCTGGTCGGCCCCGGAGGCCAGGTCGCCGCACTCGACGAGGCGCACCAGGTCCACCCGCGCGCGCAGGTAGTCCCGGGCCCCGTGGTCGCCGGTCGTCGTCGTCGCCACCGCGGCCCAGTGGTCGCGGCCGAGGACGACGGGGTGGCCGGGCACACCGTCGTACGCCGCTCGCGCGACCGTGGTCGCGCCCGCCGGCAGGAGCCGGGCCACCACGGCAGGGACGAGGTCGGGCAGGTCGACGAGCAGCACGACCGCGGCCTCGGCGTCGGTGTCCTGCAGGGCGGCGAGCCCGGCGCGCAGCGAGGCCGAGAGCCCGTCGGCCCAGTCCGTCGCGACGACGGCCCGCGCACCGTCGGGGAGCAGCGCACGCGCGGCGTCGGCGGCCGCGCCGAGCACGACGACGACCTGGGTGCAGCCCCCCGCCCGCAGCACGTCGACGCTGCGCGCCAGCCACGGCTCACCGTCCGCCGCGCGCACCAGCGCCTTGGGACGCCCCATGCGCGAGCCCGCTCCGGCGGCGAGCAGGAGCCCGGTGACGCTCACCCGAACGCCTCGTCGTAGAGCCCCTGCAGCGCGGGAGTGGCCGGCCCGCTGGAGCCGCACAGCGTGACGAGGCCGCCCGTCGCCGCGAGCAGGTACTGCTCCCCCGGCTGCAGGTCCGGGGCGAGCAGGAGGTCCTGCAGGCTGGGCTCGACCGCGTCGACCTCGACGGTGGGGGTCTCGGGTCCGCCGGACGGTCCGGCGTACCACCGGTCGACGTCGAGGACGACCGTCGCGTCGTCGGCCGAGCGGACGGTGGCGAGCACAGCGAGGTCCTGACCGGCCAGGACCGCCGCGGAGGGCACCATGCACCGCGCCGCGCCCTCGCGGGGGATGCTCAGCGTGGTCACCGACCCCGATCCCGGTGCCGTGTCGGTCGAACCGCCGGCCGGCGCGCCGGCCGACGGGCTCGCGGGCGCGGTCCTGCCCGGATCGACGGCCCGTCCGGTGGAGCCGCCGCCGGCGGTCCGGTCCGGGCCCAGCACCGCCCAGGCGAGGCCACCCACGCCCGCGACCACGACAGCGGCGGCGGCGACCAGCAGGGCCGTACGCCGGGGCGGGCGGCTGGTCGTCGGGTCGGGTCGGGTCGGGTCCCCGCTCATGCTCTCCTCCAGGAGTCGGTCCACCGCCGCGGCGGTCAGCGGCGGCAGGGAGCGGGCCGGATCCGCCGCGCGCAGGTCGTCGCGCAGGTCCTCGTCGATCGGGTCGACCGCGTCGTTCTCGTCGATCACGGGGTGCTCCCTCCTGTCGACTCCTCATGTCCGGCACCGCCGCGATCCTGTCGCCGTGAGCGGAGGTCGTCGTGCTCGAGCCCGACCACGGCGTCACGCAGGTGGCGGCGGGCGCGGGAGAGCCGCAGCGCTGCGGCGTTCGGGGTGATGTCGAGGACGGTGGCGACGGCGGCGGCCCCGAGGCCTTCCCACGCCCACAGCCGCAGCACCTCGCCGTCGCGCTCGGAGAGCAGGTCGAGGGCGAGGACCACCGCCTCGGCGCGGGGGTCCGGCGCCTCGGCGGTCGGCTGCACCGTGGGTGGCGGGTCGACGGTCGCGACCCGGGCCGCGAGCCGGCGCTGCCGACGCGTCGAGCGCTCGGCGTTGGCCAGGGCCGCGCGCGCCACGCCGTAGGCCCAGGGGCGCAGGTCGTCCTCGGCGGCCGGCAGCTCGTCGAGGCGGCGCCAGCACACCAGCAGGGTCTCGGAGAGCACGTCGTCGACCACGTCGGGCGACGCGCGCCGGACCAGGTAGCGCCGCAGCGGCTCGACCAGGGGCCCGACCCGCTCCTCGAAGGCCCGCCCCGCGGGGGTGCGGCTCACCTCGGACACGCTCCCAGCGTGGCACAGCGCACGCTGCGCCACACCACACCGGCGTGCCGGCCGGTGGCACCGGGCGCGGATGGGCCCCGACCCCGCACAATGGGTACGCCGGGTCGCACCCACGCGCGACCCGGCGTACCCCCGACCCGCCGCGCCACCGCACAGCAAGGAGCCCGTCGATGCCCCTCGGCCCGACCACGCTGAGCCCCGGGTCACCTCCCGAGAGCACGTCGGCGCCGACCACGAGCAGCCCCCTGGGCCCCGACGAGCTCGCACGGGCCGGCGAGGTCCTCGACCAGGTCTCGGCCGCCTTCGCGACCCGGGTGGTGGGCCAGGACGACCTGCGCACGGCGCTGCTGGTGGCCCTGATGGCCGAGGGTCACGTGCTCGTCGAGAGCGTGCCCGGCCTGGCCAAGACCCTCGCCTCCTCCACCCTGGCCGAGGCCGTCGGGGCGCGGTTCTCACGGATCCAGTGCACGCCGGACCTGCTGCCCAGCGACATCGTCGGCACCCAGGTCTACGACCCCCGTCACCACACCTTCGAGACCCAGCTGGGCCCGGTGCACGCCAACGTCGTGCTGCTCGACGAGATCAACCGCGCCAGCGCGAAGACCCAGTCGGCGATGCTCGAGGCGATGCAGGAGCACCAGACCTCGATCGCCGGGGAGGTCCACGCCCTGCCGCGACCGTTCCTGGTGCTGGCCACGCAGAACCCGCTCGAGGAGGAGGGCACCTACATCCTCCCGCAGGCCCAGATGGACCGCTTCCTGCTCAAGACCGTCCTGGACTACCCCAGCGTCGCCGACGAGCTCGAGGTGCTCGACCGGGTCGACGCCGGCACGCTGGGGCGCACCGTCGCCCCGGCGGAGGCCGTCATCGACATCGCCCTGGTGCTCGAGCTCCAGGCGATGGTCGACCGGGTCTACGTCGACCCTGCCGTGCGCCGCTACATCGTGGAGGTGGTCGGCGCGACCCGCGCCGTCGGCGAACGCGTCGACCGTGACCTCGGGGCCTACGTCGAGACCGGCGCCAGCCCGCGGGCCAGCATCGCGTTCTTCCAGGTCGCGCGCGCCCTGGCGGTGCTGCACGGGCGTCACTACGTCGTGCCCGAGGACGTGCGCGAGCTGCGTCAGGACGTGCTGCGCCACCGCCTGCACCTGTCCTTCGAGGCGCTCGCCGACCGGGTCCGGCCCGAGACCGTCGTCGACGCCGTGTTCGCCTCCGTCCCGACCCCGTGACCTGCTGATGTCCGGACACCTCGCTCGGGTGCGCGCCCGGGTCGTGCTGCCGGCGCACCGCAAGGTGCGCGGGCTGCTGGAGGGCGAGTACGCCGCGGTGCAGACCGGGCGTGGCATGGACTTCAACGACCTGCGCGTCTACGTGCGGGGCGACGACGTCAAGGACCTGGACTGGAAGGCCTCGGCACGCAGCGGCCAGATGCTGGTGCGCCGCTACGTCGCCGAGCGCAAGCACACCGTGCTGCTGGCCATCTCGACCGGGCGCGGCATGGCGGCCCACCACGACCTCGAGCTGGCCAAGCGCGACCTCGGCGTGCTCGTCGCCGGCCTGGTGGGCTGGCTCGCCGTGCGGCACGGTGACCTCGTCGCGCTGGCCCACGGGGACGCCGGCGGGTGCCACGGTCGGCCACCGGTCGGTGGCGAGCTGCACCTCGAGCGGTGCCTGGGCGCGGCCCACGACGCCACGACGACCTCGTCCGCGGCCAGCGACCTCGCGGGCCTGCTGCGCTACGTCGCGCGCACCGTCCGGCGACGCACCATCCTGGTGGTGGTGTGCGAGGACGAGGACCCCACCGACGAGCTCGCCGGCCTGCTGCGCCGCCTCGCGGTGCAGCACGAGGTGCTCGTCGTCAGCGTCGGCGACCTCGACCCGACCGCCGTACCGCCCCGCGCCGCCGCGCACGACGTCGACGCCCGCTCCGCCCTGCCCGCCTGGCTGCGTGGCGACCTGCTGCTCGCCGAGGACCATGCCCGCACCAGTGCCGCGGGGCGCGCCGCCTTCCACGACGCCGTGACCGCTGCGGGGTGCTCGCACGCCCGGGTCGGCTCGGGCGACGACGTCCTGCGGACCGTGCTCGGCCTGCTGGAGAGGCACCGCCATGCTCGGCGCCGCTGACTCCGGCATCCCGGCGGCCGACCTGCGCGGCGCCGTCGGGTACGACGGCCCCTGGCTGGCGCTGGCCACCGCGGCCCTGGCCGCCATGGTGCTCTACTACCTGGCGCTGTGGTGGTGGGGCAACCGACGCCTCCCCGCCCGGCGCGCGGATCCCCGCGCCGAGCACCTCGCCCTGCTCGACGCGATCGAGGCCGACGTCGCGGCGGGCCGCACGGACCGTCGCGAGGGCCACCGGCGCGTGAGCGAGGTGGTGCGCGCCTACGCAGCCCGCATCTGCGACCTCCCGGCGCCCACGATGACGCTGGCCGAGCTGCGCGCGGCGGGACCCGCCGGGCTCGCCGACGTCGTCGCGCTGGTCTACCCCCCGGAGTTCTCCCCGGAGGCCGCGCGCGCCGGCGGCCGACCGGTCGAGGAGCAGCTCGACGAGACCCTGGTGCACGCCCGGACGCTGGTGTCGACGTGGGGCTGAGCGTCCTGGACGGGCCGGCCGGGCTCCCCGGTGCGGAGACGCTGCGCTGGCCCTGGGCCCTGGTCGCCGTCGCGCTGGTGGTCCTGGTCCTCGTGGCCTGGTGGTCGCGGCCGGCGCGCCGGGCGCGGGCGGACGCGGCCGGTGCGGTGTGGCTGGCCCACCTCGCCCGCCTGCGCGCGCTGCCCCGCTACCGCAGCCTCGTACGCCGGCGCCGCGTCCTCGGCCTGATCGGCGTCGTCGGGTCGCTGGTCACGATCACGGGGGCCGCGCTCGTGCTGGCCCGCCCCCAGGAGATCGACCTGCAGTCCTCCGACAGCCGTAGCCGCGACATCATGCTCTGCCTCGACGCGTCGGCCTCGATGGACGACGACAACGTCGCCGTGGTCCAGGCGATGCAGCAGATCGTCGGCGGGCTCCCCGGCGACCGGATCGGGCTGACCCTGTGGAGCGGCGCCGCGGTCTCGGTCTTCCCGCTGACCGACGACACCGACTACGTCGCCCAGCAGCTCGACGTGGCCGAGGAGGCGTTCCGCACCGGCGACGACTCCTACTTCGCCGGCGTCCAGCTCTCCGACCCCCGCTCCTCGCTGATCGGTGACGGCGTCGTCTCGTGCGCCCAGCGCTTCGACCAGCCCGAGTCGCAGCGGTCCCGGGCGGTCGTCGTCTCCTCCGACAACGACCCGTTCGGCGGGGGGGTCTACACCCTGCCCGAGGCCGCGCGCTACGCCGCCGAGCGCGACGTCCGCGTCTACGCCGTCGCCGCGCCGGTGCTGGCCCTGCCCGACCGCGCCGAGGCCCGTACCGAGCTCGAGGACGCCACGGCACGCACGGGCGGACTGTTCGCGCTCGTCGGGCGCGAGGGCGGTCCGACCGAGATCGTGCACCGCATCGACGACCTCGAGCGTCGCGCCGTCGCCGAGCCGCCCCGGTCGGTACGCCGCGACGACCCGCTGCCCGGCGTCCGCGTCGCCTCGGCCGGCGTCGGGCTGCTCGTGGTGGGGTGGCTCGGCGCCGGGGGGCTGGCGCTGCGCGACGCCCGACGACGGCGGGGTCGCACGTGAGGCGGCCGGCTGCCGGACGCGGGTGGCTGGTGCTGCGCCGCCTGGCCGTGGTGGCCGTGCTGGTCGCGATCGCGCTGCGCGTCGGCGACCTCCCCGCCCCGCAGGCCCAGGCCCGTCCAGCGCTCGAGGTCGTGCTCGCCATCGACCGGACGACCTCCATGTCCGCCCTCGACGGACCGACCGGGGCCCGCCTGGACGCGGTCCGCGCGGACCTGGAGGCGCTGGTGGACGACCTGCCCACG
This sequence comes from uncultured Actinomycetota bacterium, assembly GCA_963760555.1. GTDB lineage: Bacteria > Actinomycetota > Actinomycetes > Propionibacteriales > Nocardioidaceae > Nocardioides. The sequence continues at coordinate 165,617 of CAVXDJ010000005.1, read as the reverse complement.
GCGCGCTTCTCCGTGGTGACCTTCGGGGCCCGTGCGGAGACGGTGGTGCCCTTCACCACCGACACCGCCGCCGTCGAGGCGCAGCTGGAGGCGATCGCCCCGGAGGCGCCGACCCTCGGCAACGGCTCGTCGATCGGACGCCCGGTCGGGCTGCTGCGCGCGGTCCTCGGCGGCGCGCAGGAGCGCCAGGCCGACCGTCGTCGGCTGCTGGTCCTGGCCAGCGACGGTGAGAACACCGCACCCGGCCCCCCCGGGACCTACGCACCGCTCGCTGCGCTGCTCGACGCCGCCGTCGTCCTCGGCTACGGCACCCGTGACGGTGGTCGGATGCCGCTGCCCGCCGACGAGCGACTGCCCGGCGAGGGTGACTTCCTCGTCGACCCGGCCACCGGCGAGGTCGCGCTCTCCCGGCTGGACCCGGCCACGCTGCGCACCATCGCCGGGGAGCTCGACGGCCGGTACGTGCCGCGCAACGCCCCCGCGGCCGACCCCGCGCAGATGGACGCGGTGGCTGCGCGCCTGAGCGGGACGGCGTACGCCGACCTCGCCCCGGCGGACTCGCAGCGCGACGTCGGCTGGGCCTGGGCGCTGCTCCTGCTCGCCCTGCTCGTGCCCGAGCTGCGGCTCGGCTGGCGCTCGTGGCTCGAGGCGCGCCGTGAGGCGCGTGCGCGGGTGGCCACGTGACGCGGCTGCGCCGGACCCTGATCGTCCTCGGCCTCGTCCCGTTCGTGCTCGCCCTGGGCTTCGCGGTCAAGGTCGGGCTGATGCTCGCCCACGACCGCGACGGGCGGGCCGCCCTGGAGGCCGCCGACCCGACGACGGCGCGGGCCGAGTTCGCGGCGAACGCGCGGCTCAACGTGCTCGAGTCGTGGGTCGCGCCGTACGACGAGGGCGTCGCGCGCTTCGAGCTGGGCGACCACACCGGGGCGATCACCCTGTTCTCGACCGCGCTCCCGCTCGCGCCGGTCGACGAGGTCTGCCGGGTGCGGGTCAACCTCGCGCTGTCCCACGAGGCGGTCGGCGACGCGGCCGCGGACACCGCCCGGGGCCTGACGGGTGACGCCCTGACCACGGCCGAGTCCGTCGCGCGGGAGGCCTGGGCGAGGGGTCGCGACGTGCTCGCCACCGGCGTGTGCCTGACCGGGTCCGCGCAGGAGCCGAAGGACCCGCTCGCCGGGTCCGTGGACGACCGCCTGAAGGGCAAGATCGCCGACAGCGAGCCCGACCAGCCCGCCGCCGCCGACCAGCAGGACCAGGAGCAGGGCCAGGGCCAGAGCCCGCGCGAGAAGCGCCAGGAGCAGGAGCTGCAGGAGCGCAACGACTCCGGTCAGCAGCAGCGCCAGCGCCGCCAGCAGGCCAGGCAGGAGCGCCAGGACCGTCAGGAGCAGCGCGACACCGGCCAGGTCTCCGGGGGTCGCGGCAACGGGGGCGGCCAGTCCGGCGACGACCCGGGGGCACCCCCCGCCGTCTCCTGGTAGCCGCCGAGGTGCCAGCCGATGTCAGCCGAGGTGCCAGCCGATGTCAGCCGAAGTGCCAGGTTTCGTGAGCCGAGGGGGCAGCTCCGGCCGGTCGAGCACCTCCGCCGCGAGGCTCGGGCAGCCGAGGACGTGCCCCCGGGCGTCGTGAGGTGCCCGACCTCGCGAGCGCCACCCCCACCAGCACGTCGCGTGCCTGAGCCCGTCGTGTCGGTCGACGAGCAGGTCGACCGCGCATCGCCGTCCTGGGGCCGGGGTGAGACCAGCGACGCCGGTCGCACGCGCGGTGTCCAGCACCTCGGCCAGCACCTCGGCCAGCGCGACGTACGGCGTCGGAGGTGGTCACGTGCGTGCGCAGCCCGAGGACCCGACCCAGGAGCGACCCGGGATCGCGGCGGATGGCGCCCAGATCGGCAACAACGGCTCGCACCTGCGTGGCGACTCGGCGTACGTCAGGCTGAGGCGAAGCCGGCGCGCGCTCCTGCCCCCTGGCGCTCTGCCACGCCGAGACGACGATCGCGGCCTCGGCGAGGGCCGACCGGCCGCGGCGTGCCGTGGGGCCCGGCGTGCCCGTCTCGCACCTGCGGTGGGCGTGCACGCCCACGGCAGCCGCCGTAGACGCAGCAAGGGCCCCCGCCGGAGCGGGGGCCCTGCTGGTGGATCAGGTCGTGCTGGTGCTGCTCACGCAGCGGCGGGACTCAGAAGTCCATGCCGCCCATGCCACCCATGCCACCCGACGGGTCGCCCATCGGGGCGGCCTTCTCGGGCTTGTCGGCCACGACGGCCTCGGTGGTCAGGAACAGCGCCGCGATGGAGGCGGCGTTCTGCAGGGCCGAGCGCGTGACCTTGGCCGGGTCGATGATGCCCTCGGCCAGCATGTCGACGTACTCGCCGGTCGCGGCGTTGAGGCCGTGCCCGGGGGTCAGGTTGCGCACCTTCTCCGCCACGACGCCGCCCTCGAGGCCGGCGTTGATCGCGATCTGCTTCAGCGGGGCCTCGGTCGCGTAGCGCACGATGTTGGCGCCCGTGGCCTCGTCACCCTCGAGCTCGAGCTTGGAGAAGGCCTCGGCCGCAGCCTGGACCAGCGCCACGCCGCCGCCGGCGACGATGCCCTCCTCGACGGCCGCCTTCGCGTTGCGAACGGCGTCCTCGATGCGGTGCTTGCGCTCCTTGAGCTCGACCTCCGTGGCCGCGCCGACCTTGATGACCGCAACGCCGCCGGCCAGCTTGGCCAGGCGCTCCTGCAGCTTCTCGCGGTCGTAGTCGGAGTCGGAGTTCTCGATCTCGGCGCGGATCTGGTTGACCCGACCGTTGATCTGGTCGGCGTCGCCGGCACCCTCGACGATCGTCGTCTCGTCCTTCGTGACGACGACCTTGCGGGCCTGCCCGAGCAGCTCGAGACCGGTCGACTCGAGCTTGAGGCCGACCTCCTCGGAGATGACCTGGCCGCCGGTGAGGATCGCGATGTCCTGCAGCATGGCCTTGCGACGGTCACCGAAGCCCGGGGCCTTGACGGCCACGGACTTGAAGGTGCCACGGATCTTGTTCACGACCAGCGTCGAGAGCGCCTCGCCGTCGGTGTCCTCGGCGAGGATCAGCAGGGGCTTGCCCGACTGCATGACCTTCTCGAGCACGGGCAGGAGGTCCTTGACGTTCGAGACCTTCTGGTTGGCGATGAGCACGTAGGCGTCCTCGAGGACGGTCTCCATGCGCTCGGTGTCGGTGACGAAGTAGGCCGAGATGTAGCCCTTGTCGAAGCGCATCCCCTCGGTCAGCTCCAGGTCGAGGCCGAAGGTGTTCGACTCCTCGACGGTGATGACGCCTTCCTTGCCGACCTTGTCCATCGCCTCGGCGATGATCTCGCCGACGATCGGGTCCGCGGCGGAGATCGACGCGGTCGCGGCGATCTGCTCCTTGGTCTCGATCTCGGTGGCCATCGAGAGCAGCTTCTCGGAGACCGCCGTGACGGCCGCCTCGATACCGCGCTTGAGGCTCATCGGGTTGGCACCGGCGGCCACGTTGCGCAGGCCCTCGCGGACCATCGCCTGGGCCAGGACGGTCGCCGTCGTCGTGCCGTCACCGGCGACGTCGTCGGTCTTCTTGGCGACCTCCTTGACCAGCTCGGCGCCGATCTTCTCGTACGGGTCCTCCAGCTCGATCTCCTTGGCGATGCTCACACCGTCGTTGGTGATCGTGGGGGCGCCCCACTTCTTCTCGAGGACCACGTTGCGGCCCTTGGGACCGAGGGTGACCTTCACGGCGTCGGCGAGCGTGTTCATGCCACGCTCGAGGCCGCGCCGGGCCTCCTCGTCGAATGCAATCAGCTTGGGCATAACTCCTGCGATTCCTCACGCTTAGAGTCGGTGGGTCCGAAGGCGGTGGGCTGCCCGCGACGGACGGTCCTGCAAGACCCGGCGAACCCTTTCTCGCCGGCGCATCTGACCTCAGCTGGCACCGCTTCGGCTTGGCACTCTCGGGTCGAGACTGCCAATGAAATGTTTAGCACTCGGACTCCTCGAGTGCAAACGGCCTCTCCGTCGTGGCGACCTGTCGTGGCGACCTGGTGCGTGTCGGGCGACCCGGGGATCAGGGCAGGTCGGAGCCGACGGCCCGGTCGGGGTCCCGACCGGGCACCAGCACCGAGTGGGTGCGCCCGTAGAAGAGGTAGATCGCCATCCCGACCACGAGCCAGACCACGAACCGCAGCCAGGTCTCCACCGCCAGGTTGGCCATCAGCGCGATGCAGGAGAGCGCGGAGACGACCGGCAGCAACGGCACCTGCGGGGTCCTGAAGGGCCGCTCCATCGCCGGTTCGGTGCGGCGCAGCACGGCCACGGCGATCGCCACGACCACGAAGGCGAACAGGGTCCCGATGCTGACCATCTCGGCCAGCGCGTCGATCGGCACGAACGCCGAGATGACGGCGACCGCGATCGTCGTGCCGATGGTGAGCCGGAACGGCGTGTGGTACTTCGGGTGGATCTTGCCCACCGAGGCCGGGAGCAGGCCGTCGCGGCACAGCGCGAAGCCGATCCGGCCCATCGCGACGATGTCGACGAGGATGACCGAGGTCAGCCCGGCGATGGCGGCGATACCGACCAGGAAGGCCGCCCAGTCCAGGCCGACCTGCTTGAAGGCGTCCGAGATCGGCGCCCCCTCCGAGAGCGTGCGGTAGTCGACCATCGCGGTCAGCACCAGGCAGACCAGCAGGTAGAGCACGGTGCAGATCGCGAGCGTGCCGATCAGACCCCGCGGCATGTCCTTGCCCGGGTTCGCGGTCTCCTCGCCGAGGTTGGCCACGGCCTCGAAGCCGGAGTAGGCGAAGAACACCACGGCCGCAGCGACGAGCACCCCGGTCACGCCGTACGCCGTGGGCGAGGCGCCGGTGACGTACTGCCACAGCGGCTGGGCGAGACCCCCGGAGGCGGACTCGTCGGGCTTGGCCGCCGGGAAGAACGGCGTGATGTTCGAGGCCTTGAAGAAGAACGCGCCCGCGACGATGACGAACACCGTGATGGTGACCTTGATCAGCACCAGGCCGTTCGTCACCCACTTGGACTCGCGGATGCCGACCGCGGCGATCACGCCGAGCACGACGACGATCAGCACTGCGCCGAGGTTGAACGGCGCCTCCTCGCCGAACAGCGAGGTCGGCAGGCCGAAGGAGGACTGCAGGTAGCCCGACCAGCCTCGGGCGACGGTCGCCGAGCCGAGCGCGAACTCCAGGACGAGGTCCCAGCCGATGATCCAGGCGAAGACCTCGCCGATGGTCGTGTAGGCGTAGGTGTAGGAGCTGCCCGCCGTCGGCACCGCGGCCGCCAGCTCGGCGTAGCACAGCGCCGCGAGCATGGCCACGACCCCGGCGATCACGAACGAGACGGTGATCGCCGGTCCGGCGTGGTTCTTCGCCTCGACCCCGGTCAGCACGAAGATCCCCGTGCCGATCACGATCCCGATGCCGAAGCCCATCAGGTCGCGGGCCTTCAGGTCCTTGGTCAGCCCCTCGCCCCCGCTCCCGTCGGCGGTGGGGTCGTTCTGGTGGAGGACGGTCTCGACGTCCTTGGTGCGCGTCAGGCTCCCGAGCAGGCTCACCCGGGCAACGTACGCCCCGCGGCCGTGTCCACCGCCTCCCCCCGGGAGGGGGTCCGGCGCGGTCGGCGCGGTCCGGCGTCAGCCGCCCGCGACCGCCGGGATGATCGAGACCTGGGCGCCCTCGGGGGTCGCGGTGGCGAGGTCGTCGAGGAAGCGGACGTCCTCGTCGCCGACGTAGACGTTGACGAAGCGCCGCAGGGCGCCGTTGTCGTCGAGGACCCGACCGCGGATCCCGGCGTACTGCTCGTCGAGGTCGTCCAGCACCTCGGCGAGGGTCGAGCCCCGGGCGGCGACCACGGACTCCCCTCCGGTGTAGGTGCGCAGGATGGTGGGCACGCGGACGGCGACGCTCATGACCGGCTCCCGGTGATCAGGCGATGCCGGTCGCGACGAACGCGGCGTACGACGGCTTGATCGTGGCGGCCGGGCCGACGTGGTCGGCGACGGCGTCGAGCGTCTTCAGGCCCATGCCCGTGTTGATCACGACCGTCTCGGCGTCGGGGTCGAGCTGGCCCGTGTCGACGAGCTTCTTCAGCACCCCCACCGTGGTGCCGCCGGCGGTCTCGGTGAAGATGCCCTCGGTGCGCGCGAGCAGCAGGATGCCCTGGCGGACCTCCTCGTCGTCGATGTCCTCGACCGCACCACCGGTGCTGCGGCAGATGTCGAGCACGTAGATCCCGTCGGCCGGGTTGCCGATGGCCAGCGACTTCGCGATGGTGTCCGGCTTGACCGGGCGGATCGCGTCGACGCCGCCCTTGTAGGCGGTCGAGACGGGCGAGCAGCCGGTGGCCTGGGCGCCGAAGATCTTGACCGGCTTGTCCTCGACGAGACCGAGGCGGACCAGCTCGCCGAAGGCCTTGTGCACCTTGGTCAGCTGGGAGCCCGACGCGACCGGGATCACGACCTGGTCCGGCAGGCGCCAGCCGAGCTGCTCGGCGATCTCGTAGCCCAGCGTCTTGGAGCCCTCGGCGTAGAAGGGCCGCACGTTGACGTTGACGAACGCCCAGCCGTCCTCCTCGCCCGCGATCTCCTGGGCGAGCTTGTTGACGTCGTCGTAGTTGCCGTCGACCGCGACGAGCTGCTCGGTGTAGACCGCGGAGTTGACCTGCTTGGGCTTCTCGAGGTTGCTGGGGATGAAGACGACCGTCTTCATGCCGGCGCGGGCGCCGGCCGCGGCGACCGCGTTGGCCAGGTTGCCCGTCGAGGGGCAGGCGAAGACCTTGGCCTTGAACTCGCGCGCCGCGCTCAGCGCACAGGCCACGACCCGGTCCTTGAAGGAGTTGGTCGGGTTGGTGGAGTCGTCCTTGACCCACAGGTTCGTCATGCCGAGCTCCCGGGCCAGGTTGCCGGCCTGGAGCAGGCGGGTGAACCCCGGCTCCATGTTCGGGCTCTGCTCGATGTCGTCCGGCACCGGCAGCAACGCCTTGTAGCGCCAGATGTTGCGCGGTCCGGCCTCGATCTCGGCGCGCGTCACGACCGGGAAGTCGTAGGCGATCTCGAGCGGGCCGAAGCACTCGTCGCAGGCGTAGTGCGGGCCCAGGGCGACCTGGTGGCCGCACTCGCGACAGGCCAGGGCGGTGGCGTTCCCGAACGCGCCTTCACGCAGTTCGGGCACACCGGCGGGGGTCCCACCGGTGCTCTCCGGGTCGGGGACACCGGTCTTCTCGGCTACGAGGGCGCTCATGTTTTCCTCCTTCTCATCTTCCCCGGGGCGACCGTCGCACCCGGGCCGGAATTAGCACCTTCTCCACGTCCGATCAGCGCGCCGCCTGGGTTCAGGCGGTGGTGGCTGGGCGGAGGCTCGTGGCGGTTGCCGGGACTTCGACGGGCCGTTCCCTCAGTCCCTCTTGATGAGCTGCCTACGACCTTACAACGCCTCGTCTCAGGATGCGTCACCCGATCTCACCCCTCGACACGCCGCGTGAGTGGGCCAGCTCAGCCGGCGCGGGGAGGCACCGCGGTTTCCCAAGGGATGCACGCGGCTGGTCGCTCCCCGTGGCAGATCTGCGCCGGGGAGCAGGCAATCCCCCTGATCCCTTGGGAAACCGCAACGCCGCGACCCCCGGATCCGAGACCGACCGGGTCGAGGTCGTCAGGGAGCGTCGACGAGGGCGCGCAGGAGCTCGAGCACGCCCTCGGGGCCGTGCACGATCACGTCCGCGCGTCGCTGCAGGGCGCTCTCCTCGTCGGAGGCCACGCAGACCCGCAGGGTCGCGAAGCCCGTCTCGTCGAGGCGGTCGAGCTCGTCGAAGGCCTCCACGTCGCCGAGGTCGTCACCGCCGAAGCAGAATCCCGCGGCCCCGAGCTCCTCGACGAGCGTCGAGACCGCACCCCCCTTGTGCACGCCGGGGGCACGGACCTCGATCACGTTGCGTCCGGGCTCGACGGAGAGCCCGTGTCGCTCCGCGCGCTCCCGCAACGCGGGCAGCAGCCGGTCGAACGCCGCCCGGCTGTCCTGGAGCCGGCGGGTGTGGACCGCCACCGCCAGACCCTTGTCCTCGATCCACGCGTCGCCGGCGTCGAGCTCGTCCAGCAGGCCGGGGAGCTCACGCTCGAAGTCGGCGAGGCCGTCGGGGGGCGACGCGGTGAGCACCTCCCCCGTGCCCGAGCACCAGCGTTCGTTGCCGTACTGCCCGAAGACGTAGAGGTCCTTGCCGACGTCGGCGAAGGCCCGGCCGACCTCCTCGAGGCCACCGAGGTCGAGGACCTGACGGGCCGGCCGGCCGGTGATCACGGCGACGGCACGCACGCGCTGGGCCAGCGCGACCAGGACCTCGCCCGCCTCGGGGTGGATGTGCGCGGCCTCGGGGTCGTCGACGATCGGCGACAGCGTGCCGTCGAAGTCGAGCCCGACCACCGCCCGGGCGAGGTCCGCGACGAACGTGTCCCAGCGTCGTCGGCCGCCGTCGGTGAACTCCACGGCGGCAGCCTCCCACGGCGTCGACGACGCCGGAGGATCAGCCCAGCGGACCGGTCAGGATGACGGTGAGCGAGTCGTCGCGCATGCCGCCGACGACGGGCATCGTGCGGTCGACCCCGAGGTCGAGGGCGAGCTGGCGCGCAGGCCGCTCGAGGTCGGGCGGGAAGTAGACCGTGGTGGACGGCACCGAGCCGTACCAGTTGTCGGTCCCGACGACCTGCCAGCCGGCCTCGGCGGCGGTCCCCCCGACCTGACCGGCCAGGCCGGAGATGCCGGAGTTGTTGTAGACCTCGACGAAGACCTGGCCGCGCCTGACCGGCGGCACCTTCGGCTCGGGCTCGGCCCGCGCGGTCGGCTTGGCGGCACGCTTCGGCGCGGGGCTCGCCGAGGGGGTGGCGTCGCGGCTGACGATGGCGACCTCCCGCTCGGTCGGCGGCGAGCCCTGGGTGGCGAGGTAGGCGACGGCCGCCATCGCGATGGCCAGGATGCTCAGCACCACCACCGGCGAGGGCAGGGCGATGCCACGCTGGTCACGGACCCGACGGCGGCGCTCGGGGGCGGTCACGCTCAGACCTCGAAGCCGAGGCGGCGGGCGGAGCGCTGACGCTGGCGCTGCGAGCGCAGACGGCGCAGGCGGCGTACGAGCAGCGGGTCGCCCTCCAGCGCCTCCGGGCGGTCGATGAGGGCGTTGAGGACCTGGTAGTAGCGCGTCGAGCTCATGTCGAACTGCTCGCGGACCGCGGTCTCCTTGGCGCCGGCGTACTTCCACCACTGGCGCTCGAACTCCAGGATCGCCCGGTCCCGCTCGCTGAGCGAGACGAGGCCCTCGGGCTCGTCGGTCTCGGTCGTGTGGCGCTGCGCGTCCATGGCGATGCTTCTCCCGCACGTCGGTGTGTCAGTGGTGTCTCGGTCGTGCCCTGCCGCCCGCTGGAGCGGCACCCGCCCATGCTAGACGGCGAACCACACCGGTGTCATTCGACCGCGCCGAGCCGTCCGACTAGCCTCCGCGTGGTGACCACGACGACGGACTCCCAGACCGGCCGACCCGACCCCGTCGGCTGGGGCGTCCTCGGCCCGGGTCGGATCTCGCACGCCTTCGCCGCGGACCTCGCGCTGCTCGACGACGCAGCGCTGAGCGCGGTCGGCTCCCGTTCGCTCGAGCGCGCCACCGCCTTCGCCGAGGAGCACGGCGGGACGCCGTACGGCTCCTACGACGAGCTGGTCGCCGACCCGGCCGTCGACGTGGTCTACATCGCCACGCCGCACTCCGAGCACCTCGCCCACGTGCGTCTGGCGCTCGCGGCCGGCAAGCACGTCTTGTGCGAGAAGCCGGTCGCGCTGCGCGCGGAGGACGCCCGCGAGATGGTGCGCCTGGCCGCCGAGGGCGGCCTGTTCTTCATGGAGGCGATGTGGACCGCCTGCCACCCGGTGGTGCGGGCACTGCTCGAGCGCCTGGCCACCGGCGAGCTCGGCACCCCCCGCCAGCTGCGCGCCGAGCTCGGGTTCCGCGCCGGTGACGACCCGACGGACCGTCTCGTCGTCCCCGACCTGGGTGGGGGCGCGCTGCTCGACATGGGCATCTACCCGCTGACCCTGGCCCACCTGGTGCTCGGTGCCCCCGACTCGCTGAGCGGCACCGCGGTGCTCACCGGGGCCGGCATCGACCTCGACGTCGCCATGGCCGGGCGCTACCCCGGCGGTGCCGTCGCCGCGATGAGCGCCTCGCTCACCTCGTGGTCGGACCGCTCCGCCGCGATCGCCACCGACCTGGGTCGCGTCGAGCTGATCGGGCAGTTCCACCACCCCGACGCCGCCGTGTTCACGCCGTACGGCGGCGCGGACGGGGCCGGCGACGAGCCGGACGACGCCCGGGTCGTCATCGAGGGCGCGGAGCCCGTGCTCGGGCGGGGCTACGGCAACGAGGCGGCCGAGGTCGGCCGTTGCCTGCGTGCGGGCCTCACCGAGAGCCCGCTGGTCCCCCACGCGCAGACGCTCGCGGTGATGGACAGCCTCGACGACCTCCGGCGCCAGCTGGCGATCCGCTATCCCGACGACCCCCCGGGGTGGTCGGGTCCGTCACCCCTCCAGGGCGGCGCCACCGTGTCCTAGGGTGCGAGCGTGACCTACGACCTCGTGATCGTCGCCAACCGTCTGCCGGTCGACCGCGTCACCGAGACCGACGGGAGCGTCACCTGGCGCAAGTCGCCGGGCGGGCTCGTGACGGCGATCGAACCCGTGATGCGCGCCAACGACGGGGTGTGGATCGGCTGGCCCGGCGGCACCGAGGAGGACCTCGAGCCGTTCGAGGACGACGGCATGGCGCTGTGCCCGCTGAGCATGACGCAGACCGAGATCGAGGACTTCTACGAGGGCTTCTCCAACGGCACCCTGTGGCCGCTCTACCACGACCTCGTCGCCAAGCCGGAGTTCCACCGGGAGTGGTGGGACTCCTACGTCTCGGTCAACCGCCGCTTCGCCGAGAAGGCCGCCGAGCAGGCCGCGGAGGGCGCCACGGTCTGGGTGCACGACTACCAGCTCCAGCTGGTCCCCGCGATGCTGCGCGAGCTGCGCCCGGACCTGCGGATCGGGTTCTACCTGCACATCCCCTTCCCGCCCGGCGAGCTGTTCCAGCAGCTGCCGTGGCGCCGCCAGATCCTCGAGGGCCTGCTCGGCGCCGACCTCCTCGGCTTCCAGCTGCCCGGCGGAGCGCAGAACTTCGTGCGCCTCGTGCGCCAGCGCGTCGGGCACAAGACCCATCGCGACCTCGTCTACCTGCCCGACGGCCGCACCGTGCGGGCCGCGCCTTTCCCGATCGCGATCGACACCGCCGGCTTCGAGGAGCTCTCCGGCGCCCCGGGGGTCGTCGAGCGCTCCGAGGAGATCCGCACCGCGCTCGGCAGTCCGCGCAAGATCTTCCTCGGCATCGACCGTCTCGACTACACCAAGGGCATCGTGGCTCGCCTGCGCGCCTTCAGCGAGCTGATCCGTGACGGGCACTTCGACGTCGAGGACGCCGTGTTCGTCCAGGTCGCGGTGCCCTCACGCGAGCAGGTCGAGCAGTACCGGATCCTGCGCGACGACATCGACCGCCTCGTGGGCCGCATCAACGGCGACCTCGGTCGCATCGGCCGTCCGGCCATCAGCTACCTGCACTCGTCCTACCCGCGCGAGGAGATGGCCGCGCTCTACCGGACCGCCGACATCATGGTCGTCACGCCCTACCGCGACGGCATGAACCTCGTGGCCAAGGAGTACGTCGCGTGCCGCACCGGCAACGACGGCGCCCTGGTGCTCTCGGAGTTCGCCGGCGCCGCGGCCGAGCTGCGCCAGGCCTGGCTGGTCAACCCCTACGACATCAACGGCATGAAGGCCTCGATGCTCGAGGCCTACCAGGCCGACGACAAGGAGCTGACCAAGCGGATGCGCGCCATGCGCAAGACCATCAGCCAGCACGACGTCAAGGCCTGGGCTCGCGAGTTCATGGACATGCTCTCCGACGTCGGACCCGAGCACACCAAGACGATGCGGCCCACCGACGGGGACTGAGCGACCCGGGGCCGAGCAGCGACCGGAAGAACGTACAGTGCGTGGCTCGAGGTCGACTCTCGCGCGCATCGTCGCAGGTCAGCTCGCGTCGGACTGCTCGCGAACGACGCACTGTACGTTCTTTCGTCGCACCTGGGGTCGCCGGTGATCCTCCTCCGGTGTCAGGACTGGTCGAGCGTCGCCATCACCGAGCGGATGTCGGCCTCGACCTCGGCGCCCAGCAGACCACCGCCGGCTGCGTAGCCGTAGAGCTCACCCAGCGGGGTGCGTCGTCGGTCGCCCTCGAGCAGGTCGATGTCGGCGGGCGTGATCAGCGCCGGGTGCGGGACGCCGACGGCCGTCGAGACCGTGGACAGGTCGCGGCGCAGGGAACGGATGTAGTGGGCGACCCGCTCGCTCTTCAGCGTCGGGTCCAGCCCCCGGCTGTAGCGGGTCCTCTGGGTGGCCACCCCCGTCGGGCAGCGGTCGGTGTGACACTTCTGGGCCTGGATGCAGCCCACGGCGAGCATCGCCTCCCGCCCGACGTTGACCATGTCGACACCCATCGCGAACGCGACCAGGGCGTTCTCGGGGATGCCGAGCTTGGCGGAGCCGATGAAGGTGACCCGGTCGGACAGGCCGGCCTCGTCGAAGCGACGACGCACCTCCGCGAACCCGAGCCGGAACGGGTAGGCCACCGCGTCGGAGAACAGCAGCGGCGCCGCACCGGTGCCGCCCTCGCCACCGTCGACGGTGACGAAGTCGACGCCCCGCAGGCCGTCGGCCATCTGCTCGACGAGGGAGTCCCAGAAACCCAGGTTGCCGACCGCCGACTTGATGCCGACGGGCAGCCCGGTGCGCTCCGCGATCCGCTCGACGAGGTCGAGCATCGAGTCGACGTCGCGGAAGGCGGTGTGGCGCGCCGGGGAGGCGCAGTCCTCGCCGACCTCGACCGCGCGGGCCTCGGCGATCTCGGCGTTGACCTTGACGCCGGGCAGCATCCCGCCGAGCCCGGGCTTGGCGCCCTGCGAGAGCTTGATCTCGATCGCGCGGACCGGGTTGGCGGCGACGACCTCGCAGAGCAGGTCGAGGTCGAAGCGGCCCCGGTCGTCGCGGCAGCCGAAGTACGCCGTCCCGATCTGGAAGACGATGTCGCCGCCGTGCTGGTGGTGGCGCGACAGCCCGCCCTCACCGGTGTTGTGCAGGCAGTCCGCGGCCTCGGCCCCCCGGTTCATCGCCTCCACCGCCGGGCCCGAGAGGGAGCCGAAGCTCATCGCGGAGATGTTGACGACCGACGCCGGTCGGAACGCCTCGCGGCGCCCCCGGGGGCCGCCGAGCACCTTCGCCGACGGCAGCCGGACCTCGTCCCCCTCGTGCGGCATCATCCCGACCTCCTCGTCGGGGAAGGTGCGGTGCTTCACGATCGGGTAGCCGACGGTGTGCTCGGTGTCGTTGTCGGTGCCGAAGCCGACGTAGGTGTTCTCCCGCTTGGCCGAGGAGTAGACGAAGGCGCGCTGGTCGCGGCTGAAGGGCCGCTCCTCGTCGTTGGAGGCCACGATGTACTGGCGCAGCTCGGGGCCGAGCTTCTCCAGCAGGAAGCGGGCGTGGCCGACGACCGGGTAGTTGCGCAGGATCGCGTGGCGACGCTGGAGCAGGTCGTGCGTGGCCAGCGCCCCGAGAGCGGCGACGCCGCCCCCCAGGGCCTTGCGGGCGGCGGAGTGGGGCATCGGGCATTCCTACCCCGCCACGCGCTCGGCCGCCACCACCTCCGGACGCGTCGGGTACTTTCCCTCACATGGACCTGGTCCCCAAGCCCGATCAGCTCGTGTCCGCGGCCGGGAACGTCGCGCACCGGATCTTCTACGGCGGGCTGGCCGACCTGAGGCCGATGCCACGCACGCTGGTCGACGAGGGCGAGCAGCGGGCGCTCTACCACTACCGGCCCTCGACGAGCCGCCCCCAGGGCGACCCGGTGCTGCTGGTGACCCCGCTCGCGGCACCCTCGCTGTGCTTCGACCTGCGCCGCGGGTGCTCGCTCGTCGAGCACCTCGTCGGCGGGGGGAGGTCGACGTACGTCGTCGAGTACGGCGACCTCTCGTTCCGGGACCGCTCCCTGGGCATCGAGCACTGGGTCGAGGACGTCGTGCCGACCGCCATCCGCGAGGCCAGCCGGCACGCGGGGGGCAAGCCGGTCCACGTCGTCGGGTGGAGCCTGGGCGGACTCTTCTCGCTGCTCGCCGCGGCCGACGACCCCACGCTGCCGATCGCCTCGCTCAGCGTGCTCGGCTCGCCGGTGGACACCTCCCTGGTGCCGATGGTGGCCCCGGTCCGCCCGCTCCTCGACGCCGCGCAGGCCCCCGGCGGCGGCATCGTCACGCGGGCCTACCGGATGATCGGGGCCGCGCCCGCGCCGATGGTGCGCTGGGCCTTCCAGCTCTCGGCGTTCCAGAAGCTCATCACCAAGCCGCTGGCCGTCGCGACCCGCATCGACGACACCGACTTCCTCGCCCAGCTCGAGGCCGTCGACCGCTTCACCAGGGCGATGACGGCCTACCCGGGCCGGACCTTCGGCCAGCTCTACCACCGGTTCGTGCGCGGCAACGCGCTGGTCGGCGGGGAGTGGGAGATGGACGACCGGACGATCTCGCTGGCCGACGTGACCGTGCCGGTGCTGGTCGCGGCGGGGGCCACCGACGGGATCGCCCCCGTGGCCGCGGTCAGGGCGGTCCTGCCGCTGCTGACCTCCAGCGAGGAGGTCTCCTTCGAGATCGTGCCCGGCGGGCACCTCGGCATGCTCACCGGACGGGGCGCCCGGGCCAGCACGTGGGTCGCCCTCGACGAGTGGTTCGACCGCTGGGCCGCGCCCGCCGACGTCCGTGCCGACCAGCCGGAGCCGGCCTCGCGCGAGACCATCGGGACCAGCCCGAACCGGCGGTTCGGCTCGGGAGGGTCGCGCGCGCTGGCGCGCTGAGCTGTACGGCGTACGGCTCAGGTGTTGGTCGGGAACCCCAGGTCGACGCCGCCGTGGCTGGGGTCGAGCCAGCGCTGGGTGACGACCTTGCCGCGCGTGTAGAAGTGGACGCCCTCGGTGCCGTGGGCGTGGGTGTCGCCGAAGAGCGAGGACTTCCAGCCGCCGAAGGAGTAGTACGCGACGGGGACGGGGATCGGCACGTTGACGCCGACCATGCCGACCTCGACCTCGCGCTGGAAGCGCCGGGCGGCTCCGCCGTCGTTGGTGAAGACCGCGGTGCCGTTGCCGTAGGGGTTGGCGTTGATCAGGTCCAGACCCTCGTCGAAGGACGCGACCCGCAGGACGCTGAGCACCGGCCCGAAGATCTCGTCGGTGTAGACCGACATGTCGGTGCTGACGTGGTCGAGCAGGGTGGGGCCGATGAAGAAGCCCTCCGCGTCGCCGTCGTGGGCGCCCCGTCCGTCGACGACGACCTTCGCGCCGGACGTCTCGCCCGCCTCGACGTAGGAGGCGATCCGGTCGCGAGCCGCGCGGGTCACGACCGGGCCCATGTCGGCACCGGTCGTGCCGTCGCCGGTGCGCAGCGCCGCGACCCGGTCGGCGATGCGGGCGACGAGGTCGTCGGCGAGGTTGCCGTGCGGGTCGACGACGACCAGGGCCGAGATCGCCATGCACCGCTCGCCGGCCGAGCCGAAGCCGGCGTTGACGGCGGCGTCGGCGGCGAGGTCGAGATCGGCGTCGGGCAGGACCAGCATGTGGTTCTTCGCCCCGCCGAGGGCCTGCACGCGCTTGCCGTGGGCGGTGCCGGTCTCGTAGACGTAGCGCGCGATCGGGGTGGAGCCGACGAACGAGACCGACGCGACGTCGTCGTGGGTCAGCAGCGCGTCGACGGCCTCCTTGTCACCGTTGACGACGTTGAGCACACCGTCGGGCAGGCCGGCCTCGGTCCACAGCCGGGCCATGGCCAGGGTGGCCGAGGGGTCCTTCTCCGAGGGCTTGAGGACCACCGCGTTGCCGCAGGCGATCGCGACCGGCACGAACCACAGCGGCACCATCGCGGGGAAGTTGAACGGGGAGATGATCGCCGCGACCCCGATCGGCTGGCGCAGGCTGAAGACGTCGACACCGCTGGAGGCGTTGTCGGTGTGGCCGCCCTTGAGCAGGTGGGGGATGCCGCAGGCGAGCTCGGCGACCTCGAGGCCGCGGGCGACCTCGCCGCGGGCGTCGTCGAGGACCTTGCCGTGCTCGGCGGTGATCAGGGCCGCGATGTCGTCGGTGTGACGGTGCAGGAGCTCACGGAACGCGAAGAGCACCGCCGACCGCTTGGCCAGCGACACGTCGGCCCACTCCTCGCGCCAGGCCCGCTTCGCGCCGGTCACGACCGTGTCGACGAGCGACGCGGAGGCGAGGTCCACCGCGCCGGTCTGCACGCCGGTGGCGGGGTTGAAGACCGGCCCGGTGCGCTGCGCCGTGCCCTCCCAGTCACGACCGGCGACGAGGTGGGTGATGCGGGCTGGCGGGGTCGAGGTGGTGGTCACCCGGCGAGCCTAGGACCACCCCGCCCGTCGGCCTAGGGTCCTGCTCATGAGTGCGTTGGCGGGACTGGTGGAGCGCGGGCTGATGGCCGAGGACTGGGCCGCGGCGCTGGCCCCGGTCGACGACCGGGTGGCCGCGATGGGGGTCTTCCTGCGCGAGGAGATCGCCGCCGGTCGGCCCTACCTGCCCGCCGGGGACCGGGTGTTCCGGGCCTTCCAGCGGCCGCTGGCCGACGTACGGGTGCTGGTGGTCGGCCAGGACCCCTACCCGACCCCGGGCCACCCGATCGGCCTCAGCTTCGCAGTCGGGGGCGACGTACGCCCGGTGCCGCGCAGCCTGGCCAACATCTACCGCGAGCTCGCCGAGGACACCGGTGTCGAGCCCCCGCCCCACGGCGACCTGACGGCCTGGGCCGACCAGGGCGTGATGCTGCTGAACCGGTCGCTGACGGTGCGACCCGGCGAGGCCGGCTCCCACCGCGGCCAGGGCTGGGAGCAGGTCACCGAGGCCGCGATCCGCGCGCTCGCGTCGCGGGGAGGTCCGCTCGCGGCGGTCCTGTGGGGCGCCCACGCCCGCTCGCTCGAGCCGATGCTCGCGCCGGTCCCGGCGGTCACCTCGCCCCACCCCTCCCCGCTCTCGGCCTCGAAGGGCTTCTTCGGCTCCCGGCCCTTCACGAAGGTCAACGCGCTGCTCGCCGACCAGGGCGCCGACCCCGTCGACTGGGCCCTCCCCCACACCCCCACCTGACGCCGAGGTGCCACCTATTGCCCGCCGAAGTGCCAGGGATTGCGAGTCGAGGTGTTGGTCTTTGCGACAGGCTCGACCTTGAGCTGCGTCTCAGGCTGCCGGTGGAGCAGTATGATTGAAACGTGAATGACTTGATGCCGGCCCTCTACCTCGGCCACGGCGCGCCACCGCTGCTCGACGACCCCGTCTGGTCCGGCCAGCTCGCCGGTCTCGCCGCCGACCTCCCGCGACCCTCGGCGATCCTCGTCGTCAGCGCGCACTGGGAGTCGGCGCCCGTGTCGTTGAGCGCCAACGGCGCGCCGCTCGTCTACGACTTCGGCGGCTTCGCCGAGCGCTACTACCGGATGACCTACGCGACGCCGGACTCGAGCGCGCTCGCCGCCCGGGTCGCGGCGCTGATGCCGGACACCGAGCCGGTGCACCAGCACGCCAGCCGCGGCCTCGACCACGGCGCCTGGGTGCCGCTGCGGATCATGTACCCCGCCGCCGACGTCCCCGTGCTGCAGATGTCGCTGCCCACCGACGACCCGGAACGGCTGCTCGAGCTCGGCCGCCGACTGCGCCCGCTGCGCGAGGAGGGCGTCCTGGTCGTCGGCAGCGGTTTCCTCACCCACGGCCTGCCGTTCCTGCGCGACTTCCGGATCGAGGCGACCGCGCCGACCTGGTCGGTGGAGTTCGACGCCTGGGCCCGCGAGGCGCTCGCTGCGGGTGACGTCGAGACGCTGGTCCGGTTCCGCGACCTCGCGCCCGGGATGCCGTACGCCCACCCCACCGTGGAGCACCTCACCCCGCTCTTCGTGGCGCTGGGCGCGGCCTCGGACCCCGAGGCGCCGGCCGAGCAGCTCTTCGAGGGGTTCTGGATGGGGCTGTCGAAGCGCTCGCTCCAGCTCGCCTGACCGCTTCGCGGCGCTCACGCGACAATTCCCGGCACCTCGACTCGCAGGAAGTGGCACCTCGGCGGGAGGATCGACGGCGTGAAGATCCTCTCGATCCAGTCGACGGTGGCCTACGGGCACGTCGGCAACTCCGCCGCGACGTTCCCGCTGCAGCGCCTGGGCCACGACGTGTGGCCGGTGGCGACCGTGCACTTCTCCAACCACACCGGGTACGGCGCGTGGCGCGGGCCGCTGCTCGACCCCGCCGACGTGGCCGACGTGATCCGCGGCATCGCTGAGCGGGGGGTGCTCGGGCAGGCCGACGCGGTGCTGTCGGGCTACCAGGGCGACCCGGCCGTGGGACAGGTGATCCTCGACGCGGTGAGCGCGGTCAAGGCCGCGAACCCCGCTGCGGCCTACTGCTGCGACCCGGTGATGGGCGACGTGGGGCGCGGCATGTTCGTGCGGGCCGGGATCCCGGAGTTCCTGCGTGACGTCGTCGTGCCCGCCGCCGACGTCGTGACGCCCAACCACTTCGAGCTCGACTTCCTCGCCGGCACGACCACCCGCACCCTGACCGAGGTCCTCGCCGCGGCGGACGACGTCCGCGCCCGGGGGCCACGGGTCGTGCTGGCCACCAGCGTGCTGCACCAGGACTCGGCCCCCGACACCCTCGACGTCGTCGTCGTCGCCGACACCGGGGCGTGGGCCGTGACCACCCCGCAGCTGCCGATCGCGCCGAACGGGTGCGGCGACCTCACCGCGGCGCTCTTCCTCGCCCACCTCCACGAGACGGGCTCACCCGAGCGCGCACTCGCCCTGACCACGTCGGCGGTGTACGCCGTCCTCGAGGCCACGATCGCCGCCGGCACCCGCGAGATCGCACTCGTCGCCGCCCAGGACGCGATCGCGGCGCGCGCGGCGCGGTTCGCCGTACGCCGCCTGCGCTGAGGTGGCGCGGAGCGCAGGACCGGACCGGATCGCGGGTCAGCTCTTGCGCGACGCCAGCCTGAACGCCGGCCCGACCGCACGGTCCCAGGCCCACGGGGCGAGCCCGAACCCGGCCAGCAGCCCGTAGTTCAGCCACGCCGTCTGCGTCTCCGCGCGCGGCCAGGACAGCTGAGCGAGCACGACGCGCGCGACGCGCTCGGGGCTGATCGCCGGCGGCGGCGGGGAGTTCACCCCGCCCGCGTCGTCGAGGGCGTTGTCGTAGATCGGGGTGTCGACGCTGCCCGGCACCACGTGGCACACGTGGACCTCGGGCAGATCCAGGTTCTCGACGTGCAGCTGGCGGGCCAGGGCCCGCACGCCCCACTTGCTCACGACGTACGGCGTCATCTCCGGCACGGCGATCTGGCCGAGGAGCGAGCCCACCAGCACCAGCGTGCCGCGACCCTGCTCGCGCATCACCCGCAGCGCGTGGCGCGAGACGTTCGCCGACCCGCTCAGGTTGACCGCGAGGACCTGGTCGAAGTCGGTGGCCCGCGTGGCCTCGACCCGGCCGTAGGTCACCTGCCCGGCGCAGTGCAGGACGGCGTCGACGTGGTCGTGACGCTCGCCGACCGCCGCCATCAGGGCGGCGACCGCGTCGTCGTCGGCCACGTCGGTCGGCGCGACGAGGGTCGAGGCCGCTCCCGCGTCCTCGCAGCGACGCGCCATGTCCTCGAGCACCTCTCGCCGTCGTGCGGCGAGGACGACGTGGTGCCCGCGGCGCGCCGCCTCCAGCGCCGTCGCCTCGCCGATGCCGCTCGACGCGCCGGTCACCACGACCACCCGGCCGGCGTGCACGAGCCGGGGACGCGCCGGCACCGGGACCAGCACACGCAGCGGGAGACCGGCCAGACGAAGCGACACCATGGCCGACAGCCTGTCCGAGACGTCGCGACCGCAAGGGTGAGCCGGCCCGTCACCCACCGCGAGCCCCCACCCCCGTCGTGCTCCTACGCTGAGACGCATGAGCCACTCGGAGACGCCCCCGGACGCCCCCCGCGTCGTGCTCGTCATCGGCGGGACCTCCGGCATCGGCCTGGCCACCGCGCAACGCCTGGCGGCGCGCGGCGACACGGTGGTCGTCGCCGCCCGCGACGCCGCCCGGGTCGCCGCGGTCGCCGCCGAGCTGGGTGGCCGCTGCGGCGGTGTCGCCCTCGACCTGCTCGACGCCGGTTCCGTCGGTGCCGCCGTCACCTTGTGCGTGACGGCCCACGGACGGCTGGACGCGGTCGTCACGACCGCACAGGTGATGGCCTACGGCACGGTCGAGGAGGTCCCGGTCGACGTCTTCGAGAGCGTCGTCGACACCGCGGTGATGGGCCTGGCCCACACCGCACGCGCCGCGCTGCCGGTCTTCCGCGAGCAGGGCGGGGGCCACCTCGTCGTGGTCAGCTCCCTGCTGGGCGAGATCGCGGTGCCGACGATGGGTGCCTACGTCACGGCGAAGTGGGGCCAGCTCGGCCTGGCCCGCACGCTGCAGGTCGAGGCGCGCCGCGAGCCCGGGATCGAGGTCAGCATCGTGCTCCCCGGCGCGATCGACACCCCGATCTACCACCAGGCGGCGACGTACGCCGGCGCGCCCGGCTCGGCGCCCCCGCCGGTCGTGTCCCCCGAGCGGGTGGCGGCAGCCTGCGTCCGCGCGCTCGACCGACCCCGGCGGATGGTCCACGTCGGCCCGGCGAACCGGCTGACCGTGGCCGGTTACCGGCTGGTGCCCGTCGTCTACGACCGCATCGTCGGACCCCTCGTCGACCGCTCCGCCCTGCGCGGGCCCGACGTCGCCGACACCGAGGGCAACGTGTCCTCCCCACGGCCCGCGGCGGAGGGGTTGCGAGGGGGCTGGACGCTGACCGGTCGACTGCGCGGAGCGGACGGCCGGGCCCGCTGGCGGCGGTCCTGATCCCACGGTCGGGGCGGGCGGCCGATCCCGCAGTCGGGTAGCGCCCGCGCCGGGGTCGTGGCGGCCGCCCGGACGTACAGTGCGTGACTCGCACCTGCGTCGGCTCCGCATCCTCGCAGGTCAGCGAGGTCGACGAGGGCCCGGCGCCACGCGACGCCCCAGCACTGTACGTTCTTCGGTCGCCCGAGGAGCCTGCGCCCACGAGTTGACCCCACCCGTATCCTGAGTAGGTGCCGACATCTCGTCGGCCGTCAGGGAAGACTCCCGACCTCGCGCGCCTCGTGCCGCCGCCGTCTTGTCGCCTCCTCTGGTCCACCAGGAGGAGCTTCGATGCCCACGTCCGCCGTCACCCCCGCCGCTCTGCCCACCGTCAAGCCGCTCAGGAGCGCCTTCACCCGCGCGCACCGCCCCGGGGCGGATCCCGCCGACCAGCCCGCCGTGGGGTCGACCCCGCCACGGGGATCGCTGTCCGTGGTGCTGTGCGAGGGCCAGTTCGGCGAGCAGGACGGCAAGACCGCCAACGGGCTCGTCCGCCACTCGGACCGTTACGAGATCTCGAGCGTGATCGACAGCCGGCTCGCCGGACTCGACTCCGGCGAGGTCCTCGACGGCACGCCCAACGCGATCCCGCTGCTGGCCGACCTCGACGAGGCGATCACCCACGCGGGCCGCGTCCCCGACTACCTGATCTGCGGGCTCGCGCCGGCCGACGGCCTGCTCTCCGCCGAGCAGCGCACCGCGATGCTCGAGGGCATCGCGCGCGGGATGCACGTGGTCAACGGGCTCCACGAGTTCCTCAACGACGACGCCGAGTTCGTCGCCGCGGCGATGCTGGCCGGGGTCACCATCACCGACGTACGCCGCCCTCGGCCGACCCGCGAGCTGCACCTGTTCTCGGGGCGCATCGACCAGGTGACGTGCCCGCGGATCGCGGTGCTCGGCACCGACGGCGCGATCGGCAAGCGGACCACCGCCGTGCGGCTCGTCGCGGCCCTGGCCGAGCAGGGCATCCACGCCGTGCTCGTCGGGACGGGCCAGACCACGCTGATCCAGGGTGGCAAGTACGGCGTCGCGCTGGACGCCCACGTGCCTCAGTTCTGCTCCGGCGAGGTCGAGCACCAGGTCGTGCGGGCCTTCGAGGGCGAGGACCCCGACGTGATCGTCGTCGAGGGCCAGGGCGCCCTCAGCCACCCGGCGTACCTGACCTCGGCACACATCCTGCGCGGCTCGAAGCCGGAGGCCGTCATCGTGCAGCACGCGCCGAAGCGGCAGGTCCTCGGCGACTTCCCGATGGTCGCGATGCCGGCCGTGGCCGACGAGATCGCGATGATCGAGGCCTTCGCCGCCACCCGCGTGATCGGCGTGACGATCAACCACGAGCAGATGAGCGACGCCGAGGTCAGCGCCGCCATCGTCGGCTACGAGCTCGAGCTCGGCATCCCCGTCACCGATGCGCTCACCCGACCGCTCGACCGCCTCGTCGACATGGTCGTCGAGGGTCTGCCCGAGCTCGCCGCCCTCCGCCGGGGTCGCGTCGCCGCACGGGCGTGACCACGCCGCGCCTGGTCGTCGACCTCGCCGCGGTGACGCACAACGCCCGGGTGCTGGTCGGCCTGCTGACCGGGTCGGGGATCGGGGTCACGGGAGTGGTCAAGGCAGTCCTCGGCTCGCCCCCGGTGGCTTGCGCCATGCTCGCCGGTGGCGTCACCGGACTGGGTGACTCCCGCGTGGAGAACCTCGAGACCCTCGCCTCGGCGGCCGTCGTCGCGCCGCGCACCCTGGTGCGCACGCCGGCGCTCAGCCAGGTTCCACGCGTGGTCCGGGCGAGCGGGACGAGCCTGAACACCGAGGCGGTGGTGCTCGTGGCGCTCTCGGAGGCGGCCGCCGTGCGGCGCCGCGTGCACGGGGTGGTCCTGATGGTCGAGCTCGGCGACCTGCGCGAGGGGCTCGCCGTCGACGACGTCGTCGCGGCCGCCCGCGTGGTCGCCGCCCTGCCCGGCCTGCGGCTGCGCGGGGTCGGGACCAACCTGGCGTGTCGCAGCGGCGTCGCCCCCGACCAGCGCAAGATGGACGAGCTGTCCCGCGTCGCCGCTCGGGTCGAGAGCGCGCTCGGCGTCACGCTCGCCGTCGTCTCGGGCGGCAACTCGGCCAACCTCGTCTGGGCCCTCGGCGGCGGGGACGCAGGTCGGGTGAACGACCTGCGTCTGGGTGAGGCGCTGCTGCTCGGCGTCGAGCCGCTGCAGCGCACCGTGCTGCCCGGCCTGCGCACCGACGCCTTCCGGCTGGTCGCCGAGGTGGTCGAGGCCCAGCGCAAGCCGGCCCGGCCGTGGGGCCGCACGGCCCAGTCCGCGTTCGGCGGCACCGACCACGGGACGGTCCTGACGCGGCCCGGCGCGGCCGAGGTCAACCAGGTCGTGGTCGCGCTCGGCCGCCAGGACACCGACCCTGGAGGCCTCACGCCGCCGCCGGGGATCACCGTGCTGGCGATGAGCAGCGACCACCTGGTGCTCGACGTCGGTGACCACTCCGTGTCCGTCGGCGACGAGGTGACCTTCGGCCTCGGCTACGGCGCGCTGCTGCGTGCCGCGACCTCGCCGTACGTCGCGACGGTGCACGTCGGCGCGGAGCCGGTGACAGGAGTCGAACCCGCGACATCCTCTTTACAAGAGAGGCGCTCTACCAACTGAGCTACACCGGCGCAGGCCCCGCGGGCCGGTCGCCATCGTAGTGGGCGTGCCGCCCGCTCGAGGGCGTGGCCACCCGCTCGGCGACCACGGTCAGCTCGCGCAGCGCCAGCGCGATCTCGGGCTGCGCGGAGGTCCCGCTGCGCACGCAGGTGCGCACGTAGCGCACCGGGCTCGACGGGCCGGCGAGCGGCACCCGGACGAGGTCCTCCTCACCGGGGATCCGCGCCAGCCGCGGCACGAGGGAGACGCCGAACCCCGCCGCGACCAGGGCCGCGCCGGTGTCCCACTCCACGACCGTGTGGGCCTGGCGGGGCGTGAAGCCGGCGGCGAGGCAGGCGGCGGCGACGAGCTGGTGGTGCGCGCTGCCGCGTCGGTCCATGATCCAGGGTTCCTCGGCCGCGTCCTCGAGCAGCGCGGAGGGCCGGTCGGCGAGGCGGTGACCGAGCGGCACGAGCAGGTCGAGCGGGTCCTCGAGAAGCGGGGTCTGCTCGAAGCGGCTGTCGTCGGACGGCGGCAGGCCGACGGCCCCCACGACCACGGCGACGTCGACGCTCTGGGCCAGCAGGAGGTCGAAGCAGACGGCGGGATCGGCCTCGACGATGCGCACCCGTGAGCGCGGGAAGGCCTCGGTCACCGCCCGGGCCACGGGCGGCAGCAGCGCGGCCGCCGCGGTGGAGAACCCGGCCAGGCGCAGCCGACCGACCCCCTCGCCCGTGAGCTGCTGGAGCTCGCCCTGGATCGACTCCCAGTGGGCGAAGAGGTCGTGGCTGCGTCGCAGCAGCACCGTCGCCGCCGCGGTCAGCCGCACCCCCCGCCCCTCCGCCTCGAGCAGCACGACGCCGAGCTCGCGCGAGAGGGTGCGCAGCTGGTGCGAGACCGCGGACGGCGTGTAGCCGAGCACCTGGGCGGCGGCGGTGATGGTGCCGGTCTCGTCGACGATGCGCAGCACGTGCAACCGGTGATCGATCATGCGACCATATTGCACGGTTCCTGGCGAGAACGTTTGCTTTTCTTTGTGGGTCCGGATCCCCCACGATGGTGCTGTGCCCTCGCTGGACCCCCTGCTCGATCCCTACACCCTCGCCGGGATCGACCTGCGCAACCGGGTGGTGTCGACCTCCCACGAGCCGGCGTACACCGAGGACGGGATGCCGAAGGACCGCTACCGGCTCTACCACCTCGAGAAGGCCCGCGGCGGTGTCGGCCTGACCATGATCGGCGGCTCGGCCGTCGTCTCCCCCGACAGCCCGCCCGCCTTCGGCAACATGCTCCTCTACCGCGACGAGGTCGTGCCGTGGCTGGCCCGTCTCGCCGACGACGTCCACGAGGCGGGTGCGGCGGTGATGTGCCAGGTCACGCACCTGGGCCGCCGCTCGTCGAACTACACCGCCGACTGGCTCCCGCTGGTCTACCCCTCGCCCCTGCGCGAGCCCCAGCACCGCGCGTTCCCCAAGGCTGCCGAGGCCTGGGACGTCGACCGGATCGTGCGCCACTTCGCCGAGGCCGCCCAGCGCTGCCAGGCCGCCGGGCTCGACGGGATCGAGATCGCCGCCTACAGCCACCTCTTCGACGCCTGGGCCTCCCCGGCGACCAACCACCGCGACGATGCCTTCGGGGGTGACCCCGAGGCCCGGCTGCGGTTCCCGCTGATGGTGGTCGAGGCGATCCGGGCCGCGGTCGGACCTGACTTCTGCGTCGGCATCCGGATGGCGATGGACGAGGACCTGCCCGGCGGTCTCGGCCTCGACGACGCCCTGGCCGTGCTGCGCCGCTACCTCGCGCTCGGGATCGACTTCCTCTCGGTGATCAAGGGCGGGGTCGAGTCCGACGTCCGCCTCGCGGCCACCATCCCCTCGATGGGGACCCCGTCGGCCCCCTTCCTGGAGTTCGCCGGCCAGGTACGCCGTGCGCTCGACGTCCCGGTCATGCACGCCACCCGCATCGGTGACGTCGCGACCGCCCGTCACGCGATCCGCGACGGCCTGCTCGACCTCGTCGGGATGACCCGCCCGCAGCTGGCCGACCCCCACCTGGTGGCCAAGGTCGCCCGCGGCGAGGAGGACCGGGTGCGACCCTGCGTCGGGGCGAGCTACTGCCTGGACGCGATCTACGAGTCCGGCGACGCCAAGTGCCTCCACAACCCCGCCACCGGCCGCGAGGCCACGATGCCGCACGTGATCGCCCCGACCGTCGGCCGGCGCCGGCGCGCGGTCGTCGTGGGTGCCGGTCCGGCCGGGCTCGAGGCCGCCCGGGTGCTCGGTGAGCGCGGCCACGAGGTCGTGCTGATGGAGGCCGCGGACCGTCCCGGCGGCCAGGTCCTGCTCGCCTCGACCGGTCTGCGTCGCCGCGACCTCGTCGGCATCGTCGACTGGCGCGTCTCCGAGGCCAAGCACCACGGCGTCGACCTGCGGTTCGGGGTCTACGCCGACGCCGCCACCGTGCTGGCCGAGGAGCCCGACCTCGTCGTCGTGGCCACCGGCGGCGTGCCCGACCGCGAGTTCCTGCCCACCGCCGCGCAGCCGCTGGTCCTCGACACCTGGGACGTCCTGGGCGGCACCGGCGCTCGTGGCCCCCGCGCCGGCGACCGCGTCCTCGTCTACGACGACCACGGCGGCGAGCCCGCGCTCGACGCCGCCGAGCACCTGGCCCGTCTCGGCTCGCGCGTCGAGCTGGTCACCCCGGAGCGGATGATCGGCGTCGGCGTCGGGTCGATGAACTCCCCCGCCTACCTGCGCGCCTTCAGCGAGCACGACGTCGAGCTCACCGTGGCCCGCCGGCTGCTCGACGTACGCCGTGCGCGCGCCGACGTCGTCGCCGAGCAGGGCGGGCGGCTGGTGGCCGTCCTGGGCTCCGACTACGCCGACACGCTCGTCGAGCGGGTCGTCGACCACGTGGTCGTCGAGCACGGCACCCTGCCCAACGACGAGCTCTACCGCGAGCTCGTCGGGTCCTCCTCCAACCTCGGCGAGGTCGACCACGAGGCGCTCGTCGCGGTGCGGCCCCAGGAGGTCGCGACCAACCCCGAGGGCCGCTTCCAGCTCTTCCGCATCGGCGACGCCGTGACCAGCCGCAACATCCATGCGGCCGTCTACGACGCACTGCGCCTGTGCGTCACCGTCTGACCACCCGCCCCGCACCCCTCGTCCCGCCCGACACCACCCACCCACCGGAAGAACCTCCTCGTGACCCTGCTCGAACAGCCCCCGACCGAGGCCCCCACGGCGCTCTCCCCCGAGCGGGCCCGCCTCCTCGCGACCCTCGACGAGCGTCGAGCCGGGCACTCGCTGCCGGCCGCGGCGTACACCGATCCCGAGATCCACCAGCTCGAGCTCGAGCTGCTGTGGGGCCGTCAGTGGATCTTCGTCGGGACCAGCGCCGAGGTCCCCGAGGCCGGTGACTACGTCACCCTCGACATCGGTCGCGCCTCGGTGATGGTGCTGCGTGACGACGACGAGCAGGTGCGGGCCTTCCACAACGTCTGCCGCCACCGTGGTGCCCGGCTGGTGCCCGAGCAGCGCGGGTCGGTCGGCAACATCGTGTGCGGCTACCACCGCTGGACCTACGCCACCGACGGCCGCCTCGTGCACGCCCCGCAGCTCGGCCCCGGGATCGACCCGGCCTGCCTCTCGCTGCTCAGCGTGCACGTGCGCGAGATCGAGGGGCTGCTGTTCTGCTGCCTGGCCGCGGAGCCGCCCGAGGACATCGAGGACGTCGCCGCGACCCTGACGCCGTACTTCGCGCCGCACCAGCTCGCCGGGGCCAAGGTCGCCGCCCAGGTCGACATCGTCGAGCCCGGCAACTGGAAGCTCACCATGGAGAACAACCGGGAGTGCTACCACTGCGAGGGCCACCCCGACCTGCTCTGCACGTTCTTCCAGACCTGGGGCCTCGAGGAGCACCAGGTGCCGGACCGCCTGCGCGACTCCCACGACCGGTTCCTGCTGGCCGAGGCCGAGCTCAGCGCACGCTGCGAGGCCGCCGGGATCCCCTACCCCGTGGTCGAGGACCTCGTCGACCGCCCGCTCGGCTTCCGCGTCGAGCGCAGCCCGCTCGACCAGGCCGGGGAGTCCTTCAGCCACGACGGCACCCGCCTGGTGACGAAGATGCTCGGCGACGTGCCGGACTTCAAGATGGGCCGCCTGGGCCTGCACGCCCAGCCCAACGCCTGGTTCCACGCGCTCTCCGACCACGCCGTGACCTTCGCGGTGTTCCCCGTCGGGGTCGACCAGACCCTGGTGCGCACGACCTGGCTCGTCGCCGCCGACGCCGTGGAGGGCGTCGACTACGACCTCGACACGCTCACCGAGGTCTGGCGCCACACCAACGAGGAGGACGCCGCCTTCGTGGGCCTGGCCTACCGCGGCATCTCGGACCCGGCGTACGTCCCGGGGCCCTACACCGAGACCGAGCGCCAGGTCGACTCGTTCGTGTCCTGGTACGTCGCCCGCATGCGTGAGGAGGTCGTCCGATGAGCCAGCTGGGACACGACGCGTGGGTGCCGAGCCTGTCGACGCTGGCCACGCAGGACGCACCGGTGCTGAGGGTCGTCCCCGACCTGCCGCGTGCCCTGGGCGAGAGCCTGCTGGCCCCCGAGGCGGGCCTCGACCAGACCGTCGTCGTACGCCGGCGGGTCCAGGTCACCCACGACGTGGTCACGCTCGTGCTCGAGCCCACCGTGCCGGGCGGCTTCGCCTTCCGCCCCGGGCAGTACCTCACCCTGGTCGTCGACGTCGACGGGGTCCCCGTCGAGCGCTGCTACACGATCTCCTCGCCGCCCTCGCGGCCCCACCTGCTCACGATCACGGTCAAGCGGATCGAGGGCGGCGTGCTCTCGCCGTACCTCCACGACCGGCTCGTCGTCGGTCAGCGGCTCGAGGTGCGCGGCCCGATGGGCGACTTCACCGTCGCCGACCACCCCGCCGCGGGCTACCTGCTGCTCTCGGCCGGCAGCGGGATCACCCCGACGCTCTCGACCCTGCGCACGATGGCCGACCTCGGCGAGCTCGGCGGGCCCACCGGCGCCGACGTGGTCGTCGTGCACTCCGCGCGCAGCCCGGCCGACCTGGCCTGCCGGGCCGAGCTCGAGGCGCTGGCCACCACCCACGACGGCCTGTGGCTGCTGTGGGTCTGCGAGGGCGACGCGCCGGGGATGCCGGCGTGGACCGGCGCCCGGGGCCGGGTGAGCGCCGACCTGCTGCGCGAGGCCGTGCCCGACCTGGCCGAGCGCCAGGTCTTCACCTGCGGACCGCCGGGCTACATGGAGGCCACCCGCGCGATCCTCGCCTCGCTCGACCTCGACCCGGCGCACTGCCACGAGGAGAGCTTCGTGATCGGCACCGAGGCCGCGCCCGTCCTGGCCCCGCTCGAGCTCGTCGAGCCGGTGCCGGAGGTGCCGGTCGCCGCCCCCGGCACCGCCACGGTGCGCTTCGGACGCAGCGGCCGCGAGGTCTCCTGCGCGCCGGGCACGACCATCCTCCAGGCCGCCCGCGAGGCCGGGGTCACCATCGCGAGCTCGTGCGGCACCGGCCTGTGCGGCACCTGCAAGTCCGGGCTGCTCTCCGGCCGCGTGGCGATGAACCACCAGGGTGGCATCCGCCCCCGCGAGATCGCCCAGGACAAGTTCCTGCCCTGCTGCTCCACCCCCGACGGTGACGTCGTCGTCGACGCCTGAGGAGACCCGTTGAGCCAGCCCCGCTCGCTGAGCGCCGACGCCGTCGTCGTCGGCTCCGGCGTGATCGGCTCCGCGGTCGCGCTCGAGCTCGCCCGGGCCGGTCGCAGCGTGCTCGTGCTCGACAAGGCCGCCGGCCCCGGTCACGGCTCGACCAGCGCCTCGAGCGCGGTGATCCGTTTCCTCTACTCGACCTTCGAGAGCACCGCCACCGCGTGGGAGGCGAAGTTCTGCTGGGAGGGGTGGGCCGACCACCTCGGCCTCCCCGCTCATCAGCCCCTGGCCGACCCGCCGACCCTGAGCGCCTTCCACCGCACCGGGATGCTCAACCTCGACGCGCCGGTCGTCTCGGTCGAGCGCAGCTGCGACCTGCTGCGCGCGGTCGGCGTGCCCTTCGAGCACCTCGACCCCGACGCGCTCGCCGCCCGGTTCCCGCAGCTCGACGTCGGGGCCTACTGGCCGGCCAAGCCGGTCACCGACGAGGCGTTCTTCGACGACACCGACGCCCGCCTCGGAGCGATCTACACCCCCGACGCCGGCTTCATGGACGACCCGCGGCTGGCGGCCGACAACCTCGCGTACGCGGCCCGGCTGCACGGCGCGCGCACGGCGTACCGCGCCGAGGTCGTGGCCTGCGACCGGGTCGGCGCGACCTGGCACCTCGCACTGGCCGACGGCCGCACGGTCGAGTCGCCCGTCGTCGTCAACGCCGCCGGGCCGTGGTCGGGCGCCTTCAACACCCTCGCCGGGGTGGGCGGGGAGTTCACGATCGGCGTCCGCGCGTTGCGCCAGGAGGTCCACCAGGTCAGCCGTCCCCCGGCCTGGGACGGCCACGCGGACCCCATGCCCGCGATCTTCGACCTCGACGTCGGCACCTACCTGCGCCCGGGCCTGGGTGGGGCGTTGCTGGTCGGCAGCGGCGAGCCGGACTGCGACCCCCTGGTGTGGGTCGACGGTGACGGAGCGGTCGACCGGGTCGACCACCACGTCACGCTCGACTGCTTCGAGACCCAGGTCATGCGGGCCGCGCGACGACTTCCCGACCTCGTGGTCCCCAACCGCCCCAGCGGGGTGGTCGGCGTCTACGACGTCGCCGACGACTGGACGCCGATCTACGACCGGACCGACGCACCGGGCTTCTACGTCGCGATGGGCACCAGCGGCAACCAGTTCAAGAACGCCCCGCTCGCGGGGCGCTACCTCGCCGCCATCGTCGAGGCGGTCGAGTCCGGCCACGACCACGACGAGACCCCGGTGACCTACGTCGGTGAGCACACCGGGCTCACGATCGACCTCGCGGCGTTCTCGCGCAAGCGCCCCGTCGACACCACCGGCTCCCGCACCGTCATGGGCTGAGGGCCCGTCGGCTCAAGATCGGCCTCGCGCGGACCGACGTACTCCTGGGTGCACCACCGGGTGCGCCGAGACGGGTGAGGAGGTGGCGCGGCGATGAGCACCACGGTCCTCGCGCACCGCCCGTGGGAGCGGGTGCGATCCTGGCTGCCGGCCGGTCGTCCGCTGCCCCCCGAGGTCTGGGCGCTGCGCCACCGCTGGGTCGTCGGTGTGCTGCTGGCGCAGGTCGTGCTGCTCCCGCTCGTCGGTCTCCTGGGCGCTCGCCCCACCCTGCACGCCGCGCTCGCCGTGCTGCCCGCGGCCGTGCTCGCCGCGGCGGCGTGCTGGGGCGGGCTGGGCGTGACCGCGCGCAGCGCCGCAGCCGCCCTCGGCGTGATGACCATCTCGATCTGCCTGGTGCACGTGGGCGACGGCTACGTCGAGGCGCACCTCCACCTGCTCGTGATGATCCCGGTCGTCGCGCTCTACCAGACCTGGGTGCCCGTCGGGCTCTCGATCGGGCTGGTCCTGCTCCACCACACCGTGCTGGGCGCGATCGCGCCCGGGTCGATCCTGCACCACCCCGCCGGTCAGGCACACCCCGTGCTGTGGGCCGCGACCTACGCGGGCGCCGTCGGCGCCGTCCTGCTCACCACGGTGCTCGGCTGGCGCACCCAGGAGCGCGCCCGCGACACCGAGGTCGCCCTCGCCGAGCAGCTCGCCTCCCACGTCGACCACGACGCCCTGACGGGTCTGCCCACCCGGGCGGTGTTCATGGACCACCTCGCCCGGGCCCGGACGCCCGGCCGGCGCACCCCGCGACGACCCGTCGTGATGATGCTCGACCTGGACGGCTTCAAGGACGTGAACGACACGATGGGCCACCAGCACGGCGATCTCGTCCTCGTCGAGGTCGCACGTCGGCTGCAGGAGTGCCTCAGTCCCGGCGACAGCCTCAGCCGCCTCGGGGCCGACGAGTTCGTCGTCCTCGTCGCCGAGGGCGGGAGGGAGGCGGGTCGCAGCGACGCGGAGCGGCTCCTCGAGCGGCTGGCCGAGTCCTACTCGCTCGACGGGATCAGCCTCGACCTCGAGGTGAGCATCGGCGTCGCCGACGCCTCCGGCCCCGAGGACGGCGACACCGTGCTGCGCCACGCCGACGCTGCGATGCACGTCGCGAAGGAGCAGCGCCTGGGCTGGACCCGCTTCGACCACGACGACCACACCGTCTCCTCCCGTCTGGGTCTGCTCGGCGAGCTGCGCCGGGCGCTGGCCGACGACGAGATCGTCCTGCACTACCAGCCGAAGGTCTCCCTCGACACCGGCGACGTCGTCGGGGTCGAGGCCCTGGCCCGCTGGCAGCACCCCGTCCGCGGGATGCTGCAGCCCGCGGACTTCGTCCCCGTGCTGGAGCGGACCAACCTGAGCCACCCCTTCACCCTCTACGTCCTGCGGCGGGCGCTGGACCAGGCCGTCACCTGGTGTGCGGCCGGGGTCGAGCTGCCGATCGCGATCAACATCTCCTCACGGTGCCTGCGTCAGGACCGGCTCGCCGACGTGATCATCGCCGAGATCGCCCTGCGTGGGCTGCCCCCGGCCCTGCTGTGCCTGGAGATCACCGAGGACACCTTGATGACCGACCCCGAGACGTCGATCGCGACCCTGCGACGGGTGCGCGAGTACGGCGTCCGGGTCTCGCTCGACGACTTCGGCACCGGCTACTCCTCCATGTCCTACCTGCGCAACCTGCCCCTCGACGAGCTCAAGATCGACCGCAGCTTCGTGCAGGGCCTCGGCGACGGGCCGGGACGCGACGAGGTGCTCGTGCGCTCCGTGGTCGACCTCGCCCACAACCTCGCCCTGCCGGTCGTGGCCGAGGGGGTCGAGGACGTCGAGACCCAGGCCGTGCTGCGCGACATGGGGTGCGACACCGTCCAGGGCTACCACCTGTCCCGGCCGATGCCCGGGGACGCGGTGACGGCCTGGCTGACCGCCACCCTCGAGACCGACCCCGGCCCGACCCGGCGGGTCGCCCCCGACGAGCTGGTGGACTGAGGACGTCCGCACCAGCCCGACGTACGGCACGGTGCCGGGGGTCCGGACCCTCTAGCCTGGCTCCATGCCCCTGCACATCGTGGCGAGCCGCCCCGACGCGGCGGTGGTGACGCTGCCCTGGGGCACGGCGCTGGAGGACTGGAGCGACGAGTACGTCGTCCCGCTCCCCCGGGGGCTCTCGCGCCACGTCGTGCGGATCGTCCGGCTGCGCGGTCGGACCTACGCGGTCAAGGAGACCGTCGAGCCGATCGCCTTCCGGGAGTACCAGCTGCTCAAGGACCTGCAGCGGCTGGGACTGCCGGCGGTGGTGCCGCAGGGCGTGGTCACCGGGCGGACCGACGCCGACGGCGAGGAGCTGCCCGCCGCCCTGGTCACCGAGCACCTCGCGTTCTCGCTGCCCTATCGCAGCCTGTTCGCCCACGGCACCCGCGCCGACAGCCTGCCCTCGTTGATCGACGCGCTGGTCGTGCTGCTGGTGCGGTTGCACCTCGCGGACTTCTTCTGGGGCGACGTGTCGTTGTCGAACGTGCTGTTCCGCCGCAACGCCGGCGGCTTCGCGGCGTACCTCGTCGACGCGGAGACCGGGGAGCTGCGCCACCAGCTCTCGCGCGGGATGCGCGAGCACGACGTGGTCGTGGCGACCGAGAACGTCTTCGCCGAGCTGCTCGACCTGCAGGCCAGCGGCTCGATCGAGCCCGAGGTCGAGGCGCTCGACGTCGCCGAGCTGCTCCAGGAGCGCTACCACGCGCTGTGGGAGGAGCTGACCAGCGCCGAGGAGTTCTCGGTGGAGGAGATGTGGCGCATCGAGCGTCGCATCGACCGCCTCAACGACCTCGGCTTCGACGTCGCCGAGCTCGACATCGTCACCGACTTCGACGGTGACTCGGTGCGCATCCAGCCCCGCGTCGTCGAGCTCGGCCACCACTGCCGCGAGCTGCAGGCCCTGACCGGGCTCAACGTCGAGGACGACCAGGCGCGGCGGATGCTCAACGACCTCGCCGCGTTCACCGCCTTCCACGGTCTCGGCCGCGAGGACCGGACCCTGGTCGCGAACCGCTGGCTCACCGAGATCTACGAGCCGCTGATGGCCATGGTGCCCGTCGAGCGTCGCGGCAAGCTCGCGCCGGCCGAGCTGTTCCACCAGCTGCTCGAGCACCGCTGGTACCTCTCCGAGCAGGCCGGCGCCGAGATCGACCTCTTCGAGACCGCCCACGACTTCATCGACACCCAGCTCCCCGACCGCCCCGACGAGGCCGTCGCCGTCCCCGCCCTCGACCCCTGACCGCCGAGGTGCCAGGGCTTGCGAGCCGAAGTGCCAGTGTTTGTCGGCCGAAGTGCCAATGTTTGTCGGCCGAGGTGCCAGGGATTGTCGGCCGAGGTGCCGTTCTTCGTCGAGACGCCCCACGTTGTCCACAGGCTGCGCTCGATCGGATGCCGAGAGCGCGGGTCGGCGGCCAGAGTGCTGGCCATGCCACCCGACCTGCCCGACGTACCCTTCCTGCTCGCTGACCCCGAGCTGCGCCTGAGCCCGGGGCGGTTGCGCGGCCTCCTGACCCGTGGCGACGTACGCCGCGTGGTCGCGGGAGTCGGCGTACGCGGCGACGTGCCCGACTCCGTCGCGGTCCGAGCTCGAGCAGCGCAGCTCGTGCTGCGTCGTGACCAGGTCGTCGTCGACCACTCGGCGGCGTGGCTGCACGACGTGGACGTCGGGCCCCGCCAGGACGCGGGCAGCCGTCGCCCGCTGGAGATCGCCGATGTCGGCCGGGTCCACGCCACGCGGCGCAGCGGCACCCACGGCTGCAAGCGCACCGTCGCCGAGGACGACGTCGTCGACGTGCACGGCGTCCGCGTGACCTCGCCCGCGCGGACGGCTGCGGATCTCGCCTGCCGCTGGGGTCGCCTCGATGCCATGGCGGTGCTCGACGCGTTCGCTCGCCGTCACGGCGTCGGCGAGGCCGAGCACCGGCCCCTGCTGCTGCGTTTCGCCGGTCGCCGCGGTGTGTCGCAGTACCGCGAGCTCGTGCCGCTGATCGACCCGCAGGCGGAGTCCCCACGCGAGTCGTTCACCAGGCTCAGCATCCACGATGCCGGCCTCCCACCACTGCAGTCCCAGGCCGTCACGTTCGTCCGCGGGTTCGGGTGGACCAGGCTCGACCTCGGCAACCGCGAGCTGCGCATCTGTGTGGAGTACGACGGCGCCGACTACCACGGCGCCCCCGAGCAGCAGGCACACGACGAGTCTCGCCGCGGCCCGCTCGTCAAGGACGGTTGGGCGGTTGTCGTGGTCCGGGGCGGCGACTTCGGCGAACCCGGTCTGAGCCGGTGGCTCGGTGAGCTGAGGACGGCGTACGCCGAGCGCACGCCGCCGCAGCAGCGCCGCTACGCCCGGGGTGAGGGTGCCGGACGCCACCGTCGGACCGGCTGACGGCCGGCCGGCCGGCCGCAACGCGATCGGGCGACGACGGACCTTGGCACCTCGAACAGCAATCCCTGGCACCTCGGCTGACAGACCCTGGCACCTCGGCTGACAAACCCTGGCGCCTCGGCGGCTAGGGCGCGGAGCGGCGGGCCTGGGCGATCGAGTACAGGGCGACGGAGGCGGCCACGCCGGCGTTGAGGGACTCCACCGAATTCGCCATCGGGATCGAGACGAGCTGGTCGCAGGTCTCGGAGACCAGGCGCGAGAGGCCGCCGCCCTCGGCGCCGACGACGACCACGAGGGGGCCGTCGGCGAGGTCGAGGTCGGGCAGCGCGACGTCGCCGTCGGCGGCCAGGCCGACGACCATGCAGCCCGCCGACTGGTAGGCCTTGAGCTGGCGGACCAGGTTGACCGTCTGGGCCACGGGGATCCGGGCGGCGGCGC
Source organism: uncultured Actinomycetota bacterium (assembly GCA_963760555.1). GTDB lineage: Bacteria > Actinomycetota > Actinomycetes > Propionibacteriales > Nocardioidaceae > Nocardioides. The sequence goes on along the minus strand of CAVXDJ010000005.1, from coordinate 129,984 downwards.
CGGCGGAGGTCTTCCAGGCCGAGGCCGTCATCCCGGCGGCGCGGCGCTCGGGCACGACGACGCCGTGCGCGCCGAAGCCGGCCGCGCTGCGGACGACGGCCCCGAGGTTGCGGGGGTCGGTGACCGAGTCGAGCGCGACGACCAGGGCCGGCTCGCGCCGCTCGGCGGCCAGGGCCAGCAGGTCGTCGGGGTGGGCGTACTCGTAGGCCGGGATCCGCGCGGCCAGGCCCTGGTGGACCGCACCGTTGGTCATCCGGTCGAGCTCGCCACGACTGGTCTCGAGCAGGCTGATCCCCCGCTCGGCCGCCAGCTCGAAGGCCTCGCGCACCCGCCCGTCGCGCTCGGTGCCCTCCGCGACGAAGAGCCCGGTCACCGGCACGCCCTCGCGCAGCGCCTCGACGACCGGGTTGCGCCCGGCGATCCACTCCGACTCGCCGCTCTTCTTGCCGCCGCGACCGGCGGGGCGTCTCCCGCCGCCGCGCGGGCTTCCACCGCTCGACCCCGAGCCGCCCGAGCCCGAGCCGGAGGACGTGTAGGACTTGTGGTAGGGCCGGTCCTTGGCCTTGGGCGTCGGGCCCTTGCCCTCCAGGCCGCGGCGGACCCGGCCACCGGACCCGGCCGTCGGGCTCTTGCTCGACTTGCGGATCGAGCCCTTGCGCTGCGAGTTGCCTGCCATCAGGTGAGGCTCCACTTCGGTCCGTCGGGGGTGTCCTCGACCTCGATGCCGGCGGCCTTGATCTGGTCGCGGATGGCGTCGGCGGTGCCGAAGTCCTTCGCGGCCCGGGCGGCCGCGCGCTGGTCGAGCAGGCCGCGGACGAGGGCGTCCACCGCCGAGGTCAGGGCGGCGTCGTCGCCGCCGGTCGCGAAGTCGCGAGGATGCAGGCCGAGCACGTCGAGCATCGCCGCGACGCTCGCGGCCAGCTCCACCGCCCTGGCCCGGTCGCCGGCGTCGAGCGCCCGGTTGCCCTCGCGCACGCTGTCGTGCAGCACCGCGACCGCGGCCGGCGTCGCGAGGTCGTCGTCCAGGGCGGCCACGAAGGGCTCGGGCAGGTCCTCGCCGGGCGCGTCGTCACCGACCCGGGCGAGGAACGCCTCGACCCGCCGGAACCCGGACGCGGACTCCTCGAGGGCCTCGAAGGAGAACTCGACGTGGCTGCGGTAGTGCGCTGCGACCAGGTAGAAGCGCAGCTCGATCCCGCGCACCCGCTCGAGCACGGAGGAGACGACCAGGGAGTTGCCGAGCGACTTGCTCATCTTCTCCCCGGAGGTGGTGATCCACGCGTTGTGCATCCAGTACGTCGCGAAGTCACGGCCGGCGGCGCGGGACTGCGCCTGCTCGTTCTCGTGGTGGGGAAAGCGCAGGTCGACGCCACCGCCGTGGATGTCGAAGGCCGGCCCGAGGTACTTCCCGGCCATCGCGGAGCACTCGATGTGCCACCCCGGCCGCCCGCGGCCCCAGGGGCTGGGCCACGACGCGGTCGCCGGCTCGCTGTCCTTGGCGCTCTTCCAGAGCGCGAAGTCGCGCGGGTCGCGCTTGCCGCGCGGGTCGGCGTCGCCGGCGGCCTCCATGTCCTCGATGCCCTGGTGCGTCAGCTCGCCGTACGCCGGCCACGAGCCGACGTCGAAGTAGACGTCGGCCGAGCCGTCCTCGGCGGCGTAGGCGTGGCCCCGCTCGACGAGCTCGGCGATCAGCTCGACCATCTCCGGCACGTGACCGGTCGCGGCCGGCTCGTAGGTCGGCGGCGCCACGTTCAGGGCGGCGTAGGCCTGGTCGAGCTCACGGCGCATCGCGTAGGCGAGGTCGTACCACTCGCGACCCTGCTCGGCGGCCTTGGCCAGGATCTTGTCGTCGATGTCGGTGAGGTTGCGGATGAACGCGACGTCGTAGCCGCTCCTGCGCAGCCAGCGCTGCAGCACGTCGAAGCAAACCCCGGAGCGCACGTGCCCCACGTGCGGCTCCGACTGCACCGTCAACCCGCACAGGTAGAGCCCCGCCCGGCCCTCGACGAGGGGCACGAAGTCGCGCACCCCCCGGGTCGCTGAGTCGTAGAGGCGGAAGGTCACCGCAGGAGTCTAGGAGACCTCGGCGGTGCAGGTTGCATCGCGCACGGGCCCGCGCGGTGCTGTGCTGGTCGCAGGAGTGAGCGCATCCGGGCCGTCCCGCGCACCCGCGCCGGCCCGGCGGAGCGGGCTCGGCCGGACCAGCCGTGCCGATGGTGTGACTCGTGGGGCAGTCGGTGCCATCGTGGCCTACGGTGGCGCGGTGCCTCCCTCGTCCCACCGCCCCCACGCGCCCCACACCCGTCACCGCCTCCCGGCGCTGGTCACCGCGCTGGTCATGGCGTGGGGCCTCGCAGCAGCCATGATGGTGCCCATGAGCTCCGCGCGGGCCGCGTCCGCTCCTGCCGCGACCCGGGCCGCCGCGGCCGAGGGCGGCATCGACTACCACCAGTGGACCCGGCGCGCGCTGCGGCGCGGCAGGGCCACGGGCCTCGTCGTGAGCAAGGGCGTGCTCCACCTTCCCGACGACGCGCGCGGGACCCGCGAGCGACGGCTCGGCGAGACGACGTACGAGACCGGCACCTGGGTCTCCCCGTGGCGCGAGCCGGGCTTCGCGCTGACCCAGCTGGTGCCGTCGTGGTCGGCGCGGACGCCGGGTGACAGCTTCCTCGAGGTGCGGGTGCGCGGGAGGGACGCCGACGGCCGCCGCGGGTCCTGGGACCTCCTCGCGCGGTGGGCGGCCGACGACGAGCACCTCGAGCGGACGTCGTTCGGCTCGCAGTCCGACGACCAGGCCTCGGTGGACGTCGACACGTGGACGACGAGGTCGAGCGACGGGCTGGGGGCCTACCAGCTCCGGGTGACCCTGGCCCGCCGGGTCGGACAGGGCAGCACGCCCCGGCTGGACACCGTCGGCGCCATGTCGTCCCGGCTGCCCTCGGGCACGCCGCCGACCTCGCGGCCCGGGACGGTGCGCGGCACCGTCCTCGACGTGCCCCGCCTCAGCCAGATGGTCCACCGCGGCCACTACCCGCAGTGGGGCGGCGGCGGCGAGGCCTGGTGCAGCCCGACGTCGACGTCGATGGTGCTCGGCTACTACGACGCGCTGCCCGGCCCCCGGGCGACCTCGTGGGTCCCGGCGGGCCACCCCGACCCGGTCGTCGACCACGCCGCCCGACGCACCTTCGACCACGCCTACGAGGGCACGGGCAACTGGCCCTTCAACACCGCCTACGCCGCCACCCGGCTGGGCCGGGGCGGCTCCAGCTTCGTGACGCGGCTGCGCGACGCCCGCCAGGCCGAGAAGTTCATCGCCGCCGGGATCCCGCTGGTCACCTCGATCTCCTTCGCCGCCGGCGAGCTGCACGGTGCGCCGATCCCGGCCAGCGACGGCCACCTGCTCGTCGTGGTCGGCTTCGACCGCGACGGCGACGTGGTGGTCAACGACCCGGCCGCGCCCTCGAGCTCCTCGGTGCGACGCACCTACGACCGCGCGGAGTTCGAGCGCGCCTGGCTGAGCAGGTCCGGCGGACTGACCTACGTCGTCGCCGACCGCGACCACCCGCTCCCCGGAGGACGCCAGCCCAACTGGTGAGGAGCGGGCGGGGCCCGAGCCGCAGCCTCAGCCGGCGTCGACCTCGATGACGTGCCACCCGGTGGCACCGTCGGGGAGCACGTCGGCCTCGACCCCGGTCTGCACCTCGCCGTCCTTGCCGGTCGCGCGCACCCGCAGCTCGTGCTGCCCGACGTCGAGGTCGACCGTCGTCGACCAGGGCACCCAGCAGTCCTCGCCGGGCACGGGCGCGATGTCGGCGGGCAGCCAGGGGCCACCGTCGACGGCGACCTCGACCCCCGCGATGCCGGTGTGCTGGTGCCAGGCGACGCCGCCCACGTCGACCCGGCCCGCGCTCACGCCGGCACCGGAACGGGGCACGTCGATGCGCGAGGCGATCTTGACCGGGCCCCTCTCGCCCCAGCCGCGCTCGGTCCAGTACGCCGAGAAGTCGGCGAACCGGGTGACCTCGATGTCGACGAGCCACTTGGTCGCCGAGACGTAGCCGTACAGGCCGGGCACCACCGTGCGCACCGGGAAGCCGTGCTCGATCGGCAGCGGCTTGCCGTCCATCGCGACGGCGAGCATCGCCGTGCGCCCGTCGGTGACCGCCGACAGCGGCGTGCCGCAGGTCCAGCCGTCCTGGGAGGTCTGCAGCAGGGCGTCGGCGTCGGCGCTGACGCCGGCCTCCTCGAGCAGGGCGGGCAGGCTCACGCCGCTGAACCACGCGTTGCCGATCAGCGAGCCGCCGACGACGTTGCTGACGCAGTTGAGCGTGATCCAGTCCTCGGTCATCTCACGGGCGAGCAGGTCGTCGTAGCCGAGCTCGATCTCGCGGTCGACCATCCCGTGGATGCGCAGACGCCACTGGCTGGGCTCGATCGCCGGCGTCGAGATGGCGGTGTCGATGCGGTAGAACTCCGTCACGGGCGTCATCCACGGCTTCGAGCCCGCCACCTCGACCTGGCGCACCGAGGCCGGCACGGTGGGGGCGCTGACACCCTGCAGCCGCAGCAGCTGCCGGCTGGCCTCGACCGCGCGCCGGGTCCGCCCCGCGACCCGCGCCCCGACGGCGCCGATCGCACTGAGCGCCACGACGGCGCCCACGCCGACCAGGAAGCCCCGGCGCGAGCGGGCCGCCGCCGCGCTCGCCTCGTCGGCGCCCGCGGCGTACGCCGTCTCGGCCTCGCGCAGCAGGTTGGTCAGGGTCGAGAGCACGGCGACCTGGACGACCAGCCCGACGAGGACCGGCACCAGGCTGGTCAGGGTCGAGCCCGGGCGGGTCAGCACGCACCCGCCGCCGAGAGTCGCGAGGGCCGTGAGGGCGAGGACCGCGGCGGGCCAGCTGCGCCGGGCCAGCCTCCCGATGCCGGCGACGACGAGGCCGACGACGATCACGACCCCGGTCACGAGCAGGGGCTTGTCGGCGCGCCCGACGAGCCCGATCAGGAACTCGGCCACCGATCCCGGGGTCAGGGCCACGACGGTCTCGGCCGCGGCGACCACCGGTGACTCGCGGATGCCCAGCAGGCTCGCGGAGAGGTAGCCCGCGGCGAGTCCGGCGCCGCCGGCGCTCAGGCCGGCCAGCGACCAGGGACCGGCGGGCGCACTCATGCCTCCAGTGTTGCTCAGGCATGATCATCGCGTGAACTCCGCTCCTCACGGCCCACTGCCGCGGGTCGGGACGGGCGTCGACGTGCACCGGCTCGCCACCGGCGTGCCGATGCACCTGGCCGGTCTGCACTGGCCCGACGAGCCCGCGGGCCTCGAGGGCCACTCCGACGCCGACGTCGCCGCGCACGCGGCCTGCGACGCGCTGCTCGCCGCGGCGGGCATCGGGGACCTCGGGTCGCAGTTCGGCACCAGCGACCCCGCCTGGGCCGGCGCCTCCGGGGCGGCCCTGCTCGCCGAGACCGCGGCGCGCGTCCGCGCCGCCGGCTTCGAGGTCGGCAACGTCGCGGTGCAGGTCCTGGGCGACCGACCACGCCTCGGACCCCGCCGCACCGAGGCGGAGGCGGTGCTCTCGGCCGCCGTCGGCGCGCCCGTCACCGTGGCCGCCACCACCACCGACGGGCTGGGGCTGACCGGGCGCGGCGAGGGCGTCGCGGCGATCGCGACGGCGCTGGTCGTGCCGGTGCGCGGGGCGCCGGTGCAGGTCGAGCCGGTGCAGGTCGAGCCGGTGCAGGCCCCCGACCGCTGAGGCCGGGGTCGGGACGGCCGGGCTCAGGGGCAGGTCCGCGGCCCGACGAGCACGACGCCCTCGAGCACCTTCACGGCGTACGTCGGGACGTGGGCGTGCGGCTCGTCGAGGCAGCACCCGGTGCGCAGGTCGAAGGCGTGCCCGTGGCTGGGTGAGCCGACGAAGAGCGCCCCGTCCCTGACCCCCACGATGCCCCGGGCCAGCGAGGAGGTCCGCAGGAACGGGTCGTGGTTGCCGATCGCGAGCACCTCCTCTGCGCCGGTGCGGAAGATCGCCACGCCCTGGCCGTGCACGAGCGCGCTCACGCCACGCCCGACCGTGAGGTCGCCCAGCCGGCACACGGGCTGCCACGCCTGCGATCCCGCGCGTGCCCGAGCACGGTGCGCCACCATGGGGCGAACCTAGGGGCGGACTGTTCGAGGGCTGTTTCGCGGTGTTACAGCCGTGCAAACCTCGCGGTGGGCCTCGACCGGACCGGCACCGGCTCCGGCCCCACGTCGTCGGGTCCGGCCACCTCCTAGACTCCGCGTCGTGCCTGGGTCCGCCGTCGTCGTCGTCGCGGCCGGCTCCGGCACGAGGCTCGGGGCCGAGGTCAACAAGATCCTGCTCCCGCTCGGCACCCGGGCGGTGGTCGCCCACTGCGTGGGCACCGCCCTCGCGGTGCCCGGGGTCACGCGGGTGGTCGTGGTCGTGCGCGACGGGGAGCAGGAGGCCGTGGCGGCCGCCCTGCGTCCGGTGCTGGGCCCGCGTGAGGTCACGCTGGTCGTCGGCGGTCGCACCCGTCACGACTCCGAGTGGGCGGCGCTGCAGGTGCTCCGCGCGGAGGTGGACGCGGGCCGGATCGACGTCGTCGCGATCCACGACGGGGCGAGGCCCCTGTGCCCGGCCGCGCTCTTCGAGACCGCGCTGGACGCCGCGCGCGAGCACGGCGGGGCGATCCCGGGCGTGCCGGTCGCCGGGCTGCTGGCCCGCACGGGCGGGGCCGACCCCCTCGAGGGTGGACGTGCCATGGTCGTGCAGACCCCCCAGGCCTTCCGGGCCGGCCCGCTGCTGGCGGCCTACGCCCGGGCCGACGTCGACGGGTTCGTCGCCACCGACACGGCGGGCACGCTCGAGCGCTACGCCGGCGACGACCTCACCGTGGTGGCGGTCGCGGGCTCGCCGACCAACCTCAAGATCACCGTCCCCGGCGACCTCGACGTGGCCGGCGCCCTGCTCGCCCGACGCTCGGTCTGAGTCAGCCGGCGCGGTCGGGGCCGGTCATCGCCGCCAGGACCGCGACGTCCTCGCCCGAGCGGACCCGCATCGCCACGGCCGGGGCCTCCCGGTGCTCCGCGGCGTACGACGGGTCGAGCGCCTCGAGGGCCCGGACGAGCCGGGCGAGGTCGAGCCCGGCGTCGAGCGCGTCCGGCCCGCCTCCGTCGCGCTCGCCGAGCGCGGCGACGACGCGGGGCGGCAGGACCAGCGGCGAGGCGACCGACCACAGCTGCTCGCGGTCGAGCGTCGTGCCGACCACCCCGCCCTCGACCCGCTTGACGGTGTCGGTGACCGCCCGCACCCCGACCACGACGACGTCGACCGCCAGGCTGCGCTCGACGCACTCGGCGATGAACCACCCCGGCGTGGCCGGGCACAGGGCGTCGTGGAGCACGTACGGCTCGTCCGCCGCGACCACCGAGGACCACGGCGTCCCGGTGTCGACCGGGGTCACCCCCGACTCGCCCAGGCCCCAGGCGGCGCACGCGACGAGGGCCTCGCCGTGCAGCAGCGCGAACGGGAGCGCGCCGCGGTCCTGCTCCACGACCGTGCCGAGGGCGGGCGGGCGCTCGGGCAGGTCGTAGGGGTCGTACGGGTCGGGGCTCATGGTGTCGAGCAGCGTAGGGCGCCCGGGGCCGGGCACGACAAGACCCCCGCGGCCCGGAGGCGGCGGGGGTCTCGACGTCGGGGCGGTCTCAGCCGGCGAGGACCTCGTCGAGGATCGTCTCGGCCTTGTCCTCGTTGGTCTTCTCGGCGAGCGCGAGCTCGGAGACGAGGATCTGGCGCGCCTTGGCCAGCATCCGCTTCTCCCCCGCGGACAGCCCGCGGTCCCGCTCACGACGCCACAGGTCGCGCACGACCTCCGAGACCTTCATGACGTCGCCGCTGTGCAGCTTCTCCAGGTTGGCCTTGTAGCGACGCGACCAGTTGGTCGGCTCCTCGACGTGCTCGGCGCGCAGGACGTCGAAGACCCGGTCCAGGCCCTCCTTGTCCACCACGTCGCGGACCCCGACCAGGTCGAGGTTGCACGCCGGCACCCGGACCACGAGGTCCTGCTGGGCGACGATCCGAAGGACGAGGTACTCCCGGTCCTCCCCCTTGATCTGGCGAGTCTCGATGTCCTCGATGACGGCGGCCCCGTGGTTCGGGTAGACGACCGTTTCTCCGACGGTAAATGTCATAGGTGATGTGCCCCTTCCTAGGGACCCCTACTTTATCACGTCCCCGGCGGGCTGCTGACACCGTTTGTGCAGGTCAGAGGCCTGCTGGGGGCTTGACACCGCTGCGTTCTTGTGGTCCGGCCGGCCGTCCGGCACCGCCGTACACCCCGCGGGGGGTAGGCGATCGCGCACCCGGGGCGAAGTTCGGGGCCGTGAGGTGCACCACAACCGGCCGGTGTGGCCGATACTGCTGCCATGGGATGGCTGAAGCGACGCACGCGGTCCGCCCGGGGCACCGGGGTGGACCCGACGGGGGGCACGACCCCGTCCGGGGCCGACCGTGAGGGCGGGGGCACGACCCTCGTCGAGGTCCGCGAGGACGCCGGCGGGAACGACGACCGGGACCCGGACCGACCTGCGCACCTGCCCCCGGACCCGCCCGTGGACCTGCCCGTGGACCTGGACCGTCCGGACGCGGCCCCGCGCGGTCGGCTCGACGCCGTACGCCGGGCCTGGCCCGTGCTGCTGCTGCGGGCCGCGCACCCCCGCCAGGCGGCGCTGACCGCGCTCGCGCTCGGCGCCGCGACCCTGCTCTCCGGCCGCGCGACCCGCGAGGCGCTGGTCGTGCTGGCCACGGTCCTCGTCGGTCAGGCCGTCGCCGGCTGGCACAACGACCTCGTCGACCGCGGCCGCGACTCCCGCCACCGGCCGGACAAGCCCCTGGTCCCGGTCCAGGGGGGTGCCGGCGGTCAGGCGGGCGAGGACCTGGACCCGGGCACCGTGTGGTTCTCGATCACCGTCGGGGTGCTGCTGGTGGTCCCGCTGTCGATCAGCACGGGCGTGGTGGCCGGGCTCTGCTACCTCCTCCTGCTCGCGGTCACGCTGCTGGGCAACGTGGCGCTGCGCCGCGGTCGTCTGTCGTGGGTGCCGTGGGCGGTCTCCTTCGCCCTCTACCCGGCGTACCTCTCCTACGGGGGCTGGGGCGGTGACGCGCTCGGCCCGGCCCCGTCGGTGGTGATGACCTTCCTCGCCGCGGGCCTGGGCGTGACCGGGCACCTGCTGCGCTCGACCTCGGGGCTGGTCGCCGACCACCAGGAGGGGTGGCGCACGGTGCCCGTGCGGCTGGGGCTGCGCCTGGGCGCCAACCGCCTGCTGCTCCTCGCGGGTGCCGCCGCGGCGGTGCTGCTCGTGATCATGGCGGCCGTCGGGTCGACCGGGGGACTGAGCCGCTGACCCGGCGGACGCGACCCGGAGGTGCGAGGCGCCCGAGGGCGGCCGGAGGCTAGGCTGACGCCGTCACGGCGGCGGTGGTCAGCCCACCGGCCGCGACACCGATGACCCGCCCGCCGACGTCGCCGCCCGAGAAGGTCCAGCCGCTGCCATGACCCGCCGCCCCTCCCCCGCCCGACGCGCCACGCTCGCCGTCTCCGCGCTGCTCGTCGCGGCACCGGTGCTGTCCTCCTGCGGGTTCAACTACGCCACGAACCGGGTCAACACCATCTCGATGGGCGTCAACGACCGCGCCGGTCAGGTCGACGTGCTCGGCACCGTCATCGTCTCCGACCAGGCCGGCTCGGGCACCTTCGTGACGACCCTGGTCAACAACGATCCCACCGACCCGGCGAGCTTCACCGAGCTCACGGGCACCGACGAGACGACGGGCACGCCCATCGCGACCGAGTCGCTGGAGCCGATCGAGATCCCCCCGCGCGGGCGCGTCACCCTCGGCAACGCCGCCGCCCCCGCCCTCACCGAGGACGACCCCACGGTCGTGACCGACCCCGAGGCCGTGGTCGTCACCGGCGACTTCGTCCCCGGCGACTTCGTCTCGGTCGACCTCGTCTTCGCGAGCGGGGAGTCCTCGACGCTCCAGATCCCCGTCGTCCCGGCGTGCCGCCAGTGGGAGGGTCTCGACGACTCCGCCGCGTCGCTGGCCTCGGCGAGCGCCAGCCCGTCGGGCCGTGCGAGCGGTGCGGCGGCGTCCGCCTCGCCGTCGCAGGCCCCGGCCGAGGACGCCACCGCGCCTGTCGCGGACCCGAACGCCTACGAGTGCGAGCTGCCGGAGCCCGCCGGCGAGTGACCCGAGCCGGACGACGTACCGATCCCGAGGGGGGACCCGCATGAGCCACACCCTGATCCTGCTGCGCCACGGCGAGAGCGAGTGGAACGCCAAGAACCTCTTCACCGGGTGGGTCGACGTCCCGCTCAACGAGAAGGGTCGCGGTGAGGCGGTCGCCGGTGGCCGCCTGCTGCGCGAGGCGGGCCTGCTGCCCGACGTGCTGCACACCTCCCTGCTGCGCCGTGCGATCAGCACCGCGCACCTCGCCCTCGACGAGGCCGACCGGCACTGGATCCCGGTGCGTCGCTCGTGGCGGCTCAACGAGCGCCACTACGGCGCGCTGCAGGGCAAGGACAAGAAGCAGACCCTCGAGGAGTACGGCGAGGAGCAGTTCATGCTCTGGCGCCGCTCCTTCGACACCCCACCGCCCGAGCAGGACCCGGACGCCGAGCACTCCCAGGCCGGGCTGCCGCAGTACGCCGACCTCGGCGAGGACATGCCGCGCACCGAGTGCCTCGCGGACGTCATCGAGCGCTTCCTGCCCTACTGGGAGTCCGACGTCGTCCCCGACCTGCGGGCCGGGCACGTGGTGCTCGTCGCCGCGCACGGCAACAGCCTGCGCGCGCTGGTCAAGCACCTCGACGGCATCGGCGACGACGAGATCGCGGGGCTGAACATCCCCACCGGCCAGCCGCTGGTCTACCGCCTCGACGACGACCTCAGGCCCACCGTGCCCGGCGGGGAGTACCTCGACCCGGAGGCCGCCGAGGCGGCGGCCGCCGCCGTGGCCAACCAGGGCCGCTGAGCGCCGACCCGGCTCAGGCGCGGTGGCGCGAGCCGGGGTGCTCGCCGGTGACGACGAAGACGACGCGGTTGGCGACCGAGACCGCGTGGTCGGCGATCCGCTCGTAGTAGCGCCCCAGCAGCGCGAGGTCGACCGCGGCCTCGACGCCGTGCGCCCAGTCGTCGGAGAGCAGCTCGGTGAAGCTCTGGCGGCGCAGCCGGTCCATGATCTCGTCGTCCCGGCCGAGCTCGATGGCGGCCTCGACGTCGCGGCTGGCGATGATGACGGCGACGCGGGAGACCATGTCCTCGGCGGTCATCGCCATCTTGTTGATCGTCGGCTGGACCTCGACGGGCACCGCGATCTCGGGCACCCGCAGGCGGGCGATCTTCGCGACGTGGACCGACAGGTCGCCCATCCGCTCGAGCTCGCTGACCATCCGCAGGCCGGCCACGACCGTGCGCAGGTCGCCGGCCACCGGCTGCTGGAGCGAGAGCAGGTTGAAGGCCGTGTCCTCGACCCGCTCGCGGGCGATGTCGATCTCCTTGTCGTCGCTGATCACCTGCTCGGCGATCACGACGTCACCCTCGGTGAGGGCGCGGGTGGCCAGGCCGACGGCGGTCTCGACGCGGCGGCAGATGCTGGCCAGGTCGGCGAACATGCCGTCGAGCTGCTCATGGAAGACATCGCGCATACCTGCACCCTAGGCGGTGGTCGGCATCCGCCCGGACGACCGCGGACGGGCAGCAGTTGAACGACGGGTGAACTCTCGACCGCACCACCGCTGACCCGTGGCGAGGTGGCACCCGCGCCGGCTCGGCGCCGTACGATCGGGACGTGGACCCGACGACCCAGGCGTTCCTCGCCGCGGTGATCGGCGCCGTCGTGGCCGGCGGCGCCGTCCTGGCGTGGCACGTCAGCGACCGCGAGCAGCAGCACGGTGCGGCGGCGCAGGAGCCGGTCGTGCCCGCCGGGGTCGGCGCGGTGCTCTCGGTGCTGCGCTCGAGCGCCGTGGTGGTCGACGACGGCGACCTGGTGGTCAAGGCCAGCGCCCCGGCGTACGCCCTGGGCCTGGTGCGCGGCACCGCGCTCGCCTCCGAGGAGCTCGCCGACCTCGTCGCCCGTGTGCGCCGCGACGGTCAGATCAGGGAGACCGAGCTGCTGATGGACCGCCCCGGCGCTCCGGCGCGCCACGTCACCGCGCGGGTCGCGCCGCTGGGTCACCGCCTGGTGCTGGCCCTGGTCGAGGACCGCACGCGGGAGCGGCGCGTCGAGGCCGTCCGGCGCGACTTCGTGGCCAACGTCAGCCACGAGCTCAAGACCCCCGTGGGCGCGATGCGTCTGCTCGCCGAGGCCATCCACGACGCCGCCGACGACCCCGAGGCGGTGCGCCGCTTCGCCCACCGGATGGTGACCGAGGGCGAGCGCCTGAGCCGCCTGGTCCAGCAGGTCATCGAGCTCTCCCGCCTGCAGGGCGACGAGCCGCTGGACCGGCCCGTGCCCGTCTCCGTCGACGACGTGATCGCCGTGGCCATCGACACCAGCGCGATCGACGCCAGCGCCCGCCGGGTCGACGTCGTCACCGCGGGGACCCCCGGACTGAAGGTGCACGGCAGCGAGGAGCAGATCGCCGCGGCGGTCAGCAACCTCGTCGCCAACGCCGTGGCCTACTCCGAGACCGGCTCGACGGTGCTGGTGACCACGAAGCACCTCGGTGGTGACGGCGAGCCGGACGTCCTCGAGATCTCGGTGGTCGACCAGGGCATCGGCATCCCGACCGGGGAGATCGACCGGATCTTCGAGCGGTTCTACCGCGTCGACCCCGCCCGGCACCGCTCCACCGGGGGCACCGGCCTGGGTCTGTCGATCGTCAAGCACGTCGCGGCGAGCCACGGTGGTGACGTCCGGGTCTGGTCGCAGCCGGGTCAGGGCTCGACGTTCACCCTCACGCTGCCCCTCGCCCGGGAGCGCGAGCCGGGGACCGAGGGAGACTTCCTCGACGACGACGAGCATGATGACGACGTGGACGAAGGCGTGGAGCTGCTCGACCCTGCCGAGGCAGAGGGCACCGGAGCACCCGAGGACCGGGGAGGCCGACGGTGACCCGGGTGCTCGTCGTCGAGGACGAGGAGAGCTATTCCGACGCCCTCTCCTACATGCTGCGCCGCGAGGGCTTCGAGGTGTCCGTCGCCGCCGACGGCCATGCCGCCCTGGCCGACTTCGAGCGCTTCGGCGCCGACGTCGTCCTGCTCGACCTGATGCTGCCCGGCATCCCCGGCACGGAGGTGTGCCGCCAGATCCGGCAGACCTCGTCGGTGCCCGTGATCATGGTCAGCGCCAAGGACGACGAGGTCGACAAGATCGTGGGCCTCGAGCTCGGCGCCGACGACTACGTCACCAAGCCCTACTCGCCCCGGGAGCTGGTCGCCCGGATCCGGGCGGTCCTGCGCCGCGGCGGCGAGGCCGACCTGGTGCCCGACACCCTCGAGGCCGGCCCCGTCCGGATGGACGTCGAGCGCCACGTCGTCACCGTCGACGGCTCCGAGCAGAAGCTGCCGCTCAAGGAGTTCGAGCTGCTCGAGATGTTCCTGCGCAACCCCGGCCGGGTGCTCACCCGCGGCCAGCTCATCGACCGGGTCTGGGGCTCCGACTACGTCGGCGACACCAAGACCCTCGACGTCCACGTCAAGCGCCTGCGCGCCAAGCTCGAGCCCGACCCGGGCGAGCCGAAGTACCTCGTCACCGTCCGCGGGCTGGGCTACAAGCTCGACCTCTGACCGCCGAGGTGCCGCTGTCTGTCGGCCGAAGTGCCGCTGTCTGTCCGCCGAAGTGCCAGCGTTCGCGGGTCGAGGTGCCGGCGTTCGCGGGTCGAGGTGCCACTCTCGGTCGTCGTCAGCCCAGCAGAGGCAGCCGGCTCATCGCGGCGGCGTGCAGCCCGGTGACCTCGCCCTCGTGGGGCGTACGCCGGCCCGTGCCGACCAGCGCGACCGCGGTGTCGTCCAGGCCGGCCGGGAACGGCTCGCCGAGCAGGGCCTCGAGCACCCGGCGTACCTCCGCGAGCGCCTCGGTCGACGGGCCGGGCACGTCGAGCCCGACGACCAGGTCGAGGTGGTGCACGGCCGCCTCGACGACCAGGGTCGAGACGAGGTCGGCGACGCTGAGGACGTGGCCCTGGGTCTCGACCCGTGTGAGGGGGTCGGCGGCTGCTGCGGCCCGCCCGGCGGCGTGGGCGGTCGCGGTCCACTGCGCGACGAGTCCGGTCGGGCGAGGACCGGCGTACGCCGCCGCGGCCCGACGTACGAAGTCGGCGTGGGCTGCCTGCTCGTCACGCAGGTCCGACCGACCGGCACGCCAGTAGGTGACCGCGTCGACGTCCGGCTCGGCGTCGGTCGTGGTGGCGAGGGCCACGAGAGTCCGTTGAGCGTCGAGCAGCAGGTGGAAGGTCAGCTCCGTGACCGTCCACGCCGTGCGGGTGGGTCGATGCCAGTCCGACGAGCCGAGCGCGCCGAGAACGTGGCTGATCCGCTGATAGGCATCGACGAGGGCAGCGGCGCGCATCGAGCAATCATCGACCCCTCGACCGACAATCGTTGGCACCTCGGCTCGCAAAGATTGGCACCTCGGCTCGCAATGGGTGGTACTTCGGCTACAGACGGGCGTCGACGGCGGCGGGGTCGAGGACGTGGTCGAGCACGGTGGCGGCGCAGCCGACCAGGCCCGCGCGGTCGCCGTACGTCGCCGGCAGGATCTGCAGGTCCCGGGTCGCCAACGCCCCGGCGCGGGCGTAGATGCTCTCGCGCACCCCGGCGGCGTAGGTGTCGAAGGCGGCCGGCATGTCGCCGCCGAGCACGACGGCCTGCGGGTTGAGCAGGTTGACGGCGACGGCGAGCACCTCGCCGAGCTGGCGGCCGCCCTCGCGCAGCAGACCGCGCGCCTCGCCGTCACCGCCGAGCGCGAGCGCGACGAGGTCGCGCACGTGGGTGACCTCGCGGCCGCGCTCGGCCAGCTGCCCCACCAGGGCCCACCCGGCCGCGACGGTCTCGAGGCAGCCGGTCGCCCCGCAGCGGCAGACGAGGCCGGCCGCGGCGGGCACCGGCGTGTGCCCGATCTCGCCTGCGGCCCCGAGGTGCCCGGTGACGATCTCGCGGCCCGCGATGATGCCGAGCCCCAGCCCGGTGGAGGCCTTGACCACCAGCACGTCCTCGAGGGCGCCGGTGCGCCCCAGCCGCTCGGAGCGCGCCAGCGCGTCGGCGTCGTTGGCCAGGAACAGGGGCGCGTCGGCGTGCTCGTCGGGCCGGCCACCGAGACCGGTCAGGTACGGCGCCAGCTCGACGCCGTCCCAGCCCGACATCACCGGGGAGTCGACGCTGGCCCCGCGTACGCCGTCCACCGTCCCGGGCAGGGTGACCCCGACCCCGAGCACGGCAGCCTCGGCCCCCTCGGCGCGCACACCGGCCAGCAGCTCACGCAGCCCGTCGGCGACGGCGGGCATCAGCTCGGCCGGGCCGGTGCCGGGCGCGTGCTCGCGCTCGGAGCTGACCAGCTCCCGACCGCCGAGGTCGACGACGGCGAGCTGGCTGCGGGAGCGACCCAGCGCGGCGGCGAGCACCAGACCGGCGTCGGCGGCGAAGACCAGGCCGGTGGGACGTCGACCACCGGTCGAGGGCAGCCCCCGGCCCTCGCGCAGCAGACCCGCCTCGAGCAGCAGCGCCAGCCTCGCCCCGACCGCGGTGCGCGAGAGCCGCGTGGCGCGCGCCAGGTCGGCGCGGGTGCTGGCGCGTCCGGCGCGGACCAGCGCGAGCAGCTCGCCCGCCGTGGCTGCGCCGACCCCGTGGTGGTGGATCGTGATCGTGTCGCTCATCACCGTCATTCAACCAGTTCGACCCCTGAAGTTCACGTACTTCAGCCCCAAAAAGGCTGAAGTACGTTTGCTTTCGCACCGAAGAGGTCTACCGTGGCTGACATGCCCGACACCCCCTCCCCCCACGTCGCGCCCCAGGTCTGCGACTTCGTGGTCTTCGGCGGCACCGGCGACCTCGCGCTCCGCAAGCTGCTGCCCGCCCTCTACCGCCGCGACGTCGAGGGCCAGCTGCCCGACGACACGCGCATCATCGGCGTCTCCCGCGCCGACCTCGACGACGCGGCGTACCGCACCGAGGTCCGCGCGGCGCTCGTCGCCCACGTCGAGGCCTCCGACCTGTACGCCGGCGCCGTCGACCGGCTGCTGGCCCGGCTGCACCACGTCAGCCTGGAGTTCGACGACGCCGAGAGCTGGCACCTGCTGCACGGGATGCTCAAGGACCGCCCCCGCGTCGAGGAGGCCGTGCAGGTCTTCTACCTCGCCGTCCCGCCGAGCGTGTTCGGCGTGATCTGCGACCAGCTCGACCAGGTCGGCCTGGTCACCGAGCGCTCCCGCGTGGTGATGGAGAAGCCGATCGGCCACGACCTCGCCTCCTCCCAGGAGGTCAACGACGCCGTGGGCCGGGTCTTCGCCGAGCCGCAGGTCTTCCGCATCGACCACTACCTGGGCAAGGAGAGCGTGCAGAACCTCCTCGTCACGCGCTTCGCCAACACCTTCCTCGAGCCCCTGTGGAACTCCCGCTGGGTCGACCACGTGCAGATCACCGTGGCCGAGTCGCTCGGCGTCGGTGACCGCGGCCCCTACTACGACCGCGCCGGGGCGCTGCGCGACATGGTGCAGAACCACCTGCTCCAGCTGCTGTGCCTGGTCGCGATGGAGCCTCCGACCTACATCGGCCGCGAGACCGTGCGCGACGAGAAGCTCAAGGTGCTCCAGGCGCTGAAGCCGATGACCCCCGAGGACGTCGACCGCGACACCGTCCGGGGCGTGTACGCCGCCGGGCTGGTCGACGGCGAGCCCGTCGCGTCCTACGCCGACGACCTCGGCGACTCCGCCCCCGCGGACGGGAGCCGCACCGAGACCTTCGTGGCGCTGCGCACCGAGGTCCAGAACTGGCGCTGGGCCGGCGTCCCGTTCTACCTGCGCACCGGCAAGCGGATGGCCGAGCGGACCTCGGAGATCGTGGTCGTCTTCAAGCACCCGCCGCACTCGATGTTCCCGCACGCCGAGGGTCACACCGAGGCCAACCGGCTGCACATCCAGGTCCAGCCCGACGAGGGCATGCGCCTGCACCTGACGGCCAAGGAGCCCGGTCCCGGCGGCTACCGGCTGCGCCCGGTCTCGCTCGACCTCTCCTACGCCGACGCCTTCGACCAGCGCTCCCCGGACGCCTACGAGCGGCTGATCATGGACGTCGTCAAGGGCAACGCGACGTTGTTCATGCGCCGCGACGAGATCGAGGCCGCCTGGACCTGGGCCGAGCCCGTCCTGAACCGCTGGGCGACCTCGCCGGACCGACCCCGCCGCTACGCGGCCGGCACCAGCGGACCCACCGCCGCCACCACGCTCATCGAGCGCGACGGCCGATCCTGGCAGGAGCCCGACGCATGAGCACCCCGATGAGCGAGCCCACCCGCACGCCCGCGGCCGACCCCGGCGCCCACGTGCCCCGACCCGACCTCGCGCTGCCCGCGCCGCACCCGGTGCTGGCCGAGGTCACCGCGCGCCTGGTCGCACGCAGCGCGGCGACCCGGACGGCGTACCTGCGTCGCACCCGTGCCGCCGTCGAGGCCGGCTCGGCCGGCGGGGCCGCCCGCACCCGCCTGGGCTGCGCCAACCTGGCCCACGGCTTCGCGGCCAGCGAGGCCGGGGAGAAGGCGGTGCTGCGCGGTCGGACCAAGGCCAACGTCGCGATCGTCACGTCCTACAACGACATGCTCTCCGCGCACCAGCCGTACGGCACCTACCCGCCCGTGCTCAAGGCCGCCGCCGCCCGGGCCGGCGGCATCGCCCAGGTCGCCGGCGGCGTACCGGCGATGTGCGACGGCATCACGCAGGGCCGCGACGGCATGCAGCTCTCGCTCTACAGCCGCGACGTGATCGCGATGTCCACGGCCGTCGCCCTCTCCCACGACATGTTCGACGGCGCGCTGATGCTCGGGGTGTGCGACAAGATCACGCCCGGCCTGCTCATCGGCGCGCTGTCCTTCGGCCACCTGCCGACCGTCTTCGTCCCCGCGGGACCGATGACCTCGGGCCTGCCGAACTCCGAGAAGGCCGCCGTCCGCCAGCGCTACGCCGAGGGCCTCGTCGGGCGCGAGGAGCTGCTCGAGGCCGAGGCCGCCTCCTACCACTCGCGCGGCACGTGCACCTTCTACGGCACGGCGAACTCCAACCAGCTGCTGATGGAGGTGCTCGGCCTGCACCTGCCGGGCTCCTCGTTCGTCAATCCCGACACCGAGCTGCGCGAGGCCCTGACCCGCGCCGCCGCCGGCCGCGTCGTCGGGCTGTCGGCCCAGGGCTCCTCCCAGGAGAGCGATCGGGACCGGGACCGTACGTCGTCCCCGATCGGTGAGCTGGTCGACGAGAAGGCGGTCGTCAACGCCTGCGTGGCGCTGCTGGCCAGCGGCGGCTCGACCAACCACACCATGCACCTCGTCGCGATCGCCCGTGCCGCCGGCATCGTCCTGACCTGGGACGACCTGGCCGACCTCTCGGCGGTCGTGCCCCTGCTGAGCCGGATGTACCCCAACGGCACCGCCGACGTGAACCACTTCCACGCCGCCGGCGGCATCGGCTTCCTGGTGCGCAGCCTGCTCGAGGCCGGTCTGCTGCACGAGGACGTCGAGACCGTCGTCGGGCACGGCCTGGCCCGTTACACGACCGAGCCGACCCTCGGCGCCGACGGCGGGCTGACCTGGCGCGAGGGCGCCACCGCCTCCCTCGACCACGCCGTGCTGCGGCCCGCGACCGACCCGTTCTCCCCCGACGGTGGGCTGCGGATGCTCGACGGCCCGCTGGGCCGCGCGGTCGTCAAGGTCTCCGCGGTGGCTCCCGAGCACCGCGTCGTCAGCGCGCCCGCGATGGTCTTCGACCACCAGGACGACCTGCTCGCCGCGTTCGAGGCCGGGCGGCTCGACGGTCGCGACCTCGTCGCGGTGGTGCGCTACCAGGGCCCGGCGGCCAACGGGATGCCGGAGCTGCACAAGCTGACCCCCGCCCTCGGGGTCCTCCAGGACCGCGGGCAGCGGGTCGCCATCGTCACCGACGGCCGGATGTCGGGGGCCTCCGGCAAGGTCCCGGCCGCCATCCACGTCACCCCCGAGGCCGCCCTCGGCGGTCCGCTGGCGCGGGTCCGCGACGGCGACCTCCTCACCGTCGACGCCGAGCAGGGGACGCTCTCGATCGGGGTCGAGGACGACTTCGACGCGCGGGCCTCGACCGGTCGTCCGCCGCAGGGCGAGGAGTGGGCCGGCACCGGCCGCGAGCTCTTCGCCGCCTTCCGCGCCAGCGTGGGACCCGCCGACCTCGGCGCGTCCGTCTTCCCGATCGTCGAGCCCCAGCAGCCGACCCAGCCGCAGGAGACCCACCATGTCGAGCACGCCTGAGTCCACCCTGACCGCCCCGGCCGCCCCGTCTCCGGCACCGACCTCGCTGCTCTCGGTCGTGCCGGTGGTGCCGGTCGTGGTCGTCGACGACCTCGCCCAGGCCGTGCCGCTGGCGCGCGCCCTCGTGGCCGGCGGACTGCCGGTCATCGAGCTGACCCTGCGCACGCCGGTCGCCCTGGAGGCGATCCGGGCCATCGCCGAGGAGGTGCCCGAGATCCTGCTGGGCGCGGGGACGGTGTGCACCCCCGAGCAGGCCGAG
This sequence comes from uncultured Actinomycetota bacterium, assembly GCA_963760555.1. Lineage (GTDB taxonomy): Bacteria > Actinomycetota > Actinomycetes > Propionibacteriales > Nocardioidaceae > Nocardioides. Next base: position 110,243 of record CAVXDJ010000005.1, on the reverse strand, counting down.
GCCGCCCGGGCGGCGGGCGCGCAGTTCCTGGTCTCCCCCGGTGCCACCCCCGGCCTGCTCGAGGCGATGCTGTCGACCGGCCTGCCGTTCCTGCCCGGCACGGCCACCGTCTCGGAGGTCCTGGCCGTCCTCGAGGCCGGCGTGAGCGAGATGAAGTTCTTCCCCGCCGAGGCGGCCGGCGGCGCGGCGTACCTCAAGGCGATCTCCTCGCCCGTGCCCGCCGCCCGGTTCTGCCCGACCGGCGGGATCAGCGCCGCGAGCGCCGCTTCCTACCTCGCGCTGCCCAACGTCGGCTGCGTCGGCGGCTCCTGGCTCACCCCCGCCGACGCTCTCGCCGCCGGCGACTGGGACCGCGTCGAGACCCTGGCCCGCGAGGCCGCCGCCCTGCGCTGACCACGCGGACCCACAGGGGTGGGCCTAGGTTCGGGCGGTGACCGACGACGCCACCCCCCGCTGGCTGCCCTACGCCGCGGTGTCGTGCACCCTCGTGCTGTGGGCCTCCGCCTTCGTGGCGATCCGCGACCTCGGTGACGACTTCTCCCCCGGCGCGCTGTCCCTGGGCCGCCTGCTCGTGGGCTCGCTCGCGCTCGGCGTCTTCGCCCTGCGCCACGGCCCGCCCCGACCGACCCGTGCCCAGTGGGGCCCGGTGGTGGTGATCGGCGTGCTGTGGTTCGGGGTCTACAACCTCGCCCTCAACGAGGCCGAGCGCCGCATCGACGCCGGCACCGCGGCGATCCTGGTGCAGGTCTCGCCGTTGCTGATCGCGGTGCTGGCCGCCGTCTTCCTCTCCGAGCGCTTCGACCGGCGCCTGGGCCTGAGCCTGGCGGTCGCGTTCGCCGGGGTCGCGGTGATCGCAGCCTCGAGCTCACGCAGCGGTGGTCACGACGTGGTCGGCGTGGTCCTGGTGCTGCTGGCCGCCGCGGCCTACGCGGTCTCGCTGATCCTGCAGAAGCCGCTGGTCGCGAGCCTGCCCGCGGTGCAGGTGACCTGGCTGGCCTGCACGGTGGGGGCGCTGGTCTGCCTGCCGTTCGCGCCGGCGCTCGTGCACGAGGCCGCCGCAGCGCCACCGGACGCGCGGTGGTGGCTGGTCTACCTGGGGGTGTTCCCGACGGCGGTGGCCTTCACGACGTACGCCGTGGCCCTGCGTCACCTCGACGCCTCGCGGCTCGGGCTGACCACCTACCTCGTGCCGCCGATCACCATCGTGCTGGCTCTCGTGCTGCTGGACGAGGCGCCGGCGCCGCTCGCCTACGTCGGCGGTGCCCTGACCCTGGTCGGGGTCGCGCTGTCCCGCCGGCGACGGGTGAGCCCTAGGAGTCCAGGCCCTGCGCGGTGAGCTCGGTGCGCAGGGTGCGCAGGGCGCGACCGCGCAGCTGGCAGACGCGGGACTCGCTGACGCCGAGCAGGGCGCCGATCTCGGAGAGGGTCATCTCCTCGAAGAACGACAGCGCGATGATCAGCTGGTCGCGGGCGGGCAGGTCCTTGACCGAGTTCATCAGCAGCTGACGGTTGGTCTCCTCCTCGAGCAGCACCTCCGCGCCGGGGCACGGGTCGACGACGCTGTCGAGGCCGTGCTCGCCGCTGAGGCCGATCGAGGTGGCCTCGAGGGCCTCGCTGAGCTTGCGCGAGCTGATCCCCAGGGCGCCGCAGATCTCGGCGTCGGTGGCCTCGCGGCCGAGCTCCTCGCGCAGCCGGGACCCGGCCAGCTCGGCCTCGCGCTGGGTGCGGCGCACCGAGCGCGGGATCCAGTCGTGGGCGCGGATCGAGTCGATGATCGCGCCGCGGATGCGGTAGACCGCGTAGGTCTGGAAGGTCAGCCCGCGCTCGGGCTCGAACTTCTCCACCGCGTCCATCAGGCCCATCACACCGTCGGAGACGAGGTCCTCGACGTCGACGTACGACGGCAGGCTGCGACGCATCCGGTTGGCCACGTGGCGCACCAGCTGGAGGTGCTCGACGACGAGGGCGTTGCGGTCCTCGGCCGCACGCTCGGTGCGGTAGGTGTGCCACACGGTGCCGGTCTCGACGATGGTCATCTCATGGTCCTTTTCGAAGCGGTGGGGGTTCGGTGGGAGGTCCTGAGAAGAGTTTCAACTAAGCAACAGAACTTCCACAGCCGTTCCACAAAACAGGTCACAAGGGACTTGAGGGGTCAGGACTAAATACCCGGACGGAATGTGGCGCTCGTCCACCACCGACGCCATCAGTGCAGGTCAGGTGCCCTGTGACAGGAGTGACTGATGAGTTCAGAGTCGGGCTTTCGGACTAGACCGGCCCTCGTCGTCATCAACAGAACGGCACGCGGTCCCCCAAATTAGGCCGGTGAGGCCGTCATCAGCTCGCGCAGCAACCGGGTGGCCCGGCTGCGGAGCTGGCTGACGCGGGACTCGGTGACCCCGAGCACCTGACCGATCTCGGCCAGCGTGAGGCCCTCGAAGAAGTACAGGGCGATGACCACCTGGTCGCGCTCGGGCAGTCCGCGGACGGCCTGCATCAGCAGCTGGCGCGTGCCCTCGTCCTCGAGCGCGTCCTCGATGCCGGGACCGGTGTCACCGATCGCGGCGAGCTCGTCGTCGCCGACCAGACCCATCTGGGTCTGCCTGCCCAGCGCCTCGCGCAGCTCAGGAAGGCTGATCCCGGCCCGCTCGGCCAGCTCGGCGTCGTCCGGCTCACGTCCCAGCTCGTGGTGCAGGGCGACGCGGGCGGTCTCGACGTCGCGCAGCCGGGTGCGCACCGAGCGCGGCACCCAGTCCGCGGAACGGATCGAGTCGATGATCGCGCCGCGGATGCGCGGCACGGCGTAGGTCTGGAAGGTCCAGCCGCGGTCCGGGTCGAACTTCTCGATCGCGTCCATCAGCCCGAAGATGCCCTCGGAGACGAGGTCGGCGGACTCGACCGAGGCAGGCAGGCTGGCTCGGACGCGGCCGGCGACGTACTTGACCAGCGGGGCGTACTGGAGCACCAGCTGGTTGCGCAGCTCCGGGTCGCCCGTCGCCTTGTAGTCGGCCCACACTGCGTCCATCGTCGCGATCACGCTCCTCGGCTGGTCCGGTCGCTCCCCTGCTCCTGCCAGCGCGACGCTAGCGGCTCGAAGGACGACCCGCCCACGGGCGGCCTCACTCGTCGAGGAAGCGGAGCTCCTCGAGCAGCTGGTGCTGGCGGCGCTGGGTCTCGGCGTGCTGCTGACGGGCCCGGGCCTCGGCCTCGGCCAGCTCGGCGGCCTCGGCCTCGTCCAGCTCGTCACCCCGCAGCACCCGCGCGAGAGCCACACGATCGGCCTCGTGCTGCTCCTCGGGGGTCACGCTGTGAAGTCTAGATCACCCCGAAATGACGAACGGCGCACCGCGGACCGAGGTCCGTGGTGCGCCGTTGGTGCTGGTGGATCACGTGCAGGCGGTGGTGGTGACGCCTCCGTTCATGCTGTCGTAGTAGTAGGTGCCGGAGGCGTTGGCGTTCCCGGAGTTGGTGCCCTTGATGCAGAACCGGGTGGCGTTCTTGGTCAGCAGCGTCAAGGTGGTGCTCGAGGACGGCTTGAGGTCGGCGTCGGTGACGCCGGCGTAGCTCTGGGCGTCGATGAACTTGGTCTCGAAGACGGTAGCGGCGTTCTTCAGGTCCGACTTGGTCGCGGCGTCCGCGGCCTTCTCGCGCTGGCTCAGGAACGCCGGGATGGCGATCGCGGCCAGGATGCCGATGATGACGACGACGACGAGGAGCTCGATCAGGGTGAAGCCCGAGTCCTTCTCGTCCATCGACTTCTTGAGGCGGTTCAGCATGGGGGGATCTCCGTTCGGGGTCGTGGGACTCAGATCAGCAGGTCGCGGTGCCCGTCAGGAGACCGCCCGCGCTGCTGTCGTAGTAGTAGGTGGTGCCGGTGTGACCGGTGTTGACACCCGTCAGGCAGTACTTCGTCGCGTCGGCGGACTTGATGGCCAGCGTGGTCGAGCTGCTCTTCTTGAAGTCGGTCAGAGCGACGCCGGTGTAGGTCTGGGCGTCGATGAACTTGGTCTCCATGACCGTGGCGGCGTTCTTCAGGTCCGACTTGGTCGCGGCGTCCGCGGCCTTCTCGCGCTGGCTGAGGAAGGCGGGGATGGCGATCGCGGCCAGGATGCCGATGATCACGACGACGACGAGGAGCTCGATCAGGGTGAAGCCCGAGTCCTTCTCGTCCATCGACTTCTTGAGGCGGTTCAGCATGGGAGATCTCCGTTTCGGGGGGTGAGGGGGCGGATCAGCAGGTCGCGGTGCCGGTCAGGAGGCCGCCCGCGCTGCTGTCGTAGTAGTAGGTGGTGCCGGTGTGACCGGTGTTGACACCCGTCAGGCAGTACTTCGTCGCGTCGGCGGACTTGATGGCCAGCGTGGTCGAGCTGCTCTTCTTGAAGTCGGTCAGAGCGACGCCGGTGTAGGTCTGGGCGTCGATGAACTTGGTCTCCATGACCGTGGCGGCGTTCTTCAGGTCCGACTTGGTCGCGGCGTCCGCGGCCTTCTCGCGCTGGCTGAGGAAGGCGGGGATGGCGATCGCGGCCAGGATGCCGATGATCACGACGACGACGAGGAGCTCGATGAGGGTGAAGCCCGAGTCCTTCTCGTCCATCGACTTCTTGAGGCGGTTCAGCATGGGAGATCTCCGTTTCGGGGGGGTGGTGCTGGTAGGTGGGGGTTGGTGGTGCGGGGCCTGCGTGGTGTTGCAGCAGAGGTGTCGGGGTGTTGTCCACCACGCTGAAGCGTGGTCTGGACCACCGCTTGCGCACCTCAAGCGTCGGGGTCAGTGCACCGATCTGATCGCCAGGGGACTCTGCACCCCGGGTGACCTCGCGAACCCCACCTCGCGCTCCCGTGCCGCACTCCCTGCTCCCCACACACCCGTGCGTGCGTCATCACGACCACGCCCACCCTGAGGAACCCCATGCCCCCCGCCGAACACGCACGGCCACCGGCCGCCGAGCCCCGTGGCGACGCCGGCTTCACGCTGATCGAGATCCTCGTGAGCCTCACCATCCTCGGCGTCATCCTCGCGATCGGGGTCGGCGGCTGGTCCGGCTGGGCGGCCGCCAACGAGCAGGAAGGTGCCGTGGCGACGCTGCGAGGCACGATGCGCGACGCCCAGCAGCAGGCCGTCACCGAGGCCTCGTCGATCTGCGTCATGCTCCAGGCCGGCACCGACAAGTACGCGACCTACCTGGGAGCGTGCGACGCGCCGAGCAAGACCCTGCTGCGCGGCCCCTTCGCGCTCGACTCCAAGCGGGTCCACCTCGTCGCCCCCTCGTTCGCCGGGCCCAGCGGCTCGTCGACCGGGGTCACGTTCTCCTCACGTGGGACCGCGACCCCCGGCAGCGTCAAGGTGACCCGGGACGGGTCGAGCAAGGTCTGGCAGCTCAGCGTGGAAGGGTTGACCGGCCGTGTCGTCGCGAGCTGACGCCCGCCGGGGCGACACCGGGCGCCGCCCCGGTGCCGCGCGCGACGCCGGCTTCACGCTGATCGAGGTCCTGGTCTGCCTGGGCATCCTCGGCGTCATCGCCGCCGCCGTGGTGCCGCAGCTGATCACGGGGCTCCGCTCCAACGACGTCGCCAAGGTGTTCAGCCAGGCCAAGGGCGTGGCTCAGTCCCAGACGGAGGAGATGCGCAACCTCCCGTTCTACGTCGCACCGGAGGCAGGCGACTACCTCGACGTGCTCGACCGCTACTACCGTGGGGTGGCCGCCGACCTCGCGGCCCCGACGGTCTCGTGCGGGACCCGTGGGTCCTGGACGGTGCCGACCGCGAGCTGGAGCGGGTACGTCGCCCCCTCCGGGAGCAAGTGCTCCTGGGAGCCCGCAGCGCCCTTCTACCGCAACGTGCAGCTCAAGGGCGACTTCGCCGTCGTCACCGACACCCGCTTCCTGTCCGACTCCACCCCGCCCGTCGCCGTGACGGCCCCGGTCGACTACGACTCCCGGGTCACCGGCAAGGCCAAGCCACCCGCCTCGCAGCTCGGGGTCACCGTCACGGTGCTGCCCCGGACCGGCACCATCGACACCCCCGTCCGCAGCACGACCCAGATCGGCCGCAGTGACCGGTCGGTCACGAGGGTGCGCAGCTCGGTCGACGTGGCCGCGGTCCAGATGGGCACGACCACCGTCGACAAGGCGCCCCTGTCGGTGTCCTCCGGGCTGGTCAACCTGGTCGGCTCGCTCTCCTCGACCAGCGACGCCTCGGCCTCGCTCTCCGCCGCGCTGACCGGCCTCGGCACCGGGACCCAGGCCGGGGGCGCCGCGGCGACGGCTGCGTCTCCCCCGACGACCACCGTCAACCCCGCGACCGCGCTGCCGGGCTCCCTCGACGTGAGCTGCTCGCTGGCCTGCTGGGCGACCTCCCAGGTGGCCAAGGCGTTCACGGTCTCCTCGGCCAGCGGCCTGCCCAACGTCGGCTCTCCCACCGCACCGGCCCAGGTCAAGCTCCTCTCGACCCCCAGCGGGCTGAGCAACGGGCTGACCCTGCGCGCCGGCGTCGGCGCCGTCTACCGGCCCGAGCTCGGGCTCACCGCCCTGACGCAGGGCCTGGCCCGGCTCAGCCCCGTCGGACTGGTGAGCGACGACGTGTCCAGCGGATGCACGGTCGCCGGCAGCAGCCTCCTCGTGCGGAGCGCAGCGGCGGGGTGGCTCACCACGACGAGCCCGGGCGCCCCGAGCGACCCGTCCCGGGTCACCGCCTGCGGCACGGCCGCGGCCGGTCCGGTCTCGGTGCTGCCGACGGTCGCCGCCCCCGACGGCATCGTGCGGGTCACCCTCCAGCGGGCCAGCGCCCGCTGCGAGGTCGCCGGGACCGCCCACACGGCGTCGACGACCTACGACTACGCGGCCACGGTCGAGTACTGGAACGGCCTCTCCTACACCACCGTGCCCATCGTCAAGGGCGCCTCGAACGATCCACTGGCCGCGATCAACCTGGCGACGACCTCGGTGGGCGGTGGCAAGGTGCTCGGCGACTACGTGTCGAGCTGGTCCTCGGCGACGACGGCGTCGGTGACGTCCAGCACGTCAGCGGGCGCCTCCTCGGTGCGTATCCCCGGTGTGGTCAACGTCGTGACGGTGCCGGTGCGTGCGCTCAGCGCCACCGCTGCCGGCCCGGACCCGGAGTCCTCGGTCGGTCTCTCGGTCGGCAACGTCGCCTGCTCCGCCCTGGACGCACGATGAGCGCCATCGACGGACGCGGGACGCTTCTCCCGCACCGGCGCGCAACGACGAGTCACCCGCGCCCGACGCGGGCATGACGCTGATCGAGATGCTGGTCGCGATGGGCGTCTTCGCCCTGCTCGGCACCCTGCTGCTCGGGTTCGCGATCTCCACCGGAGTGGTGCGGACCAAGGTCGAGAGCTCGGCCGACCTCACCAGTGACGCGAGGCTCTCGCTCGAGAGGATGAGCCGGGAGCTGCGGCAGGCCCGTGAGATCGATGCCGTGCAGTACCAGACCGCGAGTGCCACCACCACAGCCATCACGTTCTGGATCGACTTCAACGGCAACGGGCTGCGCGACCTGGCGGCCGCCGACCCCGAGGTGCTGACCTACCGGTGGGACCCCGCCACCCTGCAGCTGAGCCTCACGGCCAACGACGCCAGCGGCACCAGCGTGACCCGCCCCGTGCTCGCGGGTCGGGTCACGACCTTCGACCTGAAGCTGGGCAGCTCGCTGTGGCAGTACGACCTGAACGGTGACGGGACCGACTGGGCCGAGCTCGACGCCGCAGGCGGCACCGTCGGCAACAAGAACGGCAAGCCGGACGGTCCCGAGCTCAAGCGCATCGACCTCGTCTCGGTGCAGCTCGTCGTCTCCTCGGGCGGCTCCGCACAGACCTTCCTGATGAAGTCCGACCTTCGCAACCTGGCCCAGAGCTGAGAATCCGGTGACCCCCATGCAGACGTCCCACCCCCTCCAGGACCCGACACCGGGTGGTCCTCTCGACGACCGCGACCGTGGTGCGGCGATGGTCATCACCCTGATGGTGCTGATGCTCGTCGCCGCGCTGGGCACGACCGTGCTCAAGGTGACGGTGTCCAACCTGTCCGCCACCAAGCGTCTGCAGGACTCCAGCCTGGCCCTCGACGCCGCGGACGCCGGCCTCACCCAGGGCGTGGCCCTGCTGCGCAGCACCGCCGGTCGGGGGCTGACGGGTGCCGTGCCGTGCACGCAGACCGCGTGGAGGACGGCCGCCACCTCGTTCACCGGTGTCGTCGACGCGGTGACGTCACAGTCCTACGACGTGTGGATCGCACCGTGCACCGGGCCCGACCCGCAGACGAAGGTGTTCAAGGTGACCTCGCGGGGCAAGGGCCGAACCGGCGTGCGGGTCGTGCAGCAGGAGGTGGTGCTGAGCCTGCGTGGTGTCGGGTTCCCGATGGGCGTGTTCGGGCGCAACATCGAGGGGAACGGCAACACCGAGTTCACCGACGTCAGCCTCTTCTCCACCGGGTGCGTGTCGGGACGCAAGCACATCGGTTTCAACGCGGGCGGCGTGGACGCTGCCTACGGCCTGCCGGTCGCCGTCCACAGCGCACAGGTCATCACGCGACTCGACCGGCTGCACCGCCGGCTCCTCCATCCACAAGGGAGATCCCTGCCCCACCAAGTACCCCTACGACCAGGACACCGCCGGCGGACCCTGCCTCGGACCTGCGCTGGCCTACCCGAACTACTACGGCAGACGTGACCTCGACGGCGACGGCGACATCGACGTCGACGGCACCTTCCTGCAGGACGCGAAGGCCATGTCCGACCTGTACGGTATTGCGGACGACCCGCTCCCGGCGGACAAGCTCCAGGAGCTCAAGTCCGTCGCGCAGTCCCAGGTCGACGGCACGCACAGCAACTACTACACGACCACGAACTACACCGCCCCCGACCCCGCGAAGTACCCGAACTCGGTGCTCTACTTCGACCTCCAGGGCTCCGCCGTCGGGGACACCGTCAACCTGAACAAGCTGGCCAACACCTGGGAGCAGAACCCGACCACGTGTGCCACCCGCTCGCTGATGATCATCATCGACAACGGCAACCTCAAGCTCAACGGCAACGGCGGGACCGCGGCCACCATCGTGCTCACCTCGAAGACCTACGGCAACGTGGACAAGGCCAACGGCACGGCCGACCTGGTCGGCTCGATCTACGCCAACACGATCAGCCTGGCGGGCAACGCCGGCTTCAAGATGGACACCTGCTTCCTGGGCAACCTCAGCCCGTCGCTGTACAGCCTCGAGACTCGCAACTACCTCGAGCTCGACCGCTGACCACGAGGGCGGCCGCGCGCTCCGCGACAGCGCGAGCGACGCGGGACCGCGGTGCGGTTCGTCCGGCGTCCGGCGTCCGGCGTCCGGCTAAACGGTCGTCCTTGCGGAGCAGGTGACGGCTGCGCGACAGACGGCCCGATGGGCCGTCGAGGGTCTCAGGGTCACTGCCGCGTTCGAGCCCCCTGGGTGCCGGTGCCGGGGGTCTGGCCGGCGGCCGGCACTCGGGTCCGGGGGCTCATCGACTGAGGAGTCGGGGATCGATGGGCACCGGGCCAGGTCGAGCTGGCGGACCCATCCAGGGGGTGGGGCAGCGAGTCGTGTGCCTGACAACCATCCTTGACCCGCTCTCAGACACACGACCGAACCCAACGCACCGGCGGTTCGGTGACCGGAGGCGATCCTCGGCCACCCTCGTCCCATGCGAAGGTATGGTCGGCTGCTGCCGGCCAGCTCGTCGGTCAGCGTCGGGCCCGTTGACCCAGCCAGGTCGCGATCTGGCGCTTGTTCTGTCCCCGGGTGAACCGGTCGAGACAGAGGTCGTCGCCGTAGCTCATGAAGTTGTGCACGGGGTCGAGGCCCTTCTTCGGGCAGGTGTCGTCGGACTCGTTGCAGAAGAAGATGTTGTCGCCGTCGTCCTGGGCCGGCGTGTCGGCGACGTGGTCGCCGGCGCCCGTGCAGCCGCCCTGGAAGGTGTGGAAGAGCCCGAGCCAGTGGCCGATCTCGTGGGTGGCGGTGTCCCCGAGGTTGTACGGCGCCGCGGCGCCGCCGGGGAGGCTCTCGTTGAGCAGCACCAGCCCGTCGAGGGCCAGCTCACCGCGGGGGAAGGTCGCGTACCCGAGGAGCCCGCCTCCGAGTCCGGCGACGTAGATGTTCAGGTCGGCGTAGCCGCCCGTGTGCAGCGCACGCTTGGCGGCCTTGGCCTCGTCGTCCTCGTCGCTGAAGTCGTCGGTGAGGTTCCAGTCGAACCATGCGTCGTTGGCCGTGACGTCGACCCCCGCCAGGTCGAACCGGAACGGCGATGCGGCGGCCCCTGCGGCAGTGGTGCCGGCGTACCCGGCGTTGATCGCCTCCATCTGATCGGCCACCTGCTGCCTGGACACGCCTCCCGAGCCGTCCGCGGCGGTGATGATGTGGACGTAGGTGTCGATCGTGAAGGTCTTGTTGCCCTTCAGATCACCGTTCTTGTCGAGCTTGCCGGCGGCGACGAGCTGCTCGATCTTCCGATCGAGGGTGGCCTCCATCGCGCTGGCTTGATCCGCGCTGACCGAGTTGTAGTCGCGTCCGTCGCTGGCGCCGTACATGGCGCGGGCTGAGGAGATCGACCCGTCGGAGCACTCCGCGCCTCCCGGTTCAGGAGCGGCCATGGCGGTGGCGGCGGGCGCAGACAGGCCGAGGGTGGCCAGCAGGCCGACCCCCAGGACGGAATGCACGAGTGAACGGCGAAACACTGGAGCGCTGCAGCGCATGACGGGTCTCCTGGGATCGAACTGCGACGGTAGACGCCCGACACTCCACCACCGCGGCTCTTCCGTCAATCACGGGCCGGGGACCTCACTCAGCAGCAGGAGCACGTGGCACCACCTGATCTGTCCAGCGCATAGCGGCACCTACGGCCCCCTCGAAGTCGCGGAGAGGTCGGGCATCTGACGACGCGGCCTGGCACGTCAAGGGATGCCCGACCGAGTCGAGCAAGCCGGCCTCCTCGGTCACCGCCGAAGTGCCACCCTTTGTCAGCCGAGGTGCCACTGACGCCACGTACTGGTCCCTCTCGTGCTTCGCGCTCGGCGGCCGGTGCCGCGTCGCCTCCCGGGCGGCCTGGCGCGACAACGACCCCCACGTCGCTCACCGCACGCCACCCAGCTGTGGGCGGATGGTGCCGAGCACGGAACAGCAGCGTCCCCCGACGCCGGAGTGGGGCACGACGATGGCGGCGCCCGCGGCGGATCCACCTCGAGAGCCTCTCGTACGAGCCCTGGTCGGGCACCTGCAGCAGAGTCCTATCGTCGCCGCGCGTTGTTGCCGGGCCCGCGGGGACTCCGCGGCTGATGGGCACGCCACAACACCGCCGTCGCCTGTCGACGCCGTCAGGACGGAGCCGTCGGTGGCTGGGGCGCGCTCCCTACTTGATCAGGTCGAAGATCGAGAACATCGGCATGTAGAGCGCGACGATCATGCCGCCGACGACCACGCCGAGGAGGCCGATCATCAACGGCTCGATCAGGGAGGTCAGCGCGTCGGTGGTCGCCTCGACCTCCTCGTCGTAGAACTGCGAGATCCGCTTGAGCATCTGGTCGACCGAGCCGGACTCCTCACCCGAGGAGATCATCTGGACCGTCATGCTCGGGAACACGCTGTGCCGGGCCAGCGGAGCGGCGATCGTCTCGCCCTGCGAGACCGACTCGCGCACGTCGTGCAGCGCGTCGGCGATCACCACCGAGCCCGAGGTCTCGGCCACGATCTCGAGGGACTGCAGCACCGGTACGCCCGCCCCGAGCAGGGTGGAGAGGTTGCGGGAGAACCGGGCCAACGCGATCTTGGCCATGAGGTCACCGAAGACGGGGAGCTTGAGCTTGAGCGGGTCGACGACCCGACGTACCTTCTCCTCGCGTCCGTAGCGACGCCACGCGGCGACGCCGACGACGATGAGCACGGCCGCGACGGGCAGCACGACCGGCAGCGCGTTCGAGATCGCCACCAGCACCTGGGTCGGGATCGGCAGGGCCCCGCCGAGGTCGTCGAACATCTTCTCGAAGATGGGCACGATGAACAGCAGCATGCCCAGGCACATCACCAGCGCCATCGCCAGCACGACGATGGGGTAGGTCATGGCCGACTTGATCTTCCCGCGCAGCTTCACGTCGGCCTCGAAGGTGTCCGCCACCTGCTTCAGCGCCCCGTCGAGGAAGCCGCCGGCCTCGCCCGCACGGGTCATGTGGATCATGAACGGCGGGTACGTCGCCGGGTCCGCCGCCAGCGCGGACGACAGGCTGTGGCCGGACTCGACGGCCTGCTTGAGCTTGCCCAGCGCGATCTTCAGACCTGCGTGCTCGGTCTGCTCGTGCAGGATGGTCAGGCCGCGCAGCAGGCTCAGCCCGGCGTCGACCATGGTGGCGAGCTGGCGGGCGAAGACGGCGAGGTCCTTGACCTTGACCCGCGGTGTGCCGAAGCTGATGTCGCGGCTCAGACCGGTCCCGGTCGCCTTGACCTCGAGGGGCACGTAGCCCATCGCGATCAGCCTCTCGGCGACGGCCTTCTCGTTGTCGGCGCTGACGGTGCCTTCCTTGAACCGGCCGGCGTCGTCGCGGACCTTGTAAGCGTAGGTGGTGGCCATGGTGGCGTCCGTCCGGCTCAGGCCCAGCCGGCAGGCTGGGCGAGGGAGGCGCCCACACGGGGAGCGCCTTGGGTGTGGCTGGTGGTGGTCCCGACCGGGCCGGCGGAGCCGACCAGGGCCAGGAAGTCCTCCTTGTTGGAGCAGTGCTCCAGGCCGTCCTCGCGGGTGATCTTCCCGCCGCGCACGTGGGTCGCGAGGTCGGAGTTCAGCGTCCGCATGCCGTACTTGGCCCCCGACTGCAGGGCACCGGGGATCTGCTGGAGCTTGTCGTCGCGGATCATGGCCCGGATCCCGGAGTTGCAGACCATGATCTCGACCGCGGCGACGCGGCCCTTGCGGTCCACCGTCGGCACCAGGGACTGGCACACGACGGCCTGCAGGGTGGCGGCGAGCTGGGTGCGCACCTGCTGCTGCTGGCCCGAGGGGAAGACGTCGACGACGCGGCTGATGGTGTCCTGCGCGGACTGCGTGTGCAGCGTGGCGAAGACGAGGTGACCGGTCTCGGCGGCGGTCAGGGCCACCGAGATGGTCTCGAGGTCGCGCAGCTCGCCGACCAGGATCACGTCGGGGTCCTGGCGCAGCACGTGCTTGAGCGCCTGCTGGAAGCCGTGGGTGTCCGCCCCGACCTCGCGCTGGTTGACCAGGCAGCCGTTGTGCTCGTGCAGGAACTCGATCGGGTCCTCGACGGTCATGATGTGGCCGCGCCGCGTGCGGTTGACCTGGTCGATGATGGCGGCCAGGGTGGTCGACTTGCCCGACCCGGTCGGTCCGGTGACCAGCACCAGGCCGCGCTTGAGCTTCGCGAAGTCCTCGATCACCTCGGGCAGGCCGAGCTCGGAGAGCGGCTTGATCCCCTGGGGGATCAGGCGCATCACCGACCCGATCGACTCACGCTGGAAGTAGACGTTGACACGGAACCGGGCGAAGCCGGGGACGGTGTAGGCGAAGTCGAGCTCGCGCGCCTCCTCGAGCACCTTGCGCTGACGCTCGGTGAGGATGGCGTAGATCGCCTCACGCAGCACGTCGGGCAGCAGGACCGGGAACCCGTCGATGGCGGTCATCTCGCCGCGCAGACGCATGGTCGGCGGGGCGCCCACGGTCAGGTGCAGGTCGGAGCTGCCGCTGTCGGAGACCGCGCGCAGCAGGTCGTCCAGGGGAAGCATGGGCTCCTTCGGAGCGGCCTCGAAGGCCAGCTCGTCACCCCACGACACGGAGCACCTCCGCGATGGAGGTCTTGCCGGTCAGGACCTTGGACCAGCCGTCGTCGCGCAGCTCGCTCATGCCCTGGTCCCGCGCCATCTGGGCGATCTCCTCCGTCGGCGAGCGGCGCACGGCAAGACGCTCGATGTCGTCACCGACGTCCATGACCTCATGCAGCGCCAGCCGGCCCTTGTAGCCGGTCCCCCCGCACGAGGTGCAGCCACCGGGTCGGTACAGCGGTCCTGCGTGGGTCTCGGGCATGACGAATCCCATGGCGTGGAGCTCCTCTGGTTCGGGTTCGAAGGCTTGCTTGCAGCGCGGGCACAGTGCCCGGCACAGACGCTGGGCGACCACGCAGTCGAGGGCGGAGCCGACCAGGAAGGGCTCGATGCCCATCTCGATCAGCCGGGTCATCGCTGACGGGGCGTCGTTGGTGTGCAGGGTGGACAGCACGAGGTGACCGGTGAGCGAGGCCTCGACGGCGATGTTGGCCGTCTCGTGGTCGCGGATCTCACCGATGAGCACGATGTCGGGGTCCGAGCGCAGGATCGAGCGCAGCGCGGAGGCGAAGGTGAGCCCGGCCTTGGGGTTGGTCTGCACCTGGTTGATCCCGGGCAGGCGGTACTCCACCGGGTCCTCCACGGTGATCACGTTGACCAGCGGCTGGTTGAGGATGTTCAGCGTGGAGTAGAGCGTCGTCGACTTGCCCGAGCCGGTGGGCCCGGTGACCAGGATCATGCCGTGCGGCTTGGTGTAGGAGCGCTCGAACCGCTCGAAGTTCTCGGTGGAGAAGCCGAGGTCGTCGAGGCTCAGCCGGGTGTTGGAGTTGTCGAGCACCCGGCAGACGATCTTCTCGCCCCACACCGTCGGCAGGGTCGCGACCCGCAGGTCCATCCGCTTGCCCTGGTGCTCCACGCTCATCCGGCCGTCCTGGGGCACGCGCCGCTCGGCGATGTCCATGTCGGACATGATCTTCATCCGCGAGATCACCCCGTTCAGGATGTTGCGGGGAGCGCGGTGCGCGTCGCGCAGCACGCCGTCGATGCGGTAGCGCACCCGCACGTCGCGCTCGGTGGCCTCGATGTGGATGTCGGAGGCCCGGTCGGCGATGGCCTGGGTGATCAGCAGGTTGACGAAGCGGACGACGGGCGCCTCCTCGGTGACCTCGGTGAGGCCCTCGAGGTCGCCGGCACTGTTGTCGGTGACGACGAGGTTCGTGGTCAGGTCGGCGAGCTCCCCCTCGGCGCGGTAGCTCTGGCTGATGCGGAACTCGATGTCCTCGCGCGAGGACAGCACGAAGGTGACGGGCCGGCCGACCAGGCGGGCGATGTCGTCCTTGAGCTGGAGGTCGTTGATCGAGCGCAGCGCCACGGCGACCGCGAGCGCCTGCCCCTCGAAGCCGATCGGGAGGACGCCGGAGCGCCGGGCGAACTCGGCCGGCAGCAGGGCGGTCGCGGCCGCGTCGAGCACGTGCTCGGCGAGGTCGACGAAGCGCAGCCCCGCCGCCCGCGCGGCCAGCGCGAGCAGGTCGTTCTTGACCACGGCGCCGCTGGCGACGAGGTTCGCGATGACGTCGCCCGGCGTCTCGGCCATCGACGTCGCCTGCTCGACCTGGTCGGCGGTCACCAGCCCGGCCGCGAGCAGCTCGTGGGTGGTCACGCCGGGTGCCTGGCCGATGCGGCGGGGCGCGACGGGTGGGGAGGCGGTCGGGGCCATGGGGTCCATCAGGGTCACGGGGGCCTGCTCTGGGGGGTGAGGGGACGAAGTCGCGTCACCCGCCACGGGAGGCAGGGGCGCGGCCCGGCGGGCGGGCTGGCGACGCGGTGGGGTGCGTCAGCCAGATCATCGACCAGATCCTGCGACTACTTGAGGGCTTCGGCCGAACCCCTCGCCGCCGCCCCTCAGCGACAGCCCAGCAGCTGCTGGACCTGCCAGTCCCGGTCCCGGCGCTCGAGCGAGATCACCGCGTCCACGTCCGGTCCCTGGCCGCGCAGGACGGCGACCACGGCCGTGCCTCCGGCCTCCTCCACGAGCACCGGCGCCCCGCCGACCCCGGACCCGGGGCCCCCTGCGTCGAGGACGTCCTCGACGCGCTCGACCGGTGACGCGCCGTCGGGGCCGCGCGACGACGCGTACGGCGTGGTCCGTGGGACCAGCCCGGTGCCACGGGTGAGGTCACCACGGCTGCGGGGGTCGTCCTGGCAGGCGGCCACCGCGTCGCGGACGGCCACGGGCACCGTGGGCGGGTCGGTCGGGTGGGCCGGCGCCGGCGGCTCGACCGGGCGCGGTCAGCGGCGCTGGCGATAGGCGGCATTGATCGTGTGCTTGTCGTGGCGGCCCAGGGTGCGCCAGGCCCGGGCCCGGTTGGGGCGCCAGATCGGGCACATCGTCTGGTAGGCGCCGCGCTTGTCGCACTGCGAGGACCCGGTGTCGTAGTGCCCGTACCACCCGGTCGCGTGACCGAACTCGTGCGTGAGCACGGCCGGGCCGTCGAAGGAGCCCGCCGGCGGTCCGGCCTTGCGGTAGGTGGCGCGGTAGCGGCTGTTGATGACCATGCTGAAGCCGACCATGCGCCGCCCACCGTTGCTGACACACCCGGGGGTGAAGCCGAGGATGCCGTCGGGGAAGCCGTTGTCGGGACCCATGTAGTCGCGGAAGACCGCGTTGGGACCCCGGCACGGGCTGAACGGCCCACCGATCTGCTGGACCCCGCGCAGCACGAACGCCGGTCCGCGGCCACCGCTGCGGTTGTCCCACTGCGCGTCGGCGCGACGCACGAACCTCTGGGTCCGGCGTGGCTTCATGCTCCGGTCGAGCACGTAGCCGACCTTCGCCTCGGGCCTCCACTCCTGGGCGTAGAACTTCCCGGGTCGGTGGCCCGAGGCACTCGAGGAGACCACCGCGCCGAGCACGACGGCGTTGAGCAGGACGAGGGCGGTCACGACGAGGCGGGTGGTGCGCGCTGACCTCATGACGCGCACCAGGCCAGGACGCCGGGACGCAACCCGGCCTCGGCGGGCTCGAAGGCGACGGCGGCGATCTCGTCGCCGGACGGGTCGAGCACCGGCACGACGAGACCTGCCTCGCTCTGCTCCCCGGCGCCGACCTCGCTGGTGGTCTCGGTGCCGACCATGCCGCGGGCCACCAGGGCCTGCACCGCGCGGGTGGCGTCGACGGCGCTGCGCACCGGCGGCGCGGCCACCCTCCGCCGGGCGGGGCGCGAGACCTCGCGTACCTGGCCCGGCTCGGCGTAGGTGAGCTCACCGACCGCGAGGTCCCCCTCGCAGGTCAGACCCGTGCGGGGGTCGGTGGTGGCGGAGCTGTCCGGACCGGGAACCGGCGTGTCGGCCTGCACGGCCGCGGACACGGCGAGCTGCAGGGGAACCGCCAGCGCGAGGGCGCAGACGAGGGCGGTCGGGCCCGAGGGTCGTCGCACGGGATCCTCCAGGAAGGCGATGAGGGCGCCGTCGCAGCGCCGGGAGCAGGGGCTAACCGTCACGGCCCGGACCGGGGAAGTCAACCCTGCGCGCAGGCTCAGCCCAGCACGGCCAGCGCCGCCAGGGGATCCTGGCGGTAGCGCAGCACCAGGGCCCGCGTGGTCTCCCCGAGCCGGTCGAACAGCGCGGCGCGGTAGGCGGTCAGTCGCGCCTCGGCGTCGCACAGGCGCGCCTCGACGTCGTCGACGTCGGCCGACCCGGTCGGCGTCGACCACACCTCGACGAGGTCGGGCAGCTGGGGGAGGTCGGCCTCCGCGCGCACGCGCAGCAGGGAGCGACGGGCGGCGCCCGAGGCGGTGTCGCCGAGGATGCGCACCAGGTCCTCCAGGGCCACCGAGCCGTCGGTGCCGCGACCGCTGCGCAGCAGGTCCAGCCGGGCGTGGACGAGCCGACGCCAGTACGACGCGCGGTCCTCCTCCTCGCGCAGGCGCTGGCGGTAGGCCCGCAGGTCGGCGAGGTCGAGGTCGGCCAGGAGCGGCCCGGTCCTGGTCGGCCCGGTCCGGCTCGGGCGGGGCCGGCTCGGCCGGGGCCGGGATCCGGACCCGAGGGGCGGAGAGGGGGGCGGGGGCCTGCAGCAGCTCGGTCACCGGGCTCCTTCGAGGGTCGGTCGGGCCGCGGGGGGCGGGGCGTGGTGGCCGGCGGCAGCGGCGGGGGGGGTCCAGCCCGTGCGCCGCAGCATGACGGCGAAGTCGTGGGGGTTGCTGGCGGCCATGGTGCCGGTGCGGAGGTCGATGCGGCCCGACATCACCAGCGTCATCAGGTGCTGGTCGAAGGTGAACATCCCGGAGTACTCTCCGTCGGCGACGATGTCGGGGATCTCGCTGGTGCGCTCGGGGTCGGCCACGGCCTCGGCGAAACGGGCGTCCCGCACCGCGACCTCGAGGGCCACGGCTCGCCCCTTGCCGTCAGCGGTGGGCACGAGCCGTTGACAGATGACGCCCTCGAGCGAGGCGCTGAGCGCGGCGCGGACCCGGTGCTGCTCGTGCGGGGGGAAGAACTCCCCGACCCGCAGCACGGTCTCCTTCACGTCCGTGGTGTGCATCGTGCTGAGCACCATGTGGCCCGTCTCCGCCGCGGAGAGCGCGGCCTTGACGGTCTCGGCGTCACGCAGCTCGCCGATCAGGATCACGTCGGGGTCCTGCCGCATCGCCCCCTTCAGCGCCGAGGTCCAGGTGAGGGTGTCGCTGCCGAGCTCACGCTGCGTGACCACGGAGCTCTTGTCGCGGTGCAGGACCTCGATGGGGTCCTCCAAGGTGAGGATGTGCACCGACCTGCGCTCGTTGATGACGTCGACCATGGCCGCGAGCGTCGTCGACTTGCCCGACCCGGTCGGACCGGTGACGAGCACCAGGCCGCGGGGGCGCAGCGCGAGACGCTGGATGACCTCGGGCAGACCGAGCTCGCTCAGCGCGATCGGCTCCGCGGCGATCAGGCGGAACACCGCACCGTCGCTGCCCCGGGCCCGGAAGGCGTTGACCCGGTAGCGTCCGACCCCCGCCAGGCTGACGGCGAAGTCGGCCTCGCCGGTCCTCTCGAAGTCGGCCAGCACGGCCGGCTCCATCGCGCCACGCACCATGGCGGTCACCTCCTCCGAGGACAGCGGTGCGCTGCCCCAGGGGACGAGCGCACCCCGCACCCTGGCCCGCGCGTGGCCGTGGCTGCGCAGGTGGAGGTCGGAGGCGCCCTCGCGGACCATGGCCTCGAGGAGGACGGCGAGGGCGGCGGGGACGGTGTCCATCAATGCTCCGGGATCGTGGGGGGCGTGTCGGGACTCGGCGGGATCGGCGAGTCCTCCAGTTCGTCGGCCCGAACACCGCCCGGCTGAAGGGTCGGAGCGCGGTCGGGCGGGGCCCGGAGAAAACCGGGCTCAAGGATCCGCCGCCGTGGGCCGATGGAGTCTTCGAGCACAGGTCCGACGGGGCACCCACCGCCCCGATCCCAGCTCGACCCTCACTCCCCACCCACCCCCACAGCGCGGAGACCCCCCATGCCCACCACCGTCGGTCTCGACATCGGACGCACCGCCGTGCGTGCCGTCGAGCTGCGACCCGGACGCCGCGCCGCCGTACGCCGCTCCGGGCGCGTCCCTCTGCCCCTCGGCGCCATCGAGGGCGGTTCCATCGCCGACCCCGGTGCGGTGACCGACGCCCTGCGCGAGCTGTGGAAGGAGTCCAAGATCGGCAGCACCCGGGTACGGCTCGGGGTGTGCAGCGGCTCGGTCCTGGTGCGCCAGATCGAGCTGGACTGGATGCCGCCGGCCGACCTGCGCCGCGCGCTGCGCTACCAGGTCGCGGAGCTGCTCCCCGTGAGCCTCGACGACGCGAACATCGACCACGTGCACCTCGGCGAGCACGAGGCGATCGACCCGGCCACCGGGGCGAGTCGGCGGATGGTCAAGATCCTCCTGATCGCCACCGCCCGCGGCGCCGTCGACGACCTCGTCCACGCCGTCCGGGCCGCCGGGCTGCGTCCGGTCACCGCCGACCTGTCCCCGCTCGCGCTGGTGAGGGCCGCCGCCGTGGCCGCCGGCCGCGTCCCGGCCGACCACGACGACGAGGAGGCCGTCCTGGGCCTCCAGCGCACCGAGGCCGTCGTCGACGTGGGCGCCGACAAGGTGTCGGTCGCCGTGCACACCAACGGGGTCCCCCGTTTCGTCCGGGTCGCCCCCGGCATCGGCGGCGAGGCCTTCACCCGTGCGGTGGTCGAGGCGACCGGACTGGACTGGACCAGCGCCGAGGAGGCCAAGACCGCCCTCTCGCGCACCGGCAGCCACACCGCGCTCCCCTCCGACGACGGCACGGCCGTCGACCTGCTCGCCGTACGCCGCGCAGTGCGCGAGGCGACCGAGCGCCTGGTGCTCGACATCCGCACCACCCTGGACTTCCACGCCGGCACCGACCCCGACCACGTGCCCAGCCGGGCCGTCATCACCGGCGGCGGCGCACGCCACGCGGACTTCCTGGCCCTGTGCTCACGCCACCTGTCCATGCCGGTCACGCTGCTCGACCCCCGGGCCGTCGTCTCCCTGCGCGGTGACGACGACGCCCAGCCCGGCTCGACGTCCCCTGCCGACGACGACCTGCTGGTCTCGCTCGGACTCTGCCTGGGAGCGACGGCATGAAGGCCCCCTCCCTGGGTCGCGCCGAGAAGACCGGCCCCGGCAACGCCGTCAACCTGCTCTCCCCGGCCTTCCTCGAGGAGCTCGCCGTGCTCCGGCTGCGCTCCCAGATGGCGCTCGGCGTGGGCCTGGTGCTCCTGCTCGTCGTCAGCGGGTGGGCCTTCCAGGTGCTCAGCCTCCGCTCGGCGGAGGCCACGTTGAACGGCGAGGAGGCTGCGGCGGCCGCCCGCCAGGCCCAGATCACCGAGCTGGCCCCCGTGCGCAGCTATGTCGAGGGGGTGCGCGGACGTGCCACCGAGGTCGAGACGACCATGAGCACCGACATCTCCTTCTCCCAGTCGCTGCTGTCGCTGGTGCGCGCCGCCCCGGCGGGCATCACGATCGACTCCGCCGCCGTGACCGTGCTCACCGCCGCTCAGGCTGCCGCGGCCAGCGGGGTCGTCGCCGCGGCACCCGACCCGACCGCGACCGAGGACACCGCCGAGGCCGGGGTGCCGGCCGTGGCCGACGACCCGACCCGGGGACTGAGCGGCTCCGGCTGCCCGGGTCCCGATCCGTTCGCCGCCACGCCCTCCGTCGGCTGCCTGGTGATCAGCGGCACGGCCACCGACCGTCGCACGGTCGGTCAGCTGGTCCAGCGGCTCGCGCAGCAGGACCTCTTCGTCGAGCCGTTCATCTCGACGACCACCACCGACGCCGCCGACCCCACCGGCGGTGACTCGCTCAGCTTCAGCGGGACCGTCGGCCTGACCCCCCTGGTCTTCAGCGGCCGCTACGACGACCTGCTCGCGCAGCTCGGCCTCGAGAAGGAGACGAAGTGAACTTCAAGACGCTCAAGGCCACCAAGGTGGTCGGCTTCGGGGCCATGCTCCTCGTCGCCGTGCTGGGCTGGCTGCTGCTGGTCGGTCCGGCCACCGCCTCGATCAGCGAGACCAACGTCGCGGTCGCGGACGCCGAGAACCGCACGATGCAGCTGACCACCCAGCTGAGCTCGCTGCAGGTCCAGGCCGACGACCTGAGCGCGACCAGGAAGGCCGCCGACGGACTGAACCGGATGTGGCCGGCCACGGCCGACCAGCCCGGCTTCTTCGACGCCGTCAGCGGCGCCGCCAGCTCGGCCGGCTACCGCCCCGCCGACATCACCACGCTGAGCCCGTCCGCGCCGGTGCTCGTCGGCCCCGACGGCACCGTGCCCGAGGTCGGGGCCGCCACCACCGACACGACCACCGACACGACCACGGACGGCTCGGTCGACCCCACGGCCACCGAGCCGGCCACCGGCTGGGCCGTCCAGACCGTCGAGATGTCCGTCACCGGGGGCTACGACCTGGCGATCGAGTTCCTCGCCCGGCTCGAGGAGCTCCCCCGGTCGATCCTGGTGCAGTCCATCGCGATCGCCGACGACAGCGGCTCGCTCGTGCTCACCGTGACCGGGACGACCTACGTCGCCTCGCCGCTGGCGGAGCCCGACACCGACGCCGTCGCCGTCGACGACGAGACCGCCGGCCTGGCCGGTGACACGACCGAGACTGCGACCGACGCCCCGACCGACGAGGCGACCGACGAGGCGACCGACGAGGCGAACCTGGCCGCGGGCGAGGGTCAGGTCGCCGACCCCGCTCAGGGAGGCCTCGCCGAGGCCGCCGAGAGCGCGGCCCGCGACACGACGGCGGACGGCTCGTGACCCGTCGCGCGCCGGCACCGGACCGCCTGGCCTCCCTGCGAGCCGGCGTCCGGTCCACCATCGGACGCGGTCGGGCCGGGGCTCTGCCTCAGACAACGGCCGCCGCGTCGTGGTCGCCGGCCGAGCTCGAGAGGCAGCTGCGCAGCGCCGTCACCTCGCAGGCCCTGGTGCTGCACTACCAGCCGCAGTTCAACGCGGTCACCGGCCAGGTGCTCGGCTTCGAGGCGCTCGCTCGCTGGGAGCACCCCGAGCTCGGGCTGCTGCTGCCACGCGACTTCCTGGTCGGGGCCCAGGGTCCGGTGCTCACCGAGCTGACCACGCTCGTCGTCGACCGGGCCCTGGCCGACCTCGCCGCGCTGCGCGCGCTGGCCCCCGGCGCCACGCTGGCCGTCAACGGCTCCGCGCACCACCTTCTCGACCTGAGCCTGGTGCAGCGTCTGGTCGACCAGGTCCGCGCGGCCGGGCAGGACTGCTCCTCGGTGGTGCTCGAGCTCACCGAGCCGACCACCGTCGCCACGCCGAGCACGACCGCGCTGCTCGCCGCCCTGCACGAGCACGGCGTCCGGGTCAGCATCCGCAACGGCAGCGTCGAGGACGCCGGCGGTTTCCGTTCGCTGTGGGCCGCCCCGGCGGTGCGCGAGATGAAGATCGACCCGGCCACGACCACGGCGCTGCTCGACGACCCCGTGCTCGAGCAGCAGGTCGGCGCGATGATCCGTGCCGCCCGTGCCCTCGACGTCCGCACCGTCGCCGAGGGTGTCGAGACCGCCCGCGCCGTCCCGAAGCTGCGCAGCCTCGGCGTGGACGTGCTCCAGGGGTACTGGCTCGCCGCCCCCGTCCCGCTGGTGGAGCTGGCGCGCTCGGCCCGCTACTGGCCCGCCGTCCGCCGCGACATCCAGGCCGCGCGCACCACCGTCCCGCTCAGCCGCACCCCCCGGAGGACCCCATGACCACGCTTCCCCCGCTCGTCGTCCTGATCGTGCTGGCCGTCGTCCTCGGCGCCCTGCTCGTGCTGCTGCTCTCCCGGCGTACGGCGAGCGCCGCCGGCAGCCACCGACGAGAGCGCGCCGAGGCTGCGCTCGACTCCCTGGCCCACCAGGTCGCCGAGCTGCACGACGTCGAGCCCGCCGCGGACCAGGGGGCCCTCGCACCGCTCGCCCCCGTAGGCGCCGTGGCCCCTGTAGGCGCCGTGGCCGCGCTCCGGCCCGAGCCTGCGCCCGACCCCGGCGCGGCCTACGACGAGCTCGCGTCGTCGCTGCGCGACGACGACTCCCCGACCGCGCCGGCGCTGGCCGACCTCGCCCGGCTCGCCGCCTCCGTGCGGCGCGGGGAGCCGTTCGCACCGGCCTCGCCCGCACCGGCGCCGCACCGGCCGCGCTGCCGACCCTGCTGCCGGCCGTCGACGCCGACCCCGTCCAGCACGACGAGCCTGCCGCACTGCGTCGCCGCGCCGCCGGACTGCGCGAGGAGGCCCACGAGCTCGCCGCCAGCGACCCGGCCGCCGCCCGTCAGGCCTGCTGGGAGGCCGACCTCGCGGCGTACGACGCCGTCGTCATCGAGGCCGCGCGCCGCTGCGGCGACACCCGCCTGGTCTCGGTGCGTCTGCGTCGACGCCTCGCCCTCTCCGTGCTCGGCCCGCACCGCGAGCCCGAGGCGCTCGCCGCCACGACCGCAGGCACGCTGGCCGGCGACGTCGCGAGCGTCCGTCGCCTGCTCACGGAGTGCCTCGAGCCCCACGAGCGTCCCGCGCTCACCCACGCCCTCGGCGTCGTCGACCTGACGCCGAGCACCGACCGGATCCTGGAGCGTGCCTCATGACCCTCGTCCCGCTGCTGCCGCTGACCTGGGGCCTGGCCCTGGTCGGCGGTCTGGGCCTGGTCGTCGGGTCCTTCCTCAACGTCGTCGTGCACCGGGTCCCGGCCGGCGTGTCGGTCATCAGCCCGCCGTCCGCGTGCCCCGAGTGCCGCCACGAGGTCCGCGCTCGCGACAACGTGCCGGTGCTGTCCTGGGTGCTGCTGCGCGGGCGCTGCCGCGACTGCTCCAGCCCCATCTCGTGGCGCTACCCCGCCGTCGAGGCGGCCACCGGGCTCGCGTTCGCGCTGACGGCCTGGCGCGTGGGCGATCCCGTCGTGCTCGTCCCGGCGCTCGTCGTGGTGGCCGCGGGCATCGCCCTGGCGCTGATCGACCTGGAGCACCAGCGCCTGCCCTTCGCGATCACCGGTGTCGCGGGCGCGCTGGTCGCCCTCTCCCTCGTCGGTGGTGTGGCGTTGGGGGCCACACCACCGGCTCTCCTGCCGCTGCTGGTCTCCGTCAGCCTGTGGACCGGCGTCTACGCCACGATCTGGTTCGTCTCGGCGGGTCGGGGCATGGGCCTGGGCGACGTGGCGCTCGCCCCGGTGCTGGGCCTCGCCCTCGGGTCGCTCGGCGCCGGCGCCTCGCTGGTCGGGCTCGCTGCGGGCTTCGTGCTCGGCGCGTTCATCGGCGGCGCGCTGCTGGCGACCGGCCGGGTCACCCGGGGCAGCCGCGTGCCGCACGGTCCGTTCATGCTCGCCGGCGCCGCCCTGGCCCTGCTCGCCGGGGCACCGATCGCCGACGCCTACCTGCGCCTGGTCGGCCTGCGCTGACCGCCCGGTCCCGGCCCGGACTCGTCTAGACCGGACCACGCGCGGCCGACGGGATCGACGGTTCGGCTGCGCGGGAGCGCCCCACCGGGTTGACTGGGGACAGGCGAGTGGGGGCTTGCCCGTCCTCGGGACCGCCACCACAGCTGGAGGAACGTGATGCCCCCACCACTGCTCGTCGTCGGGCTCGACGCCGACGTGGTGAGCCGGATGCAGGACGACTTCCTCGTCGCCGGCCTGCTCAACCCGGTGGTCGTCCGCGCCGACGGAGGGGGTCTCGCCGTCTACCTGCGCGACCTCGACCGGGACGGCCCGTGCGCCGCCCCACCGGCGCCGGTCGTCGTCGTGACCGGGCTGCGGCTGCGTCAGGGCAGCGGCCTGGAGGTGCTGCGCACCGTGCGTGCCCACCCCCGGCTGCGGCGTACGCCGGTGGTCGTCGTGGGTGGTGACCCCGACGACCGCGAGATCGCCGAGCTGCACCGTCTGGGCGCCTCCGCCTACCTCTCGGCGGCCGTCGCGGAGGGCGCGCTGCTCGAGGTGATCCGTGGCCTCGGGATGCCGTGGTCGATCGATCGGGTCGGCGCGCGGTGATGCTGGGCACCGCGGCCGCGGTCCACGACGCCCTCGACCGGGTCCGCCTCGACGCGGGGGCCGGGGGCTGCGGCGTCGTCGTGGTCGCCGCCGTGCTCTCCAACAGCCCCGACATCGCCGACGCGCACGGACCTGCCGGCCTCGAGACCGCCTGCGACCAGCTGGCGGCCGAGCTCGCCGGGGAGGGTGTCCACCTCCTGCAGCGCACCGCGGTCGGCGGCCTCGTCGCCGCCGTCGTGGCCCCGCCCGCGGGCGTCCGGTCCGCGGTCGAGCGTGCGGCCCAGCGGCTGCGTGGCTTCGTCACGATCGATGATCGGCGGGTCTGGGCGGTGGTCACGACCGCGGTGCGTCCCTGCGGAGCCGCCGAGGCGACGAGCGTGGTCCTGAGCGACCTCCGCGCCACGCTCGCCGACGCGGGCCGCCACCACCGCGGGTGCGTGCGCTGGCACGAGCCGGCCGAGACCCCCCGCGCCGCGCCCGGCACCGGCGACCTCGACCTCGTCACCGACCTCGCGATCGCGCTGCTCGAGGACCCGGGCCAGATCACGATGGCCTACCAGCCCGTCTTCGACCTGCGCAGCGGCGCCCTGATCAGCTCCGAGGCCCTGATGCGCTGGCGCCACCCGGTGCGCGGTCAGGTCCCCCCGGCGCTGGCCGTCGAGGCCGCCGAGGCCTCCGGCCTGATCCACGCCCTCGGGCGTCACGTGCTCGCGGCCGCGCTCGCCCAGACCGCGGCCTGGCGGGGACGCCTCGCGCCGACGTACCGCACCCACGTCAACGTCTCGGCCCTCGAGCTCGGCCAGCCCGGGTACGTCGAGCAGGTCGCCGCCGCCCTCGAGCGGGCCGGGGTCGAGCCGACCTCGCTGCTGCTCGAGATCACCGAGACGGCGCTGCTGGCCCAGGACCCGGCCGTGCTCGCCACGCTCCACCGGCTCCGGGCGCTCGGGGTGGGCCTGGGCATCGACGACTTCGGCACCGGCTACTCCTCGATCTCGCACCTGCAGCGGCTGCCCGTCGACACCGTCAAGATCGACCGCTCGCTCGTGACCGACATCGCGACCTCGCCGGCCGCGTTCGCCCTGATGCGCACCGTCGTCCGGCTGGTCTCGACCGGTGAGGTCACCGTCGTGGTGGAGGGCATCGAGGAGGCCGTGCAGGCCTCGCACCTGCAGGCGGTCGGCGCGTACTTCGGCCAGGGCTACCTGCTGGGTCGCCCGGTCCCGGCCGAGCAGTTCATCGTCGACCACCCGCGCGCCCTCACGGCCTGAGCAGGGCGGGGCACCGCTCAGGCGCGGTCGTCGGTCTCCAACCAGCCGCGGAACGCCTCGAGGTTGGCCGTCGACTCCCCGCGCAGGTGGCGCCAGTCCCACTCCTTGCGGATGGAGGACTCGAAGCCGAGCTCGAGGATGGTGTTGAACGACTCGTCCGAGGTGGTCAGCACGGCGCCGAGCAGCCGGTCGAGCTCCTCGGACTCGGCGTCGCCGTCGAGGACGCTGAGCGGGAGACGGCCGTCGAGGTAGATGTCGCCGTGGTGGTCCAGGGCGAAGGAGACGCCGTAGGTGCGCAGGTTGTGCTGGAGCAGCCAGCGGTAGACCCGCTCGTGCTCCTCGTCGGGGTTGCGGCACACGAACGCGTGCACGCCGAGCGCGTGCACGCCGACGTCGAGGCGCACGGGGGTCTGCAGCTTGCGCTCGCCCGGCAGGGCGAAGGAGAACAGGCCCGGCGCGGTCTCCTCGTGCTCGATGCCACCGTCGTCGAGCCAGGCCCGCACCCGGGCGGAGCGGCGTACCTGGTCGGGGGTCTGGCGCCGTGGTGCGTCGGGGTGCTCGTCGAGGGTCCGGTCGGCGGGCTGGTCCAGCGACGGGTCGAGCGGCGGGTCGGGGGTCACGACGACGACTCTCGCACGAGGCGCCTCGCCCGTTCGTAGACCTCGAGCGTGTGCTGGGCGGTCGCCTCCCAGGAGAACTCCCGGGCCTGGACGAGCGCGCCCTGTCCCATCCGGCGCAGCCGCGCGGGGTCGGCGACCAGCGAGCCGAGCGCGCGCGCCCAGTCGTCGGCGTCGTGGCCGTCGACGAGCAGGCCGCTCACGCCGTCGCGCACCACGGTGGGCAGGCCTCCGACCGCCGCGGCGACCACGGGGGTGGCGCAGGCCTGGGCCTCGGCGGCGACGAGGCCGAAGGACTCGTTGTAGGAGGGGACGGCGACCAGGTCGGCCGCGGCGTACCAGCGGGCGAGCTCGTCCTGGGCCACCGGCGGCACGAACCGCACGACGTCGGTGATCCCGAGGTCGGCGGCGAGCGAGACCAGGCTGGTCGGCCGGTCCAGACCGCTCCCGGACGGGCCCCCCACGACCGGCACCACGAGCCGGCGGCGCAGGTCCGGGTCGTGCTCGAGGAGCCGCCCGACGGCGCGCAGGAGGACGTCGGGCGCCTTGAGCGGCTGGATCCGGCCGGCGAAGAGCAGCACGACCGCGTCGACGGGCAGGCCGAGGTGGGCGCGGACGCCGGCGGGCTCGCGGGGCACGAAGACGTCGAGGTCGACGCCGGGGTAGACCACCTCGACCCGTCCGGGGTCGGCGTCGTAGAGGTTGATCAGCTGCTTGGCCTCGAGGTCGGTGTTGGCGACCAGCACGTCGGCGGCCTCGACGACCTGCTCCTCGCCGATCATCCGGGCGGCGGGCTCCGGGGTGTCGCCCACGGCGAGCGCGGCGTTCTTGACCTTGGCCATGGTGTGCATCGAGTGCACCAGGGGCACGCCCCAACGGTCGCGGGCCAGGGCGCCGACCTGCCCGGAGAGCCAGTAGTGGGAGTGCACCGCGTCGTAGTGGCCCGAGGGCTGGGCCGCCTCGGCGCGCAGCACCTCGCGGGCGAAGACGCACAGCTGGCCGGGCAGCTCGTTCTTGGTCAGGCCCTCGAACGGCCCGGCGTGGATGTGGTGGACGTCGACGCCGTCGCTGAGGTCGACGACCGCGGGCAGCGACGAGCTGGTCGCCCGGGTGAAGATGTCGACCTCGACGCCCTGGCGGGCCAGGCGCCGCGACAGCTCGGTGACGTAGACGTTCATGCCGCCGGCGTCCCCCGTGCCCGGCTGGTCGAGCGGGGAGGTGTGCAGGCTGATCATCGCGACCCGGCGTACCGCGGGTGCGCCCATGGCTGCTCTCCTCACCGACGAGTGGACCGATCGTGCGCCACGACGCCAACCACCCACCGCGCTCACGCATTCCCGCGACCCTGGTCCCACAATGGGCCCATGACCTCCACGGACGCCTCCCCCCTCCCCTCCCAGCGCCCCCTCGCCGTCGTCACCGGCGCGAGCAGCGGGATCGGTGCGGCCACGGCGCGCGTCCTGGCCGCCGCGGGCTACCACGTGGTGTGCGCCGCCCGGCGTACCGAGCGGGTCGCCGGGCTGGCCGCGGAGATCGGCGGGACCGCGGTGACCTGCGACGTCACCTCGGCCGAGTCCGTCGCGGCGCTGGCCGAGCAGGTCGGCGAACGGCTCGCGGTGCTGGTCAACAACGCCGGCGGGGCGTTCGGGATGTCGCCGGTCGCGCAGGCCGACGCCGAGCAGTGGCGGGCGATGTACGAGGTCAACGTGATCGGTCTGATGCAGGTCACCCGGGCCCTGCTGCCCGCGCTGGTGGCGTCCGGGGCGGGCACGATCCTCAACGTCGGCTCCACCGCCGGCCGGGTCGCCTACGAGGGCGGGGCGGGCTACACCGCGGCCAAGCACGGCACGCAGGTCGTCTCCGAGACGCTGCGCCTGGAGCTGTTCGACCAGCCGGTGCGGGTGTGCGAGATCGCCCCCGGGATGGTGCGGACCGACGAGTTCAGCACGGTCCGCTTCGACGGCGACGCGGAGAAGGCGGCCAAGGTCTACGAGGGCGTCGCCGAGCCGCTCACCGCCGAGGACGTCGCCGACGCGATCGGCTGGATGGTCACCCGCCCGCCCCACGTCAACATCGACGAGCTCGTCATCAAGCCCCGCGCCCAGGCCGCCCAGCACAAGGTCGACCGCCGCCCCTGACCGCCGAAGTTCCACCCTCTGCAAGCCGAAGTTCCACCTTCTGCGAGCCGAGGTTCCACAGCCGAGGTGCCGCAGATCGTCGTCCGAAGCCGAGGTGCCGCAGATCGTCGTCCGAGGTGCCAAGGATCGTCGCGCTCCGCCCGGCGTACGTCGGACGCGCGCCGCGCCGCGCGGGGGGTCGAACGCCGCAGACCGGAACCTCGACCTGCTACCACTGGAACGTCGACCTGCAAAAGGTGGCACCTCGGCTGACAAAGAGGGGAACTTCGGCTGACAGGGAGGGGAACTTCGGCGGTCCCTGCCGGCCTCGGCCTACTGCGGCGGGGGCAGCTCGGCGGACACCGCCGGTTCCCGGCGCAGACCCAGGGAGCCGACGGCGGACAGGATCAGCGCGGTCCCCACGACACCGGCGACCCCGATCGACTCCCCCAGCAGCACCGTCGCGATGAGGACGGCGGTGACCGGCTCGAGCAGCGTCGCGACGACGGCCGCCGCTCCCGGGGTCGTACGCAGCCCGGCGAACAGCAGCGCGTAGGCGAGCGCCATCGTGACGACCCCGAGGTAGACCACCAGCAACCACAACGACGGCGACCGCGACCCCAGTGGCTCGCCCCGGACCCAGGGCGCGAGCAGCCCGGTGGGCAGCAGGGCGAGCGCGGTCACGCCGATCGTGGCCGTGGTCATCGTGAGCGTGTCGAGCCGCTGCGAGAGCGGGCCGCTGACCTCGGCCGACAGCGCGTAGGCGACACCCGCGCCGAGCGCGCCGAGGACACCCCAGCCCGGGCTGCTGCCCGTCGTGCCGCCGCCGGGGCCGGCCACCAGCAGCAGTCCGGCGATGGCCACGACGACCGTCAGGACCTGCGCCACGCCCGGCGCCCGGCGCCGCCGTACGGCGCCCAGGACCAGCAGCAGCACGGGCGCGAAGCCCAGGGTCACCACGACGGTGACGCTGACCCCGGCCGCGGGCACCGAGACGAAGAAGAGCAGCTGGAAGGTCGCGGTGAGCAGCCCGACCGCCACCACCCGGCGCCACTGCGGGCGCGCGTGCGCCCAGAACCCCCGCCACCGGCCCGTGACCAGCATGGCCAGACCCAGCACTGCGACGGCGACCAGCGCCCGGTAGGCGCCGACGGTCAGGATCGCGAGGCTGTCGTCGTCGGCGGCCAGCGCGACACCGGGCCCGATCGTGCCCCACAGGATCCCGGCCGAGCACACCAGGGCCAGCCCACGGACCGCGCCGCCCTGGGTCGGGCCCGTGTCGCCGCCGGCCATCTAGGCGTGGGGTGGACGCAGGACGAGGTCGGCGACCGCGCGCAGGTCGTCGGTGAGGTCCTGCTCGTGCACCTCGCCGTGGGCTCCGGCAAGGTCGAAGGCGTAGGTGAAGTGGTCGGGGCGCGCCTGGCTCGGCATCGCCGAGCGCACCTGGGCGAGGTCGATGCGCGCGAGGAGCGCGCGCAGGCTCGTGGCCGGCTCGGCCTCGCCGTCGAGGGCCACCTCGCCCTCCACCGAGCGACCCGCGAAACCTCCGGTGCGGCGCACCCGCACCGTCCCCCGCCCCGCGGTCGCGGGCTCCGGCCCCAGCGGCGCGCCCACCGAACCCTCCACCGGCTCCACCCCGACGCTCGCCCACGCCTGACGCACCACGTCCGCGTGGACGCCGGCCGCCGCGATCGTCGCGGCGGCGAACCCGGCGAAGTCGGTGCGCCCGCAGACCTGGCCACCGGTGAGCGCGGCGTACCAGATCCGGCCCGCGCCCTCCCACGACGTCCCGCCGATCCCGGTCGCCGCGAGCTGGAAGGCCCGGTTGGGGATCCCGGAGTTCAGGTGCACGCCCCCGTTGTCATCGGTGGTCTCGACGTAGTCGGCCATCTGGGCCGGCTGCGGGTCCCGGCCCAGTCGCGGGTCGTCGTAGGCCGTGCCGGGCGCCGCCATGTCACGCAGGCCCCGCGCCCGTACGCCGGGCAGGAACAGCGCGGAGCCCACCAGCCAGTCCGCCTCGGCCGCGGTCTGGCCGAGCAGCCGCTGCTCCGCGCACACCGCGAAGACGTCGGAGACCGACTCGTTCAGCGCGCCGGACTGACCCTCGTAGACCAGGCCCGCAGTCCGCTCGGTCACGGCGTGGGTCAGCTCGTGGGCCAGCACGTCGGGGCTGCGCGTGAACCGCCCGAACACCTCGCCGTCGCCGTCGCCGAACACCAGCTGGGTCCCGTCCCAGAAGGCGTTGGCGTAGTCGCGGCCGTAGTGCACCGTGAGCACGACCGGTGCGCCCGCCCCGTCGAAGGAGTCCCGGTCGTAGACCTCGGCGAAGAGCGCCAGGGCTCCGCTGATCCCCGCCGCGGCCTCATCGACGGCCGGGTCGTCCGACGCGGGGTCGCCGTCGGCGCGCACCAGCTCACCGGGCAGGTCGGTCGTGCCGGCCGCGGTGTGCACGGTCCAGACCACCTCCTCGCCCACCCCCGCGGGCCGGGGAGCGGCCGCACCCGCGGCCGACGCGGCGCGCCGCTCACGCAGCCCGGTGTCGAGCTGCAGCGTCCGCTGCCACCCCAACCGGTCGAGCAGGTAGGGCGGGACGAAGCCGCAGCAGCCCCGGGATCGACTCATGGCCTCATCGTGGACCACGGCGCCGACACCGGCCAGCACCGGTCACTCGCTGGGTGACGGACTCGGTGACTCGCTGGCCGACTCGCTGGCCGACTCGCTGGCTGCGACGTTGACCTGCGAGCACTCCTCGGCCAGTGGGCGGGTCGCTGCGTCGATGTCCTCGAGCTGGTTGAGCAGGTCGACCAGCCGCTGCGGCTCGAAGTCGCGGACGGCGCCGGCCGCGTCGTCGAGCAGCCGGGTCGCCTCGGTGATGTTGCGTGCGGCGTCCTGGCACGCGCCCGGGAGCGTGACGACGGTGTCGGGGCTCGTCGCCCCGCTCGACGCGGCGGCCGACGGGGCCACCGCCGCAGCCGCAGGCGTGTCCCCCTGCGGTCCGGTCGCGCGCACGACGACGGCGGCCAGCGCGAGCCCGACCAGGAACGTGGCGGCGGGCAGCAGCCGCACGCCCCAGCGCTGCCACCAGGACTCGTGGGCCTCGATCTCGATCATGGTTCCCTTCTACGCCACGGTGCGACGTCGTCGGCACCGCCCCCGCAGGTGCAGCCCCCTGTCGGGACGCTCTGGTAGGAACAGTGCCGTGCAGACGACCTTACGGGTAGCCGCGGACCACAAGAGCGTCAAGCTCCTCGACGCCGTCGTGCTGTTCTGGGTCGTCCTGTGGGTCGTGCTCGGCGTCTGGACCGGCGTGACGCTGTGGAGCGCCGCCGACGTCGGGGACACCATCTCGAGCTCGGGCCGGTCCCTGGCCTCGGTCGGCGACGGGCTGGAGAGCCTCGCCGGCGTCCCCGTGGTCGGTGACAAGCCGGCCGGCATCGGCGCCGACCTGCAGGCCAGCGCCGCCGACATCACCACGCGGGGCGCCGAGGTCAAGGGACAGCTGCGCCAGCTCGGCATCCTGCTGGGCATCGCCGTCGTCGGCATCCCGGTGAGCCCGATCCTGGGGCTCTACGTCCCGCTGCGGCTGCGCCGCGGCCGCGAGGTCCGCGGCATCAAGCGGCAGCTCAGCGAGCACGGTGACGACGCCGGCTTCGAGCGCTACCTCGCCGACCGGGCGCGCTCCTCGCTGCCCTACGACGCGGTGGCCACGCTCGACCCGTCGCCGGAGCACAGCAACGTCGACCGCCAGCTCGCCGACGCCGAGCTCGCCCGACTCGGCATCCGCCGGCCGTGAGGTCTCCCGCACCGGGGCCGTCGTGAGCGCGGCACCGCCCGGCACCGACGGGGCCAGCGGCCTGCTCGCCCGCGCACTCGTGGCGGGGCGGTGGCTGATCGTCCTCGGATGGATCGCGATCGTGCTCGCCTGCACCTCGTTCCTGCCCGCGCACCCCCCGGGCGGCGGTGGGCTCGACGGCCTGCTCTCCGGCGACACCCCGGCGGTGACCACCGAGAAGCGCTCGGTGGACCTCTTCGGCTTCCCCCTGATCGCGCGCACGGTCGTCGTGCAGCGCGACCGCGACGGCATCTCCCCCTACCTGCAGGCCCGCACGGTCGTGCGCGCCGTCGCCGTCGACCGCGGCCAGGCCGGCGACGTACGACCCATCCTCGGCGCGCTGCCGCTGACCAACACCCTCGGGCTGTTCCCGGGCAGCAAGGAGGCCGACACCACCTCGCTGACCTACCTGCTCTTCGGGCCCGACGCCTCGCTCGGGGCCCGCACGCGCGCCGCCGAGCGGTACGCCGAGCGGTTCTTCGGCGACCGCGACCAGGTGATCGGGGTGACGGGATCGGCGCCGGCCCGCTCCCTGCAGGGCAGCATCATCCGCGACTCCCTGCCCGCTGTGGAGCTGTTCACCCTGATCGCGATCGTGCTCATCGTGGGCGCGGCCTTCCGCTCGGTGCTGGCCCCCGTGATCGCGCTGCTCACCGCGGGGGTGGCCTACGTCGTGACGCTGCGGCTCTCGGCGTACCTCTCCGCCCGCTTCGACCTCGCCAGTCCCGACGAGCTCGAACCCGTCGTGGTCGCGCTGCTGCTCGGCGTGGTCACCGACTACGTCATCTTCTTCTGCTCCTCCCTGCGCGACCAGACCCCGCAGGTGGTGGCGGGCGAGGGCCGAGAACGCTCGGAGGTACGCCGCGCCTCGATCGCCGCCACCACCCTGGCCATCGCCCGCTCCGGGCCGATCGTCGCCGTCGCGGGCCTCGCGGTGACCCTGGGCACCGCGACCCTGCTCGCCGCCCAGTCCCCCTTCTTCCGGGCCCTCGGCCCGGCGCTCGCGTTCACCGTCACCGTCGGTCTGGTCGTGGCGATCACCCTGGTCCCGGCCCTGATGGCCATCCTCGGCGACCGGGTGTTCTGGCCGTCGCGACGACGCCACCGCGCCGACGCCGAGGACCCCGAGCCGGCCGCGACCTCCGGCGCGGGACTGCCCGCGCGCTGGCGCCGGGCCACGCACGTCGCGACCCCGACCTGGCCGCGCGGGGTCATCGAGAGGGTGACCTCGAGCCGTCGTGCGGCGCTGCTCGTGCTGGTGCCGTGCCTGGTGGGCCTCGCCCTGTCGGCCTCGCTCGTGCTGCGCCTGGACCTCGGGGTGTCGTTCCTCGGCGCGCTGCCGCCGGACAGCGCCATCCGGGAGACCGCCGCGAGCGCGCAGGAGGGCTTCTCCGAGGGCATCCTGTCCCCCACCGAGGTCGTCGTCGAGGGCGCCGGCGTGGCCGAGGACCGCACCGCGCTGGCCCGGCTCGGCACCGGGCTGGCCTCGCTTCCCGGGGTGGCCGGCGTGCTCGGACCCGGCTCGCAGCCGGCCGCGGTCGACAGGCGGCTGCTCCTCGCGCCCGGCGGTGACGCCGCCCGGTTCCTGCTGATCATGGACTCCGACCCCCTCGGCGCCGAGGCGGTCGCGACGACGAACCTGATCCAGCGGACCCTGCCGGGGCTGATGCGTCAGGCCGGCCTGACCGAGAACTCCGTGGCCCTGGCCGGCGACAGCGCGACGGCGGCGTACCTCGTCGCGCAGACCGAGAACGACCTGCTCCGCATCGCCGTGGCCGCCCTGGCGGCCAACCTGCTGATGCTGGTGCTCTTCCTGCGCGCCGTGGTGGCCGCGATCGCCCTGCTGGCCACCACCGTGCTGTCGCTCAGCGCGACCCTGGGCATCACCGGGCTCGTCTTCGACGGGATCGATCCCGGTCTCGGGCTCACCTTCTACGTCCCGTTCGCCGCGGCGGTGCTGCTGCTCGCCTTCGGCTCCGACTACAACATCTTCACCGTCGGCCACGTGTGGGAGGACGCGCGCGGCAACACGATGCGCCAGGCGATCCGGATGGCGCTGCCGTCGTCGGTCAGCGCGGTCTTCACCGCCGGTCTCGCCCTCGGCGCCAGCTTCGGGCTGCTGGCCCTGGTGCCGCTCGGGCCGTTCCGCCAGCTCGCCTTCGCGCTCTCGCTGGGGATCGCGATCGAGATCCTCGTCGTGCGGCTGGTCGTGCTGCCCGCGATGCTCTCGCTGCTGGGTCCGCTCGCGGCCTGGCCCAGCCAGCGCTTCACCGTGCGACGGAGCAGGGTCCACGGCCCGCCGGCCCGCAGCGGCGAGCAGCCGTCGCGGGTGCGCGCCGTACGCCGCCGCGGCGGGTGAGCGACGCCGTACGCCGGCATCGGCCCCGGACCAGGATCAGGACCCGGTCTCGTCGCGCTCGGGCGGGAAGCCGCCCGTGGCGACGGGGCCCCAGTCCT
This sequence comes from uncultured Actinomycetota bacterium, assembly GCA_963760555.1. Lineage (GTDB taxonomy): Bacteria > Actinomycetota > Actinomycetes > Propionibacteriales > Nocardioidaceae > Nocardioides. The sequence continues at coordinate 74,653 of CAVXDJ010000005.1, read as the reverse complement.
CGAGCGTGATCCGCACCAGCGACTTGCCCTGCTTGCGCATGGCGGCGCGGTACTCCTCCCAGTCGTCGTGCTCCCCGGCGATGCAGCGGAAGTACTCGACGAGCCCGTCCTCGGCCTCCTCGCTCGGCATGTCGAGCACCTCGGCGGTGCCGTGGACCTGCACGTAGGGGCCGTTCCAGTCCTCGGAGTGCACGACCACGCTGGTCTGCGGGTCACGACGCAGGTTGGCGGCCTTGGCCCGCTGCGGGTAGGTCGAGATGACGATCCGACCCTGGTCGTCGACGCCGCCGCTGACCGGGCTGGCCTGGGGCCGCCCGTCGCGACGCCGGGTGATCAGCGTCATCTGGTGGCGGGGCCGGACGAAGGCCAGGAGGTCCTCCCGGGTGACGGCGTCGGCGGTGGCGTAGTTGACCATGGGTGCACCCTAGGCAGCCCGGCACCACGTTGCCCACCTCCGACGATCTGAGTCCCATGAGCACCGGCACCGCATCCGAGCCCGTTCCCGAGCCGCATCCTGCCCACCGGGCGGACGGGTTGCCCTCCACCCACGTCGCGGCCGGGGTCGACGACGGCGCGCTGGCCTCGCTGCGGCGCTGGAACCTCGCGCTCACCGTGCTCCACGGCCTCCAGGCGGTCGCGGTGCTCGCGCTCGCGACCGACTTCGCGATCACCGTGACCTCGTCCTTCCCCCAGGGTCCCCCGGGCACCGCCGCCCCGGCCCCGGAGGCGCTCTTCGACGTCCGCGTCGGCTGGGCGATCGCGGCGTTCCTGCTGCTCGCCGCGCTCGACCACGGCCTGACCGGGACGGCGCTGCGCGGACGGTACGAGGCGGGCCTGCGGCACGGGATCAACCGGTTCCGGTGGGTCGAGTACTCGGTCAGCGCGACGATCATGATCGTCCTGATCGGCTTCTACAACGGCATCACCGACCTCGGCGCGGTCGTCGCGGTGATCGGCGCCAACGTCGCGATGATCCTCTTCGGCTGGCTCCAGGAGCAGATGAACCCGCCGGGTCGGGCGTCGACCACGATGCTGCCGTTCTGGTTCGGCACGATCGCCGGCGCCGCGCCGTGGGTCGTGATCGCGATCAACCTCGTCGGCGCCGAGACCGTCCCCGGCTTCGTGTTCGGCATCTTCGCCTCGCTGCTCGTCTTCTTCTCGAGCTTCGCGGTCAACCAGTGGCTGCAGTACCGCGGCGTCGGCCCCTGGCGCAGCTACGCGTACGGCGAGAAGGCCTACCTCGTGCTCAGCCTCGTCGCCAAGTCCGCCCTGGCCTGGCAGATCTTCGGCGGCTCCCTCGCCGGCTGATCGGCGGCACCGGGCGCTGGCGGTCCCATCCGTCCCACCGGCCCCAGGAACACCCGGCTGGCCGGTGGTTGCCGAGCATGTCGGCTGTTGCAAAGGGCGACAGGTTCGAGAACACCCGGCCAGCCGGTGATTCCCACCCACCGGCCCCAGGAACACCCGGCTGGCCGGTGATTGCCGAGCATGTCGGCTGTTGCAAAGGGCGACAGGTTCGAGAACACCCGGCCAGCCGGTGATTCCCACGGCCACCGGTCCGACCAGCGCCCAGCCGCCTGGACCGCGTGAGCCGCCCCACCCCGCGTACGCCGCCCCGCCTGCCGTACGCCGCCCTACGCCGCACGTACGCCGCCCGCGCGCGACAGCGGCGCGGGCCGCGCCCACCCGCCCACCCCCCTCCGTACGTCGAATCGGCGCCAGCGCCGCCCGCCCGTAGACTCGTCGAGGCCCTCGGGCCACCCGCACCACCCCCGCACCCCCCAGCACCACCCCCGCACCCCCCCGCACCACCCCAGCACCACCCCGCCTCGACCCCCGAGGACCCTCGAGACCGCCGCGTCCCACCGGCGCCGATCGAGCACTGTCTCCCACCGGAAGCGACGTCACCACCCCATGTCTGGAAACACCACCCGCTCCGACCTGCGCAACGTCGCCATCGTCGCGCACGTCGACCACGGCAAGACCACGCTGGTCGACGCCATGCTCCGCCAGGCCGGCGCCTTCACCGCGCACCAGGCCGAGAGCGTCGCCGAGCGCGTCATGGACTCCGGTGACCTCGAGCGCGAGAAGGGGATCACGATCCTCGCCAAGAACACCGCCGTGCACTACGCGGGTCCCGCCGCCGAGGGCAAGCCGATGACGATCAACATCATCGACACCCCCGGCCACGCCGACTTCGGTGGCGAGGTCGAGCGCGGGCTGTCGATGGTCGACGGCATCGTGCTGCTCGTCGACGCCTCCGAGGGCCCGCTGCCGCAGACCCGCTTCGTGCTGCGCAAGGCGCTCAACGCCGACATGCCGGTGATCCTGGTCGTCAACAAGACCGACCGCGGTGACGCCCGGATCGCGGAGGTCGTCGACGAGACCTACGAGCTCTTCATGGACCTCCTCGACGACTCCCACTCCCAGGACGCGCTCGACTTCCCCGTCGTCTACGCCTCGGGCCGGGCCGGGATCGCCTCCCTGGTCGCGCCGGAGAACGCGTCGATGCCCGAGGGCGACAACCTCGAGCCGCTGTTCAAGACGATCCTCGACACCATCCCCGCGCCGACCTACGACGAGGGCGCCCCGCTCCAGGCCCACGTCACCAACCTCGACGCCTCCCCGTTCCTGGGCCGCCTCGCGCTGGTCCGTGTCCACCAGGGCACGCTGAAGAAGGGGCAGACCGTCGCCTGGATGCGCCGCGACGGCGAGGTCAAGAACGTCCGCATCACCGAGCTGCTCGTCACCGAGGGCCTCGAGCGCAAGCCGGGCGAGTCCGCCGGGCCCGGCGACATCGTGGCCATCGCGGGCATCCCGGAGATCACCATCGGCGAGACCCTCGCCGACGCCGAGAACCCCGTCGCCCTGCCGCTCATCCACGTCGACGAGCCGGCCATCTCGATGACCATCGGCACCAACACCTCCCCGCTCGTGGGTCGCACCAAGGGCGGCAAGGTCACCGCTCGGCTGGTCAAGGACCGCCTCGACGCCGAGCTCGTCGGCAACGTCTCGCTGCGCGTGCTGCCCACCGAGCGGCCCGACACCTGGGAGGTCCAGGGCCGCGGTGAGCTCGCGCTGGCCATCCTCGTCGAGCAGATGCGCCGCGAGGGCTTCGAGCTGACCGTCGGCAAGCCGCAGGTGGTCACCCGGGAGGTCGACGGCAAGCTCCACGAGCCCTACGAGCGCCTGACCATCGACGCCCCCGAGGAGTACCTCGGGACGATCACCGAGCTGCTCGCGTCCCGCCGGGGCCGCATGGAGCAGATGACCAACCACGGCACCGGCTGGGTGCGCATGGAGTTCATGGTCCCCGCGCGGGGCCTGATCGGCTTCCGCACCGAGTTCCTCACCGACACCCGCGGCACCGGCATCGCCCACGGCATCTCCGAGGGCTACGAGCCCTGGGCCGGCGAGATCCGCTCGCGCACCAACGGCTCGCTGGTCGCCGACCGCAAGGGTGCGGCCACGGCGTACGCCATGACGAACCTCCAGGAGCGCGGCGTGATGTTCGTCGAGCCCACCACCGAGGTCTACGAGGGCATGATCATCGGCGAGAACTCCCGCGCCGACGACATGGACGTCAACATCACCAAGGAGAAGCAGCAGACCAACATCCGCTCCGCGACCTCCGACAACTTCGAGAAGCTGATCCCGCCGCGCCGGCTCTCGCTCGAGCAGTGCCTGGAGTTCTGCCGCGACGACGAGTGCGTCGAGGTCACCCCCGACCAGGTACGCATCCGCAAGGTCGCCCTCGACGCCCACGACCGCGCCAAGACCGCCGCCCGCGCGCGCAAGGGATCCTGACCCTCACGCACCGGCCCCGGTCCCGCGGTGGCACCCCAGTTCCGGGGACCCGTCTGGACCTGTTCAAGTCCGTGCCTGCCGCGGGCGATACCTAGGAGGATCCGCAGCCGACCGGCGCGGACGTAGGTAGTGGACAGGACCTGACCGTGCTCCCAGCGACGGCGCGACGCGACGCCACCGTGCGCGCGCAACGTGTCGTCCTGGCCCTCGCCGTGGCGGGGCTCGCGGCCTTCGCCCTCAGCACGGTGCTGAGGTCTCCCGGCAGCTATGTGGCGTGGTTCGACGTCGGCGTCTACCTGGCCGTGCAGCTCGCCTGCGCGCTGGTGTGCGCGTTGCGGGGCCTGGGCGGCGGGCGGCCGCTGCGGTGGCCCTGGCTCTTCATCGCAGCCGGGCTGGTGACGACCGCCTTCGGCGACCTCGCGTACGCCGTGCTGCTCAGCGACGCCGCCGACCCGCCGTACCCCTCGGTCGCCGACTGGTGCTACCTCGCGTTCTTCCCCGCGATGTACGTCGGCCTGCTCCTGCTGGCGCGCAGCGTCGCACCGCGGTTCCTGGTCAGCACCTGGTTCGACGGTGCGGTGGCCGGCCTCGGCTCGGCCGCCGTCGCCTGGGTGCTGGGCTTCGACCAGCTGATCTCGCTCAGCGGCGGCGGCGCGGCCGAGGTGATCGTGAACCTCAGCTACCCCGCCGGGGACCTGCTGATGCTCGTCGTCTCGGCGGCCGCCCTGACCGCGGTGGGCTGGCGCGGAGGGCGGGAGCTGCGGCTGGTCGCCGTCGCGCTGGCCGTCGTCGGCGTCGCCGACACCGTCTTCGCGCTGCGGACGGCGGCCGGCACCTACGTCGAGGGCACCCCGCTCGACATCTTGTGGCCGCTCTCGAGCGTGCTGATCGCCGTCGCCGCGTGCCGGCCCGCCACCACCGGCGCCACCACCGGCGCCACCACCGGCGCCACCACCGGCGCGGACCGCGGTCCGGAGGCCGTCCTCGACGAGCACCGTCCCGGACCGTCGTGGTGGAGCGCCATCGCGCTCCCCGGCGTCTTCACCGTGACCGGCGTCGCCGTGCTGACCTACACCGACACCGAGGTCGGGCGCTACCTGGCCGCGGCGGCGGTCCTGGCCGCCGGCATCCGCGCCGCCCTCACCTTCCGTGAGGTCAACGCGCTCGGCGACGCCCGGCGCCAGGCCCGCACCGACGAGCTGACCGGCCTGCTCAACCGCCGCGGCTTCTTCGTCGACCTGCACGCCAGCCTGGCCCGCGGCCAGGAGGTCGCGGTGCTCGTGCTCGACCTGAACCGGTTCAAGGAGGTCAACGACGCCCTGGGCCACCAGGCGGGCGACCGGCTGCTGTGCGAGGTCAGCACCCGGGTCTCGGCCTGCCTCGGCGAGGACCAGGTGCTGGCGCGCCTGGGGGTGACGAGTTCGTCGTGCTCAGCGTGAGTCCACCGAGCTCCGCCGCGAACGGGCCCACCCCCCTGGAGGTCGCCGTCGAGCTCGCCCGCGCCATCACCGAGGCGATGCTCGTGCCGTTCGACCTCGAGGAGATCTCGGTGCACGTCGGCGCCAGCATCGGCGTGGTCGCCGGCTCCGCGGCCGGGCAGGCCCAGGACCCCGAGCGGAGTGCGGCCACCCTCCTGCAGCAGGCCGACATCGCGATGTACGAGGCGAAGGCGCACGGTGACGGGTTCCGGACCTACGACGCCTGCTCCGACACCGGGACCGGCGCCCGCCTGCGGACCGTCGAGCAGCTGCGCGCCGCCCTGGAGCACGACGAGCTGGTCCTGCACTACCAGCCGAAGGTCGACCTGCCCGGCGGGACGGTCTCCGGGGTGGAGGCCCTGGTGCGCTGGCAGCACCCCGAGCGCGGCCTCCTGCCCCCGGTGGAGTTCCTGCCGTTGGCCGAGGAGGCCCGGCTGATGCAGCCGCTGACGAGCTGGGTCCTGCGCTCGGCCCTGCACCAGGTAGCGCGGTGGCGCGACGACGGTGTGCGGCTGAGCGTCGCGGTCAACGTCTCGGCCTCGAACCTGCTCGACCTCGGCCTCGTCGACCAGGTCGTCGGGCACCTGCACGAGCTCGACCTGCCCCCGGAGTGCCTGCAGATCGAGATCACCGAGGACACCGTGATGGCCGACCCGGAGCGCGCGACCCAGGTCGTCCGGGAGCTGCACGCGCTCGGCGTGTCGGTCTCCGTCGACGACTACGGGACCGGCTACTCCTCCCTGGCCTACCTGCGCGACCTGACGGTCACCGAGCTCAAGCTCGACCAGACGTTCGTCCAGCAGCTCTCCGACGCCCGTGCGGGTGCGATCGTGCGGTCGACCGTCGACCTGGCCCACGCCATGGGACTGCGGATGGTCGCCGAGGGCGTCGAGGACGCGGACACCGCGCGGCGCCTCAGCGCCCTGGGGTGCGACGTCGCCCAGGGCTTCCACTACGCCCACCCGATGGCCGCCGACGGGCTGACGACGTGGCTGCGCGACCGGCCCCAGCCGCCCCCCGGGCCCGAGATCGGGCCCGAGGTCGTGCCCGAGGTCGTGCCGGAGGTCCTGGTGGCGCTGGCCCCGCTCAGTCCCGCCGCGCTCACCTGAGCCGGCCCGGCGTACGCCCTCCCGCACCTCTGGTCTCGACGGGCCCTTCCTGCGATGCTCTCGCCATGGCGACCACCGAGGACCACGCCCCGTCCGAGCAGTCCTTCGCGCGCGTGCTCGGCCAGGGTGACGTCCTGGCCATCGCCTTCGGCGCGATGATCGGCTTCGGCTGGATCGTGCTGACCGGTGGCTTCATCGAGGAGGCCGGCACCCTCGGCGCGGTCGTGGCCTTCGTCCTCGGGGGGATCGTCGTCGGCTTCGTGGGCCTGACCTACGCCGAGCTGGTCGCCGCCATGCCCCAGGCCGGCGGCGAGCACCACTACGTCCTGCGTGCGATCGGCTCGCGCGCCGGGTTCGTGTGCTCCTGGTTCCTGGTGCTCGGCTACGTCTCGGTCGTCGCCTTCGAGGCCGTCGCACTGCCGCAGACGATGCTGTTCCTGTTCCCCGACATGCTCGCGGTCAAGCTGTGGACGGTCGCGGGCTACGAGGTCTACCTCTCCTGGGTGGCCGTCGGCGTCGTCGCGGCCGTGGTGATGACCTACCTCAACGTGCGCGGCGTACGCCCGGCCGCGGTGTTCCAGTCGATCGCCGTGCTGTTCCTGCTCGCCGTCGGCGCCGCGCTCCTCGTCGGGTCGTTCGTCGGCGGGTCCACGAGCACCATGGAGCCGCTGTTCACCGGCGGCGTCGCCGGCGTGATCGGGGTCCTCGTGGCGACGCCCTTCCTCTTCGTCGGCTTCGACGTGATCCCGCAGTCGGCCGAGGAGATCAACCTGCCCTACCGCAAGATCGGGATCCTGCTGCTGGTCTCGGTGGCGATGGCGGTGACCTGGTACGTCCTGATCATGCTCACCGTCGGCTCCGGCCTCTCCGCGCCCGAGCTGGCCGGCTCCGACCTCGCCGCCGCCGACTCGATGGCGGCCCTGTGGGGCAGCCGCACGATGGGCAACGTGCTGGTCATCGGTGGTGTCGCGGGGATCCTGACCTCGTGGAACGGCTTCCTGATCGGGGCCAGCCGCTTGCTCTACGCCATGGCCGGCTCCGGGATGCTGCCGCGGTGGTTCGCCGCGCTGCACCCGCGCCACCGCACCCCGGCCAACGCCCTGCTCTTCATCGGCGGGCTCTCGGTGCTCGCCCCCCTCTTCGGGCGCCAGATGCTGGTCTGGCTCGTCGACGCCGGCGGGGTCAGCCTGATCATCTCCTACGTCATGGTCGCGATCAGCTTCGTCGCGCTGCGCCGCCGCGAGCCCGCGATGGAGCGTCCGTTCCGTACGCCGGGTGGTGTCGGCACCGGGGTGGTCGCGGCCGTCCTGGCCACCGGTGTCGGGCTGCTCTACCTGCCGGGTGCGCCCGCGGCCCTGGTCTGGCCCTACGAGTGGCTCATCTTCGGCGGCTGGGGCCTCGCCGGGCTCGCCCTGATCAGCCGCATCCCCCGGGTCGGTGCGGGCCCGGGCGCGCACGGCGAGATGCTCGCCGTGGCCGCGCGCCGCGGGGTGCGGCAGGACGGGCGGGGCCGGCAGCCCTAGGGACGGTGACCGGCTGGAGGCCGGACCCGGGCCACCGCGCTGTGCAGCACGGCCTCGAAGCGCAGCAGGTCGTTGCCGGTGGCGGCGCAGATCTCCACGAGCCAGCCGCCGCCCTCGGCGTCGCAGAGCCCCGCTGCGATCACCGACGAGTAGCCGGTCTGCATCAGGTGCTGGCGCTCGGCCGGGTCGCCCGTCAACGCGTCGGCGGCGAACGTGCCGCACTCGCGGACGGCGCGCTCGCTCGCGGGGTAGTCACGCAGGTCGTAGAGCCGGTAGTCCTCCGCGACCATCGGCCACGACGGCTCCTCCTCGCGGTGCTCGACCTCGATGCGCACGCACTGCATCGTGTGCCGCTGCAGGTCGACGCGACTGACCCACCACGCCGTGGCGCCGCTGGCCCGGGCGACGGCCTGCGCCACCAGGGCGAGGCTCTCGCCGACGGGCTGCCCCGAGGTCGTCACGGCGAGCTGCTCGAGGACCTGCGCGTGCGCCTCGGCCTCCCCCGGTGCGTCGGTGGCCTCCTGCAGGCCCGGTCCTCGCCGCGAGCCCCGCGAGGCCATCTTGTGGCGGTACTGCTCAGCGTCGGCGATGCGCAGCAGGCTGCGCAGCAGGGTCTGCGCCGAGTCCTCACGGCGCAGCAGCGACCGGGCGTGGGCCAGACCGCAGGAGACCCCGGAGCCGAAGGGCAGCCGCGCCGTCGCGCTCACCAGCTCCTCGACCACCGCGTCCACCGCGGCGGCCTCCGACGCGAGGCCCGCCAGCATGAACTCGTCGCCGCCGACCCGTGCGGCGAACCCGGGCTGCAGGCGGGACGCGGCCTGCGACACGCAGCGCGCCGCGTCCCGGATCAGCCGGTCCCCGACCAGGTGGCCGTGCCGGTCGTTGACCTGCTTGAGCCCGTTGACGTCGCAGAGCACCACGAACAGGTCGGCCGCGACCTCGTCGTCGCCGGCCCACTCCTCGAGGCGCTGGTCGGCGGCACGGCGGTTCGGCAGGCCGGTGAGCGAGTCGGTGTAGGCCAGCTCGCGCAGGGTCTCGTCACCGAGCACGCGGGCGATGCCGGCGGCGAGCAGCCCGGCGCCGATCTGGGCGACCTGCTCCTCCGACTCGCTGAACGGCCCGGACCGTCGCCGCAGCAGCAGCGCACCCCACACGCCGGTGGCGTGGAGGATCGGCACGCGCAGCCCGTGCAACGGGCGCTCGTCGTCACCCTCCGGCCCCGGCGCGGAGCGGTAGGGCCGTGGGCCGTGCCGCTGCGACATCGTGCCCAGCCAGGGCTCCACCCCGGTCGGGTTCTGCACGAGCTCGGGGTGGTCGCGCAGCGGGTAGGTCTCCGCGAGCGGCCTGCCCTCCTCCCAGGGCTCGATCCGACCGGCGTTGCGCAGGACCCGGACCACGCCCTGCGCCATCTCGACGCGACCGACGTGGACGCTGTCGACCTCGACCGCCGCGCACAGGGCCTCGGTGACGGCGTCCACGAGCTCCTCGAGCCCCGAGAGCCGGGGAAGGGCGGTGGCGAGCGCGGCGAGCGCGGCGATGGTGGGCGTGCGCGAGGTCACCGGCAGCACCGACGGGCCCGACGAGAGCGGCGGCACCGACGAGGACGCAGCCGTGACGTGCGCCGGTGGGTCCGGTGCGGCTGATCGATCCATGCGGTGCTCCGTGGTAGTCCGGGGGTCGCCCCGGCGCGAGGGTGCTGGTCCCCCGGCGCACGCATTGTAGGCACCGCGACGTCAGCGCGGGGGCGGTTCGAGCCGATCCGCAGACCGACCAGAACTGGCACCTCGACCGACGATGGCTGGCACCTCGGCGATCAGTCGGGCTGGGCGGTGAGCCCGTAGGCCTCGATCGCGGCGACCGCGGCGGCCTCGTCGGCGTCCGAGGTGTCCCCCGAGATGCCGACGGCGCCCATCAGCTCGCCGTCCGCGTCGCGCACGAGGACGCCCCCGGGGACCGGGACGAGGGAGCCCCCCACGGCGGCGCCGGCGGCGAGCACGAAGTACGCCTGCTGCTCGGCGCGGCCCATGATCGAGCGCGAGCCCATCCCCAGCGCGAGCGCGCCGTGGGCCTTGCCGCGGGCGACGTCGAAGCGGCCGATCGAGGCGCCGTCCTCGCGCTCGGCGGCGACCAGGTGCCCACCGGGGTCGAGGACGACCACGGTCAGCGGCTTCAGGCCCTGCTCGCTGCCGTGGGCACGGGCGGCGGCGATGAGCATGCGGGCGGTCTCGAGGTCGAGGTGGCGGTGGCTCATGCGGGGTCTCCTGAGGTGGTGGACGGGGTCGGTCCGGCGGCCAGCTCGGCCTTCCGGGCGGCGCGACGGCGGTGCAGGATCGGCTCGGTGTAGCCGCTCGGCTGACCGACGCCCTCCAGGCACAGCTCCCGCGCGGCCAGGAACGCCTGGCCGTCGAGGTCGGGGGCCATCGGCACGTAGGAGTCGTCGCCGGCGTTCTGCTCGTCGACCACGCCGGCCATCCGGCGCAGCGTCTCCTCGACCTGCTCGGTGCCGACGACGCCGTGGTGGAGCCAGTTCGCGACGTGCTGGGAGGAGATCCGGCAGGTGGCGCGGTCCTCCATCAGCGCGGTGCCGGTGATGTCGGGGACCTTCGAGCAGCCGACCCCGGCGTCGACCCACCGCACGACGTAGCCCAGGACGCCCTGGATGTTGTTGTCCAGCTCGGCCTGCTTGTCCTCCTCGGACCAGTCGTCGACCCCGACCGGGATGGTCAGCAGCGAGGCCAGCGACGCGCGCGGCCCGCCGTCGGCGAGCTCGGCCTGACGCTGGCGCACGTCGACCTGGTGGTAGTGCAGGGCGTGCAGCGTGGCCGCGGTCGGCGAGGGCACCCAGGCGGTGTTGGCGCCGGCCTTCGGGTGGCCGATCTTCTGCTCGAGCATGGCGGCGAGCTCGTCGGGCGCGGGCCACATGCCCTTGCCGATCTGCGCCCGGCCGCGGAAGCCGGCCGCGAGCCCGGTGTCGACGTTGGCGTCCTCGTAGGCGCCGATCCACGACTCGCCCTTCATGGCGCCCTTGCGGACCATCGGCCCTGCGTTCATGTCGGTGTGGATCTCGTCGCCCGTGCGGTCCAGGAAGCCGGTGTTGATGAAGGCGACCCGCTCCCGGGCGACCTGCAGGCAGGCGGCGAGGTTGGCCGACGTACGCCGCTCCTCGTCCATGATCCCGACCTTCACCGAGTGCCGGGGCAGGCCGAGGGTGTCCTCGACGCGGTCGAAGAGGTCGCAGGTCAGCTGCACCTCGTCGGGGCCGTGCATCTTCGGCTTCACGGCGTACATCGAGCCGGCGCGCGAGTTGGACTTGCGCGGCTCACCGTCGGCGCCCCGCTCGCCGCCCCGCAGGTCGTGGCAGCTGCCGAGCCCGGTGAGGAACGCGTCGAGGATCCCCTCGGGCACCGGGTCGCCGTTCGGGTCGAGCACGGCGTCGGAGGTCATCAGGTGGCCGACCTGGCGGATGAAGAGCAGCGAGCGACCGACCAGCGTGACCTCGCTGCCGTCGGCCGCGACGCAGGTGCGGTCGGGGTGCATCGCCCGGGTGAAGGTCGCCCCGCCCTTGGTGACCTCCTCGGCCAGCGTGCCCTGCATCAGCTGCAGCCAGTTGCGGTAGCCGAGCACCTTGTCCTCCGCGTCCACCGCGGCGACCGAGTCCTCGAGGTCCATGATCGTGGTGATCGCGGCCTCGAGCACGACGTCCTTGACCCCGGCGGCGTCCGCGCCCCCGATCTGGGAGTCGGGGTCGATCGCGATCTCCACGTGCAGGCCGTGGTGGACCAGCACCAGCGCCTCGGGCGCCGCGGCGTCGCCGCGGTGACCGACGTAGGCCGACGGGTCGGCCAGGCGCAGCGTCTGGTCGCCCACGGTGACCGCGAGCCCCTCGCCGTCGGCGGTGTACGCCACTGCGTCGACGTGGGAGCCGCCCTCGAGCGGGAAGCACTCGTCGAGCACGGCCCGCGCCCGCGCCACCACGGCCTCGCCGCGCTTCGGGTTGTAGCTCGTGCCCGGCTCCTTGCCGTCGGTCTCGTCGATGATGTCGGAGCCGTAGAGCGCGTCGTAGAGCGAGCCCCACCGCGCGTTGACCGCGTTGGTCGCGAACCGGGCGTTGAGCAGCGGCACGACCAGCTGCGGTCCGGCGACCTCGGCGACCTCGTGGTCGACGCCCTCGGTGGTCACCTCGACCGAGGCGGGCGCCTCGACGAGGTAGCCGATCTCGCGCAGCATCGCCTCGTAGTCCTCGTACGACCCGGCCGAGTCGTCGCGTCCCGGGACGCCGGGGTGCTCACGGTGCCAGGTGTCCAGGGTGCTCTGGAGCTCCTCGCGCCGGGCGAGCAGCGCGCGCTGGCGGGGGGCCAGCTCGGTGATCGCCGCCTCGAGACCGGACCAGAAGTCGGCGTCGTCGACCCCGGAGCCCGAGATCGCCTCGCGGGAGACGAACTGGTGCAGCACCGGGTGGACACGCAGTCCCCCGACCTCGACGTACTCGCTCATGCTGGGTCCTCCTGTGGCGCGAACTTCCGCGATGTGGAATCTTGATCTCAGACCAAGCGAACGTAGCCAGGAGGTGTCGGCAGTGTCAACCGAAGCGCGGCCCACCCCGGCGACCGAGCAGGAGACCAGGACGGGCGTGCAGTCCCTGCACCGCGCGCTCGACCTGCTCGAGGTCGTCGAGGCCCACGGCGGCCACCTCTCCCTGGCCGAGCTCGCCGCCGCGGTCGACCTGGCTCCGGCGACCGTCCACCGGCTGCTGCGCACCCTGCTCGAGCGCGGCTACGTCCGGCAGCGACCGGACCGCCGCTACGCCCTCGGGTTCCGCCTGGTGCCGCTGGGCACGGCGGCCACCTCCCTGGTCGCCGAGACCGCCGTCGGGGTGCTCACCGACCTCGTCGCCGAGCTGGGCGAGACCGCGAACCTCGCCGTCCTCTCGGGCCACCAGGCCGAGTACGTCGCCCAGGTGCCCTCGACCTACTCGATGCGGATGTTCACCCGCGTCGGGCACCGCGTCGCGCTGCACTGCACCGGGGTCGGCAAGGCGATGCTGGCCCACGCCGGACCCGCCCTGGTCGAGCAGGTGCTCGCCGCGCCCCTGCCCACCCCGACGGCGTACACCCTGGGCACCGCCGACGCGCTGCGCGCGGCCCTGGCCGACGTACGCCGCCTCGGGTTCGCCGTCGACGAGCAGGAGCAGGAGCTCGGGGTGCGCTGCGTGGCCGCCCCCGTGCCCGGCGCCGGGGTGGCCATGGCGATCTCGGTCTCGGGGCCCCTGACCCGCCTCACCGACGAGGTGGTCGCCCGCGCCGTGCCGGCGCTGCAGCAGGCGGCGCGCCGCCTGGTCGGCGACGCCGCGGGACCGCCGTCTCACCCTTGACATCACCACGCGCGGCGCGGAAGGTGAAGGCCTCTGCCCACGTCATGACCGCCAGATCTGATTCCGTCTCGTGGAACACCGGCCGACCCGGTCCGCGCGGCGCCACACCCCGGGAGCTGTTCACCGTGACCACCACGACCGAGAACCCCGCGTCCGCGACCCGTGCCGACGGACCCGACCTGTCCCCCCTGGTCGAGGCGCTGCCCGACGGTGCGGTGATCACCGATCCGGACTCGATGGCCAACTACCGCTACGACCGCTCGCAGGCGCCCGGGGTCGGCACCCCGCTCGTCGTCGTGCGGGTGAGCAGCACCGAGGAGGTGCAGACCGCGGTCCGCTTCGCCGCCGAGCACGCCATCTCGATCATCGTGCGCGGCGCCGGCAGCGGCCTGTCCGGCGGCTCCTCGGCCGTCGACGGCTGCATGATCATCTCCACCGAGCGGATGCGTGAGATCACCGTCGACCCCGTCACCCGCACCTGCGTGACCCAGCCGGGCCTGATGAACGCCGAGGTCAAGGCCGCCTGCGCCGAGCACGGCCTGTGGTACCCCCCGGACCCCTCCTCCTACGAGTACTGCTCGATCGGCGGCAACATCGCGACCAACGCCGGCGGCCTGTGCTGCGTGAAGTACGGCGTGACCCGCGACTACGTCCTCGGCCTGACCGTGGTCCTCGCCGACGGCAAGGCGATCAAGGTCGGTGGCCCCCGGATGAAGGACTCCGCCGGTCTGTCGCTGACGCAGCTCTTCGTGGGCAGCGAGGGCTCGCTGGGGATCGTGACCGAGATCGTGCTCCGCGTCGTGCCCCGTCAGCGTCCGCCCGCCACGCTGGTCGCGACGTTCTCCTCCCTCGACGACGCCGTCGACACGGTGCTGGCCATCACCCGCACCATGCGGCCCTCGATGCTGGAGTTCATGGACAAGGCCACGATCAACGCCGTCGAGGACATGACCAAGATGGGCCTGGACCGCGAGGCCGAGGGCATGCTGATCATCCAGTCCGACGAGCCCATCCAGTACGCCGCGGAGGAGATCGAGAAGATCACCGCGATCTGCGAGGAGCACCACGCCACGGAGGCGTTCTTCACCGACGACCCCGAGGAGTCCGAGCAGTTCGTCGTCGCCCGGCGCCTGGCGATCCCCGCGGTCGAGGAGAAGGGCTCGCTGCTGCTCGAGGACGTCGGCGTCCCGCTCTTCGAGCTCGGCGCCCTCGTCGACGGCATCGCCGCGATCGCTGCGGAGCGCGACGTCACCATCGCGGTCCTCGCCCACGCCGGCGACGGCAACACCCACCCGCTGATCGTCTTCGACCCCGCCGACACCGACCAGGCCGAGCGCGCCCAGCAGGCCTACGGCGAGGTGATGGACCTCGCCATCCGGCTCGGCGGCACCATCACCGGCGAGCACGGCGTCGGCCGGCTCAAGCGGCCCTGGCTGGCCAGCTACCTCGGGGAGGACGTGATGGCGCTGAACCAGCGGATCAAGCACGCCCTCGACCCCGCCGGCATCCTCAACCCCGAGTGCGCCATCTGAGCGGCCCCACCCCGCCCGACGTACGCCGCCGCTCGAGGTCGCGCGCGGTGAGGCGGAAGTCGAGCGAGGGCTCGGTGTTGCCGGCCTCGCTCGCCCCGACGTAGTCCTCGGTCGGCAGCCACTCCGCGAAGCAGTCCGTCGTGTCGACCGGGACGTCATCCCGTTTCCGGCGCGTCTCGGGCACAGCCCGGTGACGGCGTTGGTGTTGTTGGCCAGCACCTGGTCGAGGTCGGGGAAGGTGCGGCTCAGTCACCCGTGGCGAGGTTCTCGCCGGGCGACTCGTAGGTCAGGGTGCCGGCCGGGGTGACCGGCGGCGTAGGCGGTGAACATCCGGAACAGGGGGCCGTCGGTCTTGGTCTGGTCGACCAGTCCCGTGCCGCTGTCGGCTGCTCCGACGTCGTTCTGCTCCCAGGTGTAGACCAGAGCGTCACCGTTCGGGTCGGTGCCCTCGCCGGTGAGCGTGAACGGCGTACGGATCGCGATGGTGCGCGGCGCAGGCGCCGTGACCACCGGGGCGTCGTTGCCTTAACCAAAATTTCCCCCCCTATCAGTTCATCTCGGTGCCGTTGAAGGTGTGCGGTCCACCCACTGGTGACCCATCTCGTGGGCCACGTAGTCGATGGCCATGAAGTCGCCTCTCGGGCTGGGGCAGGCCGGTGCGCCAGACCCTTGTAGCTGGTCGCCCACGACGCCGAGGCCGGCGATGCCGCCACCGTTGTTGCCGAGCATGACGTGCCGATGTCGTGCCGGACGCGCCCACGATCTGGCCCAGCGCGATCCGGTTGGCGCAGAGCAGCGGACGTCGCAGCCCTGGTGATCTCGTCCTCGGTGTAGCAGTGGTTGGTACCCGCAGGCCCCGTTCGCTCTGCGTGGCCTCGGCGAGGGTGTCGTAGCTGAGCTCGTCGGTCTCGTCGCTGAGCTTCGGGCGCACCGCGAGGTCGTCGTTGTGATCTGGTTGACCCGGTTCATCAGGGTCACCTTCTCGGCCAGCACGTTCTTCTGCACCGAAGTACGTCGAGTAGACCCGCGCTGCTGTAAGCCGCCCCGCGCGGCAGCTCGGGCCACAGCGCGACCAGCCCCAGCACCGGCAGCAGGGCCAGCACGAGCAGGCTGGTCGGGATCCCGACCACTCCCCCGAGGCCCCCGACGACGGCGGAGCCGATGGAGCCGCCCACCAGGAAGAGCAGCGTGGCCACCCCGAGGGCGACGCCCCGCACCCGCGGCTCGACGGCGTCGCCGACCGAGGCCGACAGGGCGGGCTGGCCGAGCCCGAAGGCGAGGGTCACCATCACCACCGCGACGCCGACCTCGGGCGCGGCGAGCGTCGCCGTGCCGAGCGCGGCCAGCAGCAGCGCCGCGGTGGAGACCACCCCGGCGAGGGCCAGGGCGCGGACCGGTCCGATCCGCACCAGCAGCGGGCCGACCACGCGGGGGGCCAGCAGGGCGACCACCGAGCTCGGCACCAGCAGCAGCCCGACCTGCCACGGCGCCCAGCCCGCGCCGACCAGCACCGCGGGCACGCCGACCAGCAGCGCGAACCACGCGGCCGGGACGGCCGCGGCAGCCACGGCGCTGCGCACGACGGTCGGGTTGGCGATGACCGCCAGCGGCAGGAACCCGTCCGGGCGGCGGCGCACCCGCATCGCGACCAGCGGCGCGCCGACCACCATCAGGACCAGCCCCACGACCGCGACGACCAGCCCGGTGGAGGGTGACTGCACCAGCAGCACCAGGCCGCCCGCCGTACCGGCCACGAGCAGCGCGCCGAGGATGTCGAGGCGGGCACCACTGCCCTCCCCGGTCAGGGCGCGCCAGATGAAGGGCAGCACGAGCACGCCGAGCACCGGCAGCGCCATCACCGCGCGCCAGCCGAAGGCCTGCTCGACGAGACCGCCGGCCAACGGGCCGAGGCAGCTGACCGCGGCCGCGACGCCGGCGAGCCGGCCGAGGGCGAGCCCGCGCACGGCACCGTCGTAGCGCGCGGTCAGCCCGGCCACGCCCAGGGTCGGGACGGCGGCCGCCCCCGCGCCCTGGAAGAGCCGGGCGACCAGCAGCACCTCGAAGGTCGGCGCGAAGGCCGCCACGACCGCACCCCCGGCCATCAGCCCGATGCCGACGAGCATCGGCAGCCGGACGCCGACCAGGTCCGAGACCCGGCCGTAGACGGCGGTGGTCACGGCCAGCATGAGCGCGTACAGGCTGATCGTCCAGGTCGCGACCCCTACGCTGACGCCGAGGTCGCCGGCGATCAGCGGCAGGGCGATCGCCGCCGACGAGGAGCCCATCCCGGCGAGCCCGAAGAGCAGCCCGAGCAGCAGGGACACGCGGCGGGAGTCGTCGGGCTGCACGGGCTCTCAACCCCGCCGTACGCCGGGTCATTCCCGCCCGCCCTCAGGGCGGAGCACCCGATCGACCCACCAGAGGCTCGGCTAAGATGTTACCTATCACCCCGTTGAGTGGTCCTTAGGTCCCGATTCTTCCTCAATCAGCCACATTCCACCCACAGGACAGTCACTATGTGGGGGTGAGTCTTTTGCTGGTGGGTCACCGGACGACGGAGGAGGCGGGGTCTTCGCGACTCCGGAGCCTCTGGCGGTCCGCGGTCGCGGCGTGCCGCCCCCAGCACCCGTCCGAACCGGTGCCGGGGCTCGACCTCGAGCCGCCGTCCCCCGCGACGGGACGTCCGAGCCGTGGGCGCCGCGCTCCGCTGCTCGTGGCCGCCTGCCTCCCCGTCGCGGCCCTGGTGCTGCTCAGCAGCGCCGCCGTCCCGATCGGCGAGAACCCCTCGTTCCTGCCCGCCTTCCTCGTCCTGGTCCTCGCCGGCGACCTGCTGACCTTCGTGCTGCTCGTCGAGCACTACCGCGCCGGCGGCGGACCCCGGCTGCTCGTGCTGTCGTGGTCCTACGCCTGGTCGGCCTGCACGGTGATCCCCTACGGCCTGACCTTCCCCGGGGTCATCACCGACGAGGGCCTCGCACCCTTCGCCCCCGGCGCCGCGTCCTGGTTCTGGCTCAGCTGGCACGTCGGTTCCACGGTGCTCTTCGCCGCTGCCCTCATGCCGTGGTCCGCGTCGTGGCACGCGCGGCTCCGCTCCCCCGATGGACGGCTGCGGCGCACGATCCTCTCGCACAGCGCGATCGTGCTGGGCGTCCTCACCATGACGGCGGTCGTGACGCTCGGGCACGGGCTGTTCCCGGTCCTGGTCTCCGCCGGCGACTACACCCTCATGACGCACCGGGTCGGCCCGTTCGTCGGCGTCCTCGTCGTGGCCTGCCTGCTCGCCGCCGCGCTGGGTCTGGCCCGCCGCGAGGGTCACGGCCTGGAGCGCTGGGCCTTCGTCGCCCTCGTCGCCTTCGGGTGCGACACCGGGGTGAGCCTGCTCTCCCGCGACCGCTTCACGCTCGGCTGGTACGGCGCCCGCGGCCTCGCCCTGGTCGCCGCCGTGATCGTGCTGGTGGCCCTGGTCAACGAGGTCACCGTCCTCTTCCGGCGCAGCGCGACCACCTCGGCCCTGCTGGCCGCCCACAACGCCGAGCTGGTCGAGAGCCAGACCCAGCGCGACCACGTCATCGCCGTCGTCTCCCACGACCTGCGCGCACCGCTGGCCGGCCTCGCCGGCTACCTCGAGCTGCTCGACGACCTGGACGTCGACTCCGAGCAGGCGCACCGGATGATCGAGCGCAGCCGCCGCCTGGCCCGCAAGCTGACGCTGCAGGTCGAGGACCTCCTGACCGCCTCGACCGCCGAGCACCACGCTCTGGCCGTCCGCCCGCGGGTCCTCGACCTGGTCGAGCAGCTCGAGGAGGCCGCCGGCGGCTTCCCCGACCGCACCGTGGTCGTCGCGTGCCCGGCCGGGCTCGAGATCACCGCCGACCCGGTCCGTCTGCAGCAGGTGCTCGACAACCTGGTCTCCAACGCCCTCAAGTACGGCGCCGAGCCGGTCACGCTGCGCGGGAGCGCCGAGGCCCCCACGAGCGACCACCCGGGCGGACGGGTCCTCGTCGAGGTCCTCGACGAGGGCGCGGGCGTGCCCGCGGAGTTCGTCGACCGCCTCTTCGAGCGCTACAGCCGCCGCGAGCAGGAGACCGCGGCGGGCTCGGGCCTGGGCCTCTCCGTCGTCCACGACCTCGTCCTCGCCCACGGTGGTGACGTCGCCTACGACCCCCCGCGTCGGGCGTTCCAGGCGTGGTTCCCCACCCACGACGGCTGAGCGGCGACCCGACGCCCGCCTGCCGGTACAGTCCGCCGCATGCTGGGACGCCGCAACCGCTCGAGCAGCGAGACCTCCCCGCTGCTGCTCGTGCTCACCGCGGTGCTCGCGGTCGCCGTGATCGGCTTCTGCGGCTACGTCGTCGCGACCTTCCCGCCCGAGGCCGACCTCGCCGCCTCCGAGACCACCTCGGACCCGATCTCTCCCTCGCCCTCCGAGGCACCCTCCGCGGCACCCTCAGCAGCGCCCGAGCCGACCGCCACCGCGTCGGCCAGCCGCCTCGACCGAGCCCGCACCGACCCCGGACCGCAGGATCACCCAGGTCGCCGTCATCGGCGACGGCTACACCTCGGGCAACGAGTACGGCGGCCGTGGCGCGAAGGCCTGGCCCCGGCTGATCGAGCGGCGCGCCGACGTGGTCACGCTGAGCGAGGCGCAGATCGCCACCGGCTACGTGGTCGCACCGGGGCGCAGCACCACCTTCGAGCAGCGCGCCGCGGCGCTCCCGGACGAGTGGGACGGCGGACAGAAGGGCGACGCCGTCATCGTCCTCGGCAGCCGCTCCGACGCCGGCGCTGCGCCTGAGGAGGTCCGCGCCGCCGCGCTGCGCACCCTCACCGGCCTGCGCGAGGCGTTCCCCGCGGTCGAGGTCATCGCGATCGGCCCGGTGTGGCCCACGCAGTTCCCGTTCCCCGGCGGGCCGCCCGTGGCCGACGCCGTACGCTCGGCGGCGCAGGAGGCCGGCGTGACCTACGTCGACCCGCAGGTCGAGCCGTGGTTCTCCGCCGCCGACCCCACGGCCATCGCGCCCAACGAGATCTCCCCGACGAACTTCGGCCACGGTCTGATCGCCAGCAAGGTCCGGGCCGTCCTCGTCGACCAGGGCATTCTCGCCTCCTGACCCGCACACGCACGACAGCCCGACCCGTCAGCGACGGGTCGGGCTGTCGGTGCGACTGGTCCTACGGAGGGCTCAGCGGCGCCCGGAGCTGAACGAGGACGCGCTGTGCGAGCCGGACGAGGCCGCGCCGCCACCCGAGCCCCCGCGCGAGCGGGACTGGCCGCGCGAGCGGCCCCCGCCACCGCCACCGGCGGAGCCACCCTGGCCGCCCTGGCCACCGCCACCGGAGCGACGTCCGCCACCCGAGCGCGAGCCGCCGGAGCGTCCGCCGCCCGAGCGAGCGCCGCCACCGCCGGAGCGACCCGGGGTCTCGGGGGCACCGACGGGCACGATCGGGCCGTCGGCGTAGGTCCGCTCACCGGGGGCGATGCCCTGCAGCACGCTGGCCGACGAGCTGACCTGCGCGACCTTGGTGATGGTCGGCTTGATGCCGGCCTTGCGCGTCAGCAGACGCACGTCGCCGACCTGGCTGTCGAGCATCACGGTCACCACCGTGCCCGCGGCACCGGCGCGCGCCGTACGGCCCGAGCGGTGCAGGTAGGCCTTGTGCTCGACGGGCGGGTCGGCGTGCACCACGAGGGCGACGTCGTCGACGTGGATGCCGCGGGCGGCGATGTCGGTGGCGACCATGGTCGAGGCGGTGCCGGAGCTGAACGCCTCGAGGTTGCGGGTGCGCGCACCCTGCGAGAGGTTGCCGTGCAGCTCGACGCTGGCCACGCCGGCCTGGTTGAGCTTCTTGGTCAGCTGCTTGGCGCCGTGCTTGGTGCGGGTGAAGACGACCGTGCGCCCCGGCGCGGCGGCCAGGTCGGTGATCAGCGCCAGCCGCTCGTTGGTGCCGACGTGGAGCACGTGGTGGTCGATCTCGGAGACGGGGCTCTGCGCGGAGTCCACGGAGTGGGTGACCGGGCTGTGGAGGTAGCGCTTGACGATCACGTCGACACCACCGTCGAGCGTGGCGGAGAAGAGCATCCGCTGACCGCGCTCGGGGGTCTTGTCGAGCAGGCGCTTGACCTCGGGCAGGAAGCCGAGGTCGGCCATGTGGTCGGCCTCGTCGAGGATGGTGACCTCGACGGCGCCGAGGTCGCAGTGACCCGAGCGCACGTGGTCGGCCAGACGGCCGGGGCAGGCCACGACGACGTCGACGCCGTTGCGCAGCGCCTGGATCTGCGGGTTGGCGCCGACCCCGCCGAAGACGGTGCAGGTGCGCAGGCCGACGGCCTTGGCCAGCGGGGCCAGGGCGGCGTCGATCTGGCTGGCCAGCTCGCGGGTCGGGGCCAGGATCAGCGCGCGGGGCTTCTTGGACTGGCGCTGCGAGGTCGACTGCGCGAGCCGCGAGACCAGCGGCAGCAGGAAGGCGTAGGTCTTGCCCGAGCCCGTGCGGCCACGGCCGAGCACGTCGCGCCCGGCGAGGCTGTCGGGCAGCGTCGCGGACTGGATCGGGAACGGCTCGGTGATGCCGGCGCTGGTCAGCGCGGCGAGCACGGGGGCGGGCATGCCGAAGTCGGCAAAGGTGGGAGAGGTCATGGAGAGGTACGGCGTCCGCGCGCGGACGTCTGCTCGCTTCCGGTAGATCGGGGGGATGTCCTGCCCGGCGCGGAGTCTGCTCCGCGGCGCTCGGTGGACGAGGGACGACGGTGGTGCGGTGGCCCGAGGCAGAACGGATGGGGCCACCATCGCTCCTCCATCGTAGGGGGACGCAGATCAGCGGCCTAATCGGCCGACCATCACCGCCGGTGGTCCCGACCGCCGGTGTCGACCACCTCACGAGCGCGAACGTCGGGAGTACGACTCATGAATCCTGGGTAAAACTTCGCTTTTGCTCTACACAACTGCCACAAAAGGGCCAATAATCAACTCATGTCCTCCACAGCCGTAGCCGTCGCCACCTCGCCCACGTCGTCGTTCTCCGCCCGGACCAGCCTGGCGGCCCTCCCCGGCCTCCGCCCGAGCCCGGCCCAGCACGCGACCGTCCCGGACGGCAGCCTGGGCCGCGGCATCGCGTTCGGCCTGCTGCTCGCGGTCCCGGCGTGGTCGGCCATCGTCGGCGCCGTGCTGCTCGTCCTTCCCTGACCGGTCGGCCCGAGTCGGGGCCGGCCCGACCTGAGGGCCGGCGGTAGCATCGCAGCTCCCCCACGAACTGGAGCCGACGTGCCACCTCCCCGTTCTCGCCTGACCCTGGTGGCCGCCTCCGCGGTCGCCCTGATGACCCTCTCCGGCTGCACGGCGCCCTCGGGTGCCCGGTCCGCCCCCGACACCGCGACCGTGCCCGCCGCCGGCAGTGCCGGCACCACCGCCGCCACGACCACCGCCACCGACCACCAGGACCGCCGCTGCGACGGACCGGACGACCGCGGCCGTGGGCCGTCCCGGTCGCGTGCGCGGCCCGTGGGTCGTCGCCGTCGGTGACATCGCCTGCGCACCCGGGGCCACGACGACCGCGACCACCTGCCGGCAGGCCGACACCGCCCGGCTGGCCCGGTCCTACCGCCCGGCGCGCTACCTGCTGCTCGGTGACAACCAGTACGAGAAGGGCACGCTCTCGGACTACCGCCGCTCCTTCGACGCCTCCTGGGGCGGCACCATGAAGAAGCGGCTCCGACCCGTGCCCGGCAACCACGAGTACAACACCGCCGACGCCGCCGGGTACTTCGACTACTTCCGCGGCTACCAGAGCGGCGCGAGCGACGAGGGCTACTACGCCTTCGACATCCGCAACTGGCGCGTCTACGCGCTCAACACCAACTGCGAGGACATCAGCTGCCGCGCCGAGAAGCGCTGGCTGGCCCAGGACCTGGCGGCCCACCCGCAACGCTGCTCGCTGCTGACCATGCACCACCCGCGCTACTCCTCCGGCGAGCACGGCGACAACACCGTGAGCAGCCGGTTCTGGAAGGTCGGGATCGCCCACCACGTCGACCTGGCCCTCTCCGGCCACGACCACGACTACGAGCGGTTCGCCTCGATGGACCAGGACGGTCACCAGACCCGCGACGGCCTGGTCTCGTTCGTCTCCGGCGCCGGCGGCAAGAGCCTGTACGGCACCACGGGCCCCCGGCCCGGTTCGCAGGTCTACCACAACGAGCTCGCCGGCGTGCTGGCCCTCAAGCTCGGAGCCCGCACGTACGGGTGGCGCTACGAGACCGTCGACGGCCAGGTCCGCGACCGCGGCGTCGGCACCTGCCGGCGCTAGAATCGTGCCCGAGGACGTCGCAAGCTCCCGACGCCCCAGAGTCGTCACCGCCGCACAGCACCCGAGTCGCGGGGGGCGCACGAGGGAATGCCGTCCGAAGCCGGATGCAGGACGGTGACGTGATGCTTTTGGATGAGGAACGCGCTGAGGGCTTTCTCCGGTCGTTCTGATGGAGTTGTGGGCCGGGTCTTCGCTCGCGGTGTTCGCGCTGACCCAGCAGGGCCGACCTGCTCGCCCGACCTGACACCCGCACGAGGTCAGACCGGACAGCATAGGTCCCGCCGCCAAATCGGGCCATTGGTCCGTTGACGTAGACCCCCGGTCTTCGGAATTGTCGACATGCGGCACCTCATCCTGATCTGCCGACACGCTTAGGGGGAGCAGCGATGAGTAGGTTGAACTTTCACGGCAGCGGGCGGAGTGATCGACGACGGGCTCAACGTCTGTCGGTCGCAGTCGTTCTCGGGTTGGTGCTGACCACGGGAGGCACCACGACCGCGTTCGCGGCGGCACCCAAGCCGAAGCCTGGCCCGCCTCAGGTGAGCGGTCAGGACGTGGGGGGTGCTCGGGGCTTCGAGGCCGGCGCCGCCGACGCTGGGCCGACTGCGCGCCCAGGCTCGGGCCCGGCTTCCACCGGCGGTTCCGGCAGCTCGTCCGCGGCCGCTCCAGCAGCGCCCTCCCAGCCGCGAAGCACCGACCCAGCACTCACCTCGACCGACCTCGGCGCCGTACCTCAGGACCAGGGAACACTGGCGAAGCTCGACGCCACTGCCAGGGCCAAGGGTTCGGTCCGCGTGATGGTGACGCTCGACACCCAGTTCCGCGCGCTCGGGACGATGACGAGCGCCAACGCGGCGAGTCAGCGTTCCGCCGTGCAGGACCTGTCGGACCGAGTGAGCTCCAGGGCTCTCGCGCGGGGCGCAACGATCAACCAGACCTACGGTGGCAACATCCCTGCTGTCGCGCTGACCGTGACCCCGGCCGCGCTCGACGACCTGTCCACCTCACCGGAGGTGGCAAGGATCGATCCGGACACCGAGTTCGCCCCCATCGATGCCGACACCACCGCACTGATCGGCGCGGCTGACGCCCAGGACCGCGGTTTCCACGGCGCCGGCGCAGCCAGCGGCGTCGCCATCATGGACACCGGCGTCGACTACGGACACCCGTCGTTCGGCGGTCGCGTCGGCTGGGCGTCCTGCTTCTCAGGCGCCTCCGACTGCCCCAACGGTTCGACGTCCCAGATAGGCGGCACCGCCGGGATCTCCGTGCACGTTCGCACCAGGTGACTGTTCGCACGGGACACACGTCGCCGGCATCGCGGCCGGCGCCGGCTCGGTTCCCGGCGTCGCCGACCAGGCCGGGATCACCTCGATCCGCGTCTTCCACCAGGAGTCGTGCGGCGGGTCTCCCTGTGCGCGCGCCTACTACTCCGACATCACGGCCGGCCTGGTCTTCGCCTACGACTACCGCAGCATCGGTTACGCCGCGGTGAACATCAGCATCGGGGGCGGCCAGTACTTCTCGAACTGCGACGCGGACTTCGCCACGATGAAGACAGCGATCGACAACCTGCGGTCGGTCAACATCGCGACCGCCATCGCCTCGGGCAACGACTACTACACCAACGCCGTAGCGGCTCCCGGCTGCATCTCCACCGCGATCACGGTGGGTGCGACCGACAACTCCGACGCAGTCGCCAACTTCTCCAACTCGAGCGCGCAGGTGGACCTCTACGCCCCCGGGGTGAGCGTGTACGCGGCGGTCCCCGGTGGCGGCTACGGCTACAAGAGCGGCACCTCGATGGCCACCCCGCACGTGGTCGGCTCGATCGCCACCATGAAGGCGGCCAACCCCGCTCTGACCGTTGCTCAGGAAGAGTCTTTCCTCGGGAGCAGCGGACCTTTGGTCACCGACAGCAAGTCGAGTCTGCAGCGGCACCGCATCAACGTGCTCCAAGCCATGGGCCAGGAGACCATCAGCCTGACCAACGACGTCGCCCGCGATCTGCGCAACCCGATACCCTACGACCACCGGTTCGCGACCCAGTCGACGAACGGGTACTGGTCCGCCGTCGCGATCCGGCCGCCGTCCGGCTCGGACTACGACCTGACGGTCTACGACAACAGCAACGTGACCGGCTACCTCGCCGACCAGCACCTATGGCGGCGACACGATCGACTTCGTCGCTCAGGACAACAACAGTGGGCGGCGCGCGTTCCCCGACGCGACGTACCCCCTCGTGCACAAGTTCGCCGGGTCTGGTCGCTACCAGATCGAGTACGCCAACGACGTCTCCGTGCTCAGCGACTCGACGAGCAGCATCTCGATGGGCTCCTCCGAGGTCATCGAGATCCGGGACACTTTCCAGGCCAGCGGTCAGCCCACCTATTACCGGGTGGTTCCCTCGAACGTGGGCCAGGACCCGGAGCTGTTGCTGATGGAGTCGACGGCCGGAACCCCGACGACCTACGTCCAGGGTCGCGGCTCGTCGGTGGCGGGCTCGAGCAGCGCCGGTGCGGGCTCCGCGGAGGGTTTCTCCTACACCTCCTCGGCGTCACAGTACGACGGGCTGGTGCTTCTGAACCGTGCTGGGTCCGGCAGCTACACGCTGTACCGCGACACGTCAGCACCCGACGGGTCGGTGACCATCAACAACGGTGACGCCACGACCACGTCGCAGGACGTCACCTTGTCCCTCCCGGCATCTGACGCCCAGACCGGCATGATGGACATGCGCGTCTCGGTCGACGGCACGCTGGACAGTGAGCCCTGGCAGGCGTACGCCGCGAGCCCATCGGTGACGCTGCCTGCGGGTGCCGGCACCAAGACCGTCACGGTCGAGCTGCGCAACAACGCCGGGATGACCGCGGCGCCGGTGAGCGACACGATCGACCTGATCGGGGTGCCGGGAGGGACGACCGTGGCTAGCTCCACGCCCTCGGCCGGTGCGGTCACGGTGGTCCTCACCCCGCCAGTCGGCCAACGGCAGCCCGATCACGAGCTACTCCGTGACCTGCGCCAGCACCGACGGTGGGGTCACCTGGTCTCAGACCGGCACCACCACCACCATCAAGGTCAGCGGTCTGGACGGCGGGAAGAACTACCGCTGCCGAGCCCGAGCCACCAACGCAGCCGGCACCGGCTCCTACGGCGCCTACGGCGCCACCGTGCTCCTCCCAGCCCGACAGCGCCAGGAGAACGGCCGTGGCTAGCTCCACGCCCTCCGCCGGTGCGGTCACGGTGGTCCTCACCCCGCCAGTCGGCCAACGGCAGCCCGATCACGGGATACTCCGTGTACCTGCGCCAGCACCGACGGTGGGGTCGCCACGGTCTCAGACCGGCACCACCACCACCATCAAGGTGAGCGGTCTGGACGGCGGGAAGAACTACCGCTGCCGAGCCCGAGCCACCAACGCAGCCGGCACCGGCCCCTACGGCGCCTACGGCGCCACCGTGCTCCTCCCAGCTCCGACAGCGCCAGGAGGGACGCCCGTGGCTAGCTCCACGCCCTCCGCCGGTGCCGTCACGGTGGTCCTCACCCCGCCAGCCGCCAACGGCAGCCCGATCACGGGTTACTCCGTGACCTGCTACAGCACCGACGGTGGGGTCACCAAGGTCTCAGACCGGCACCACCACCACCATCAAGGTGAGCGGTCTGGACGGCGGGAAGAACTACCGCTGCCGAGCCCGAGCCACCAACGCAGCCGGCACCGGCCCCTACGGCGCCTACGGCGCCACCGTGCTCCTCCCAGCCCCGACAGCGCCAGGAGGGACGCCGTGGCTAGCTCCACGCCCTCAGCCGGTGCAGTCACGGTGGTACTCACCCCGCCAGCTGCCAACGGCAGCCCGATCACGGGTTACTCCGTGACCTGCGTACAGCACCGACGGTGGGGTCACCCGGTCCCAGACCGGCACCACCACCACCATCAAGGTCAGCGATCTGGACGGCGGGAAGAACTACCGCTGCCGAGCCTCGGGCCACCAACGCTGTTCACCTGCGGTCGTGCTGACGGATCAGGAACCGAACGGGTCCTGGTCCCCCGAGCCGGGGGTCGGCGTCACGGTCGGCGTCACGCCTGCCGAGGGGGCCGTGGTGGACGGTGCGGTCGCCGCCGCATCGGATGAGCCCGAGCCCGAGCCCAGGTTGCGCTGGAGCTTGGCGAGCTGGTCGGCGGCCGCCTCGCGGCCGGCGAGGCCGAACGCGATGGCGCCGGCCGCGGCCGCACCGATCACCAGGGCACCGAAGGCCAGGTTGACGATGGTGTCGGCCAGGCCCATCGAGCGCAGCCCGATGGCCACGAAGAGCACGATGGCGCCCCAGCGGATGACCTGACCGGCCTGCCCGGAGACCAGGCGCGGGGCCAGGTTGGCGACCAGCACGCCGACGGCGATGATCGCGCCGCCCAGCACGATGCCGCCACCGATCTGCAGGATGGTGTCGAGGATGGCGGTGATCTCCGGGAAGCCGAGCACGCGGGTGGCGGCGATGGCGAAGAAGAGCACGATCGCGAGCTGCACGACCTTGGCGATGGCGCGCGACGGCGAGATGCCGCCCGGGCGACCGAGGCCGAGGTCGGCGAGGGCCAGGTCGGTGCCGAGACCGTGCAGGGTCGACTCGGTGAGCGGGGCGACGAAGCGCGAGATCAGGTAGCCCAGGCCGAGCAGCAGCGCGGCGGCGATGATCAGCGGGATCGCGTTGAGGATCAGCGAGAGCATCTGGGTCGCGGGCTGGGCGATGGCGTCGATGCCGAGGACCTGGAGCGCGGAGATGCCGACCACGATGATGATCAGCGCGAAGACGAGCTGGCCGGCGATCGAGGACAGTGCGGGCGTGGAGGAGCCGGCCGAGCGGGCGCCGCCCTCGGTGGTCGCGAACGTGGCCGTGGTCTGGGAGGAGGTGGCGGACGTCGCGGAGCCACCGCCGACGCGCTCCATCCAGTGGTCGGCCCCGGCCGAGCGCAGCGCGGTCTCGACGATCTGGCGCACGATCTTGGCCAGCACGAAGCCCACGAAGAAGACCAGGGCGGCACCGATGATGCCGGGCAGCACGGACAGGACACCGTTGAGCAGGTCCTGGATCGGGGCGGTGGCCTGGGTCAGGCCGAAGACGTTGAGCACCGCGATGAGGCCGAACAGCCACACGATCAGCGAGGCGATGGTGCCCAGGGACTGCCCGAGGCTCTGGCCGTTGTCGTCGTGGCGCTGGAGCAGCGTGACCTTGGTCAGCTGGGTGCCGAGGAGGTTCTTGAGCAGCTTCGCGAGGACGAAGGTGATGATCAGGATCACCGCGGCGGCGACGACGCGGGTGAGGATCCCCGCGAAGTCGATCTGGTCGAGATTCATGTCGTGCCTTTCGGGCGGTGCGCACCCGCGTCTGGGTTTACGCTGTAAACAGCACACTGGTGCAGATACCGTGCACCGCGCAAGCCACCCCCACCACCCCTCGGGGTGCGAGGGTGTCCTCCCACCCCGAACGGGCGCACCGGCCCACCTCCACGAGGAGCACCCCATCGCGGCCACCCAGGACGCCCCCGACGCCGACGCCGACCTCGTGGCGGGCCGAGAGCCGCCGTCGGCACGCACGCCGCTGGACCGGCAGGTCATCCTCGAGGCGGCCACCGAGTTCATCCGCACCGAGGGTCTGCCCGGGCTCACCATGCGCCGCCTCGGCGCGGTCCTCGGTGTCGAGGCGATGGCGCTCTACCGCCACGTGCCGGGCAAGGAGGAGCTCCTCGACGGCGTCGTGGAGCTCCTGGTCGACCGGATGCGCGTCGACGACGAGGTGCTCGAGCACCCCGACTTCGGCTGGCAGGACTTCCTGCAACGCCTGGCCCACGGCGTACGCCGGGTCGCGCTGGCCAACCCCAAGGCCTTCCCGCTCGTCGTCTCCCGACCGGCGGAGGCGCCGTGGCTGCGGCCGCCGCTGCGGAGCCTGACCTGGGTCGAGGCGTTCCTCTCCGGCCTGGTCGCCCAGGGGTTCTCCCCCGACGCGGCCGTGCGCGCCTACCGCGCGTTCACCAGCTTCCTGCTGGGCCACCTGCTGCTCGAGGTCGCGGCCCACGGCGCCGACCTCGGCCCCCTCGACGTCCTCGACGACGACACCGCCGACCCCCGCGGCACCCGGTCGTTCCCGCTGGTGCACTCCATGCGTCAGGCGCTGTCGGAGGACCACGCCGCGCCGGAGTTCGAGGAGGCGCTGGAGAACCTGCTCGACCGGCTGACGCTGATGCGCTGACCTGCCGGTGGGCTCAGGCCCGGTCGGCCCCGGACCCGACCGCGGTGAGGTCCTCCTCGATGTGGCCGACCACCCACTGCGGTTCGCCCTCGAGCGAGGGGAGCACGGCGGCGTGGACCCAGACCGGGACCACGGTCCCGTCCGATCTCAGGTAGCGCTTGCGGACGCGGTGCGAGCCGAGTCGTCCGGACCGCACCTCGGCCAGGTTGCCCTCGTCGGCCGCCAGGTCGTCGGGGTGGGTGAGGTCGCTGATGGACAGGTCCAGGAGGTCCTCGACCTCGTAGCCCAGCAGGTCGGCCAGGCGGGGGTTGACCCGCAGCAGCCTGCCGTCCAGGTCGCTCAGGGCGATCCCGATCGGGGCACCGTCGAAGGCGCTGCGCAACAGGGCCTGGCTCTTGGCCAGGCGACGCTCGTGACGCACCGTCTCGGTGACGTCGACCAGCACCGCCAGGAGCCGGTGGGTGCCGCCGACGCCGCCGAGCCGCTCCACCGTGCCGCGCAGCCAGCGCTGCGAGCCGTCGCGGTGCGTCACGGCCGTCGTGCCGCTGCCCTCCTCGAGCGACCCCAGCACCGCCCCGACGTCGCGGCCGAGCAGCTCGGCGGGCGGTCGGCCGAGCAGTGACAGGCAGGAGGCCGACACGTAGGTGATGACCCCGGTCCCGTCGGCCACGACCACCAGGTCGTCGGTGCCGCGGGGCGCCGGCGTCGGGTGCGCCGACCGGGCGACGGCGTCGACCACCAGCGCCGGGAGCACCGTCGGCGCGGACGCGGCGGGGCGCCCGAAGAGGTAGCCCTGGGCGCTGTCGCAGCCCATCGCGGCGAGCGCGCTGGCCTGCTCGGCGGTCTCCACGCCCTCCGCGCAGACACGCAGGCCGAGGTGGTGCGCGGCCTCGGTGAGCAGGCGCACCATGACCGCGTCCGCTGCGTCCGTGGGGACCCGTTGGGCCAGCGTCGCGTCGATCTTGACGGTGTCCAGGGGCAGGCGTCGCAGCAGCGTCAGGGAGGAGTGCCCGGTGCCGAAGTCGTCGAGGGCCAGGTGCACGCCGAGCGCCCGGAGGTCCGCGAGCCGTTCCACGGCGCTCTCGAGGTCGGTGATGGCCGCGGTCTCGGTGATCTCCAGGCACAGCCGCTCGGGCGGGAGACCGGCGAGGTCCAGGGCCTCGCGGACGTGGTCGACGAAGCGGGGCTCGCGCAGCTGCACCGGGGAGACGTTGACCGCCATCATGCCGGGCAGACCCCCGGACTCCTCACCGTCGCCGACCGCGGCCGCGCAGGCCGTCGACAGCGCCCATCGGCCGAGATCGATGACGAGCCCCGTGGACTCGGCCAGCGCGATGAACACGTCGGGGGCGACGGTGCCGAGCTCGTCGTCGGTCCACCGCGCCAGCGCCTCGACCCCGAGGGTCGTGCCGGTCAGCAGGTCGACCACGGGCTGGTAGTGCAGGCGGAGGTCACCGCGGTTGATCGCCTCCCGCAGTCGGCGTTCCATCCTGCGGCGGGCGGCCAGGTCGGCGGCGTTCTCGACCTCGCCGGCCAGCTCGACGCTGAAGTGCTCGATGCGGTCGCGTCCGAGCTGCTTGGCGCGCAACATCGCCAGGCCCGCTCGCCGCAGCAGCAGGTCGAGGCGCTCGGAGCCCCACGGCTCGTCGTCGTCGGTGCGCGGTGCGGGGGCGGTGCCGATGCTGGCGCCGATGCGCACCTCGTGCTCGTGCAGCAGCTCGTCGTGCTGGCTGCGCCCCTGCACCACGAACGCGTCGGAGGCCGCATCGAGGAGCCGGCGGCCCAGGGCGTCGAGCTCCTGCGTGGTCCGCGCCGGGGTCAGCACCGCGAACTCGTCGCCGCCCAGGCGGGCCACGACGTCACCCTCGCGACACCCCTGGCTCAGTCGTCGGGCGAACTCGACGAGGACCTGGTCACCGACGTCGTGACCGAGCTCGTCGTTGACCTCCTTGAAGCGGTCGAGGTCGACGTAGAGCAGGACGAGCTCGCGGTCCTGCGAGCTGCGCAGCTGCTCGATGAGGAACAAGCCGGTTCGGCAGCCCGGTGAGCGGGTCGTGCAGCGAGTGGTGGGCGAAGTGCCCGGCCAGGCGCTGGAAGAGCGCCGCGGTCGGTGCGACCGAGAAGCCACCCTCGCCGGGGACGATGATGCCGTCAAGAGCCAGCGCCTGGTCCGGGCGCTCCAGCGCCGCCACCGCCGCGACGGCGACGGGTGTGGTGGCGGGGAGCACGAGTGAGCCGGGATGCTCGAGGGCGCCGATCGCGGTGCGGGGGTCGACCACGTCGCCGTGGTCGAGCCGCTCGGCCAGCTGGGTCTCGAACCGGGCCCGCTCGACCAGCACCGGGGAGTCCCCGCCCGTCATGACGACCCACCGCAGCCGCGGGTCGGCGCGGAAGAAGGCCTGCACCTCGACGACCGCGGACTCCGCCGGCAGCGCCATGGCGGGACGGGCCAGGTCGCCGAGGACGCCGTCGGCGGCGTGCATCCCGTCGCGCCCGGTGGTGTCGTGCGCCAGGTCCAGCGGGTCCCGACTGTGCAGACTCAGGTGCATCACACCACTATCGGGGACCAACCGCCCGCGCGGGGGCGAATCGACAAACTTACCCAGATCGGGGTCAGGTCCGGTCAGCCCTGATGCACCCATTAGATGTCGGGCGCTGAGCGTAGCGCACTGGGAGATGCCCTTGCGGCAGGGAAACCGGCTTGCATCTGGTCCGCAGCTTGCTCCCCGATCGTGGTCGGTCTCGTCCTCGGCTCGTCCGCCGGCGCCGTTTCCGGAGCTCGGCGTCGGCGCGGACGAAGGCGCGAGGTCGTGACTTTCACCGTGCCGCCGGGCCGCCGCTGCCTTCATCAGCTGAACACCATCGGGACAACCTGCTCCTCCAGCACGGCTCCTCCTACGACCGATGAACACTGACTTGGCCCCCGCCGACAGATCCGTGCACAGCGACCAGGACGCGCATCTCAATCAGCAGTCAGGGCGCCCAAGGAGGATCCAGCCGGTCAATCCATCGAGCCGCGACAACGGCGATCAAGGCTTAGCCACACCCGACCCTCCTGGGCCACCCATGAAGTTACGTGTCCAGGCTTAGTCGTTGAAGGAAGTGACTCCGCCGTCGACCAGAGCGACCGCGCTATCGAGACTCCATCTGAGGAGTCAGCGACGCCGATCAACACTTCGTAGCTCTCACCAGGGGTGCCGGCACGGTGCGGTCAATGAGTGGTGAGCCCGTATGACGGTCGCGAGGTGGCTGTCGGTGTTGTTCACGAAGTATTGCGCGTTGGTCTGATCGTTGATCGTGTTGACCGAAACTGCTGAGTTCGTTCCGAGCACCACTGCGCAATTCTCGCCGTTGATGAACACCCCCATCACGTCGTTGTAGTCAGACCCGACATAGTCGGAGAATTCCTCAGTTGCGAATAGGTACTTGATGCTCTGACGGTTCCCGGTGGTCTCACGTTCATGGTCATGAAGGTTGCGTCGTAGGTTTCGAAGCCTCCTAGTTCTGCTAGGCGGTCGTTGCCGGGGGCACTGCGGTCGTCGCTGGCCTGGTAGGAGTCGTCCGATCCCGAGCGCTGCCGATGTACCCAGTGCTGAGCACCCACGCGTCCCCGTCAGTCGCCCGGCGATCCGTCCGGTGCCCCCGCTCTCACTGTTCGTGTTCGGATCGCTGATCTCGACGCCATCACCACCGATGTCATCGGCAACGTCGTTTCCACTGCCGTAAGGGCCATCTTCTGCCGCGATCTGGATAGTCTTGCTGTAGATTTCACCCTTTTACTCGTCCAGACTCAGGCATACCTTCTTCTAGAACAGCTTTACGCACTTGTCGACCTTGATGCCGAGGCCAGCATTCGCATACCCATCTACGGTCCACCACGGTTAGCTGCGGTGCCGATCCGTTTCACGCCGATCTTGACTGGGCGTGCGTCCAGCGACTCCATACACCTCGCCGGTCACCACTGCCTTGCCGTAGATTCCGGACGCCGCGCTCGTCGACCTGCCGTCTTGGTGGTCGTCCTGTGAAGACGTCTTGACCCTTGCAACCTCTCCTGGGGGCCGCCTCGGCGTCGACCTACCCCATTCTTGCCCGATCCGGCCGACCGGCCGGGAAGCATCTCCTACTTGCAGATCACAATTGGCACTGGCCCTACCTGGATGTTGATTGGCGCGAACTGCCTCTTGTAGAGAAGTGTCTCAGCTAGTTTACAGGAGCCCGATGCGGAAAGTGTCGCGTTCGCGTCCACGGAGGCATGAGGACGTGCGATCGCTGATGGAGGAGTCCGCGAAATCCCAATCTGCCGAGAAGTCGACGTCGACTCCGCCCTGGGCGGCTAGCTTGATACCGTCGCTGCCTGCTGCGGATGTGCAACTCACTGGTAGCGCTTGCGGGGGAGTTGCAATGGAGTCAGTTGCCACTCGCCTCGACACCGGCCCGCGGGCGTTGGCGGCCGGGTCGCCGACATCGACCGCAAAGTACTGGTCGAAACTTCCTCTCGGCAACGCCTCACTCAAGTAGCTTGTCGAACGCTGTAAGTGGAGTTGCTGCCCGGCGCTGGCTCCTCGGAAACAACTTTCACAAGGAGGCCTGCGGGCGCTTCGCTGCTTGACCTGCTGGCCACGATGTCGCCTGGATCGAGTTCTTCCGTCGTCGTCAGGCTTCCGTTGCCGGCCTCGTCGCGTGGCGTGAAGTCGCTATCGCCGCAGGAGCCAATGGCTGAAGTGCACGCGACACGATAGTTGCGTAGTCCACTATCGAGGTCGCCTTGCGCGACCTGCTCACCGCACCTTGGAGCGGGACACCACGGCGTTGCGGTCCAGGCGCGGGTGCTGACTTTCTCGGCCTTCACCTTGTACCGGCCAGGCTTGAGGTTCTTCAGGTGGCTGTGCGCTTGAGGACCCGCTTGAAAGAGTTCGGACCAGTGACGGTGACGCGCCGGTTCTGCCCCGGGCCTTACGACCCTGACCTTGAGCGTCAGTCCCGCAGATCGCACCAGCACTTCTTGTTCGGAAGCGGGTGACGCCGTGGCTTGTGATGTAGCGCTGGCCACAATACAGAGCATCAGCGCACGAAAGACGCGATCATGCGCTTGACGAGTGACATAGGTCCCCCAACCCATTGACGCCGCCCTTTCGTCGGGCCGCTGGCGCAGCATGCTCCGCTCTCGGCACGTCAGTCAATGAGCGGCCCCAGTTGTCAACAAACCGAGTAGACCCCCACGGGTGCCCCATTCGCCAACACCTTTCGCGTGAGAGCGGCTGATCAGAGAGTGCCGCAACCGTGCACTACCGTCGGCACCACGAGGGGCTCTTCGCAGTTCACGTAAGCCGGATCTGGCGCTCGTCCCAGATAACTCACCCAAAGCCACATTACAAACTCATAAAACCGACCGGCAGCGGGCCGGCCGGGGTCAGCGGTAGTAGCCGACCTCGTCGTCACGGTGGCCCGAGCGGGTGCCTCGCGGCGAGCGCTGCGCCAGCATCACGGCCGCGATCGCGCCGCCCACGGCGCCGAAGAGATGGGCCTGCCAGGAGATGCCGGGCTGACCCGGCAGCACCCCGACGAGAGCGCCGCCGTAGAGCAGGAACAGCGAGATCCCGACGATGATGTCCCACGCGCTGTGGGTGAAGATGCCGCGCATCAGCAGGTAGACCAGCCATCCGAAGATCAGTCCGGACGCTCCGATCGTCACCGACATCGAGGGCGAGAACAACCACACGCCGACCCCGCTGACGAGCCAGATCACGGCGGTCGCGGCCAGCCCGCGCCCGATCCCCGAGGCCAGGACGAGGTAGCCCAGGATCAGCACGGGCAGCGTGTTGGCGAGGAGGTGGGCGAAGCCCAGGTGCAGGAACGGCGCCAGCGCGATGCCGACCAGGCCGTCCTCGACCCGCGGGCGGATGCCCTCGCTGTCCAGGGGATGTCCGGGCAGGACGTGGTCGATCCCCTCGAGCACCCACAGCAGCAGCGCGAACACGCCGACCCACACCGCGGCCCGCACCCAGTCCGGCGACCGGTGCCGCTGGGCGGTGGGGTACGTCGAGGGGCGGCTCACGCCCCAGATTATCGGGTGGGCCCACATGGCGCGGCAGCAGGAGTTCCCTCACTGTCCGCTCCCATCGCTGCGCGAGCCCGGACCCTGGTCTCGGAGGCTCCACGATGCGTGCACGCCGTACAGCCAACGCCCGCGCCACCGCCGGGTCGATCGACGCCCGCCCCGCGGTGTCAGCGACGACCTGCTCGACGGTTAGGTCAACCGCATGGCGTCTCGCTCAGCGTCCGCGCTCTCAGCCCGCCGGCACGTCACCCGCTTCTGCCTTGTCGGCGGCTGTCACCCCCGCCCGGCGCCCCGGTCACCATGGCCCGCCCGGGCCCGGGTGCGGGGTCGCGCGGGGACGGGACCTGGTCCGCGGTGGCGGCGAGCGATGACCCGGTGACCGGCTACCGCGTGCTTGTGAGAGGCGCACGGAGCCGCTTCGCACCCGCCTCGGCGACCCGGGTGGTCCTGCCACGGATGAGCCCAGGTCGCCGTGCGATCCGGGTGCAGGCCACGAACGGGGTCGGGGTGTCACCAACCAGCCCGCGGATCCTTGTTGAGGGTCCGTCGGCTGACGCCGTTTGTCCCGCGGCGGGCCAGCCCGGGCGGGTGTAGAATGGCTCGCGGGCCTGCCGGGACGATAATCTCCGCCACAGGGGGTTCTGGCACCGGACGCGAACGCGCCTGGATTGATCGCCGGCGGACGAGCGTCATGACTGTTGTCTCAGATCAAGCGGTCCAGCGGATCTTCGGGGGAGCGCGAACCGGACATGCGCTGAGCCCGATGCCCGCGGCCTCCGCCGTCCTGGACGCGATCTTGATCGCCGTCGCCGGCACCGTCGGCCTTCTCGGCCGCGCGCACCTGACCCCGTTCGCAGACGCAGGCAACATCACCGACTCCATCGGCGTGGCCGGCCCGATCATGCTGCTGGGCTGGCTGGGCGCCATCGTGGTCGTCGGCGGTTATCGTGACGAGGTCTACGGTGCCGGCGCCGACGAGTACAAGCGGGTGCTGCGCGCGACCCTCCTCGCCGCCGGGCTCTCGACCGTGGTCTTCTACCTGGCCAAGTTCGACCTGTCGCGCAGCTTCTTCCTGCTGACCTACGGCGTCGGGCTGCCGTTGCTGATGATCGGACGCTTCAGCCTTCCGCCGCGTGCTCTACGCCGCCCGGCAACGCGGCCTGATGACCCGCACGGTGCTGGTGGCGGGCACCCGACCGCATATCGACGACATCGCCCGCGTGCTCAGTCGGGAGACCTTCCTCGGCTACCGGGTGCTGGGGGCCGCTGACCCCGGACGACGACGACGCCGACGAGACGGTGAGTGGGGTGCCGGTCGCTCGGCAACGCCAGCGACGCCCCGGCGATCGCGCTCGAGGTCGGCGCCGACGTGCTCTGCTTCGCGGGTGGGTCGGTCGGCTCGGCCGCGGTGATGCGCGAGATGTTCTGGACCCTGGAGCGCCAGCAGGTCAGCGTGATCCTCGCCCCGAGCGTCACCGACGTCTCGAGCGAGAGTCGCCATCCGTCCGATCGGCGGTCTGCCACTCATCCACGTTGACCCGCCCACCTGGTCCGATGCCAGCCGATGGGGCAAACGCCTCTTCGACATCGTCGGGTCACTGGCCATCATCGTGCTCCTCGCGCCAGTGCTGGCCTTCGTGGCGGCGCGGATATTTCGCACGACCGCGGACCCGTGCTGTTCGGCCACACCCGCATCGGGCGTCACGGCGTCCCCTTCGAGTGCCTGAAGTTCCGCACCATGGTGGTCGCCGCCGAGTCCATGATCGAGGACCGCGCGCCGAGCAGAACGCCTCCGCCCTGCTCTTCAAGGACAAGGAGGACCCGCGCGTCACCGCTCCCGGTCGCTGGATGCGACGCTTCTCCGTCGACGAGCTCCTCAGCTCCTCAACGTCCTGCGCGGCGACATGAGCCTGGTCGGCCCCCGCCCTCAGGTGGCCGCAGAGGTCGAGCTCTACGACCACGCGATGAGTCGCCGCCTGCACGTGCGCCCGGGCATGACGGGCCTGTGGCAGGTCTCGGGGCGCACGACCTGCCGCTGAAGAGGCGATGCGGCTCGACCTGTACTACGTCGACAACTGGTCGATGATGCAGGACCTGTCGATCCTGGCCTACACCGCTGGTGCCGTCGTCGGCTCACGCGGCGCCTACTAGGCCGGACAGGCACGCCCTCATGTGCAGTCGCCGCGTGCCCAGAGCCCCCCGCATGCGATCATCCCGAGCGCCCATAAGTCCGAGCACCGGGAGGTCACCGGCGTGCACCCCGTGACCGCCACCGATCGCGAAGAGCACCGGCCCGCCGTGTCGACCTGGCTGACCACCTGCCACGCCGCGAGCGTCGTGGTGACGATCGCCAGCACGACCACCAGCAAGCGGGTCAGCTCGTCACCTGCACCGAGTAGGCCACACCGGCCTGTCCCTGCTGGTCGCTGTTGGTGATGATGACCTTCCCGACGCCGTCCTTGGTGAGAAGCACCGGCTGCGGGGGCTCCCCGGTGACCGGCTGCACCGGCTGCCACCCGGTCGAGGTCAGCCGGCCGACCGCGTCGGCCACCGCCTGGACCCGGGTGGTCCCCTCATCGGCCAGCACGAGGACGTCGAAGGCGGGGTTCTTCTCCCCCCGCGGCACCGTGACCGACACGATGTCGCCCGCGATGATCGGCACCTCGTCACGCGGGAAGTCGGTGGGCAGCCCGTCCTCGGCGACCTGGATGGGCGCGTCGCTGGCGTCGACGCTCGGCGCCGTGGCGCTGGGCGAGGGGTCGGGAGCCGGCTCGTCCCGCCGCCGCTGCAGCCGCCGAGGGCCAGCGCCGCCACCAGGGCAACGCTCGCGACAGCAGGACGGGGAAGCAGTGTGCGGGTCATCTGACCTCTCTCGGTGTCGGGGTGCGACGACGGGATCCTAGACGCCGAGGCCGAGGCCGAGAGCCAGGAGCATGCATCGTGCGACGACTCAGGGGCCTCACCGGTCGGGGCTACAACGTCGGGAGACCCCAGTACGTCCAGGCGCTGTGGCTGCTGGCTTCCGGGCTGCGGTCCAGCGATGGGGTGGGGTGCCGGTGGGTCCGGCCTTAGATCGCTGACGGTTTGTCCGTCATCGGGTGCGCATCCACTGGCCGTGGAAGCTCAGCATCGGCGAGGACTCCTGGATCGGTGAGGCGACCTGGACCTCAACCTCGAGCCGGTGCGGATCGGGCGTGACGTGTGCGTCTCGCAAGGCGTCCTGCTGTGCACCGGAAGTCACGACCGGCGCTCGCCCACCTTCGAGTTCGACGATGCGCCCATCGAATCGAGGACGGTGCCTGGGTCGTGGCACGCGCGACGGTGCTGCGCGGGGTGACGGTGGGTCGCAACGCCACGGTGGTGCGCGACAGCGCCGTCACCCACGACGTCGACGAGGATTCGGTCCTGCTCGCAGCCCCGGCCACGCCCGGCGGCGTCCGTGTCGGCTCGCGGAGCGTGCGCCACCGCCGCGGTCGTCGAACCTCGTCAGCGACCCAGTGGCCCGAACGGGTGAGTCCCGCTAGGGTGATGGGCACCGGGGCGGTCACTTAGCGCAAGCCGAGGTCGTGACAAGGGGTCGTCAACGTTGACGGCGGGCCACAAGGCTCCGGGTCGTTATGGGGGCTAGCATCGTGAGTGTCGTGTCAGACCACGCAGTACAACGTTTCCTCGGTGGGTCCTCGCCCGGGCGGGCCCTGAGCGCAATGCCGGTCACGACCCTCTTCCTGGACACCGTGCTGATCGCGGTGGCCGGGCGGGTCGGCGTGCTGGGCCGTCAGACCATGCTGCTCTTCGGCGACTCCGCCGACGTCACCGAGTCCGTCGGTGCCGTGGGCCCGCTGATGCTGCTGGGCTGGCTGGCGATGATCGCCATCTTCGGCGGCTACCGCGAGGAGGTCTTCGGCGCCGGCACCGACGAGTACAAGCGCGTCGTCAACGCGACGCCTCTTCGCCGGCGGCCTCTCGGCCGTCGCCTGCTACCTCACGCAGTTCCCGCTCTCGCGCGGCTTCTTCCTGCTGACCTACGCGGTCGGTCTCCCGATCCTGCTCGTCGGTCGCTTCGCCCTGCGCAGGTCCTGCACGCCGCACGCCGACGCGGCAGCCTGACCCGCAGCGTGCTGATCGCCGGCACCCGCTCCCACATCGACGACGTCGCCCGGGTCCTGGCCCGCGAGAGCTGGCTCGGCTACCGCGTGATCGGTGCGCTGACCCCCGACTACGACCAGGCCGAGGAGACCGCGAGCGGCGTGCCCGTGCTGGGCAACACCGACGAGGTCGCCCGCATCGCCGCGGAGCGCGACGCCGATGTCATCTTCTTCGCCGGAGGATCGGTCGGCTCGGCCGCGGTGATGCGCAAGACCTTCTGGACCCTCGAGCAGCAGCGCGTCGGCGTCGTGGTCGCCCCCAGCGTCACCGACGTCTCGAGCGAGCGCGTCACCGTGCGCCCGGTCGGCGGGCTGCCGCTGATCCACGTCGACCCGCCGACCTGGTCGGACGCCAGCCGCTGGGGCAAGCGCCTCTTCGACGTGGTCGGCTCCGCCGGCCTGATCCTGCTCCTCAGCCCGGTGATGCTGGCTCTCGCGCTCTGGGTCGCGATCGAACGACCGCGGGCCCGTCCTCTTCCGCCAGGAGCGCGTCGGCCGTCACGGCGAGCGCGTTCGCCTGCCTGAAGTTCCGCAGCATGGTCGTCGACGCCGAGGAGCGCGCTCGCGGCAGCTGCAGCCGCGAGCACGGGCGCGACGACATGCTGTTCAAGATGGCCGACGACCCGCGCATCACCCGCCCCGGACGCTGGCTGCGCCGCTTCTCCCTCGACGAGCTCCCCCAGCTGTTCAACGTCCTGCGCGGCGACATGAGCCTGGTCGGCCCGCGGCCGCCGCTGCCCGACGAGGTCGCACGCTACGACGACGACGTCGCCCGGCGGCTGCACGTCCGCCCGGGCATGACCGGGCTGTGGCAGATCTCGGGCCGCTCCGACCTGTCGTGGGAGGAAGCCATCCGCCTGGACCTCTACTACGTCGACAACTGGTCGATGCTCCAGGACCTGTCGATCCTGGTCCGCACCGCTGGCGCCGTCCTCGCTCCCGCGGGGCCTACTGAGGCCTGGGCTCCGCCGCGTGCACCCGGTCAGTCAGGCGTCGCTGAGGCGCCTTGGTGCGCTGGCCGTGAGACTTCGCGGCACGCGACGGCCGCCTTGCGCTGCTTGCGCGCGTCCCGCCGGCTGAGCTCCTGGCCCTGCTCCTGGGGTCCGTAGCCGTAGCCGTAGCCGTAGCCGTAGCCGTAGGCACGACCGGCCTTCTTGGCCGGCGCCATGTTGATCACCACACCCACGGTCTTGGCGTCGACCGCCGTGACCCGCTCGACCGCGTGGGCGAGCTGGTCGCGCGTGGTCCTGCCGTGGCGGGTGACGAGCAGCAGCCCGTCGCACTGCGCGGCCAGGAGCGCGGAGTCCGTGACCGGCAGGAGCGGCGGCGCGTCGATGAGCACCACGTCGAAACGCTCCCGCAGGTCCGCGACGAGCTCGGCCATGGCCTGGGACTGCAGCAGCTCGGAGGGGTTGGGCGGGATCGGACCGCTCGCCAGGACGTGGATCCCCGAGTCCTCGAGGACCTGCAGAGCATCGTCGAGCTTGACCTGGCCGATGAGCACGCTCGTGGTGCCGACCGCGCCGTCCACACCGAGACGGGTCGCGAGCATCGGACGGCGCAGGTCGCAGTCGACGACCGCGACCCGGGCACCGGCGAGGGCGAGGGTGATGGCGAGGTTCGAGGCGGTCGTGGACTTGCCCTCCCCCGGCATCGCGCTGGACACGACGAACATGCGCTGCTCGTGGTCGACCTCGACGAACTGCATGTTGGTGCGCAGCACGCGGAAGGCCTCGCTCCACGGCGTCGGCTCCTTGAGCGCGACCTGCGGGTCCTGGCGCACCGCCTGGGCGTCGGCGATGACGTGGCCCAGGATGGGGGTGCTCGTCACGGCCTGGACGTCGTCGCCGGTCGCGATCGTCGTGTCGAGCAGCTCCCGCGCCACCGCCAGGCCCACCCCGAGGAGCAGCCCGAGCACGGCGCCGAGCGCGAGGTTGCGCACCGGGTTCGGGCTGACGGGTGCCGTGATCACCTGGGCGTCGTTGGTGATCGAGGCCTTCACGAACGGGCGGGTCTTCCCGTCGAGGGTCTCGAGACTCTCGATGCGGGTGCTGAGCGCCCCGGCGTAGGCCTGGGCGATGTCCTGCGACGCCTGAGCGCTGTCCGTGGTCGCGGTGATGATCAGGTTGACGGTGTCCGGCACGACCCGTGCCGTGACCGATCGTCGCGAGCGCGGTCGGGGGTGTACTCACCACCCAGGTTCGCCGACACGGTCGCCGCGAGGCTCTCGTCGCCGACCAGGTCGGCGTAGGAGGTGATGCGCTGCGAGGCGAAGGTCCCGCCCTGGATGGCGGTGCTCGCGTCGCTCTGCTGGGTCGAGACGAACAGCTTGGCACTCGAGGAGTACTGCGGGGTCGAGAGCGCCGTGACGGCAGCGGCGGCACCGAGCACGACGAGGAAGGTCAGCACCACCACGACCCAGCGCCGTCGGACGGTCGCCCAGTAGTCCTTGAGCTCCACGGTCGATTCCCATCCGGTTGGCGCAGGTCGGTGTGGTGATCCTAACCGCAGACCCCACTCAGCGCCGCTTGAGCCCGCGCAGGGCCGGGCGGACGTCGGCGAGGTAGACGAAGGCCGCGACCGTGAACACGATGTTGAGGATGCCCAGACCGCCACCGATCAGCTGCAGCACGGCCCCGACGCCGAGCAGGATCGACCAGGTCGCCTTGTTGAGCTTTCCTGCGGCCTCGTAGGCCTCGCCCTGGTAGAGAAGCGAGTTGAC
The DNA here is from genome assembly GCA_963760555.1 of uncultured Actinomycetota bacterium. Taxonomy (GTDB): domain Bacteria; phylum Actinomycetota; class Actinomycetes; order Propionibacteriales; family Nocardioidaceae; genus Nocardioides. Next base: position 32,369 of record CAVXDJ010000005.1, on the reverse strand, counting down.
GAAGGCGACGAGCTTCACGGCGAGCAGCCCGATGCCCACGACGTAGCCGACGTACTGCTCGAGCAAGAGGATCTCCATGGTCACCTCAGCCTACTGATCGACGGGCACGGGGGCGGACAGGCGCAGGGCCCGCGACGTCGAGCGTCGCGGGCCCTGCGGTCGTGCTGTGTCGGCGGCGTGCGCCGACGGTGGATCAGTCGCCGACCTTCTCGGCGGCCTCGGCGGTGGCCGTGGTCGCCTTCTCGGCGGTCTTCTTGGCCGCGGTGGCCGTGCCCTTGGCGCTGCTGCGCGCGGGGGCGGAGGTCTTCTTGGCCGTGTCGGCGGTCCCCTTGGCCCCCGAGGTCGCGGTCTTGGCCGTGGACTTGGCCGACGTCGTGACCGTGTCGGCGGCCTTGGTGGCCGTGTCGGCGGTCTTCTCGGCGCTCTTGCGGGTCGTGGTGCTGGCCTGCTTGGCCGAGGTCGACGTGGCCTTGGCGGACTTGGTCGCCTGGGTCTTGGTCGACTTGGCCTTCGCGGTGGCGGTCTTGGCCGTGCTCACCGTGGCCTGGGTGGAGTCCTGCTTGCGGATGCGGACGACGAGGTCCTCGCCGCGCTTGGCCAGACCGACGTAGGTGTCGGTGACGGTCGAGACGTTGTCGTCGATCGTGCTGACGGCCTGCTTGCGCAGCGCCTTCGGGCTGAGCTCGACGTTCTTGACGCTCTTCTGGACGTCGGTGACGCGGGTCTGGACGCGGGTCTGCGCGCTGGTGATGACCTCGCGGACGTCGTTGACCGCGCCGCGGACGACCTCGACGGCCAGGTCGGTGGCGCCGACGCCGGCGTAGAGCGGGCGGGTGACCTCGGCGGGGATCTCGATCTTCTTCAGGTCGAACTTGGCGGTGGCCATGTCCATCTCCTTCTTCATCGGTTCCAGCGGTCTGCTGGGAGGTTGGTGGTCTAGCTGGTCTGGCTGGTCTGGTCGTTCAAGGCCAGGAACGAGGCGTGCACGTCGAGCAGCGACTGCTTCTGCCGCTCCGTGAGCCGGGTGTCGTGCAGGACGGCCGTCTCCACGGTGACTCGCCCCGTCGGCCTCGTCGGGGCTGACGAGTCCGGCGCGGGCGTAGAGCTGGTCGGAGGAGATCCGCAGTGCTTTCGACAGCTGCTGGAGCACCTGGGCCGAGGGCCGGCGCAGGCCGCGCTCGATCTGGCTGAGGTAGGGGTTGGAGACCCCGGTCAGCTCGGCGAGCTGACGCAGCGACAGACGGTGCTCGGTGCGCTGCTCCTTGAGGAAGTCCCCGAGCCCGGCGACGGTGCCGGCGACGGTGTCGGCGACGGTGACCTTTCCCTTGGGCATGTCCTCCATAGTGCTAGCACCTGCTAGCAATATGCAAGCTGAGCAAGCGTGATCTGCTGCACACCCGCGAGGGCTCGGCGCCGGAGTGGCAGGATCACCGTCGTGCGCAAGGCCTTCATCACCGGCATCACCGGCCAGGACGGGTCCTACCTCGCCGAGCTGCTGCTGGCGAAGGGCTACGAGGTCCACGGGCTGATCCGCCGGGCCTCGACCTTCAACACCTCACGGATCGACCACCTCTACCAGGACGGCCACGATCCCGACGCGCGGATGTTCCTGCACCACGGCGACCTCACCGACGGCGTGCGGCTGCTGACCCTGCTCGGGCACATCGCACCCGACGAGGTCTACAACCTCGGCGCGCAGTCGCACGTGCGGGTCAGCTTCGACCAGCCGCGCTTCACCGCGGACTCCGTCGCGCTCGGCGCCCTGAACCTGCTCGAGGCGGTGCGGTTCGGACGCGTCCCCTGCCGCTACTACCAGGCCGGCTCGTCCGAGGTCTTCGCGCCCGGACCCGGGTTTGCTGGACGAGGACGCCCCGTTCGCTCCCCGTTCGCCGTACGGCTCGGCGAAGGCCTACGCGCACTGGATGACCCGCAACTACCGGGAGGGCTACGGACTCTTCGCGGTCAACGGGATCTCGTTCAACCACGAGTCCCCGCGACGCGGCGAGACGTTCGTGACCCGCAAGATCACCCGCGCGGTCGCCCGCATCCAGGCCGGTGAGCAGGACTTCTGCTACCTCGGCAACCTCGAGGCCGAGCGTGACTGGGGCTACGCCCCGGAGTACGTCGAGGCGATGTGGCGCTCGCTGCAGCAGGACGAGCCGCAGGACTTCGTGCTCGCGACCGGTCGCACCCACAGCGTCCGCGACTTCGTGGCCACCGCCTTCGACCGCGTCGGTCTCGACTGGGAGCGCCACGTCCGCTTCGACGAGCGCTACCTGCGCCCCACCAGCGCAGACCCGGGCGCGGGCGACGCGACCCGGGCTCGCGACGTGCTCGGCTGGTCACCGCAGGTGCAGATGCCCGAGCTCGCCCACGTGATGGTCGACGCGGACGTCGCCATGCTCGAGCACGGCGAGGACCAGTGGATCGACCGGGTCGCGCCGACCGGGCGGCACGAGCGCCCCGACACGCCGCACTAGAGGACGGCGCGCACCTCGCCGACCGGCCTCCCCGCCCCGAGCAGGGTGTGGACGCCGGTCCCCCGCACAGCCGCACCGTCGACGCCGGCCTCGGAAAGGACCCCGGCCCGGGCCAGCGCCGCCGCCATCACGACCGGTCGGGCGCGGGCGCCGCCGTCGTCGGTCTTCAGCGCGAACGCGCGGCCGTCGGCGAGCGCGACCGCGTAGCAGGCCTCGGCACCGGCCTTGCCGATCGCGCCAGGAATGGCACCGAGCAGGGTCAGCTCGTCGCGACGACTGCCGGAGACCATCGCGGGGTGCGCGCGGATCGCCCCGGCGATGCGATGCTCCGGTCCCTCCGAAGCCACGGCGAGACGGCGGAAGGCGCGCGCCAACCCGGTCAGGGACGTCGAGAGGAGCGGGGCGCCACAGCCGTCGACCGCGGTGACCTCGATCATCTCGCCCGTCGCCTCGGCGAAGGTCTCCGCGATCGCCCGCTGCAGCGGGTGGTCGGCGGCGAGGTAGGTCGCGGTGTCCCAGCCGTTGACCACGCAGGTCGCGAGCATGCCCGCGTGCTTGCCCGAGCAGTTCATCGCCAGCGGGCTGCGCCCGCCGCCGTCGCGGATCAGCTGCTCGCGGACGTCGTCGTCGAGCGGGTAGTCGGGCGGGGTCTGCAGGGCGTCGACGTCGAGCCCGACCCCCGAGAGGATCTCGCGGACGCCGTCCAGGTGCATCGCCTCGCCGGAGTGCGAGGCACAGACCAGCGCCAGCAGGCGCGGGGGCAGGTCGAGCCCGCTGCGCACCATGCCGAGCGCCTGCAGAGGCTTGTTGCACGAGCGGGGCAGGATCGCGGTCGTCACGTCGCCGACACCCCAGGCCACCGCGCCGGAGGTGTCGAGGGCGACGACCGAGCCGTAGTGGTGGCCCTCGACGAACCCGGAGCGGACGATCTCGGCGACGACCTCGGCTGGCATGGCGCAGAACCTACGCGGGCGCACCCGCAGGAGGAGCACCGGCCGCACGCGGCAGACTGCTGAGGCCCGATCAGCGGTCCGCCGACCCTGAGATGTAAGTCCAGTGACGTTGTGTAGTTAGGATGCCGCCGTGCCCGCACTTCCCCAGGTCTGCCCGAGCCCGCGTGAGCTGGACGACCTCGAGCTTCTCCTGTCCGGGGCTCTCGCGCCGATCCGCGGGTTCGACGAGCCCGGCTCCCCCGTGACCCTCGCCCTGCCGGAGGACCTCGCGGAGCTCGAGGAGCTGGAGCTGGTCGACCCCGAGGGCCTGCCCCTCGCCCGCGCACAGCGTCAAGACGACGGCAGCCTCGCCCTCGATGCGCTGTCAGCGCCGGAGCACGGGCCCTTCCGCCGCTTCCACCTCACCCCCGAGCAGGTCCGTCGCTCGCACGGGGGCCGCGTCGTGGCTGTGGTCTCCGAGGCGCTGACCGAGCCGCAGGTCGATCAGCTGCGCCTGGCCGGGCCCTCGCTGGTCGTCGTGCTGTGCGGGCACGGCTTCTCCTCGCTCAGCCCCGTCGCGCTGCTGCGCGCCACCCTGATGTCGACCCAGCACCTCGACACCGTCGTCGTGGCGGTGCCGCTGGCGGGGCACGGTGACCGTGGCGTCGACCGCGCACTGCAGGAGTCCGTGGTGGCGGCCTACGCCGGTGGCGACGAGGTGGTCGAGCTGGCCCCCGGTGGGGCCGTGGCCCGCGAGGTCGCCGCCATCGTCGCCCAGGACCGGCCCGACCCGGCCGCCCGCGGCCTGGTGCTCTTCTTCACCGGCCTGTCCGGCAGCGGCAAGTCGACGCTCGCCCGCGCCCTGATGGACCGGCTGCTGGAGGCCGGTGAGCGGACCGTCACGAGCCTCGACGGCGACGTCGTGCGCCGCCACCTCTCGGCCGGGCTGACCTTCTCCAAGACCGACCGGGAGACCAACATCCGCCGCATCGGCTGGGTCGCCGCCGAGATCTCGCGCCACGGCGGGGTCGCCGTGTGCAGCCCCATCGCCCCCTTCGACGAGACCCGGCAGCAGGTCCGCGCCATGGTCGACCAGGCCGGAGGGGCCTTCTTCCTCGTCCACGTCGCCACCCCGCTCGAGGAGTGCGAGCGGCGCGACCGGAAGGGCCTCTACGCCAAGGCCCGGGCCGGCGAGATCCCGGACTTCACCGGCATCTCCTCGCCCTACGAGGAGCCCGAGGACGCTGACGTCCGCGTCGACACCACCGGCCGCACCATCGACGACGCCCTCGGCGACGTGATCGCTGCCCTCGTCTCCGCCGGCTACCTCCCCCCCTCGACGGCCGACGACCTCGCTCCCACCCCGGCGGTCGCAGCGGGTGCGCAGCAACAGTCGCAGGATCAACCCCTCGACGTCCTCTTCGTCTGCACCGCCAACATCTGCCGCTCCCCGTTCATGGAGCTCTTCGCCCGCAGCCTCGCCGGCGACGCCCCGATCAGGTTCGCCAGCGCGGGCACCCAGGGTTTCGACGGCCGCGAGATGGACCCGGAGATGGCCGCTGAGCTCGCCGCGCGCGACGTGCGGGCCGCCGACGTCACCAGCCGACCGGTGACGGCCGAGATCATCGCCTCCGCCGACCTCGTGCTCACCGCCGAGTCCAGCCACCGCACCCAGCTGCTCGAGGCGCACCCCGGAGCGTTCCGCAAGATCTTCACCCTCGGCCAGTTCGTCCAGAGCAGCCGCAAGGTCGCCACCGACATCCGCGGACGCGAGCTCATCGAGGCGCTGGGCACCCGTCGCGGTCATGCCGACCCCGCCCTCGACGTGCACGACCCCTACCGTCGCGGCCCCGAGGCCGTCCGTGCCGCCGCGACCCAGCTCGACGAGCTGCTCCGTGCCGCCGTCGCCCGACTCGTCTAGAGAAGCAGGAACCCCCCATGGAGACCTTGATCGCCGCCGGATTCTTCTCGATCCTCGCGGCCGGCTTCGTCGTCGGCATCGTGGTCGGCCTGACCGGGATGGGGGGCGGCGCCCTCATGACGCCGGCCCTGATCTTCCTCGGCGTGGCCGACACGGCCAGTGTGGTCACCGCCGATCTCACCGCCGCCGCCGTCTACAAGTCCGGTGGCGCGATCGTGCACTCCCGGCAAGGCTCGCCCAACCTCAAGCTCGCGCTGTACCTCATCCTCGGCTCGGTCCCGATGGCCCTGCTCGGCCCCTACCTCGTCGCCGCGTTCACCGACGCCGACAGCATCGAGACGACCCTCCAGCTGTGCATCGGGTTCGCGCTGCTCTTCGCCGCGTCGACCTACGCCGTCCGTCTCTACGTCAATCTCCGCCGCGTCCGCGGGCAGGGCTGGGAGGGTGACCCCGATCCGGCCGTCCGTCCCGTGCCGACGATCCTGGTCGGTGCGCTCGGAGGGCTTCTCGTCGGCATCACCAGCGTCGGCTCGGGCTCGGTCATCATGGTCGCCTTGTTGATGCTCTACCCCGGTCTCTCCGCGGTGAAGCTCGTCGGCACCGATCTCGTGCAGGCGGTCCCGCTGGTGCTGGCGGCGGCGATCTCCAACATCGCGATCCACGGCCTGGACTGGGGTCTGACGATTCCGCTGATCATCGGGTCGGTGCCCGGCACGATCCTCGGCAGCAAGCTCGCCCCCCGGGTGCCACAGTCGTTCATCCGCCGCGGCATCGTGGTCGTGCTCACCATGTCGGGTGTCGCCCTGCTCGACAAGGCGGGCTGGCCTCCGTTGGGCCGCGACGAGACCCACCCCGTCCTGGTCGCAGTCGTCGGACTTGTCATGATCGTGCTCGTCCCTCTCGCCTGGGGGCTCCTGCGTCGCGGCCAGGGTCTGCCCTTCATGGGGGCTCCGACCGTGGCCCAGCTCGAGGATCCGAATCAGGCGAGCCTGTCCCACCCGGACCGCGCGTCCAGCGACTAGCCCGGAGCGCGCGAGCCGAGGAGCTGCCGGTGTATCCCCTGTCCAACCCGGTGCGGGGTTATGCGTGGGGCTCGCGACGACGCCTCGCGCAGTTCCTCGGTCGCGAGCCCACCGGTGCGCCGGAAGCCGAGCTGTGGATCGGCGCTCACCCGGCAGACCCCTCGACGGTGCCCGACGGGCGGGGACTGGACCAGAGGATCGCGGACGATCCGCTGAGGATGCTGGGTGCACGCGTGCGCCGCGACCACGGAGCGCGGCTGCCGTTCATGATGAAGGTGCTGGCCGTCGGTGAGCCGCTCTCGCTCCAGGTCCACCCCGACTCCGAGCAGGCCCGGATCGGCTTCGAGCGCGAGAACCGCGACGGCACAGCACTCGATGCCGCGCAGCGCTCCTACCACGATCCCTGGCACAAGCCCGAGCTGATCTACGCCTTGAGCCGCTTCGAGGGCATGGCCGGCTTCCGAGACGTGCAGCGCACCTGCGGCATCCTGTCGCTGCTCGATCGAGCCTGGAGCGACACCGTGTGCCAGCGGCTGGGCAGCGGCCGTCCGCACCAGGCCCTGCGCGACCTCGTCGGTGAGCTGCTGGCCATGGCACCTGATGACGTCCGCGTCCTGCTCGCCGACCTCGTCGTCGCCGTACACGCCGCCGCACGCGCCGGGCATCACCGGGAGCGGCTCAGCGCGGGACGTCGTGGACGTACGCCCGACGGGGACGCCCTCGTGCTCCGCGAGGCTGTCAGGGTCTTCGACCAGTTCCCGGCCCTGGCCGAGCGCTATCCCGACGACCCCGGTGTCCTGGTCACCCTCCTGCTCAACCACGTGGTCCTCGCCCCGGGGGAAGCGATGTTCGTGGGAGCCGGCGTCCTCCACGCCTACGTGTCGGGCTTCGGGGTCGAGATCATGGCCGCCTCCGACAACGTCCTGCGCGCCGGGCTGACGCCCAAGCACCGCAATATCGCGGAGCTTCTCGCCGCCACGGACTTCACGCCGATCCCGGCTCCACGCTGGGACCCGGTCGGGCCAGCCGGGGGTAGCGTCCGCCGCTTCGAGCCCCCCGTCTCCGACTTCGACCTCACCGTGGGCCGTGCCGACGAGGTCGACGTCGCCGCTTCGGGGCCGAGCCTGATCCTGGGCTTGTCCGGGATGACCACGGTGTCGTGTGGCTCGGACTCGGTCGCCCTCCCGCGTGGGTCTGCGCTCTTCGTCCCCGCCTGGCACACCCCCGCTACCGAGCTTGCCGGCGCCGGCACGGTCGCGGTCGGTGCCGTTCCGACCTGACTTGACCCGCGTCCGGAGTCTCGGGAGACGCAACGAACCCCCGGTCACTCGAGGTGACCGGGGGTTCGTCGTGAAGACTGGGAACTACCGTCTAGGAGATCAGCGTCGGCGCCTGGGACCCTTGACCTTCACGTTGGCGGTGTCCGAGCTGCCCTCGAAGTTCGAGCCGTTGGCGGGCGCGAAGTTCACCACCACGGTGTACTTGCCCTTGGGCACCGGCCGGAAGCCGTAGACGCTGTTGCGGCCTCCCCCGGGGTAGGGGCGGAAGAACTGGAACGACCGCCCGGTCTTCTCGTTCACGAAGATGAACTTCAAGACACCCTGCGGCTTGCCGTTGCCGAAGGAGTTGACGGCGACGAAGATCCGCGCCTTGTTGCGGGCCTTGGACTTCAGGCCGATGGCCTCGGTCCCGGTCTTGGTGCAGCCCTGGTACGGGCACGGTGCCGCGGTGGCCGACGGAGCCGAGGTGGCCACGAGTCCCAACGACATCAGGAAAGCCGTGAGGACGGCGGCGATCAGCTTCTTCATGGTGGGAGCTCCCAATTGCTTAAGGGCTTGCAGGACGACGTAGGACAGCAAACCACAGATCGCACCCCACTGCCACGTCGATCACGCGATTTTGGCCATCCCGGTCGAGGAGACACCTCGGCGCGCTGGCAGCGCGCCGGAAAGCCTCCGTTTCGCGGTCGCGCGACTCGCATCGCTACGCTGTCGCGAGCCGTCCACCGAGAGGTTGTTCCTGCATGCCCGAGACACACGTCGACTACCAGCTGAGTCAGCTCGACCAGCTGGAAGCAGAGTCGATCCACATCTTCCGCGAGGTCGCGTCCGAGTTCGAGAAGCCGGTGCTGATGTTCTCCGGCGGCAAGGACTCCATCGTGATGCTGCGACTGGCCGAGAAGGCCTTCTACCCCGCGAAGATCCCGTTCCCGGTCCTGCAGGTCGACACCGGCCTGGACTTCCCCGAGGTCCTGGAGACCCGCGACCGCTGGGTGAACCGCCTCGGCGTGAAGCTGGTGGTGGCCAGCATCGATGACGCGATCGCGAACGGCGTGGTGGTCGACGACGGCAAGACCAGCCGCAACCGGATGCAGACCGCGACCCTGCTCGGAGCGATCGAGGACAACGGCTTCACCGCCGCGTTCGGTGGAGGTCGACGCGACGAGGAGAAGGCCCGCGCGAAGGAGCGCGTCTACTCCCACCGCGACGAGTTCGGGCAGTGGGACCCCAAGATGCAGCGTCCCGAGCTGTGGAGCCTCTACAACGGCCGCCTCCACGAGGGCGAGCACATGCGGATCTTCCCGATCTCGAACTGGACCGAGCTCGACATCTGGGACTACATCGGGCGCGAGGGCATCGAGATCCCGCAGATCTACTTCTCCCACCAGCGCAACGTGTTCGTGCGCGACGGGATGCTGATGAGCGAGACCCCCCTCAACCCGACCCGCGAGGGCGAGACCGTCGAGGAGCGCACGGTGCGCTTCCGCACCTGCGGTGACATCACCCTGACCGGGTGCGTGGAGTCGACCGCCTCGACCATCGCCGAGATCATCGACGAGGTCGCGATCGCCAAGGTCACCGAGCGTGGTGCCACCCGTGGTGACGACCGGTTCTCCGAGGCCGCCATGGAAGACCGCAAGAAGGAAGGCTACTTCTGATGAGCACCCCCGCTACCGGGACCGACGTCGCCGAGAGCACCGTGACCAACATGGACATGCTCCGCTTCGCGACGGCCGGCTCGGTCGACGACGGCAAGTCCACCCTGATCGGTCGGCTGCTGCTCGACTCCAAGTCGATCTTCGAGGACCAGCTGGAGGCCGTCGAGGCCACCAGCGTCAACAAGGGCTACGACTACACCGACCTCGCGCTGCTGACCGACGGTCTGCGCTCCGAGCGCGAGCAGGGCATCACCATCGACGTGGCCTACCGCTACTTCGCGACGCCCAACCGCAAGTTCATCATCGCCGACACGCCGGGCCACGTGCAGTACACCCGCAACATGGTCACCGGCGCCTCGACCGCCGACCTCGGCCTCGTGCTGGTCGACGCCCGTCAGGGCCTGACCGAGCAGTCGCGCCGCCACGCGGTCATCCTGTCGCTCCTGCGGGTGCCGCACCTGGTGCTGGCGGTGAACAAGATGGACCTCGTCGACTACTCCGAGGAGGTCTACGAGAAGATCCACACCGAGTTCCGCCAGTTCGCCACCAAGCTCAACGTGCCCGACCTCGAGGTCATCCCGATCTCGGCGCTCGCCGGCGACAACGTCGTGAACCGCTCCGAGAACATGGACTGGTACTCCGGGCCCACGCTCATGCACCACCTCGAGCACGTGCACGTGGCCTCGGACCGCGACCTCGTCGACGTCCGCTTCCCCGTGCAGTACGTCGTACGCCCGAAGTCGGATGAGCACCACGACTACCGCGGCTACGGCGGCATGGTCGCCGGCGGCGTCCTCAAGCCCGGCGACGAGGTCGTCGTGCTCCCCTCGGGCATGACGTCGACCATCGAGGGCATCGACCTCTTCGACCAGGAGATCGCCGAGGCCTACCCGCCGATGTCGGTCACGGTGCGTCTCGCCGACGACGTCGACGTCTCGCGCGGCGACATGATCGCCCGGGTCAAGAACGCCCCGACCCCGTCCCAGGACATCGACGCGATGGTCTGCTGGATGACCAACGCGCCGCTCAAGCCTCGCCAGAAGCTCGCCATCAAGCACACCACCCGCTCCGCGCGGGCCCTGGTCAAGGACATCCAGTACCGCCTGGACGTCAACACCCTGCACCGCGACCAGGAGACCAAGGAGCTCGGCGTCAACGAGATCGGCCGCGTCCAGCTGCGCACGACCGTGCCGCTGCTGTGCGACTCCTACTCCCAGAACCGCACCACCGGGTCGTTCATCCTCATCGACGAGGCCACCGGCGTCACGGTGGGTGCAGGGATGATCAACTCCGGCAGCTGAGCACGCGAAGTCACCAGGCACCCCTCGGCATAGGTCCCGCCGCCCTGGGGCCTTTCGGCCGTTGACGCCGCCCCCTGGTCTTGGGAATTGTCGACATGCGGCACCTCATCCTGATCTGCCGACTTGGCTAGGGGGACCAGTGATGAGCATTCTATTCCACGGCAGCGGGCGGCGTGACCGACGACGGGCTCGACGTCTGTCGGCCGCAGTGGTTCTCGGGTTGGTGATGACCGCCGGAGGCACCATGCCCGCCTTCGCCGTGGCGTCCAAGCCGAACCCTGGCCCGCCCCAGGTGAGCGGTCAGGACGTGCAGCGTGCCCGAGGCTTCGAGGCCGGCGCCTCGGACGCTGGGCCGGCTGCGCGCCCCGGCTCGGGCCCGGCTTCGACCGGCGGTTCCGGCAGCTCGTCCGCAACCCCTCCGGCGGCGCCCTCCCAGCCGCGAAGCACCGACCCAGCACTCACCTCGACCGACCTCGGCGCCGTGCCTCAGGACCAGGGAACGCTGGCGGAGCTCGGCGCCGCTGCCAGAGCCAAGGGTTCGGTACGCGTGATGGTGACGCTCGACACCCAGTTCCGCGCGCTCGGGACGATGACGAGCGCCAACGCGGCGAGTCAGCGTTCCGCCGTGCAAGCCCTGTCGGACAGAGTCAGCTCCAGGGCTGTCGCGCGGGGCGCGACGATCAACCAGACCTACGGTGGCAACATCCCTGCCGTAGCGCTGACCGTGACCCCGGCCGCGCTCGACGACCTGTCCACCTCACCGGAGGTGGCAAGGATCGATCCGGACACCGCGTTCGCCCCCATCGATGCCGACACCACCGCACTGATCGGCGCGGCTGACGCCCAGGACCGCGGTTTCCACGGCGCCGGCGCCGCCAGCGGAGTCGCCATCATGGACACCGGTGTCGACTACGGACACCCGTCGTTCGGCGGTCGCGTCGGCTGGGCGTCCTGCTTCTCAGGCGCCTCCGACTGCCCCAACGGTTCGACGTCCCAGATCGGCGGCACCGCCGGGATCCCGTGCACGTTCGCGCCAGGAGACTGTTCTCATGGGACGCACGTCGCCGGGATCGCGGCCGGCGCCGGCTCGGCCCCCGGCGTCGCCGACCAGGCCGGGATCACCTCGATCCGCGTCTTCCACCAGGAGTCGTGCGGCGGGTCTCCCTGTGCGCGCGCCTACTACTCCGACATCACGGCCGGCCTGGTCTTCGCCTACGACTACCGCAGCATCGGCTACGCCGCGGTGAACATCAGCATCGGGGGCGGCCAGTACTTCTCGAACTGCGACGCGGACTTCGCCACGATGAAGACAGCGATCGACAACCTGCGGTCGGTCAACATCGCGACCGCCATCGCCTCGGGCAACGACTACTACACCAACGCCGTGGCGGCTCCCGGCTGCATCTCCACCGCGATCACGGTGGGTGCGACCGACAACTCCGACGCAGTCGCCAACTTCTCCAACTCGAGCCCGCAGGTGGACCTCTACGCCCCCGGGGTGAGCGTGTACGCGGCGGTCCCTGGTGGCGGCTACGGCTACAAGAGCGGCACCTCGATGGCCACCCCGCACGTGGTCGGCTCGATCGCCACCATGAAGGCGGCCAACCCCGCCTTGACCGTTGCTCAGGAGGAGTCTTTCCTCGGGAGCAGCGGACCTCTGGTCACCGACAGCAAGTCGGGTCTGCAGCGGCACCGCATCAACGTGCTGCAAGCCATGGGCCAGGAGACCATCAGCCTGACCAACGACGTCGTCCGCGATCTGCGCAACCCGATACCGTACGACCACCGGTTCGCGACCCAGTCGACGAACGGGTACTGGTCCGCCGTCGCGATCCGGCCGCCGTCCGGCTCGGACTACGACCTGACGGTCTACGACAACAGCAACGTGACCGGCTACCTCGCCGACCAGCACCTATGGCGGCGACACGATCGACTTCGTGGCTCAGGACAACAACAGTGGGCGGCGCGCGTTCCCCGACGCGACGTACCCCCTCGTGCACAAGTTCGCCGGGTCTGGTCGCTACCAGATCGAGTACGCCAACGACGTCTCCGTGCTCAGCGACTCGACGAGCAGCATCTCGATGGGCTCCTCCGAGGTCATCGAGATCCGGGACACCTTCCAGGCCAGCGGTCAGCCCACCTATTACCGGGTGGTTCCCTCGAACGTGGGCCAGGACCCGGAGCTGTTGCTGATGGAGTCGACGGCCGGAACCCCGACGACCTACGTCCAGGGTCGCGGCTCGTCGGTGGCGGGCTCGAGCAGCGCCGGTGCGGGCTCCGCGGAGGGTTTCTCCTACACCTCCTCGGCGTCACAGTACGACGGGCTGGTGCTGCTGAACCGTGCTGGGTCCGGCAGCTACACGCTGTACCGCGACACGTCAGCACCCAACGGTTCGGTGACCATCAACAACGGTGACGCCACGACCACGTCACAGGACGTCACCTTGTCCCTCCCGGCATCCGACGCCCAGACCGGCATGATGGACATGCGCGTCTCGGTCGACGGCACGCTGGACAGTGAGCCCTGGCAGGCGTACGCCGCGAGCCCATCGGTGACGCTGCCGGCGGGTGCGGGCACCAAGACGGTGACCGTCGAGCTGCGCAACAACGCCGGGATGACCGCGGCCCCGGTGAGCGACACGATCGACCTGGTCGGGGTGCCGGGTAGGCCGACCGTGGTCAGCTCGACGCCCTCGGCGGGCGCGGTCACGGTGGTCCTCACCGCGCCAGACGCCAACGGCAGCCCGATCACGGGCTACTCGGTGACCTGCTACAGCACCGACGGTGGAGTCACCAGACACGCAGACCGGTGCCACCACCACCATCAAGGTGAGCGGGCTGGACGGCGGGAAGAACTACCGCTGCCGAGCCCGGGCCACCAACGCAGCCGGCACCGGCACCAACAGCGTCTACGGCGACACTGTGCTCCTCCCCGCCGCGACAGCACCGGGTAGGCCGACCGTGGCTCAGCTCGACGCCCTCGGCGGGCGCGGTCACGGTGGTCCTCACCGCGCCAGACGCCAACGGCAGCCCGATCACGGGCTACTCGGTGACCTGCTACAGCACCGACGGTGGAGTCACCAACACGCAGACCGGTGCCACCACCACCATCAAGGTGAGCGGGCTGGACGGCGGGAAGAACTACCGCTGCCGAGCCCGGGCCACCAACGCAGCCGGCACCGGCACCAACAGCGTCTACGGCGACACTGTGCTCCTCCCCGCCGCGACAGCACCGGGTAGGCCGACCGTGGCCAGCTCGACGCCCTCGGCGGGCGCGGTCACGGTGGTCCTCACCGCACCAGACGCCAACGGCAGCCCGATCACGGGCTACTCGGTGACCTGCTACGGCACCGACGGTGGAGTCACCAACGCGCAGACCGGTGCCACCACCACCATCAAGGTGAGCGGGCTGGACGGCGGGAAGAACTACCGCTGCCGAGCCCGGGCCACCAACGCAGCTGGCACCGGCACCAACAGCGTCTACGGCGACACTGTGCTCCTCCCCGCCGCGACAGCACCGGGTAGGCCGACCGTGGTCAGCTCGACGCCCTCGGCGGGCGCGGTCACGGTGGTCCTCACCCCGCCAGACGCCAACGGCAGCCCGATCACGGGCTACTCGGTGACCTGCTACGGCACCGACGGTGGAGTCACCAGACCGCAGACCGGTGCCACCACCACCATCAAGGTGAGCGGGCTGGACGGCGGGAAGAACTACCGCTGCCGAGCCCGGGCCACCAACGCAGCCGGCACCGGCACCAACAGCGTCTACGGCGCCACTGTGCTCGTGCCCTGAGGATGCCCCTGCGCGCTGGGAGATTCGGGCTCGTCATGGCTCGATTCTCCCAGCGCGTCCGGGGTTGGTACCGATCGCGCAGGCTGCGCGCGAGCTCGGTGTCGTCGCGGGCACGCTGGGCAGGTGGGTCAAGCAGGCTGCAGTACGACGTCTGTCGATGTCTGCCCCCCGTGTGGGGCCTCACGGAGACGGGCGCGTCTCGGCGTGTCCGTCTCGAGTTCGACACCGTGGTGACGCCAGGGCCACGTGTGGTTCGCTTGGCAGCGCGCTGGCCCACCTCAACCCTGGCGAGGCCGCTCTATCCTTCGCCGTGGGGTGCGCCCATCCCTCGTCCGTAAAGGTCGGACCCCAGCCGAGGAGGCGCCCCCTCACGGCCTTGAGAGCCCGGGCCCGGGACACCGCCAGCGTCACCCTTGCCGACTACCGCACATGACGGTGAGGGCCTCATCCCCGGTGTGCGTTACCTGAGCGAAGCGGATCGGGACGGGTGCAGTTGTCGCCCTCCCCCGAAGCGCCTTGGCGGCTGCCGAAATAAGGGAACCGCGCGCCCTCCCGACTGCCTCAAGTGACGCATGCGACACACCCGTCACAGTGCCAGACTTGGGTCAATACCCCTTTACCATCTCGTGGCTCAGATTTCGAGGGTATGGACTACCGCGTAGTTCGATCCGGGTCTAGATTCCCGATCAGCTCGCGCGTCTGGGCGCGAGGTCAGCATGGGAAAGCGAGTCCATCGTGTCTCGATCTAGCGTCATCCTCCGACCGCGCGCACGCACCGTCGTCGCGCTCCTCGGCCTCCTCCTCGCAACCGCGATCGCCTGGGCCGCGGCGCCGACAGCGACGGCGAATGGAGGGACCTGCACGCGCTACTGGACCGGCTCGGTCAGCAGCGCGTGGGAGACGAGCGCCAACTGGTCGCAGAGCAACGGTGGCTCCGCCGCATCGGTGCCCACGGCTACCGACGTCGCGTGCATGTCGACCGCGCCCGCCCGCACGACGGTCGTCGTGAGCGACAGCCGTCAGGTGGCAGGGGTGACCTTCCCGGCCAACGGCGCCGTCCAACCAGTACTGCGAATCCTCGGGTCCGCCACCCTCCAGGTCGGTTCCGCCTCGGGCGCCTTCGACTCCACCGTCAACACCTTCGACCTGCAGTCCGGCAGCACCCTGAGCGGCTCCGCGGTCACCACGGCCGGAACCGTCGGCTCCCTCAGCGGCGTGAACCTCGGTCAGGACGGTGCCGGCACCGGCAGCCTCGTGATCTCCACGGGCGGCACAGCTGCTCTGGCCAGCGGTCAACGAGTCCTCATCGACGGGGGCTACTCCCTGGTCAACAACGGCACGGTCACCTTGAGCAACGGCTACGTCCAGTTCGGCTACTACTACGGGTCCGGCAGTGCGCCGAACAAGGTGCTGAACCAGGGCACCTGGACCATCACCAACACCACCAACGAACCCTTCTACGACACCTATGGCGGCGGGCGTGCGTCCCTCGTCAACGCCACCGGCGGCACCATCGCCTTCACCGCCCCCACCGCAGCCGGCACCATCCCCCGCAGCTCCACCGCCCTGACCAACAACGGCACCGTCAACGTCACCCGCGGGCACCTCGCCAACTCCGTCGACGCCTCCGGAACCGGCACCTACAACCTCGCCACCGGCACCAGCTACGACCACACCGGCGGCACCCTCAACCTCACCGGCACCACCTGGACCGGCCCCGGCACCTTCAACCTCAGCGGCGGCACGCTCACCACCGCCACGACCGCGACCCTGCCCGCCACCACCAAGCTGCACTCCGGCTCGCTCAGCGGCGGTGGCACCTACACCATCCCCACCGGCGGGACCGCCACCCTCGCTGCCGGCGAGTCACCGGTCGTCGACGAGGGAAGCACCCTCATCAACAACGGCGCGGTCACCGCCAACGACGGCTACATCCAGTTCGGCTACAACACCGGAGCCGGCGGAGCGCTGAACAAGGTGACCAACAACGGCACGTGGACCGTCACCAACACCACCAACGACCCCTTCTACGACCCCTACAGCAAGGGCTCGCTCACCAACGCCACCGGCGGCACGCTCACCTTCACCGCCCCCACCGCAGCCGGCACCATCCCCCGCAGCTCCACCGCCCTGACCAACAACGGCACCGTCAACGTCACCCGCGGGCACCTCGCCAACTCCGTCGACGCCTCCGGAACCGGCACCTACAACCTCGCCACCGGCACCAGCTACGACCACACCGGCGGCACCCTCAACCTCACCGGCACCACCTGGACCGGCCCCGGCACCTTCAACCTCAGCGGCGGCACGCTCACCACCGCCACGACCGCGACCCTGCCCGCCACCACCAAGCTGCACTCCGGCTCGCTCAGCGGCGGTGGCACCTACACCATCCCCACCGGCGGGACCGCCACCCTCGCTGCCGGCGAGTCACCGGTCGTCGACGAGGGAAGCACCCTCATCAACAACGGCGCGGTCACCGCCAACGACGGCTACATCCAGTTCGGCTACAACACCGGAGCCGGCGGAGCGCTGAACAAGGTGACCAACAACGGCACGTGGACCGTCACCAACACCACCAACGACCCCTTCTACGACCCCTACAGCAAGGGCTCGCTCACCAACGCCACCGGCGGCACGCTCACCTTCACCGCCCCCACCGCAGCCGGCACCATCCCCCGCAGCTCCACCGCCCTGACCAACAACGGCACCGTCAACGTCACCCTCGGGCACCTCGCCAACTCCGTCGATGGCTCCGGAACCGGCACCTACAACCTCGCCACCGGCACCAGCTACGACCACACCGGCGGCACCCTCAACCTCACCGGCACCACCTGGACCGGCCCCGGCACCTTCAACCTCAGCGGCGGCACGCTCACGGGCTCGGGGCCCCTCGCGCCGGTGACGGCCCTGCACTCCGGCACGCTCGACGGCGGTGGCACCCTCACCGTGCCGACCGGCGGTGCCGCCACCGTCGGAAGCGGCGACTCGCCTCTGCTGGACAACGGCACCACCCTGGCCAACAACGGCTCGGTCTCGATCAGCGGTAACGGCTACCTCCTCTTCGGCTACCACACCGGGGCGGGCGGTCAACGCAACGCAGCGGTCAACAACGGGACCTGGAGCTTCACCAACCCGAGCCAGGCGCCGCTCTACAACCCCTACGGGGACAGAGGCACGTTCAGGAACAGCAGCGCCGGAGTGGTCACGGCCAGCCCGGGCGCGGGCAACACCCTCGACCTCACCACGCTTCCGTTCACCAACGACGGCGAGCTGCGCGCGAGCTCGGGAACGACCACCGTGTCGCCGACCAACCTCAGCGCAGCCGGTGTACTCGAGAACGGCGCCCTCACGACCCAGGGCGGCGTCGTGAGCCTCCCCAACGCGATCGTGACCAACAAGGGCGCGATCACCGTGAACAGCGGCGGCATCCAGACGGGTGGGGCCAACGCCCTGCCGGCACTGCGCACCAACACCGCGACCGGATCGCTGACACTGGTCCCCACCCTCACCCTGACCGGGCCCCTGACCAACGCGGGTGCCGTCCGGGTGAGAGGAGGGACCCTGCGGGCCAGCTCCTACACCCAGACAGCTGGGTCGACGCGGATCGACCCGACTGCCACGCTCAAGTCCGGCACCACCGGCACGGGGGCGGTGGCCATCAACGCCGGCAGCCTGCTGGGTGGCGGCACCGTCCAGGGTGTCGTGTCCAACGCCGGCGTTCTGCAGCCCGGAGACGCCGGCAGCCCGCTGAGCATCACCGGTTCCTACACGCAGGCCACCGGCGGCGGCTTCGGCGTCACGGTCAACGGTGCGACCACTGCCGGCACTGACTTCTCGAAGCTCACCGACTCCGGCGCCGCGACGCTCAACGGGCGCCTCAGCATCGGCACCGCGCCCTCGTACAACCCACCGGTCGGGACCAGCGTGCGAATCCTCGACGCCGGCAGCCGCACGGGCACCTTCTCGACGGTGGAGGGCGCAGACACGCTGCCGGCGGGCAAGTACTGGCGCGTCCAGTACGACGCGACCGGTGTCTCGCTGCTGGTCGTGGCCGACCCGGCCGCCAGCGTCGGCAGTGTCGCCCCGGTCGAGGGCGACGCCGGCACGACGACGCTTACCTTCCCTGTCACGCTCGACCAGGCCAGTGACCGCTCCGTGACCCTCGACTACACGACCGTCGACCTGACGGCGACCGCACCCGGCGACTATGTGTCGTCTTCGGCACCCTGACCTTCGCCCCGGGCGAGACGAGCAAGTCGATCAGCATCACCGTCAAGGGCGACACGACCTTCGAGCCGGACGAGACCTTCCTGGTCCGACTGTCGAACCCGGTGCGCTCGACGATCGGCACCAACGACGGTGTCGGCACGATCACCAACGACGACCCCGAGCCGCCGCAGGTGACGGTCACCGCGATCTCGCCGTCCGCGATCGGGCAGGGCGCAACAGGCGTTCCGGTGACCATCACCGGTTCAGGCTTCGATGCGACCTCGACCGTCACCTTCGCCAACCCGAAGGTCACGCCGTGGCCGGCAGCCTCGCAGTACGTCAACCCGACCACGCTGAATCTCAGTGTCAACGTCGTGTCCAACGCCGCTCTCGGGGCCGCGGAGCGTCACTGTGACTGGGGCGGCACGGCACGCCATCTGCACAGGCTGCCTGTCGATCACGACGAAGCCCACGGTCATCTCGACCGACATGAACTTCCTCGGTCGGGGCGACGAAGTCCGCGAGGTCACCATCCGCGGCTCGGCCTTCCAGCCCGGCGCCGTCGTCAAGATCAACGGCGTGACGTCATCCTCGACGTCTTACATCGACAGCACAACGCTCGAAGCGCTCGTGACCGTGAGTCCACGGCCAGCCTCAGCGTCGGTTCTCGTGACCGTGACCAATCCCGATGCCGGCAAGGGCTCCTGTTCCGGCTGTTTCACCATCGTGGACTCACCCAAGGTGACGTCGCTGAGCACCACCACGTTCACCCGCGGTACCACCGTCTCCGTGACTGTGAACGGCTCGAACTTCACCGGCAGGTGCCAAGATCATCGGGCCTTCCGGCGTGGTCTTCGACGGCGTCGTGCGGGTCGACGCCAACACTCTCACCGCGACCGCGTCGACCTCGACGACGGCACCGCGCGGCACGACACGATTCTGAGCGTCGTCAACGCTCGGGCCGGAGGATATGGCGCAGGTATCTACAGCCCGCTCACGGTCAACTGACCGACGTGGGCCTGCGGTGGGCAGGTGACCATCGAAGCAGGCTAAACCGGGTCGTGGACGGCGGTCGGCACCGCCACCGCCACCGCCACCGCGGACACGCTGCTGAACCTGATGCCTCATCGAAGGGTCGGTGACCATGATCGCCGTAGACTCATCGGCCTCATGGACACCGAGGTCGACTGCAGCCGCTCTCGATGTCGGATCCGCTCTCCAGCGGGGGTCCTCCGCCCACAATCTGTAGTCCTTGTGCCCTGCGCCTCCGTCGGCGGGTCCGCCGCGCCGGCCGCGACGCACTTCGGTGCGACAACGCACTGCGCGGCGAGCAGGGTGTCGAAGCCGGGCGACGTATCGGTGCTGTCGGCTCGGGCGAACGTCTCGCCGCGGAGGGGATCCCGGGCGCCGACCTCTGAACGCCCACGCAACCGCGGGTCGGGCCGATCCCGACCGGGTCCTCCGGCAGGTCACGAAGCGGGACTGAGCGCCTGTCGGACGACCCGCCGTGTGTCCGACGGGTCAGGTGGGACTGGTGTGATCTCTGTGATTAGGCACTCCACATCTCTCACCATATTGTAGAAGTTTTGGCCTATTCGGGGGGTCGGTTTTCCCTTAGGTTTCGTTCACTAACCCGCTCAGGACGAACTTCTGAACCCACGCCCGAGCATTGATCGCACCATCACGAAGCGAGAAGCCCATGGCACACCAGCGCTTTGCCAAATGAATTCCGTTGCAACCTCGGTCGCGCTGGCGGCTCTCGCGGGATTCGGCTCCCCCGCGCACGCAGCACAGTCCCTGCCATCACAGGCCAAGACGACGCCACTGTCATCTGCACCGCTGAGCAACGACGCAGCCGTCGCGGCCGCACGCACCAAGGTCGCCTCGCGCGCCGCGAAGCTCGGCCTGTCCCCCGCCGAAGTCAAGTCGCTCGCAGTCTCCTCGGTCGTCCCGACCAGCAGCGGCGGGAAGGTCGTGCACTTCCAGCAGCGCGTCAACGGCATCGATGTGCAGGACGCGATGTTGACGGTCTCGGTCGGTTCTGGTGGGAAGGTCGACTACAGCGCCAGCAGCCTCGTGACCAGCGCGAGCAAGAAGGCGAACAACGCGACACCGGCGATCAGTGATGTCCGCGCGGCTGAGGTCGCCGCAGACTCGTTGGGTCTGACGCCGACAACCTCGTTCGCCTCCGCCGCCGACGCTGACGGTGCCGACCGCGAGCGCGCGTTGACCACCGGCGGCATCTCGCTGAGTCGCATCCCCGTCAGGCTCGTCTACACCCAGGCCAAAGCAGGCAGCCTGAGGTTGGCGTGGCAGCTCGGGATCGATGAGCTCGACGCCCAGCACTACTGGCAGATCCGCGTCGACGCCGACACCGCCCGGCCACTGACGACAGACGACCTGGTCACCAGCGACAGCTACAACGCCTATCCGACCCCGGTCGAGGCTCCGACCTTCGGCTCACGCAGCGTCCAGACGAACCCCGCCACGACGGCCTCGCCGTTCGGCTGGCACGACACGAACGGGGTCGCGGGTGCGGAGTCGACGCTGACCAAGGGCAACAACGCCAACGCCTACACCGACACCGACAACGACAACCTCCCCGACCCGGGCAGCCAGCCTGATGGAGGCGCGGGACTGAGCTTCGACTTCCCGCTGGACCTCGCCCAGCAGCCCGCCACCTACCGCCCCGCCGCGGTCACGAACTTGTTCTACTGGAACAACCGCATCCACGACGTCATGGCCGCTTACGGCTTCAACGAGGCCTCGGGCAACTTCCAGAGCCGCAACTACAGCGGCTCAGGGGCCGGCAACGACGCCGTCGAGGCCCAGGCCCAGGACGGCGGCGGCACGAACAACGCGAACTTCTTCACTCCGGCAGACGGATCCGCCCCGCGGATGCAGATGTACCTGTGGAACCAGACCTCGCCCGGGCGCGACGGCGACCTCGACAACGGCGTGATCGTGCACGAGTACGCCCACGGCATCTCCAACCGTCTCACCGGCGGTCCGGCCCAGGCCGGCTGCCTCAGCAACGCCGAGCAGGCGGGTGAAGGTTGGAGCGACTACTACGCCTACATGCTCACCATGCAGAACGGCGTCGAGCCGGCCGGCGGTCGGGGCATCGGGACCTACGTCCTCGGTCAGCCGACCACCGGCGTGGGGATCAGGACGCAGAAGTACAGCACCAACCAGTCCATCAACACGATGACCTACAACTCGATCAAGTCACTGGCCGTCCCGCACGGCGTCGGCTCGGTGTGGGCCGAGACGCTGTGGGAGGTCACCTACGCCTTGATCGGCAAGTATGGCTACAGCTCGGACCTGGTCAACGGCAACGCCGGCAACAACCTGTCTCTGCGACTGGTGACCGACGGGCTCAAGCTCCAGCCCTGCAGTCCGGGTTTCGTCGACGCGAGGAACGCGATCCTGGCCGCCGACGAGCAGGACACCGGTGGCGCCAACAACTGCCTGTTGTGGAACGCCTTCGCGAAGCGCGGCCTGGGCTTCAGTGCCTCCCAGGGCAGCAGTGCCAGCGCGACCGACGGCACCGAGGCCTTTGACTTGCCCGCCTCGTGCGTGGCAGGCCTGGTCCTCACCATGGCCGACAGCCCCGATCCCGTCCGGTCCGGCGACGACATCACCTACAGCTTCACGGCTTCCAACAACACGGACATCGAGCAGATCGGGTGTCACGGCACCGCAGCGTCTCACCGGCCCGGCCTCGTTCAACTTCGGGTCGGGCCAGTGCGGGCCGTTGGGCGCAAGGTCACAG
Source organism: uncultured Actinomycetota bacterium (assembly GCA_963760555.1). Lineage (GTDB taxonomy): Bacteria > Actinomycetota > Actinomycetes > Propionibacteriales > Nocardioidaceae > Nocardioides. Next base: position 9,995 of record CAVXDJ010000005.1, on the reverse strand, counting down.
GGGCTGACCAAGGGCGACGGCTTCGACGCCGAGGCGTCGTTCTACGTCGGCTCGATGCCGGCCCACACCAGCATCGACTGTTCGTTCACCGTGCGCACCACCGCCGGTGCCGGCGGCGCGACCGCGGTGTCCGACGACTTCGAGTCCGGCCTCAGCCAGTGGTCGACCACTCAGACCGGCGCCTTGCCGGGCTGGGCGACGACCACGACCGCCTCAACGAGCCCGACCCACTCCGCATTCGCCAACGACTACAACTCGATCACCGACCAGTACCTGTCCTCCGCCAGCGCAGTGCGGGTGCCCAACGGCAGCCCGACGCTGACATTCCAGAACAAGTACGCGCTGGAAAGCACCTTCGACGGTGGGGTCGTCGAGATCTCGACGGACTCGGGAGCCACCTGGACGGACCTGGGCCCGAAGTTCACCAGCAACGGATACAACGGCACCATCGACACCCGTTTCGGCAACCCGATCGCGGGTCGGCAGGCGTTCACCGGAGACTCGTCGACCTTCAAGACGTCGGTCGTCGACCTGAGCTCCTACGCCGGCCAGAACGTGAACATCCGCTTCCGGCTCGCCACCGACGATTCCGTCGCCGCCACCGGTTGGTGGGTCGACGACGTGATCCTCGGCAACGAGGTCCTCGTCACGAACGAGTCCGCCATCTTCTCGGACCAGACCGCTGAGACGCCCGCGAACCCGGTGACCACCCGTGTGGTGAACGCCCCGGCCACGGTTCCGGATTCGCCAACGGTGACCTCGCAGACGCCGGTCACCTCCTCGGTGACACGCGTCGCGTTCGCTCCTGGCTCCGACGGCGGCAGCCCGATCACCAAGTACATCGCCTCTTGTGCTTCCACCGACGGCGGGACCACGAGGGGCAGGTCCGGCACCGCGTCACCGATCGCCGTCTCGAGACTGACTCCGGGGAAGACCTACCACTGCCGTGTGCGCGCCATCAACGCGGTGGGCACCAGCCGATACGGCGCCTTCGGTCCGACGTTCGTTCAGCAGTCGGCGCCCGGTCGACCCACCGTGCGTTCGCAGACCCTCATCAACGCAACCACGACCGAAGTCTCGATCACCCCCGGCGACGACGGAGGCCTTGCCATCACTGGCTACACCGCACGCTGCGAAAGCACGGACGGCGGAACGACGCGCATCGTTAACGGAAACATTAACCCTGTGCGCGTCAACGGCCTCACGACAGGCAAGACTTACCGATGCCGCGTCCGCACCCAGAACTCGCTCGGCTACAGCCCCTTCAGCGACTTCCCAGAGCCCCTTCGTGCAACAAGCGACGACGCCCGGCAAACCGACCGTCACCTCCCAAACCGAACGCAGCGCCACCTCGGTCGAGGTTGCCTTCACCCTCGACGAGGATGGCGGTAGCCCAGTCACGAGCTACGGCCTGCGCTGCGAGAGCACCGACGGCGGAGCGTACGCGGACCCAGTCCGGAACTTCCAGCCCAGTCACCCTTACCGGACTCACCACCGGTAAGAGTTACCACTGCCGGGTCAAGGCCACCAACGGCCTCGGCTCCGGCGCCTTCAGCGACTACGGACCGATCTACGTCCAAGGCCCATGACTGGTATTTGTGGTCCGCGTGTGTCTCAGGGCTGTGACCTGGTTGTTTGTGGTGTAGCGGGCCCAGATTTGCACACTAATCCTGGCCGTAGGATCGCGTGTTGTGGCCTACGTGCGGACCGTGAAGACGTCCTCGGGGCAACCGCAGTCCAGATCGTGCACTCCTCGCGGCGTGGCTCACGCAAGATCGAGCACCTTGGCTCTGCTCACTACGACGCGGAGGTCGAGGCGCTGAAGGCCGCCGCGTCACAGCGTCTGGCCGACGGCCAGGCTCGAGCTCGACCTCGGCCTCGACGGTGGCGGGTCACGAGGCGGCGCCGCTGCCGATCATGTCCTCGCGGATGGGCCACCTGTGGGACGCGCTGGTCCGGGCCTACGACGTGCTCGGGCTTCGAGGATGCCACCGGCGGCGACGAGGTGTTCCGCCAGCTCGTGCTGGCCCGGATCATCGAGCCGAGCAGCAAGCAGGACAGCGGCCGGGTGCTCGACGAGGCCGGCGTCGACGCCGGCGTCCTATCGCACGATCAAGCGGCGGCTCCCGGTCTACGGCGAGGCATCCTGGCGCCGAAGGCTGGCCGGCGGCGTGCGCCGCGCAGGCCGCGTTGGGCCCGGCGCAGTCTGGTGCTCTACGACGTCACCACGCTCTACTTCGAGACCCACGCCGGCGACGGGTTCCGTGAGCCCGGGTTCTCCAAGGAACGGCGCCTGGAACCACAGATCACCGTCGGGCTGTTGACCGACGCGACCGGGTTCCCGCTGATGATCGAGGCCTTCGAGGGAAACAAGGCAGAGACCAAGACGATGCTGCCCGACGATCACCTCGTTCATGGCCGCCCACGACCTTGGTGACGTGACCGTCGTCGCGGATGCCGGGATGGTCTCCGAGGCCAACCGCGAAGCCCTCGAGGACGCCGGGCTGTCCTACATCATCGGCGCCCGGATCCCCGAGGAGCCCTACGTGGTGAAGGCGTGGCGGGCCGCGCACCCCGGCCAGGACATCGCCGACGGGCAGGTCTTCACCGCCCCGTGGCCCGCGACCGGGGCGAAGAAGGCCACCGGTCGGCGCGACAAGGTCACCTACTACCGGTACAAGGCCGACTCCGCGCGCCGGTCCCTGCACGGGATCGACACCCAGATCGGCAAGGCCGAACGGGCCGTGGCGGGCAAGGAGGCGATCAAGCGGAACCGGTTCGTCAAGCTCGCCGGCGGCGACCGCAGCCGTGAACCGTGACCTCGAGGCCAAGGCCAGGCCGTGGCCGGGCTTGAAGGCCTACATCACCAACATGGTCGACCCGACCCCGGAGTTCGTGATCGGCGCCTACCACCAGCTCTGGCACGTCGAGAAGTCGCTTCCGGATGTCCAAGCACGACCTCCAAGCCCGACCGATCTACCACCGCAAACGCGAGTCCATCGACGCCCACCTCAGCGTCGTCTTCGCCGCCCTGGCCGTGACCCGGCTATCGAGGAACGCACCGGCTGGTCGATCAAGAAGTTCGTCCGCACCACCCGCCGCTACCGCACCGTCCAGATCCGCGCCGGCAACCAGACCATCACCGCCGCCGACCCGCTACCCCGCGACCTACGCGACGCGCTCGCGCTATCAACTGACCAGCGTTGCGCACTAGTTTGAGCCAAGTCAGGTCGCCAACTCAGGAGAGATGCCGAATCCACAAGTGGGTAGAGGACCTCCTCGAGATTGCGCGAGTTCCGCGTTCCGCTTCGCGGGTCGCTTCGCTTGCTCTGGTCAACACGGAGAGCGCGCTGTACCTGTCTAACTCGGGTACAGCATCCCTCGCGATGCGTCGCCGGCCCCCCGAGAAGTCTGCCGGCGTTCACGAGTCGCTCGGCGCTTGCAAGGCCAACGCCGCCTCCCGTGCAGCCCGGTGAGCCGGCTCCGAGCTGACGGCTCTGAATTGGAACTGCAAAGAACGTGAAGAGCTGATTGGAGAACGAGCGCCTGCTCGTGCGCCCAGGGCGCAAGTTGCGCCGACCTGATGGCGTCTTCTAGAGATCGGAGAGCCGACCCCACCCTTATCTGAAAGGAAGCCCATCCCGGATCGCTTTGTAATGGGAGTGCCCACTGAAGCCAATAGTGCCACTAAGTGATTAGCCCCATCCCGGTAGGTGCCCACCCGGGTTTCGTGCCGCTTAGGGCGCAGCGGGATGACATTGGTCATGTCGCTCGTCTCGCGCCATCGATCTCACCTACCAAATCGCCGGGCACGAGTCGTGGCTTAGCCTTCTGGTGCACGCGATGCGTTGCCGCGCTCAACACGGCGCGCGTGACTAACTGCCATGCATCAGGGCGCCGCAAATACTCCGACAGTGGCTTTGGGAGCGCATGTCGGATACTTGCGAACGGGGTTGTTCCAAGTTCCAGTCGAGTGATCGGAACGACGATCACCGACGCCTGCCGCCGGGACCTGCGTTCGCTGATCACGGGAAACTCAAAGTCCCTAATGAATTCTGACTGCAGCAGCCACATTGACAGAAGGACGACGAAGATGTCTGCTTGGAAGAGTTTCTGTCGAAGTTCGTCGGGCCAGTCGGCCCCGACCTCAACGTCGTCGTCATGCCACACTTCAAAGGACGGCTTCGCCTCCCAACGGATCATGCCTAGGGAGGCTCGTAACTCGTTGCAGAAATCTCTGTCCTTGCGCGCGTAGCAAATGAACACCTTGGCGGTGTCGCCCTCGCCAGCGTCGGGCATTTTCCGACCCTGACTAGATAGCGCTGTGGGGTCAAGAGGCTGCCAACCTGGCTCACGGCGTCTGCTGCACGAGGAGCAAGCCCCTGTTGCCGCAGTTCCGTATTGCCCAACCGGGGCGCTCGCACTCCGACCTCCGGTGCCAACACGCTGCCAAGCGACAGTCCTTCGCTCTAGGCTGACGCGCCAGAGGGCGGTCCGCCGAGGACTTAAGGCACCGCTCCATGCGTCGCGGGAGAAGGCAATGAGATCAGCATTTGTGAGTTTCCACTACAAGCATGACAACTGGCGCGTCCAGCAGGTGCTTCAGATGGGAGCGATCGAAGGTCAGCCCATTGTCAGTTTCCAGGACTGGGAAGCGGTCAAGCAGCAGGGTGATCAGGCCGTCAGGAACTGGATAGACAAGCAAATGCAGAGGAAAGGTGCTGTCGTCGTCCTCGTTGGCGCACAGACGGCATCGCGTCGGTGGGTGCGGTACGAGATCGCGAAGGCGTGGGATGAGAGGAGGCCTCTCGTCGGTATACGGATCCACGGGCTCACCGACCGCGGCGGCTACACCGATTACGCAGGGGATGACCCATTCACGAAGGTGACCCTGCAAGGCGGTGGCACCGTAAGTGACTACGTGAGTCTCCACGACCCCGCGGGGGGTAACAGCAAAGCCGTGTACACGACCATCAGGGACAACATCGAGAGCTGGGTCTCCAACGCATACAGGCGACCCTGACGTGATTGTCGATCAAGACTGCGACTTTTGCGCCATCGTGGCGAGTGAGGAGCCGGCACGCGAAGTCCTTCGCAACGAACACGTCGTGGCCTTCTTCCCACTTGAGCCAGCCACCCTGGGCCATACGCTGATCATCCCTCGCGAGCACGTCCCCGATGTCTGGACGCTTACCGATGTGATGGCCAATCACCTGACGAGAGCAACGCTCATCGTCGCGACCGCACTCCGCGAGGCGCTCGACATTCAAGGACTCAACGTCATCCAGTCCAACGGCGTAGCGGCAACTCAGACCGTCATGCACCTTCACGTGCATCTGGTTCCCAGGTACGAGAATGATGCGATGGGCCGGATCTGGCCCGTCAACACTGGCTGGAGCGTGGCTGCGAAGACTGAGACGCAGCGCAAGGTGCGAGTCGCACTTCGAACCCTGCAAGGTGGGTCCAAACCATGAGTAGTAACCCCCACGATCCAGACTTTGACCCCGAAGACCGCCGCAAACACCTCGAACACGTTCAGGCGGTCGTGGCGCGTCTCTCCAACTCGTCGGCCACCGCCAAGGGCTGGAGCCTGACGATTGCGGGCGCAGCGTTCGGTTTCTCGGCGCTGAACGAGGCCTGGTACCTATCACTACTCGGGCTGGCCGTGATCGCGTCGTTCTCGGTCCTGGACATGTACTACCTCTACGAGGAGCGCCTGTTCCGCCGCCTCTACCGAGCTGTACGCGAGGGCAGCTCCGTCGTTCTCCATGAACAAGGACGCGTACAAGACCGACGCCTCGCGCCTCGCTACCTACATGTCCTGGTCCGTTCTGGGATTTTATGCTCCCCTAACTCTTACAGGGATCGTCGTCGTTGGCATCGCGCTGATGGATGGCTGACCCGGACTCCCCGACCCGGTTCCCACTGGCGCCTCAATCTGGGCGCAAGGACGCAAGCAAGTTGAGTACGTCTTCCGATCGCTTCTGAATCGACCCCAGGTGGAAATTTTGCCGGTGGGAGTTCTGGGGCCCTGACGTCCCTCCGGTGGCTGCCCAGGCAAGTCCCCGCCACCTGAAGGGCATGCGGAGTGACTTCGGATGACGGTGTCCATGCGCGTGGTCTACGCGGGCAAGGGCTACCGCTACCTGCTGAGGTCGGTCGCGGTCGGGGACGGCGACCGCAAGATGGCCGACCCGCTGACCCGCTACTACTCCGAGGAGGGCACCCCGCCCGGGCGCTGGATGGGCACCGGGGTGAGCGGGTTCGGCGACGGCCAGATCACGCCAGGGTCGACGGTGACCGAGGCCCAGCTCGTGCTCCTGCTCGGCATGGGCCGCGACCCCGTCACCGGCGAGCAGCTCGGGCGCGCCTTCGCGAAGTTCACCTCACTCAACGACCGCATCGCCACGCGCACCGCGAACCTGAGCCCCGACCTCACGCCCCAGGAGCGCGAGGCCGAGGTCGCCCGGATCGAAGCTGAGGAGACCGAACGCGGCAGCCGACACGCGGTCTCCGGGTTCGACTTCACCTTCAGCGTCCCGAAGTCGGTTTCGGTCCTGTGGGGAGTCGCCGATGCCGGCACCCAAGCGCTGATCGCCGACGCGCATCACGCCGCGGTCGCCCAGGTGCTGGACTTCATCGAACGCGAGGTCGCTGCCACCCGCATCGGCATCACGGCAGGCGACGGCCCGGTCGCGCAGGTCGCCGTGGACGGAGTCGCCGCGACGGCGTACGACCACTGGGACTCCCGGGCCGGCGACCCGCAGCTCCACACTCACGTCGTCATCTCGGTCAAGGCCCGAGCCGCCCGCGACGGCCGCTGGCGTGCCCTGGACTCCCGGCCGATGCACGCCGCCACCGTCGCGGTCTCAGAGCTCTACAACGCCGTGCTCGCCGACCGGCTCACCGGCACCTTCGGCCTCGAGTGGGACGCCCGAGACCGGGGAGCCAACCGCAACCCGGCCTGGGAGATCACCGGCGTCGACGAGGACCTGATCGGTGAGTTCTCCAGCCGCTCCCGCGAGATCGACCAGGTCGTCGACGAGATGGTCGACGACTACGTCTCCCGGCATGGACGACGGCCGTCGGCGGAGACGATCGTGCGGATGCGGGCTGAGGCAACCCTGACCACCCGGCCCGAGAAGCACATCCGATCACTGGCCGACCTGACTGCCGACTGGCGCACCCGCGCCGACCGCATCCTCGGCCGCGACTCGACTGGCTGGTCGCGTCGCGTCACGACCGGCCCAGCGCAGAGGGCGCTGCGCGCCGACGACGTACCCCTCGACCTCATCGGCGAGGTAGGCAGGAGCGTCGTCGAGCGGGTCAGTGAGAAGCGCTCGACCTGGCGCCACTGGAATCTCGCGGCCGAGGCGTCGCGCCAGATGATGGGCTGGCGGTTCGCCACGATGGCCGACCGCGAGCAGGTGCTTGCGATGGTCATCGACGCCGCCCAGAAGGCCTCCCTCGCCCTGACCCCGCCCGAACTGGCGATCAGCCCGGACGAGTTCCGCCGCGCCGACGGAAGCAGCGAGTTCCGGCCCCGCCACTCCGTCGTGTTCTCCTCTGCCCAGATCCTCGCCGCCGAGGACCGGCTCCTGGCCCGAGCCGCCGACACCACCGCCCCGACCGTGGACATCGAACTCGTCGAGCGCATCACCTCGCGCGAGATCGACGGGCAGAACCTCAGCACGGAGCAGGCCGAAGCACTCGCGCGTATCGCAGTCTCCGGGCGCCGAGTCGACCTGCTGATCGGTCCGGCAGGTGCCGGGAAGACCACCGCGATGCGTGCCCTCCACCGGGCCTGGACCAGCCAACACGGCAAGGGGTCGGTGGTCGGCCTTGCGCCGTCGGCAGCGGCCGCCGAGGTGCTCGCTGAAGACCTCCGAGTGGGGTGCGAGAACACCGCCAAGTGGCTTCACGAACACGGCCGCGGCCGTGCTCGGTTCACCAAGGGTCAGCTCGTGATCGTCGACGAAGCCACGCTCGCGGGCACCATGACACTGGACCGTCTCACCGCCTTGGCCGCCGACGCAGGGGCAAAGGTGCTGCTCGTCGGTGACTGGGCCCAGCTCCAGTCGGTCGACGCAGGCGGGGCGTTCGCCATGATCGCCGCTGCCCGCGACGACTCCCCCGAGCTCACCGAGATCCACCGGTTCACCCACACCTGGGAGAAGCACGCCTCGCTCGACCTGCGCAACGGCCGCACCGAGGCCATCGGCACCTACCTGCGCCACCAGCGGGTCCACGAAGGCACCACCGAGGAGATGATCGACGCCGCCTACGCCGCCTGGCACGCCGACAGCCGTGCCGGGCGCGCCAGCGTGCTGGTCACCGAAGCCGCGCAGGCCGTCACCGAGCTCAACCAGCGCGCCCGCGCCGAACGCATCCTCGACGGCGACACGGACCCCGGCCGGGAGGTCGAGCTCACCGACGGTATCCGCGCCTCGGCGGGAGACTTGGTCATCACCCGCCGCAACGACCGCCGGCTCCGCACCCTGCGCGGCGGCTGGGTCCGCAACGGCGACCGGTGGCAGATCACCGACGTACGCGCCGACGGGTCGGTCGTCGTCAAACGCCAGGACCGGCGGTTCGGCGGCACGGTCGTGCTCCCTGCGGCGTACGTCGCCGAGCACCTCGACCTCGGCTACGCCGTCACCGCCCACCGCGCCCAGGGCATCACCGTCGACACCGCCCACGTCGTGGTCACCGGCTCCACCACCCGGGAGAACCTGTACGTGGCCATGACCCGCGGCCGGGACTCCAACATCGCCTACGTCGCCCTCGACCGTCCCGATGAGACTCACACCCCGCCGCACCCGGACGACGTGAACGCTCGCACGGTGCTGTACGGCGTCCTCCACCACTCCGGCGTCGAGCTCTCGGCGCACCAGACCATCGAGGCCGAGCAGGAGCGCTGGTCGACCATCGCCCAGCTCGCCGCCGAGTACGAGACCATCGCCGCGGCCGCCCAGCATGACCGATGGGCAGACCTCGTACGCCGCAGCGGGCTCACCCCCGAGCAGGCCGAGACCGTCATCGAGTCCGACTCCTTCGGCCCGCTCACCGCTGAGCTGCGCCGAGCCGAGGCCAACCACCACGACCTCGAGAAGGTGCTCCCGCGTGTGGTCGCCCGGCGCTCGCTCGCTGACGCCGACGACATCGGTGCCGTCCTGCTCCACCGGCTCAGCCTCGCCACCAGCTCCCCCGCTCGCTGGTACCCGTCGGCTGCCCCGTCTGATCGCTGGACTCATCCCCGAAGCCGTCGGAGCCATGAGCGAGGAGATGCGCACCGCTCTCGACCAGCGCCGCGACCTCATCGAAGCCCGAGCCGTTCACCTGGCCGAGGCTGCCGTCGCGGCAGGAGACCCGTGGGTTCGTCGGCTCGGTGGGCCGCCCATCCACGGCCCCGGCCAAGCGCGCTGGATCAGGGAGGTTGCCACCGTCGCCGCCTACCGCGACCGCTACCTCATCGACTCCCGCCTCCCGCTCGGCGACCGCCCCACCAGCGACGCTCAGCGCCTCGATGCTGCCCGGGCCAAGGCCGCGCTTCGACGAGCCAAGGCCCTGGCCGACGACTCGGACCGATGCGCCCCGCGAGCGCGGGCCGCCGCCCTCGACGGCCCCTCGATCTGATCCGGAATCGCTTCCCCGGGCACTCCGCGGCCACCTTCATCCACAAGGAACCCGGTGCTCGGTAGACCCAGTGTCGGCGGTTCCGCATACAGGTAGGGCAGACGCGGTCCGGAACCGCGACTGAGAGAACGGAGACCGGGATGTTCGTGCTGCTCATCCTCTTCGGGAGCTACAAGCTCTGCTCGGCCGTCGCGTTCTACCTGCGCGCCTACGCCCCGACCAACATCGCACTCGACTACTTCCGCAGCCGCCGCGGCCTCAAGTGGGCACTGCCTGCGGCCCTCGTGCTCACCCCGGCGTACTGGGGCGCCGGCTACGCCGTCACCACCCTCATCGAGAACGGCGGCCCCGGCTGGCTC
>CAVXDJ010000004.1:0-565879 GCA_963760555.1 uncultured Actinomycetota bacterium | reverse complement strand
GATGGATGTCAGCCCCAGACCTCGTCGGCGACCTCGACGAGCAGGGCGAGCTTGGCCTTCTCCTGCTCCAGGCTCAGGTCGTTGCCCTCGACGGTGGAGGAGAAGCCGCACTGCGGCGAGATGCACAGCTGCTCGAGCGGCACGTGCCGGGCGGCCTCGTCGATGCGTCGCTTGAGGACGTCCTTGTCCTCGAGCTCGCCGCGCTTGGTCGTGACCAGGCCGAGGACGACGAGCTTGCCCGGCGGCACGAAGCGCAGCGGCTCGAAACCGCCGGAGCGCTCGTCGTCGTACTCGAGGAAGAAGCCGTCGACCGCGAGCTCCCCGAACAGCGCCTCGGCGACGTGGTCGTAACCGCCCTCGGCGGCCCACGACGAACGGAAGTTGCCGCGACACAGGTGCGTCGTCACCCGCAGCGAGTCCGGCCGGTCGGCGATGGCGGCGTTGATGGTGCGGATGTAGCGCTCGTGCTGGCGCTCGGAGTCCGAGCCGCGCTCGGCCTGCTCGGCACGCTGGGCCGGGTCGTTGAGGTAGGCCAGGCTCGTGTCGTCGAGCTGGAGGTAGGTGCACCCGAGGTCGGCCATGGCGCGCAGCTGCTCGGCGTACGCCGCGGAGAGGTCGTCGTAGAACGCCTCGAGGTCGGGGTAGACGCTCTCGTCGACGGCCGCCCGGCCGCCGCGGTAGTGGACCATGCTCGGCGAGGGGATGGTCAGCTTGGGCGTCAGCGCCGGGGCGAGCTCGGCCGCGGTCTCCCGGAGGTGGGAGAAGTGGTCGGCGAAGATCGGCTCGCCGAGGGTGACCCGCTCGCCCACCCACATGCCGGCCGACTCGAAGTCGAGGTCGCCGCCGGCGTTGCGGAAGTGCACCGCGAGCTTGTCCTCGGTGCGCTCGACACCCTCGAGGCTGTAGATGAAGTCCATGTGCCACGACGTACGCCGCAGCTCGCCGTCGGTGACCGTCTGCAGGCCGGCGTCACGCTGGAGGGCCACGACCTCGGCGACGCCGTCGTCCTCGGCGGCCTTGAGCTCGGCGTCGTCGATCTCGCCCGAGGCGTGACGGGCTCGGGCCTCGAGGAGCGCCGGCGGGCGCAGCAGGCTGCCGACGTGGTCGGCGCGGAACGGGGGCAGGTCACGATCGGTGCTCATGGGTCGAACCTACGCCGGACGAGGGGCTGACCACGGCGACGGCGATCGTCACCTGGACTCGCAAGAAGCGGCACCTCGGCCTGCAGCGGCTGGCACCTCGGCGGTCAGGCGACGGGGGCGGCGAACTGGGAGTCGTGCAGGCGGGCGTAGGCCCCCCGGGCGGCGAGCAGCTCGCCGTGGGTGCCCTGCTCGACGATCCGGCCGGCCTCCATGACCAGGATCAGGTCGGCGTCGCGGATGGTCGAGAGGCGGTGGGCGATGACGAACGAGGTGCGCTCGGCGCGCAGCGCGCCCATCGCCTGCTGCACGAGCACCTCGGTGCGGGTGTCGACCGAGCTGGTCGCCTCGTCGAGGATCAGCAGCGCCGGGTCGGCCAGGAACGCGCGGGCGATGGTGACGAGCTGGCGCTCGCCGGCCGACAGGTTCTCCCCGTTCTCCTCGATCACCGTGTCGTAGCCCTCGGGCAGGGAGTGCACGAACCGGTCGACGTACGTCGCCCGCGCGGCGGCGAGGATCTCCTCCTCGGTCGCCTCGAGCCGCCCGTAGGCGATGTTCTCGCGGATCGTGCCCCCGAAGAGCCACGCGTCCTGCAGGACCATCCCGATCGAGCCGCGCAGCCGGGCGCGCGGGATCGCGGTGATGTCGGTGCCGTCGAGGGTGATCCGGCCGCCGTCGAGCTCGTAGAAGCGCATCACCAGGTTGACCAGCGTGGTCTTGCCCGCTCCGGTCGGGCCGACGATCGCCACCGTGCGACCCGGTTGCGCCACGAGCGAGAGGTCGGTGATCAACGGCTCGTCGGGGTCGTAGGAGAACGAGGCGTGCTCGAAGGCGACCTCGCCGCGCACCGGCCCGGGCCCACCGCGGGGCGCCTCGGCGGCGGCCCCCGCCGGCGCCTCGGGCACCTGCTCCTCGGCGTCGAGCAGCTCGAAGACGCGCTCGGCCGAGGCGACGCCGGACTGGAGCAGGTTGGCCATGGAGGCCACGGTGGTCAGCGGCTGGGTGAACTGCCGGGCGTACTGCACGAAGGCCTGCACGTCACCCACGCTCAGCGAGCCCGAGGCGACCCGCAGCCCGCCGACGACGGCGATCGCGACGTAGTTGAGGTTCCCGACGAACATCATCACCGGCATGATCAGACCGCTGATGAACTGCGCCTTGAACGAGGCCTCGTAGAGCTCCTCGTTCTGCACCCGGAAGGCTTCCTCGACCTCGGCGCGGCGGCCGAAGACCGAGACCAGCGCGTGGCCGGAGAACGTCTCCTCGACGTGCGCGTTGAGGGTGCCGGTGCGGCGCCACTGGGTGATGAACTGGACCTGCGAGCGCTTCATGACCGCGCGCGCCAGCAGCACCGAGACCGGCACGGAGACCACCGCGATCAGGGCCAGCAGCGGTGAGATCCACAGCATCATCCCCAGCACGGCGACGACCGTCAGCAGCGAGGTCAGCAGCTGGCTCATCGTCTGCTGCAGGGTCTGGCTGACGTTGTCGATGTCGTTGGTGACCCGGCTCAGCAGCTCGCCACGCGACTGGCGGTCGAGGTAGGTCAGGGGCAGGCGGTGGATCTTGTCCTCGACCTCGCCGCGCATCCGACGCACCGTGCCCTGCACGACGTCGTTGAGCAGGTAGCCCTGGAGCCACCCCAGCAGCGCGGCGGCGAGGTACAGCGCGAGCACGAGTCCGAGGACGCGTGCGACGGCGTCGAAGTCGACACCGACCCCGGGGGTGAAGTCGAGAGCCGAGAGGACGTCGGCGACCCCGCCCTCGCCGGCCGAGCGTGCCTGCTCCACGGCCTGCTCCCGGCTCAGTCCTGCCGGGAACTGCCGACCGAAGTAGCCGGCGAAGACCAGGTCGGTGGCGCGCCCGAGCAGCCGTGGCCCGAGCGCGGTCAGCCCGACGCTGAGCACCGCGAGCGCGAGCACCGCGAGGACGCGGGCGCGCTCGGGCCGCAGCCGGGCGACCAGGCGCCGGGCCGAGGGACCGAAGTCCATCGCCTTCTGCCCGACCATGCCACCGCCCATCGGACCGCCACGGCCCGGACCGCCCTGGCCCTCGATGCGCTCGGTCTGCTTCAGCTCACCGCTGCTCCCGCGCCCGGCGGGGGCGGGCTGCTCGTCGCTCACGAGACCTCCTGGACGGTGCGCTGCGAGGACACGATCTCGGCGTACGTCGGGTTGTCGGCGGCCAGCGCCTCGTGCGTGCCGTCGCCGACGACCCGGCCGTCCTCGAGCACGATGATCCGGTCGGCGTCGCGGATGGTCGAGACCCGCTGCGCGACCATCAGCACCGCGGCGTCGACGACCCACGGCTTCAGCGCGGCGCGCAGCCGGGCGTCGGTGGCCAGGTCGAGGGCGGAGAACGAGTCGTCGAAGAGGTAGACCTCGGGCCGGCGCACCAGGGCCCGCGCGATGGCCAGGCGCTGGCGCTGCCCGCCCGAGACGTTGCTGCCGCCCTGCTGGATCGGCGCGTCGAGACCGCCGGGCATGGCCTCGACGAAGTCCCGGGCCTGGGCCACCTCGAGGGCCTCCCACAGCTCCGCGTCGCTCGCGTCCGAGCGCCCGTGGCGCAGGTTCGTCGCGACCGTGCCCGTGAACAGGAACGCCTTCTGGGGCACCAGCCCGATCCCGGACCACAGCGTGTCCGCGTCGAGACGGCGTACGTCGACCCCGCCGAGGCGGACCGTCCCGCTCGTGACGTCGAAGAGACGCGGCACCAGGCTGAGCAGGGTCGACTTGCCGGACCCGGTGGAGCCGATCACGGCCACCGTCTGACCCGGGCGGACCGAGAGCGTCACGTCGCGCAGCACGGGCTCGGCGGCGCCGGGGTAGGTGAAGCCCACGGCCTCGAGGTCGAGGTGGCCCGGGCGCTCCACGGAGCGCACCGGGTCGGGATCGGGCACGACGCTGGAGCGGGTGTCGAGCACCTCGGCGACGCGGTCGGCGCAGACCGAGGCACGCGCGACCATCATCACCATGAACGTGCCCATCATCACCGACATCAGGATCTGCATCAGGTAGGCCAGGAACGCGGTGAGCGCGCCGACGCCGATGCGGCCGTCGTCGACGCGCATCCCGCCGAACCAGATCACCGCGACCGAGCTGAGGTTGACGACGAGCATCACGATCGGGAACAGGCTGGCCATCCAGCGCCCGGCGGTGATCGAGACCCGGGTCAGGTCGTCGTTGGCGCGGGCGAACCGGGCCCGTTCGTGCGGCTCCCGCACGAACGCCCGCACGACCCGCAGCCCGGTGATCTGCTCGCGCAGCACCCGGTTGACCTCGTCGATGCGGGTCTGGACGAGTCGGAAGTTCGGCACCATCCGGGTCACGACGAAGCCGACGCAGGCCAGCAGGACGGGGATCGCGGCCACCAGGATCCAGGACAGCCCGATGTCCTGGCGCATCGCCATGATGATCCCGCCGATCATCATGATCGGCACGGTCACCGCCATGGTGCAGCCCATCAGCACCAGCATCTGCACCTGCTGGACGTCGTTGGTGGTGCGGGTGATCAGCGACGGCGCCCCGAAGGTCGAGACCTCGCGGCCCGAGAAGGTGCCCACGCGGTGGAAGAGGGCCCCGCGCAGGTCGCGACCCAGTCCCATCGCGGCACGGGCGCCGAACCAGACCGCCACGACCGAGCCCAGGATCTGCACGACCGAGACGGCCAGCATCATCAGACCGACGCGCACGATGTAGCCCGTGTCGCCACGGGCGATGCCCTGGTCGATGATGTCGGCGTTGAGCGTGGGCAGGTAGAGCATCGCCAACGTGGCGAGGAGCTGGAGCACGACGACGACGGTGAGCCAGGCGCGGTACGGCGCCAGCCGTTCGCGCAGCAGGGTGATCAGCACGGGGACTCCTGGGGGTGGGCGCGGGCGATCCCGCTGACGATCACGTCGGCGACCTGCTCGGCGCTGAGTCCGGGCGTGGCGGACATGCCGGGGTGCTGGGAGCCGAGGACGACGCTGCGCAGCACGAGCGCCGCCGTGGCAGGGTCGACGCGCAGGTCGGCCCGATCGATCTCGAAGACCTCGGTGAGCCGTTCGAGCAGCTCGCGGTTGGCCCGGACCACGAACTCCGGCGGGCCCGCGGGCTGCTCGCGCTCGGCCTGCATCAGTGGTCGCAGCGCCATCAGCACCTCGCCGATGGTGCGGACGCGGTCCTGCAGCTGGGCCGCGACGACCGTGACGCGCGAGCGGAGGTCGGGCTCGGCCCGGGCCACCTCGAGGAGCGCGGGTCCGGCGTGACCGGTCATCGCGTGCTCGGCGAGCGCGTGCATCAGGGCCCGCTTGTCCTCGAAGGCCCGGAAGATGGTGCCCTCCGCGACCCCGGAGGCCTCGGCGATCTCGCGGGTGCTCGGCAACGTCCCGGAGGCGCGGACCAGGGGGAGGACCGCGCTGACGATCGAGGCGCGGCGGTCCTCGACGCTCATGGCGACGGCACGGGGGGACATGCGTCGATCATAAGTGAGTGAGTGCTCACTCGCAAGCCGCGGCCAGGGGTGGGGTGCCGGCGAGGATGATGGGCGCATGCACTTCGACCCCGCCGACCCCGACGTCGAGACCTACCCGCTGCTGAACTCGATCGTCGTCCCCCGCCCCATCGCCTGGGTCTCGACCCGCAGCGCCGCGGGCGTGGGCAACCTCGCCCCGCACTCGTTCTTCACCGTGGCCTGCGTCGACCCGCCGATCATCTCGGTGACCTCGGTCGGCGCGAAGGACACGCTGCGCAACGTCCAGGAGACCGGCGAGATGGTGGTCAGCCTGGCCAACCGCCCGCTGCTCGACGCGATCAACGGGTCCTCGGCGCCCTACGCCGCCGACGTCGACGAGGCCGACGACCTCGGGCTCGAGATGGCCCCGAGCACCGCCGTGTCGGTGCCACGGGTGGCGGCGTCCCCGGCCTCGATCGAGTGCACGCTGCACTCCGTGCACGAGCTCGGGAACTCCTGGCTGATCCTCGGACGCGTCGTCGGCATCCAGGTCGCCGACGCCGTGCTGCGCGACGGCCACCCCGAGTTCACCCTCCTCGAGCCGCTCTCGCGCCTGGGCAGGAACGAGTGGGGCCTGCCCCCCGAGGTGATCAAGGTCGACCGTCCCCAGCGCGCGCCGGGCCGGGGCTGAGCCCGGTCGGGTCCTTCAGGGTCCCTCAGCGTCCGTCAGGGCGCGAGCCGGGTGACAGCCCAGGAGCCGGTGGCGTCGCGGCGCCACACCAGCCGGTCGTGCATCCGGCTCGGCCGGCCCTGCCAGAGCTCGACGACCTCGGGACGCACGACGTACCCGCCCCAGAAGTCGGGCACCGGCACGTCGCCACCCTCGAAGCGCGCCTCGACCTCGGCGTACGCCGCCGCGAGGTCGTCACGCGAGCCCACGTCGCTGGACTGGTGCGAGGCCCAGGCGCCGAGCCGGGACCCGCGGGGGCGGGAGGCGAAGTACGCCGCGACCTCGGTCCGGTCGAGCACCTCCACGGCCCCCTCGACGCGCACCTGCCGCTCGAGGTCGGGCCAGACGAAGAGCAGTGCCGCCCACGGGTTCGCGGCGAGCTCGCCGCCCTTGCGCGAGGCGTGGTTGGTGTAGAAGACGAACCCGCGCGCCGAGACCTCCTTGAGCAGCACCGTGCGTGACGACGGCCGGCCCTCGCGGCTCGCGGTCGACAGGACCATCGCGTTCGGCTCGTGCACGCCGGCGTCGCGCGCCTCGTCGTACCACTGCTCGAAGGCCGGCACCGGGTCGACGAGCTGCTCCGGCGACAGGTCGGCCACGTCGAGCCCCCCGCGGGCGTACTCCTCGCGGGCGGCGGACAGGTCGCGGCTCATGACAGCGAGGCTACCGACCGGTCACCTCCGCACCGGGTGGGGCACAATGCCGAGGACAGCGCAGGCGCACGACCCGTCGAGAAGGAGCCAGTCAGATGGCCGAGGTACACCACGGGCTCGAGGGCGTCATCGCCTTCGAGTCCGAGATCGCGGAGCCCGACAAGGAGGGCTCCTCGCTGCGCTACCGCGGCGTCGACATCGAGGACCTCGTCGGGCGGGTGCCGTTCGAGAAGGTGTGGGGCCTGCTCATCGACGGCTCCTACGACCCCGGCCTGCCGCCGGCCGAGGCCTACAACATCCCCGTGCACACCGGCGACGTGCGCGTCGACGTCCAGGCCGCGATCGCCATGCTCGCGCCCGCCTTCGGCTTCCGCCAGACCTACGACATCACCGACGAGCAGGCCCGCGAGGACCTCTCCCGCGTGGCCGTCATGGTGCTGTCCTACGCCGCGCAGTCCGCGCGCGGGCTCGACAAGCCGGTGGTCCCCCAGACCGAGGTCGACTCGGGCGAGACCCTGGCCGAGAAGTTCCTGATCCGCTGGAAGGGCGAGGCCGACCCCAAGCACTCGCACGCCATCGACGCCTACTGGAGCAGCGCCGCCGAGCACGGCATGAACGCCTCGACCTTCACCGCGCGAGTCATCACCTCCACCGGCGCCGACGTCGGGGCCGCGTTCTCCGGCGCGATCGGTGCGATGAGCGGTCCGCTCCACGGCGGTGCGCCCTCGCGGGTGCTCGGCATGATCGAGGCGGTCGAGAAGTCCGGCGACGCGGCGGCGTACGTCAAGAACCTGCTCGACAACGGTGAGCGCCTGATGGGCTTCGGCCACCGCGTCTACCGCGCCGAGGACCCCCGGGCCCGCGTGCTGCGCCGCACGGCCAAGGAGCTCGACGCCCCCCGCTACGAGGTCGCCGAGGCGCTCGAGCAGGCCGCCCTCGCCGAGCTGCGCGAGCGTCGCCCGGACCGCGTGCTCGAGACGAACGTGGAGTTCTGGGCCGCCATCGTCCTGGACTACGCCGAGGTCCCGCCGCCGATGTTCACCTCGATGTTCACCTGTGCGCGCACCGGCGGCTGGTCGGCGCACATCCTGGAGCAGAAGCGCACCGGCCGCCTGATCCGGCCCTCCGCGGTGTACGTCGGCCCGGGCACCCGCCCGGCCAGCGACATCGAGGGCTGGCAGGAGGCCTGGGGGGCCTGATCCTCCCCGTCGTCCTGCGCACCGAGCGGCTCGTCCTCGAGCCGCTCGGTGAGCAGCACCTCGAGGACCTCGTGTCCCTCGACGCCGACCCGGCCGTGATGCGTCTGCTCACCGGCCGCCCGTCGACCCGCGCCGAGGTCGTCGACGCCATGGCGCGCCGCACCCGTCCCGACGCGGCCGAGCGCGGGCTGGGCTACTGGGCCGGGAGCGTGGACGGCACCGTCACGGGCTGGTGGGCGCTCGCCCCCGATCCCGGGCTGGGAGTCCGGCGAGGTGGTCTACGAGCTCGCCCGGGCCGACCACCGCCCGGCTCGGCTCAGCGGAAGACGCGGTCCACCTGGTCGAAGGCCCCCATGGCGTGATCGGCCTTGAAGAACTCGTGGTCCTGGCGCACCCGTTGCAGCGCCTCCTCGGCGAAGCTGACGATGTCGGTGATGAACAGCGCCTCGGGACCGATGGCGGCGAGCACGTCGGGCTCGACGTCGTGGTCGACGAGACCGGCCTCGTCCGAGAGCGCGTGCGACTGGGCGAGCGAGCCCCCGCAGATCGCGGCGTAGTCGAGCCACTCCCGGGTGGACAGGTCCTCGAGGTCGATGTCGTCGCGGTACGGCGCCCGCTCGCGCACCATGAAGCTGAGCCCGTCGAGCTCGACGGCGCCGTAGAAGCGGTCACCGCGCACGAGGTGGACCCCCTGGGCGTGGGTGATCCTCTCGGCGTTGCCGTCCAGGACGTAGTCCGAGGGCGGGGCCAGTCCGGCGAGGGCCGAGCGCCGCGCCTGCTTGAACTCCAGCAGCACGTCGTCCTTCCCGTCGCCGCGCGGCCCCTCGATCATCAGGTAGTAGCGCGGCAGGCCGAGGGAGGCCGTGCCCTGACCGAGACGCTGGCACACGTCCTTGACCTTCATGCCCCGGGTGCGCTCGGGCACCACGATGTCGTTGTCGGCCACGAAGCGGTCCAGGGCCGCCTGGAACTCCTCGACCCGGCTGCTGAGCGGCACGTGCTCGTCGTCGGAGCGGAACCCGCCTCGGTGCTCGTCGTGGTACTTGCGCTTGAGCCACTTCGAGCGCTTCTCGCGGGCGCCGTCGATCAGGTCGCGGATGATGGCCGGGGCGTTGTCCTCGCGCATCTGCCCGAGCTGCTCGGTCGCGTCGGTGGCGTAGCCCCGCATCGCGTCGACGTAGCCGTGCACGAAGGCCTCGGCGATGCGGCGCTGCTTGCCCGGCCCCTTGCCGCCCTCCTCGGCCGCGCCGATCATGAACCCGACGGCGCCGCGCTTGAGGTCCCAGGTGAAGGGCGCGTAGAAGGCCTCGTCGAAGTCGTTCACCCCGAAGATCGGCACGTCGTCCGCGCTCGGCATCACCCCGAAGTTCTCCGGGTGCACGTCCCCGAGCGTCAGCACGGTCGGCATGTCGGCGTCCTCGCCGGCCATGTCGCGGTAGAAGAGCAGGCAGGTCCCCCGGAAGAAGCTGAACAGGGAGCCCTCGAGCTTGGTGAACTTCTCCTTGGCGTCCTCGCTGCGGTTGGCGATCCGGGTCTCGTGGTCCTCGCGGATCGTCTGGCGCACGTGACGTCGGCGTTCCGAGCCGCTGAGGTGGCGGGGCAGGAAGACCATCTCGCCGCGGGCGCGCGCCTCGGCGAGCCTGCGGAACGCCTCGACGCGTGAGCCGGTGGCCGACCCGGACGTCCCGGCCCCGCCGCCGACGCCGGTCCGCGGACCGCCCTCGGCCGTGGCGTCCGGGTCGGAGGGGGCCGACTCCCGCCGCTCGGCGAGGGCGTCGACGAGCTGGGCCTTCGACATCGAGGACCGTCGCGAGATCGCGGCGCCGCGGGCCCGTTCGGCGAGCTGGGCCCGGGTCAGCTGCTCGAGGTCGCCGCGACCCAGGTCGTCGTCGTTCTTCGCTGGAGACATGGGCCCCTGTCTACCGTTCGCCGGCACACCCGGCGAGAGGTGGGTGGGTCGTCCCCGGAGGAGGCGAGCCCGGCCTCCCGACCGCGTCGCGAGCGCGACGGAGCCGACCAGCGGCCGGGAGAACGTACCGTGCCTCGATCGCGGCCCCGGTCGTCAGTCCAGCCGGCCCTCGAACCAGCTCGTGGCCCCCCGCCCGCCGGCTCGGGTCTGCGAGACGTGCAGGTGGTCGCGGTGGCGCAGGGTCGCCGAGCACTTCTTCTTCGTCGCGCAGCTCGAGCTGAGGTAGTCCTCCGCGCGGTAGGTGTTCCACGCCGACCACGATGCGGTCGTTCCAGATGACGTACATGATGCCCATCCGACGGGCCAGGGCGTGCTCGTGGCCGCGCCGGTCGGTGGCGAAGATGCGCACCAGGAACGACCGGGCGCTCTGGCGGTCGGCCTGCTTCGTGGCGTCGAGCGTCCAGTCGAAGGCACGGCCCTCCTCGTGCTCGGAGGTCGCATCCGAGCAGGCCCGCGCCACGTTGCCGTAGGACCCCCCGAAGGTCCTGACCATCCACCTCCCGAGGTGGACGGTGCCCGGCTTGGGCTGGGGCCGGCACCGGTCGCCGGCCTGATAGCTCGGGTAGTCCTCGATCGGCGCGGCCTGGGCGGCGCTCGGTGAGACCAGGGCGGCGAGGGCGAGCAGCATGAGCGTGCCCAGCAGCAGGGTGAGCGGGCGGCGGGGGAAGGGGGGCACCGGGCGAGGGTAGGCAGGTCGGGGCAGACCTGTCAGCCGGATGGGACGACCGGCGGGCTGAGCGGCGGGCGGAGCGGCTTGCCGAAGGAGCGGGAGAGCGCGTCGCCGCTGTAGTGACCGAAGTCGTCGACGCGCACGTAGCCCGAGGAGCGGTAGAGCGCGATCGCCTCCGGCTGGCGGGTGCCGGTCTCGAGGATCATCGTCTCGATCCCCTCCTCGGCCGCGGTCCGCTCGAGCTCGGCGAGCAGGGTGCGCGCGTGCCCCGCACGCTGCGCGCGCGGGGCGACGTACATCCGCTTGATCTCGGCCGTCGTGCCCAGCCCGAGCTCCGGCACGTCGTGGCGACGCCACGCCGCCGTCGCGACCGGGTCGTCGTCGAGGTAGCCGACGAGGAACAGCCCGCTCGGCGGGTCGAACATCAGCGGGTCGAGCGGCGTCTGGTCCTGGCTGCCGTACCGCGCGAGGTAGACGGCCTGCACCTCCTCGACGAGGCGCAGCGCGTCGGGGTGGCCGAAGCCGACCCGCTCGATGCGCAGCGTCCCGGGCGGGCGCGGCTCGTCCGGCGTCACGGTGCCAGACTAGGACCCGTGAGCGAGCACCTGAGCATCCCGGCGGACCTCCTCCCCCGTGACGGCCGCTTCGGCTCCGGACCCTCCAAGGTCGGCGTCGCGCACCTCGAGGCGCTGGCCGCCACGGGCACCTCGCTGATGGGGACCTCGCACCGCCAGGCACCCGTGCGCGCGCTGGTCGGGCGGGTGGTGGAGGGGCTCGCGGCGCTCTTCGACGTGCCCGAGGACTGGCGGGTCGTGATGGGAAACGGTGGGTCGACGGCGTTCTGGGACGTGGCGACGTACTCGCTGGTGCGCGAGCGCAGCCAGCACCTCACCTACGGGGAGTTCACGTCGAAGTTCGCCGAGGCCGCGACCGCCGCGCCGTGGCTGGCCGCGCCCAGCATCCGCAACGCCCCCGCCGGCTCGGTCGCGACCGCGGTGCCCGAGGAGGGCGTCGACGCCTACGCCTGGGCCCACAACGAGACGTCGACGGGAGCGATGGCCGTCGTACGCCGTCCCGAGGGCGTCGCCGCCGACGACGGGCTGGTCCTGATCGACGCCACCTCCGGCGCGGGCGGGCTGCCCGTCGACCTGGGGGAGTGCGACGTCTACTACTTCGCCCCGCAGAAGGGCTTCGCCTCCGACGGGGGCCTGTGGTGCGCGCTGCTGTCGCCGGCCGCGCTGGCCCGGGTCGGCGAGATCGCCGCCACCGACCGTCACGTGCCGGCCTCGCTCGACCTCGCGATCGCGGTGGAGCAGTCGGCCAGGCAGCAGACCTACAACACCCCGGCCGTCGCCACGTTGTTCCTGATGGCCGAGCAGCTGGACGCGATGAACGGAGCGGGCGGACTGGCGGCGATGGTCGAGCGGACGACCCGCTCCTCCTCGGCGCTGTACTCCTGGGCCGACGCCTCGGGCTACGCGGACCCGTTCGTGGCCCCCGAGCACCGTTCGCTGGTCGTGGGCACCATCGACCTCGCCGAGTCCGTCGACGCCGCGCGGGTCTCGGCGGTGCTGCGCGCGAACGGCGTGGTGGACACCGAGCCCTACCGCAAGCTGGGGCGCAACCAGCTGCGGATCGCGATGTTCCCGGCCGTCGACCCCGACGACGTCGTCGCGCTGACCCGTTGCATCGACCACGTCGTCGAACGGCTGGCTGGTCCCTAGGGTGCCGCGAGGGCGGCGTGCAGCCGCCGGGCGCTGGGCGCGTCGTAGGCCACGAGACGCGCCTCGGTGACCCGGGTCCGGTCCGCGACCGAGCGCAGCGCCTCCACCGCGGCGGCCGCCGCGTCGTCCTTGGGCCAGCCGTAGACCCCCGAGGAGATCAGCGGGAAGGCGATCGTGCGGGCCCCGACCTCGTCGGCGACCTCGACCGCACGGGTGTAGCAGCGCAGCAGCAGCGTGCGGTCGGTCTGACCGGCGCGGTGGTTCGGCCCGACGACGTGCACGACCCACCGCGCGCGCATCTCCCCGGCCGTCGTCCAGCCCGCGTCCCCGGTCGCGAGGCCGCGCGGGAACCGGCGTACGCAGTCGGCCAGCACCGCGGGACCTCCGGCGGCGTGGACCGCGCCGTCGACGCCCGAACCGCCGCGCATCCGGGTGTTCGCGGCGTTGACCACCGCGTCGGCGTCCTGGGCGGTGATGTCGCCCTCGACGACGATGATCTGCATCGTGCTCACTCACGTCTCCTGGTCATGGGTCGATCCTGGACCGGGCCGCCGACAGCCCTCGTCAGCACCGCCGCAGCGGTACGCCGCCCGCCGCAGCACCACCTCCGCGATGGCGACCTGGACGCCGACCATCGCCACGACCGGCCACCACACCGGCGGCAGCCCGTCGCCGATCACGACGACCCAGGCCACGACGAGCACCAGCCCGACGGCGACCGCGACCAGCCACGCGGTGATCCGCGGCCGGTGCCCGACGAGCCAGTGGTCGACGGCGGTCGGGCGCAGCGGGCGCCACTGCTCGTCCTGGCTCATCGCAGTCGGGCTCAGCCCCGGGCCTTGATCAGCTTCAGCGTCGCGCGCTCGAGCGCGGCCTGGCGCTGGTCGGGCGTGTCGTAGTGACGACGCGTCGTGCCACCGATGGTCCGCCCGTCCTCGTAGGCCTCGACGACGCGGGGGTCGACGTACGACGAGCGTGCGAGGGTCGGGGTGTTGCCCAGGAAGCCGGAGACCTCCTTCATCGCCCCCGACACCGCCCTGCTGCGCGAGGCCCGCGTCCGGCCGGGCTCGCTGGTCTCGGCCAGCGCGACCGCGGCGAGCACCGTGGCGTGCCAGGTGCGGAAGTCCTTCGCCGTGGCCTCGAGCCCGGTGCTCGCGCGCACGTAGTCGTTGACCAGCACCGGCAGCATCGAGCGCCACGACCGGCCTTGCTTGTAGGCCAGCAGCGACGGGTCGTCCGAGCTGCGCCGGCGCCGCATGGTCTCGATCGCCTCGATCACCGTCGCGTCGTCGATCTCGATGCGGTGGTCGACCCCGGACTTGCCACGGAAGGCGAAGACGAGCCGGTCCTGGTGGCGCTTGACGTGACGCCGCTCGAGGGTGGTCAGCCCGAAGCTGCCGTGGCTGTCGGCGTACACGTCGTTGCCGATGCGGAAGTAGCCGAGGTCGAGCAGCCGTACGGCGACCGCGCAGGCCCGCTCCATCGGCATCCCGTCGCGGCCGAGGTCGGCCAGCACCGACTCGCGGGCCCGGACCAGGGCCTTGCCGAACGCCAGCATCCGATCGAACTTCTCGGCGTCACGCCGCGTGCGCCACTCGGGGTGGTAGAGGTACTGGCGCCGGCCCGCGTCGTCGGTGCCGACGGCCTGGAGGTGGCCGTTGGCGTACGGCGTGATCCAGACCTCGCGCCACGCGGGCGGGATGACGAGCGCCTTGATCCGCGCCACCTCCGGCGCGCCGAGCCGCTGGCCCCGGCCGTCCAGGTAGGTGAAGCCCGAGCCGGCACGGCGGCGGGTCCAGCCGGGCTGGTCGGGCGAGGTGCGGCGCAGTCGGGGCATGACGGGACCGACCGTAGCCAGAGCCCCGAAGCGATCGGATCACCCGGGCGGACGAGCAGAAAGTGGCACCTCGACTCGCAACGGCTGGCACCTCGGCGCTCAACGGGGACGCAGGGAGCGGACCAGCAGGATCAGCATCACGACGCCGAACGCGCCCCCGAGGATCCACGGACCCAGCGACGGTGGCGCCTGGACGCGGTCGCCCTCGATGGGGACGGCCTCGGGGACGGCGTCGGGGCCGGCCGTGGCGCCCGCGGCGGGGCTCGGCGTCGAGGCGTCCGGCGACGTCGCGCCCACGGGAGCGACCGCCTCGGCCAGCGACTGCGGCAGCCTCACGCGCAGCACGTCGCTGCGCTGACCCTCGGAGCTGACCAGCACCTCGAAGGCACCGTCGACCTCGCGCACGGCGATGCCCTCGCCCTGCTCCTGGCGCGGCAGCTCGACCGTGCCGGCCACCGTGAGGTCGGGCCAGGTGTAGACGGTCGCGTCGCCGTAGCCCCGCAGCACCAGGTGCCGGCCGTCGGGGAAGAACGCGCCGTCGGTGGCGAGGCCCAGCACGTCACCGACCGGGGTGAGGCGGACCGGTTCGACGGGCGCCGGCGCGCCGACCCGCGGCGGCACGGCGTACGACGGCACCTCGTAGAGCGCACCCCCGAGCACGTCCTTGGTGGCGATCAGCACCCGCCCGGAGACGGGGTCGACGAGCAGCGACTCGGCGTCGTGCGCCCCGTCGGGATAGACCAGGTCGACCCGGGTCGCCGGGTCGACGGCGACGTCGCCCGAGCGCGGCCACGGCACCCGGAGGACGCTGATCGTGTCGCGCTGGCGGAGGTTGTCGCCGGTGTCGGCGACGAGCAGGTCGTCGTCGATCGGCGCCAGCGCCTCGACGTCGGTCGCCTCGCCCCAGGTGGCGTGCCCGACGGTACGGCCGGTGCCGGCGTCGACGACGAAGGTGCGTCCCGCGTCGCCGGAGTCGTTGACCGTCACGAGCCGGTCGGCGGAGGCCACCAGCGCGCTGGACTCGGTGATCGCCGGGTCGGCCAGCGTGGCCACGACGTCCCGCTCCGGCGGTGCGTCACCCGAGCCGGCCAGGCCGAGCCCGACCAGGAACGGCAGCGCCACCCCCGCGGCGACGAAACGGCTGATCTCGCTCATCCGCGCGCCCGGACCGTCTCACCCACGACCGAGCAGCTCCCCGAGCCGCGGGCGCACGCCCCAGGTGCGCACGAGGTCGACGTACTCCCCCACCGCCGGGCCCGCCTCGACCCGCGCGCCGGTGCGGACCGCGCGCAGCAGGGTGTTGCGCGGCGTGTGCTCGCTGCCGACGAACTCCACGACCTCCACGCGGTAGCCCTCGAGCCCCATCAACGAGGCCCGCACCGCGTCGGTCATCGTGTCGGCGAGCCGCTCGCGCAGGATGCCGTGACGGGTCAGGGCGCCGTACGGCGACGGGGTCGGGGCCGCGCGCAGCTGGGCTGCCACGTCGTGGTGGCAGCAGGGCGCGGCGAGCACGACGGGGGACCCCCAGGCGACCGCCCGCGCCAGCGCGTCGTCGGTGGCGGTGTCGCAGGCGTGCAGCGCCAGCACCACCTCGGGAACGCCCGCCCCGGGGCCGAGCGCGGCGTCGGTGATCGTGCCGACGACGAACGACGTCGGCCCACCGAGCGCGTCGCCGAGCCGCTGCGCGACGGCGCTGTTGTGCTCGCGCGACTGCTCCTTGACGTCGACGCCGGTCAGCGCGACCGGCAGGTCGCGCACGACGGCGAGGTAGCGCTGGGCGGCGAAGGTCAGGTAGGCGTTGCCGCAGCCGAGGTCGACCACGCGGAGCGGGTCCTCGACCGTGGGGCGGCGCAGGTGACCCTTCGCGACCGCGTCGACGACGGTCGTCTCGAGCAGGCGCAGGAACTCCTCGACCTGGCGCAGCTTGGCCGTGCGCGACGGCTTCGCCCGACCCTGGGCATCTGAGATCCCGAGCTCGACGAGGACCGGGTCGTCCTCGGGCAGCAGCCGCTCCTTGTCCCGGTCGTGGCTGCGGTCGGGCGCGGCGACGGGCGAGGCCCGTCCGGTGGAGTGCACCTGCGCCTCGAGCCGCTTGGTCACCCGCAGCTGGTGGACCTGCGTCGTGGTCTCGACGTGCCAGTTGCCGTAGGGCGCGGCGGTGAGCTCGTCGACCGCGGTGCGCGCCGCCTCACCGGCGGCGTGGTTGCTCGTGTGCGCCTGGGTCTGGTCGTGGGCGACGACCTGCAGGTGCGGCGCCCCCCTGAGGTCGACCCAGCGCAGCTCGACGCGGCGGTACGCCGGCGCCGCCTGGCCCCGCTGGCGCCCCGACACCACCGCCTTGAGCAGGAGGTCGGGCTGCAGGACGTGGTCGCGCATCCGGGTGAGGGCGCGCAGCAGCGGTTCGGGCACGGCGTACCTCAGAACCGTCCGGCGACGGCCGAGACGACGACGACGAGCAGCAGGGCCCCGAGCGCCACCGGGATGAGCAGGCGGCGGTGGCGGGGGTTCACGCGCCGATCCTAGAGGGGTGGTCGGCGCACCGGTGCCGTCTGGTCGGGAGCGGCCTCAGCCGCGGGCGGTCTGCGTCTCGGGCACCCCGAACGCGAGGAGCTCGGCCAGGTGCAGGGCCCGCAGGTCCTCGAGGTCGGCGAGCTGGACCCGGCAGGAGACGCCGTCGGCGAGGACCACGGCCGCACCACGGGAGCGGACGGCGGGCAGCAGGTGGGTCTCGGCCACGGCGACCGAGACCTCGTAGTGGCCCCGCTCCATGCCGAAGTTGCCGGCGAGACCGCAGCAGCCACCGACGACCGTGACCGTCGCGCCGGCCCGCTCGAGCAGCGCCCTGTCGGCCTCGAAGCCCATGATCGAGGCCTGGTGGCAGTGCGGCTGCACGAGCACGTCGACGCCGGAGAGGTCCGGGGGCGTCCACAGGCCACGCTCGGCGAGGTCGCTCAGCAGCTCGGCGAGCGTCCTCATGCCCGCGGCGACCCGGACCGCGGCCGGGTCGTCGCTCAGCTCGACCGCGTCGGAGCGCAGCGTGGCCAGGCACGAGGGCTCCAACCCGACCACGGGCACGCCCGAGTCGACGTACGCCGCCAGCGTGCTGACCGTGCGGCCCATGATCCGCCGTGCGGTGTCGAGCTGGCCGGTGGTCACCCAGGTCAGGGCGCAGCAGGCGGGCTCGTCGATGACCTCGGCCCGCAGCCCGGCCGCGCCGAGCAGCGCGATCAGGGCCTCGGCCGTGTGCGGCGAGAGGCTGTCGGTGAACGAGTCGGCCCAGATCCACACGTCGGGCGTGCCGGTCCGCCCCGGCACCGCCCGCGCCGTACGCCGTAGCGTGCGACGCGCGATCGAGGGCAGCGACCGGCGCGGGTCGACGCCGGCCGTGGCCGCGGCCAGCCGTGCGGTCGGACCCCACGCGGCGAGCCGGTTGATCGCGGGTGCGGCCGGGCCGACCCGACCGATCAGGCGCAGCCAGGTCGGCAGCCGACCCAGCGTGTAGTGGGTCAGCGGGCGGCGCCGGCCGGCGTAGGTCTGGTGCAGCGCCTCGGACTTGTAGGTCGCCATGTCGACCCCGGTGGGGCAGTCCGAGACGCAGCCCTTGCACGACAGGCACAGATCCAGCGCCTCATGCACCGCCGGGTCGGCCAGCCCACCGGCCAGCATCGCGCCGGGTCCGCCGTCGAGGGCCTCCTGCAGCACCCGGGCGCGTCCGCGGGTGGAGTCCTTCTCGTCGCGGGTGGCCTGCCAGCTCGGGCACATCACGCCCGAGGAGCTCGCGGCGACGCACTTGCCCACGCCGGTGCACCGGTGGGCGGCCGCGGCGAGGTCACCGTCGTCGTGCAGCAGCCGGAGCCCGGGGTTGACCGCGTGGCGCGGACGGGCCGGACGCAGGTCGGCCTCGGCCGGTCGCGGGTCGACGAGCACGCCGGGGTTCAGCAGGTCGTCGGGGTCGCAGGCGTGCTTGACGGCGCCGAACAGCGCGAGGCTGTGCTCGTCGTACATCAGCGGCAGCAGCGCCGAGCGGGCCCGGCCGTCGCCGTGCTCGCCCGAGAGCGAGCCGCCGTACGTCGCCAGCGCCGTCGCGCTCGCGGTGAGGAACTCCGCGAACGACGCCCCGCCGTCGTCGAAGGTGAAGTCGATGCGCACGTGCACGCAGCCGTCGCCGAAGTGGCCGTAGGGCACGCCGTCGAGCCCGTGCTCGGTCAGGAGCGCGTCGAAGTCGCGCAGCCAGGCACCGAGGTGCTCGGGCGGGACGGCTGCGTCCTCCCAGCCGGCGTGGGCGGGGCGGGTCAGGCTGCGCGCGGCCAGGCCGGCGCCGTCCTCGCGGATCCGCCACAGCGCGGCGGTCTCGCCGGGGTCGGTGACGAGCCGGTCGCCCAGGGCCCCGGCGGCCTCGCGCAGCCGGACGACGAGGTCGGCGGCGCCGTCGCCGGCGACCTCGGCGAAGAGCCAGCCCGCACCCGACGGCAGCGCGGGCACGCCACCACGGCGGGCGCGCACGAGGTCGACGATGCGCCGGTCGAGACCCTCGCAGGCCACCAGTCGTGCGGGATCACCGTCGCTGACCCCGGCGCCGCGGGCCGCACCGAGAGCGAGCAGGGCGGGCACGGCGTCGGCGGCCTCGGCCATCGAGGCGTAGCCGAGGACGAGCAGCAGCCGCTCGGGGTGGTCGCGCACCAGCGACACCGTCGCCTCGCGCACCAGGGCCAGGGTGCCCTCGGAACCCGTGACGAGCCGGTCGAGGCGCCGTCCGCGCTCGGGCAGCAGCTGCTCGAGCGCGTACCCGCTGACCTGCCGCGAGAAGGTGCCGAAGCGCTGGCGCACATGGGCGAGGTCGGCGTCGACGATCGCGGCGAGGTCGCGCTCGACCCGGCTGCCACCCGGCTCCCCGCCGTGCACGCGCACCCGCTCGCCGGTCCCGGTGAGCAGGTCGAGGCCGACCACGTTGTCGGAGGTCCGCCCGTAGCCGAGCGCGCGCGAGCCGCAGGCGTTGTTGCCGATCATCCCGCCGACCGTGCACCGGGTGTGGGTCGAGGGGTCGGGACCGAAGCGCAGCCCGTGACCGTGGGCCTGCGCCTGGAGGCGGGCGTGCACGACGCCCGGCTCGACGCGCGCCGTCCGGGCCTCGGGGTCGAGCTCGAGGATGCGGTGCAGGTGCCGGGCGGTGTCGACGACGATGCCGGGCCCGACCGCGTTGCCGGCGATCGACGTGCCGGCGCCGCGCATCGTGACCGGCACGCCGGTGGCCCGGGCGGCGTCGAGCACGGCGTCGATCTCGTCCACGTGACGCGGACGGGCCACCACCTGCGGCACCACGCGGTACAGCGAGGCGTCCGCGGCGTAGAGCGTGCGGGTCAGGGTCGAGTCGTCGACGTCGCCGACCCCCCGCGAGCGCAGGGCGTCGGCCAGCCCGGCGGCGGTCGTGTCGTAGGTCGTCGCGCGCGCGGTGGCACGGGCGGTCTCCTGCGCGGTGCTCACCGGTCCTCCCTCGCGCCGCGCACCGTGAGGGCCGGGTCGCCGGCGCACGGGGAGACGGTCTCGCTCATGCTGCTCAATCTAGCGACCGTGCCGCGTCGCGCTGCGTCGCGTACGCTCCCGCAGGTGGTGCGGGGGCGACTGACGCGGGTAGTGGGAGCGGGTCTCGGGGCGCTGCTGGTCGCCGGCTGCGGCGGCGTGGGGTCGTCGGCCTCGGAGCCTCGCACCTCGCCGGACACCCCGGTGACGACGAACGCCGCCGTCGCGCCACCGTCGGCCCCGGGCCCCTCCGCGAGCACCGTGACCACCGAGACCCCGGCGGCCGCCAGGACCCGGAGGGCCGCCGCGATCCCGAGGACCGGCGCGACCCTGCGGCCCGTCGGGTCCGCCGAGCCCGGGAGGGCCGCCGGGACCGGACCGGGACGCACCGGCGCCGCCGCCCGCGTCCCACGGCGCGTGATCCTCGAGCAGCTGCGCGACCGCGCCGAGCGGATCGCCCTGAGCCTGCCCAGTGCGTCGCCCGGCACGCTGCCGACCGACGTCGACCCCAGCTCCAACCGCGGGCTCGGCTACCAGCTGGTGCTGGAGTTCGGCTTCGACGCCGAGCAGTGGCCCTACCTCGACGCGCTGTGGCAGCGCGAGTCGGGCTGGAACCACCTCGCGGAGAACCCCTCGTCGGGTGCCTACGGCATCCCGCAGTCGCTGCCGGCCTCGAAGATGGCGGTCGTCGGCGAGGACTGGCGCACCAACCCGGAGACCCAGATCACCTGGGGACTGGCCTACATCACCGCCCGCTACGGCGACCCGCAGGGGGCCTGGGCCCACTCCGAGCGCTTCGGCTGGTACTGAGCCGCGCCGGATGCGGACCCGGCACGGCCGGCCGCGAGCGCGACCCGCACCACGTCGAGCACCTCGAGCGCTCCCCCGTCGACGTCGCGCTCGCTGACCCACGCCACGGCGGACGTCGTGCCGTCGACCTCGACGACCCGCGGCTCGCCGGAGGCACCGACCGGGGTCGCGGCGAAGACCAGGTGCACCCCGTGGAAGTCCTCGTCGCGCCCCGAGGGCGCGGTGCCGCGCAGGTGCAGGTCGTCGACGTCGAGCACCGCGCCGACCTCGACCTCGAGCCCGGTCTCCTCGCGCACCTCGCGGCGTACGGCGTCACGCGGCGCCTCGCCGTGCTCGACGCCGCCACCGGGCAGCGTCCACGCCCCGGCGTGGTGGCCACGATCGCCGATCCGGGTCAGCAGCACGGCGGGCTCGGGGTCGCGCCGCCGCACCAGGGCGTACGCCGCCAGCCGCTGCAGCCGGGCCACCGAGTGGGCCGCGAGCGCCTCGGTGACCAGGTCGGCCACCGGGACGGTGCCGTCGAGGACGGCCGGGAGCGGGTGCCAGGCCGCGTCCGAGGTCGAGCCGTCGACCTCCACCACCCGCGGCGCCGGGGCGTCCTTGGCCACCCAGCCCTCGTAGACCAGCCGCACCGAGTGCGCGTCGACGTCGGTGCCGTCGTCGGCCCTCATGGCGGGGTAGCGGACGTCGTGCACGCGGACCGTCTCGCCCACCGTCACCTCGAGCCCGGTCTCCTCGTGCACCTCGCGCACGACGGCGTCTCGGGGGTGCTCCCCGTGGTCGACCCCACCCCCGGGCAGGGTCCAGAGCTCGTGGTCGACGACGCGCGGCGCGAGCCGGCTCAGGAGGAGCTCGTCGTCGCGCAGCACCACGGCGTAGGCCCCCAGACGCAGCCGCCGCTCCCGCTCGCTCACGTGGACATGATGGCGCGAGCCGGGTCACCGTGCAGCCCCGGACCCCAGGTGGGTGCCACGGCCCACGTCGGCATGCGGTCGAGCGCGAACGACGCCGCGCGGTCCACGCCGTCGCCCCCGAGGTGTGCCGGGTGCCACGGCGCCGGCTCGCCGGCCCTCGGCTGGTGCTCCGGCAGACGCTGGAGCTCCTCGAGACCGGCCTGCAGCCGCCGCCCGAGCGCCGTCGTCACGGCGCCCACGTCGGCGTCCGGCACCACGTGCACCGCGGGGTGGAACCGCACGTCGACCAGCCGGTGCCGCTGCAGGGTCGGGCGCGGGAAGGGGTCCTCGAGGGTCCGCCGCTGCGGCCACAGCCGCTGTCCGCCCCACACGCTCACCGGCACCAGCCTCGCCCCCGTCTCCCGGGCGAGGGCGACGGCACCGGGCATCAGCGCGCGCACGGCGTACGCCGCGGAGATCCCGGCCTCGGGGAAGACGCAGACGACCTCGCCGGCGCGCAGCAGCGCACGGCCCCGCAGGTAGGCCGCCGCCGGCGCCTCACGGTCGACCGGCACGTGACGCATCGACGACATCGCCCAGCCGGCCGCCCGGCTGTCCCAGATGTCGTGGCGGCAGAAGAACCGCACCCGGTGCTCGGTGCCGATCAGGGCGCGACCGATGAAGAAGAAGTCCGGGAACGAGACGTGGTTGGCGGCCAGCACGACCGGTCCGCCGGCCGGGAGGTGCTCGACACCGCGGGCGCGCACCCTCAGGTCGAGCCCGGCCAGCACGACGCGTCCCAGCCCGATCGTCGCGGCGTAGACCGGCTCGTGGCGGTGCGCACGACCCGGGCGCCGCACGGCGTGCGAGCGGCTCACGCGAACGGTGGGCGGTGGTCCACGGTGAGCGAGCGGCGACCGGCCCAGCGCCAGACGCGGGCCGCGGTGTCGCGGTCCTCCTCGGTGACCAGGTTGCCCATCCAGCGCAGCGCCAGCGTCATCAGCAGCTGCGAGCGCATCCCGGCGGGCCCGAACGTGGGCAGCAGGCGCGGGACGGTCACCAGCCCGGCCAGACGACGTGCGATCGAGAACGCCTCGCCGTACTGCGCGCGCAGCACCGCCGGCCACACCTGCGACAGGTCACGGCCGGGGCCGGCCTCGCCCATCAGCTCGACCAGCATCCGGCCGGTCTCCAGGCCGTAGTCGATGCCCTCGCCGTTGAGGGGGTTCACGCAGCCGGCGGCGTCGCCGATCAGCGCCCAGTTGGGCCCGGCGACGTTGCTGACGGCGCCGCCCATCGGCAGCAGGGCCGAGGTGGGCGCGCGCAGCGGGCCGTCGAGCTCGAACTCCTCACGGCGCTGGTCGGTGTAGAAGCTCATCAGGGGCTTGATGGCGATGTCGGCGGGGCGCTTGGCCGTGGCCAGGGTCCCGACGCCGACGTTGACCTCGCCGCTCGCGGCGCCCAGCGGGAAGATCCAGCCGTAGCCGGAGAGGATCTCGCCCTCGGTGCCCCGCAGCTCCAGGTGGGAGGAGATCCACTCGTCGTCGCTGCGCGACGAGCTGAGGTAGGCACGCCCCGCCACGCCGTAGACGGTCTCGCGGTGCCACGTGCGGCCCAGCACCTTGCCCAGCGGCGAGCGGACACCGTCGGCGACCACGAGGCGACGGCAGGCGACCTCGGTGCGCTCCTCCCCCCGAGCGCCGAACACCACGTGGGTCACCCGGTCGCCGTCGCGGCGGACGTCGACGGCGCGCACGCCGTCGACGGCGTGCGCCCCCGCCTCGACCGCCGTGGTGCGCAGGTGGTCGTCCAGCTCGGTACGAGGCACGGCGCTGCCCCACTCCGGCAGGGTGCCCCCGGGCCACGGGAGGTGCAGGGTCTGGCCGAAGCCGTGGGCCCGCAGGCCCTTGTTCGTCGCCCGGGCCCGCAACCAGTCCTCGAGCCCCAGCCGCGCGAGCTCGTGCACGGCGCGGGGCGTGAGCCCGTCACCGCAGGTCTTGTCGCGGGGGAACACCGCTGCATCGGCGAGCACCACGTCGGCACCGTCCTTGGCCGCCCACGCCGCCGCGGCCGACCCGGCCGGCCCGGCCCCGACCACCAGGACGTCGGTACGTGCGGGGAGGTTCACCCCGTCATTCTCGCAGCCGGGCCCCAGCGGACCCAGCCGATGAGCTCACCCCCGGCGCGACCACGGCCGTCCGGGGCTCACCTGCTGAACGCCAGGTTCGGACCCGGCCCCGGATCCGTGGGGGCGCCGAGGCGTGCCTGGTGGTGGGGCCGCGTGGCCTTCATCGCGTACATGTCCAGGTCGGACTGCTCGAGCAGCCACTGCGCGACGTCGCGGGGGACCGGCTCCGAGCCGCCCGGGGGCCAGGTGGCCTGTCCGACGCTGACCGCGACGAGCCGGTCGACGCCGCGCAGGCGGTAGGGCCGCTCGAGGACCTCGGCGAGACGGGCGCGCACCTCGTGGGCGGCCTGGGCGTCGGCGCCCGGCAGCAGCAGGGCGAACTCGTCCCCGCCGAGGCGGGCCACGATGTCGTGGGGACGCACCACCGTGCGCAGGCGGTGGGCGACCTCGGTCAGCACCTGGTCACCGGCGCCGTGGCCGAAGGTGTCGTTGACCGCCTTGAAGTCGTCGACGTCGCAGAAGACCAGCGACATGGAGCCGGGCTCGGCGAGCACCGCCTCGGTCGCGACGGACTCCGCGATCCCCCTCATCAGCACCTCGCGCGTGGCCACCCCGGTCAGGCTGTCGGTCTCCGCCGACTGCGTGATCGCGGCGGTCCGCTCGATGCGCTCGAGGGCGCGCGCCCCGAGGGAGGCCAGCGTGGTGAGCACCTCGGTGTCCTGGTCGGTCAGCTCGCGCCCGCTGCGCCGCGGCTGGGCGACCAGCCACGCCGAGGAGCCACGCTCGGTGACCGGCACGCACCGACCACCGCTCAGAGGCCGCGCGGAGACCACCACGGAGGTGTGCAGGGCACCTCGGGCGGCCTCGACGAGGGTGCTCAGCACCTCGCTGGCCGACTCCGCCCGCTGACAGGTCGCCGCAGCCTCGTAGAGCGTCGTGCCGCGCTCGTGGGCCCCGGCCGCGTCCGCGCCGGCGCGGGCCGCGTTGAGCAGGGCGGCGAGCACGGGCACCAGGAGCAGGACCGCCCACGCGTTGTGCAGCACCACCAGGGCGGCGAGCACGGCGCCGCACGGGACGGCCACCGCGGTGGCCAGGGCGACCTGCGCGTTGACGTCGATCACGACCTCCCGCACCCGGGCACCCTCGCTCCAGGCCACCGAGATCGCGGACAGGACGAGGTCGATCATCACGTAGGCGGTCGCCGCGAGGACGACCGCGAGGATGTCGCGTGGGCCGACCACGCCCTCGACGAGACCGCGCTGGGCCTCCGGCGACGTCTCGAGCCGCACCGCCACGCTCACCGCGAGCAGGCCCGCGCCGGCGATCGCCCCGAGCCCCACGTTGAAGGCCCGGACCAACGGCCGGTTGTCGCGCTGGGTGAGCTCGGCGACCAGCACCCCGAGCAACCAGGCCAGCAGCACCCACGACCCCACGGCCGCCGTGGCGCCCTCGCTCGCAGGGCAGCTGTCGCGGTCGCACTGCTCGGCGAGCAGGGCCCCCAGTCCGAGCCAGAGCAGGAAGGCCGGGACCGCGGCGTCGAGCGCGACGTTGACGGCACCGCCGAAGCGGGACAGCGCCAGGGAGTGGCGCGCAGACCAGGCGGTGAGCGGGACCGACACCAGGAGCACCACCCACAGCGGCGCACCGCCGAGCGCGGAGACCTGCAGCACCGAGCGTCCCTGCGGACGCGCGGCGATCGCGACCAGCCCGGCCAGGACGGCCAGCCCCGCCGCGACGACGACCGCGTCGAACGCGGGAGCCCGCAGGCGGGTCCACCCCCTCGGGCGCACCCGGGCTCTCGGGGTCGTCGCCATGCCCGGCCTCCTCCCCGACCGAGGTCCCCGGTCGCTGCGGCGCAGCGGCACCGTGCCGCTGCTCGGGGTGAGTGTCGGCAGCCGGGTCCGTGAGGTTGACCCCCGGAGCAGACAACCCCCGCCACCGGTGAGGTGACGGGGGTCGGCTGCCGTGGCTGGCGCTGCGGGTGCGGCTAGTTCTGGTACGACCCGAAGTCGAAGTCGTCCAGCGCGACCGCCTGGGCGCCTCCGAACTCGTAGTCGTAGCTGTCGTAGCCGGTCACGGAGTACGCCGCGGCGCGGGCCTCCTCGGTCGGCTCGACGCGCACGTTGCGGTAGCGCTCCAGTCCGGTGCCGGCCGGGATGAGCTTGCCGATGATGACGTTCTCCTTCAGCCCGCGCAGGGAGTCGGAGCGTCCGTGGATCGCCGCGTCGGTGAGCACCCGGGTCGTCTCCTGGAAGGAGGCGGCCGAGAGCCACGACTCGGTGGCCAGCGAGGCCTTGGTGATCCCCATCAGCACCGGGCGCCCGGAGGCGGGCTTGCCGCCCTCGGAGACCACCCGACGGTTCTCCTCCTCGAACTTCACCCGGTCGGTGAGGTCGGAGGGCAGCAGGTTGGTCTCACCGGACTCGATGACCGTCACGCGTCGCAGCATCTGGCGCACGATGATCTCGATGTGCTTGTCGTGGATCGACACGCCCTGGCTGCGGTAGACCTGCTGCACCTCGTGGACGAGGTGCTCCTGGGCCCGACGGACCCCGAGGATCCGCAGGATGTCCTGCGGGTCCGGGGTGCCGACGATCAGCTCCTGGCCGACCTCGATGTGGTCACCGTCGGCGACCTGGAGACGCGAGCGC
Source organism: uncultured Actinomycetota bacterium (assembly GCA_963760555.1). GTDB lineage: Bacteria > Actinomycetota > Actinomycetes > Propionibacteriales > Nocardioidaceae > Nocardioides. The sequence continues at coordinate 539,525 of CAVXDJ010000004.1, read as the reverse complement.
TTCGAGACCGGGTACTCCTGGACCTCCGAGCCGTCGTCGGGGGTCAGGATCAGCTTGCGGGTCTTGTCGGTGTCCTCGACCTCGATGCGACCGGCGGCCTCCGCGATCGGCGTACGCCCCTTGGGCGAGCGCGCCTCGAAGAGCTCGACCACGCGGGGCAGACCCTGCGTGATGTCCTCGGCCGAGGCCACACCACCGGTGTGGAAGGTACGCATCGTCAGCTGCGTGCCGGGCTCGCCGATCGACTGGGCGGCGATGATGCCGACCGCCTCGCCGATGTCGACGAGCAGGCCCGTGGCCAGGGAGCGGCCGTAGCACTTCGCGCAGGTCCCGGTGCGGGCGTCGCAGGTCAGCACGGAGCGGACCTTGACCTCCTCGATCCCGGCCGCGACGAGCTCACCGATCTTGACGTCCCCGAGGTCGTCGCCCGGGCCGGCGAGCACGTCGCCGGTCTCGGGGTGCGTGACCTCGGTGGCCGCCGAGCGGGCGTACGCCGCGGTCTCGGCGTTCTCGTGCTTGACCACCGTGCCGTCGTCGAGACGCTGCCCGATCTGCTTGGGCAGGCCGCGCTCGGTGCCGCAGTCGTCCTCACGGATGATGACGTCCTGCGAGACGTCGACCAGACGGCGGGTCAGGTAGCCCGAGTCCGCCGTGCGCAGCGCGGTGTCGGCCATGCCCTTGCGGGCACCGTGGGTGGAGATGAAGTACTCCAGCACCGAGAGGCCCTCGCGGAAGTTGGCCTTGATCGGGCGCGGGATGATCTCGCCCTTCGGGTTGGCCACCAGACCGCGCATGGCACCGACCTGGCGGATCTGGTTCATGTTCCCCGACGCGCCCGAGTCGATCATCATGAAGATCGGGTTGGTCTTGTCGTAGGCCTTCTCCATCGCCTCACCGACCTTGCGCGAGGCCTCGGTCCAGATCTCGATGAGCTCCTGGCGGCGCTCGTCGTCGGTGACCAGGCCGCGTTCGTACTGCTTCTGCACCTTGGCCGCGTCGGCCTCGAACGAGGCCAGGATCTCGGCCTTGTCGGCCGGCTGGGTGACGTCGTCGATCGAGACGGTGACGCCGGACTGGGTGGCCCAGGTGAAGCCGGCCTCCTTCAGCGCGTCCAGCGAGGCGGCGACCTCGACCTTGGTGTAACGCTCGGCGAGGTCGTTGACGATCTCACCGAGCTTCTTCTTGTCCACCTCCTCGTTGACGAAGGGGTAGTCGGCCGGGAGCGTGTCGTTGAACAGCGCACGGCCCAGCGTGGTCGTCAGCGTCATCGAGCGGACGGCGTCCGGGTCGGCGCCCACCTCGGGCGGCGGGACGATGTCGTCGAAACGGATCTTCACGACGCTCTGCAGGCTGATCGCGCCCTGGTCGAAGGCCATGATCGCCTCGGCCGGGCTCGCGAACGCCCGGCCCTCGCCCGGCTGGGCGTCGCGGTCGGTGGTGAGGAAGAACAGCCCGATGATCATGTCCTGGGTCGGCATCGTCACGGGACGGCCGTCGGAGGGCTTGAGGATGTTGTTGGTCGAGAGCATCAGGATGCGGGCCTCGGCCTGGGCCTCCGCCGACAGCGGCAGGTGCACCGCCATCTGGTCACCGTCGAAGTCCGCGTTGAACGCGGTGCACACGAGCGGGTGGATCTGGATGGCCTTGCCCTCGATCAGCTGCGGCTCGAAGGCCTGGATGCCGAGGCGGTGCAGCGTGGGCGCACGGTTGAGCAGCACCGGGTGCTCGGTGATGACCTCCTCGAGGACGTCCCACACGACCGGACGCGCGCGCTCGACCATCCGCTTGGCGGACTTGATGTTCTGCGCGTGCGAGAGGTCGACGAGCCGCTTCATCACGAACGGCTTGAACAGCTCGAGGGCCATCTGCTTGGGCAGGCCGCACTGGTGCAGCTTCAGCTGCGGGCCCGAGACGATGACCGAGCGGCCGGAGTAGTCGACGCGCTTGCCGAGCAGGTTCTGGCGGAAGCGCCCCTGCTTGCCCTTGAGCATGTCGGAGAGCGACTTCAGCGGCCGGTTGCCCGGGCCGGTGACGGGGCGTCCGCGGCGGCCGTTGTCGAAGAGCGAGTCGACGGCCTCCTGGAGCATCCGCTTCTCGTTGTTGACGATGATCTCGGGGGCGCCGAGGTCGAGCAGGCGCTTGAGCCGGTTGTTGCGGTTGATCACCCGGCGGTAGAGGTCGTTCAGGTCGGAGGTGGCGAACCGGCCACCGTCGAGCTGGACCATCGGGCGCAGGTCCGGCGGGATGACCGGGACCGCGTCGAGGACCATGCCCTGCGGCTCGTTGCCGGTCTTGCGGAACGCGTCGACCACCTTGAGCCGCTTGAGCGCGCGCACCTTGCGCTGGCCCTTGCCGGTGGCGATGGTCTCGCGCAGCGACTCGACCTCGGCCTCGATGTCGAAGCCCTGCAGGCGCTTCTGGATCGCCGTGGCGCCCATGTAGCCCTCGAAGTACTTGCCGAACCAGTTCTTCATCTCGCGGTAGAGCATCTCGTCGCCCATCAGGTCCTGGACCTTGAGGTTCTTGAAGGTGCTCCACACCTCGTCGAGGCGGGCGATCTCGCTCTCCGAACGCTTGCGCAGCTGCGCCATCTCGCGCTCGGCGCCGTCCTTGACCTTGCGACGGGCGTCGGCCTTGGCGCCCTCGGCCTCGAGGGCCGCGAGGTCCTCCTCGAGCTTGCGCGCACGGTCCTCGACCATCGAGTCGCGACGCTTCTCCAGGCGCTCGCGCTCGAGCCCGACCTTGGTCTCCAGCGACGACAGGTCCTGGTGACGTGCGTCGGCGTCGACCGCGGTGATCATGTAGGCCGCGAAGTAGATGACCTTCTCGAGGTCCTTCGGGGCGAGGTCGAGCAGGTAGCCGAGCCGGCTGGGGACACCCTTGAAGTACCAGATGTGGGTGACCGGCGCGGCGAGCTCGATGTGGCCCATCCGCTCACGGCGGACCTTGGACCGGGTCACCTCGACGCCGCAGCGCTCGCAGATGATGCCCTTGAAGCGCACGCGCTTGTACTTGCCGCAGTAGCACTCCCAGTCCCGGGTGGGACCGAAGATCTTCTCGCAGAAGAGGCCGTCACGCTCGGGCTTGAGCGTGCGGTAGTTGATGGTCTCCGGCTTCTTGACCTCACCGTGGCTCCATCCGCGGATGTCCTCCGCGGTGGCCAGGCCGATCTGAAGCTGGTCGAAGAAGTTCACGTCGAGCACGATGGCTGCAACCCTTCAGTTTGTTCTGAGGTGAAAAGTGGTGGGGGCGGGAGGTCGCGCCCACCGGCCGTGGCCGGCGGGCGCGAGCACTCACACCTCTTCGACGGAGTTGGGCTCGCGGCGCGACAGGTCGATGCCGAGCTCCTCGGCGGCGCGGAAGACGTCCTCCTCCGCGTCGCGCATCTCGATGGCCGTGCCGTCCTGGGACAGCACCTCCACGTTGAGGCAGAGCGACTGCATCTCCTTGACGAGCACCTTGAACGACTCCGGGATCCCGGAGTCGGGGATGTTCTCGCCCTTGACGATGGCCTCGTAGACCTTGACCCGGCCCGGCACGTCGTCGGACTTGATCGTCAGCAGCTCCTGCAGCGCGTACGCCGCGCCGTAGGCCTCCATCGCCCAGACCTCCATCTCGCCGAACCGCTGGCCGCCGAACTGGGCCTTCCCGCCCAGGGGCTGCTGCGTGATCATCGAGTACGGGCCCGTCGAGCGCGCGTGGATCTTGTCGTCGACGAGGTGGTGGAGCTTGAGGATGTACATGTAGCCCACCGCGACCGGGTCCGCGAACGGCTCGCCGGAGCGTCCGTCGAAGAGGTCGGCCTTGCCGGTCTCGTTGATCATCCGCACGCCGTCGCGGTTGGGCAGCGTGGAGCCGAGCAGCCCGGTGATCTCGTCCTCGCGGGCACCGTCGAAGACCGGGGTGGCCACCTTGGTGTTGCCGGGCGAGGTGTCGGCGTGGATGCTGATCAGCCGCTGCTTCCACTCCGAGGAGTCCGGGTCCTCGGAGAGGTTGAGGTCCCAGCCCTGCTTGGCCAGCCAGCCCAGGTGCAGCTCGAGGATCTGGCCGACGTTCATCCGGCGCGGCACACCGAGCGGGTTGAGCACCACGTCGACCGGGGTGCCGTCCTCCATGAACGGCATGTCCTCGATCGGGAGGATCTTGGCGATGACGCCCTTGTTGCCGTGGCGTCCGGCGAGCTTGTCGCCGACCGAGATCTTGCGCTTCTGGGCGACGTAGACGCGCACCAGCTGGTTGACGCCGGGGGGCAGCTCGTCGCCGTCCTCGCGGTCGAAGACCCGGACACCGATCACGGTCCCGGACTCGCCGTGGGGCACCTTCATCGAGGTGTCGCGCACCTCGCGTGCCTTCTCGCCGAAGATCGCGCGCAGCAGCCGCTCCTCGGGGGTGAGCTCGGTCTCGCCCTTGGGCGTGACCTTGCCGACGAGGATGTCACCGGTCGTGACCTCGGCGCCGATGCGGATGATCCCGCGCTCGTCGAGGTCGGCCAGACCCTCCTCGGAGACGTTCGGGATGTCCCGGGTGATCTCCTCGGGGCCGAGCTTGGTGTCGCGCGCGTCGACCTCGTGCTCCTCGATGTGGATCGAGGTGAGGACGTCCTCCTGCACCAGGCGCTGGGAGAGGATGATCGCGTCCTCGTAGTTGTGGCCCTGCCAGGGCATGAAGGCCACGAGCAGGTTGGTGCCCAGGGCCATCTCCGCGTGGTCGGTGCAGGGACCGTCGGCGATCGGCGTACCGACCTCGAGACGGTCACCCTCGCTGACCAGCGGACGCTGGTTGATGCAGGTGCCCTGGTTGGAGCGGCGGAACTTCGCCATCTTGTAGGAGCTGTAGGTCCCGTCGTCGTTCAGCGTCTCGACGACGTCGGCGGAGACGTCCTTGACGACCCCGGCCTTGGTCGAGGTGACGACGTCGCCGGCGTCGACCGCGGCGCGGTACTCGATGCCGGTGCCGACCAGCGGGCTGTCGCTGCGGATGAGCGGGACGGCCTGGCGCTGCATGTTGGCGCCCATGAGCGCGCGGTTGGCGTCGTCGTGCTCGAGGAACGGGATCAGGGCCGTCGCGACCGAGACCATCTGGCGCGGCGAGACGTCCATGTAGTCGACCTCGCCCGCGAGGAGCTCGGAGACCTCGCCGTCGCGCTGGCGCACCAGCACCCGCTCGCCGGTGAAGGTGCCGGTCTCGTCGATGCCGGCGTTGGCCTGGGCGATGACGAAGTGGTCCTCGTCGTCGGCGGTCAGGTAGTCGATCTGGTCGGTGACCCGGCCCTCGACGACCTTGCGGTAGGGCGTCTCGACGAAGCCGAAGGGGTTGATCCGCCCGAAGGAGGCCAGCGAGCCGATCAGGCCGATGTTCGGGCCCTCCGGGGTCTCGATGGGGCACATCCGGCCGTAGTGGCTGTGGTGGACGTCGCGGACCTCCATGCCCGCTCGGTCACGCGAGAGACCACCGGGGCCCAGCGCGGAGAGGCGGCGCTTGTGCGTCAGGCCTGCGATGGGGTTGGTCTGGTCCATGAACTGGCTCAGCTGCGAGGTCCCGAAGAACTCCTTCAGCGCGGCCACGACGGGACGGATGTTGATCAGCGACTGCGGCGTGATGGCCTCGACGTCCTGGGTCGTCATCCGCTCGCGCACGACGCGCTCCATGCGGGCCAGGCCCGTGCGCAGCTGGTTCTGGATCAGCTCGCCCACGGTGCGCATCCGGCGGTTGCCGAAGTGGTCGATGTCGTCGGAGGCGATCTCCAAGGTGCCCTGGGGCGCCTCGACCTCGGTGCGCACGTCGTGCAGCGCGACGATGTAGCGGATCGTGTTGACGATGTCGGAGATCGTCAGCGTCTGCTGGTCGAAGGCCTCGAGCAGGCCGAGCTTCTTGTTGATCTTGTAGCGGCCGACCTTGGCCAGGTCGTAGCGCTTGGGGTTGAAGTAGTAGTTCTTCAACAGCGTCAGCGCGGCCTCGCGCGTGGGCGGCTCGCCCGGGCGCAGCTTGCGGTAGATGTCGAGCAGCGCGTCGTCGGGACCCTGGGTGTGGTCCTTCTCCTCGGTCAGCTGGATCGACTCGAAGGCGCGCAGCTCGGTCATCACGGCGTCGTAGTCGTACTCCTCGCCGGTGTCCTCGGCCACGGCCTGCAGGGCCTTGAGCAGCACGGTGACGTTCTGCTTGCGCTTGCGGTCGAGGCGGACGCCGACCAGGTCGCGCTTGTCGACCTCGAACTCGAGCCAGGCACCGCGCGAGGGGATCAGCCGCGAGGTGTAGACGTCCTTGTCGGAGGTCTTGTCGGCCGAGCGCTCGAAGTAGACGCCGGGCGAGCGGACGAGCTGGGAGACCACGACCCGCTCGGTGCCGTTGATGACGAACGTGCCCTTGTCGGTCATGAGCGGGAAGTCGCCCATGAAGACGGTCTGACCCTTGATCTCACCGGTGTCGTTGTTGGTGAACTCGGCCGAGACGTAGAGCGGGGCGGAGTAGGTGAAGTCCTTCTCCTTGCACTCGTCGACGGAGTACTTCGGGTCGTAGAAGACGGGGTTCTCGAAGGAGAGCGACATCGTCTCCGAGAAGTCCTCGATCGGGGAGATCTCCTCGAAGATCTCCTGCAGCCCCGACTTGCGCGAGGAGTCCTGGCCCTCGGCCAGGCGCTGCTCGACGCGGGCGTCCCAGGCCTCGTTGCCGATCAGCCAGTCGAAGCTGTCGGTCTGGAGGGCGAGGAGCTGGGGGAGCTCGAGTGGTTCGTCGATCTTCGCGAACGAGATGCGGCGGGTGGTTGCAGAGGTGCTGCGCGCGGCCAAGAGGTGTCCTTCGACAGGTTCGTCGGTGGCGGCGCCGACCCCCCACTTCACCGGTCACCGGACGAGCGGAGAGCATCTGAGGGCGGACGCAATGTCCTAAAGTACTCCAAGTGAGGGCGCACCACAACCCAGGGCGTCAACCGCGTGCGATGATGATGCTCCGAGTCGTCTCCGAGGTCAAGCACTTCGGCGGAACCTGTGGAGGACCGGTGCCGGCCGCACCCGTGCTCAGGCGGGGGGCGGCGTGGTCGAGAGGTCGTCGACCAGCCACTCGCCGTCGGTGAGCACCATCGAGACGGTGACCTGGTCGCGGTAGACCACCGGATCGGTCTGCTGCTTGTTGGTCGTGGGTCGGTTGACGAACATCAAGACGTCGACACGGCCCGGTGCCGTGCGCACGATCGAGGAGGCGATCACCTCGGTGCGCACCACGGTCCTCGTCCCCGGAGCGTTCTGCTCGATGACGCCGAACAGCTGGTCGTAGTCGCCCTGGTAGCGCTGCGTCAGGTAGCCCCGGGCGCTGCGGGCGTCCTCGTCGAGGTGGCGGTAGTCGTAGGACAGCACCGGCACGATGGCCTGCTCGGCCGCGGTCTGCGCGCGCCGGACCTGCGACTCGTCGACGAAGGGACGAGTCCAGGCGATGGCAGCCACCGTGACCAGCGCTGCGGTGAGGACCCCGACGAGCACGAGGACCACGGAGGACGTCAGCCGTCGCCGTGCTCGCGGCGGTGCGGTGGCCGGCTCCTCGGACCGGACGGCCTCGGAGCCGGCGTCCTCGGGAACGGCCGGGGGCAGCGAGGCGTCGTACGCGGCACGCCGCTCGGGATCGAGCAGGACCTCCGCGGCCTGGTTGCAGGAACGGAACCGACGCTCGCTGGGGTCGAGGTCGGCGATCGCGGACCGCCAGGCCGAGCGCACCTCGTCCGCGTCCGCGTCGCGCTCCACGTCGAGGACGTCGTACCAGGTCGGGGCGCTCACCGCCGACCCCGCTGGCTGCCGCCCGTTGACGGGCTCGGGGCTGCCCCGGGCACGCTCTGGGCGTCCTCGTCGCCGGTCACGGGGACGAAGTCGTCGACGAGCCAGGTGCCGCCGGTGCGCACGAGGGCGACCTCGACGCGGAACGGGGCCGGGTCGTCACTGACCCGCGCCCCCGTGCCGCCGGGGTAGGAGTTGGTGAAGGACCCGGCGACGAGGACGCGCGCCGAGTCGGGGTCCAGGGCGCTCACCCCGGCCGAGAAGACCTGGGCGGTGCGCGCGATCTGCGCCTGGGAGACGGTCTGCTCCGCCGCCACGACCCCCTGCTCGAACGAGGCCTTGAACTTCGGCGTGATGACCTCCTCGACCGAGGAGCGGTACTCCGGCAGCTGGCCGCCGTCATCGAGCAGGTCGGGCCCGTAGGTGTTCAGCCGCAGCATGAACTGTCGAGCCTGCGACATCACCTCGTCGCGCTCGGCCTGCAGCGGGTCGTCGCCCGAGAACAGCGCCTGGGCCCGCGCGGTCGCCGAGCCCTCGCCGGCGTCGGTGCGTTGGGCGTAGAGCAGCCCGAGCACGACGATGCTGGCCACGCTCAGCGCGAGCAGCACCCCGAGCACCGCGAGACGAAGAGGGTCCGAGGTCGGTCGGGTCACTCCTTCGGAGCCGTCAGGGGCTGGAGGTAGAGCCACTTCCAGGTGTCCTTTCCGAGGGAGCGCGGTGCCACGCTACCGGGAGCCGACAACGTGCGGACCTGCTCGTCACCCCAGGTCAGGGCCTGCGTCTGCTCGTCCCAGGTGGCCACGACCGGCGAGCGGTAGCTCGCCGGGGCACGCGGGATGTTCTGCGCGCCGCGCGCGTTGCTCTGCGTGGGCGGCTCGGTGCACCGGGCCTGGAAGTTCATCCTCCGGTTCGCACCGTTCTGCGGCGGCCGGGTGTTGGTGCTCTGGTAGCCGTCGTGGCAGGGCTCCTCGTCGGTCAGGATCAGCCCGAAGTGGGCGTCCATGAGCCCGGTCTCCGGGGTCTTCGCCACGACGGTCAGACCGCCCTGGACGACGTAGGGGTAGAGCACCAGCAGCTGCCGGATGCCGTCGAGGTGCCTGACGACGACCTCACCGGTCGTCGTCAGGCGGCTGACCAGCTGGCCCAGGTCGATGCGGTTGTCCTCGATCAGGCGCCGCAGCTCCAGCGCGGTGCCCGAGCCGGTGTCGATGATCGTGCGCAGGTCAGCGTCGGCCGAGACCAGGGAGCTGCTCACCAGCCGCAGGTCGCGGGAGAAGGTCCGGATGGCGCTCTCCTTGTCGACCTGCGTGGCCAGCACGACGTTGCTGTCGCGCAGCAGCGCCTGGGTCGTGGCGAAGTTGGCGTCGGCCGCGGTCAGGAACGAGCTGCCGGTGTCGATGATGCTCCCGAGGTCGCGGCCGGTACCGGCGAACGCCTCCCCGAGCTCGAGGACGGTCGTGCGCAGGGCGGGCCGGTCCACCGACTCCAGCGTCGCCGACAGGTCGGCCAGCAGCACCTCGGTCGGCAGCGGGGTCTCGGTGTCCGCGGTGGCGATCTCGGAGGACTCCGTGAGGAACGGCTTGCCGTCACTTTGCGGTTGGAGCTCGACGTACTGCTCCCCGACCGCCGAGCGGTTGCCGACCACGGCCAGGGCGTCGGCGGGGATGGCGTCGTAGTCCTTCTCGACGTCGAGATAGGCGTCGACGCCGGACTCGGTCAGCTCCAGGCTCGCGACCTTGCCGACCCCGACGCCCCGATAGGTCACCTCGGCGTCGGTGAAGACACCGCCGGACCGGGCGAGGTGGACCACCACCGTGTAGGTGTCGTCGTAGAAGAGCCGGTCGAGGCGGGCGTAACGGGCACCGACGAAGGACACGCCCAGAGCGGTGATGATCGCGAAGATCACGAGCTGGATCTTGGTGCGCCGCGTGATCATCGCGTCACCATCCCGGGCACCAGCAGGGAGGTCAGGGCGGGGTCGTAGACGTCCATCATCTCTCCCAGGGTCGGGCCGTCGGCCTGCTGTGCGTCACGCGTCGGTCCGAAGCCGACACGGTTGCCGCCGAGGAGCCCACCGCCGCCACCGCCACCACCTCCGCCGAGGACGCCGCCGCCGCCACCACCGAGCGGGCCGTTGCCGCCGAGGATGCCGCCGCCACCGTTCCCGCCACCGCCACCGCCACCGCCACCGCCGCCGCCGCTCCCGGAGCCCCCGCCGAGGGCGGGCAGACCGAGCTGGTCGAGCAGGTCCGGGAGGTTCGGGAGGTTGCCGGTCACGTCGCCGACGTTGCGGCACAGCCGCTTCAGCGGGGTGCTGCTGGCGCGACAGACCGCCTTGACCAGCGCTTGGGGCAGCCCCCGGCAGGTCCTGACCGTGGGGTTGTCCAGGCACCGCTGGACCTGGTCGAGAGCGCCCTTGCAGAGCTTGGACAGGTCGGCGGGCAGTCCGACGTCCGGGAGGTCCTCGAGGGGGATGCAGGCCTGGGTCAGGTCCGGCAGCTCGGTCGGGACGGGCGGCAGCTCGGTCGGGAGGCTCACCGAGGGCAGGGACGGCGTCGGCAGGCTCGGCAGGTTGTCCAGTCCGAGGTTGAGGCGCACCGAGAGGTTGACGTAGTCGCCCATGTGCAGGTTGCGCGCGACCTGGGGGTCGCGGCCCACGACCTCGTCGACGAACGGGTAGGTCAGGAACGTGTTGAACGCCTTCACGAAGTTGTCGCCCGAGCTGGCCAGCTGGGTCAGCACCGGCCGGAGCTGGCTCAGCGCCTCGATCGTGACGCCCTTGGAGCGCTTGATCACCCCGACGGCGACGCCGCTGAGGTCGTCCAGGGCCCGCAGGACCCGCTTGAGGTCGTCGCGCTGCCGGTTCAGGGAGTCCAGGGCGCTGGGCAGCTGCTCGAGAGCCCGGTCGATGCTGGGCAGCTGGGCGTCGGCGGCGAGCGCGAGACGGTTCAGGGACTCGATCGCGTCCACGATCTGGGTCTTGTTGCTGTCGAGCTGACCGGCGAGCCGGTCGACCTGCGTCAGGGTGTCGCGGGCGATGGGCTCGCGTCCCTCGAGGGTCTTGTTGAGCTCGGTGACGATGGTCTTCAGCTGGCCCACGCCGCCGCCGTTGAGGAGCAGGCTCAGCGCCCCGAGCACCTCCTCGACCTCGGGGTTGCGACCGGACCGCTCCAGCGGGATCGTGTCACCGTCCGAGAGCGGGTTGGTGCTGGGGTCGCTCGCCGGCGGCTCGAGCTGGACGAACTTCTCGCCGAGCAGGCTCGTCTGACGGATCTCGGCCACGGCGTTGTCGGGCAGGTCGACATCGCTGCGCACGGTGAGGTCGACCTCGGCGGAGAAGCCGTCGAGGCGGATGTCGCTGATCGTGCCCACGCTGACGTCGTTGACCTTGACCGTCGACTTGGGGACCAGGTCGAGCACGTCGGCGAACACCACGGTGACGCTCATCGGGTCCTCTCCCACGTCCGGCCCGCCCGGCAGGGGGAAGTCGTAGACGTCGAAGCTGCAGCTGCTCAGCAGCACCGTGCCGGCCAGCGTGGCCACCACCGCACGCAGGGCCCTCATCGCGGGGCCTCCGCGAGCCCGCCGAGGGTCGGGTCGAACCGCTCCCCGTAGGACGTGCCGGTGCCCGGCCCGAAGGGCGTGGTCCGCGGCAGGGGCAGCTGCTGGATCAGCTTGCAGGTCTCCCCCGACTCGTCGGCGTTCGCCACCAGCCCGCACAGCAACGTCTTCGGGTCGCCGCTGATCTGGTTGACCAGCTCTCCCACGTTGGCGTTGGTGTCCAAGGTGCCCGCCTGAGGGTTGTAGGTCAGCGCGAGGTTGTTCAGCGCGACCGGAGCGGTCTTGAGGATCTCCTCCAGCGACGAGCGCCGCTTGACCAGGACCCTGGCCACGCGGTTGAGGCCGCTGATGTTCGAGGTCAGGATCTGCCGGTTCTGGCGCACGAACGTGCCCACGCTCTGCAGCGCGGTCGCGAGGTTGCCGAGCGCGGCGCGCAGCTCTTGACGCTCCCCGGCCAGCACCGTCGAGACCGACGCCAGCGAGTCGTTGAAGCGGCGTACGGTCTGGTCGTTGGTGGCCAGCGTGTTGATGAACTTCTCCAGCTCGGCCGTGGAGCCGAAGAGCTCCTCCTTGTTGCGGTCCAGGGTCTGGGTGAAGGTGGAGAAGTCCCGGATGGTCTGGTTGAACGCGGCACCCTGTCCGCGGAAGTTGTCGGCCGTCGACTCGAGCAGGTCGGTCAGCGCACCCGTGGAGTTGGCACCGTCGGGACCCAGGGCCACCGAGAGCTGATCGATGCTGGCGTAGATCTGGTCCAGCTCGATCGGGGTCGAGGTGTCCTGGAGGGCGATCTGGGCGCCGTCGGCCAGCACGTCGTCCTGGGTGCCCTCGGCGCCGTACGCCGGGGTCAGCTGCACGAAGCGGTCGCCGACGATCGAGGGCGCCACGATGACGGCCTTGGCGTCGGCGGGCAGCTTGACCGTGGGGTCGTAGCTCATCTCGACCTTGACGCTGGTGCCCTCCGGCGTGACGGTGTCGACCGTGCCGACGGGGACACCGAGCACCCGCACGTCGCTGCCCTCGTAGACCGAGATGGCCCGGGGGAAGTACGCCGTGACGGTCTTGGGGCTGCGTCCGTCCAGCATCACGAGGGCGGCCGCGGCGATCAGGGCGACGACCACGATCGGCCCGACGAGCTTCTTGAGGCCCTCCATCAGCCGACCCCGCTTCCGATGAGGGGGACGTCCGGGACGTCCGGCACCGGGCCGGCGCCCCCGCCGGTGGGCACCGGGACGCCACCGACCTCCGGGGTGCCGGTGAGGTCCGGCACCGGGGCGATGTTCTGGATGTAGGTGTCGAACCAGGGCCCGTTGCCCAGCGTGTTGGTGAACACGCGGTAGAAGGGGGCCATCAGGCGCAGGGTCTGGTCCACGTTGTCCTCGTTCTTGGTCAGCACGTCCACCACTCCCCGCAGCTGGGTCAGCGCCGGCTTCAGGTCGGCGCGGGTCTGACGCACCAGCGTGGTCAGCTCCTTCGAGAGCGTCGAGGTGGAGACCAGGATCCGGTGGATCGCCTCACGTCGGGCCACCAGCGCCCGGAAGAGCACGTCGGCGTCCTCCATCAGCGCCACGATGTCCTGGTCGCGGTCCGAGAGCACGGTGGAGACCCGCCGCAGGTTGACCAGCAGCGACTGGATCTGGTCGTCGCGGGAGGCCACGACGCGCGAGAGCCGCGAGACGCCGTCGAGGGCTCCGCGGAACTCCTCCGGGGTGTCGCGGGTGAGGTCGGCCAGCGTGGTCAGCGACTTCGCGAGCCGGTCGGTGTCGATGTCCTCCGCGGTGCTGGCGAGACCCTCGAACGCCTCGACGACGTCGTAGGGCGACTGGGTGCGCTCGGCCGGGATCGTCGAGTCGGCCTCCAGCTGGCCCTCCCCGGACGGGACCAGGGCCAGGAACACGTCGCCGAGCAGGGTCTTGACCTTGATGGCGGCACCGGTCTCGGTGCCGAAGGCGGAGTCGGTCTTGACCTTGAAGGTCACCACGGCCTGGGCGTCCTCGATCGTGATGTCGTTGACCTGCCCGACCCGGACGCCGGCGATGCGCACCTCGTCACCGGGCGAGAGGCCGCCGGCCTCGGTGAACGCCGCACGGTAGGTCTCGCCACCACCGATCACGGGCAGGTCCTGGGCCCGGAACCCGGCGACCAGGAGGGCGAGGAGCACCACGATGCTGATCGCCCCGATGATGACCGGGTTGCGCTCGCGGAAGGGCACGCTCATCCGAGATCACACCGCTCGGCGCCGACGTTGTAGTCCAGCGGCACGGTGACCCCGGCGGGCAGGTCGAGGCGTCCCTTGAAGTCGCAGAGGTAGAAGTTGAACCAGGAGCCGTAGATCGCGGTCCGTCCGATCTTGGTCAGCTTGATCGGCATCACGTTCAGCGCACGGTCCAGCTCGCCCTTGTTGCGGTTGATGTTGCGCGCGAAGCCACGCAGCTGCTTGACGTCCTCGACCAGCGGCGGGCGGATCCCCTTGACCAGGCCGGCGGTCTGCACGGAGAGGTCGGAGATCGAGTCGAGGGAGCCGAGGATGGCCTGGCGGTCGTTCTTGAGCCCGCCGACCAGGCGCCGGAAGCTCAGGATCAGGTTGCTCAGCTGCTGGTCGCGGTCGGCGACGTGGTCGAGCACGCTGTCGAGGTTGTCGAGGAGCTCACCGATGACCTGGTCGCGGTCGGCGAGCGTGCTCGTCACCGAGGCGGTGTGGCCCAGCAGGCTCTCCAGCGTGCCGCCCTCGCCCTGGAAGACCTGGACGATCTCGTAGGAGAGCTGGTTGACGTCCTCGGGGGAGAGCGCCTTGAACAGCGGCTTGAAGCCGTTGAAGAGCACCGTCAGGTCCAGGGCGGGGGAGGTCCGGTCGACGGGGATGGTGTCGCCGGGCTCCATCGCCGCGGCGTCCCCGATGCCCTCCGAGAGCGAGATGTAGCGCTGGCCGACGAGGTTCCGGTAGCGGATGTCGGCCTGGATCTGCCCGGTCATGGCCACGTCGGTCGAGACGTCGAAGGAGACCAGCGCGTGGTCCCGGTCGACGATCTCGATGCTCTTGACCGTGCCGACCTTCACCCCGGCCACCCGGACGTCGTCGCCCTGGACGACCCCGGTCGCATCCACGAACTCGGCCGCGTAGTCCTCGCGGGCACCGAAGGAGATGTTGCCGATCAGGATGACCAGCACACCGGTCGCCAACGACGTGACGACGATGAAGATCATCAACCGGGTGAAGTCACCGGCGGTCTTGGCGTCGAAGAGCTTCATCGCAGCTCCACCTCGGCGCCGCGCGCCATCGGCGCGACCAGCAGCGGCCCGAGGTCGGGCACGTCACGGTCGACGACGCCCATCCCCGGGGCGATGAGGCCCTTGAGCACGTCGGTCTCCTCCGGGCTGCCGGCGTAGCCCATGCCGTCGCGCAGCCAGTAGCTCGGGGCCACCCGCGAGGTGCCCTTGCCGGTCGGGGTGTCGACGCCGTCGTCGAAGTTCGGGATGTCGTCGAAGGGGTCGGCCTGCGATCCGACCGAGCTGGGCAGGCTCAGGCAGGCGGGACCGCGGTCGTCGCCGAGCCGTGGCTGGTCGCTGGCGTTGTAGGGCCGGGGCTGGTTGGGCAGGACCTCCAGCGCGATGTGCAGCGTGAAGCCACGGAAGGCCTCGGACTGTCCCTTGCCGGCGGCGACGACCCCGGCCAGCAGGCAGGGGAACTCCGGGGAGTAGCGGGCCAGCACCCGCAGGTTCGTGGCGCTGACCTGGCCCAGCCTGACCAGGTTGTCGCCGTTGTCGCGCAGGAAGGTGCGGGTGGTGTCGGAGAAGGAGGCGACGTCGTTGAACAGCGCCGTGAGCTTGGCCTCGCGGCCCTCCAGCGTCGTCATGGTCACCACGGTGTTGTCGAGGATGTCGCCGATCTGCGGCAGCACGTCGGCGTAGATCTCCGAGGTCCGGGAGGCCAGGCGGAGGTCGTCGATGAACAGCGGGATCTCGGGGTTGATCTTCGTCAGGTAGGTGTCGACGACCTCGAGGGTCTCCCCCAGTCGCTCGCCGCGACCCTCCAGCGCCGTCGCGAACGCGTTCAGGGTCATGTTCAGCTCCCCTGGCTTGACGGTGCGCAGCAGGGGGTAGAGGTCGTTGAGGACCCGCTCGACCTCGGGGGCCACGGCGGTCTGGGTGATCGTGTCCGAGGCCGAGATGGCCTCCCCGGAGGGGTCGTCGGGCACGTCGAGGCTCACGAACTTCTCGCCGAACAGGGTCTTGGGCAGGATCGAGGCGGTCACGTTCGAGGGGATGATGTCGAGCTGGTCGCCGAAGAGGCCCAGCGTGACCTCGGCCCCCTCGGCGCTGGCCTGGAAGTCGAGGACCTCGCCGACGATCACCCCGCGGATCTTCACGTCGGCCCGGGTGGGCAGCTGCAGGCCGGTCTTCGAGGTCTCGAGCTTGACCTCCTCGTAGTCGACGAACTTCTTGGAGAAGATGCCGTAGGTCAGGTAGACGCTGGCCAGCACCAGCGCGAGGAACGCGACGCCGAGCGTCTTGTGCATCGAGAGCAGTCTCATGGCGCTACCCCGCCAGCCTGACCGTGGTGGTGGTGCCCCAGATCGCCATCGACAGGAACAGGTCGATCACGTTCACCGCGACGATGCTGGTGCGCACCGCGCGGCCCACGGCGACGCCGACACCCGCGGGCCCCCCGCTGGCGGTGTAGCCGTGGTAGCAGTGGATGAGGATCACCACGACCGCGAAGATGAGCACCTTGCCGAAGGACCACAGCACGTCGACCGGGGGCAGGAACTGGTTGAAGTAGTGGTCGTAGGTGCCCGCGCTCTGGCCGTAGAACTGGGTCACCGTGAGACGGGTCGCGAAGTAGGAGGACAGCAGGCCGACCACGTAGAGCGGGATGATCGCGATCAGGCCACCGATGATGCGGGTGGTGACCAGGAAGGGCATCGAGGGGATCGCCATCACCTCGAGGGCGTCGACCTCCTCGGAGATGCGCATGGCGCCGAGCTGGGCGGTGAAGCCGCACCCGACGGTCGCAGCGAGCGCGATCCCCGCCACGAGCGGCGCGATCTCCCGGGTGTTGAAGTAGGCCGAGACGAACCCGGCGAAGGGTGCGGTGCCGATCTGGTCCAGCGCGGCGTAGCCGGACAGCCCGACCTGGGCACCGGTGAAGAACGTCATCGCGAGGATGACGCCGACGGTGCCGCCGATGACCGCGAGCGCACCGGAGCCGAGGGTGACCTCGGCGAGGATGCGCAGGATCTCCTTGGGGTAGCGCTTGATCGAGCGGGGTGCCGCCATGGTCGCGCTGATGTAGAAGGAGAGCTGCTCCCCCATGGTCTCCAGCGACGACAGCGGTCGCTGGTAGACGTCCTTGATCCCGGCCACGGCTCTACCCCGTCTTCGGGGGGACGACCTGGAGGTAGATCGCGCTGATGATGAAGTTGACGATGAACAGCAGCAGGAACGTGATCACGACGGACTCGTTGACGGCGTCGCCCACCCCCTTGGGGCCTCCTCCTGCGTTCATGCCCTTGTAGGCGGCCACGATGGCGGCGATGAGGCCGAAGATGACGGCCTTGAGCAGCCCGACGTAGAGGTCCGGCAGCTGGGCGAGCGCGGTGAAGCTGGCGATGTAGGCGCCCGGCGTACCGCCCTGGAAGCCGACGTTGAAGACGTAGCCGCCGGCCACGCCGACGACGCTGACCATGCCGTTGAGGAACAGCGCGACGAGCATCGAGCCCAGCACCCGCGGCACCACGAGGCGCTGGATGGGGTCGATGCCGAGCACCATCATGGCGTCGAGCTCCTCGCGGATCTTGCGCGCACCCAGGTCGGCGGCGATCGCGGAGCCGCCGGCGCCCGCGATCAGCAGTGCAGTGGCGATCGGCGCGGCCTGCTGCACGACCGCGAGCACCGAGGCGGAGCCGGTGAAGGACTGGGCGCCGAACTGGCGGATCAGGCCGCCGACCTGCAGCGCGATGACGGCACCGAAGGGGATCGCGACCAGCGCCGTCGGCACGATCGTCACCGAGGCGATGAACCAGGCCTGCTGGAAGAACTCACGGGTCTGGAAGGGACGCCGGAACAGCCCGCGGAACACGTCGAGGGCGAAGGCGAAGAGCCCGCCAGCCGCCCCGATGGGCTTGAGGATGCTGGCCCCGGTCAGCGAGGACACCCCTCAGGCCCCCGCCATCGACATGTCGGCGTCGAAGGAGTTCGGGGGCGGCGTGATGCCGTTCTCCTCGCACCAGGCACCCGGCTCGCGCTGGCTGCGGCGCGGGATGCCGTTGGAGGGCTCCAGCTGGAGCGGGATCGGCGGGAGCGCCGGCAGGTCCTGGTCGGACTCCGCGGCGAGCTCGTCGGCGTCCTTCTCCTCCGACATGCCGATCGGACCGACCTTCTGGGCGTTGAGGAACTGCCGCACGACCGGCTCCTCGGAGGAGAGCAGCATCTCGCGCGGGCCGAACATGGCCAGGTGCTTGTGGTAGAGCAGGCCGATGTTGTCGGGCACCGTCCGCGCGGTGTTGATGTCGTGGGTCACGATCAGGAACGTCGCGTCGATCTGCGCGTTGAGGTCGACGATCAGCTGGTTCAGGAACGACGTACGGACGGGGTCGAGCCCGGAGTCCGGCTCGTCGAAGAGGACGATCTCGGGGTCGAGCACGAGCGCCCGGGCCAGGCCCGCGCGCTTGCGCATGCCGCCGGAGATCTCACCGGGCAGCTTGTCCTCGGTGCCGAGGAGCCCGACGAGGTCCAGCTTCTCCATGACGACGTCGCGCACCTGCGACTCGGACTTCTTGGTGTGCTCGCGCAGCGGGAAGGCGATGTTGTCGTAGAGGTTCATCGAGCCGAACATCGCGCCGTCCTGGAACAGCACCCCGAAGAGCTTGCGGATCTCGTAGAGCTCGCGCTCGGGGCAGCTGGCGATGTCGGTGCCCTCGATGATCACCGAGCCCCGGTCGGGCTTGAGCAGACCGATCAGGGTCTTGAGGAAGACCGACTTGCCGGTCCCCGACGGACCGAGCATCACGCAGATCTCGCCCGCCGGGATGGTCAGCGTGACGTCACCCCAGATGAGCTGCTTGCCGAACGACTTGGTCAGGTGCTCGACCTTGATCTCCACGCCCATGGCGCGCGCCTCCCTCGATCTGTGTGGGCCCCATGACCAGCGTTGCGACGCGCTCCCCAGTCCGTTACAACGTCGTCGTGGCGGTGAGGTTACGCGCTGGTTCGACGTTCGTCACCCTTGGCTCGAGCACCTGGCGCCCCGCGACCTCAGTCCCGAGGATCGCGGGTTCGAGGTGCGCCGACTGCTGCTCGACGCGTCGTGGTGTGAGCGTCAGCACACAGGTTACCGGTGGGTCGGGCATTGCGGTACCCAGGTACGCCTCAGGGGCGGGCACCCGTGCGGGGCCCGCCCCTGGGCGGCGGTCTGCGCGCAGACCGGGTGGTGCAGGATCCGGCGGCCGGATCGGGGGTTCCTCAGGCGTGCGTCACTTGACGGTGACGCTGGCGCCGGCTCCCTCGAGCTGCTCCTTGGCCTTCGCGGCGGCCTCCTTGGTGGCCTTCTCCAGGACGGCCTTGGGGGCGGCCTCGACGAGCTCCTTGGCCTCCTTCAGACCGAGGGAGGTCAGGGCGCGCACCTCCTTGATGACGTTGATCTTCTTCTCGCCGGCCGCCTCGAGGATGACGTCGAACTCATCCTGCTCCACGGCCTCCTCACCACCGCCGCCTCCGGCGGGGGCAGCAGCGGCCACGGCCACGGGGGCGGCGGCGGTGACGCCGAAGGTCTCCTCGAACTGCGAGACGAACTCGGAGAGCTCGATGAGCGTCATCTCCTTGAAGACGTCGAGCAGCTCGTCGGTGCTGAGCTTCGCCATGGTGGCGTTTCCTTCCAGTCGGTGGCTCCCGACGTACGTCGGGGGCCGGGGTGTGTGCGCTTCGTAGGTGGTGTGCCGGGGCCTCAGGCCTCGGCGGTCTCGCTCTCGCCGGCCTCGGCGTCAGCCGGGGCCTCCTCGACGGGGGCGTCGGCCTCGGCTGCGGAGTCGTCCGCGGCCGGGGCCTCCTCGGCGGCGACCGGGGTGCCGGCACCACCTGCGAGGACGGAGGGGTCCTCCTGGGCCTTCGCCTGCAGGGCGCCCGCGACGCGGGCAGCCTGCGAGAGAGGAGCCTGGAAGAGCGCTGCGGCGTTGGTGAGCGAGGCGAGCATCGCCCCGGCCATCTTGCCGAGCAGGACGTCGCGCGACTCGAGGTCGGCCAGCTTGGCGACCTCGGAGGCACTGATCGCGGCGCCGTCCATGTAGCCGCCCTTGACGATCAGGGCGGGGTGGGCCTTGGCGAAGTCACGCAGGCCCTTGGCGGCCTCGACCACGTCGCCCGAGATGAAGGCGATCGCGGTGGGGCCGACGAGCAGCTCGTCGAAGCCGCCCATCTCCGCCTCGGAGGCGGCGATCTTGGCCAGCGTGTTCTTGACCACGGCGTAGGAGGCGTGCTCACCCAGGGAGCGGCGCAGGTCCTGCAGCTCCTTGACGGTGAGACCGCGGTAGTCGGTCAGCACGGTGGCGGTGGACTCGTTGAACGAGTCGACGATCTCCGCCACGGCTGCCTGCTTGTCGGGCCGCGCCATGGGTCTCCTTCCGGTGGACGACCGACGGTGTCCGGACCCGGTGCAGAAGACGAACGCCCCGAGCGCAAGGCTCAGGGCGTGGCGGTGCGGGCCTGGTTCGGCCCGGTGCTGGTGCTCTGTCCCCTGCGCTGGACGCCCGCTCCTGCGGGGCCTTCGGTCCTCCCGCGTGAACGGGCTGACGACCGGCGGTCTGTGGTTTCTTCGCTGAACAGTACGGGGGAGCGGCGTCGCCGCCAAATCGTGGCCAGCCGGCGCTGCGGTTTCCCAAGGGATGGGGGCGGTTGCTCGCTTCCCGGCGCAAATCTGCGCAGGTAAGCGATGAGCTGGGTTCATCCCTTGGGAAACCGCAGCGCAGCCCCCGACGTACGTCGGCCCGGCCACCCCTGGGGGCGACCGGGCCGGCGTACGTCGTGCGGGGCGGCTCAGGCCTGCGCGGCCTCGTCGTCCCCGGCGATGTTGCGGGTGCGGTTCGGGTCGACCTGGATGCCGGGGCCCATGGTCGTCGAGACGGTCACCTTGCGGACGTACCGGCCCTTGGAGGAGGCCGGCTTGAGCCGGAGGACCTCCTCGAGCGCCGCCGCGTAGTTCTCCGCGAGCTGGGCCTCGGCGAAGGAGGCCTTGCCGATGATGAAGTGCAGGTTGGCGTGCCGGTCGACGCGGAACTCGATCTTGCCGCCCTTGATGTCGGTCACGGCCTTGGCCGGGTCGGGGGTCACGGTCCCGGTCTTCGGGTTGGGCATGAGGCCACGGGGGCCGAGCACACGACCGAGGCGACCGACCTTGCCCATCATGTCCGGGGTGGCGACGACGGCGTCGAAGTCGAGGTAGCCCTTGGAGACCTTCTCGATGAGCTCGTCCGTGCCGACCTCGTCGGCACCGGCCGCCAGGGCGGCCTCGGCCTTGTCGCCGGCCGCGAACACGAGCACGCGGGCGGTCTTGCCCGTGCCGTGGGGCAGGTTGACGGTGCCGCGGACCATCTGGTCGGCCTTGCGGGGGTCGACGCCGAGGCGCATCACGACGTCGAGGGTCTCGTCGAACTTCTTCTTGCTGGCCGTCTTGGCCAGGGTGATCGCCTTCAGCGGCGCGTAGAGCTCGTCCTTGTCGAACGTCTCCGCGGCCGAGCGGTAGGTCTTGCTGCGCTGCATGGCTGGCTCTTCTCTTCTCGGTGTTCCAGGTGTGGTCGTCGGGCCAGCGCGGCCCTGCCACAGGTGCGGGTGGAGCGGTGGAGCGGTGGTGCGCGATGCGGGTGCCGGCCCCGACGACGGGGGCCGACGGGTCACTCCGTGGTGACGCCCATGGAGCGGGCGGTGCCCTCGACGATCTTCATGGCGGCCTCGACGTCGTTGGCGTTGAGGTCGGGGAGCTTGGTCTGGGCGATCTCGCGGACCTGGTCCTTGGTCAGCTTGCCGACCTTCTCCTTGTGGGGCACGCCCGAGCCGCGCTGCAGGCCGGCGGCCTTCTTGATCAGCTCAGCCGCCGGGGGCGTCTTGGTGATGAAGGTGAACGAGCGGTCCTCGAAGATGGTGATCTCGACCGGGATCACCTGGCCGCGCAAGGACTCCGTCTGGGCGTTGTAGGCCTTGCAGAACTCCATGATGTTGACGCCGTGGGGGCCGAGCGCCGTACCGACCGGGGGTGCCGGGGTGGCGGCGCCGGCCTGGAGCTGCACCTTGACCAGGGCAGCGATCTTCTTCTTGGGAGGCATGCGGTGTCTCTTTCTCTCGCGTGGTCATGACGAGGGCCGCACGGCCCTCTGCCACAGGTGGTGGTGCGGCCTCAGACCTTCTGGATCTGGCTGAAGCTCAGCTCGACCGGGGTCTCCCGGCCGAAGATCTCGACCAGCGCCTTGACGCGCTGGGCCTCCGCGTTGATCTCGGTGATCGTGGCGTGGAGGGTGGCGAACGGCCCGTCGACGACCATGACGGAGTCCTGGAGGTCGAAGTCGGCGACCTCGATCGGCTTGGCCGGGGCGGCGACGCCACCGGACCTGCCGGGCTCGCCGGAGGCGGCGGCCGCGATCTGGGCGGCAGCCATCGCGGCCGGGGCCAGCATGTTCTCGACCTCGGTCATGCTCAGCGGGACGGGCTGGTGGCTGTGGCCCACGAAGCCGGTCACCGAGGGCGTGTGCCGCACGGCCGACCAGGACTCGTCGGTGAGGTCCATGCGGACCAGGACGTAACCGGGGAGCACGGTGCGCTTGACCATCTTGCGCTGGCCGTTCTTGATCTCCGCGACCTCCTCGGTGGGGACCACGATCTCGTGGATGTAGTCCTCCATGTTGAGCGAGATGATGCGGTTCTCGAGGTTCTGGCGCACGCGGTTCTCCATGCCGGAGTAGGTGTGCACGACGAACCAGTCACCGGGCTTGGCCCACAGCTCGCGCCGGAAGTCCTCGAGGGGGTCGGCCTCCTCGGCCTCCTCCTCGGAGGCCTCGGCCGGCGGGTCGGAGGGCGCCTCGTGGAAGTCGCCGGTCGTGTCCTCGACCGGGGCGGCCGGCGTGGGGACGACCTCGACGAGGCCCTCGTCGCTGGTGTCGACCAGCGGGGTGGGCTCGGCGGGGTCGGCCTGCTCGGACTGGTCGATCGAGGCGACGTCGTCGGGGACGTCGTAGTGCTCAGACACGAGGTGCTCCATCAGTCATGCGTCGTGGGTGTGGGCGGGTGCTCCCGCCGGGGGCGGCCGGTGCGGCCGCCCGGGCCGCCTAGAGCTGGCCCTGGCCGGTGAAGACCGCGAAGGCGAGCTTGCCGAAGGCGAGGTCGAGCACGGAGATCAGCGCCATCATCACGACCACGAAGGCCATCACGACGAAGAAGTACGTGACCAGCTGCTCCTGCGTCGGCCACACGACCTTGCGCAGCTCGGCGACGACCTGGCGGTAGAAGGTCACCGCGCCGGTGCGCTGCGGCTTGTCGTCGCCCGACCCTCCGCCACGCGATGCCCGCACGGTGTTGCTCTCCGCCACGTCCTCCACCTCTCCTCGGACCGCTCTCACGGTCTCGTCGTCTCGCAGGGCACGAGGGACTTGAACCCCCAACCTTCGGTTTTGGAGACCGATGCTCTGCCAGTTGAGCTAGTGCCCTCCGTCGGACCTCCCGACCCGCCGCGCCACCCGTGGGAGGGCATGACAAAGCATGGGGAAGATCCACCAGTGCCTGAGTCTAGGACCCGAGCCGGACCCCGTCCAAACTTCGCCCAGGTCCGGTGGCCCCGGGCACGGTCCTAGGATGAGCGCCATGAGCTCTGCTGCCCCGACCGGACCCACCCCTCGCGACCGTCGCGTCTCCGACCGGATCGGTGCCATCGCCGAGTCCGCGACGCTCAAGGTGGACTCGAAGGCCAAGGCCCTCAAGGCCGAGGGTCGCCCGGTCATCGGGTTCGGCGCCGGCGAGCCCGACTTCCCGACCCCGTCGTACGTCGTGGACGCCGCGGTGGAGGCCTGCCGCGACCCGAGGAACCACCGCTACTCCCCCGCCGGTGGCCTGCCCGAGCTCAAGGCGGCCATCGTCGAGAAGACCCGACGCGACAGCGGCCTGGAGATCGAGGCCGCGCAGGTGCTGGTCACCAACGGCGGGAAGCAGGCCATCTACGGCGCCTTCGCGGCGATGCTCGACCCGGGCGACGAGGTGATCGTGCCGGCGCCGTACTGGACGACGTACCCCGAGGCGATCGGGCTCGCCGGTGGTCGCACGGTCGAGGTGCTGGCCGACGAGACCCAGGACTACAAGGTCACCGTCGACCAGCTCGAGGCGGCGCGCACCGAGCGGACCAAGGTGCTGCTCTTCGTCTCTCCCTCCAACCCGACCGGCGCGGTCTACACCGCCGAGGAGATCCGGGCGATCGGCGCCTGGGTCGAGGACCACGACCTGTGGGTGCTCACCGACGAGATCTACGAGCACCTCGTCTACGACGGCGTCGAGACGGGATCGATGCCGGTGCTGTGCCCCGATCTCGTCGACCACTGCGTGGTCGTCAACGGTGTGGCCAAGACCTACGCGATGACCGGTTGGCGGGTCGGCTGGATGATCGGCCCGAAGGACCTCGTCAAGGCCGCGACCAACCTGCAGTCGCACGCCACGTCCAACGTCGCCAACGTCTCCCAGCGTGCCGCCATCGCCGCCCTCGACGGTGACCTCGCCGCGGTGGAGGAGATGAAGGAGGCCTTCGACCGCCGCCGCCGCCTGATCGTCTCGATGCTCTCCGAGATCGACGGCGTCGTGTGCCCCACGCCGCAGGGCGCGTTCTACGCCTACCCCTCCGTCCAGGGCCTGCTCGGTCGCGAGCACGGCGGCCGGCTCATCGAGACCTCCGCCGAGCTCGCCGAGTACGTGCTGGAGTCCGTCGAGGTGGCGGTCGTGCCGGGCGAGGCCTTCGGGTCGCCGGGCTACCTGCGCCTGTCCTACGCTCTCGGCGACGACGACCTCGTCGAGGGCATCACCCGGATGCAGAAGCTGTTCAGCTGAACGCGCAGCCGACGGGGTCGCACGAGGGGTCGCGTGAGGGGTCGCGCGACCTGCGCACCCTGCCCAAGGCGCACCTGCACCTGCACTTCACGGGGTCGATGCGCCACGCGACCCTGCTCGAGCTCGCCGAGCGCGACGGCATCGCCCTGCCCGAGTCGCTGGTCGCGCACTGGCCGCCCACGCTGAGCGCGGCCGACGAGAAGGGCTGGTTCCGCTTCCAGCGCCTCTACGACGTCGCGCGCTCCGTGCTCCGCACGTCCGATGACGTACGCCGTCTGGTGCGCGAGGCCGCCGAGGACGACGCCGCCGACGGGGGCGGCTGGCTGGAGATCCAGGTCGACCCCTCCGGTTACGCGGCCCGCTTCGGGGGCGTGAGCGCCTTCACCGACCTCGTGCTCGACGCCGCCGGCGACGCGACCGCTCGCACGGGCGTCGGGATCGGCGTGGTGATCGCGGCCAACCGCACCCGGCACCCTCTCGACGCCCGCACCCTGGCCCGCCTCGCCGCGCAGTACGTCGGGCGCGGGGTGGTCGGCTTCGGGCTGTCCAACGACGAGCGGCGGGGCACCACCGCCGAGTTCGCTCCCGCCTTCGCGATCGCCGAGCGCGCGGGTCTCCTGCTCGTCCCCCACGGCGGCGAGCTCCGCGGCGCCGAGCACGTGCGGACCTGCCTCGAGGACCTGCACGCCGGCCGGCTCGGCCACGGCGTCCGCTCGGTGGAGGACCCCGACCTCCTCGCCCGGGTCGTCGACGCCGGTGTCGCCCTGGAGGTGTGCCCGGTCTCGAACGTCTCGCTCGGCGTGTACTCCGACCTGTCCTCGGTGCCGCTGCCGCAGCTGCTCGAGGCCGGGGCGACGGTGGCCCTCGGCTCGGACGACCCGCTGCTCTTCGGCTCACGCCTCGCCGCTCAGTACGCCACGATGCGCGCCGCGCACGACCTCTCCGACGTGACGCTGGCCGAGCTGGCTCGGATGTCGGTGCGCGCGAGCACCGCGCCCGACGACGTCCGCACCCGCCTGCTCGGCGGGATCGACGACTGGCTGGCCGGGCCGGCCTGCTAGTCCAGGTCCGAGGCGCTCATCCGGTCGCGGGACCAGGTCGGGGCGTCGGTGTTGAGCAGGCCGGTGGCCGAGGCCACCCGCACCCTGGAGCCCGCCGGGGCGGTGCAGCGCTCGGGGACACGGACCGACAGGGTGTGCTGAGCGACCCGGCGTACGACGCGGGTGATCTCGCACGACTCGTCGGTGGTGTCGTTGTAGACGTAGCCCCCGCCGCCGGAACGCTGGTTGAAGCCGAGGACGGTGGTCTCGCCCGATGCGGCGTCGCGCATCCGCACGAAGACCATCTGGTCCCACCCGGCCGAGGCCCGCGCCACGCGCGCGACCTCCACGGTGACGCGGTGGCGTCCCTGGTCGTCGGCGGTGATGGTGATGGTGCGCAGGTCGATGCTGCGGCGCTGACCCGTCGTCAGGCCGCCGTCGTCCGCGGCGAGCACCACGTCGTCGGCGACGTCGGTCCCGGTCGAGATCACGGGGTCGGCGATCGCGGCGGAGACCGGGACGAGCGAGCCGGGCGCGAGGCCGCCCAGCGGTGCGACGAGCGCGAGAGCGACCGTCGGCAGCGGGGCGAGGACCGCGAGGACGGTGACGGGCAGGCGGTTGCGCAGGGACATGGTGCTCCTCCGAGGTCGGGACGGGTGACGGTGTGCGAGGAGGAGCGCGCTCGACGGGCCGCTGATACGCCCCGTGGTTGACTCGCGCCGGTGAGCACCGACCTGCCGGAGGTCCCGCTGAGCGGTGGCGAGGTCAACGACGTCGTGCGGGTCGGCGACACCGTCCACCGCACCGGCGGTCCGTGGACCCCCACCGTGCAGCGCGTGCTCGCCCACCTGCGCGAGACCGGGTTCGACCTCGCCCCCGAGCCGCTCGGGGTCGACGAGCAGGGGCGCGAGGTCGTCTCGTGGCTGCCGGGCGCGACCGCCTCGTGGCCGTGGCCGGCGGTGCTGCTCGGCGACGCCGGCGTCGAGCAGGCGGCGGCCGCCGTGGCCGCCCTCTCCGGGGCGCTCGCGACCTACGGGGTCCGGCCCGACGACGTGTGGCGCCACGGCGGGGTCCCCGGGTCTGCCAGCACCACGGTGCGCCACGGGGACCTGGGCCTGTGGAACACCGTGTGGCAGGGCGAGCGACTGACCGGGATCATCGACTGGGACTACCTCGAGCCGGCGCCGCCGCTGTGGGACCTGGCCCAGCTCTGCTGGTACGTCGCCCCGGTCCGCCCGACCCGGTGGGCCGACTGCGGCTTCGACGGCGAGCCGGACCTGGACCGCCGGCTCGCGATCGTCGCCGAGCACGCCGGGTGCCGACCGACCGACCTGCTCGAGACCCTCGACGACCTGATGGGTCTCGACCTGGAGCGGACGCGGACCTGGGGGGCTGCCGGCGTCCACCCGTGGCGGCACTTCCTCGAGGCCGGCTTCGTCGAGGACATCGGTGTCGACCGGGCGTTCCTTCGCGAGCGTTGGCTGACGCGCCGGTAGCCCGGTGGGCGGTGGCTCAGAGGGCGCAGGCGACGAGCACGGGCTCGTGGACCAGCCGGATGCCGTACGCCGCCTCGACGCCGTCGCGGACCTCGCGGGCCAGAGCCAGCAGCTCCTGCGTCGCGGCACCGCCGCGGTTCGTCAGCGCCAGCGTGTGCTTGGTCGACACGCTCGCGCGGCCGGACCCGCCCTCGGCGACGTGGCCGCGCTCGAAGCCCGCGTGCTGGATCAGCCACGCCGCGCTGGTCTTGACCCGACCGTCGGGGTCGCCGAGGATCTCCCACGCCGGAGCGCCCTGGGGCACCCGGTCGGCCTCGATCACGGGGTTGGTGAAGAACGAGCCGGCGCTCCAGGTGTCGCGGTCGTCGTCGTCGAGCACCATCCCCTTGCCCCGGCGCAGGCCGAGCACGGCCTCACGGACGGCGGCGAGCGGGGCACGCCCACCGGGCTCGACGCCGAGGGTCCGGGCCAGCTCGGCGTAGGTCACGGGCGCGCCGAGGTCGCCCTGGCGCAGCTGGAAGGTCACGTCGAGGACCACGTAGCGGGTCGGCTCGGCCTTGAACCGCGACCAACGGTAGGCGAAGCCGCAGTCCGCGCCGGCGAAGGAGGCGACTCGCCCCTCGACACGGTCCCACGTGCGGACCCGCGCGATGGTCTGCGAGACCTCCTGCCCGTAGGCCCCGACGTTCTGCACCGGCGTCGCCCCGACCGAGCCCGGGATGCCCGAGAGCGCCTCGAGGCCGACCCAGCCACGCTCGACGGCCGTGGCCACCAGCGTGTCCCACGACTCCCCCGCGGCCACCGTGACCGTGACGCCGCCGCAGGTCGGACCGTCGGCCTCGTCGTGGTCGACCCGCACGCCCGTGGTGGCGACGTGGACGACGCGGCCGGCGTACCCCTCGTCGGCGACGACGAGGTTGCTGCCGCCGCCGAGCACCAGGGTCGGTACGCCGTGCTCGTCGCCGTCGCGCACCGCGGCGACGAGCTGCTCCTCGGTCTCGGCGCGCACCAGCTCGTCGGCGGGCCCGCCGAGGCGGAGGGTCGTGAGGTCGGCCAGGCGCACCGGCGACGACGGACCCGGTGCGGGCGTGGGCTGCTCAGCCGACACGCACGACCGCCTTGGGCGCGCCCAGCACCTTGACGCCGTCGCAGGTGACCGTCAGGGCCAGGGTCGCCAGCCCGTCCTCGACCTGCTTGACCGTGCCGGCGATCTCGACCCGGGCTCCCGCGTCGTCGTCGGGCACGAGGACGGGGTTGGTGAACTTCGCGCCGAGGTCGACCACCTCAGCGCCGTCGCTCCAGGTGGCCACGGCCCGCGCGGCCAGCCCGAGCGTGACCATGCCGTGCGCGATCACGCCGGGCAGGCCGACCGCGGTCGCGACCCGGTCCGACCAGTGGATCGGGTTGCGATCGCCCGAGGCGCCGGCGTAGCGGACCAGGTCGGCGCGGGTGATGGCGTAGACCTGGGTCTCGAGCTCGTCCCCGGCGTTCACGAGGCATCCCCCTCGTCGACCGGGGCGCCGCGGTGCACGAGCGTGGCACTGGTCGAGCAGACGACGGTCCCGTCGGCGTCGGTGACCTCGCTCGTGGTGCCCAGGATGTCGTTGCCGCCGATCTGGCGCAGGCTGGCCACCTTCAGCGTCGCGCTCAGCACGTCACCCGGCACGACGGAGCGCTCGTAGTGGAACTTCTGGTCGCCGTGCACGATCCGCGACAGCTCGATGCCGACCTCGTCGAGGAAGCCGAACATCGCGTCGAAGGAGAGCACGATCGGGAACGTCGCCGGCGCGGGACCGCCGTCGTAGGGCTGACCGAGCGCGGCGGCGAACTCCCGCACCCGCTCGTGCGCCACGGCGTACGGCGCGGTCGGGGCGAAGCTGCGACCGACGATGGACTCGTCGAGGGCTACGGGCTGCGACATGGCTCCAACCTAGCGGCCGGCGCGACGGCCGGCCGGAGGGGCGAAATGGCCACGACCCGCCGTGCTGGGCACGGCGGGTCGGACCACCACGGGCGACGGGGCTCGTCGCGACCTCAGCGGGTCTCGCGGTGCGGCTGGTGCTGACGGCAACGGGGGCAGAACTTCGCCATCTCCATGCGGTCGGGGTTGTTGCGGCGGTTCTTCTTGGTGATGTAGTTGCGCTCCTTGCACTCCACGCACGCGAGCGTGATCTTGGGGCGAACGTCAGAGCTCTTGCTGGCCACGGGAAGTCCTTCGGGTTGGTGCTGCTCGGTCGTGCGGTTGATGCTGCCTTCGGTAGCGAGGGCGGGACTCGAACCCGCGACACCACGATTATGAGTCGTGTGCTCTAACCACCTGAGCTACCCCGCCACGCGAGCGGAGTCGCCGTCCGAGACTACTGCGGGGGCGAAACTCGCTCAGAGCCCCTTTACGGAATCGAACCGTAGACCTTCTCCTTACCATGGAGACGCTCTGCCGACTGAGCTAAAGGGGCAACGACGCAGAACGATACACAGGCGGGCGGGGCGATGAGAAATCGGCCTCCCGGGCGGCGTCCTAGCCCTGCCGCCCGCGCCGGTGGCAGCCCGTCAGGTGGGGGTCGAAGAGTCCCAGTGCCTCCATCAGCGCCTGCATCGTGGTCGGCCCGACGAAGGTGAACCCGCGGCGCTTGAGCTCCTTGCTCAGCGCGGTCGAGGCCGGCGAGACGGCCTGCACCTGCTCGGCGTACGCCGGCTCGGGATCGCCTCCGGGGGCGAAGGTGGTCACGAGCTCCTCCAGCCCGCCGACGTCGCTGTCGCGCAGCGCGAGGGTGGCGGCCGCGTTGCTGATCGTGGCCTCGACCTTGCGTCGGTTGCGCACGATCGCGGCGTCCGCCATCAGCCGGGCGACGTCCGCGTCGTCGAAGCCGGCGACGCGCTCGGGGTCGAAGCCGGCGAAGGCGGTCCGGAAGGCCGGTCGCTTGGTGAGGATCGTCGACCACGACAGCCCGGACTGGAAGGCCTCGAGGCTGAGCCGCTCGAAGTACGCCGCCTCCCCGTGGACCCGGGTGCCCCACTCGGTGTCGTGGTAGTCGCGCATCATCCCCGGCCCCGCACCCCACGGGCACCGCGCGAGCCCGTCCTCCCCCGTCACCGGCCCGGTCCGCTCGCTCATGGGGCCATCCTGCCGGGTTGTCCGCCCCACCTGCCCCAGGAACACCCGGCCGGCCGGGTGTTCCCGAACCTGTCGGCTGTTGCAAAGGGCGACAGGCTCGAGAAACAGCCGACAAGCCCGGCGCCCGACGCCGCGCGAGCCCGTCCTCCCCCGTCACCGGCCCGATTCGCTCGCTCACGGGCCATCCTGCCGGGTTGTCCGCCCCACCTGCCCCAGGAACACCCGGCCGGCCGGGTGTTCCCGAACCTGTCGGCTGTTGCAAAGGGCGACAGGCTCGAGAAACAGCCGACAAGCCCGGCGCCCGACCAGCCCCACCCGATCAACCCCGCCCGATCAACCCCGCCCGATCAGCCCCGCGAGCGCAGGCGTACGCCGGGCAGGGCCGGGGCCGGGATCGGGGCCATCTCGCTGACCACCCCGAACCGGCCGTCGACCTGGACCCCGTGTCCCAGCTGGGCCTGCCACGCGTCGCGGGCGGCGACGACCTCGTCGTGGGTGCGGCCGACGAAGTTCCACCACATCACGATCGGCTCGTCGAACGGCGGGCCGCCGAGCACGAGGACGCGCACCGGCCCGCCACCGCGCGCGGCGAGGTGGAGCGTGGCAGAGCCCGGGGCGACGTAGGCCAGCTCGTGGGTCGCCACGTCCTGACCGACCACCTCGACCGCACCACGGTCGACGAGCACGCCGTGCTCGAAGGAGGGGTCGACGTCGAGCGTGAGGCTCGTGCCCGGCTCGAGCGTCAGCTCGGCGCCCAGCAGCGGGGTCGCCGTCCCGACCGGTGAGGTGACGCCGAGCAGCGAGCCGAGGAAGACCGAGGCCGTCCATCCATCGCCGCCCACCGGCTCCGGCACGTGGTGGGCGAACGCCGCGCCACCGTCCCGGGCGCCCTCGGGGAGCGCCACCCACAGCTGCGCGCCGTGGAGCACGGTGGTGCCCGGGGTCGAGATCTCCGAATGGCTCACCCCGTGGCCGGCTGTCATCAGGTTGAGCTCGCCGGGACGCACCAGCGCCTGCGTGCCCAGGCTGTCACGGTGCTCGACCTCGCCGCTGAAGAGCCAGCTCACCGTGGCCAGCCCCGTGTGGGGGTGGGGCGCGACGCTCATCCCGCCGGTCTCGGCCACGTCGTCGGGACCGTAGTGGTCGGCGAAGCACCACGCCCCGATGAGCGACCGCTCACGCTGCGGGAGGGTACGTCGCACGGTCATCGCCCGCGGTCCGCCCAGCGGGACGTCGCGCGGGGTCAGCACCTCGACGGCCGGCACCTCGACGGCCGGCACCTCCGCGCGCTCCTGCGGCTCCACGTCGACCTCGTCGGGGTCGCGTTCGACGTTGCTCATGGACCGAGTATCCAGCCGAGACCTCAGGAGGCGGTGAACGTCCCCGCATCCGACGCGATGGTCGCGGCCTGCGGGTGCGTGGTCGGCTCGAGACGGACCACGACCCCCTTCGACGTCGGGCAGTTCGAGCCCTCCGCGGTCGAGTGCAGCGGGATCAGCGGGTTGGTCTCGGGGTAGTAGGCCGCCGAGCAGCCCCGCGGCTGCTGGTAGGAGACGACCCGGAAGGCCGGGGCCCGCCGCTCGTCGCCGTCCCACTCGCTGACGAGATCGACCAGGTCGCCCTCGGCGAGGCCGAGGTCGGTGATGTCGTCGGGGTGCACGAAGACCACGCGCCGCCCGTTCTTCACGCCGCGGTAGCGGTCGTCCAGGCCGTAGATCGTGGTGTTGAACTGGTCGTGGGAGCGCATCGTCTGCAGCAGCAGCCGACCCGCCGGCACCTCGAGCACCTCGGTCGGGCACACCGAGAACTGCGCCTTGCCGGACTTCGTCGGGAAGGTGCGGGTGTCGCGCGGGCCGTGCGGCAGGACGAAGCCGCCCGGCCGGACGACCTTCTCGGCGTACGACGCCGCGCCGGGGACGACGCGCCCGATGCTCTCGCGGATGCGGGTGTAGTCGGCGCGGAACTCCTCCCACGGCAGCTGCGGGTCCTCGGGGCGGGTCAGCAGCGCCATGGCCAGCGAGCACACGATGTCGACCTCGCTGCGCAGGTGCTCCGAGGCCGGCTCGAGCGGACCCTTCGAGGCGTGCACGGCCGACATCGAGTCCTCGACGCTGACCCGCTGGGCGGTGCCGCCGGTCATGTCCTTCTCGCTGCGACCCAGGGCCGGCAGGATCAGCGCCTCGCGGCCGTGGACGACGTGGGAACGGTTGAGCTTGGTCGAGACGTGCACCGTGAGGTCGCTGCGCTCGAAGGCCTCGCTGATCACCGCGGTGTCGGGCACGGCGGAGACGAAGTTGCCGCCCATGGCGAAGAAGACCTTGGCCCTGCCCTCGACCAGGGCCTGCAGGGAGTCGACGGTGTCGAGGCCGTGCTCGCGGGGCGGCTCGAAGCCGAACTCCTCGCGCAGGGAGTCCAGGAAGGTGTCGGCGACCTTCTCCCAGATGCCCATGGTGCGGTCGCCCTGCACGTTGGAGTGGCCGCGCACCGGGCACAGCCCGGCGCCGGGCCGGCCGATGTCGCCGCGCAGGAATGCGACGTTGGCGAGCTCCTTGATCGTGGCGACCGCGTGGCGGTGCTGGGTCACGCCCATGGCCCAGCAGGTGACGGTCGCCTTCGAGGCCTCGATCATGTCGACGGCCTCCTCGATCAGGGCACGGCTCAGGCCGGTGGCCCGCTCGACGAGCGACCAGTCGAGGTCGGCCAGGCCGGCGGCGTACTCGTCGTAGCCGCTGGAGTACTCCTCGATGAAGGCCCGGTCGATGGCGCCGCGCTCGATGAGCAGGGCGCCGAAGGCCTGGAACAGGGCGAGGTCGCCGCCGATGCGCACCGGGAGGTGCAGGTCGGCGATGCCGGTGCCGTTGCCGAGCCAGCCCTTGACCTTCTGGGGGTTCTTGAAGCGGACGAGGCCGGCCTCCTCGAGCGGGTTGATCGCGATGATCTTGCCGCCGTTCTCCTTGGCCGCCTCGAGCGCCGAGAGCATCCGCGGGTGGTTGGTGCCGGGGTTCTGGCCCACGATCAGCAGCAGGTCGGCGGTCTCGACGTCCTCGAGCGAGACCGAGCCCTTGCCGACGCCGATCACCTCGGCCAGCGCCAGCGAGGTCGACTCGTGGCACATGTTCGAGCAGTCGGGCAGGTTGTTGGTGCCGAAGGCGCGCACCATCAGCTGGTAGGCGAACGCGGCCTCGTTGGAGGTCTTGCCGGAGGTGTAGAAGATCGCCTCGTCGGGCGAGTCCAACCCCCGCAGGCGGTCGGCGACGAGGGCGAAGGCCTCGTCCCAGCTGATCGGCTCGTAGTGCGTGCCACCCGCGCGCAGCACCATCGGCTCGGTGATCCGGCCCTGCTGGCCCAGCCAGTAGTCGGTGCGCTGACGCAGCTCCGCGAGCGGGTGCGCTGCGAAGAACGCGGGGCCGACGCGACGCTTGGTGGCCTCCTCGGTGACGGCCTTCGCCCCGTTCTCGCAGAACTCCGCGGTGTGGCGGTGCCCGGCGGCGGGGTCGGGCCAGGCGCAGCCCTGGCAGTCGAAACCGTCGGCCTGGTTGAGCTTGAGCAGCGTCCTGGCCGTGCGGACCGGGCCCATCTGCTCCATCGCCCGCTTCATGGACACCGCGACCGCGGTCGCCCCGGCCGCGGCGTGGCTGCGACCGCCGGTCTTCAGGTCGTTCTCGTCGATGTCGGACGTCGGCGCGGGGCGCAGTGAGCTCACCGCGACAGTCTCGCTCACCACCCTGAGGCGCCGCTCACCCCGGGCCGGGTGCGACCGGGCCGCCGACCTGCCTAGGTTGGGGTGATGGACCCGACCACCACGCCCGCCCCCTGGTGGGCCGCGCTGCTCGACGTGACCGGCGCCCCTGCCTCCCCTCTCGCCGGATCCGCGGCCGGCCTCGTCGGCTCCTACGTCGTCGACGACCGGGCGCTGCCCGCACACGACCCCGCGGCCGGTCCGGTGACCCTGTCCGTGACCGGCGGCGCCGGTCAGCTCTCCGGCCCCGCAGCCCTCGCCGGCCGGCGTGGTGTCGTGCTGCATGCCGTGCGGGTCGTCCTGCGTGACCTCGACGACCTGCGGGGCAACGCCCGCCGCGTCGTCGCCGCCGTCGACGACGCACGGGCCGCGGGCTCGCTCGACCCCGCGACCCCCGTGGTCGTCGCGCTGCCCGACCTCGAGCCGGGCGCCGACTGGCTGGGCGCCGTCGACGAGGTCGCGGCCCGCGAGCTCGCCCTCGCGCTCCCCCTCGTCGGGACGGACGGGCCGGCGGACCCTCTGCGGGTCGCCGCCTGGCTGGCGGCCGGCTTCGACCGGGAGACCCCCGTGACCGTCCTCGGCGGAGACCCGCTCTGCGTGCTCGGGGCCGCCCGCCGGGCCTTCGACGGTGCCGGGGCGGTCGAGGTGGCCGCCGCGCTCAGCGGGCGACCCGCCGAGGCGCTCGAGGGACTCGACGAGGTCGCGCTGGTCGGCGTACGCCGGTGGCTGCTCGGGGTGCAGTGCGGACCCGACGGGCCGACCCGGGTGGCGGCCGACCTCGCCGGGCTCGGGATCACTCAGCCGAGCCCGGAGACGTAGACGTCGTTGCCGGGGCCGAACGGACGGGTTTCGCGACGCTCGACGGCGCTCGCTCCTCGGCCCACGGTGGCCCTGCTCGCCACGACCCATGACGGGCTGCGCAGCCATCGAGGGACCGGGCCGCTCGAGAAGCGCGCCACGAGAGCGTGCCTCAGCGCAGGACGACGGTGCGGGCGCCGTTGAGGAGGACGCGCGACTCGGCGTGCCAGCGGACGGCGCGGGCGAGGGCCTGGCACTCGACGTCGCGGCCGGCGGCGACGAGCGCCTCGACGCTCATCGCGTGGTCGACCCGGGCGACCTCCTGCTCGATGATCGGACCCTCGTCGAGCTCGGCGGTCACGTAGTGCGCGGTGGCGCCCACGAGCTTGACCCCGCGGGCGTGGGCCTGGTGGTAGGGCTTGGCGCCCTTGAAGCTCGGCAGCATGGAGTGGTGGATGTTGATCGCCCGACCCTCGAGCCGGCGGCACAGGTCGTCGGAGAGGACCTGCATGTAGCGCGCCAGCACGACGAGGTCGACCGCGAGCTCGTCGACGAGCTCGAGCAGCCGGGCCTCGGCAGCGGGCTTGCTGTGCTGGGTCACGGGCACGTGGTGGTAGGCCACACCGTGGTGGGCGGCGAGCTGCGCGAAGGTCGCGTGGTTGGACACGACGCCGACCACCTCGATCGGGAGCGTCCCGGTGGAGGCTCGGAAGAGCAGGTCGTTGAGGCAGTGACCGAAGGAGCTGACCATGATCAGCACGCGGGGGCGCGCGGCGGCGTCGACGAGGTCCCAGCTCATCGCGAACGTCGTCGCCGACCTCATCGAGCTCGGCTCGCAGGTCGTCGGTGGCGACGTCGTCGGGCATGGTGAACCCGATCCGCAGGAAGAAGGTGCCCGAGTCGGGGTCGCCGTACTGCTGGCTCTGGTCGATGTTGCAGTGCGCGCCCGCCAGCAGGGACGAGATCGCGGCGACGATGCCGGGACGGTCGGGGCACGAGAGCCGCAAGACCTGCTCGCTGCTCACGTGCCACCCTCCCGCGTCGTGGTGCTGTGGCAGGTGCAGGGTTCGAACCTGCGTAGTCGATGACGGCTGATTTACAGTCAGCTCCCTTTGGCCGCTCGGGCAACCTGCCGGGTGTCAGGGGTGGCGTTTGGCCCGCCCGGTGACGAGGCGTCACAATAGCGCAGCCCCGCATCCACATCGAAACCCAGGAGGGCGAACCGTGGCCGACTCGTCGTTCGACATCGTCAGCAAGATCGACCGCCAGGAGGTCGACAACGCGCTCGGCCAGACCGCGCGCGAGATCTCCACCCGCTTCGACTTCAAGGGCACCGGGGCCACGATCGAGTGGCAGGGCGACGAGGCGATCGAGATCACGGCGTCCGCCGACGACCGCGCGAGCGCCGTGCTCGACGTGTTCCAGGGCAAGCTGGTCAAGCGCAACGTCAGCCTCAAGGTCCTCGACGCCGGCGAGCCGCGCGCCTCGGGCCAGCAGTCCAAGATCGCGGTCGCCCTCAAGGAGGGCATCTCCTCGGAGGATGCGAAGAAGGTCTCCAAGCTGATCCGCGACGAGGGCCCCAAGGGCGTCAAGGCACAGATCCAGGGCGACGAGCTGCGCGTGAGCAGCAAGAAGCGCGACGACCTCCAGGCCGTCCAGGCCCTCGTCAAGGGCCAGGACTACGACTTCGCGGTGCAGTTCACCAACTACCGCTGATCTGGGCTGTTTGCGCTGGTCAGCGCGCTGTCACTGCTCGTCAGTCCGCAGGGAGTCCGCCGACCTGCCGCATCAACTCGGCCGCGGCCGCTCGGGTGTGGTCATCCGCGGTGGGCCACAGGTGGCGGTAGGTGTTGAGGGTGATTGAGGCACTGGCGTGGCCACGTGCACGCTGGACGGTGACCACGTCGCAGCCCGCGGCGATGAGACCGCTGGCGTAGAAGTGGCGGAGGTCGTGGAGCGTGAACTCCTCGAGCCCGACCCTGGCTCGGATCAGGCGCCACTGGTGGCCGGCGCTGTTGCGGTTGAGCAGCGCGTCGCCTGACGGGAAGAGCCAGCCCTCCTCGCCGTAGGTGCCCACCGATGTGAGGTGGTCGGTGAGCGTGGCGGTGAGGCTGGTCGGGATCGGTACGTCGCGTTCCGAGCCCGCCTTCGGCGGGACGATGTGCTGCTTGCCGCGCACCTGGCCCTGGACCTGGCGGCGCACGGCGAGGACGTGGCTGGTCGTCTCGATGTCGCTGGCCTGGATGGCTGCTGCCTCGCGTAGCCGTAGGCCAGCGAAGGCGCAGAGCGCGACGAAGGCCCTGAACTCGCGAGGCGCGGCACTGAGCGCCTTGGCGACCTGCTCGGGCGTCGGGATGGTCATCGCGACGTGGCGGCGGCGCTGCTTGGGGATCTTCACCCGTTCGGCGGGGTTCGCCACGATGAGCCGATCTCTCACCGCAGCGCGGAGCGCCATGTGGACGTAGTTGAACCTCGTCCGGATCGTCGAGGCCGCGAGCCCGTGCCTGCGACTCTCGGCGGGCATCGTCATGGCCTTGACCCACTGCTCGACGTGCGCCCGCCTCAGCGATCTCAGGGGGACGTCGCCAAAGGTCACCGACCTCGCTGACAGGTCGGCCGTGTCCCGGGTCGGCGCCCTGGGTCGTTCTCGCCGGGCTCACAGGCGCGGGGGCAGGCGCGGTGCTCTCATAGCCGCGCAGCGTGCGCTCGCAGGCGCACGTACCTGGACCCGATCTGAGCGGACTGCTGAGTACAAGCAGGGACGGTCACCGCAGATCGTCCACAAGACCCCCACCGACGACCTGCCACTCGTGATCCAGTCGCTCGGGTGCGGTGCTCTGCGGTAGGCCATCTCAAGCCTTCCCCTGACAGTCTCATAACATTTGCTATATTGGCAGTGTGTCCACGCTCGCCCGGGTAGCTCGCCGCTCCGACGCGGCGATCGGACAGGCGCGTCGCGAGTTGGTTGCCGCGGTGCGCGCAGCACACGCTGCCGGCAGGACTCAGGCCGAGATCGCCCACGAGATCGGCCGCAGTCAACCGGAAGTCTCCCGGCTACTTCGCTTCCACGGCACCGGCCCGCGGGCCCTGGCGCTGCGTAAGCACCGCGCCGAGGTCATCGGCCTGGTCAAGGAAGCCGGCGGTTCCAACGTGCGCGTCTTCGGTTCAGTTGCAACTGGCCAAGACCACGACGGATCCGACATCGACCTACTCATCGACCTCCCGCCGACGATGGGGTTCCTCAAGGTCGCCCGACTCGAGCGACTGGTGTCGGAGGTCGTCGGCATACCTGTCGACATCGTGCCGACGGACGACGTGCGGCCGGACTTCAAGGATCGAGTTCTCGGGGAGGCTGTGGCGCTGTGACCTCAGGGGGCTGCGATCCTCAGGGCTCCAGGCAGGTCGGGATCGAGTCCGAACGTCCTCGCGGCTGCTCGGTGTGGCCCTCCGGGTCGTAGATCTTCACCACGTCCACGGTGTCGAGCTGCTTCAGGGTGGGGATGATCTCGTCAGCGACGGTGAAGGTCGCACCGCCGCTGTCGCATCCTCCGGTGAGCCTGACCCGTGCGAGGCCGTCGCGCACCCGCGGCGCGGCGAACCCGCTCGCGCCGCTGGACTCGAAGCTCAGACCGGCGGGCTCGTCGTAGTCGGTCGGTCCGGCGAAGAGAGCAGTCAGCGCGCCGCGGACCACCGCGGGGCTCGGGACCCGGCGCAGGACGCTCGCCGGCGTCGCGTCGGAGGTGGCGAGGACGACCTGCACCGCACCCGCGCGGCAGTCGAAGGGGTGCTGGCGCCGGTGAGCCACGTCGATCACGAGGCGAGCCGGCGAGGTGAGCGTGGAGACCCGGAAGTCGCCGGTGGTGCGCAGACCGAGTGCGTAGGTCACCACGCCCTCGACGTCGCCCGCGCGGCGGACCTCTCGCAGCTGGGGGAAGGAGCGGACCAGCCGCCGCGGTGCCGAGGTGGGGTGACCCGCGTCGTCGTGTGCGACGGCGGGTTCGAGGCGCACCAGCAGCAAGGACCGGCCGCGCAAGGTCAGAGGGCGGCCCGACCCGTCCGCCGTGACCTCGCGGACCCGGTGGACCCGGTGCCCGGGGACGCCCGTCAGGTCGAAGACCACCCGATCGAAGCCGGCCCCGTCGTGCCGACCCACCCGGACGTCGTCGAGCCGGGGCTGTGGGAGCGCCGCACGAGCGGGCGCGACGACGGGCGCCCGGCACGCCGCCGCTTCGGCCGATCGGGCAGCCAGCGAGACCGGCCGCCCGCCGGAAGCCCCTGCAACGGGCGGTGCGACGGGCGCGGCGACGAACAGCAGGCCGAGGACCGTCGCGCTCCCGAGCAGCCTGGCCCAGACGGTGCGGCGTGTGGTGCGAGCGGTGGTGTGCGGCATGGTGCTGCCTCCCAGCAATCAGGGTGCACCCAACGGTTCTGCTCGCGCAAGACCGGTGACCTGGCCGCACCGAGCGGCCGTGGCCGGATCACGCCGCACGGTCACGGGCCTCGGGTGCAGCGCAGCGATCGCGGCGACGCGCGTTCCACGCCCCTTGGGCGGGCACGGGGTGCCCTCTCACGATCGCCTGGGCCGGTGTCCGGCGAGGCCGTACGCGGCGCGTGGCGTAGGTCACGCACCGCGTTCCGCCCCTCGGGAAGCGGCACGGAGGGGTTGAGATCGGCGGCTAGTGTGGGCGGTCGCGACGACGTAGAGATGAGGCAGTGGTGTCCAAGCAGGTCAAGCAGCTCGACCGGGTGATCATCCGCTTCGCCGGGGACTCCGGCGACGGGATGCAGCTCACCGGCGACCGGTTCACCCAGGAGTCGGCCGTCTTCGGCAACGACCTGGTGACGCTGCCGAACTTCCCCGCCGAGATCCGCGCCCCCCAGGGCACCCTGCCCGGGGTCTCCTCGTTCCAGGTCCACTTCGCCGACCACGACATCCTCACCGCCGGTGACGCTCCGGACGTGCTGGTCGCCATGAACCCCGCCGCGCTCAAGGCCAACCTCTCCGACCTGCACCGTGGCGCGACGATCATCGTCGACTCCCACGACTTCAGTGCCCGCAACCTCACCAAGGCCGGTTACACCTCGAACCCCCTCGAGGGTCTCGACGAGCCGGGCTCGGAGCTCGCCGAGTTCGCCGTGCACGTCGTCGACCTCACCGGGATGACGGTCGGCGCCGTGAAGGAGTTCGGGCTGTCCCGCAAGGACGCCTCCCGGGCCAAGAACATGTTCGCCCTCGGGCTGCTGTCGTGGATGTACGGCCGCCCCACCGAGTCGACCGAGACGTTCCTGTCGCGCCGGTTCGCCCGCGTGCCCGACATCCGGGACGCCAACATCGCGGCCTTCAAGGCCGGGTGGAACTTCGGCGAGACGACCGAGACCTTCGTGGTGCGCTACGAGGTCAAGCCGGCCCCGATGGCTCCGGGCACCTACCGCAACATCACCGGCAACCTCGCCCTGGCCTACGGCCTGGTGGCCTCCGGGGTCCGCTCGGGGCTGCCGGTCTTCCTCGGCTCCTACCCGATCACCCCGGCCAGCGACGTGCTGCACGAGCTGTCCAAGCACAAGGCCTTCGGGGTCACGACGTTCCAGGCCGAGGACGAGATCGCCGGGATCGGCGCCGCCCTCGGCGCGGCCTTCTCCGGCTCCCTGGGCGTCACCACGACCTCGGGCCCGGGCGTCGCACTGAAGTCCGAGACGATCGGGCTCGCGGTGATGACCGAGCTGCCGCTGCTGGTCATCGACGTGCAGCGCGGCGGACCGTCGACCGGGCTGCCCACCAAGACCGAGCAGTCCGACCTGATGCAGGCCATGTTCGGCCGCAACGGTGAGGCACCGGTGCCGATCGTCGCGCCCCGGTCGCCGGGCGACTGCTTCGCCGCCGCGATCGAGGCGACGCGGATCGCGGTGACCTACCGGACCCCGGTGATGCTGCTCTCCGACGGCTACCTGGCCAACGGCTCCGAGCCGTGGCGGATCCCGGACGTCGACGACCTGCCGACGATCGATCCGGGGTTCGCGACCGAGCCCAACCACGAGACCGTCGACAAGGCCGGGGAGACCGTGGCCGACTTCTGGCCCTACCTGCGTGATC
Source organism: uncultured Actinomycetota bacterium (assembly GCA_963760555.1). Lineage (GTDB taxonomy): Bacteria > Actinomycetota > Actinomycetes > Propionibacteriales > Nocardioidaceae > Nocardioides. The sequence goes on along the minus strand of CAVXDJ010000004.1, from coordinate 498,863 downwards.
CCGAGACCCTCGCCCGGCCGTGGGCCGTGCCGGGCACGGCCGGTCTCGAGCACCGCATCGGTGGTCTCGAGAAGGGCGAGGGTCACGGCAACATCTCCTACGACCCGGCCAACCACGACGCGATGGTGCGCACCCGTCAGGCCAAGATCGACGCGATCGCCGACTCGCTGCCGCCCCTGGAGGTCGACGACCCGTCGGGCCAGGCCCGGGTGCTGGTGATCGGGTGGGGCTCGACCTACGGTCCGATCGGCGCCGGCGTACGCCGGGTCCGCAAGGGCGGCCACCACGTGGCGCAGGTGCACCTGCGCCACCTCAACCCCTTCCCCTCCGACCTCGGCGGCATCCTCCGCCGCTACGACAAGGTGCTGGTGCCGGAGATGAACCTCGGCCAGCTCTCCACCCTGCTGCGGGCCCGCTACCTCGTCGACGCGGTCGGCTACAACGTCGTGCGCGGCTTGCCGCTCAAGGCCTCCGACCTCGCCCACGTCATCGGCGAGCTCGTCGCCGAGGCCGAGGGCGTCGAGGTCGACCTCGGCACCGTCTCCTCCCAGGAGGTCCACCAGTGAGCACCACCCAGACCGACCTTCCGCTGCCCACGATGCGCAGCGGCACCGACGGCGTCCCCGAGCTCTCGCCCGACGACACCGCCCAGACCGGCAAGGACTTCACCTCCGACCAGGAGGTGCGCTGGTGCCCGGGCTGCGGTGACTACGCCGTGCTCAAGGCCGTCCAGGGCTTCCTGCCCGACCTCGGCCTGCGCCGGGAGAACATCGTGTTCATCTCCGGGATCGGGTGCTCGAGCCGGTTCCCCTACTACCTCGACACCTACGGGATGCACTCGATCCACGGCCGCGCGCCCTCGATCGCGACCGGCATCGCGACGGCGCGAGAGGACCTGTCGGTGTGGGTGGTCACCGGTGACGGGGACGCCCTCTCGATCGGCGGCAACCACCTCATCCACGCGCTGCGGCGCAACGTGAACATGACGATCCTGCTGTTCAACAACCGGATCTACGGCCTGACCAAGGGTCAGTACTCCCCCACCTCGGAGGCGGGCAAGGTCACGAAGTCGACCCCGATGGGCTCGGTCGACCACCCCTTCAACCCCGTCTCGCTCGCGCTGGGCGCCGAGGCGAGCTTCGTGGCGCGCACGATCGACTCCGACCGGGCGCACCTCACCGAGGTCCTCGCCGCGGCCGCCGCGCACCGGGGCACGAGCCTGGTCGAGATCTACCAGAACTGCCCGATCTTCAACGACGGGGCGTTCGACGCGATCAAGGACCGCGACACCAAGGCCGACGCCATCATCCCGCTGGTGCAGGGGCAGCCGGTCCGCTTCGGCGCCGAGCTGCAGCACGGGCTGGCCCGCGACCCGGAGACCGGCGGTGTGCGGGTCGTCGACGTCGAGGGACCCGACGGCGTGGGGGTCGAGGCGCTCCTGGTGCACGACGCGACCCGCGAGGACCCCTCGACCGCGTTCGCGATCAGCCGCCTCACCGACGCCGGCTACCTGCGGCAGTCGCCGATCGGGATCTTCCGCCAGGTCGACCGGCCGACGTACGACGACCAGACCCGGGCCCAGATCGCCACCGCGAGCGACGCCGCACCCGGTGAGCCGGTGGCGCGCCTGGCTGCACTGATCGGTGGAGGCGACACCTGGACGGTCGTCTGAGCCGCACCCGTGGAGCCCGGACGGCGTACGGCTCGACCCGGGTCCCGGGTCGAGCCGTACGCCGCGGTGCTCGCTCAGTAGGTCGTGATGACGATCTTGCCGTTGGAGATCGACTTGCGGAAGTTGTCGGTGGCCTGGGTGACGGTGCGGTACTCGACCTTGCCGCTCTTGTTCAGGGCCTCGATCCGCGTGCGGTAGCTGCTGTTCTGGGTGCTGCGGATCTTCTTGTAGGAGCGCCACTTCTTCTGGCTCGCGAGCTTGCGCTGGACGAAGATCGGCTTGCCGTCGTAGTCGACCGGGCCGATCTTGCCCGTGATGAAGAACTTGTTCGTCCTCGGCTCCTTGCCGTGGATGGTGATCTTGCGGGACGGCTTGGGCGCACCGTCGACGGAGGCTGTGGCGAGCTTGTCGGCGGAGGCGCCACCGTCCGCGGCAAGGGCGGACGATCCCGCGGCGACGGGCAGCAGGGCGAGCATGAGCAGGGCGATCAGCCCGGCGACGATGCGGTGGATCCGCATGGGTTCTCCTCGAGTCGTGGACCGGCGTGGTCCGAGCAGTGACGTGGGTCGGTGTCCCGACGCGCCCACTGTGCCCCACCGACGCGACGCCCGCAGCCGAAGTCTAGGTTTCCGGTGATGTCACGACCACCTGCCTCGCGCGCCCCGCAGGCCTCCGAGCACCGCGAGGGTCTCGTCCTCGGGGTGGCGGCGTACGGCCTGTGGGGCACCTTCCCCCTGTACTGGCCGCTGCTGGAGCCGGCCGGGCCCCTCGAGATCCTCGCCCACCGCGTGCTGTGGTCGGTGCTGACGATGGGCCTGCTGCTCCTGCTGCGCCGCCGCGGTGCCGCGCTGCTCGCGATCGCACGCGACCGACGGACCCGGCGGATCCTGCTGGTCGCTGCCGCGACGATCACCCTGAACTGGGCGATGTTCATCTACGGCGTGAACTCCGGGCGCGTCGTGGAGACGTCCCTGGGCTACTTCATCAACCCGCTGGTCACCGTGGCGATCGGGGTCGTCGTGCTCGGCGAGCGGTTGCGCCGCGGGCAGTGGGCGGCGCTCGCGCTCGGACTGGTCGCCGTGGCGGTCCTGAGCGTCGACTACGGCCGCCCGCCGTGGGTCGCGCTGGTGCTCGCGTTCTCGTTCGGCACCTACGGGCTGGCCAAGAAGAAGGCCGACGTCGGTGCCGTGGAGTCGCTGACCTTCGAGACCGCGGCCATCGCGCCGTTCGCCCTGGCGTTCCTGCTGTGGCTGGAGCTCTCCGGGCGGGGCACCGTGGGCACCGAGGGCCCCGGGCACGCACTGCTGCTCAGCACGACCGGGATCGTCACCGCGGTTCCCCTGCTGTGCTTCGGGGCGGCCGCCACCCGCCTGCCGCTCGTGCAGATCGGGCTCCTGCAGTACCTGACGCCGTTCCTCCAGCTGGGGATCGGGGTGCTGGTCTACGACGAGGCGATGCCTCCCGGCCGCTGGGTCGGCTTCGCGCTGGTCTGGGCAGCGCTGCTCGTCTTCACCGCCGAGAGCCTGCGACACCGTCATCGCGTGCTGCAGGCAGCCGTCGACCCGGCCGTCCCGGTGCCGCCTGCGCTCTGAGGGGTCCGCCGACTCAGGTCGAGCGGGTGGCCACCACGTCGGCGAAGTCCTCCAGCGCGGTGCGCACCGGACCCTCGGGCAGGAGGTGGAGGCGGGCCTTGGCCTCCTCGGCGCGCGCCACGACGTAGGCGCGGGCCTGCGCCATGGCCGGGTGGGCGCGCAGCAGGCGCAGGGCCTCGTCGAGCCTGACGTCGTCGTCGAGGTCGCCGCGCAGCAGCTGGTGCAGCCGCTCGTCGGCGGGGTCGTCGGAGGCCAGCGCCAGGAGCACCGGCAGGGTCGGCACGCCCTCGCGCAGGTCCGTGCCCGGGGTCTTCCCGGACTCGCCGGACTCGGAGGCGACGTCGAGGATGTCGTCGGAGAGCTGGAAGGCGCTGCCGACGATCTCACCGTAGGACGCCAGCGCCTCCTCGACGGCCGGCTCGGCGCCGCTGAAGCGGGCCCCGTAGCGGGCGGAGGTGGCGATCAACGAGCCGGTCTTGCCGGCGACGACGTCCAGGTAGTGCGCCAGCGGGTCCTCGTCGGGCCCCGGCACGACCGTCTCGAGGATCTGACCCTCGACGAGCTGGGTGAACGTCTCGGCCTGGATCCGCACGGCGTCGCGACCCAGGCGGGAGGTGAGCTCGGAGGACCGGGCGAAGAGGAAGTCGCCGGTCAGGATCGCGACGTGGTTGTCCCAGCGGGAGTTGGCCGAGTCGGCGCCGCGGCGCAACGCGGCCTCGTCCATCACGTCGTCGTGGTAGAGCGAGCCGAGGTGGGTGATCTCCACGACGCAGGCGGCGATCTCCACGTCCGGCGACCCGGGGTCCGGGCCGGCCTCGGCGGCGAGCAGCACGAGCAGGGGACGGAACCGCTTGCCACCGGCGTCGAGGAGGTGGCGAGCCGCGACCGTGACGTAGTCGGAACGGCTCACGACGTGGCCGAGGAGGGCCCGCTCGACGCGGTCGAGCCGGGTCGCGAGCCGGGTCGCGAGGTCGGCGTCGCCGATCGGCAGCGCGAGCTCCCCCGGAGTGGGGCGACTCACCGCAGGAAGCCCCCCACCTGGGCTGCGAGCTCGAGGACCGGGCCGGGGACGATGCCGAGGACCAGGGTGATCGCGGCGCACAGGCCGATGGTGATCGTCGTGGCGACCGAGGAGACCGTCACGTCGGCCACCTCACGGGCCGGCGGGAGGGTCCCGGTGGCCGTCGAGCCGGCGTACGGCGCGAGCGCGGTCCCGGCGCTGCTCCCGGTGACCCCCGCCGACCGCGTCGGGCCGGTGCCGTCGGGTCCTGCGGCGTCCTCGCCCCAGCCCTCGACGGGCGCCGCGGACCCCGAGGCGAAGAACATCACGCGGATGACCCGGGCGTAGAAGAACACCGCGATCACGCTGGAAGCGATGGCCACCAGCACCACGGGCCACGCACCGGCCGACATCGCGACGGTGAAGACGGCCCACTTCCCGACGAAACCGGAGGTCAACGGGATCCCGGCCATCGAGAGCAGGAAGAAGGCGAACACCGCGGCCATCAGCGGCGAGCGCTGGCCCAGGCCTTCCCAGCGGTCGAGGCCGGTCGCCTCGCCCCCGGAGTCGCGCACCAGCGTGACGACCGCGAAGGCGCCCAGGGTCGCGAAGCCGTACGTCGCGAGGTAGAACATCGTCGCCTGGAGCGAGGTCACCTGCCCCTCGGCCAGCTCACCGGCCGACTGGAGCCCGAGCAGACCGGTCAGCAGGAACCCGGTGTGCGCGACCGAGGAGTAGGCCAGGATGCGCTTGACGTCGCTCTGCACGGTGGCCAGCACCGAGCCGACCAGCATGGTCAGGATGGCGATCACCCACATCATGGGCTGCCAGGTCCATCGGTCGGAGCCGAAGGCGACGTAGAACAGGCGCAGCAGCGCGCCGAAGGCGGCGACCTTGGTCGCCGCGGCCATGAACGCCGTCACCGCGGTGGGCGCGCCCTGGTAGACGTCGGGGGTCCAGCTGTGGAACGGCACGGCACCGACCTTGAACAGCAGGCCGACCGCGAGCATCCCGATGCCGATCGCGAGCAGGGCCCGGTTCTCGGTGTCGTTGCCGACCGCAGCGGCGATCTCGGCGAGCTGCATCGAGCCGGCGAAGCCGTAGACCAGCGCGATGCCGTAGATGAAGAACCCCGAGGAGAAGGCCCCGAGCAGGAAGTACTTCATCGCCGCCTCCTGGCTCAGCAGCCGGCGCCTCCGCGCCAGTCCGCACAGCAGGTAGAGCGGCAGCGAGAGGACCTCCAGGCCGACGAACATCGTCAGGAGGTCGCCCGCGGCCGGGAAGAGCAGCATCCCGCCGACGGCGAACATCAGCAGGGGGTAGACCTCGGTGTGGGCCAGCCCGCGGGTGGAGGCCTCACGCTCGGCCTCGGTGCCGGGCAGGGCCGCCGCCTGGCCCGCGAAGGCCGAGACGCCGTCCTCGAGCCTGCGCTCGGAGAACAGGGCGACGCCGAGCAGGGCGAAGATCAGCACCAGGCCCCACAGGAACACGGTCGGTCCGTCGACGACGACCGTGCCGGACGAGGCGAGCACGCCGCGGCCCGCCCCGTCGCCGACCACCGCGAGCCGGGTGCCGGCGACGACGGTGAGGACGAGGGCACCGAGCAGGCCGAGCGCCGCGACGCCGACCTGGACGCGGTGGCGCCGCTCACGAGGCAGGAAGGCCTCGACGATCACCCCGAGGCAGGCGACGCCGAAGACGACGAGCATCGGCGAGAGCTCGAGGTACTGCAGGGTGGGCTTGGTGAACTCCATGACTACTCGCTCTCCTCGCTGGCACCGGCCGCCGGCACGGTCGGCCCGACGTCGCGCACCCCGACCTGCTGCTGCAGCGTCTCGATCGTGGCGTTGCTCGCGTCGAGCAGCGGCTGGGGGTAGAAGCCGAAGAAGACCAGGGCGATCATCAGCGGTGCGACCGCACCGATCTCGCGGCGGCTCAGGTCGCGGTGGCCGCGGCGCTCCATGGTCGCGGAGAGGGTGGTCGGCGTGGGCCCGGTCATCACCCGCTGGTACATCCACAGCACGTAGACGGCCGCGAGCACGATGCCCGTGACGGCGATGGCGCCGGCCCAGGGGGCGTAGTCGAACGCGGAGATCAGCACGAGGATCTCCGAGACGAACTGGTTGAGCCCGGGCAGCCCGGCGGTCGCGAGCCCGGCGACGAGGAAGAGCCCCGCGAGGACCGGGGTCACCTTCTCCACCCCGCCCATCGCGGCGATGGAGGTCGTGCCGGAGCGGCGCATCAGGAACCCGGCGAGCAGGAACAGCGCAGCGGTGGCGACCCCGTGGTTGACCATGTAGAGGATGGCCCCGGAGGCGCCCTGGCTGGAGAGCGCGAAGATCCCCAGGACGATGAACCCGAAGTGGGACAACGAGGTCAGACCGATCAGGCGCAGGACGTCGTCCTGACCGATGGCGACCAGGGCGCCGTAGACGATCGAGACCAGCGCGAGGACGACCACGAGGGGCGTGGCCCACCGGGAGGCCTCGGGGAAGATGCCGAGGCAGAAGCGGAGCATCCCGAAGGTGCCGATCTTGTCGAGCACGCACACCAGCAGCACGCTGGTGCCCGGCGTCGCCTTCTCGGTGGTGTCGGCCAGCCAGGTGTGCACCGGGAACAGGGGTGCCTTGATCGCGAAGGCGACGAAGAAGCCCGCGAACAGCCAGCGACCCGCGTTGGTCGGCATGTCCAGCGCCATGGTGTCCGAGAGCAGGTAGGACGGCGAGCCCTGCTGGGCGGAGACGACGTAGAGCCCGATCACGGCGGCGAGCAGGACCAGGCCGCCACCGAGCTGGAAGAGCAGGAACTTCGTCGCGGCAGCACCGCGACCGGCCCGGCCGAAACCCCCGACGAGGAAGTACGCGGGGATCAGCGTGGCCTCGAAGACGACGTAGAACAAGAACACGTCGGTGGCGCAGAACACGGCCAGCGAGAGCGCCTCGAGGGCCAGGGCCCAGGCGAAGAACGCCTTCGGGGAGCCCTGCGCGACCCCGTCGACCTCGTGCGCACCGTCGGCGTCGAACCAGCCGGCCACCAGGACGACCGGCACCAGCACGGTGGTGAGCAGGACCATCAGCAGCCCGAGGCCGTCCAGGCCCAGGGCGTAGGAGACGCCGAAGGAGGCGATCCAGGAGTACTGCTCGGTGAACTGGTACCCGCCGCCGACGCTCCAGTCGGCGGCCAGGCCGACGGCGAGGGCGAGGGTGATCACGGAGACGGCGAGCGCGACGGGCTTGGCCAGTCGTCCCGGCAGGAACGCGACCGCGAGCGCGCCCACGAGGGGCACCGCGATCAGGACCGTGAGGAGGGGGACACTCATGCGTAGGACACCGCCAGGAGAGCGAGCACGACGATCAGGGCACCGCCGAGCAGGGAGAGGGCGTAGGAGCGCACGTAGCCGGTCTGGACCCGGCGTACGAGGCTCGCGACACCCCCGATGGTCGTCGCGGTGCCGGTGAAGGCACCGTCGGCCGTCGAGCGGTCGAAGGCGACCAGCCCGCCGACCAGTCGGCGGCCGGGATCGACCACCAGTCCCTCGTTGATCGCGTCGCCGTAGAGGTCGGCGCGAGCGGCGCGGGTGGCGAAGGAGACGTCGCTCGGCGCCGTGCCGGGCACCTCCTTGCGCCCGTAGGTGAACCAGGCAGCCGCGACACCCGCCGCCACGGTGACCAGCGTGATGGCGGTGATCACGATGACCGGCAGCGGCGGCTCGGCGTGCACCTCCTCACCGGTGACCGGGGCGAGCCAGGTGAAGATGAAGTCACCGAGCACGAGCAGGCCGCCGAAGACGGAGAGCGCGGCGAGCACGATCAGCGGGACCGTCATCACCGCGGGCGACTCGTGGGGGTGCGCGCCGTCCTTCCAGCGCTTGTCGCCGAAGAAGGTCATCAGCATCAGCCGGGTCATGTAGAAACCGGTGACGCCGGCGGCGAGCAGGGCACAGACCCCGGCGACCGGGCTCTCGGTCAGGGCGACCTCGATGATCCGGTCCTTGGAGAAGAACCCGGAGAAGAACGGGAAGCCGATGATCGCGAGGTAGCCCATCGCGAAGGTCGCGAAGGTGACGGGCATCGAGGTGCGCAGTCCGCCGTAGCGACGCATGTCGACCTCGTCGTCCATGCCGTGCATCACCGAGCCGGCGCCGAGGAACATGTTGGCCTTGAAGAAGCCGTGGGTCAGCAGGTGCAGGATCGCGAAGGCGTAGCCCGCGACCCCGAGACCGGCGGCGAGCATCATGTAGCCGATCTGGCTCATCGTCGATCCCGCGAGCACCTTCTTGATGTCGTCACGGGCGCACCCGATGATCGCGCCCCAGATCAGGGTGATGGTCGCGATCACGACGACGACGGTCCGCGCGTCGGGTGCGTGGTCGAAGACGAAGTTGGAGCGCACCACGAGGTAGACACCGGCGGTGACCATGGTCGCGGCGTGGATGAGGGCCGAGACCGGGGTCGGCCCCTCCATCGCGTCGAGCAGCCAGGCCTGGAGCGGCACCTGGGCGGACTTGCCGCACGCCCCGAGCAGCAGCAGCAGCCCGAGAACGGTCATCACGCCCTCCGAGGCCTCACCGGAGACCGCGCTGATGGCGGTGAAGCTCGTCGTGCCGAAGGTGACGAAGGCCAGCATGATGGCCAGGGACAGGCCCATGTCGCCGACCCGGTTGATCACGAAGGCCTTCTTCGCCGCAGCAGCCGCGGACGGCTTGTGCTGCCAGAAGCCGATCAGCAGGTAGGAGGCCAGGCCGACACCCTCCCAGCCGAGGAAGAGCAGCAGGTAGTTCTCGGCGAGCACCAGCACGAGCATCGCGGCGACGAAGAGGTTGAGGTAGGCGAAGAAGCGCCGCCGGCGCGGGTCGTGCGCCATGTAGCCCACGGAGTACAGGTGGATCAACGAGCCGACGCCCGTGATGAGCAGCAGGAACAGGGCCGACAGCGGGTCGAGGAGGAGATCGACCCCGACGTCGAGGCGTCCCACCGAGAGCCAGTCCCAGAGGTGCTGGGTGACCTGCCGGTCCTCCTCGCCGCGGCCGATCAGCGTGAGGAACAGAGCCAGCGAGATGCCGAAGGAGCCGAACGGCAGCGCCGTGGCCAGGACGTGGCCCCACCTGTCCGTCGCCCTGCCGCCGACCAGGAGGACGACCGCCCCGAGCAGCGGCAGGGCGACCACGAGCCCGAGCAGGGACAGGACACCGTCGGCGCTCGTCGGCTCGACCACGGGCACCGACTCGACGAGCGGGCGCACCACGGACGCGACCACGGGCGCGAGCTGGGTCAGGACAGGCATGGATTCCTCAGAACTTCAGCAGGCTCGCGTCGTCGACCGAGGCCGAGCGACGGGTCCGGAAGATGGTCATGATGATCGCGAGGCCCACGACCACCTCGGCGGCCGCGACGACCATCACGAAGAACGCCGCCACCTGCCCGTCGAGGTTGCCGTGCTGCTTGGCGAAGGCCACCAGCGCGAGGTTGGAGGCGTTGAGCATCAGCTCCACGCACATGAACACCACGATCGCGTTGCGGCGGGTGAGCACGCCGACGGCACCGATCGTGAACAGGATCGCCGAGAGGATGATGAACGGGGTCACGCTGGTCATCGCGGCGCCTCCTCGCCCGGGCCCGGCTGGGACGTGGGCTGCGTCTCCAGGCTGCCGTCGGCGCGGCGCACGCGCTCACCGGCCGTGCCGTAGCCCGGCTCGGCCCAGCGCTCGGGATTCTCGGTGTTGTAGCCGCTGGAGGTGCGACCCGGGCTGCCCGCGCCGCCGGGCACGCCGGCGACCGCGGAGGCGACGTCGACGATGTCGGAGGCCGGGGCCTGCCGCACGGTGCCGCGTGCGGTGAGCACGCGCGAGACCGAGCTGCGGGCGGGGCTGCCGTCGGGGAGGAGCGCCGGGGTGTCGACGGCGTTGTGGCGCGCGTAGACCCCCGGGGAGGGCAGCGGGCCGGGGTGCAGACCCCGCTCGGCGTACGCCGTCATCCGCCCCCGGGCGAGCTCGGCCTGGCCCGCCCTCGGGGTGATCCGCTCGCGGTGGGCCAGCACCATCGCACCGACGGCCGCGGTGATCAGCAGCGCGCTGGTGACCTCGAAGGCGAAGATGTAGCGCGAGAACAAGATGTTGGCCAGGGCCTGGATGTTGCCGCCCGCGTTGGCGTTGGTCAGGCCGACCGTGGTGCCGAGGCTGATCTGGCCGAGTCCGACCACGAGGGTGACGCCGAGCAGCAACCCCCCGGTGACGGCCAGCACCCGCTGGCCCCGGATCGTCTCCACGATCGAGTCGGAGGCGTCGACACCGACGAGCATGAGCACGAAGAGGAACAGCATCAGGATCGCGCCGGTGTAGACGATGATCTGGACCGCGAAGAGGAACGGGGCCTCCAGCGCGGCGTAGAGGACCGCGAGGCTGATCATCACCACCGCGAGCAGCAGCGCGGCGTGGACGGCCTTGCGCACGAACAGCAGACCGAGCGCGGCGGCCACCATCACCGGCGCCAGGATGTACAGCGCGATCACGCCTGTCCCTCCTGCTTGGTGCCGGCCGCGGCCCAGGTCGACTCGGTGGGCGTCCCGCCGGGAGCGGGGGCCGCGTAGGCGCCGCGGTAGTAGTCGGTCTCGTCGTCGCCGAGCATCATGGCGTGCGGCGGCTGCTCCATGCCAGGCAGGAGGGGTGCGAGCAGGTCGGACTTCTCATAGATCAGGTCCGCGCGGTTGTCGTCGGCCAGCTCGTACTCGTTGGTCATCGTCAGCGCCCGGGTCGGGCACGCCTCGATGCACAGCCCGCACAGGATGCAGCGCAGGTAGTTGATCTGGTAGACGCGCCCGTAGCGCTCACCGGGCGACATGCGGTGCTCGTCGGTGTTCGCGTCACCCTCGACGTAGATGGCATCGGCCGGGCACGCCCACGCGCACAGCTCGCACCCGATGCACTTCTCGAGCCCGTCGGGCCAGCGGTTGAGCTGGTGGCGCCCGTGGAAGCGGGGCGCGGTCGGGAACTTCTCGAACGGGTACTGCTCGGTGACGACCTTGCGGAACATCGTGCGGAAGGTGACCCCGAACCCGGCGACCGGGTCCCAGAACTGCTCCTTGAGCGTGGGGCCGGTGTCCTTCGCGGCCTTCTCGGGCTTCGCGGCCTTCTCGACGCTCGTGCCCGCGTTCTTCTCTGACTTCGCAGCCATCAGCCCTCCTCGGGTGCGCTGGTGCTCGAACGGGCGGCACCACTGGTGCCGGCACCTGCGGTCGGCCTCGACTCCGTGCCGGAGCCCGTCACCGTGGTCGGGAAGACCAGGGGCGCAGCGGCGCCGCGTACCGGTCCACCGTCGGGCATCGTCGGCACCGGGTAGCCGCCGGGGGTCTGCTCGGCCACGACCGGGTCGGGTCCCTCGGCGGCGTCCCCACCGCTGCCGGTCACGAAGAACAGCACGAGGAAGGCCACCCCGAGCGCGAGCGCGACGTAGGTGATGTTGGATCGGTCGAAGCTGGCGTTGACGGTGGCGTAGCGGATCGTGGCGACGCCGACGATCCACAGCAGCGAGCCGGGGATGAGCACCTTCCACCCGAACTTCATGAACTGGTCGTAGCGCAGCCGCGGGAGCGTGCCGCGCAGCCAGATGAAGCCGAAGATGAAGAGCAGCACCTTGCCGAAGAACCACAGCACCGGCCAGTAGCCCTCGTTGAACCCGCCGTAGAGGTGGTCGAGGAGGAACGGAGCCCGCCAGCCGCCGAGGAAGAGCGTCGTGGCGAGGGCGGAGACCGTGGCCATGTTGATGTACTCGCCGAGGAAGAACAGCGCGAACTTCAAGGAGGAGTACTCGGTGTGGAACCCCCCGACGAGCTCGCCCTCGGCCTCGGGGAGGTCGAAGGGGGCGCGGTTGGTCTCCCCGACCATGGCGATGGTGTAGACGACGAAGGACGGGAACAGCAGGAACGCGAACCAGCCGCCGTCCTGGGCCGCGACGATCTGCGAGGTCGACATGGATCCGGCGTAGAGGAAGACCGCGACCAGCGCGAGGCCCATCGCGACCTCGTAGGAGATCATCTGCGCGCTCGAGCGCAGGCCGCCGAGCAGCGAGTACGTCGACCCGCTGGACCAGCCGCCGAGGACGATGCCGTAGATGCCGATCGAGGCGATGGCCATGACGAAGAGCACCGCGACGGGCATGTCGGTGAGCTGCAGCGGCGTGGTGCGGTCGGTGAACGGGACGCCGACCTCGGGGCCGAAGGGGATCACCGAGAACGTCACGAAGGCCGGGATCACGGTGAGGATCGGGGCGAGGACGAAGACCACCTTGTCGGCGGCCTTCGGGATGATGTCCTCCTTGAGCGCGAGCTTGACCCCGTCGGCCAGCGACTGCAGCAGCCCGAACGGGCCGTGCACGTTGGGCCCGATGCGGTGCTGCATCCGAGCGACGACCCGGCGCTCCCACCAGATGTTGAACAGCGTCAGCAGCACCAGGACCACGAAGATCAGCACGGCCTTGATCGCCGAGACCCACCAGGGGTCCTGGGCGAAGACGTCGAGGTTCACAGCGTGCCTCCCTTGAGGGTGACCCGGGTGCCGGGCGAGGCCAGGTCGGCGAGGACACCGCGACCCACGGACCGAGCAGGCACCCAGACCACGTCGTCCGCGAGGTCGGGGGTGACCTGCGCCGGCAGGGTCAGCGAACCGCGGTCGCCGGTGAGCGACACGACGTCACCGAGCGCGGCGTGCACCGTCGGCGAGACCCGGACCACGGCCGGGCGGGCGGTGGCGGCGAGGTGCTCGTCGCCGTCCTGCAGCGACCCGGAGTCGATCATCTGCTTCCAGGTCGCCAGCACCACGCCGTCGCCGGCGGTCCGCGGCGAGACGGCTGCCGGGTAGGTCGGCGCCGGGGCCGGCTCGCCGTCCCAGGGGCCCATCTGCGCCATCGCACCGCGCGCCTCGTGCGGCGTGCGGAAGCCCAGCGGGGTCCCGAGCTCCTCGGCGACGCCGGCGAGGACGCGGACGTCGGCCAACGAGGCCGGGTTGGCGAAGACCGGCTCGAAGGGGCGCGGGCGACCCTCCCAGGTGATGAAGGTGCCGGCCTTGTCGCTGGCGGGCGCGATCGGGAAGACGACGTCCGCGGCGCGGGTCACGTCGGTCTCGCGCAGCTCGAGCGCGACGACGAACGAGGACACGGCCAGCGCCTCGCGGAACGCGACGGGGTCGGCCGTGTCGTCGGGGTCGACGCCGCCGACGACCAGGCCACCGAGGTCGCCGGCCGCGGCCGCGGCCACGATCGCGTCGCCGTCCCGGCCCGGGTCGGCCGGCACGCTCGCGACGCCCCAGGAGGCGGCGGCGTCGACGCGGGCGGCCGGGTCTGCGACGGGACGCCCACCCGGCAGCAGCCCGGGCAGGCACCCGGTCTCGACCGCGCCCCGGTCGCCGGCGCGACGCGGCACCCACGCGAGGCGGGCGCCGGTGCGCGCGGCGAGCGTGGCCACGGCCGACAGCGCCCCGGGCGAGGTGGCCAGACGCTCCCCCACCAGCAGGACGGCGGACTTGTCGATCCCGTGCTCGCCCTGCTCGACGAGGGCCGCGATCGCCGCGGCCTCCTCGCCGGGGACGACCGGCACCAGCGTGCCACCGAGCTTGTCGAGCCCGCGTGAGGCGAACGGCGCGAGCGAGAGCACGCGGGTGGTGCCCGTGCGCACGGCCTTGCGCAGGCGCAGGAAGATCGTGCCGGCCTCGTCCTCGGGCTCGAGGCCGAGAAGCACGACGGCACCGGCCCGCTCGAGGTCGGCGTAGGAGACCCCGCCACCCCACGGCGTGCTCAGCACGACCTGCGAGGCGAGGAACTCCGCCTCCTCGGCGGAGTGGGGCCGGGCGCGGAAGTCGATGTCGTTGGTGCCCAGGGCGACCCGGGCGAAGGTGCTCCAGGCGAAGGCGTCCTCGGCGGTCAGCCGACCGCCGGGGAGCAGCCCCACGCCGCCTTCACCCCGGGCCCGTGCGAGCCCACGCGCGGCGACGGCGAAGGCCTCGGGCCACGACGCCGGGCGCAGGGTTCCGTCCTCGTCGCGCACCTGGGGATAGCCGAGGCGGTCCTCGGCGCGCGCGTAGAGGAAGGCGAAACGGTCCTTGTCGCTGATCCACTCCTCGTTGACCTCGGGGTCGTTGCCGGCCATGCGGCGCATCACCTTGCCGCGACGGTGGTCCACCCGGATCGCGGCGCCGCAGGCGTCGTGCTCGGCGACGGCCGGGGTGGAGACGAGGTCGAAGGGCCGCGAGCGGAACCGGTACTCCGCGGAGGTCAGCGCCCCGACGGGGCAGATCTGGATGGTGTTGCCCGAGAAGTAGGACTGCAGCGGCTCCTTCTCGTAGATCCCGACCTGCTGGAGCGCCCCGCGCTCGACGAGGGCGATGAACGGATCGCCGGCGACCTGCTCGGAGAAGCGGGTGCAACGCGCGCACAGCACGCAGCGCTCCCGGTCGAGCAGCACCTGCGCGGAGATGTTGATCGGCTTGGGGTAGGTGCGCTTGATGCCGCCCGAGCCGGAGAAGCGCGACTCGCCGCGGCCGTTGGACATGGCCTGGTTCTGCAGGGGGCACTCGCCGCCCTTGTCGCAGACCGGGCAGTCCAGCGGGTGGTTGATCAGCAGGAACTCCATGACCCCCTGCTGGGCCTTGTCGGCGACCTCGCTGGTGGCCTGGGTGTTGATGACCATGCCCTCGGCGACCGGCAGGGTGCAGGAGGCCTGCGGCTTGGGCATCCCGCGCCCGTTGCCCGCGTCGGGGATGTCGACCAGGCACTGGCGGCACGCACCGACCGGCTCCAGGAGCGGGTGGTCGCAGAACCGCGGGATCTGCACGCCGACCTGCTCGGCGGCCCGGATCACCAGGGTGCCCTTCGGCACCGAGGTGACGATGCCGTCGATCGTGACGCTGACGAGGTCGACGTCGGTCCGGTCGGGGGTGGTCGTCATGCGTGTGCTCCGGCGGGGGTGCTGGCGAAGACGGTGGAGGCGGCCGGGTCGAACGGGCAGCCGCCGTGGCTGAGGTGGGCGAGGTACTCGTCGCGGAAGAACTGGATCGAGCTCGAGATCGGGCTGGTGGCCCCGTCGCCGAGCGCGCAGAACGATCGTCCCAGGATGTTGTCGCACTGGTCGAGCAGCAGGTCGAGGTCGGACTCGGTGCCCTGGCCCTGCTCGAGGCGGGCGAGGGTCTGCACGAGCCACCACGTGCCCTCGCGGCACGGCGTGCACTTGCCGCACGACTCGTGCTTGTAGAACTCCGTCCAGCGCAGCACGGCCCGCACCACGCAGGTGGTCTCGTCGAAGATCTGCAGCGCGCGGGTGCCGAGCATCGACCCGACCTGGGAGACGCCCTCGAAGTCGAGGGGCACGTCGAGGTGCTCGTCGGTGAGGATCGGGGTGCTCGAGCCGCCGGGGGTCCAGAACTTGAGCTCGTGGCCCTCACGCATCCCGCCCGCGAGGTCGATCAGCGAGCGCAGCGTGATGCCGAGCGGGGCCTCGTACTGCCCGGGCCGGTTGACGTGGCCGGAGAGCGAGAAGATCCCGTAGCCCTTGGACTTCTCGGTGCCCATGGACGCGAACCACTGCGCGCCGTTGCGCACGATCGAGGGCACCGAGGCGATGGACTCGACGTTGTTGATCACCGTCGGGCTGGCGTAGAGCCCGGCGACGGCCGGGAACGGGGGGCGCAGACGCGGCTGGCCGCGACGACCCTCGAGACCCTCGAGCAGTGCGGTCTCCTCGCCACAGATGTAGGCCCCGGCGCCGGCGTGGACGACGATGTCGAGGTCGAAGCCCGAGCCGTGGATGTCCTTGCCGAGGTGACCGGCGAGGTAGGCCTCGGCGACCGCCTTCTGCATACGTCGCACGACGTGGAGGATCTCGCCGCGGATGTAGATGAACGCGTGGTGGGCCCGGATGGCGTAGCTGGACAGGATCACGCCCTCGATCAGGGTGTGCGGGCTCGCCATCATCAGCGGCGTGTCCTTGCAGGTGCCCGGCTCCGACTCGTCGGCGTTGACCACGAGGTACTTCGGCTTGGGGTTGTCCTGGGGGATGAAGCCCCACTTCATGCCTGTGGGGAAGCCCGCGCCTCCCCGTCCGCGCAGCCCGGAGTCCTTGACGGCCTCGATGAGGGCAGGCGGCTCCATCGCGAAGGCGGTGTCGAGGGCGGCGTACCCGCCGGTGGCCTCGTACGCCTCCAGGGTCCAGCTCCGCTCGACGTCCCAGTTGTCGGTGAGCACCGGGGTCAGCATGTCGGTCACTGTGCCTCCTTCTTGTCGCCTGCGTCGGTCTCGGCCGGGTCCTCGGCCTCGACCGCGGCGTCCTGCGCCACGGGGTCGTCGGAGATCTCGGCGGCCGCGACCGGCGAGTCCTCGTCGGTGGGGACGGCGTCGGCGCCGCCCCGGTCCTGGCCCTGGGTGGAGGCCGGGGCGGTCCAGCCGCGCTCGCGCGCGATGCCCAGACCCACCAGGCTCGGGGCGCCGGCGGAGGGACCGTCGTCGGCCCGGCCGTCCGGGAAGCCGGCGAGCACGCGGGAGGCCTCACGCCAGGTGCAGATCGCGGGGCCGCGGGTCGAGCGGACCTCGGTGCCGGCCCGGAGGTCGTCGACCAGCGCGGTGGCCGAGACCGGGTCCATGTTGTCCATGAACTCCCAGTTGACCATCATCACCGGGGCGTAGTCGCACGCGGCGTTGCACTCGAGGTGCTCGAGGGTCACGCTCGCCTTGTCCTCGGCGCGCAGCTCGGTGGTCTCGTCGTTGCCGATGTCGAGGTGGTCCTTGAGCCGCTCGAAGATCGCGTCACCGCCCATGACCGCGCACAGCGTGTTGGTGCACACCCCGACGTGGTAGTCGCCGACGGGCTTGCGCTTGTACATCGTGTAGAACGTCGCGACGCCGCTGACGTCGGCGGCGGAGAGCTCGAGGATCTCCGCGCACAGCTCGATGCCCTCGGGCGTGACCCGGCCCTCGCTGGCCTGCACGAGGTGCAGCATCGGCAGCAGGCCCGAGCGCTTCTCGGGGTAGCGACCGGCGATCGCGACCAGCTCGGCGCGCGTCTGCTCGTCGATCATCGGGGTCCCCTCGGCGTTGTCGGCGGAAGGAGCGAAGCGGGAGGAGACGAGAACGTCGTGGGGTGGTTCATCGGTCGACCCCGCCCATGACCGGGTCGATGGAGGCGATGGCCACGATCACGTCGGCGACCATGCCGCCCTCGGCCATCACGCTGGTGGCCTGGAGGTTGGTGAAGCTCGGGTCGCGGAAGTGGGCGCGGAACGGACGGGTGCCACCGTCGCTGACCACGTGCGCCCCGAGCTCGCCGCGCGGCGACTCGATCGGCACGTACGCCTGGCCGGCCGGGACCCGGAAGCCCTCGGTGACGAGCTTGAAGTGGTGGATCAGGCCCTCCATCGACTCGCCCATGATGTGGCGGATGTGGTCCAGGGAGTTGCCCATCCCGTCCGAGCCGATCGAGAGCTGGCTGGGCCAGGCGATCTTCTTGTCGGCGACCATCACCGGCGCGCCCTCGAGCCCGGCGAGCCGGTCGGCGGCCTGCTCGACGATCCGCAGCGACTCGTGCATCTCGTTGACGCGCACCCGGAAGCGGCCGTAGGCGTCCGCGGTGTCCCAGGTCTGGACGTCGAAGTCGTAGGTCTCGTAGCCGGAGTACGGCTGGGTCTTGCGCAGGTCCCACGGGTAGCCGGTGGCCCGCAGCGGCGGGCCGGTCAGCCCGAGGGCCAGGCAGCCGTCGAGGTCGAGGTGACCCACGCCCTCGAGGCGGGCCTTGAAGATCGGGTTGGCGTTGCACAGCGCCTCGATCTCGGGCAGACGCTTGCGCATCAGCTCGATGAAGGAGCGGATCTCCTCCAGCGCGCCGGGCGGCAGGTCCTGGGCCACGCCACCGGGGCGGATGAAGGCGTGGTTCATCCGCAGGCCGGTGATCAGCTCGAACAGGTCGAGGACCAGCTCGCGCTCCCGGAAACCGATCGTCATGACGGTCAGTGCGCCGAGCTCCATGCCACCGGTGGCGATGGCCACGAGGTGGGAGGAGACCCGGTTGAGCTCCATCATCAGGACCCGCATGACCTGGGCCTTCTCGGGGATGTCGTCCTCGATGTCGAGCAGCCGCTCGACGCCCAGGCAGTAGGTCATCTCGTTGTAGAACGGCGCGAGGTAGTCCATGCGGGTGCAGAACGTGGTGCCCTGCACCCAGGTGCGGTACTCCATGTTCTTCTCGATGCCGGTGTGCAGGTAGCCGATCCCGGCGCGGGCCTCGCTGACCGTCTCGCCGTTCAGCTCGAGGATCAGGCGCAGCACCCCGTGGGTGGAGGGGTGCTGCGGGCCCATGTTGACCACCACCCGCTCCTCGTCGCCCTCGGCGAGACCGTCGGTGATGGAGTCCCAGTCCTGGCCGGTGACGGTGAAGACCCGGCCGCCGGAGGTCTCGGTGGAACCGGCGTAGTAGTCCTCGTCGCCATCAGGTCCCGAGCGGGTCCCGGAGCCGGGGTGCTGTCCGGCGCCGGACGCGGCGCCCTGGTCGAAGGTGGTCATCAGTTGTAGGACCTCCGCTGGTCGGGCGGCGGCACGCTGCCGCCCTTGTACTCCACAGGGATCCCGCCGAGCGGGTAGTCCTTGCGCTGGGGGTGGCCCGGCCAGTCGTCGGGCATCAGGATCCGGGTCAGGGCGGGGTGGCCGTCGAAGACGATCCCGAACATGTCCCAGGTCTCGCGCTCGTGCCAGTCCGCGGTCGGGTAGACCGGGACGACCGAGGGCAGGTGCGGGTCGGCGTCGGGCACGGAGACCTCGAGCCGGATGCGGCGGTTCCAGGTCATCGAGAGCAGGTGGTAGACCACGTGCAGCTCGCGCCCGGTGTCGTCGGGATAGTGCACCCCGGAGACGCTCGAGCAGAGCTCGAAGCGCAGCCGCGGGTCGTCGCGCAGCGCCGACACGGCGGCGAGCAGGGCCTCACGGCGTACGTGGAAGGTGACCTCGCCGCGGTGGACGACGACGTCGCCCACACCATGGGCGAGGTCGGCGCCGCTCTCGTGGCCGGCGGTGGCGAGCCGCTCGACGAGGGCGTCGGCGACCTCGTCGAACCAGCCGCCGTAGGGCCGCCCCGTCGGGCGGGGGAACACCACGGGCGCGACCAGACCGCCGTACCCGCTGGTGTCGCCGGAGCCCTTGGCGCCGAACATCCCGGTGCGGACGCCTCGGGTGCTGACCTCGCCCGGGGGGGCCGGGAGGTTCTCGGGCGACTGGTCGGTCGCGCGCTGACCCGGGCTCTGGTCGACCTGGTCGCCGGCGTCCGCGGCGGGAGTGGCAGCGGGGGTGGCCTCGTCGTCGCTCACCGCATGAGGCCCTTCAGCTCCTCGGTGGGACGGGCGAGCAGCGCGGCGTTCTCGGTCGCGACGATCTCCTGGGCGCGGTGCGGGCCGAGCTTCTCGGCCTGGACGCGGTCGTGGAGCTTGAGGATCGCGTCGATCAGCATCTCCGGACGTGGGGGGCAGCCGGGGAGGTACATGTCGACCGGCACGATGTGGTCGACGCCCTGGACGATCGCGTAGTTGTTGAACATCCCCCCGCTGGAGGAGCACACGCCCATGGCCAGGACGTACTTGGGGTTGGCCATCTGGTCGTAGATCTGGCGCAGGACCGGGGCCATCTTCTGGCTCACCCGGCCCGCGACGATCATCAGGTCGGCCTGGCGCGGGCTGGCCCGGAAGACCTCCATGCCGAAGCGGGCCAGGTCGTACTTCGGTCCGCCCGACGTCATCATCTCGATGGCGCAGCAGGCCAGGCCGAACGTGGCCGGCCAGAACGAGGCCTTGCGCATGTAGCCGGCCACGCCCTCCACGGTGGTGAGGAGGACGCCGCTGGGGAGCTTCTCTTCGAGGCCCATGTCAGTCCAATCCGGGGGTCAGTCCCACTCGAGCCCGCCGCGACGCCAGACGTAGGCGTAGGCGATGAACACGGTGGCGATGAAGATGACCATCTCGACCAGCCCGAAGAGACCGAGCGCGTCGAACTGCACGGCCCAGGGGTAGAGGAAGATGATCTCGATGTCGAAGACGATGAAGAGCATGGCGGTGATGTAGTACTTCACCGGGAACCGGCCACCGCCGACCGGCTGGGGCGTGGGCTCGATGCCGCACTCGTAGGAGTCGAGCTTCGCGCGGTTGTAACGGGCGGGACCGGTCAGCGTGCTGACGGCGACCGAGAAGACCGCGAAGCCGGTCGCGAGGCCCATCAGCCACAGCACCGGGGTGTAGAGCTCCATGGTGTCCCTTCCGCCGTGACTGTCTCGGGTGACGCCGGGTCACGCCTCTTGTGACCTTGTGAACGGAATCACGAGTGGCGACGCGCTTAGTCTGCCACTCCGCGAGACACCCGTCACGGTGGGGTGAGTGGCGGGTGGGCCGCGGCGCGGGAGCCGGAGGGCTCAGGCGGTCGCGCGGTGCAGGGCGACGATGCCACCGGAGAGGTTGCGCCACTGCGGCGCCCGCCACCCGGCCGTGGTGAGCACGGCGGCGAGCTCCGCCTGGTCGGGCCACGCGCGGATCGACTCCGCGAGGTAGACGTAGGCGTCCGGGGAGGACGACACCGCCCGCGCGACCGGGGGCAGGGCCCGCATCAGGTACTCGAGGTAGACGGTGCGCCACGGCAGGAAGGTGGGGTGGCTGAACTCGCACACCACCAGCCGCCCTCCGGGGCGGGTGACGCGCAGCAGCTCGCGCAGCCCCGCCTCGGGGTCCACGATGTTGCGCAGCCCGAAGGAGATCGTCACCGCGTCGAAGGCGTCGTCGGCGAACGGCAGCCGGGTGCCGTCGCCGGCCGTGAACGGCAGTCCCGGGCGGGCCTGCTTGCCCACGCGCAGCATGCCGAGGGAGAAGTCGCAGGGCACGACGTACGCCCCGGCGTCGGCGAACGGCTCGCTCGAGGTCCCGGTGCCGGCCGCGAGGTCGAGGACGCGCTCGCCCGGCCGGGGGGCGACGGCGGAGATCACCTCACGCCGCCAGCGGCGGTCCTGGCCCAGCGAGAGCACGTCGTTGGTCAGGTCGTAGCGACGCGCCACCTCGTCGAACATGCGCTGGACGTCAGCGGGGCGTTTGTCGAGCTCGGCGCGGGCCACGGGTGAAGCCTACGGCGACACAGGGGCAACCAATCCCGCCCCCGGTGCGTCCTGAGGGTGAGCATGGGGCCATCCGGCTCCTCTTCCCCCTCCGAGCCCAGGGAGATCCGTCATGACCGTCCCCGACCCGATGTCGCGCACCCCCGCGGTGCGCTCGGTCGCGCTCCACGCCGTGCTCCCCCTCGCCGTCGTCCTCGCCGCGGCCCTCGCGGGATGGAGCCTGCGACCAGGGCCCACGGCGGTCTCCGCGACCGGCCCCGCCGGTCCCGCCGTCGCCTCGAGCACCGCGGCTGCGCCCACCGGTCCCGTCGTCGCGCCGGCGGCGGTCGGGAGGGCCCTGCGGCCCGACGGCCCGACCCCGCGGGGAACGGCGCGGCACGGTGTCGTCCTCGCCCCGCAGCTCCAGCCCGGGCCGAGGCTGCTCGGCACCGGCGACGACGGCGACGACGTCCGCGACCTGCAGGCCCGCCTCACCCAGATCGCGTGGTTCTCCGGAGCCCCGACCGGCTACTACGGGGACGTGACGGCCGGCGCCGTGAGCGGCTTCCAGGCCAAGCGCGAGATCCCCGTCACCGGTGAGGTCGACCGACGGACGATGGACCGGCTCACCGCGATGACGCGCGAACCGACCCGGGACGAGCTCCTCGGCGTGACACCGGAAGCTGCGGGCAACGCCGCCGGCGCGCTCGACCCGCGCTGCGAGACCGGTCGGGTGCTGTGCATCGACAAGACCAGCAGCACGCTGCGCTGGGTGGTCGACGGTGCGGTGCAGACGACGCTGGACACCCGCTTCGGCGCGGAGTACACGCCGACCCGCGAGGGCACCTTCCGCGTCGAGCTCAAGAGCCGCGACCACGTCTCGAGCCTCTACGGCTCGGCGATGCCGTTCGCGATGTTCTTCTCCGGCGGCCAGGCCGTGCACTACTCCTCGGACTTCGCCGCCCGTGGCTACGACGGCGCCTCGCACGGCTGCGTCAACATCCGGGACTACGACGGCATCGCGGCGCTCTTCGACCAGGTCTCGGTGGGCGACACCGTGGTCGTGTACCGCTCCTGAGCCGCGGCGTACGGTCGGCCCGGCTCAGCCCTGGGCAGCGGCGATGGCGTCGAGCAGGTCGACCGCGTCGCTCGCGGTCATCGCCGAGCCGTCGACCTGGTAGGTCACGCCGTCCGTGGTGACCTGGCACTGGACGCCCTGGGGCACCTCGGCCTCGTCGACGGCCTGCCCGGCCGGCACCGGGGCGCCGTAGACGCTGCTGCAGACGGCGTCGCCGACCCGGCCGAGCACAGCCTGGTTGCGGGCGAGCTGCAGCATGCTCGGCTCCGGGGCGGGACCGCTGGGCAGGAACAGCCCCGCCGGCGCGGACAGCGCGGTCACGACGGCCGAGCGCTGGTCCCCGCCGCCGCCTCCGTCGCCGGCGTACAGCCCGACCGAGACCGGCACGCCGTAGGTCCGCTGCAGCTCGGAGGCAGCCGACTCGAGGCGGCTCCGCAGCTCGATGGCCTGGGCGTCGCTGCCCGCGGTGCTGGCGGTGAAGCCGGCGACGCTCTCGGGCAGGGTCACCTCGACGCCGTCACGCGCCGAGGTGCCGGAGGCGCCGGAGGCGCCCGCGGCGTCGGCGGTGGAGCCCTCGAGGCGGGGCAGCACGACGGCGAGGCCGACGAGGGCGAGCAGCGCGACCACGCCCACGGCGAGGCCGAGCAGGCGGGTGCGGACGGCAGGGTCGGTGCGGGGGGAAGCAGGCATTCGCACGACGTTACCGACCCGGTGGGAGGAGGGGCCCCTGGGTAGGCTCGCGGCGTGAGAAGCGCGACCGAGGCTGCCCCGCTGGTCGCCCGCACCATCGCCCTGGATCCGGCCGAGGTCGACGTGCTGGTCGACCTGCTGCCCCCCGAGACCCCCCTGGCCTGGATCCGACGAGGCGACGGCCTCGTCGGCTGGGGCGAGGTCGCGGTGCTGCGCACCGCGGGTGCGACGCGGTTCGCCGACGCCGACAAGTGGTGGAGCGAGCTGGTCGCGCGCACCGAGGTCGACGACGCGGTGGGCGAGCCCGGCACCGGCCCGGTCTGCTTCGGCAGCTTCGCCTTCGCCGACGAGCCCGGTGACTCCGTGCTCGTGGTGCCCCGGGTGGTCGTGGGTCGACGCGGCGAGCGTGCGTGGCTGACCGTCGTCGCTGACGGCGGTCCCGACGGCCTCGACGTCGCGGTGCCGCGGCCCCAGGCCGCGCCCCGGTCTCCGCGGGACCTCGTCTTCGCCGACGGCGCCCTCAACGGCGAGGAGTGGATGGGTGTCGTCGCCGACGCCGTCGACCGGATCGAGGCCCACGGCCTGGAGAAGGTCGTCCTGGCCCGCGACCTGCTGGCGACCGCGACCGAGCCCATCGACGTCCGTTGGCCGCTGCGCCGCCTCGCCGCGGCGTACCCGATGTGCTGGACCTTCCACGTCGACGCGATGTTCGGCGCGACGCCGGAGATGCTGGTGCGCCGTGAGCGCGGGCTCGTGACGTCACGGGTGCTCGCCGGGACGATCCGGCGGACCGGTGACGACAGCAACGACCTCACCCTCGCCGCGCACCTGGCCCGCTCGAGCAAGGACCTCGAGGAGCACGAGTACGCCGTGCGCTCGGTCGCCGACGCGCTCGAGCCGCACTGCTCGTCGATGAACGTGCCCGAGACGCCGTTCGTGCTGCACCTGCCCAACGTGATGCACCTGGCCAGCGACGTCGCCGGCGTGGTGCGCGAGTCCGCCGGGGTGTCCTCGCTGCGGCTCGCGGAGTCGCTGCACCCCTCCGCCGCGGTCGGCGGCACGCCGACCGAGGCCGCGACGCTGCTGATCAGCCAGATCGAGGGCATGGACCGCGGCCGCTACGCCGGCCCGGTCGGTTGGATGGACACCAGCGGTGACGGCGAGTGGGGCCTGGCGCTGCGCTCGGCCTCCGTCGAGGGCGACGGCTCGCTCGTGCGGCTCTACGCCGGCTGCGGGGTCGTGGCCTCCTCCGAGCCCGGCGCCGAGCTGGCCGAGTCGCAGGCCAAGCTGGTGCCGGTCCGCGACGCGCTCGGGTCCTGACCGGGTCGGAGGCGCCCCCGGCCCACCGGCACGCCCATCGCGGTCGCTCAGAGGTCCTCGCCGTCCGCGCGGCGCAGGTAGGTCAGGCCCCGGGGGCCCAGGAGCTGGTCCATCTGGGCGGCCAGGAAGCCGTGCCCGGCCTCGGAGTAGATCCGGTCGTGGATGGCCAGGTTGCGGGGCGCCCCGACGTCCCGGGCGAGGTCGACGGCGTCGCGCGAGCGCAGCCAGGGTGCGGACGTCGGCAGGCACAGCACGTCGACGGGGACCCCCGGCCTGGTCAGCGCGTCACCGGGGTGGAAGACCTCGAGGTCGCCCGAGACGAGGTACCCGGCGTTGTCCAGCCGGTCCAGGTCGGGGTGGATGACCTCGTGCAGCTCGCCGTGGACCGTGACCGCGAGACCGGCGTCGAACGTCGCGCCCGGGGACACGACCGTGACCCGCTCGGCCACGTCGGGGGCGTCGGCGCGCAGCTGGTCGGCCACGGCGGCGATGGTCCAGATCGGTGCGTCGGTGGCGCGCAGGTTCTCGGGGTGCAGGTGGTCGGGGTGCGCGTGGGTGATCAGCACCGCCGTCGCCCCGTCGACGGCGTCGGGCTCGGTGAAGACCCCCGGGTCGAGGACGATCGAGACACCGTCCTGCTCGAGGCGGACGCAGGCGTGGCCGTGCTTGGTGATGCGCATGGCCCCACGCTATGCCGGTGACGGCGGCCGGGTGGTCAGGCACGATGCGCGTCATGGACGAGGAACCCCCCGCCTGGCGGTTGCGCAGCGCGACGACGTACGACGCCGAGGCGCTCGCGCGGCTGCACCTGGACTGCTGGGCCGAGGCGTACGCCGGCCTGATGCCCGACGCGCTGCTCGCCGGGCTGCTCGCCGACGTCCCGGCCCGGGTCGCGCGCTGGGAGCACGTGCTGGCCGAGGTCTCGCGCCCGCCGACCCTGCTGGCCGAGACCGACGACGGTCTGATCGGCTTCGCGACCGCCGGACCCGCCCGGGCCGACGACCCGCCCGCGCCGGCCGAGCTGTGGGCGCTCTACGTGCGGGGTGCGTGGTGGGGCACGGCCGTGGGCCACGACCTGTTCCGCGCGGTGCTGGCCGACGGGCCGGCGTACCTGTGGGTGCTGCAGGGAAATGAGCGGGCGGTGCGGTTCTACCGCCGTCAGGGCTTCGCGTCCGACGGGGTCGGCAAGGACACCGAGCACGGCCGTGAGCTGCGGATGCTGCGTACGGCCTGAGCTCACATTCCACCCCTCGGGGTATCGAGGCCGTCCACCGTCCGGTGCTAGAAGTAGCGCTGCGGCCGCCGCCCGGGGCCCGCACGAGGGGGGACGCATGAGCGCGGGGACCACCGAGCAGGAGAAGCCGATCCGCAGCACCATCCCGGCGCGGATGCACGACATGCCGTGGAGCCGGTTCCACTGGATGGTGGTCTTCGGGCTGGGCACCGCCTGGATCCTGGACGGTCTCGAGGTCCAGATCGTCGCCGCCGGCGGGTTCGAGAAGACCCTGGGCATGAGCAGCGCGGACGTCGGCCTGGCGGGCACCGTCTACCTGCTCGGCGAGGTCGCGGGCGCCCTGCTCTTCGGTCGGCTCACCGACACGCTCGGCCGCAAGAAGATGTTCACCCTGACCCTGGCGGTCTACCTCCTCGGAGCCGCCGCGTCGGCCTTCGCCCCGACGATGTGGGTCTTCCTGGTGACCCGCTTCATCTCGGGCATGGGCATCGGCGGCGAGTACTCCGCGGTGAACTCGGCCATCGACGAGCTGATCCCGGGCAAGCACCGCGGCCGGGTCGACCTGGCCATCAACGGCACCTACTGGGCCGGTGCCGCGCTCGGTGCGCTGGCCAGCACCGTCCTGCTCGACACCGACCGTTTCGCCCAGGACCTCGGGTGGCGCATCGCGTTCCTGATCGGCCCCATCCTCGGGCTGGGCATCATCTACCTGCGCCGCCACATCCCCGAGAGCCCCCGCTGGATGCTGACCCACGGTCACGCCGAGCAGGCCGAAACCATCGTCTCGGGGATCGAGCAGGAGGTCCGGGACGCGGGCGAGGAGCTGCCCCACCACGACGACAAGAGCGACGGGCGCTGGATCAAGGCCGGCGAGGCCCTGACGGTCAAGCAGCTGGTCTACGTCTTCTTCAAGCTCTACCCGACCCGCACCGTGCTGGGTGCGACCCTGATGATCACGCAGAGCTTCCTCTACAACGCCATCTTCTTCACCTACGCGCTGGTGCTCAAGAACTTCTACGGCCTCAGCAGCTCCGAGGCCGCGCTCTACTTCTTCCCGTTCGCCATCGGCAACCTGCTCGGCCCGTTGATCCTCGGCAAGTACTTCGACACGATCGGGCGCCGCAAGATGATCGGCGGCTGCTACTCGCTGTCCGGGATCATCCTCGGCATCTCCGCGCTGCTCTTCCTCGGC
Organism: uncultured Actinomycetota bacterium; assembly: GCA_963760555.1. Taxonomy (GTDB): domain Bacteria; phylum Actinomycetota; class Actinomycetes; order Propionibacteriales; family Nocardioidaceae; genus Nocardioides. The sequence continues at coordinate 471,997 of CAVXDJ010000004.1, read as the reverse complement.
GACCAGCTCACGCCGCTCACGCACACCGCGTTCTGGTGCGCGGCGTTCTTCTTCGCCTCCGCCGGAGCCTCCGCGGGCTACCTGACCGTCTCGGAGATCTTCCCCCAGGAGGTCCGGGGCCAGGCGATCTCCTACTTCTTCGCCGTCGCCCAGGTCTTCGGCGCGATCGGCCCGGTCTTCTACGGCTGGCTGATCGGCGACGGCCAGGACCGCACCCCGATGTTCTGGGGCTACGTCATCGCGACCGCGATCATGCTGCTCGGCGCCCTGGTCGCGGTCGTGTGGGGCGTCGACGCCGAGGGCAAGTCCCTCGAGGAGATCGCCCCACCGTTGACCGAGCACGACGAAGAGGGCAACCTCGTCACCCACCTGCCCGTCTGAGGAGACACCCATGTCCGAGACAGGATCCGAGGCACCCGTCGCCGTGGTGGGCGACCGCCGGTACACCGTGGTGGTGGGCGTCAGCGCGACGTCGGGCTCACCAGCCGCGCTGACCTGGGCCGCGGCCCAGGCGGCCGCCAACGACGGGCGACTCGTGGCCGTCCGCGTCCTGAAGCCGTCCGGTGCCACCGAGCCGGACCGGGCCGACGCCCAGGCCGCGCTCGACGCCGACGTCGTCGCGACGCTCGGCGAGGAGCACGGGGCCGAGTGCCGGGTGCTGCACGGCGGCAAGCGTCGGAGCCTGCTGGCGGTGTCGGCGGGAGCCGACCTCCTGGTCATCGACGCTGCCCGCTCCCCGTCGTCGTCGTCGATGCTGGCCCATCGCGTCATCTCGGCCGCGCAGTGCCCCGTCGTGGTCCTGCCTCCGTCGCTGAACAGCGAGCCCGCCTCCAGGATCTCCGAGGCCGGTCGAGCCGCCTCCCAGTCCGCGCTGCGGGCGGTCGGCACGAGCGGTCGGCCGGGCTACCGTCCGCCGGGCTGAGCGGGGGATGATCGTGGCGGGCCGGGGCGTTGGGCCGCCATGACCCTCTCCCCCGCCACCCGGACCGTCGCGATCACCGGAGCCACCGGCGCCGTCGGGGGTCTCGTCACCCGGCAGCTGGCCGGCAGCGACTTCCGTCTCGACCTGCGCCTGCTGGTGCGCGACGTGAGCCGCGCGCCCGACATCGACACCGACGTGCGTGAGTGCACCTACGCCGACCGCGCCGCCTGCGTCGAGGCGCTGCGCGGGGTGGAGACGCTGTTCATGGTCTCGGCCGCCGAGGCGCCGGACCGCCGCGATCAGCACCGCAGCTTCATCGCCGCCGCCACCGAGGCCGGGGTGGGCCACGTCGTCTACACGTCGTTCTCCGGGGCCGACCCGGAGGCGACGTTCACCCTCGGTCGCGACCACGCCGACGCCGAGGCGGCGATCCGCGCGTCGGGCATGGACTTCACCTTCCTGCGCGACAACTTCTACCTCGAGGTGCTGCCCGAGTTCGCCGACGAGTCCGGCGTGATCCGCGGACCGGCCGGGTCCGGCCGGGTCGCCGGCGTCGCGCGCGCCGACGTGGCCGACGTGGCCTCGGAGGTGCTGCGTGCGCCGGAGCAGCACCGCGGCGCGACGTACGTCCTGACCGGGCCCGAGGCGATCTCGTTCGCCGAGGTCGCCGCACGTGCCGGCCTGGCGCTCGGACGGGACCTGACCTACGTCGAGGAGAGCGTCGAGGAGGCCTACGCCTCGCGGCGGGCCGGCTGGCCCGACGCGGAGCCGTACCTGCTCGACGCGTGGGTCTCCACCTACACCGCGATCGCCGACGGGTCGTGCGCCGAGGTCACCGACGACGTACGCCGCGTCACGGGCCGCGATCCCCGCACCCTCGAGGACGCGCTCGCCGGCTGAGCCCGCGTCGCCGCCGCAGGTGCTCGGGCGCTCAGGATGCTCGGGCGCTCAGGGCGCGAGGAGGGTGTCGAGCACCCGCGGGAGGTCGACCAGGGAGGCCAGCGACGCCATCCGGGCGCCGGCGGCACGGGCGACGCGGCGGGCCTCGTCGTCGTCACTGGCCGGGGCGACGACGAGCAGCTCGTCGAGCGCGCGAGCCGCGGGCACGGGGTCGACGTCGTCGGTGACCCGGCAGTCGGAGAGCAGGATCGTGACCCGTCGCCGGGCCCGCGCGCCCTCCAGCTGCTGACGTGCTGCGCGCAGCGCGGCGTCGAGCGAGGTCATGCCGTGCCCACGCAGCCCGAGGACCCGTTCGACGGCGGTCTGGGGGCTGCAGGGGGTCCGCAGGTCGACGACCACCTCGGCCCGGCGGTCGAACGCGATCACCGACAGCTCACCGCCCGACTCCGCGGAGCGCAGCGCGCACGCCGCGGCCGCCATCGCGGCGGTGACCAGCCGGGGGCCGTCCATGGAGCCGGAGCGGTCGACGAGCAGGCACACCGCGGTCGCCGGCCGCTGCCAGACCCGCGAGGTCAGCTCGTCGAGGCCCGGCGGACGGCGTACGGCGCGGGCGTGGGCGATCGCCTCCATCGAGGCGTCCAGGTCGAGGTCGCCGCCACGGTCGGCCGGCACGGCCCGCAGCCGGCCGGAGCCGATCCGTCCGCTCGGACCGGCCCGCGCCCGGTCGATGACCAGGCGCGGCACGAGCGCCTGGACCTGCGCCCGCAGGGCGGGGTCGGTGGCCTTGCTCATCGCCGCCAGCAGCGTCAGCACGTCGTCGGGGTCCTCGGCCACCGCCTCGCGCACGGCGTCCACGTCGAGCTCGCCGACCTCCGGGGAGAGCTCGCTGAACCGGGCGTGCCGCGAGAGCTCCGCCCGGCCCGCGGTGCGGTCGGGCCGCCCGCGCCGCGACGGCTTGGCGTCCTGCTGCGGCTGCGGCTGGCCCGGTCGGGGCTTCGGGGCGCCCGCCCCGGCGGGCGGGCTCAGGCTTCCCCCGAGGGGTCGCCTCCCTGGGGGTCCTCGTCGGGGTCCGAGCCGGCGTCCTCGTCGGGGCGCGGCCCGAACTGCTCGACGTACAGCTCCTCGATGACGGCCTCGGGCGTGCGGGTCGACGACTCGTCGACGCGCACCCGGCCGCTGAGCGAGACCAGGGCGGAGTCGAGACCGACCTGCCAGTCCTCGGCCGGTACGCCGCGCACGCGGCCGAGCTCGTGGGCCAGACCGGCGAGGTCGATCGTGCCGCGCACCGAGGACCCGACCCGCAGCTCGTGGTGCTCGCGCGTGGCTCGCACCAGCCGGACGGCCCGGGCGCACCAGTCGGGCGAGGACACCGTGGTGCGCTGCTCGACGATGCGCTGCTCGGCCTCGGCGCTCTGGTAGCCCATCGTGATCCGGCAGGTCCGGTCGTGGACCGCGCTGGAGACCCGCGCGGTGCCGACGGCGTCGTAGGGGTTCATCGCGGCGACGATGCCGAAGCCGCCCGCGGCGTGGACGACCCCGAGGCGCGGGACCGCGATCTCGCGCTCGGACATCACCGCCAGCAGGGTGTTGAGGGTCTCCTCCGGCACCCGGTTGAGCTCCTCGACGTAGAGCAGACCCCCCTCGCGCATCGCGGTGAGCAGCGGCCCGTCGACGAACACGTCGGGGTGGTAGCCGCGCGCCAGCACCAGCGCGGGGTCGAAGTGCCCCACGAGCCGTGCCGGCGTGAGCTCGGCGTTGCCCTCGACGACCGCGAGCGCGGCCTCGCGGCGGGCCGCGACCCGGCGCAGCAACGTCGTCTTCCCGGTGCCGGGCGGCCCCTCGAGGACGACGTGGGCGCCACTGGCCAACGCCGCCTCGAGGAGCTCGGTCTCGCGGGCCCGGTCGACGACCGGCACCGCGGCTCCCGTCATCGGGAGACTCCCGTCATGCAGACCTCATGCGTGCTCGTGGACCACGACGCCGCGCACGTTCTCGCCGTTGAGCAGGTCGTCGTAGCCCTCGTTGACCTGGTCGAGGGTGTAGGTGCGCGTGATGATCTCGTCGAGCTTGATGTCGCCCGACTGGTAGAGCCCGAGGATCCGTGGGATGTCGGTGGTCGGGTTGCAGTCACCGAACAGGCTCCCTCGCAGCTGCTTGCGGTAGAGCGTCATGATCGTGCCCGGCAGCTCGATGGTCTGCTCCATGACCTTGTTGAGACCGGTCAGCACCACGATGCCGCCCTTGCCGACGGCGTGGAACCCACCGGCGACGATCTCGGAGGTCATCAGGCCCGGGGTCAGGATGGCGGAGTCGGCCATCTGCCCGCGCGTCAGGTTGGTGATGGTCTCCATCGCCAGCTCGGTGCTCTCGAAGGCGTGGGTCGCCCCGAGCTCCATCGCCTTCTCGCGCTTGTTGGCCAGCGGGTCGACGGCGATGACGTTCTTGGCCCCCGACAGCGCCGCGCCCTGGACGGCGTTGATCCCGATGCCCCCGATGCCGATGACGACCACGGTCTGACCGGGCCTGACCTCGGCGGTGTTCACCGCGGCCCCCCAACCGGTGGGGACGCCGCAGCCGACGAGGACGGCCTTCTCGAGAGGCAGGTCGTCGTCGACCTTGACGGTGGAGTTCTGGTGGATCACCCCGTACTGGCTGAAGGTGCCGAGCATGCACATCGCGCCGTACTGCCCGCGCGGGCCGCTGATGGGGAACCGCTCGCCGGGCAGGTAGCCCTCCAGGATGCTGGCGCCCATGTCGCAGATCGACTGCTGGCCGTTGGCGCAGTAGCGGCAGTGCCCGCAGTTGGGGATGAACGAGCAGACGACGTGGTCGCCGACCTTGACGCGGTCGACTCCGGGGCCGACCTCCTCGATGATCCCGGCGCCCTCGTGTCCGAGCACCATCGGCAGCCGGGCCTCGAGGTCGCCGTGCGCCACGTGGATGTCGGAGTGGCACAGCCCGGCGTGGGTGTAGCGGATGAGCACCTCGCCCGCCTGGGGCTTGTCGAGGGTCAGCTCCTCGATCTCGATGGGCTTGCCGGGCTCGTACACCACTGCGGCCTGCGTCTTCATCTGCTCTCCTGATCCTGGAACGGGACTGGGGCTGGACACGCGTCAACGTGTGACGCACATCATGCACCCGTGCGTTCTACGTGTCGACAGTCACGGACGGGTTCTTGGACGTGGACCGGGAGCAGGATCGCGATCAGGATCTGCGATCGGTCGAGCAGGAGGTGACACCTCGGCCGACATCCGGCGGCACCTGGGCCTGCAGGGAGTGGCACCTGGGCGGTCAGCCGGTGACGTGGTGGACGAAGCACCAGCGCCACTGCTCGCCCTGCTCGGCGGACTGCATCACGGGGTGGGTGGTGTCGTGGAAGTGGGTGGTGGCGTGGCGGTGGGGCGAGGAGTCGCAGCAGCCGACGTACCCGCACTCGCGGCACAGGCGCAGCGCGACCCAGCGCTCGCCCGGCTCGCAGTCCTCGCAGACCAGGTCGTTGCCGGTCTCGACGGGCGGCGCGTGCTCGAGGTGCTCGCAGGTGTCGCGGCCGACGCCGACGAAGCCGGCCTCCCGCTCGACGTCCCGGGTCTCGCGGACCTCGTCGAGCATGGACTCCTCGATGTCGAGCATCCCGAGGACCTCGCTGACGACCTCCGAGGGCACCGTGCCGGTCGAGCGGATCTCGAGCACGCGACGGCGCTCGGCGTCGATCATGGCCAGGCGCACCCGGGTGTAGAGGTCGCTGGGGCTCTCCTCGTCGGCGGTGGTGTTCAGGCGCTCCCAGGCCGCGAAGTTCCGCTGCTCCACGCGCTGCCTGATCGAGTCCAGCACGCCGGTGCGGTCGTCGTGCTCGATCTCCCCCAGCGCCTCGTAGGCCGCCTTCGAGGTCTGCTGGAGCAGCGAGGCGCGGGCCAGGGCGTCCTCCATCGGGTCCGGGGACGGTACGCCGAGACGTCGCGCCACCCAGGGCAGCGAGAGCCCCTGGAGCAGCAGCGTGCCCGCCACCACCGTGAAGGCGATCATCAGCAGCACCTCACGCTGCGGCGTCCCCTCCGGGATGACGAAGGCGGCGGCGAGGGTGACCACGCCGCGCATCCCGGCCCAGCCGATGACGAAGGTCGACGTCCAGGGCGGCCGTCGCCCGAAGTCCCGGTCGATCCCCGGTCGCACCAGCAGGTAGCGCACCGCGAAGGTCCACACCAGGCGCAGCACGATCACGCCGACCAGCGTCACCAGGCAGACCACGGCGATCCGCCCGAGCCCGAGGTCGCTGTCGCCGACGTCGGCGAGCAGCCACTTCGCCTGGAGCCCGATCAGGGCGAAGACGGTGTTCTCCAGCAGGAACGAGATCGAGCGCCAGTTGGTGCGCTCGGCGATGCGGGAGTGGGCGTTCTGCAGGATCGGCGACTTGTGCCCGAGCAGCAGTCCCGCGATCACCACCGCGATCACCCCGGAGGCGTGGATCTCCTCGGCCGCGACGTACGCCGCGAAGGGCACGACGAACGAGATCGCGGTGTCCATGGCGGGGTCGGTGACCCGCCGTCGTGCCCCCGCGACCACGAGGTAGAGCAGCCCGCCGACGAGCACGCCGCCGCCGGCCGCGACGACGAAGTCGAGACCGACGCTCGTGGCGGAGATCGAGACGCCGGCGGCGGCGATCGCCGTGCGCAGCGAGACCAGCGCGGTGGCGTCGTTGAGCAGCGACTCCCCCTCCAGGATCGTCACGACCCGCCGGGGCAGCCCGATGCGACGACCGATGGCCAGCGCGGCCACGGCGTCGGGAGGGGCGACGACCGCGCCGATGGCGAAGGCCTCGGGCCACCGGACTCCGGGCAGCGTGAGGTGCACCAGCACCCCGATCCCCAGGGTGGTGAAGACGACGAGCCCGACCGAGAGCAGCAGGATCGGGCGGCGGTTGGCGTTGAACTCCACCAGCGAGGTCTGGATCGCCGCGGCGTAGAGCAGCGGTGGCAGCAGCCCGAGCAGCACGACCTCGGGCGAGAGCCGGATCTCGGGCATGCCCGGCAGGTACGAGGCGACCGCGCCGGCCACGATCAGCACGAACGGTGCGGGCACGTCGACGCGACCGGCGAGGCCGGTGACGGCGATGACGCTGACCGCGAGCACGATCAGGAAGACGGCGATCTCCACGGACCTATCATCGCCCGTCGGGCCGCTGGCATTCCCGCTCCCGTCCCCGGTCCCGCCCCTCGGACCCCGCTGGGGCCGCCCGAGGCGTCACGCTCGGTCGGTCAGGCCCCGGATCCGCTCGTCGAGCGCGCGTCGGTCGGCGCGTCCGACGACGGCCTCGACGACCTCGAGGCCCCCGTTGGGCGAGGCCAGCGCCTGCTCGAGCTCACCGAGGCTCGACACCCGCAGGTGCGGGGTCCGGGTCGCGGCGCACAGGGAGGCGAGGTCGACGTGGTGCGGGGTGGCGAAGAGCCGTTCGAAGCGGTCGGCGTGGGCCGGCCCGCCCTGCTCGAGGGTGGCGAAGATCGAGCCGCCGTCGTCGTTGACCACGACGAGCTGCAGGTCCGGGCGCGGCTCCTCGGGGCCGAGGACCAGCCCGTTGCTGTCGTGCAGGAAGGTGACGTCGCCCATCAGGGCGAGGGCGCGCGTGGTGCTCGGGCGGCCCAGCGCGGCGCCGATCGCTGAGGAGACCGTGCCGTCGATGCCGGCCAGACCCCGGTTGGCGGTCACGAACCGGCGGTCGCCCACGGCGTACGGCGCGACCATCAGGTCGAGGTCGCGGACCGGGTTGGAGGCGCCGACGTGCAGCAGCCCCCCGGGCGGTACGGCGCGGCTCACCGCCCCCGCGACCTCCCACGGCGTCAGGGCCGGCTCCGCGGCGAGCAGCCGGTCGAGGCGGGTCGAGACCTCCCGGTCGGCCTCGCGCCAGCGCTCGAGCCACGACGGGTCGTCGGTCGCGACCGCGTGCGGTCGGCCCGTGACGAAGCGGTGGCCGACCGCGAACGGCCGCTCGCTCCAGACCCCCCGGGCACCGGCGTCGAGGACCTCCACGTCGTCGCGGCCCAGCAGCCGCATCACCGGGCGCGAGAGCGTGGGGTGGCCGAAGACCACCACCCGCTCGACCTCCTCGGCCAGCGCGGTGGCGAGCAGCAGCCGGTAGCAGCGCAGCGCGTGGTCCCCGGTGCGCGACCCGCTGGTGGGCTCGGCGAGCAACGGCCACCCGGCCTGCTCGGCCAGCTGGCGCGCGGGGGGGCCGGCGTCGTCCCCGGCCACGACGACGGTGCGAGGTCCGGGCGCGACGGTCTCGACCGGCTCCGGGTGGACGGGTCGACGGCGCGACCGGGGCCGCTGCCCGGGCTCGACCTCGGGCGCCCAACGGTCCCCCGGCACCAGCGGGTCGTCGAGCTGCACGTCGAGGTGCACCACGGCGAAGGGGTCGACCTCGTCGGGGGGCCACACCGGCCCGCCCCCGGCGGCGACGTCGTGGGTGGCCACCAGCCGACCGAAGACCCCGACCTGGTCGGTGGTCTGGTTGGCCCCGGTCCCACGCAGCCGGGCCGGCCGGTCGGCGGTCACGACCACCAGCGGCACCCCGGCGTGGGCGGCCTCGAGCACGGCGGGGTGCAGGTTGGCCACGGCGGTGCCGGAGGTGCACGTCACCGCCGCACGGGAGCCGACGCGGGTCAGTCCGAGGGCCAGGAACCCGGCCGAGCGCTCGTCGATGCGGGTGTGCAGCCGGACCAGGCCCGCAGCCGCCGCGTCGTGGGCGGCGAAGGCCAGCGGCGCGTTGCGCGAGCCCGGGGCGAGGACGATCTCGGTGACCCCGCGCTCGATCAGGGCGGTGACGACGTCGCGGGCCAGCAGGGTGGACGGGCTCGGCGTGCTCGGGTCGCTCACGAGCGCCGATCCTGCCAGTCCCGGACCGCGGCGAGCCGGTCCTCCCAGTGCCGCACCCGCCCGGCGTCGGCCGCGAGGGCGTCGAGCCGGGCCGGCTCGACCACGGGACGCACGACCGGCAGGAACCCGTCGACCGGGACCAGCGGGTCGGCGACGACGTCACCGGTCAGCAGCTGCACCGTGGACAGCCCGCAGGCGAGGGGGAGGTCGGGCAGCGCGGCTGCCAGCGCCACCCCGGCCGCGATCCCGACCGAGGTCTCGAGGGCCGAGGAGACGACGACGGGCAGCCCGATGTCCTCGGCGATGCGCAGGCAGGCCCGCACCCCACCGAGCGGCTGGACCTTCAGCACGGCGACGTCGGCGGCCTCGAGGTCGCGCACCCGGTAGGGGTCGCTCGCGCGCCGGATGGACTCGTCGGCGGCGACCGGGACGCCCACGCGGCGTCGGCAGGCCGCGAGGTCCTCGACGCTGGCGCAGGGCTGCTCGACGTACTCCAGGCCGCCGGCGGCTCGGTCGAGCAGCGGGATCGCGGTCACGGCCTCGTCGACCGACCAGCCACCGTTGGCGTCGACGCGGACCCGCCCGCCCGGACCGCCGACGTCGAGCGCGGCGCGGACGGCCTCCAGCCGGGCCTCGTCCTCGGCACGCGACTGGCCGGGCTCGGCGACCTTGACCTTGGCCGTGCGGCAGCCGCCGGCGAGGACGAGCGCATGGGCCCGGTCCGGGCCGACCGCGGGCACGGTCACGTTGACCGGGACCCGGTCGCGCAGCGGCGCCGGCCAGTCGCCGGCGGCCGCCTCCTCGGCGGCGCGCAGCCAGGGCGCGGCGACGTCGGGGGCGTACTCCAGGAACGGGCTCCACTCGCCCCAGCCGGTCGAGCCGTCCGCCCGTGCGACCTCGAGCAGGACACCCTCGCGCACCGTGATGCCGCGGAAGCGGGTGCGCAGGGGCACCGAGAAGACCCTCATGCGTGCTCCTCGACGAGACGCCGCACGGCCAGCCGGTCGGTCTTGCCGTTGGCCAGCAGCGGTACGTCGTCCACGGCGACCAGCTGCCGCGGGGCCCAGGCCCGGGGGTGGCGCCCGGCGACCCAGTCGCGGGCCGTCGCGAGGCTGACGTCGCCGGCGACCACGGCCACCACCCGCCGGCCCCACTCGGGGTCGTCGACCCCGACGACCTCGGCCGCGCGCACGGCCGGGTGCTCGCGCAGCCGGGCCGCGACCACGCCGCCGGGCACGTTGACGCCGCCGGTGACGACCATGTCGTCGAGGCGACCGAGCAGCTCCAGACGACCGTCCTCGACGATCCGGCCGGCGTCCGCGGTGCGGAACCAGCCGTCGACCAGCACCTCCCCGGTCAGCTCCGGGTCGTCCTCGTAGCCGGCGAAGAGCGTCGGCCCGCCCAGACGCACCCGGCCGTCGGCCTCGAGGTCGACGCGGACGCCGTCCAGGGGCACGCCGTCGTAGACGCAGCCGCCGCACGTCTCGGCCATGCCGTACGTCGCGACGGTCCGGACCCCGGCCGCGGCGCCGCGGTCGCGCAGCCCGGCCGGGACCGGCCCGCCGCCGAGCAGGACGGTGCGGGAGCGTCGCAGCGCCGCCACCTCGGCCTCGACGTCGAGCATCCGCGCGAGCTGGGTCGGCACCAGCGAGACGAACCAGCCCTCGCCGTCGGGCCAGCCGTCGTCGGCGAGCACGCTCGGCCGGTGCCCGGCGACCAGGGACCGCACCAGCACCATCAGCCCGGCGACGTACGACGGGGGCAGCGTGAGCACCCAGGGACCCGATCCGCCCAGGCGTTCCTCGGTGGCGCGGACCGAGGCCAGCACCGCCGCCCGCGGCAGCAGGACCCGCTTGGGGCGGCCCGTCGAGCCCGACGTCTCGACCACGAGCGGCGTGGGCTCCGCCGAGGCGCCCAGCCACCGCTCCAGCTCGCCCATCTGGTCGGGATCCACCCGACAGACGCTAGCGGCCCAGGACACCCTCCCCGCCGTGAGGCAGCCCTCCCACCCCGCCGGCCCGGCTGCGCTCGGGGGGATCGCGCTGGCCCTCGACTCCCTGGCCCTCGACTCCCTGGCCCTCGACTCCTGGCCCTCGACTGCCTGGCCCCAGCGGCACGGACCTCGTCGGGCGGCGTGGGGCCCGTCGTCGCGGGAGCGTTGCGCAACCACCGAGCAGGTCCTGCTCGACGTCGTGTCCTGCTGTGGCCGGTCCAGGAGACCGATGCCCCGCGCGTGCTGCTCGCCTGGCTGGGCCACGTCACCGTCACCGGCGCGCCGCGCAGCTCGGCGGGACCGCCGGCAGCGTCTGGGCGCCTGTGCACCGCCCCTGCCCGAGCGCACCCCCGGGCCACGCCTGAGCCCTCGGGGTCCCGCCCACCCGCTCCGTGCTGCTTAGATCGCTGGTCGTGACGAGGAGCCCGCGATGACCACGGCCGCGCAGTGGGTGGCCGGTGCCCGACCGCGGACCCTGCCGGCCGCCGTCGCCCCGGTGCTCGCGGCGGCCGGCGTCGCGGCGTACGTCGCCGGTGGTGCGGGCCGGGTCCCTCTCGGCCGGGCGCTGCTCGCGCTCGTCGTGAGCCTGGCCCTCCAGGTCGGGGTCAACTACGCCAACGACTACTCCGACGGCATCCGCGGCACCGACGACGACCGGGTGGGCCCGATGCGGCTCGTCGGCTCCGGCGTGGCCGCCCCGGGGGCGGTGAGGGCCGCGGCGTTCCTCTCGTTCGTGGTCGCCGGCCTCGCGGGCCTGGTGCTGGCCGCGACCGTGTCCTGGTGGCTGCTGCTCGTGGGCGTCCTCAGCATCGCGGCGGCCTGGTTCTACACCGGCGGCTCCTCGCCCTACGGCTACCTCGGCCTGGGCGAGGTCATGGTGTTCGTCTTCTTCGGCCTCGTCGCCGTGGTCGGGTCCGTCGTCGTGCTCGTCGAGTCGTTGCCCGCCGCCGCGTGGTACGCCGGGACCGGCATCGGGGCGCTGGCCTGCGCGATCCTCGTCGCCAACAACCTGCGCGACATCCCCTCCGACACCGACGCCGGCAAGCGGACGCTGGCGGTCCGCCTGGGCGACGAGCGCACCCGCGGCCTCTACGCCCTGCTCGTCCTCGCGGCCGCGGCCGCGGTCGTCGCGGTCGCCGCCGCCACGAGCTGGTGGGCTCTGCTCGGTCTCGGCTTCCTCGTCGTCGCCGGGCCGGCGGTGCGCACGGTGCTCGGTGGGGCCGACGGGCGGGACCTCGTCCCGGTGCTCGCCGGCACCGGCCGGGCCGAGCTGGTCTGGGCGGTGCTGGTCGCCGCTCCGCTGCTCGTGCTGGCCTGAGCGTCGCGACGCATCACCCGACGTAGGCTCGGTTCATGACCGGCTTCCTGATCTTCGTCGTGCTCGTCGTCGCCGCCGTCGCGGCCTACCGGATGCGGGTGCCGATCATGGCCAAGGTGCTCGGGCAGTCCGAGGAGCGCGTACGCCGTCAGCTCGGTGGCCGCAAGCGCTGAGCCCGGCTCAGCCCCGCTCGTCCCGCTCGGCGGCCGCAGCGTCCGCGGCGTCCTGCGCGTCCTCCCGCTCGCGCAGCCTCGCGGTCGCGCGGCGGGCCCGCTCGTCGACCCGGCGGGCGAACGCCTCCCGCTGGCGATCGAGCAGCACGAACGACCCGAGGCCGGAGACGATGAAGGCGATCACGAGCGTCCAGAAGATGTTCACACCACCGGTGAGGGCCAACCAGACACCGGCGGTCGCCGCGAAGGCCCCGACCAGCAGGCCCAGGCGCAGCAGCGTGTAGACGACGAACTCCTTCACCCGACCAGCCTAGGTGGCCAACAGGCAGCGCCGATCACCAGCCCGGGCCTACATTGGAGGAGTGAAGTTCCTGCTGGTGGTCATCATCTTCGCCGCGGTCGTCTACTTCCTGGTCCGCATGGCCCAGGAGCGCGGCCTCCCTTCGGGCGGGTCCGGCGGCAACGGCTCAGGTGGTCGGCCCGCAGGCCCCCGGCGCCCGCGCCCCTCGACGCCCCCACGGGTCCAGGGCCCGGACGACGACCCGGACTTCCTGCGTGAGATCGACCGCAAGCGCCGCCTCCAGCGCGACGACGGTGACGCCGCGACCTGAGTCGCGTCGACCGCCACGACCCGACGCTCACCGCCGGCCGTGCGCCGACCTCGACCCCGGCGTACCGGGGTTGCGGTGCGCAGCGCTGCGGTTTCCCAAGGGATGACCGCAGCTCCTCGCATCCCGTGGTGAATCTGCACCGGGAAGCGTCGAACCGCCACCATCCCGTGGGAAACCGCAGCCGCGCCCCCGCGCAAACCCGCAGCAACCCGGCACGCCCCGCCCGCAGGCGGCGGGACGGTCAGGTGGAGGTCGGACCTGGGGTGAGAGGTCCGACGACGGCCGGCGCCGAGGAGGCGTAGGAGTGCTGGCTGGTCGAGGAGAAGTAGTTGATGCCGATGAAGTTGAACCACAGCGTCGCCACGCCGAGCAGCGCGAGGTACGCCGCCTTGCGGCCCCGCCAGCCGGCGGTCGTGCGGGCGTGCAGGTAGGCCGCGTAGACGACCCAGGTGATGAAGGCCCAGACCTCCTTGGGGTCCCAGTTCCAGTACGACGACCAGGCCTGGTGGGCCCAGATCGGGCCGGTGATGAGCACCGCGAAGGTCCACACCGGGAACGCGAAGGCGTGGATGCGGTAGGAGATCGTGTCGAGCCGGTTCAGCGACGGCGCGCGACCCAGCAGCCCGCCGACGGCGCCCGGGCGGCGCTCCTTGGCCAGGAACACCGCCGAGGTCATCCCGCCGAGGGTGAACGCCCCGGTCGCGATCACGGCGGCGACGACGTGGATGACCAGCCAGTACGAGCCGAGCGCCTCGGTCAGCGGAGCGACCGGCTGGCGCAGCCAGACCACGGCGACCATCAGCAGGGTCAGCACGAAGGTGACGACCAGCGGGGCCATCCACGCCAGCCGGTAGCGGCGGCGGAGGGCGACGTACATCAGGGCCACGAAGAAGGTGCCCGAGAGCGTGAACTCGTACATGTTGCCCCACGGCACCCGGTTCGGGTCCGCCGCCATCCCGCGCCCGAGCAGGGAGACGGCGTGGGCGGCCAGCGCGATCACCGTCAGCAGCAGGCCGAGCCGACCGAAGAGCGCCACGCGGTACGCCGCACCGTCACCGCTCGTGGCGGGCCCGGGGTCCCCGGTGATGGTGGCCACGCCACCCGCGGACTGCGCAGCCTGCGCCGAGCCGGTCGCGGCCACGCGCTCGGCGGCGGGTTGACGCAGCGCCGCCCACTCCACGAGGTGGGCCAGCAGGGCCAGGAAGTAGACGATGGCCGCGGCGGCCACGGCCTGGTTGGAGAGCACTTCCCATGCGGTGTCGCTCACGACTGGTCCTCTCGTCCTGCGGATCGTGCGGTGGCCCGTGCGTCGACGGGGGCGGTGCTGAGCGCTGCGACCAGCCGGGCGAGCTCGGTGGGTCCGTCGGTGTCGTCCTCGTCGGCGCCGCCGTCCGGGTCGCGCCCGGGGACGGCCGCGGAGCTCGAACGGTGCAGCACCGCGATCTCCACCATGGTCGCACCGCCCTGGTCACCCCTGCTGTCGTCGTCGGCGACGCGGCGGGCGCGCACCCAGACCCGGCGGGGACGGATGAACAGCGAGGCGAGCAGACCGATCAGGGCCAGCACGACCCCGGCGAGCGCGACCTCCTTGCCGGGGGTCCGGCTGACCTGCACCCGCGTCCACGGCTCGACGCCGTTGAAGGTGACCGTGCCGAGCCCGTCGGGCAGCGTCTCGGTCTGGCCCGGCTGGAGATCGAGGCGGAACGGCTTGCCGTCGTCCTTGAGCACGGGGTCGGCGTCGGTCTTGTCGAGCACGTAGAACGACTGCGGCGACCCGTCGTCCATCCCGAGGTCGCCGGAGTAGAGCAGCATCGACAGGGTCGGGTTCTGGTCGTCGCCCATCACGTTGACGGGGTCTCCGTCGATCATGATGTACGTCGGGTAGAACAGGCCCTCGAGCCCGATCTGGCCCGGCTGCGCGGCCGGGGCCTTGATCACGCCGAACGACAGGAACTGCTGGTCCTGCGGGAGGAAGACCGTCGGCCCGGAGTAGGAGACGTTGCCCTCGCCGTCTCGCACGGTGACGTCGGGGGCGTACCCGTGGCCGATCAGGAACACCTCGGTGTCACCGATCGAGAGCGGGTGGTTGACCCGCAGGTCGTAGCGCTGCTGGGGGGCACCGGGTGAGGTGGTGTAGCTCAGCCCCGCCTGGAAGCCGCGCGCCATCCCTCGACCGCGCCCGGAGTCGATCCAGTCGACGTCGAACTTGTCGACCCGGAAGGAGAACGGCTCCATGGCGTCGCTGCGGAACAGCGCGCCGGGGTCGAAGTCGTCGTACTGGGTCAGGTTGTTGGAGAACCCGGCGCCCTGGACCAGGATCACGCCGCCCTTGTAGCCGAACAGCCCGCCGACGGCGAAGCCGACGAGGACCACGATCACGGAGAGGTGGAAGAGCAGGTTGCCGGCCTCGCGCAGGTAGCCCCGCTCGGCGGCCACGAAGTCCTCGCCGGGCTCGCTGGGTCGCACCCGGTAGCGGCGCGAGCGCAGCTCGCGGCGGGCGTCGTCGAGCGCCTCCTCGGGGGTGCGGGCCGTGCGGTACGTCGCGTGCTCGGGCAGGCGGGTCAGCCGCTGGGGGGCGCGGGGCGGGGCGGCGCGCAGGCCGCGCCAGTAGACCAGGGTGCGCGGGATGATGCAGCCCACGAGCGAGACCAGCAGCAGCAGGTAGATCGCGGAGAACCAGGCCGAGTCGTAGACCGAGAACAGGCCGAGCCGCTCGTAGACGGGGGTCAGGCTCGGGTGGGCGTCCCGCCAGCGGGTGGCGGCCAGGGAGTCGACGGAGTCCTGCGGCACGATCGAGCCGGGCACGGCGGCCACGGCGAGCAGCAGCAGCAGGATCAGCGCGGTGCGCATCGAGGTCAGCTGGCGCCAGGCCCAGCGGGCCAGCTCACGCGGACCGAGCTCGCCGGGTCGACGCGCGGGCGGCGGCGCAGGGGGCGGGGGGGCCGCGTCCGCCGCCGGTGGCGGCCCGGGAGGGCTCTGGATCGACGCGCTCACACGCTCACCTCGTAGTCGCTCACGACCTGGATCTGCAACCACGTCACCAGGTGGTCCCACACGCCGGTGACCAGGGCCAGTCCGACGAGCACGAGCATCGCCCCGCCGACCCGGGTGACCCACGCCTGGTGGCGCCGCACCCAGCCGATGGCGCCCAGCGCGCGGCGGTAGGCCAGCGCGGCCAGGACGAACGGGACGCCGAGCCCGACGGCGTAGACCGCGGAGAGCAGTGCCCCCCGGCCCGCCGTGGCCTCGTTGATCGACAGTGTGGTGATCACGCCGAGCGTCGGGCCGATGCACGGCGTCCAGCCGAGCCCGAAGATCACGCCGACCAGCGGCGCGGCGCCGAGGCCGACCGCGGGGAGCCGGTGCACGCGCCAGTCCCGCTGGAGCGCCGGCACGAGGCCGGCGAAGGCCAGTCCGAGCACGATGACCAGCAGCCCCATCACCACGGTGATGGGCCGCTGGTAGGCGCGCAGCCACAGACCGACGCCGCCGGCGGCCGTGCCGATGGCGACGAACACGGCGGTGAACCCGAGCACGAAGAGCACCGAGCCGAGCAGCATCCGACCGCGGTGCTCGGCCGAGCGGCCGGCGGCGAGGTCGGCGCCGGAGAGGCCGGTGGCGTACGACAGGTAGCCGGGCAGCAGCGGGATCACGCACGGCGAGAAGAACGACACCAGACCGGCGACGAGCGCGACCGGCACGGCGAGGGCCAGGGAGCCGGCGGCGGCCTGGGCCTGGAACCACTCAGCCACGGGCTGCGTCCACGACGTCGCTGAGCGTCTGCTCGGAGGGGATCACGCCGCTGATCAGGGCCGCCACGCGGCCCTGCGGGTCGAGCACCACGGTGCTCGGCATGGCCTGGGGTGCGTAGCGCGCCCCGAAGGCCAGCAGCGGCGCCCCGGTGTTGTCGTAGAGGGAGGGGAAGGTCACCCCGAACTCGCGCTGGAAGGCCACGGCGGTCCCGCGGTCGGGGTTGCGGGTGTTGATCCCGAGGAACGCGGTGTCCTTCATCGACGCCGCGGCCTCGACGAGCATCGGCATCTCGGTGCGACAGGGGGTGCAGCCCGACCACCACACGTTGACCACCGTGACCTCGCCGCGACTGTCGGCCAGGTCGACCGGATCACCCTCCAGGGACTCCCCCGACAGCGTCACGGGGTCCTCCCGGTCGGCCGCGGGGACCTCGATGACGTTGCCCTCGCCGGGCACGTACTGCAGGTCCCCGGTGCCGCTCAGCGAGCTGCACCCCGAGAGCGCGAGGGTGAGGCCGAGCGCGACCGCGACCAGCGCCGGGGCGCGCGCGCCACTGGGTCGCCTCATGCTCGGGCGCCCCCCGAGGAGAACGGCTGCCCTCGGTCGGCGACCGGGATGAGGTCGGCGGCCGGCTCGGAGTAGGTCAGGCGCACCAGGCGCTCGTCGGAGAAGTGCAGCGAGGTCAGCGAGCACAGGGTGCACTCGCGCTGACGCGGGTCGTGGAGGAAGGAGCGTCGCTCGACGTGGAGCCGGGTCGTCCAGATCGGCAGCTGGTGGGAGACCACGACGGCCTCGTGGCCGACCGCCGCCCGGCGGGCGTCGTGGACGGCGGCCATCATCCGGCCGGCGATCTCGCGGTAGGGCTCGCCCCAGGAGGGACGCCAGGGGTTCCACAGGTGGCGCCAGGTCGACGGCTTGCGGAGCGCGTTCGCCCCGGCCCCGAACTTCTCGCCCTCGAAGACGTTGGCCGACTCGATGACCCGCTCGTCGGTGAGCACGTCGAGGCCGCGCAGCGCGGCCAGCGGCGCGATCGTCTCCTGCACCCGCTCGAGCGGCGAGGCCCGCAGGTGCACGATGTCGCGCTCCCCGATCGTGTCGGCGACCTTCTGCGCCATCGCCCGGCCGCGCTCGGAGAGGTGGAAGCCGTCGCGGCGCCCGTAGAGCACCCCGGCGGGGTTGTGGACCTCGCCGTGGCGCAGCAGGTGCACCACGGTGGTGACCGGGGCGTCGGTGGGGTGGCTCATGCGCGCCCGTCCTGCGTGCGGCCCTGCGTGCGGCCCTGCGCGGCCGCCGCGGCGTCGGCGGCGGCGGGCAGCGCGGCGAGGACCGTGGAGACCGCGTGGTCGTCGTGCGCGGAGGAGAGGAACCACGCCTCGTAGGCCGAGGGCGGGAGGTAGACCCCGCGGTCGAGCATGGCGTGGAAGAACGCGGCGTACGCCCGGGCGTCGGTGCCCGAGGCCTCGGCGAAGTCGCGCACCGGGCCCTCGCGGAAGAACACCGAGAACATGGTGCCCGCCGACTGGATCGCGTGGGCGACACCGGCGCGCTCGAGCTGCTCGGCGGTCGCTCGCCTGATCGTCTCGGCGGCGCCGGCGATGTGGGTGTAGACCTCGTCGGTGGCCAGACGCAGCGTGGTCAGCCCGGCCGTGGTCGCGATCGGGTTCCCCGAGAGCGTGCCGGCCTGGTAGACCGAGCCCTCCGGGGCGAGGTGGCCCATCACCTCGGCGCTGGCCCCGAAGGCCGCCGCGGGGAAGCCTCCCCCCATGACCTTGCCGAAGACGGTGATGTCGGGCCGCCAGCCCTCCAGCTCGCCGTCGAGGCCCCAGTAGCCGGTGCGGGAGGCCCGGAAGCCGGTCATCACCTCGTCACTGACGAACAGGGCACCGTGCTCGCGGCAGGTCCGCGCGAGGAACTCGTTGAAGCCCGGCTCGGGCGGGACCACGCCCATGTTGCCGGGCGAGGCCTCGGTGACCAGGCAGGCGACCCGGCCGCCGTGCTCGGCGAACGCGGCGGTCACGGCCTCGCGGTCGTTGTAGGGCAGCACCACGGTCAGCTCGGTGGCCGAGGCCGGGACGCCGGGCGTGCCGGGCACCGCGAACGTCGCCAGGCCGGACCCGGCCGAGGCGAGCAGCGCGTCGACGTGGCCGTGGTAGCAGCCGGCGAACTTGATGACGACGTCGCGACCCGTGACCCCGCGCGCGAGCCGGATCGCCGACATGGCCGCCTCGGTGCCCGAGGAGGTGAAGCGCACCTGCTCGACCGGCGCGCGAGCGACGATCTCCTCGGCCAGCTCGACCTCGGGCACGGTCGGGGCGCCGTACGACGTGCCGCGCGAGACCGCCTCGCTCACCGCGGCCTGGACCTCGGGGTGGGCGTGGCCCAGCAGCATCGGACCCCAGGAGCAGACGAGGTCGACGTAGTCGTGCCCGTCGGCGTCGGTCAGCCAGGCCCCCTGCGCCGCGGTGATGAAGCGGGGCGTGCCCCCCACGGCGGAGAAGGCGCGCACCGGCGAGTTGACCCCTCCCGGGGTGACCCGGCGGGCCCGGGCGAACAACGCTGCGGACGCCTCGACCGAGCGGGGGGCCGTCGGCTCGTGGGAACCGGCGGCCGGGGCGGGGTGGGTCATCGGTGAGGACACTCCCTCATTGTCCGCCCGTGGCCAACCCGGGCCCAAACCCGCAGGCTCCCCCCACCCCGTCCCGGCCGCCCCGATGAGGGTGATGCTCGACACGTCACGGGACGTGATGATGCCGTAGCATCACCCCGACGCACCGTGCGTGCGATCGGTGGGCCGAGGGAGGCCCGCGCAGCAGAGGGAGCATGGATGAGCACGACCCGCCGCAAGCGCCTGCAACGCGCGACCACGATCGTGCCGCTGGCCCTGGTCTCGATCGCCTGGACCGCGAGCGTGGCGAGCCCGGGCAGCCCGATGGCAGTCTCCGACGAGACCGTCCAGACCGCGGGCACGCTGCCCGACGGCACCAGCCTCCCCACCGCCGCGATCGAGGCCCCGGCGAGCCTGTCGGCTCCGGGCAAGGTCGGCGCCGGCAGCCTCGGCGAGGTCCGCAAGGTCTCGAGCAGCTCCTCGACCAACGACATCCCCTCGGCCGCCCTGGCGGCCTACCAGCGAGCCGAGGCCGTGATCAACGCGGCCGACTCGGGGTGCAGGATCCCCTGGCAGCTCGTCGCCGCCATCGGCCGGGTGGAGTCCGACCACGGCCGCACCAACGCCAACAGCCTCAGCGACGAGGGCCTGGCCCGTCCGGGCATCTACGGCATCGCGCTGAACGGTCTCGGGCAGACCAGCCGGATCCTCGACACCGACGCCGGACAGCTCGACGACGACAAGCGGTTCGACCGCGCGGTGGGCCCGATGCAGTTCCTGCCGTCGACCTGGGCCGTGGTCGGGGTCGACGCCGACGGTGACGGGGTGCGCAACCCCCAGGACATCGACGACGCGGCGCTCGCGACCGCGGTCTACCTGTGCTCGGGCGACGAGGACCTCTCGGAGCGACCGGGCCAGCGCGCCGCGGTCTTCCGCTACAACCACTCCAAGGCCTACGTGAACACGGTCATCGCCGTGCTCGCGGCCTACCAGCGCGGTGACTTCACCAGCGTGCCGAGCAGCCTGTCGGCCGCCGCGCCGATCCTGCCCGCGCCGCAGCCGATCGTCCCGATCGGCGGCCCTGATGGCGGGTCCGACGGTGGAAGCCCGAACGGTGGAGGTGTCGACGGAGGTGTCGACGGGGGCAGTGTGCCCGGCTCGAGCGACGTCGACACGACCGGCGACTCCCCGGTCGACACCCCCGGCGGCGCCACGGATCCCGGCGGCTCCGACGGCGAGGGGACGCCCGCGCCCCCTGCGCCCAGCGCACCGGGCGGCGGACCCGTCGGGGACGCGGGGAACGTCGTGAAGGACACCGTCGGCAGCCTTCCCGGCGGCGGCGGCGTCCCGGGCGGCGGCGGCAGTCCGGGCGGCGGCTCCGACGGTGGCGTGCTGTCGCCGGCCGCGGCCGAGGCTGAAGTGCTTCGACCGACGATCCCCTGCTCAGCCCGTCGAGCAGCTCCAGGCCTGCGTCGACAACCTGACGACCCTGACCTTCTCACACGACGAAAGGCCCGCCCGGTGACCGGGCGGGCCTTTCGTGTGTGAGAGAGACCAGGCCGGCACCGCGTGAGCGGAACCGGCTCCGGACGCAGAAGAACCCGCTATCGCGAGCCCCCCGGCGCGCTCAAGCGGGTTCATTCCGGTGGTCGGACATCATCAGCCCCCCGGCATCCGATGTCGTTCCGGTGTGTTCTTGGAATCCCCCCGGATTCCTCTGCTGGTTCAAGGCCCCCCGGCCCTGTTCCGACATCCCAAACATTAGGGCCGGTATTCCCTCGGAAAGTGCCCTCTAAGCCCAAGAATCTTCCACAGATCGGTAACAGTCTCGAAGTGGGCGTGTCGTTCCCCGGTCACCGTCGTAGCCAGCCCGCGACCTCGGTCGCCCAGTACGTCAGGACGATGTCGGCCCCCGCCCGCCGGATCGACGTCAACGTCTCCCAGATCGCGGCCTCGCGGTCGATCCACCCTCGCTGCGCGGCCGCCTCCACCATCGCGAGCTCACCGGAGATGTTGTACGCCGCGACCGGCACCTCGACCGCGTCCCGCACCCGGCGCAGCACGTCGAGGTAGGCCAGGGCCGGTTTGACCATCACGACGTCGGCGCCCTGCTCGACGTCGAGACGCACCTCGCGCACGCCCTCCACGGCGTTGCCCCCGTCCTGCTGGTAGGTGCGGCGGTCGCCCTGGAGCGAGGAGTCCACCGCCTCCCGGAAGGGCCCGTAGAAGGCCGAGGCGTACTTCGCCGAGTAGGCCAGGATCGAGACGTCGTGATGGTCGGCGCCGTCGAGGGCGGCCCGCACCACCGCGACCTGCCCGTCCATCATCCCGCTCGGCCCGACCATGTCGACCCCGGCGTGCGCGTGCACCCGTGCCATCTCGGCGTACCGCTCCAAGGTGGCGTCGTTGTCGACCCGGCCGTGCCCGTCCAGCACGCCGCAGTGCCCGTGGTCGGTGAACTCGTCGAGACACAGGTCGCTCATCACGGTGAGCGCGTCGCCGACCTCGGACACCACGTCGGTGATGGCCCGGGTGAGCACGCCGTCGGGGTCGGTCGCCCCGCTGCCGACCGCGTCCTTGCGCTCGGGCACCCCGAAGAGCATCAGCCCCCCGATCCCGAGCTCGGCCGCCTCGGTCGCCGCACGGCGCAACGAGTCGGTCGTGTGCTGGACCACCCCGGGCATCGAGGAGATCGGCACCGGCTCGTGGGCACCCTCGCGCACGAAGACCGGCAGCACGAGCTGGCGGGCCTCGAGCGAGGTCTCGGCCACCATCCGCCGCATCGCCGGCGTCGTGCGCAGGCGACGCGGCCGGACCACGGGCCGCTGCGGGGTGGGATCGGCGCCCATCAGTGCGACGAGCTGGCCTTGCGGCGGCTGGTCGCCTTGCGTTCCGAGGGCTTGGTGACCGGCTCGCCCGACGCGAGGAGAGCGTCACGGCGGTCGGCGCCGAAGCCGGCGAGGGCCTCGACGAGGACCCCGATGTCGGGCGCCGGGGCCATCACGTCGACGCGGAGGCCGTGCTCCTCGGCGGTCTTGGCCGTGGCCGGGCCGATCACCGCGATCACGGTGGACGGGTGCGGCTTGCCCGCGATCCCGACCAGGTTGCGCACCGTGGAGGAGGAGGTGAACACGACCGCGTCGAACTTGCCCGACTTGATCGCGTCCCGCGTGGGCGCGGGTGGCGGCGCGGCGCGCACCGTGCGGTAGGCCGTGACGTCGTCGCACTCCCAGCCCAGGTCGACCAGGCCGGCGACGAGGTTCTCGGTGGCGATGTCGGCGCGCGGCAGGAAGACCCGGTTGATCGGGTCGAGCGCCTCGTCGTACTCCGGCCAGTCCTCCAGCAGGCCGGCCGCGGACTGCTCACCGGAGGGCACCAGGTCGGCGCGCAGGCCCCAGTCGGCGATCGAGGCGGCCGTCTTGTCGCCGACGGCGGCGATCTTGAGCCCCGAGAACGCGCGGGCGTCGAGGCCGTACTCCTCGAACTTCTCCCGCACCGCGCGCACGGCGTTGACCGAGGTGAAGACGATCCACTCGTAGCGGCCCTCGACGAGGCCGCGCACGGCCTTGTCCATCTGCAGCGGGTTGCGCGGCGGCTCGACCGAGATCGTCGGCACCTCCTCGGGAACGGCGCCGTAGCCGCGCAGCCGCACCGAGAGCGAGGCCGCCTGCTCCTTGGTGCGCGGCACCAGCACGCGCCAGCCGAACAGGGGCTTGGTCTCGAACCACGACAGGGTCTCGCGCAGGTCGACGACCTTGCCGACGACGATCACGGCGGGCGGCGCGAGCCGGGCGGCGCGCACGTCGGCCCCGACGTGCTCGAGGGTCGAGGTCAGCGTCTCCTGGGCGGTGGTCGTGCCGACGCGGGTCACCGCGACCGGGGTCTGCGGGTCGCGGCCGGCGGCGATCAGCTCGTCGGCGGTCTCCGCGATCGTGCCGACCGCCGAGAGCAGCACGAGCGTGTCCGTGCCGCCGTAGCGCGACCAGTCGACCTTGGCCCCGCAGGAGACCACGGACACGGCCCGGTGGTCCTTGGTCGTCAGCGGGATGCCGGCGTACGCCGGGACCGCGGAGGCGGCCGAGACGCCGGGGACGATCTCGAAGCCGAGGCCGGCCTTGACGCAGGCCTGCGCCTCCTCGGGGCCGGAGGCGTAGAGGAAGGGGTCCCCGACCATCAGCCGGGCCACGCGCAGGCCGCGCTTGGCGTGCTTGAGCACCACCCGGGCCCGGGCCGCGTGGGTGAGGGGCTGGCCGTCGTCGCCGAAGCCGCCGTCGACGAGCTCCGGCACGTCCTCCCCGGCGCCGAGCAGGCGCGCGAGGAGGTCGGCGTGCTCAGGGACCTCGGTGATGACGACATCGGCCTCCTGCAGCACGCTCACCGCGCGCAGCGTCAGCAGGTCGGGGTCACCGGGACCGGCTCCCACGAAGGAGACCCAGCCGCGCGGGGCGGTGTGGTCGGTGGGGGCGGTGGTTGCTCGCGTCATGGCCTGTGCACCTCTGCTGATCTGCCGATCGTTCCGGCTGCTGGTCGGGCTGGCGTTGCTGCTGGTCGTGCTGGGTCTGGTGCCGGTGGGGTCGCCGGGGCGGGAGGCCCCTCCCGCGTGCGCGTCGGCGCTCGCACCGGCGCTCACGGGGGAGCCTGCGTCTCGGGTGGGGGGTCGTCGAGCCGACCGGCCCCGTCCTGGAGCATCTCCTCGCCGAGGCGGCGGCCCAGGCCGACCGGGTCCCCCAGGCCTCCGGACGCCGAGCGGCGCACGGCGAGCCCGCCGTCGAGGGAGAGCGCCACGGCGCGCACCCAGAGCTCGTCGCCGTCCTCGCCCTCGACGACCTCGGCGAGCGTGCCGACCGGGGCCGAGCACCCGCCCTCGAGGGTGGCGAGCACGGCGCGCTCGACCTCGACGCAGGCCCGGGTCGACGGGTCCTCGAGCGCAGCCAGCTCCTCGGCGAACGGGTCGTCGTCACGGCACTCGAGACCCAGCGCTCCCTGGCCGGGCGCGGGCAGCACCTGCAGCGGGTCGAGCACCTCGGTGACCTCCGCGAGCCGGTCGAGGCGGGCCAGTCCGGCGCGGGCGAGCAGCACGGCGTCGTAGTCGCCGGCACGGACCTTGGCGATCCGGGTGTCGACGTTGCCGCGCACCCCGCGGACCTCCACCCCGAGCCCGAGGGCGTGCACCTGTGCCGCGCGCCGCGGCGACCCCGTCCCGACCACGCTGCCGGCGGGCAGCTCGGCGAGGGTCAGGCCGTCGCGGGCGACCACGACGTCACGGGGGTCCTGACGTGTCGGCACCGCGGCCAGGCGCAGTCCGTCGGCCGGATAGGTCGGCAGGTCCTTCAGCGAGTGCACCGCGACGTCGACGCGACCTGCTCGCAGGGCGTCGCGCAGGGCGCCGACGAAGACGCCCTGCCCTCCAGCCTCGGTCAGCGGGGTGCCGGCCGTCTGCGTGCGGTCGCCCTCGGTCGTCACCTCGACGAGCTCGACCTCGCGGCCGAGACGGTCGCGGATCAGGTCCGCGACGGTGCCGGCCTGCGTCGTGGCCAGGGCCGAACGGCGGGTGCCGACCCGCACCACGGAGGTGCCGGGTGTGGCCGCGTGGTCCTCGACAGGGTTCGTCGTCACAACCCCTCCTCGCTCACGGTCGGGCGGGTCACCGCGACGACGGCGTCGGGGTCGAGGGAGAACAGCTCGGCCAGCGCCGCGGCGTAGGAGACCGCGCCCTGCTGGCCGGCGAGCTGCTTGACCCGCACGGTCGGCTCGTGGAGCAGCTTGTCGGACACACGGCGTACGGCGTGGAGCAGCTCGCTGCGCACCACCGGGTCGAGGTCGGGCAGCCGCGCGTCGAGGCGCGCCATCTCGGCGTCGACGACCCCGGTGGCCATCGAGCGCAGCGCGACCACCGTGGGGGTGACGCTGGCCTGGCGGCGGGCGGTGAGGAACGCGGTCACCTCGTCGGCGACGATCCGGCGCACCTCGTCGACCTCGTCGGCGACGACGTCGCCCTGCAGCGAGGCGGCCAGCTCCTCGAGCCCGAGCAGCGCCACTCCGGGCAGGTCGGCCACGGTGGGCTCCACGTCACGGGGCAGGGCGACGTCGAGCACCGCGAGCAGGCGGTCCTCGTGGCCCGCTCGGGCCCGCTCCAGGACCTCGCGGGTGACCAGGCTGCCCGTCGCACCGGCGCACGCGACGACGACCTCGGCCGTGGTGAGGGCGTCGGGCAGCTCGTCGAGGGGCAGGGCCCGCGAGCGCTGCTCGGTGCGGGAGCCGTGCTCCTCGACCAGGCGTCGCGCCCGCTCCGGCGACCGGTTGACGACGGTGAGCCGACCCGCCCCCAGCCCGGCGACGGTCGCGGCCGCGAGGCCGGCCATCGCGCCCGCACCCACGACGACGACGTCCTTGCCGGTGATCGTCCCGACGTGGTCCTGGGCGCGCTCGAGGGCCGCGGAGACCAGGGACGGGGCGACGCGCTCGATGTCGGACTCGGCGCGGGCCCGCTTGCCGACGCGCAACGCCTGCTGGAAGAGCAGGTTCAGCGCGGGCCCGACGGTGCCGACCTCCTGGCCGGCGCGCAGGGCCGCGCGGGTCTGACCGAGGATCTGGCCCTCCCCGACCGCCATCGAGTCCAGGCCGGCCGCGACCTCGAAGAGGTGGGAGACCGCTCCGTCGTCGTAGTGCACGTAGAGGTGTGGCAGGAGCGCCTCGGCGCTCCAGCCCGCGCGCTCGATCAGGATCCGGGACAGCGCCTCGACGCTCCCGTGGAAGCGGTCGACCTCGGTGTAGAGCTCGACGCGGTTGCAGGTCGCGACGATGCACGACTCGGTGACGTGGTCGCTGGAGGCGACGTCGTGGAGGAGCTTGTGCACGTCGTCGTCGCCGAGCGCGACCTGCTCCAGCAGCGCGACCGGGGCCGAGTTGTGGGAGATGCCCACGACCAGGACGCTCATCGTCCCCCCACCGCCGCGGTGGCGCCGAGGGCGCCGAGCGGGTCCGTGCCCGCCTTGCGCTGCTCGTGGTAGGCGAGGATCTGCAGCTCGATCGACAGGTCGACCTTGCGCACGTCGACCCCGGGCGGCACCGAGAGCACGGCCGGGGCGAAGTTCAGCACGCTGGTGATCCCGCTGGCGACCATCTGGTCCGCGACGTCCTGCGCGGCACCCGCCGGAGTGGCGATGACCCCGATCGAGACGCCGTGCTCGGCGACGATCGTGGCGAGCTCGGCGAAGGGGCGTACGTCGACCCCCGCCACCTGCTCGGCGTGCCGGTCCGGATCGGCGTCGAGCAGCGCCACGACGCGGAACCCGCGGCTGCGGAAGCCCGAGTAGTTGGCGAGGGCGTGACCGAGGTTGCCGATGCCGACGATGACCACGGGCCAGTCCTGGGTCAGCCCGATCTCACGGGCGATCTGGTAGCGCAGGTAGTCGACGTCGTAGCCGACACCGCGGGTGCCGTAGCTGCCGAGGTAGGACAGGTCCTTGCGCAGCTTGGCGCTGTTGACCCCCGCGGCGACCGCGAGGAGCTCGCTCGAGCACGTCGTGGTGCCGGCGTCGGCGAGCGAGGACAGGGCCCGCAGGTAGACCGGCAGCCGGGCCACGGTCGCCTCGGGGATCTCACGAAGGGTCTCGACGGTGGCGCCGTCCGCGGCGGGGGTGCCCACGGGAGGGGTCGGGTCCATCTCGGCGCGGGGCGTCGGCCCAGCGGGTGTCCGTGAGGTCACTGCTCTGCTTTCCAGCCGGACGTCGTCGTCGGCGAGGTGGGTGGCGCGGCGCAAGGGGGCGCGTCGCGGCGCAGATCACTCTAGGAGTTCGTGAACGCGAGAACAAAACGAGCACCGACCGGGCTACCACATGTGAGATGGCACACCGCCGCGGGGGGTGTGCTCAGGTCGGAGGCCTCGCGAGTGCCCTCAGCGCTCGCCGGTCGCGGTCAGGGCACGGCGCAGCCGTTGCGCGTCGACGCGCCAGAAGTCGTGCTGGGCGCCGTCGACGAAGGTCACCGGGATCTCGTGGGCGAAGCGGGCCGCGAGCTCCGGGTCGTCGTCGATGCTGTGCTCCTCGAACCGCTCACCGAGCTCGTCGCAGACCGCGGAGACGACCGTCCGTGCCTCGTCGCACAGGTGGCAGCCGGGCCGGCTGTAGAGCCGCACGCGCGCCTCGGGCTCGCCGGTCGTGGGGGCGCTCACCCGAGCAGCCCTGCGGCCCGTGCGCGCTCGGCCACCCGCAGCCGACCTCTCGCGACCTTGCCGGTGACGGTCAGCGGGAGCGACGCGACGACCTCGACCCTGGCGGGCTGCTTGAACCCGGCCAGCCGGACCCGGCAGTGGCCGTCGACGCGCGCGGTGAGGTCGCCGTCCGGGTCGCCGTCCGGGTCGCGGACGACGTAGGCGACGACGCTGTGGCCGGTCTGCTCGTCGGGTGCGGCGACGACCGCGACGTCGAGCACCCCGGCCACCTCGCGGACGACGTCCTCGACCTCCGTCGGGTAGACGGTGAACCCGGAGACGACGACCACCTCCCGCACCCGGTCGACGAGCGCGAGGTCACCGTCGGTGCCCAGCAGGCCGAGGTCACCGGTGCACCACCACCCCTGCTCGTCGGGGCCACCACGGCCGTCGGGCCAGTAGCCGGAGAACAGGTTGTCGCCGCGCAGCGCGATCTCACCGGGGTCGCCACTGCGCGCGGGCGAGCCGTCCGCGTCGAGCAGCCGCAGCTCGATGCCGGGCAGTGGCAGGCCCACGGAGCCGGGGGTGCCGGACCCGGTCGCCGGCGGTTCTCGTCGGCCCAGGGTGCTGGTCACGACCGGCGCGGCCTCGGTGAGGCCGTAGCCCTGGTGCACCGTCAGGCCGGTGCGTTGCTCGAAGTCGGCCGCGACGTCGGCCGCGAGCGGGGCGGAGCCCGAGATGACCAGCCGCACGGGGCCGAGGCGCTCGGCGAGGTGCTCCTCGGCGCGCCAGTAGCCGAAGACGGGCGGAGCGAGCGGGACGACGCTGCACGCCTCGTCCTCGATCACGTCGAGGACCGCTTGCGGGTCGAAGCGCTCGAGCATGACCAGCTTGGCCCGCTGGCGCAGCACCGCACCGAGCACGCCGTTGAGGCCGTAGACGTGGAAGAGCGGCAGCACGCCGAGCACCACGTCGTCGCCGTGGACCATGGGCGGGTCGGTCGTCGCGACCTGCTCGATGTTGGCGCGCAGCGCCCGGTGGCTGAGCATCACCGCCCGCGGGGGACCCGACGTGCCGCTGGTGTAGAGCAGCACCGCGAGCCGCTCGGGGTCGGTGAGCTCGGGCGCCCGCTGCGGCCGGTCGGCGCGCAGGTGGTCGTAGGAACGCTCACCGGGCAGCAGGGTGACCCCGACCCCCACGACGCGCGGAGGCGTCGCGAGCCCGGCGACCGCGGCCCGCACCGGGACCACGGTGGTGT
The DNA here is from genome assembly GCA_963760555.1 of uncultured Actinomycetota bacterium. Classification (GTDB taxonomy): domain Bacteria; phylum Actinomycetota; class Actinomycetes; order Propionibacteriales; family Nocardioidaceae; genus Nocardioides. The sequence goes on along the minus strand of CAVXDJ010000004.1, from coordinate 443,445 downwards.
GGTCGGCCACGATCATCCGAGCACCGCAGTCACCGATGACCCGGGCGAGCTCCTCGACCGGGGAGGCCGGGTCGAGCGGGACGGCGACGGCCTGGGCGCGCAGCACGCCGAGGTACGTCGTGACGAGCTCCAGGCGGTTGGCCTGCGCGATCACGACCCGGTAGCCCGCGACGACGCCGGCGTCGCCGAGACCGGTGGCGACCCGCGAGACCTCGTCGTCGAGCTCGGCCCAGGTCAGGCTGCGACCACTGGCCTCGACCAGGGCGAGCTTGGTGGGCGAGCGCTGCGCGGCGACCGTGAGCAGGTCGCTGATGCCGGAGACGGTGGTGACGGGCATCGTCGGATGCTCCCACACCGAGGTGTCCACCGTGCCCGCTGGCGTTGCGCCCGGCACCGCGCCGTCACCGTCACCGTCACGACACCGACCGACGCTCGTCGACCTCCTCGGCCTGCTCGAGCGGTACGCCGTGCGCCGCGCCGCCCCGTCGCCGGACGAGGAGGCCGAGCACCCCGTCGACGGCGAGGAACACCGCGAGGCTGATCCCCAGCAGGGGCACGAACCAGGCCACCACGACGACACCGACGGCCAGGGCCGCGGTGGTCACCGGCGGGAGGGTCCGCCAGGCACCGCGCCGCACCGGCCGGCCCAGGCGGAGCGCGGGGCCCCGGGCCGGGCGTCGCTGCCACCACATCCGGTAACCGGTCACGATCATCACGACGAGGGCCATGGCCAGGACGAACATCGCCACCTCGCTGACGAGGCCGAACAGGACCCCCATGTGGAGGTCGATCCCCCAGGTGGCCAGCTTGGCCATCAGCGGGAAGTCCGCGAAGCGCACCGTGTCGACCACCGCACCGTCCGTCGGGTCGATCGCCACGGTGTCTCCCCGGGTCGGCCAGGTGCTGTCGATCTGGGAGACCACGAAGGTCCCGGTCGTGCTCGTGGGGCCGGTGACCTCGACGGGCCCGTCGAGGCCCTGCGCCCGTCCGGCGGCGAGCGCTGCGTCGTAGCCGACACCGGGCGCGTCCTCGACCACGTAGGCCGCACCGGCGCCGTCCCCGCCGTGGTGTCCGGCACCGTCGCCCGGATCGGTCCCGTCGGTCGGGCCGCCCACCTCGGCGCTGACCTGGGGCGTGGCCCAGCCCAGCGCGGTGCGCACCTCGGAGACGTTGGCCCCCGCGTACGTCGACCAGGTCAGCCCCGTCACCGAGAGCATCACGAAGCCGAGGACCGCCCAGGTGCCGAGGGCTCCGTGCCAGGACAGCGTCCGCCGACGCGGTCCGCCGGCCCGGCTCGGCCGCAGCCGGCTGCCCGCGCGTCGACCGGTCCACCACAGCATCAGACCAGCGACCGCGACCACCCCGAGCCAGGACGCGGCGAGCTCGGAGTAGAGCCTCCCCGGCTCGCCGAGGTGCAGGTTGCGGTGCAGCTCGTCGATCCAGGTCCGCACCGGCAGCGCGCCCGAGCCGCCGTACGCCGTGAGCTCGCCGAGCACCTCGGCGTCGACCGGGTCGACGAACACCGCGAGCCGCCGAGAGTCGTCCGTCCGTCCGTCGTCGAGCAGCACCCGCGTCGTCTCGCCCGGCTCGCTGGCGGGCCGGACCGCGAGCAGCGGGAGGTCGGGCTCGACGCCGCGTGCGGCCGCGACCTGCTCGGCCAGTGGCAGGGCGGTCCCACGGGACTCGGTGGTCAGCTGGTCGTGGTGGACCACGGCCTCCAGCTGGGGGCTCAGGGCGTAGACGCCGCCGCTGATCGCGGCGACGAGCAGGAAGGGCGCGGCGAGGATCGCGGCGTAGAAGTGCAGTCGCACGATCAGCGGTCGCGCGGTGTGGCGTGGTGGTCGGGGAGCCGGCGGTGCCGGATCAGGCGGGGTGGCGCGGGCAGGGGTGGTCGTCACGACGGCCTCTCGGTCGGGTGCGCAGGCGCGCGGGGATCGCCTGCCGCTCCGCGTGGGGTCCGTCAGGCGCTGGAGATGGAGGTCCTGCGCAGGTGAGGCGGCGCACGGGGTCCGGCGGTGGCCCGACGCGCCGAGCCACGCAGCGGGGGTCGGACCGGCCAGGCCGTCGGCGCGGTGCGGCCCGTCAGCGGGTCGGCCGCGCACACCGGGGCGGCCAGCGCGTGGAGCCACTCGGCCAGCAGCGCGACCAGGGCGCGGTCGGCCCCTCGGGCGAGCACGGCGCTCACGACCGCCGCGGCGAGGTGTCCCAGGAGCATGACGACACCACCGTCGAGCAGTCCCGCGAGCACCGACGTGGGCGACGGGGCGGCGCCGTGCATGCCCGTCACGGCCATGGCGGTGTGGGCGCCGATCTGCAGCGCGAGCGACGCGGCCCCGATCCGCGGCAGCGTGGAACGGCCGACCAGGACCGGCCCCATCCCGAGCCCCGCGAGCACCACGACCACCGCCGTCGGCCCGGCGACGTGCCCACCAGCGGCCACGGCGTGGGCCAGCAGCGCGCCGACGCCGCAGACCGCACCGACCAGCGCGCCACGTCCCGCGACGTGGGGGCGCACCGGCGTCCGACGGCCTGCGATCACGCGCCCAGGCTACCCGCGCGCACACCTCCGGCGCCGACGGAGACCGGTGGTGAGCGTCGCAGCGCTCCCCTAGGCTGGGCACCGTGAACGCGCCGGATCGTCCGCGGCCCCGGCTGGACCTCCAGCAGCGCTCCATCCTGGCCGGTGAGGCCGCCGCCGCCGCCGCCGAGGTCGAGACCGCGCTCGACACCCCCGCCGACCCGACCGCGGCGGCCTTCTTCGACGTCGACAACACCGTCATGCAGGGCGCGAGCATCTTCCACCTCGCCCGTGGGCTGCACCGGCGCAAGTTCTTCACCACGCGCGACATCGCCGGCGCGGCGTGGAAGCAGGCCTACTTCCGCCTCGTGGGCACCGAGGACCCCGACCACGTCTCGGAGACCCGCGACTCCGCGCTGTCGTTCATCGCCGGCCACACCGTCACCGAGCTCCAGGAGCTCGGTGAGGAGATCTTCGACGAGACCATGTCGCGCCGGATCTGGCCCGGCACCCGCGCCCTCGCCCAGCAGCACCTCGACCGTGGCCAGCGGGTCTGGCTCGTCACGGCGGCGCCGGTCGAGATCGCGACCATCATCGCCCGCAGGCTGGGCCTGACCGGCGCGATGGGCACGGTCAGCGAGCACGTCGACGGCGTCTACACCGGCAAGCTGGTCGGGGACCTGCTGCACGGCCCGGCCAAGTCGGAGGCGATCAAGGCGCTCGCCGTGCGCGAGGGCCTCGACCTCGCCCGCTGCGCGGCGTACTCCGACTCCGTCAACGACCTCCCGATGCTCTCCCTGGTCGGCGAGCCGTGCGCGATCAACCCCGATGCGCGCCTGCGCGACCACGCGCGGGCCGAGGGCTGGCGGGTCCGCGACTACCGCACCGGGCGCAAGGCAGCGCGAGCCGGCCTCGTCGCGACCGCGCTCGCGGGCGTGCTCGGCGGCGCCTCCGCGGCCGTCGTCGGAGCGCGGCGACGGCTCTGAGCGCAGGCCCAGACCCACCCGCGAGGCGGTGACGCCCGACCACCGCGGCGTCTACAGTGGCGCACGCCGTCCAGTGGAGAGGCCCGGCGGCGCCTGGGGAGGTCCACCGCGATGCTGGCCGACGGCACTGGGGAGCACCCGGGCTGGGACAGCCTGCGTCGCGCCGTCACGCTGGCGGTCCTGCCCCCGACCGCGCCGCTCGTCGCGACGGCGTCGGTGACGGGAGCCCTCATGAGCAGCACCGCGACCGACGGGACGCCGTCCTCGGGGAGCTCCGGCGACGGCCTGCCCCGCACGACGGGCGGTGGCCTCGGACGGCGCCACGACGACGGCGCGCTGCCCGCGTCGTCGGACACCTCGGACCTGGACCGCGCGCGTCTGATCGCCCTCGTCGAGCTGGCCCGCGGTGGCGACGTCGACGCCTTCGGGCTCCTCTACGACCACTACCAGCCGCAGGTGTACCGCTTCCTCTACTACCGGACACGCTCGGTGCCGCTGGCCGAGGACCTCACCTCCGAGACCTTCTTCCGCGCCCTGCGCCGGATGTCGGACTTCCGCTGGCAGGGCAAGGACTTCGGTGCCTGGCTGATGACCATCGCCCGCAACCTGTGCATCGACCACTTCAAGTCCAGCCGGGCGCGCCTGGAGCTGAGCACCGAGGACATGGCCCATCACGACGACACCACGGAGAGCCTGGAGGCGGAGGTGATGGCGGGCCTGACCCGGACCTCGCTCCTGCGTGCGCTCGCCGAGCTGCCCGAGGAGCAGCGCGACTGCGTCGTGATGCGGTTCCTGCAGGGGATGAGCATCGCCGAGACCGCCCAGGTCCTGGGCCGGAGCGCCGGTGCCGTCAAGCAGCTGCAGCTGCGCGGTGTGCGCAACCTGGCCAAGCTGATGCCCGAGAGGGTGCGCGAGTGAGCACGGCGCCGTCCGCGGACCAGTCCGGCCCTCGCAGCGCCGTAACCTCCGCGACCGTCGGGTCGTTGGAGGAGTCGGACGGCCCGGACGGGACGACCGCTCCCACCCCGTCGGACCCGACCACGCCGCAGCACCGGCACGAGACCCCAGGAGGGCCCCGATGAGCCCTGGGTTCACCGCGCGCAGCCGGGCCGAGAGCTTCGACGACCTGCTCCAGCGCGGCCCGGACGGTCCCCCCGGCACCACCCGTCAGCGGACCTGGCTCGACCTCGTCGAGCAGCTGCGGGCGACGCCCGCCCCGCCTGCGCGGCCCGGGTTCGTCGACGGCCTGCGCGGGCGGCTCATGAAGGCCGCGGTCAGCGAGCTGACGACGGGCGCAGTGAGCTCCGCGAGCGCGTCGACGACGACCCCGCCGGTGGGGCCGGCCCGCGAGGACCGGCTGGCGCTGCGGCCGCGGCGTACCCGTCGGGAGCGCCGCGTGGTCGCCGCCCTGGCGGCCATGGCCGTCGTCGGCGCGGGTGCCGGGGCGGCCTACGCGTCGCAGCGCGCCCTTCCGGGGGACGCGCTGTACCCGCTCAAGCGCGCGATCGAGAACGTCGAGCTCTCCGCCGAGACCCAGCCCCGGCAGCGCGCCCAGGGCCTGCTCTCCCACGCTGACGCCCGCCTCAGCGAGGTCGAGGCGCTGCGCCGGCGCGGTGACCTCGACGCGGCCGTGGTCCGCACCACGCTGAGCAGCTTCAGCGAGCAGGCCGTGGCCGGATCCGACCTCGTCGTGGCCGGTCTCGGCGGTGGCGGGGACGACGGAGCGGTCCGCGGTCTGCGCAGCTTCACCGCGCAGGGCATGGACACCCTGGACGGGCTCGAGCCCGCGGTCCCGGCTGCGGCGCGCCCGGCGCTGGTCGACGCCGCGAGGACGGTGCACCAGATCGACGACACCGCGCGCCGGCTGTGCACGTGCGGCGGGCCCGTCGTGCCGCTCCCGCCCGAGCTGCTGCTCGAAAGCATCCCCCTGCCCGACGGAGCGCTCGACGGCGTGCCGGGGAGGTCCGACGGCGCGGCCCGACCCGGGCAGGACGGGTCTGCTGACACCGGCCGCGGCTCCGACCCGGCGCCGGGTGCCGGCACCGCGTCGACCGGGTCCGGCGCGCCCGACGGACGCGGTGATCCCGCCGACGGGCGCGGCCAGGGTCGCCGGGGCGCGCGAGACGGTCAGGGCGCGCGAGCCGGTCAGGGTGCGACCGGCCGATCGCCGGCGGCGACGCCCGACCTGCCCGGCGCGGCCGATCTCGTCGAGACGCTCGAGTCGCTCACCGATGAGCTCTCCGACCTGCCGGGCAAGCTCGCAGGCACCGCAGGAGCAGGGGACGCCAGCGGTGCCGGGTCGTCGGCCGGCTCGCAGCAGGGTTCCTCGCGGCCCCAGCGGGGCTCCGACGGTGGCAGCCGGGCCGGTCGCGGTCCGGGGAACGGCCCGCTCCAGGGCTCGGACCGGCCGGGAGGCTCCGGCCAGGGGTCCGGCGGACTGCAGCACCTCGGCGACAGCGTGGACGACGCCATCGACGAGCTCGCCGCCGGCCTGCTCCCCTGATCCAGGAGCCGTACCCGGCCCGCGCCCCGCGGCCCCGGGCGGCTCAGGTGAAGACGGACGTGCGCTGCATGAGCAGCGAGTACAGCGTCTGCTGGATCGTCTCGCGGACCTGGTCGGTGACGTCGAAGACCAGCATGGGGTCGTCGGCCGCGGCCGCGTCGTAGGTGTCGGTGCGGATCGGCTCGCCGAACTCCATCAGCCACTTCGAGGGCAGGGGCACCAGCCCGAGCGGACCGAGCCACGGGAACAGCGGGGTGATCGGGATGTAGGGCACGCCCAGCAGCCGGGCCAGCGACGGGATGTTGCCGACGAGGGGGTAGATCTCCTCGGCACCGACCACCGCGAGCGGGACGATCGGCACCCCGGTGCGCAGGGCGGCCGAGACGAACCCGCCGCGCCCGAAGCGCTGCAGCTTGTAGCGGTTGCCGTACGGCTTGCCGATGCCCTTGAACCCCTCGGGCCAGACCCCGACGAGCTCACCGCCCCCGAGCATCCGTTCGGCGTCCTCCTGGCAGGCGAGGGTCACGCCTGCCTTGCGCGCCAGCGAGCTGATCACGGGGATGTCGAAGACCAGGTCCGCGCCGAGGGGGCGCAGGAAGCGGCCGGTGTGGTCGTGGACGGAGACCATCGTCATCAGCCCGTCCACGGGCACCGTGCCGGAGTGGTTGGACACGATCAGGGCACCGCCGGACTCCGGGATGTTCTCCGCGCCGCGCACGTCGATGCGGAACCAGCGCTGGGCCAGCGGGCGGAGCGCGGTGAGCACGAGACGCTCGGTGACCTCGGGGTCGAAGCCGTACTCGTCGACGGCGTACTCCCCGGTCAGACGACGACGCCAGAAGGCCAGGAACCTCGCGAGCTGGATCTCCCACTGGTCGCCGAAGACCTCCCTGGCCCCGGTCTGCAGCGCGGAGAGCCAGTCCGCCGGCGTCATCGTGGCGAGCGGGTGCCGCTCATGGGTCGTGGCGGGCGCGCGAGCCTCGCCCGCGACCGCGGCCGGGTCGTCGCGGGACACAGCCGGGTCGGTCACGGGGGGCGCGGTGTCGGCGTCGGCGTCGGGGGAGGGGGCGGCGGACCGTCCTGCGCGGGACGTACCGCAGCACGGCGCGGCGGGCGGGACCGGCCGGCGCCGGCCAGACCGCGCGCGGCCGTGGACGGTGCCCGGCCGGTGCCGCGCCCGGGCTCGCCCCGCGTGCCCAGGGGGATGATCTCGGCGTCACCCACGGGTGTCTCCTCGGGTCGGACCGGCCCGGTGTCCCACGGCGTGGGGGGCGACGACCGCGAGAGCGCGGCCGTCGACGGCGGCCTCCCCGACCGGCGGCAGGTGCGCGGAGACACCGGCGAGCACGCGTTCCAGGCGGCCTCCGGTGGGCGTCATCGTGGCCGCGAAGTCGGTGAGGGCCTCGGCGGTGCTGAACCTCGGCTCGAAGCCCAGCTCGGAGCGCATCCGGGTCGTGTCGACCCCACGGCCGTGGGTGAGGAACGACAGCTGTTCCGGGGAGAAGTCGGCGAGCCGGGCCCCCCGCAGCAGCGAGCCGACCGTGCCCACGCTGCGTCCGGGCATGGCGACGGTGGGACGACGCAGCCGGCGTACGGCCTGGGAGAGGAGCAGGAGCCCGTCGCCGGCGACGTTGAAGGTGCCCGCGGCCTCGGTGTGCACGGCGTGGCGCAGCACCGACATCAGGTCGTCCTCGTGCAGGAACTGCAGGCGCGGGTCGTGCCCGAGCACGACGGGGATCACCGGGAGCCGGAAGTAGGAGGTGATCGGGCTCGTGACGTGCGGGCCGATCACGTTGGCGCAGCGCAGCTGGACGACGCGGACGTCGGGGCGACGGCGGGCGAAGCCGCGCACGTAGCCCTCGATCTCGGCGACGTCCTTGGCGTAGCCCGAGCGTGGGGCGCGCCGGGGCTCCATGTCCTCGGTGAACATCGCGGGGTCGCGGCTGCTGGCGCCGTAGACGGTCGTCGTCGACTTCACCACCAGCGTGCGCACGCTCGGTGCCTTCTGGCACGCAGCGAGCAGCTGCATCGTGCCGATGACGTTGAGCTCCTTCATCGTGCCGCGGCCACCGGCACTGCCCGGCGTCGCGATGACCGCCATGTGCACGACGGTGTCGACGTCCTCGCGGGCGATCACCTTGGCGATCACCGGGTTGCGGATGTCGGCGCGCACGAACGAGACGTCCCCCATGTCACCGCGCGGGGGCACCACGTCGACGCCGATCACCCGACGGACGTCGGGCTCGTCGGCGAGACGCCGCGCGAAGCGACGACCGAGGTCGCGCGAGACCCCGGTCACGAGCACTGTGCGGCCCCGTGTGGGCGGCCCTGTGTCGGGGCCCTGTGTCGTGCGGCCCTGTGCCATGGCGAGCGCTCCTGGGTGCGAGAAGAGGAGAGGAGCGGGGTGGGCGCAGGCGTCGAGCCCGCGCCGCGACCTACTTGCCGAGCTTGCGGCGCTGGACGCGCGTCTTCTTCAGCAGCTTGCGGTGCTTCTTCTTCGCCATCCGCTTGCGGCGCTTCTTGATGACAGATCCCACGGGTTACCTCTTCCACGACGGTCCTCGCGGCGACTGCCGCGAGGACCGCACCACCTTAGCCACCCGGTGCTCACCGGACCCAATCCGGTCCGGGTCGGGGCCTGCACCTCACCGCGGGCGGTCGCGCGGCTCAGCCGGCGTCGTAGTAGCTCTTGCGCAGGTAGACGTCGACGTCGTCCTCGCGTACCCGGAACGACCTGCCCACGCGGACGGCGGGCAGCTCACCCCCGTGCAGGAGGCGGTAGACGGTCATCTTGGAGACCCGCATCCGCGCGGCGACCTCCGCCACCGTCATGAACTCCGGCTCACCGCCGGGGCTCGTTGGGTTCGTGGGCATCTGCTCCCTGCTTCCTGGCGCCCGCGTCCGGCTTCCCCACCGGTGGAGCACAGGCGCTCAGGTCGGAGAATAGGGCCTGGAGTGACTCGTGGGGAAGGGAATGACCACACGGGCTCCTGTGACGAATCGGTAACAGGCGTGTCGGCTTGACTTCCGCCGTCGCGCGACCCTCTCGCAGGTCAGGGCAGGGGGGTCAGGGCAGGGGATCCAGACCGTGCAGCGGGAAGCAGGCCTTCCGCGTGGCCGCCACCGTGCGGTCGAGCCAGCTCTCGGGGTCGTAGCCCTCCTCCCACGCCCGCCACGACGGCGTGGTGCCCTCGGTGAGGCGCAGGGGTGCGGTGGCGCCCAGCCGTGCGCTGACGTGCTCGCGCCAGCCAGGCGGGGTGGGCGTGGCCGGGTCGAGCGGCGAGCCGCCGACGACGGCGAGCAGGTGGGTCCAGGCCCGAGGCACGACGCCGACGACGGCGTACCCCCCGCCGCCGGTGGCCACCCAGCGTCCCCCGGCGACCTCGTGGGCGAGGTCGTGCAGGGCGAGGTAGCTGGCCCGCTGGCCGTCCACGGAGAGGGTCAGGTCGGCCAGCGGGTCGTCGGCGTGGGCGTCGCACCCGTGCTGGGTGACGAGCACGTCGGGGGCGAACTCGGTGACGATCGGGGGCACCACGGCGTGGAAGGCCCGCAGCCAGCCGGCGTCGGAGGTGCCCGGCGGCAGGGCCACGTTGACCGCGCTGCCCTCGGCGCCCTCCCCACCGGTGTCCGCGGCGAAACCGGTGCCGGGGAAGAGGAACTGCCCGCTCTCGTGCAGCGAGACGGTCAGCACCCGCGGGTCGTCGTAGAAGATCTGCTCGACACCGTCGCCGTGGTGCACGTCGACGTCGACGTAGGCCACCCGCTGCGCACCCTGGTCGAGCAGCCACCGGATCCCCACCGCGACGTCGTTGTAGACGCAGAACCCGCTCGCCCGGCCCGGCATGGCGTGGTGCAGGCCCCCGGTGATGTTGACGCTGTGCAGCGACTCCCCCGACCAGACCTGCCGGAACGCCTCGTGGGTCGCACCGACGACGTGGTTGGCCGCGACGTCCATGCCGCGGAAGACGGGGTTGTCGTCGGTCCCGAGACCGTGCGCCTCCTCCCCGGGGCCGGGGTCGCGACCCATCCGCGTCACCGCCTCGATGAGCGACGCGTCGTGCACCGTGGCGATGAGGTCGAGGTCCGCGATCGGCGCCGCTACCGTGCGGAGCCCCTCCAGCACGCCCAGCTCCCGGGCCAGGCGCATGGTGAGGTCGACGCGCACCGGCGACATCGGGTGGTCGGGCCCGAAGTCGTAGGCGGTCAGCGCGTCGTCGAAGACGACCGTCGCCGGCCCGGGGCACACGAGGGGGGTCACGCGGGTGACGCTAACCGACGCGGGACCTCAGGCGGTGCCGCGATCGGCCGGTTCGCTCGCGGGGCCCATCGACCCGGGCGGCTCAGGCCAGCGACCGCGCGAAGGCAGCGACGACCCGCCCGAGCTCGGCGCCGGCGTCCTCCTGGAGGAAGTGGCCCGCGTTCTCGAGGGTCGGGTGCTCGCGTCCCGATGCGCCGGGGACGTGGCGGGCCAGGATCGGGGCCATCGCCCCGGTGATCGGGTCGGAGTCGCCGAAGGCGCACAGGAACGGGCGGTGGAAGTCGCCGAGCGCCCGCCACGCCGCGCGGTTGGCGACGGTCGCCGGGTCGTCGGGACGCGTCGGCACCAGGCCGGGCATGGCCCGGGGACCGGCCTTGGACTCCTCGGTGGGGTACGGCGCGTCGTAGGCCGCCTTGACGTCGTCGTCGAGGCCGCGGGCGCACCCGGAGGCGACGAGGCGGCCGACGTCGAGGCTGCTCGCACCCTCGACGGCCTTGCGGAACTCCCACCAGATCGGCGGCATGTCGTGGTCGCCGGTCGGCAGGCCGGTGTTCGCCGCGACGACCCGGGCGAAACGGTCGGGGTGCTCACCGACGAGGCGCAGCCCGATCAGACCGCCCCAGTCCTGGCCGACGAGGGTCACGTCGGAAAGGTCCAGGACGTCGAAGCACAGCTCGCGCACCCACTCCACGTGGCGCAGGTAGGAGTGGTCCTCGACCGCGAGCGGCTTGTCCGAGCGGCCGAAGCCGATCAGGTCCGGCACCACGCAGCGGAAGCCCTCGGTGACCAGCGCGGCCACCACGTGGCGGTAGAGGTAGGACCAGCTCGGCTCGCCGTGCAGCAGCAGCACGACGGGTCCGTCGACCGGGCCGGCCTCGACGTAGGCCATCCGCAGCCGGCCGCCCCCGTCGGCGGCGGCCTCCGGGTCCGAGACCTGGCCGTACGACGGCTGCCAGTCCAGGCCGCTCGGCAGGTCGGCGAGGTCGACGAAGCGGTCGTCGGGGGTGCGGAAGGTCTCCATCCCCGCAGTGTGCCAGCGCTCGACCCCCGCTAGCGTTCGTCCCATGAGCTGGCCGGACGCAGGCACCGCCCTGGTGGCCGCCAGCGCAGCCCACGCGGGGTTCTCCGTCGTCGTGACGGTGGTCGTCTACCCGGCACTGGCCGACCGCCCGGACGCCGACTGGGCGCGACGCCACGACCTGCACTCGCGCCGCATCGGCGCCGTGGTCGGCCCGCTCTACCTGCTGGTGGCGGCAGCCTGCGTGTGGCGCCTGGCCACCGGCCCGCAGGGCTGGGAGTGGGTGGCACTGTCGGGCAACGCCGCTGCCGCGCTGGTCACGGCCGCGCTGGCCGCGCCGACCCACGGCCGGCTGGGGCGCGACGGTCCCATGCCGGCCCTGCTCACCCGGCTGCTGCGCGTCGACCGGGTGCGCACGGTGGGTGCGGTGGTCGCGCTGGTGGCCTCACTGCTCGCGTGAGGCGTCGCGGGCAGCGTCGCGGGCAGCGTCGCGGCCGGCGTACGCCGCCAGCGTGAGCAGCTGCTTGCGCAGCATGACGAGGTCGCCCCAGGCCAGCGCCGAGGCCTTGGCCCGGACCATGGGGCCGCCGTCGGCAAGCACCATCCGGCACACCAGCCGTGACTGGGTCACGCCGGCGGGCTCCGCGGCGTACGTCGCCGCCAGCGGGCCGAAGGGACGACTGCCGGCCGCGGACGTCACGCCTGTCCACGAACGCCCGGGCACGACCGAGGTCAGCTCGTAGACCATCACCATCCGCTGGGCGAGCCTGAGGTCGTCGGAGCCGGGGGTCAGCTCGGTCGGGCTTCGCCGGCCGAGGTTGTCGACGAGGTCGTAGGAGTACGGCGCCTCGCCGAGCTGGCAGATCCACCGCCAGGTCACCTCGGCCGGGGCGCGCACCGAGACCGCGCGGGTCATCCGCAGCACCGGGCCGGAGACCCGCCCGGCGACCAGCTGGTCCGCGGGATAGGAGCGAGCCGCCTCGGCGGGCGTCGCGCCCCAGACCCAGGGCAGCGCGTCGGGGCGCACGACAGCGGCTACTTCTTCTGCCGGCGGCTGCCGCCGTGCCAGTCCTCGGCCGTCCCGACGCCGCCCTCCTCGACGCCGAAGGAGCGCAGCTGCGGGCGCTCACGCAGGCTGCGCTTGAGCTCGGCGAAACCCGGGAAGGTGGCCAGGCCGACCACGTGGTCCCACAGCTCGAGCGCCTCCGCATCGCCGGGGAGCCGGCTGATCACGGGCCCGAAGAACGCGGCGCCCTCGGGCGGGGCGATGTGCAGGATCGGGGTCCCGACGTCCTTGCCGGTCAGCGCGAGGGCCTCGTCGGTCTCCTCCTGGATCTGCGCGTCACGCGAGGTGTCGTCGAGGTGCGCCGCCAGGTCCTCCGAGAGCCCGACCTCGCGCAGCGCGGCCCGCACCAGCGGCTCGATGTCGGTGGGGTCGTAGGTGCCCTCGTCGACGTCGAAGACCTGCTGGCTCAGCGCCGGGTAGAACCGCTCGACGGCCTCGGGACCGGCCTCGTCGCGCACGTGGGCGCACACCCGCAGCATCCGCAGGCCCGCGGTGTGGCCGGCCTCGTACTCCGGCGGGAAGTGCGCGTCGTAGTCGATGTGCGCGTTGAGCAGGCGCAGCGAGATGAAGCGCCACTCGACGGTGTCGCCGCGCTGCTCCTGCACCATGCGCAGCCACTTGCTGGTCATCCAGGCGAAGGGGCAGACCGGGTCGAACCAGAACTTCACGTCAGGGGAGTCGCTCATGGCGCCAGTCTGCTCCCAGCGTGCTCACCCCGGCTGGGGCGGGTTGGCGTTGCGGTTTCCCACGGTCTGCAGGCGGTTGGTCGCCTCCCGGCGCAAATTCACCCCGGGAAGCGAGCACCTGCCCGCATCCCTTGGGAAACCGCGGCGCCGCGCGCGCCACCTCGCGCGCCCGGTCGGCACGGGCCGGGCGGATGCGGGTCAGGAGCCTTCGGCGAGCGCCCGGGAGCGGTCACGGGCGGCCTCCATGGCGGCCAGGAACGCAGCCCGGACCTTGTGGATCTCGAGCTCGCGCAGCGCGCTCGCCGTGGTGCCCCCCGGCGAGGTGACCTGCTCACGCAGCACGGTCGGGTGGGTGCCGGTCTCCTGGAGCATCTTCCCGGAGCCGACGACCGTCTGGATGACGAGGTCGGTGGCGGTGGCGCGGGGCAGGCCGAGGTGTACGCCGGCCTCGATCATCGACTCGACGACGAAGAAGATGTACGCCGGCCCGGAGCCCGAGATCGACGTGACGGCGTCCATCTGCCGCTCGGGGATCCGCAGCACCTTGCCCACCGAGCGCAGCAGCGACTCGGCCTCGGCGAGGTCCTCCTCGCTGCACCGCGACCCGGGCGCGAGCGCTGACATCCCCTCGTCGACCAGCGCGGGAGTGTTGGGCATGACCCGGACGACGGCGACACCGGCAGGCACCCGGTCCTCGATGAAGGCGGTGGTGATCCCCGCGGCCAACGAGACCACCAGCTGGCCCTCGTGCAGCGACGGCGAGATCTCGTCGAGCAGGTCGCCCATGTCCTGGGGCTTGACGACCAGCGCGAGGGTGTCGGCGCGGGCCGCGGCCTCGGGGTTGTCGACGACCGCGACGCCGTAGCGGTCCTCGAGCTCGCGGGCCCGCTCGGGTCGCTTCTCGCCGACGAGCAGCCGATCGACGCGCCGCCCGGCGCGCACGAGCCCCGAGAGCAGGGCCTCGCCCATCACCCCGGCGCCGATGATGGCCGTCTGCTGCTCGGTCACCACGCGCCCCTACTTCTTGGAGACCAGGGAGCGCACGAAGAACGAGAGGTTCTGCGGACGCTCGGCCAGGCGGCGCATCAGGTAGCCGTACCACTCCTCGCCGTAGGGCAGGTAGACCCGCACGGACTCGCCGTCCTGGGCCAGCCGCTGCTGCTCCTCGGGTCGGATGCCGTAGAGCATCTGGAACTCATAGCTGCCCTGCGCGCGCCCGTACCGGCTGGCCAGCGACGAGGCGATCTCGACCATCCGCGGGTCGTGGGTGGCGATCATCGGGTAGCCCTGACCGGCCAGCAGCACCTTGAGGCAACGCACGTAGGACTTGTCGATGTCGATGCGGTCGGAGAACGCGACGCCCTCGGGCTCGGCGTACGCGCCCTTGCACAGGCGCACCCGGGACCCCTCGGCGGCCAGCGTGCGACAGTCGGCCTCGCTGCGGTGCAGCATCGCCTGGATGACCGCTCCGGTCTCGGGAAAGTCCTTGCGCAGCTCTCGCAGGGTGCCCAGCGTCCGGTCGGTGGTGGTGTGGTCCTCCATGTCGAGGGTCACGGTGGTCCCGGCGTTGCGGGCGGCCCGGCAGATGGTGCGCGCGTTCTCGAGCGCGACCTTCTCGCCCTGGCCGGGCAGCGCCTGGCCGATGGCCGAGAGCTTGACGGAGACCTCGGCCCGGCGGGTCAGTCCGCGCGACCCGAGCTCGCGCAGCAGCTCGAGGTACGCCTCCACCGTCCGGGTCGCCTGCGTCTCGTCGGTGGTGTCCTCACCGAGGTAGTCCAGCGTCACCTGACGCCCGCTCTCGACGATCTCGGAGGCCGCCTCGACCGCGGTGGCGGTCGACTCCCCCGGCACGTAGCCGCGCACGATCCCGGCCGAGACCGGCATCGTGGCGACGAGCTTCTTCATCCGCTCGCTGCGAGCGAGCACGAGCAAGGGGTCCCGGAGCAGCGACATGGCCCCACCGTACGCGGAGACCGCCCCGGGTGCCCGACCCTGGCGGCACGCCCCGGCTACATTGGTCCGTGTGACCGGTCTGGCTGCCGCGGCGGCGTTCTCGAGCCCTGCCCCGATGCTCCTCGGCATGAGCTGGATGGAGCCCGACTGGCTGCTCCAGCAGTTCGGCGGGGCCTTCTTCTGGGTCTGCCTGGTCATGGTCTTCGTCGAGTGCGGGTTGTTCTTCCCCTTCCTGCCCGGGGACACGCTCCTGCTCTCGTTGGGCGTCTTCATCGCCACCGGTGACCTCGACGTCTTCGGCACGCCGTCACTGGTCGAGCTCGCGATCGCACTGGTCCTGCTCACGGCGTTCGCCTTCGCCGGCAACGTCGTCGGCTACGAGATCGGACGCAGGATCGGACCACCGCTCTACGCCCGGGAAGGGCGCATCCTCAAGCGCAAGTACTTCGACCAGACCGAGGCGTTCTTCGACAAGCACGGCAGCAAGGCGCTGGTCATCGGCCGGTTCGTGCCGTTCGTGCGGACCTACATCACCGTGGTCGCCGGCGTGACCCGGATGCGCCGCGACAAGTTCCTGCTGTGGAGCCTCGTCGGCGCCGTCGGCTGGGTCCTCTCGATCACCCTGCTGGGCTACTTCCTCGGCGCCCGGGTGCCGTGGCTGCGCGACAACATCGACTACGCGATCATCGCGATCCTCTTCCTCTCGGCCGTGCCGCTGCTCGTCGAGTGGGTCCGCCACCGCTCGCTCGGCAAGGCGGTCGACTCCCTGACCCCCGACGTCGACGAGCGCGACGAGCACCGCGAGCCGCGCACGCGCACCCAGGACGTTCCCTGACTCAGCCGCGACCGACCGGGGGCGACTCGCGGGCCGCGTCGAGGTCGGCGCGGGTGAGCACCGGCCGCACCTCGAGGCCGACGTCGGCCAGGGGGTTCTCGCCGGCCGGCGAGCGGTCGATCGCACACACCACGACCTCGACCACGGCCCCGGCCTCGCGCAGCGCGCTGGTCGCGTCGCGCACGGCGCCGCCGGTCGTGATCACGTCCTCGATCAGGGTGACCCGTCGACCGTCGACCGGAGGGCCCTCGGCGAGCTTGCACGTGCCGTACTCCTTGGCCTGCTTGCGCACGAACAGTGCCCGGTGCTGGGTCAGCGCGCTCAGTGCCGTGACGATCGGGACTCCCCCGAGCTCGAGACCGCCCAGGAGCTCGGTGCCGTCAGGCAGCAGCGGCACCATCGCCCGGGCGACCCGCGCCAGCAGCGCCGGGTCGGACTCGAAGAGGTACTTGTCGAAGTACTCGCCGGCCACCTGGCCCGACCGCAGCGTGAACCGTCCGCTCAGCCGGCAGCAGGTGTCGATGTCCAGGGCGAGGGTGAGGTCGTCGGTCACCGTCCCATGATGGACCAGGGTGGACCGAGCACTGGCTACGGTGGCCCGGTGAGCCCCACCACCACCCCGGCCAGCCGACTCGCGGGCATCGCACCGACCGTCTTCGCCGAGATGTCGGCGCTGGCCGTGCGCACCGGGTCGGTCAACCTCGGGCAGGGCTTCCCCGACACCGACGGTCCGCCCGAGGTGGTCGCGGCGGCGATCGAGGCCCTGCGATCCGGGCACAACCAGTACGCCCCCGGGCCCGGTGTACCGCAGCTGCGCCAGGCGATCGCACACCACCAGCAGCGCCACTACGGCCTCGAGCTGGACCCCGACACCGAGGTCGTCGTGACCACCGGCGCCACCGAGGGGGTCGCGGCGGCGATGCTCGGGCTGGTCGAGCCCGGCGACGAGGTGATCCTGCTCGAGCCGTTCTACGACTCCTACCCGGCGACGATCCAGATGGCCGGAGGGGTACGCCGCCCCGTCACCCTGCGCGCGCCCGACTTCCGCCTGGACGTCGACGCCTTGCGCGCCGCCGTCGGGCCGCGGACCCGCTTCGTGCTGCTCAACAGCCCGCACAACCCGACCGGCACGGTGCTGAGCCGCACCGAGGTGCAGGCCGTGGCCGACCTCGCGGTGGAGCACGACCTCGTGGTGATCACCGACGAGGTCTACGAGCACCTGGTCTTCACCGGGCACGAGCACGTCCCGATCGCGACCCTGCCGGGGATGTTCGAGCGGACCCTGAGCCTCTCCAGCGCCGGCAAGTCCTGGTCGTTCACGGGGTGGAAGGTCGGCTGGGCGACCGGCCCCGCGCCGCTCGTGGCCGCCCTGGTCGCCGCCAAGCAGTGGCTGACCTTCACCTCGGGGGCGCCGCTGCAGCCGGCGATCGCCCGGGCCCTCGACGAGACCCCGGGCTTCCCGCGTCAGCTCGCCCACGACCTGGAGGGGCGCCGCGACCTGCTCTGCGCGGGCCTGGCCGGCGTGGGGATGGATGTCCGGGTGCCCGAGGGCACCTACTTCGCGACGACCGACGTCCGCGCCCTCGGGTGGTCGGACGCCCGTGACTTCTGCGCCGCCCTGCCCGAGCGGGCGGGCGTCGTGGCGATCCCGATGTCGTTCTTCCACGACGACGTCGAGGCCGGTCGTCACCTGGTGCGCTGGACCTTCTGCAAGCGCCGGGAGGTCATCGCCGACGCCCTCGAGCGCCTGACCGCGGCAGACCTGCGAGCCCGCTGAGGACGGCCCACGCACAGCGTCGGGTTCAGTGCCAGGCGCGGACCTCGGGGCGCAGCAGCAGCACCACGGTCGCGACGCAGCCGACCGCCACGACCGCGACGGCCGGGGCGGCGAGAGTCATCAGCAGCGCGAGGCCGGCCGCACCTGCCGCGGAGACCAGCAGCGCCGTACGCGCCCACCGCCGGCCGCGCCAGGACAGGACGGCCAGGGCGGTGGCCGCGACGCACCACGCCACGAGGACCGCGACCATCACGGTCGCCACGACCTGCACCTCCCGCACGCCGATCCCCTGGGCCGCGAGCTGGGGCTCCTGCTGCGTCACGGCGGTCTCGACGAGGTCCGGGGAGAGCCAGAGCGCCGTCGTGCCGGCCAGGCCCATCCCGACGACCAGCGCGCAGAGCGCCCAGGTGACCACGCACGCCGCCGCGACCGCCCCGGGCCGGGCCTGCACGTGCGGCTCGTCCGTGGGGGTCGCAGCAGACCCGCCGGCTCGCGCGACCTGGTCTGGGTCGTACGGCGGCGGCCACACGCCACGGGTGGCGCTGCCGGACCCGTCGGCAGCACCGGCGCCGGGGCGTCGGGCAGCGACGTGAGCGTGCTCGCGCCCGGCGAACCAGTCCCGGGCCGGTGCGAGCCACAGCGAGACGATCGCCGCGACGACCGCCGCCGACGCGATCCCGCCGGTCACGGCGCCGCTGACGAACAGGGGCAGCGCCAGCACGCTCAGCACGGCCCGGGCGCTGCGCGAGCGCTGGAGCACCTGCCAGCCGAGGATCGCGGCCGTCACCGCGCAGGCAGCCGCCACCATGCCGGTGACGCGCAGGGCGGCGAGCAGCTGGTCGATGTCGAGGCCGAGACCGTCGCCGGGCGGACCGGAGAGGAACTCCTCGGCCCCGCGGCGGGTGTCGAGGCTGCCGATGCCGACGACGACCTGGGCGGCCGAGACCAGCACGATCACCGAGCCGAGCGTGATGATCCAGCCGCACCAGGTCACCTGGCGCGGGCGGGCGGGACCCTCGGGCTTCGTCGACGTCGGGGGCACTCCACCATTCTCCCAGGCATGCGAAAGTCAGTCCGACATCCCCGACCCACCAGGAGACGCCTTGATCTACATCACCGTGAAGAAGAAGCTCAAGCCCGGCACCGCGGACGCCTACCTCGCAGCCAGCCAGGCCTACACCGACGCGACCCGCGCCGAGCCCGGCAACAAGTTCTACGAGCACTACCGCAGCGTCGACGACCCCGACACGATCCTGACCATCGAGGCCTTCGACGACAAGGCCGCCGGTGAGGCACACGTCAACACCGACCACTTCCAGAACGGTGTCGACGGTGACGCGAAGCAGTACATCGCCGAGCGTCCCGACATCATGTACATCGACGTCGACCGCGACGGCTGGGACAAGATGTCGGAGTTCTGAGAACCGTGCAGCACGCCCTCGCCGTCACCCGGCTCTCGACCACCCCGGTCAAGGGGCTGAGGCTCGACCACCCCGACTCGATCGAGCTGACGACGCAGGGCGCGCGCGGCGACCGCCTGTTCTACCTCGTCGACGACGGGGACGGGCTCCAGAGCTGCACCCGCAACCCCGGTCTCCTCGCACTCGGCGCGACGTACGACGAGGCGACCGACCACCTGTCGGTCCGCCGCGGCGCCGAGGTGCTGCACAGCGGGGTGGTCGAGGTCGCGTCACCGGTGGAGACGGACATGTGGGGGTTGCGCACGATGGAGGGCGACGTCGTCGCCGACCCGACCTGGGGCCGACTGTTCTCCGAGGTCGTGGGCCGCACCGTCCGCCTCGTCCGCGCCCGTGGTGCGGCCTTCGACGTGGCCCCGGTGACCCTCCTCGGGACCGCGTCGGTCGCCGAGCTGGCGAGCCGGTCGGGAGTGGCGCCGGTCGACGCACGGCGATTCCGGATGCTGATCGAGGTCGACAGCGACGAGCCGCACGTCGAGGACTCCTGGGAGGGCCGCCTCCTGCGGGTCGGGGAGGCCGTCGTCCGAGCCGGCGGCCCGGTCAAGCGCTGCGCGGCCACCACCCGTGACCCCGACTCCGGCGCGGTCGACCTCCAGGCGCTGCGGATGATCACCGCCTACCGCGGGCGCCAGGAGTCGGTGCTCGGCCTGGGCGCGAGCTTCGGGGTGTACGCCGAGGTCGTCGAGCCCGGTCGCGTGCGCGTCGGGGACCGGCTCGGCCCGGCCTGACGGACACCTCTCGACACGGTGCCTGCGCGGGTGTTGGGTGTGAGCACAGCGCGGTGCGCCCCGGGGCGCCGCAGATCCGGAGGTCCGGTCATGGTTCGTCGAGCTCACACCCGCCGCCGGCTTGCCGCGCTCGGCACCGCTGGGAGCGTCGCCGTCGCGCTCGCGCTCGCATCCCCGGCGGCCACCGGACCGGCCAACGGATCGCCGACCCGCCCGGCCGACGACCGCGTCCAGGTCGTCATGGTCGACGCGCCCACCACGGCCGCGCGCAACCGGGTGCTCGCGCTCGGCCTCGACCCGACCGAGCACGCCGACCGTCAAGGGATCGAGGTGGTCCTCTACGACGCCACCGACCGCGCGACGCTGCGCGACGCCGGCTTCACCTGGACCGTCGAGGTCCGCGACCTCGAGGCCCAGTCGGAGCGTCGACGCACGGCCGACGCGGCGTACGCCGCGCGAGTCGACGAGTCACCCCTGCCGAGCGGCCGCACCTCCTACCGCACCTACGACGACTACCTCTCGGACCTGCGGCTGCTGGCCCGGCGCTACCCCGACCTGACCAAGCCGTTGACCCTCGAGCGACGCACCGTGCTCGGGGAGCCCATCAGGGGCCTCGAGATCACCACCGGCGCCGACCGCGTGGCCGACGGCAAGCCGGTCTTCCTGCTCCTGGGCGCGCACCACGCCCGGGAGTGGCCGAGCTCGGAGAACACGATCGAGTTCGGCTTCGACCTGCTGCAGTCCTACGCCGACGACGACCCGCGCGCCGAGCGGCTCATGGAGCGCTCCCGCCTGGTGATCGTGCCGGTCGTCAACGTCGACGGCTTCCAGATCTCCCGCGGCGCCGACCCGCTCGGCGACTTCTCGACCTTCGACTACGAGATGAAGCGCAAGAACTGCGCCGTCGCCGCGGCCACTGCGCCGGAGGATCTCGGGGGGACCTGCGACGACAACCCTGCCGGCCGCCTGCGCGGCACGGACCTGAATCGCAACTACCCCGGATTCTGGGGTGGCAACGGGGCCGATCCGGACTACCTGGGCGACACCTTCCGGGGTGACGCCCCCGGCAGCGAGCCCGAGACCGACGCGGTTCGACGGTTCATCTCCGAGCGGGCCGTGACGATGATGATCAGCAACCACACCTACTCCGACCTGATCCTGCGGCCACCCGCCATCGCCTCGACGGGCAAGTCGCCCGACGAGCTCGCCCTGAAGGAGCTCGGTGACGCCTGGGCCGCTGAGAACGGCTACTCCAGCCAGGCCTCCTACCAGCTCTACGACACCTCCGGCTCGACGGAGGACTGGAGCTACTGGATCACGGGCGGCTTCGGCTACACCTTCGAGATCGGACCCGACGGCTTCCACCCGGCCTACGAGGACGCCGTGGTCGGGGAGTACCTCGGGCTCACCGACGCCGCCGGCGACGGGGGTGGCAACCGGGAGGCGTACTACCAGGCGATGGAGGCGGCCATGGCGCCCCGGTACCACTCACGGATCCGGGGGCGTGCGCCGGCCGGTCGCACGATCACGGTCAGCAAGACGCACATCTCGCCCACCTCGCCGATCCTGCAGCCCGACGGCACGACCCGCAGCCAGATCTACTACGAGGACCACCTGACGACCCGCTACCGCTCCGACGGCGGGCGGTTCCGACTCGATGTCAACCCCTCGACGCGGCCGCTGGTCGCGGGCCGCTACGGCCGGGAGGCCCAGGCGCCTCCGCAGGAGACCCTCAGCCTCTCCAACCCCCCGGGCGTGCCCGCCGAGGGCGAGTCGGAGGAGACGACCTTCGAGGTGCAGGGGTTGCCGGACGCCGACAACGGGTTCGCCAGGCTGAGCATCGGGTGGCCCGACGCCGCCGACTGGGACTTCTACGTCACCGGCCCCGACGGCGAGACGGTGGGCTCCGGCGCCACGCTCGACAACCCCGAGATCATCACCCTGCCTGACCCCGTGGCCGGCACGTACACCGTGACGGCCGAGAACTACGAGGGTGCGGTCGCGGAGTGGTCGGGCGAGGTGTCCTTCTCGGGCCCCGAGCCTCCTCAGACCAGCGGCATCAAGGAGGCCTGGCAGCTCACCTGCACCGACCGACGTGACCGCGTCTACGCGAGCCGACGGGTGGTCGTCGACCGCGGCGAGGTGGTGGGGGTCGGGCGGGCCTGCGTGCAGCGCAAGCACCGCTGACCGAAGGGTCGTCAGCCGACGACCAGCCCCGTGCCGTCGTCGGCGAGCGCGACCCTCACGGTCGCGCCGTCGGCGACCTCGCCCCCGATCAGCCGTCGAGCGAGCGGGTCGCCGATGGCGGTCTGGATCAGCCGTCGCAGCGGGCGGGCGCCGTACGCCGGGTCGTAGCCGGCGTCGGCGAGCCAGGCGCGGGCCGCGTCGCTGACCTCGATGCCCAGGCGCCGCCCGGCGAGACGCTGCTCGAGCAGGTCGAGCTGCAGGTCGACGATGCGCGCGAGCTCCTCACGGGTCAGCGCGTCGAAGAGGACGATCTCGTCGAGGCGGTTGACGAACTCGGGCTTGAACGAGGTCCGCACGGCGGCCAGCACCGACTCGCGCTTCCTCTGCGCATCCAGTGTCGGGTCGACGAGGTAGTGCGACCCGAGGTTCGAGGTCAGCACGAGCAGCGTGTTGCGGAAGTCGACCGTGCGGCCCTGACCGTCGGTCAGGCGCCCGTCGTCGAGGACCTGGAGCAGGATGTCGAAGACCTCGGGGTGGGCCTTCTCGACCTCGTCGAGCAGCACCACGGAGTACGGCCGGCGCCGGACGGCCTCCGTCAGCTGGCCGCCCTCGTCGTAGCCGACGTAGCCGGGAGGCGCCCCGACCAGCCGTGAGACCGAGTGCTTCTCGGAGTACTCGCTCATGTCGATGCGCACGATCGCGCGCTCGTCGTCGAAGAGGAAGTCCGCGAGCGCCTTGGCCAGCTCGGTCTTGCCGGTGCCGGTCGGGCCCAGGAACAGGAACGACCCGGTGGGGCGGTTCGGGTCGGCGATGCCGGCGCGGGAGCGGCGGACGGCGTCGCTGACCGCCGAGACCGCCTCGCGCTGCCCGATCAGCCGCTCGCCGAGCACGTCCTCCATCGTCAGCAGCTTGGAGGTCTCGCCCTGCAGGAGCCGCCCGGTCGGGATGCCGGTCCAGGCCTCGACGACGTCGGCGATCTGCTCGGGGCCGACCTCCTCGCCGACGAGCGGCTCGACGACGTTCTTCTCGGCGGCGGCGGCGTCCTCGATCTGGCGCTCGAGCTCGGGGATGCGGGCGTAGTTGATCTCGCTGGCGGCGGCCAGGTCGCCGTCGCGCAGCAGCCGCTCGGCCTCGCCGCGCAGCTGGTCGAGCTGGCGGCGCAGCTCGCCCTCCCCCTCGAGCGAGGCCTTCTCGGACTCCCAGCGCGCCTCCAGCGCGCGCAGCTCCTCCTGGGAGTCCGCGAGGTCCGCACGCAGGACCGAGAGCCGCTCCACGGAGGCGTCGTCGCTCTCCTTGGCCAGTGCGAACTCCTCCATCGTGAGCCGGTCGACGTGGCGGCGCAGCTGGTCGATCTCCTCGGGCGAGGACTCGATCTCCATCCGGAGACGCGAGGCCGACTCGTCGATCAGGTCGATGGCCTTGTCGGGCAGCCGGCGTCCGGTGATGTAGCGGTCGGAGAGCGTGGCGGCGGCGACGAGGGCGGCGTCGGTGATCCGGACGCCGTGGTGGGCCTCGTACTTCTCCTGGATGCCGCGCAGGATCTGCACGGTGTCCTCGACGCTGGGCTCGCCGACCAGCACCTGGGCGAAGCGCCGCTCGAGGGCGGGGTCCTTCTCGATGCGCTCGCGGTACTCCTCGAGGGTGGTGGCGCCGATCATGTGCAGCTCGCCGCGCGCCAGCATGGGCTTGAGCATGTTGCCGGCGTCCATCGCGGAGTCGCCGCCCGCACCCGCCCCGACGACGGTGTGGAGCTCGTCGATGAAGGTGATGACACGACCGCCGGCGTCCTTGATCTCCTCCAGGACGGCCTTGAGCCGCTCCTCGAACTCGCCGCGGTACTTCGCACCCGCCACCATCGCCGCGAGGTCGAGGGACAGCACCCGGCGTCCCTTGAGCGAGTCGGGCACGTCGCCCGCGACGACTCGCTGGGCGAGGCCCTCCACGACCGCGGTCTTGCCGACGCCGGGCTCGCCGATGAGGACGGGGTTGTTCTTGGTGCGCCGGGAGAGCACCTGGACCACGCGTCGGATCTCGGCGTCGCGTCCGATGACCGGGTCGAGCCTGCCGTCCTCGGCGGCGGCGGTGAGGTCCAGGCTGTACTTCTCCAGGGCCTCGTAGGTCGACTCGGCCTCCTGGCTGGTCACGCGGCGGTTGCCGCGCACCGCGAGCAGGCCCTCCCGCAGCCCGGGCTCGGTGAGGCCGGCGCCCGTGAGCAGGGCCTGCGCGGGGCTCTGGGTCCCGGCGAGGGCGATGAGCAGGTGCTCGGTCGCGACGTAGTCGTCCTTCATGGACGAGGCGAGCTCGAGGGCCGCCGCGAGCACCCGGGTCAGCGCCGGGGACGCGGCGGGCTGCTGCACGGTGGTGCCGCTGGCACGCGGCAGTGCCGCGGCCTGCGCCTCGGCCGAGGTCAGGAGGTCGACCGGGTCGGCCCCCGAGCGGGCGACCAGGGTGCGGGCGGTCCCGTCGTCGGGGCGCAGCAGCGCCACGAGCAGGTGGACCGGCTCGGTGCTCGCGTTGCCGCTGGTGGTGGCCGACAGCTGGGCAGCCTCGATCGCCTCACGGCTGCGGGTGGTGAACTTCTCGGCGCCGAACTGGCTCATCACGCCTCCTCGATCAACATGAGTGGATATCACTCAACTTTTATCAGTGGCATCCTAACCCGCACTGGTGCTGTGACGCGGCCTGTTCGGCGTGGTCGTAGGTCGACGCCGGGCCGCCGTGGGTGCGCGTGCCGTGCGCCAGACCTTGCCTCGCGCCCGGGCCCGCCTGCGACGCACCGACGCCTCGGTCCTCGTCCACGGACCGTGGTGGTCAGTCGGAGTCCGAGCCGGGGCCCGGGCCGCTGCTGCTCGCAGGTGTGCCGTCGTCGGTCGAGGGCGTCGCGTGCTCGGGGAACGGCGCCCGGGCGCTGGACTCCTCGACCAGGCAGGTGCGGCAGAAGTCCTCACCGAAGGACGTCAGGTGGATGCTGCGGCGGATGACCTTGGTGAAGCGCGCCGAGTGCAGTGCCGTCTGCACGTCTGGCTGCGCCTCGAGGACCTGGTAGTCCATCGGGTCGCGCAACGCCTCGCGGGAGAACCAGACCAGACCCAGACGGAAGAGGTTGTTCAGGTACGCCGGCACCTGATCGAGGTAGCGGCACCCCGCCCGGCCGCCGATCATGGTCAGACCCGGGGCGACGAGCTGGCTGTTCACCATGCCGACCGGTCCCCCGGTGCGGACGTCGACACTCGGTTGCGGGCCACCCTCGAGGAGCAGCAGCAGGATCCGGCCCTCGTCGGGCGCGAGCTCGGTGAGGATCCGGCCGTACGCCGGGTGGCCCTGGTCGTCGGCCCAGACGTCGCGCGAGCGCCGCAGCAGGTCCTGCCCCTGCTCGCGCAGGCTCGGCGGCGGGCGGCGATCGCCCAGCACGACCCCGTCGACGACCGCGGGCCGCTCCTGCCGCTCGCCCCGCTCGCCCCGCTCATGGTCGTCCACGAGGCCCCCGAGGCGCTGGCCGACCTCCATGAGCGCGCGGCCGACCGGCGTGCCCGCACTGACCGACCGCGCGAGGTCGGCCACGGCGCCGACGGTCTCGGTCAGGTCGTCGACGAGGTCGGCGGCCTCCTCGGCACGGGTGGCGACCCGGGCCACCCGCAACCCGGTCCGCAGCGACGTACGCACCCCCCACTCGGTGGTGTGCAGCGCGGCGGCACCGGCCACCCGAGCAAGGCCCGGCAGCGACCGGGCGGCGCGACCGAGCCGCGCCGCGTCGGAGGTCTCGGGCCGATCCGGGTCCGGGGGCCCGGCGGTTCGGACGACGGTCATCTCAGGCTCCCGTGCCGAAGATCAGCAGGTGCAGGAACCCTCCGCCGAGGCCCATCAGCGCCCCGTGGGCGTAGAGCATCCACTCATCCTCCTTGATCGCCGAACGCATCATCTCGACGAAGTCGCTCGGCGGGAGCTCCTGGGTGCGCGTCGCGATCAGCTCGCGGATCCGCACGGCCTGCTGCTCGTTGAACTCGGGGTCCTGGAACGGCTTCAAGGTACGACCGACCGCCTCCTCGGCGACCGAGGCGCGGATGCTGTCGAAGCGCTCGGGGCCGACGGCGATGCGCAGCGCCCCACGGGCCGGGCCGGCCGCCTGGTCGATCGCCGGACGCAGCGCCGTGGCGAGCATCTGGCGGGTCCGGTCGCCGCGCGGGCCGTTGAGCAGGAAGTCGCCGATCCGCTCGAGGGTGATGACGTCCTCGGCGATGATCTGGGCGTAGACCTCGGCGGCCTGCGACTGTCGGCGCAGGAACAGGCCGTGGACCTTGATCCCCAGGATCCGGCGCGGTTCGGTCGGCTCGAAGATCAGCCACATCCCGAGCGCGTTGGTCACCCAGCCGACGACCACGCCGAGGATCGGCAGCAGCCACCACTGTCCGACGATGCTGTCGGCCACGGCCACGGGGACCCCGAGCAGGAAGCCGAAGACGAAGCCGAAGCGCACCATCAGGTTCAGCTCGCGCTGACCGAAGTCGCGGAAGATCCTGACGACCAGGGCAGGGTTCTCCCGGAAGTGGTCGATGACCATGATCTTCGGGTCGAGCAGCTGGTCGATGTGCACGCCGATCTCGTCCGTGACCCGCTCGACCAGACCGGGCAGCTGGTCCTGGACCCGCTCGACGACGGCCTCGCGCACCGGGCGCGGCAGGTCACGCCACAGTCGCGGGTGCTCGCGGTGCATCACCTCCTCGACGAGGGCGGGCACCTCCGGTCGGAACGAGGCGACGATGTGCGCGGCGATCTTGTCCGGCTCGAGCTGCTCGTAGAACTCCGCCGGGGTGCCGAGCTTGGCGATGGCCTTGTCGACGGCGATGCTGCCCATCTTCGCTGCCCGCGCCGGGACGATGCCCTGCCAGCCCAGGCCGCCCTGGAGCAGGCCCGGGATCTCCTGGATCTTGCGGGGCAGGACCGAGACGAGCTCGCGCATGCCGGCGATCCGCACTCCGTGGAAGCGCACCGGCGCGAAGAGCATCCACAGCCCGGACCAGTTGATGAGCCAGCCCACGATCCCGGTGAAGAGCGGGACGGTCAGGAAGTGCACCCAGGAGATCTCCGACCACCACGACGAGACCGCCTCGCTGATCGCCTCCACCGCAGCCGACACCTCCCCATGGATCTGTCACCGTCGACAGGTCGTGGCCGAAGAGTAGTGCCCGGTGACGTCACCCGGGCGTGTCGTGGGACACACCCGTTCAGTCCACGGCGGCCAGGAGTCCGGCCAGCCCGAGGCCGACGTCGACCAGCGCCACCCGGTCCAGGCCGGCGACGTCGTCGAGCGGGACCCACCGGGCGAGCTCGGTCGTCCCCGAGACCTCGTCGCGCAGCTCGCCCCCGACGAGGGTCGCGGCGAAGAACACCCGGAAAGCCTTCATCGGCCGGTCGCTGGGGCGGGCACGCTCGTGCGCCGCGGCCACGTGGGAGTGCGTCCCCAGGACGGCGCCCAGGCGGACGACGTACCCGGTCTCCTCGCGCACCTCGCGCACCGCTCCCTCCTCGACGGTCTCCTCCAGCCCGACGCCGCCCCCAGGCAGGGTCCAGCGGTGTGCCTTGGCCGCGGTGCCGCGGGCCAGGAGCACCTCGACCGCCCCGAGGTCGTCGTCGTCGCGGGTGCGGCTCAGGACGGCGTACGCCGCCAGGCGGGTGTCGTACTCGGTGTAGTGCACGCCGCCCATCATGGGGCACCGGCGCGGTCACCTCCGGCTGCGCGCTGACGTAGGTTGACCCCGTGCTCAGCCTGCAGCAGACGGTGGCCTTCGCGGCTGCTGCCGCCATCATCATCGCCATCCCCGGACCCAGCGTCGTCTTCGCCATCAGCCGGGCATTGGCGCACGGCCGTCGGACGGCGATGGCGAGCATCGTCGGCAACGCCGCCGGTCTGCTGCTGCTCGTGGTGCTGGTCGCCGTCGGCCTGGGAGCATTGGTGGCCCAGTCCGAGACGCTGTTCTGGGTGATCAAGGCGCTGGGCGCCGCGTACCTGGTCTACCTGGGCATCCAGGCCATCCGACACCGCCACGACTTCGGCGCCGACCCCCAGGGACCCGACCTCGCGTCGATCTCGTGGAGAAGGTCCCTGCGCCAGGGGTTCGTCGTCGGAGTCTCGAACCCGAAGTCGTTCATCCTCGTCGCCGCTGTCCTGCCCCAGTTCGTCGACCGGAGCGCAGGACGGTTCGGGCTCCAGGTGTTCCTGCTCGGCGTCATCCTCGTGTCGATCGCCCTCGCCTCCGACACCGTGTGGGCGCTGCTCGCCGCCCGCCTACGCACCTGGCTCAGCAGCTCCCCGCGACGCGGCAGGCTGCTCGGGACGGTCGGCGGCGTCTCGATGATCGGGCTCGGCGTCTCGGTCGCCGTCACCGGCAACCACTCCCGGTAGCCGTCGTCCGGTCAGTCCTTGCGCAGGTCCTCGGCGAGCATCACGATGATGCCGCTGGGCCCGCGGAGGTAGGTGAGCCGGTAGATGTCCTCGTAGGTCGCCACACCACGCAGAGGCCGGCAGCCGTGCCTGGCCGCGATCTCGAGGGCCTCGTCGAGGTCGTCGACCGAGAAGGCGACGCGATGGGTGCCGATCTCGTTGGGTACGGCGGGCCCCGTCTCGATCGCGTCGGGGTGGAGGTACTCGAACAGCTCGAGACTGCCGCCGCCGTCCGGAGTCTGCAGCATGACGATGTTGGCTCGGTTGCCGTCCAGACCGACCGCCGTCTCGGTCCACTCCCCGCCGACCGTGTCGCGGCCCACGACCGTGAGACCGAGATCGGTGAAGAAGGCGATCGCCGTTTCGAGGTCGCGGACGCAGATGCCGACGTTCTCGAGCTTGATGGTCATCCGGGGCACGCTACCGGCTGCCCCGACCCGACCGGCGGGATCGAGGTCGTCTGGGCCCCTCGGGCCTCGGACCAGGAGCCGCCGGGGTCTGGTGCCGTCTCTGACGTGGTCGAGCGAGTCGTGTGCCTGACGACGACCACGGGGCGCGCTGCTGAGGCAGCATCCATGAGCTCGGCGAGGGGTGTGACGCGGCCGCCTCCACCGGGCGAGCGACGGGGATGAGCCCGGGCGCTCGCAGGGGCGCCCAGTCTGCCGGTGCGACGGGTCGGTCCGGGCGAGGAGACCGGAGCGGGAGACCGCACTCCATGGCGTGCCCGACGGAGTCGACGACGTCCCGGTGACGTGTGGGATCCGGGACGAGCGGCGTCGTCCTCACGCCACCGCGGTGACGACCCCCGACCTCCGGGTTCGGCCGGGCCTTCCGCACGGCGCCTTGTCAGTCCCTCCGCCGTTGCTCGGCAAGGACCACTGGACCCTCGGGCGCCGGTGAGCGTGTCGAGGTCGCGTCGGTTGCCACGCCGCGGAGGGGTCGACATCCGTGGCGGGCCGGGCCGCGGTCGCACCGACGGGGAGCCAACCTGCGCCCGTCATCGGCACGGCCGCGTGCCACCGCGCGATCGCCCACCGGGGCGTTCAGTGTGCGTGGATGCGGCAAGGTGGACCATGCGTCACTGCCTCAGGTCGACCGTCCTGCTCTCGCAAGGCGCGGAACCGAACGAGCCGAGGTAGTGCGCCTGACCGACTTGCTCGGCACCCGGGAGGCGGCCGGGAAACTCGATCGTGAACCTTCCACCGTCGAGCTCTCCGTCGGCGGTCACCTGACCCCCGAACTCGTCGACCTCGCGGGCGACGATCATCACCGTTCCACCGTTGACGGGACTGGCGTCGTCGACATGTCGGACGTGACCAGACATGAACGTGTGCCGAGCCTCGGTGATCTCGATCTCGGTCGCCCGCCCCGATCCTACCCGCACGGCGGCTCCGCCGGTCAGGGTCGGTGCGCCACAGTCTGCCCGGAACGGCCGCTCCGACCAGCCTTCGACGGTCACGAAGTTGTCTTCCTTCCACAGCCGGCCGAGCACTCGCTCATCGTCGTCGGCGTTCGTCTCCGGGAAGCCTGCTATCGCTTCGTCGTAGACCTGCACCGGTCGGCTCGCGTTCCCGTCGACACGTAGCCACGCGTGGTCGAGGAACACGCGGTGGTAGGGGTGTTGTGAATTGACGACAGCGTGCACGAGAGCCGAGTCCCCGAACGGATTCGTGAGCTGGACCTGCGCACCTACGCGCGTCGAAGGCGACGACGACGCTGAGACGAAGCGCGTGTAGTTCGATCGCGCCTCGTTGTTGTAGATGTTCGTCTCGAACAGCCCGGCCGTGGCCGGGTCCTGGTAGAGGCGGACGCGGACGACGATGCAGTAGTGGCGGTCGACCGGCGGCACCCATGCCGCCGTGAACTCGACCGTGGACCCTGCGGCGACGTCCTTGATGTCTGTCCCCAGGGGGATCATGGGGCCGTCTCCCGTGGTGAACTCGATGACGAAGAAGTCGACCGTGACACCTCTCGCCAGCAGGTCACCGTTGTTGCGCACCTTCGCGACGACCGTGTTCAGGTTGCCCAGCCAAGGCGTGTCGGCCCACTTGCCGGGGTCCGACGTCGCCTTCGCGTTGCGAACCTCGATGTCGGGGCTCTTCCAGTCAGGCCCGCCGGTCCACGGTCGGATGCCCGGGTCGGGACGCTTGCCGGAGTCGTAACGGATGTTGACGACGGCACTGTCGGCCGTCGTGGACACCACCCGGACGGTCAGCTGCTTCTGGGAGGACGGGTCGAGCTCCTTGTAGTCGAGGTTCTTGTCAAGGATCGGACCGTCCCCGTCGGCGTCGTTGTGGACGAAGACGATCGGCGGTCGCGAGACCGGCGAGGAGAAGGAGTCCGAGGTCACGTCCGTGATCACGACTCGGCGGTTGGCAGGCAGCGTGTCGCCGAACTGTCCAGGCTGTTTCGCGCGGTACTCGAGATAGGTGTTCCAACCGTCGGAGAGGCGGATCTCGACGCCACGCACGCGACCGGCAGGTGGTGACAGCTCGGCCGCGTGCAGGGTCACCGTGTCTTCGACGACGCCGCCGCCAGGCGCAACCGAGAAGTTGAGGAGCCGCAGGTGACCGGGTTGGACCCACCCCTGGCGCATCCGGTTCGACAGCGAGAAGTGCGGCATCTCGTTGCGGCTCCCGGCCATCATGTCCCAGCCGACGGTGAGCCGGTTCGTGATGTCCGGCGTGTACTCCGGAAAGTTGTAGAGGTCGGGCAGTCCGAGCGTGTGCCCGATCTCGTGCGAGAGGGTCGCGTGCACCCGTCGACCGTCGTGGACCGCGAAGTCCGGCGGCACGAACACGGCGGCGAATGACCGTTGGTCGGTCGTCACGTTGGCGCCGGCCAGGTATGACTGGGCCGGCCATGCGTGGGGCCACACGAAACGTGCCGGAGCGGCCGCTGTGCCCGCGGTCGTGTCGGGCGAGAACGGCACGAGCAGCAGCACATCGATCGCCGAGAAGTCCGCAGTGGTCATGATGCCGTCGGTGAATGCGCGCGTGACGATGGTCTGGACCGTCGTACCCAGGGAGGACCAACGTGCGTCCGTGACGGTGCCGGCCGTGCTCTTCTTCTGGCTGAAGTAGGTGCTCCAACCTTGGGGGAGGGTGACCGGCCCGAACACCTTGTTGTTGTGCGCCCGTATTGTCAGGCCCCGGTTGGTGGCGGCGTTCCAGCCCGAGAGCTCCTCGTAGTAGTGACGCGCCGAGCGCGTCGTGCCGTCGACCGAGGCACCGTCCTGGACCTCGTCGAGGATGGCCTGCCGCGCGTCAGCCAGGGCTGGTGCTCCGGTCGGATAGGAACCGCTTGCGGTGTTGACCATCAGCACACCGACCCGCCACGTCCCGTTGTGCGGAGTCGTGTTGAGGTTTTGTGGAGCATTCGGCCCGCCACCCCAGTCGCCGGCCGACGTCCCTCCGCCCTCGCCCTGGATGAAGACCGACGGCCCGTTGTCAGGATCGTGCCACTCGTCGGTGACCTCGAACGTCGTGCTGTCGAGCACGGCGCCGGTCGCCGTCTCGATCATCTCGAGGCCGAACGTGCCGAGCAGCCCACCTGCGACCAGCAGCGGCTCAGGGACGCCCCCGCCGATCGGCGTCACCGTCTGGGTGCTGGACACGATGCCCACGTCCGGTCCGTCCGTCACCACGAATGAGACGTCGGCATCGCCCAGTCCGGAACCGGACAGGTCGTACTGGATCCTGACCCACGACCTGACGAAGAGGGGCGACGGCGGTGATACGAGCCGCGGGCCGCCGAACAGCTCGGAGACGCTGTCGGCGAGCGTGAGCGACTCCGTCGTGAGGATGGCCAGCCGTCCGTCTGCGAGGCCGTGGACCTCGACGAGCGTGCCCGGGATCGACGTGGTGGCGCCGACGACCGTGCTGCCGTCGGCCAGGGTCAGAGCCGTGAACCGGTCCGCACCGGGGTGGGAGACCAGCAGCTGCGCACCGTCAGGTGTCACTGTGACGTGGCCGGTGGCCAGCAGCCCGGTGGCGATCCCTTGTGCCGCGCCCCCACTGACATGCACGAGGCGTCCGCTGCCGGCGACCGTCGCCGCTGCGTAGACGCGGCTGCCGGACGTCGCGACGCCGCTCACGCCGGTGAGCGAGACGACGTTGCGGATCTGCGCGTCCGTCAGCGAGGCGGCGAGCACGCGGCCAGCGGACTCCGAGACCGCGAGCGCGGAGCCGGGCCCGGTGACTGGTCGCGTAGCGGCTGACTGACCGAGGCGATCAGTGGGCGAAGCCGCCAGGTCGACGACGGCGCCATCGGGGTCGTCGGCCTCGATCGTCGTGATCGTGCCGTCCTCGCAGGCGACCAGCAGCTGACGGCGGTCCGCGCTGAGAGCGATCCCGCTGGGTGTCCGGGGGAACGCGGCGTGTCGGCGCAGGTCGCCCGAGGCTGGGTCGACGGAGGCGAGGTTCGCCTTCTCCGCGACCCAGATCACCCCACGGTCGTCGTCGGGAATGCCCGCCACACCTTCCTGCAGTGCTGTGAGTTCGATGATCACGTCTCTGTCCTCCTGGATGCCTGGGGTGTTGAGTACCGGCCGACACGTCAGCCGCTGCTTTCGCTCGGTGACGGTCACGGTCGCCCTGGGAGAAAGCGGTGTGGGCGGCGGTTCGCTGCCCTGACGGGTGAACAGGTACCGTGGTGCTGAGATCGCTGCACCGGGCGGCTACCTGCTCGTTCGTGCCGTGCGGCCCCCAGCCCCGAGACGCGGGAACAAGGCCGAACCTCGAAACGGCGCGCGACCACCCACCCCCTCAGCTCGCGCGAGCGCCGCCCTCTGTGCACCCTCTCCTGCACTGTCCTCCCCGGCTACGGCGGTGTCTAGACAGTGTTTGACAATGAGTGGCGAGGCAGGTCCACGACCAGCTCGCCCCACCCGGCGTCAGACGCACGACCCAGCGGAGGTCGACCTCCCGCGTTGGCCGCGCGCACGAGGACGGCGAGCCGTCAGGGCGTGCAGCCATCACCGTACGGAAGCCCATCTCGATCGCTGCGTGAGCCGGCGATTGCGCGAGACGACATGGGACGGCGGGGGTAGTTCTGTCTCCGGCGTACGACGCCAGCGGGCACGCGCAGGCGTGCGGTCCGGTCTGTTCCGCAGGGGTTCCGCTTGCGCCGAGTCCGGGGACGAACCGTCTCTCTCGCGCTGCCTCGCCCCTCGTCAGGCTCAGCGGGTGCGCCGCCACACGACGACCGCGCCCGGGCCGGGCTGCGCGCGCAGCACCGGCAGCCGGTTGGGCAGCAGCGCGGAGACCGCCCGTTCGGGGCGTACGGCGGGCTGCTCGAGCGCCTCGCGCCAGGCCTCCCGGGTCGCGTCGAGCTCGGCGGCGAGCTCGGCGTTGCGGGCCGCGAGCGCCGCGACCTGGTGCTCGAGCCGGAGGATCCGGCGCACACCCTCGAGACCGATCCCCGCGGAGGTCAGCTCGGCGATCTCGCGCAGCTGCTCGACGTCGCGGTAGGAGTAGCGCCGGCCGCCGCCACCGGTGCGACCGGGCGTGATGAGGCCGAGGCGCTCGTAGGTGCGCAGCGTCTGAGGGTGCAGCCCGGTCAGCTCGGCGGCCACGCTGATCACGTAGACCGCGGCGTCCATCGCCGGTCCGGGGCCGGGACCGTCCGCCTGTCCCCCGCCGGGGCCGCCCGGCGACATCAGCCGGCCGCCTCGAACAGGTTGCCGCGCAACGGCTTGGCGGCGGTGGCGTCGCGGTAGGCCTCGACGGCCTCCCGGGCCGCGGTGTCGAGCACGGCCGGCACCTGGACCTCGACGGTGGCCAGGAGGTCACCCCGGCTCCCGTCGGTCCTGGTCGCCCCACGGCCCCGCACCCGGAAGGTGCGGCCCGTCGGCGTGCCGGCCGGCATTCGCAGCGTCACCGGGGCGCCGCCCAGGGTCGGCACCTTGATCTCCGCACCGAGCGCAGCCTCGGAGAACGAGACCGGGACGTCGAGGGTCAGGTTGTCACCGTCACGCCCGAAGACGCGGTGCGGGCGGACCCTGACGGTGACGTAGAGGTCACCGGCCGGGCCACCGGACTCCCCGGCCGCGCCCTTGCCCTTGAGCCGGATGCGCTGGCCGTCCTTGACCCCGGCGGGGATCCGCGCCTGGATCGTGCGCGTGGAGCGGCCCTGACCGGTGCCGCTGCAGGTCGGGCACGGCTCGTCGTAGATGAGCTGGCGTCCGGCGCAGCGCGGGCAGGTCTCGTTCATGGAGAAGGCACCGCCGACCGAGCCCACGACGTAGCCCGCACCCTCGCACTCAGGACAGACGTGCGGGCGGGTCCCCGGCTTGCCGCCGGTGCCCGAGCAGGTCGCGCACGGGGCGTCGGAGGCCAGGCCCAGCGAGATGGTGACACCGTCGAGGGCATCGGTGAAGGCGATCGTGGCGGTGGTCTCGGCGTCGGCGCCCTTGCGGGGCCGCGGCTGGGTACGGCGGGCACCGCCACCGCCGGCGCCGCCGAACAGGTCGCCGAACATGTCACCGAACCCGCCACCGCCGCTCATCCGGTCGCGCAGCAGGTCCTCGACGTTGACGCCCCCGCCGGCCCCTCCCCGTCCACCCGGGAAACCCGCCCGTGGCGCGCCGTTGCCGTAGAGGCGGCGCATCTCGTCGTAGCGTCCGCGCTTGTCGGCGTCACCGACGACGTCGTAGGCCTCGGCGACCTTCTTGAACTTCTCGTGCTTGGCGCTGTCGCCCGGGTTGGAGTCGGGGTGGTTGGCGCGCGCCAGCTTGCGGTAGGCCTTCTTGACCTCGTCGGCGCCGGCGTCCTTCTTCACCCCGAGCTCGGCGTAGAAGTCCTTGCCGGCCCAGTCGGCCCGGAAGCCCTGATCCTCTGCCATCGCGCACCTCCCTCCTGTCGTCCACCATCCCTGGTCGGGCCCCCGCGTCTCAGGCGGGTGGGTCGACCACCAGCACCTGCGCGGCCCGCACGACGCGCTGGCCGATCCGGTAGCCGGACTTGGCCACCATCTTGCACGTCGTGACCGTCACCGCGTCGTCCTCGCCCAGGTGGGAGAGGGCCTCGTGCAGGCTCGGGTCGAACGCGTCGCCGGCCTCCCCGAACTTGGTCAGCCCGGAGCCGGCCACGGTGCGCTCGAGCTGCTCGGCGACGGACTTGAAGCCACCCTCGAGGGGCTCGTGCTCCCGGGCCCGGTCGATGGTGTCGAGCACCTCGACGATCGGCGAGAGCGCGGAGTACGTCGCGTTCTCCTTGACCAGCTCACGGTCGCGCTCGACGCGGCGCTTGTAGTTGACGAACT
Source organism: uncultured Actinomycetota bacterium (assembly GCA_963760555.1). Taxonomy (GTDB): domain Bacteria; phylum Actinomycetota; class Actinomycetes; order Propionibacteriales; family Nocardioidaceae; genus Nocardioides. Next base: position 407,750 of record CAVXDJ010000004.1, on the reverse strand, counting down.
CGGCCTGGAGGCGCTGCAGGTCGGCGAGCCGCTCGGCGGACTCCATGCGGGCCACCGCCAGCTCGTCCCCGGCCGCCTCGTCGACCTCGTCCTGCTCGACGTCGCCGCGTTCGGCGACGGGCTCCTCGCCCAGCTCGGCCTCGACGACGTCGTCGCCCTCGGGCAGGACGTCGCCGTCGAGGGCGGCGTCCTGCCCGGCGGCATCGACCGAGGCCTCCGGGTCGAGCGGACCAGGGTCCGAGGTCACTTGGTCCCGTCCCCGTCGGCCGGGCCGGCCGTCTCGCCCGAGGCGTCCTCGTCCACGACCTCGGCGTCGACGATGTCGTCGTCAGCGCCACCGGTGGACTCGTCGGCCCCGCCGGCCGCAGCCTGGTCGGCCTCGGCCGCGGCGTACATGGCCGCGCCCATCTTCTGGCTCGACTCGTTGAGCTTGCTGACGCCCGCCTGGATCTCCTCGGAGGTGGCCTCGTCGTTGCCCAGGGTCGCCTTGAGCGCGTCGACGTCGGCCTGGACCTCGGTGCGGACCTCCTCGGGGATCTTCTCGGTGTTCTCGGCGAGGAACTTCTCCGTGGAGTAGACGAGACCGTCCGCGGTGTTGCGGGCCTCGACGGCCGCCCGGCGCGCGGCGTCCTCCTCGGCGTACTGCTCGGCCTCGCGGACCATCCGGTCGATCTCGTCCTTGCCCAGCGCCGACCCGCCGGAGATGGTCATCGACTGCTCCTTGCCGGAGCCCTGGTCCTTGGCCGAGACGTGCACGATCCCGTTGGCGTCGATGTCGAAGGTCACCTCGATCTTGGGCACGCCGCGCGGGGCCGGGGGCAGGCCGGTGAGCTCGAAGTTGCCCAATGACTGGTTCTGGCCCCACATCTGGCGCTCGCCCTGCGCCACCTTGATCTCCACCGACGGCTGGTTGTCGTCGGCGGTGGTGAAGATCTCCGAGCGCTTGGTCGGGATCGTGGTGTTGCGCTCGATCAGGTTCGTCATCACGCCGCCCTTGGTCTCGATGCCGAGCGAGAGCGGGGTGACGTCGAGCAGCAGGACGTCCTTGACCTCGCCCTTGAGGACACCGGCCTGCAGGGCCGCTCCGATGGAGACGACCTCGTCGGGGTTCACGCCCTTGTTGGGCTCCTTGCCGCCGAGCAGGTCCTTGACGACCTCCGAGACCGCCGGCATCCGGGTCGAGCCTCCGACCAGCACGACGTGGTCGATCTTGTCGACGGCGACGCCGCCGTCCTTGAGCACGGCCCTGAACGGCGCCTTGGTGCGCTCGAGCAGGTCCGCGGTCATGCGCTGGAAGTCCGAACGGGTCAGGCGCTCCTCGAAGTGCAGGGGACCCGACTCGCCGTGGGTGATGTAGGGCAGGTGGATCGTGGTCTCGCTCGAGGACGACAGCTCGATCTTCGCCTTCTCGGCGGCCTCCTGGAGGCGCTGCTTGGCGATCTTGTCGGCCGCGAGGTCGACGCCGTTGTTGTCCTTGAACTTCTTGACCATCCACTCCACGACGGCGTTGTCCCAGTCGTCACCGCCGAGCAGGTTGTCGCCCGAGGTGGCCTTGACCTCGACGACGCCCTCGCCGATCTCGAGCAGGGACACGTCGAACGTGCCGCCGCCGAGGTCGAAGACGAGGATCGTCTGGTCGTCGCCCTTGTCGAGGCCGTAGGCCAGCGCGGCCGCGGTCGGCTCGTTGACGATGCGCGAGACCGTCAGGCCCGCGATCTCACCGGCCTCCTTGGTCGCCTGACGCTGGGCGTCGGAGAAGTAGGCCGGCACGGTGATGACCGCGTCGGTCACGGTCTCGCCGAGGTAGGCCTCGGCGTCGCGCTTGAGCTTCTGCAGCACGAAGGCGCTGATCTGCTGGGGGGTGAAGTCCTTGTCGTCGATCTTCTGCGTCCAGTCGGTGCCCATGTGGCGCTTGACCGAGCGGATGGTGCGGTCGACGTTGGTGACGGCCTGACGCTTGGCCACCTCACCGACCAGGACCTCGCCGGACTTGGCGAACGCCACGACTGAGGGGGTGGTGCGAGCGCCCTCGGCGTTCGCGATGACGGTGGGCTCTCCACCTTCGAGGACGGCGACGACGCTGTTGGTCGTCCCGAGGTCGATGCCGACGGCTCGTGCCATGGGGAAGTACCTCCTGTGTGTGCTGCGGGAACAATCCGGGGGTGGTGCGGTTCGGGCAAGACGTGGTGCGGCCGGCTGGTCCGGCCTGGGGTAAGTGAAGCAGACAAGTTGAGCGGACTCAACTCAACTTCACTCAGTGGGCTCAACCCAGGACGAGACGCTCCTGTTCCCGTCCTGCGAGAGGATGTCGCGGTGAGCCCGACACCCGACGAGATCACCCGCCACCACGACAGCCGCCCGGACCTGGACGCCGCCGCCCGGGTCCCCGGACAGGGTGGTCCGACCGGTCCTCTCTACCTCGTCGAGCACGACCCCACCTGGTCGGAGCAGTACGCCGCGGCGGCCGCGCTGGTGCGGGTCGCGCTCGGCGAGCGCGTGATCGCGCTGCACCACGTGGGCTCCACCTCGGTCGCCGGGCTGCCCGCGAAGCCGATCCTCGACGTCGACCTGGTGGTGGCCGACCCCGCCGACGAGGCGGCCTACGTCCCGCACCTGGTCGCGGTCGGCTTCGTCCACCGGCTTCGCGAGCCGTGGTGGCACGAGCACCGCCTGCTCGTGCGCTCCGGCGTCGACGCGGACGCGACGGCGCGCGTGACGCTGCACGTCTTCGGCCCCGACTGCCCCGAGGTCGTACGGCACCTGATGTTCGCCGACTGGCTGCGCGGGCACCCCGAGGACCGAGAGCGCTACGCCGCCGCGAAGCACGAGGCGGCGGCGGCCACCAACGCCGTCGAGGGCACCGGGATGGACTACAACCGGGTCAAGGAGCCCGTGGTCCGCGCGATCTACGACCGTCTGTTCCAAGCAGCCGGCCTGCTCGACTGATCCGCGCTCAGCCCAGCCTCGCCACGATCGCCGCGGCGACCTTGTCCGCCGAGCCCGCCACGTGCTCGAGGAACAGCGAGGGCTCGACGAGCTCGAGCTCGAGGACCACCGGACCGTCGTCGGCGGCGAGGAGGTCGACGCGGGCGTACAACGGCGGCTCGCCCGACCCAGCCCCCGGCACGGCGGCGAGGGCGGCGCGGGCGACGTCCCGCTCGGCCGGGGTCGGTTCGCGTGGGGTCATCTCCTCCTGCGCGAAGAGACCCTCGACGAGACCCGCGCCGGCCGTGAGCAGCGGACCCTTGCGCAACGTGTGGGACAGCACCCCGTCGAGGTGGACCAGGGCCGACTCCCCATGGGTGTCGACGCTGGCGACGTAGGGCTGGACCAGCACGGTGCGACCCTCGGCCTGGAGCGCCCGCACGTGCTCGCGCGAGCGTCGGGGCTGGTCCGCGCCGAGGCGCAGGGCACCGCGCGAGCCCGCACCGACGCTCGGCTTCACGACGTGAGGCTGACCCAGCCACGGGTGCTCGTCGCCCTCGCCCGGTGCGAGGAACGTGGAGTCCACGACCGGGACCCCTGCCGCCGCGAGGTCGGCGAGGTAGCGCTTGTCCGTCGACCAGCGCATCGTCGCCGCCGGGTTGAGCAGCCTCGTCACCGGCGCGACCCGGTCGACCCAGTCGAGGAACTCCTCGAGCCGCTCGGCGTAGTCCCAGGTGGAGCGCACGACCACGGCGTCGTAGGTCGACCAGTCGATGCCGTCGTCATCCCAGACCGCCGGCTCCGCGGCGGCGCCCGCGGCCGCCAGCGCTGCCGCGAGCAGCCGGCCCTCGACGTCGAGGTCGCCCACCTCTGCGCAGGTGGCCAGGGCCACACGCCGTCGGTTCGTGGGCATCTCGTCCATGGCCTCAGGCTAGGGCCATGGACGTCCTGCGCAGCCCGGCCCGCCTGTTCCGGACCGTCGCGGTGGCGGAGGCGCTCACCTGGGCGCTGCTGCTCCTCGGGATGGTCCTCAAGTACCTCACCCGGACCACCGACGTGGCGGTCACCGTCTTCGGGATGCTGCACGGTGTCGTGTTCCTCACCTACGCCGTGAGCACGGTCGTGGTGTGGGTCGACCAGCGCTGGAGCCCGGTGCGCGCGATGGTGGGGCTGCTCGCCGCGGTGCCGCCCTTCGCCACGATCGCCTTCGACCTCGCCTCCCAGCGTCAGGGGCTGATCGGGTCGTCGTGGCGTCTGCGCGAGCCCGGCCGCGACCGCGGGGCGGCCGAGCGGGTCGTCGCCCGAGTCCTGCGCCGCCCGGTCCAGGGCCTGGCTGCCGCGGTCGCGGCGGTGGCGGTCCTCACCGTCGCGGCCCTCGCGGTCGGTCCCCCGGTGGGCTGAGCGCCGCCGTGGGCGGGCGGCATCAGGGGCGCGGGTGCTGGGTGCAGGCACGGGCGCCGAGATGGACCAGCGCCTCGTCGACCAGGGAGACGTGCGGCAGGTCGGCGACCTCGTCGAGCGGGACCCAGCGAGCGGTGTCGGTGCTGCCGCCGACCTCGTCGCGCAGGCGCCCGCCCGTGACCCGCCCGCGGTAGATCACCCGCACCGCCCGCATCGGTCGACTGGTGGGCACGAAGCGCTGCGCGGCCGCCACGACGCGGGTGCTGACCCAGGCCACGTCGTCGACGACCGCGGCGTACCCCGTCTCCTCACGGACCTCACGCACCGCGGCGTCCGGCAACGACTCCTCGATCTCGACCCCGCCGCCGGGCAGGGTCCACGACGGCACCGAGCCCTCGTTCCACAGCGCGAGCAGGATCCGGGGACCGCCGGGTCGGTCCTCGACGAGCACCACGTAGGCAGCGAGCCTGGTGTCGTACTCGGTGTACTCCATGGCTCCATCCTCCCGCCTCGTCCCTGACGTCCACCGACCGGCCTCACACCCGCGTACGGAATATCAGCCACCGCGGCACGGCTATGTCCCTCATGACTGTTCCCAGCATCACGCTCAACGACCAGACGACGATCCCCCAGCTCGGCTTCGGGGTCTTCCAGGTCCCGCCCGAGGACACCGCGGAGGTCACCTCGACCGCCTTCGAGGTCGGCTACCGCCACATCGACACCGCCCAGATGTACGGCAACGAGGCCGGGGTCGGCGACGCGATCGCCTCCTCGGGCCTCGCGCGCGACGACGTCTACGTCACCACCAAGCTGAACAACAACAACCACGAGCCCGACGCCGTCCGTCGCAGCTTCGAGGAGTCGTTGACCAAGCTCAAGCTCGACCGTGCGGACCTGTTCCTGATCCACTGGCCGTTGCCCACGCGCTACGACGGCGACTACGTCTCCACCTGGAAGGCGATGGCCCAGCTGGTCACGGAGGGCCTGGCCACCTCCGTCGGGGTCTCGAACTTCAACCCCGACCACCTCGAGCGCATCATCGACGAGACCGGCGTGGTCCCGGTGGTCAACCAGGTCGAGGCACACCCCTACTTCCACAACGACACCGTGCGCGACGCCTCGCTGTCGCACGGCGTCAAGATCGAGGCCTGGTCCCCGATCGCCCAGGGCGCCGTCCTCGACGACGCCACCATCACGGAGATCGGCGAGAAGTACGGCAAGACCGCCTCGCAGGTGACCCTGCGCTGGCACGTCGAGCGGGGCGACATCGTCTTCCCCAAGTCGACGCACCGGGAGCGGATGCAGGAGAACTTCGAGCTCTTCGACTTCTCCCTGACCCCCGACGAGGTCGAGAGGATCAGCAACCTCGGCCACGGCACCGAGGGCCGCACCGGCCCCGACCCGGCGGAGATGGACTACATCCCCGACTGATCGCACCGCACTGACGGCACCGCACGAGGACGAGGCCCCGGACCGGACCGGTCCGGGGCTCGTCGCCGACCGGGGCAGGTCGCCGGGCGGCTACTGCACGGTCACCTTCACGTCGTTGGAGGTCTGCCCGTTGTCGGTGTCGAGCACGCGGAAACGGTTGGGGCCGACCTGCCCGCTCTGGACGAACGTGGAGAACGTGCCGTTGGCCACCGCCACGGTCGCATCGAAGTTGGTCCAGCTCCCGCCCTCGAACCGCTGGACCTGCAGCACCGCGCCCTCACCGGAGGCGTAGGTGCCGGTGAGGTCGATCTGGCCCATCACCGAGGTCTCGGTCTGTCCCGCCGACAGGGCGATCTGGTCCCGGGACTGCTTCTTCCTGCGCTTGCCGTCGCCGTCCGAGGCGGAGCCCGCACCACCGCCACCCGTCGCGCCCGGGTCGGGCGCCAGGGTCAGCAGCGGCGCGGTCGGCTCGGCCGTCCGGGAGGGCCTCGGCAGGAACAGCGAGTCGCCCCCGGTGGTCGGCCCGGCCACGGCGGTCGTGGCCTCGCCGAGCCCCAGGACCCGTGCTCCGGCCCACGCCACACCGCCGAGCACCCCGCCCACCACGAGGCCGACCGCGAGCAGCGCGGCGATCCCGGCCGCGATCGGGTGCCCGTCGCCCGCTCCGCGGCCCCGGCGACTCACGGGCAGGTGGGACGAGAGGGCTCTGCGCCAGCGCTCGAGCTGCTCGTTCACGTGGGCTCCCGCTGGTCGTGGCCTGGACTGGGCCCCATTGTCGCGGGCCCGGGCCCCGGAACCAACCCGACGTACGCGGGCCGGTCGCTCGCAGCCGATCCCGCCGCCGATCTCGCCGAGAGGGCCTCGTCGCCCGGTCGCGTTGACTAGGCTCCCCCGGTGCTCCCCTTCCCTGGCGCGCGCCCCCGTGCGCGCCGACCGCTGCGCGCGCACCGTCGGATCGTCGGGGCGGTGACCGCGCTCGCCGTACTGTCCCTGACCTCGGCGTGCGCGTCGTCCGACGCCGCCGACGAGCTGGCACCGGAGCCCGCCGCGACCTCCTCCGCGCCCGTGCCGGGGCTGGAGGACGAGGGAGCGTTCTCCGCCACCGACGCCGACTTCGAGGCCGTCGAGCTGCTGCTGAGCAGGCGCGCGGCCGCCGTGCGCACCGGTGACGCCCGGGCCTTCCTGGCGGACGTCGACGTGCGGGACCCCAGGCTGCTGGCCGAGGAGTCGGCGCTGTTCGCGAACCTGGACCAGCTGCCGTTGCGCCGCTACTCCTACGCCACGCAGCGCGTGGGCCTCCTGCCGGACCCCGTCGGCGGACGCGATCCCGTGCTGCGCATCCCGGTCACCGAGCTGGTCCAGGTCCGCGACGTGTTCTCGGCGCCCACCGAGGTCGAGCTGCGGATGACCTTCGTGCGACGAGACGGTCGGTGGGTCCTGGGCGCCGAGAGCCGTGTCGAGCCGACGGCGCCCGGCGACCGCGTCGCGGGGCGACCGTGGTGGGGGGTCCCGGTCGATGTGACGCTGCGGGGACCGTTGGTGGTGATGACGGACCGGGCCGACGAGGGCCTGGGCCCGCGGCTGGCCGACCTCGTCGAGGAGGCGGTCGACGCCGACGCCGACGCGCTCGGGGTCCCGGCGGAGCGTGCCGTCCTCGTCGACGCCACCAGCAACGGGACCGCCGTACGGCTCAACACGCTGAGCCAGGCGGAGGCCGGGGCCGTCTTCAGCGCCGTCCTCGGCCGGGACGGGCGCATCGTCGGGGGTGCCGTGCAGATCAACCCGACCCTGGACGCGGAGCAGCTCGCCTCGGACACCGGCCTGCTGCGTCACGAGCTGACGCACTACCTGCTGCGCGCCACCGCCGGGACCGCCCCGTCCTGGGCGACGGAGGGCATCGCGGAGTACGCGCACTGGCAGCCGCTGGGCCTCGAGGACCTCCAGGTCACCCCCGAGCTCTGGTCGCGTCTCGAGGCCGCGCCGCGCGAGCTGCCGACGACGGGGCTGTTCCAGCTCGACTCCCGCGTCAACTACCTGGTCGCGTTCGCCGCGGTGCAGCACCTGGTCTCGCTCGGCGGCACCGACCAGCTGCTCAGGCTGCTCGACCGCTACCGCGAGGACTTCACCGGCGTCGAGGGCGACGTCCTCACGCGGCGGCTGCTGGGCGAGGTCTACGGCCTCAGCGAGGCCGACCTCGTGCGGGGCACCTGGTCCCAGCTCGACCTCCTCCAGCACTGAGGTCGCCCACGCCGACCGGCACGTCGAGCCGCACGACGCTCAGCGCGTCGACGCCTGGCGTGCGTGACGCAGGCTGAGCGCCCGCTGGACGGCGCGGGGACCGCTCAGCTCGTCACGGCGCTGCGGGTGGTCGCGGTAGAAGCGGCACAGCTCGAGGACCGTCGTGGCGTCGGTGGCCACGAGGCGCACGTCGACACTGGGGTGCGGCTGACGCGAGACGACGGCGAGGGGGCTCCGGCCACTGGCGGCACCCTCGCGGACCTCGAAGGTCAACCAGTTCGAGACCAGGTCGTCGGGGCTCGCCCAGGAGTCACCGATGCCGCGGGCGCGCGTCCAGTGGGCGCGGACGGCGACCACGTCGTCCCAGGGGAACCAGACCGGGCGGGGCTGCGCTCGGAGCACGACCACGTCGGGCATCAGCAGGATGCCGCGCTCGCGGGCGGTGCGCGAGCGCAGGGCGCGCACGGCCGAGACCGCGAAGAGCAGGCCCAGCCCGGTGAGCACCAGGACCGTCGCGGCCGTCGCGAGCAGGGCGGCGGTGCCTGCCGTGGTGGTGGTCGAGGACCCGGTGAGCACCACCACGCAGGCCAACGCCAGCACCACCACGGCGAGGATGGTGAAGCCGGCCAGGGCCGTCACCGGCTCGGCGCGCACGGGCACCAGCAGGCCGCGGCCCTCGGGCGCGTCGACCGTGCGGGGCGGCTGCTCGGCCCGGTGCCCACGCCCCAGCGTCAGCAGGGCGACCGCCACGGCGACGAGCGCGACGACGAGGCCGATCCCGACGCCGAGCGTCACGAGCCACCCACCGACGCCGATCCCGGCGAGCCCGAGCAGCAGGGCGACGAGCCGCAGCCAGAGCAGCCGCCGCGGCCTCAGGTGCCAGCCCTCGCCCGCACTGTTGAACTCCAGCGGTGTCGTCGGCGTGCTCACGCCGCGCCCCCCTCCCCGTCGCGTCGCGCGTGCGCGCCGGTGCCCCCGAGGACCTCGCACGTCCACACGGTCGTCGGGCGGGGAGCCTCGTCGACGCAGGAGAGGCGACGCGCGACACCGGCCTCGGCGCGCACCAGGACGTCGACCTCGCTCGTGCCGCCGGCGTCCACCGCCCCGGTCCGCACCCGCACGACCCGGTCCGCCTCCGTGCCCGGGACCGGTCGCTCGCTCAGCACGGTGACCGCGTCGGCAGGCAGCCGGTGTGCCGCCGCCCGGTCGAGGCACGCCGCCTGCGCGGACGGCGTACGACCGGCGCGGCCCCGCGTGCGCGACAGCACCGGCCGCCCGGCGAGGACGTCCTCGACCACGGCGACCGCGTCGTCGTCACGGACCCGCCCCAGCAGCAGGCCGACCGGCAGGACCAGCAGCGTGCCGGCGAACCGGTGCCCGCCGAGATGGGTGGTCTCCCAGGTGGCGCGGGGCCAGCGCTGTGCCAGCGCAGCGGCGACCGGACGACCCACCTCGGCGCAGCACACGTCGCGCCGACCGTTGGTGCACACCAGCAGCAGGGGGCCCACGGAGACGGGGAGGGTGTCCGGGTCGAGGTGGAGGAGCTCCTCGACGTCGTCGAGGCGCCCCTCGCGCACGACTGCGCGATCGGCGGACAGGTCCAGCGAGAGCACCGTGGCCCCGGCGGTGGCCGGGTCGGCCGACCCGGGCTGGGCCGAGCCCGGCCGTCGGACCAGCTGGACCCGCACGCCCTCATCCTCCAGCGTCGCGAGACGGGTGCGCACGGCGTCGGGCAGCCGGCTCTCCGCGACGGCACGCCTGCCCCAGGGGCCGGCGTGCTCGACGAGCAGCCAGCGGGTCTCGGTGGGCGCCGTGCCGGCCATCGGCTCAGCTCCGGCCGCGCTCGCGGCCGAGCAGCGCGGGGTCGGGGTCACGGGCCCATTCGACCAGACGGGGGGCAGGATGGCGCGCCATGGAGCTGCGCGAGGTCGTCGCCCGCCGTCGCATGGTGCGGCACTACGCACCCGCCCCCGTCGACCCGGCGGTGGTCGACCGCGCGCTCGAGCACGCCGCACGGGCCCCCAGCGCCGGGCACAGCCAGGGCTGGGCCTTCGTCGTGCTGGACACGCCGAGGGACGTACGGCGCTACTGGGAGGCGACCGTCGACCCGCCCGCGCTGGCGGCACCGGGCCGGTGGCTGCGCGGGATGATGACGGCACCGGTGCTGATCGTGCCGTGCAGCAGCAAGGCGGCCTACCTCAGCCGCTACGCCGAGCCCGACAAGGGCTGGGAGGACCGGGCCGAGGCGCGCTGGCCGATGCCGTACTGGCACATGGACACCGCGATGGCCTCCCTGATGGTGCTGCTGACCGCGGTCGACGAGGGCCTGGGCGCCTGCTTCTTCGGCATCCCGCCCGAGCGGTACGCCGCGGTCCGCGCCGAGCTGGGGATCCCGGCCGACCACGAGCCGATCGGCGCCATCACGCTCGGCCACCGCGTCGACGACACGGTCGGCCCCGGGGCGGAGGCCCGGGGATCGGCCGCACGACGCGCGCGCCGACCGATGGAGCAGCTCGTCCACCGTGGGGGCTGGCGCTCCTGAGGCGTGGTGCTGCACCGGGTCGTCGCAGGGTCGGGCCGGTAGCCTGGCACGAGCGTCGAACAAGGGAGTGATGACGTGTCCGACCAGCACCGGCCCCCGAGGCACCGCCCCGACCAGCCCACCGAGGTCCAGCGTGCCCGGGACGAGACGGAGCGGCGCAAGCGGAGCAAGCAGAGCGCCTCGTCGGCCCGCATCGCCTACCAGCGCGAGTGGGTCGATCAGCAGGTGCGGATCGCGATGGCCAACGGCGAGTTCGACGACCTGCCGGGCGCCGGCAAGCCGATCGAGGGCCTCGGCGACACCCACGACCCCGACTGGTGGCTCAAGAAGCTCGTCGAGCGGGAGAAGATCAGCGTCCTGCCTGCCTCGCTGCAGCTGCGCAAGGACGACGCCGAGCTCGACGGGCGCCTCGCCGCGCTCTCGGTCGAGCGCGAGGTGCGCCGTGAGGTCGAGGACTTCAACGCCCGCGTCATCCGGGCCCGCTACACCCCCGCCGACGGCACCCCGCCGCTGATCACGATGCCGCGCGACGTCGAGGCGACCCTGGCCGCCTGGAGCGCTCGCCGCGAGGAGCTGGGCCGCGAGCAGGCCGAGCGTCGGGCCGCCGCCCGGGCCGCCGCGCCGCCGCCGTCGCGCCGCTGGTGGCAGCGCCGCGCCCCTCGCGACGGCTGAGCCGTCCTCGGCGTCGGGAGGGACGAGAGATCAGTCATACCTCCCGCCCCGCGGCCGCTGCTAGGTTCCGCGCCATGCCCCGCAGCGCCAAGGACTTCTTCCGCCCACTGGCCGTGGGCGCGCCCGCCCCGCTCCGCGAGGTGCCCGCGCGACCGAGCCGGGCGATCCACTTCTTCGATCCGTCGAACGCCAAGATGGCGGCCAAGGTCCCCGGCATGGTCGGCACCGTCGACGTGCTGCTGGGCAACCTCGAGGACGCCGTGAAGGCCGACAACAAGGTCGCCGCGCGGGAGGGTCTGGCGGAGATCGGGCGCTCCACCGACGGCCTCGGCGGTCCCGGGGGTCGCTCCCAGCTCTGGACGCGCATCAACGCCCTCGACAGCCCGTGGGCGCTCGACGACCTGACCACCCTGGTCCCGGCGATCGGGCACCGGCTCGACGTGGTCATGGTGCCCAAGGTCGAGGGGCCTGCGGACATCCACTACGTCGACCGGCTGCTCGCGCAGCTGGAGGCCAAGGCCGGCCTCGACCGGCCGATCCTCGTCCACGCCATCCTCGAGACCGCCCGCGGTGTGGCCGACGTCGAGGAGATCTGCGCGGCCAGCCCCCGCATGCAGGGTCTCTCCCTCGGTCCCGCCGACCTGGCGGCCGACCGGCGGATGAAGACCACCCGGGTCGGCGGGGGCCACCCCGGCTACCTGGTGCGCCAGGACCCGGCCGACGGGTCGGCCGAGGCGATCGCCGCCCGGCGCACGACGTACCAGCAGGACCTGTGGCACTACACCATCGCGCGCATGGTCGACGCCTGCGCCATGCACGGGCTCTCGCCCTACTACGGCCCGTTCGGCGACATCGCCGACACCGTCGCCTGCGAGGACCAGTTCCGCAACGCCTTCCTGCTCGGCTGCGTGGGGACGTGGACGCTGCACCCGAAGCAGGTCGACATCGCGAAGCGGGTCTTCAGCCCTGCCGTCGAGGACGTCGCCCACGCCCGCCGGGTCGTCGCTGCGATGGGCGACGGGACCGGGGCGGTGATGCTCGACGGCAAGATGGAGGACGACGCCTCGCTCAAGCAGTGCCTGGTGATGGTCGACCTCGCCGAGCAGCTCGGGGCCATCGACCCGGAGCTCAAGGCCGCCTACGACGCGATCGAGCCGACCGCGTGAGCAGCGGCGACGACGCCCTGCGTCCGCGGCGCTCCGTGCTCTACATGCCCTCCTCCAACGCCCGTGCGCTGGAGAAGGCGCAGACGATCGCCTGCGACGCGCTGATCCTCGATCTGGAGGACGCCGTGGCCCCCGACGCCAAGGATGAGGCACGCGAGGCGGCCTGCGCGGCCGCCGCGTCCGGTCGCTACGGCGGACGCGAGCTCACGATCCGGGTCAACGCGGCCGGCACGCGGTGGCACGACGACGACCTCGCCGCGGCCTGCGCCGCCGGCCCGGACGCGATCGTGGTGCCGAAGGTCGACTCGGCAGATGCCGTCCTGCGCCTCGCCGATGCTCTCGAGCGCCACGGTGCGCCCGAGCGCACCACCTTGTGGGCGATGGTGGAGACCCCGCGGGCGATGCTGCACGCCGAGGAGATCGCCGCGGCCTCCGAGCGCCTGAGCGTGCTGGTGATGGGCACCAACGACCTCGTCAAGGAGCTCTACGCCGAGCACGTCCCCGGCCGCGCGCCGCTCCTGACCGGACTGTCGCTGGCCCTGCTCGCCGCCCGCGCCACCGGCAAGGCGATCCTCGACGGTGTCTACAACGACGTCAAGGACACCGAGGGCTTCCTCGAGGAGTGCCGTCAGGGACGTGAGATGGGCTTCGACGGCAAGACCCTCATCCACCCCGGGCAGGTCGACGGGGCCAACGAGGCGTTCTCGCCGTCGGCCCAGGCCGTCGACGACGCGCACGGCGTCCTCGAGGCCTGGGAGGCCGGCGACGGCTCCGGGGTCGTGACCTATCGCGGTCGGATGGTCGAGAACCTGCACGTCGAGTCCGCGAGGCGCACGCTGGCCCTGCACGAGGCCGTGACCACGGCCTAGCGGGCCGCACCGGGTGGGCCACCACAAGTTACCTCTCGGTAGGATCTCGGGACACTCTCCGGCGTGAGCCGCGTCCTGGCCCCGGGCCCTAGGCTCGCGGTGCTGACGCGGCCTCGCCGGACGCGCACCGAGGACGAGGAGAGCCCCCATGGAGACGTTCACGCAGGTCGTCGCACTGGTGATCTCGCTGTCCATCGCGGCGGTCGGCACCACGCTGTTCGTCAAGGCGATCCGCGACATGATCGCCGTGGTCAAGGTCGGCCAGCCGGTCGGTCGCACGGATGCACCGCTCGCGCGGTCGGTGAACCTGCTCAAGGAGTCGCTCGGGCACACCCGGATGCTCCAGTGGACCTGGGTCGGTGGGGCGCACTGGTTCGTCATGGTCGGCTTCGGCCTGCTCTTCCTGACCCTGGTCACCGCCTTCGGGCAGCTGTTCTCCCCCACCTTCGCGCTGCCCCTGATCGGCCACTTCGTGCTCTTCGAGTGGGCGACCGAGCTGTTCACCTGGGTCATGCTCGCCGCGATCATCGGGCTCTTCTCCTACCGCGTCAGCCGCCCCAAGGAGCGGGTGCGCGGGGAGCGCGGCCGCCTGTGGGGCTCGACCATGTGGCAGGGGTACTTCGTCGAGGCCGTCATCTTCGGCGTCGGCGTGTGCATCGTGACCCTGCGCGGCCTCGAGTACGCCCTGGCCAAGGCCGACGGCGAGGACATCGGCTCCGCGCTGCACTTCCCCCTGACCTTCTTCATCGGCGAGGCCTTCGGCGGCCTGACGCCCGTGGGGCTGGCGATCGCGATCTTCGTCGTCGCCACCGCCAAGATCGTCATCTCCTTCACGTGGATGATCGTGGTCTCGCTCAACCTGACGATGGGTGTCGCCTGGCACCGGTTCAGCGCCTTCTTCAACATCTGGTTCAAGCGCGACAGCTCGGGGCGCACGGCCCTGGGTGGGGTCAAGCCGCTGACCTACGCCGGCAGGACGATCAGCCTCGACGACATCGAGGAGCTCGACGAGGACACGACGCTGGGCGTGGGCCAGGTCGAGGACTTCAGCTGGAAGGGCATCCTCGACTTCACCTCGTGCACCGAGTGCGGCCGCTGCCAGAGCCAGTGCCCGGCCTGGAACACCGAGAAGCCCCTCTCGCCCAAGCTGCTGATCACCGCGCTGCGCGACCACGCCTACGCCAAGGCGCCGTACCTCCAGGCCGCGGAGGGCGACCGTGAGCGGCTGCTCGCCGACTCCGACACCCTGGCCCGTGAGGTCGAGCGGCCGCTGGTCGGTGACACCGGCGACGACTGGTTCTACAACCCCGAGAGCGGCGCCGCGGTCATCGACTCCGACGTCTTGTGGAACTGCACCTCGTGCGGTGCCTGCGTGCAGCAGTGCCCGGTCGACATCGAGCACGTCGACCACATCATCGACATGCGCCGCTACGCCGTGCTCGTCGAGTCGAACTTCCCCGCCGAGCTCAACGGGCTCTTCAAGGGCCTCGAGAACAAGGGCAACCCGTGGAGCATGAACGCCTCCGCGCGTCTGGACTGGGCCAAGGGCCTCGACTTCCCGGTCAAGGTCGTCGGTGAGGACATCGAGTCCCTCGACGAGGTCGAGTGGCTGTTCTGGGTCGGCTGCGCCGGCGCCTACGAGGACCGGGCCAAGAAGACCACGCGGGCCGTCGCCGAGCTGCTCGACCTGGCGGGCGTGACCTTCGGCGTGCTCGGCAGCGGCGAGACCTGCACCGGCGACCCGGCTCGCCGGGCCGGCAACGAGTTCGTCTTCCAGGGCCTGGCCCAGCAGAACGTCGAGGTGCTCACCGAGTCGAAGGCCAAGAAGGTGGTCTCGACCTGCGCGCACTGCTTCAACACCCTCAAGAACGAGTACGGCGAGCTCGGCATCGAGCTCGAGGTCGTGCACCACACGCAGCTGCTCAACCGTC
This sequence comes from uncultured Actinomycetota bacterium, assembly GCA_963760555.1. Lineage (GTDB taxonomy): Bacteria > Actinomycetota > Actinomycetes > Propionibacteriales > Nocardioidaceae > Nocardioides. The sequence goes on along the minus strand of CAVXDJ010000004.1, from coordinate 392,575 downwards.
TCGTGCGGGAGGGCAGGCTCACCCCGGTCGCGGAGGGCGCCGGCGCGGCCAAGCGCTCCATCACCTACCACGACCCGTGCTACATCGGGCGGCACAACGGCGTCTACTCGCCGCCGCGCGAGCTGCTCCAGGTCCTGCCCGGAGCCCAGGTCGTGGAGATGGAGCGCAACTCCGAGCGTTCCTTCTGCTGCGGCGCCGGCGGCGCGCGGATGTGGATGGAGGAGAAGCTCGGCGAGCGGATCAACATGAACCGCACCAACGAGGCGGTCGGCACCGGTGCCGACCAGATCGCGGTCGGTTGCCCGTTCTGCCGGGTGATGCTCTCCGACGGTCTGACCTCGGCCCAGGCCAAGGGCGAGGCCCGCGAGGAGGTCGAGGTCCTCGACGTCGCGCAGATGCTGCTGGCCTCGGTCAAGGGCGAGCAGGCGACCAAGCTTGCTCCCGGTGCCTCCTCGAACGGCGCCTCGGCCAACGGGGCCTCGGCGGGTGCGGCGAAGGTCGGGGGCGGCACGGCGACCCGGGAGCGCGACGAGGCCGTCGCGGCCGAGCCGGAGGACGGGGACGCGACGCAGACCGACCAGACCGTCACCGAGACCGCCGACGCGGGTCCGCTGGCCAAGGCGAGCGGAGGATCGTCGCTCTTCGACAGCCCGGTCGAGGCGGCGGCGGACGCCCCCAGCGAGGACAAGCCGGCGACAGCGACCACGCAGAAGTCGGCCCCGGCCGAGGCCAGGGCGGCGGAGCCGGCCTCCTCGGGCGGATCGCTCTTCGACGTCGGTCAGGGTGACGCTCCCACCGGGTCGGCCACGGACGCCGAGGCGGCGAAGGCGGAGCCGGCGCCCGCCTCCGGACCCACGACGAGCGCCGGGTCGAGCCTCGGGTCGGGCGGGTCGCTCTTCGACGTCGGTGGCGACGAGCCCGCCCCCGCCCCGGCAGAACCGGCGGCGACGCAGGAGCCCGCACCGAAGGCGGCGCCCACACCTGCGGCGAAGGCCGCGCCGGCGGTGTCGTCGTCGAGCGGCTCGCTGTTCGACATCGCCTCCGACGACCCCAAGCCACCGCCGGCCGGGTCGTCCACCCCGCCAGCCGCCGCCGACTCGGGCGGTCCCGCCGAGGACGCTCAGCAGGCGCCGTCGGCCGCGTCGGCCGCGAGCCCCGGCTCGTCGCGCCGCTCGCTGTTCGACATCGCGGCCCCCGCAGCCACCACGGCCTCCACCACGGCCTCCATCGCGGCGCCGGAGGCGGCCACGACGCCGGAGCCGCAGGCGAAGTCCACGCCGGAACCGGAGTCGGCACCCGAGGTCGGGGCCGAGGCCGAGGTGGAGCCGACGCCGGACGCGGCACCCGCGGCGGCACCCGCAGCGGCCGGGTCAGGCAAGGCGAGCACCCCGGCGTCCGGGGTCCCGCACGGTGGGTCGCTCTTCGACCTCGAGGCACCGGCGGAGTCAGCCGGCTCTGCGCCGGCCGAGCCGACACGGACCGAGCCCGAGCCCGCGGCGGAGGCTGAGGCCGAGCCCGAGCCCACGGTGGAGGCCGAGCCCACGGTGGAGGCCGAGCCGGCACCCGCCGCGTCGGGGGAGGCGCACCAGCCGAAGAGGGACGTCGACATCTCGGGGTCCAGCTCACTCTTCGACCTCTGAGAGCCCGGCCGGGTCGTGTGCCTCACCACGACCCACGGCCGGTCCCCGGCGCGGCGTGGCTCAACCGTCGGCGCGGTCGTCCTCACCCGGGTCCGCGGGCACCGCGATGGGCTTGAGCCGGGCCCAGAGCAGGAACAGGACACCGACCACGATCAGCACGGCGCCGGCGATCAGGTTGGCGTTGTAGTCGTCGGGGTCCGGCTTTCCGGCGGTGTTGTCGGAGACCAGACCGGTCACCAGCAGGATCACGCCGTAGACCCCCAGCAGGGCGCCGATCACGCTGCGGATGTCGAAGGCCCCCGCGGTGTGGCGCTCGGTGGAGTCCGGGGTGGAATCGGTCGGGCCGGAGCCGGTCGGGGTGGAATTGGTCGGGGTGGAGTCGGTGCTGCTCACGAGGGCCTCCTCAGAAGGCGAAGTTGAGGGCGATGACCATGACGAGGGCGATGCCTGCCAGCGGCATCGTGCGGCGGTACCAGGGGTAGGAGGCCTCGTCGGCGTCGACGAGGGTCTCGCGCGGCGTCTCGGAGTAGACCAGGCCGACCAGCTCGGAGGCCGGCTTCGGCGCGGTCACCAGCGACACGACGACGCTGAGGACGATGTCGACGACGAACGCCGCGGACGCGGCCAGGAAGGCCGCTCCCTGGCCGCCGAGCGGGATCACCCCGACGCTGAGACCGCCGAGGGTGCCGTCGCACAGCACGGCGACGAGGACGGCCGACAGGGTCCCCGCGACCAGGCCCACCCAGCCCGCGGTCGCACTCATCCGCTTCCAGAACATCCCGAGGATGAAGGTCGCGAACAGCGGCGCGTTGAAGAAGCCGAACAGCGTCTGGAGGTAGTCCATGATGTTGCTGAACCCGGCGGCGAAGAACGCCGTCCCGACCGCCACCGCGGTGGCCGCCACCGTCGCCCACCGCCCGACCGCCAGGTAGTAGGAGTCCGAGCGGTCCTTGACGACGTACTGCTCCCACAGGTCGTAGGACAGCACGGTGTTGAAGGCGGAGATGTTGGCCGCCATGCCGGCCATGAAGGCGGCCAGCAGACCTGCGATGGCGAGGCCGAGCAACCCGTTGGGCAGCACGTCGCGCATCAGGTAGAGCAGCGAGTCGTTGTAGGTGACCGTGCCCTCCGCGCCGCCGGAGACGGCGCCGCCCGTCTTGAGCTGGGCGATCTCGGCGACCAGCACCGCCGCGATCATGCCGGGGATGATCGTGATGAACGGGATGAACATCTTCGGGAAGGCCCCGATGATCGGGGTCTTGCGCGCCGAGGAGATCGAGTTCGACGCCATCGCCCGCTGGACCTCGACGAAGTTCGTCGTCCAGTAGCCGAAGGAGAGCACGAACCCGAGACCGAAGACGATGCCGACGACCGAGAGCAGGTCGTTGGAGAACCCGGACAGCGCGTTGCCGGGCCAGGAGCTGAGCTGCTCGGCCGCGGAGGCGGAGTCGGGGTTGCTCGCGGCCGCGGCGGTGATCTTGTCGTTCAGCCCGCTCCAGCCACCCACCCGGTGCAGCCCGATCAGGGTGAGCGGCGTGAGCGAGGCGACGATCACGAAGAACTGGAGCACCTCGTTGTAGATCGCGGCGCTCAGCCCGCCGAGGGTGATGTAGGACAGCACGATCACGGCGGCGATCAGCAGGGCGACCCACAGCTGCCAGCCGAGCATCGCCTGGATGATGCTGCCGAGCAGGTAGAGGTTGACGCCCGCGATCAGCAGCTGGGCGAGGGCGAAGGACAAGGCGTTGACCAGGTGGGCCCCGGTGCCGAAGCGTCGCCTCATGAACTCGGGCACCGAGCGGACCTTCGAGCCGTAGTAGAAGGGCATCATCACCACGCCGAGGAACAGCATCGCCGGGACGGCGCCGATCCAGAAGTAGTGCGTGGCCGGCAGGCCGAACTGCGCGCCCGAGGCCGACATCCCCATGATCTCGACCGCGCCGAGGTTGGCGGAGATGAAGGCCAGCCCCGTCACCCAGGCCGGCAGCGAGCGGCCGGAGAGGAAGAAGTCGACCGAGTCGGAGACCTGGCGGCGGGCCAGGACCCCGATCCCGAGGACGACGAGGAAGTAGATCGCGACGATCGCGTAGTCCACCGGTTCGGCGTTGATGATGGTGGCGAGAGGCGTGATGACAGGCACAGCGGAGCAGTCGACCACCGCAGCCTCGGCCTCGCTTCACCCCCGCGGGGGTCTGATCGGCAGCTCCCCGCGTGACATCACGGTGACGAACGGCGACGTCACGTGTCCTTGCGATGACGTCGTGGTGGTGTCATAGTGGCGTCATGGACCTCACGCCGTACGTCGACAGCCTCCGCCGCGACCTGCTCGCGGCCGCCTCGGGCGCCGGCGAGGAGGCCCGCCAGGTCGCGGAGCGCCTCGGGTTCGCCCTCGAGCCGGCCACCCGACTCGCTCTCATGGAGGCCGTCTCGCAGGCCGCGGCCGAGATCACCGCGGAGATGCGCAGCGGCTCGGTCGACGTACGTCTTGCCGGCCGCGATCTCGACTTCGTCGTCGAGGAGGCCGAGCCGGTCCCGCTCGCGGCACCCGCCCCGCCCGTGCCGTCTGCTCCCGCGGAGCCGGAGGAGGAGGGCGGCCTGGCCCGCGTCACCCTGCGTCTGCCCGAGTCGGTCAAGGACCGGGCGGAGGAGGCCGCGGGCGAGGCCGGTCAGTCGCTGAACACCTGGCTGGTCAACGTCGTGCGCAGCGCCGTGCGCGGGGGCGCAGTCCGCGTCGACGTCGACCTGACGAGCCTGCCGTTCCTCGGCCGGTCGAGCGACCCCTCCCACCGCGGGAGGGCCGGCAGCCGCCGGGTCACCGGCTGGCTCTAGACCTCCGTCGCGTCACCGCCGGCGCCAGGCACTCCACCACACCCATCCCACACCGAGGGACGCAGCCGTCCGGCTCGTCCCGCGGTCCCGTACACCCTGGAGACACCATGTCCGAGCACCCCGACCACGCCGAGCACGCCTTCGAGACCCCCGAGCCGGTCCGCCTCTACGTGGAGATCGGCAAGGGCTCGATCATCCTGGCCGCCGGTGAGGACGCCACCGCCACGACAGTCGTGATCGACGGGGACCGCGCCGAGGACGTCGACGTACGCCGGGACGGTCGCGAGGTCACCGTGGTCGCGCCCCAGCGGCTCAGGCACCTGCTGCGTGACGCCGAGCTGCACGTGAGGGTGGAGCTGCCCGCAGGCTCGGACCTCGCGACGAGGACCGGCAGCGCCGACCTGCAGGGCACCGGCCGCCTCGGCACGGCACTGGTGCGCAGCGGCAGCGGAGACGTCGACCTCGAGGAGCTCGGCGGCGAGACCGTCGTCGAGACGGGCTCCGGCAACGTCACCCTCGGCACGGCGCGAGCCGACCTCGGCGTCAAGAGCGGCTCGGGCGACCTCGTCGGCGCGCCAGGTGGGGGGCACGACCACCGTGTCCACCGGCTCCGGGGACGTCCACCTCCAGCACGCCGCCGGACCCGTCGACGTCAAGACCGGCTCCGGCGACCTGCACGTCACGACCGCCGGCTCGGACGTCAGCTTCAAGACCGGCAGCGGCGACGTCGCGATCGAGCGCAGCACGGCACCGGCCCGGCTGAGCTTCCAGGGCGCCTCCGGTGACGTCCACCTCGGTGTCGCGGGCGGCACCCCGATCTGGACCGACCTCGCCACGCTCTCGGGCGCCGTGCGCACCTCGTTGCCCAGCACCGGGGAGCCGGCCGAGGGCCAGCCGCACCTCGAGCTGCGAGTCGCCTCGGTCAGCGGTGACATCGAGATCGTCGAGGCCTGAGCCACCCACCACCCACACCCACACCCAGCCCGTCACACCGAGAGGAAGGAACACCCCATGAACGAGCATCAGCCGCTTGCCGAGCTCGCCATCCAGCAGCGTCTCACCGACGTCGCAGCCGGCCCCCGCACGCCGCGGCTGGCACCGCCGAGGCGACCGCGCGGCCACCGGCGACACGTCCTCGCCAGCGGCCTCCGCCGGGTCGCTGACCGGCTCGACGGCTGACCGACGGCTGACCGTCGGCTGACCGGGAAGGATGACCAGCGCGAGCGAATCCGCCCACGTAGTCGTCTACCGCACCTCGGGGTAGGCCAGGACGGGGACCCCCGCCTCGCTCAGCTGATCCTGCTCGTCCTGCGTCATGCCGGACTGGGTGGCGGTGACGAGGTCGGGCCGCAGCCGCACGATCCGCTCGACCAGGACGTCGTCGATGTCGTCGAGGCGCACCGACTGCTCGGCCCCCTCGATCTCGGCGAGCGCTACGTCGAAGAAGTCCGACGACCCGTTCTCGTTGCCGGCACAGGTGACTTTCACAGCACCCACCGCCACCACGCCGAGCGAGAGGGGGAAGTCGGCCTCCGCGTTGCCGACGCTGACGACCAGCTCCGGCTCGGACTCGACCGCCGCGGCGCTGTCGCCGGCGCCGAGCCCGACCATCTGGCACGGCAGAGGCTGGGACGGGCCGGTCGCACCGTGGCCCCCCGGACGAGCAAGTCTCGCCTGGCCGAGGCGAGGCTGACCCGGTGCCGACGCGCACCGTCACCGCCGTGCACCGCACCAGCCTGCGTGACTCCCCCGCCGTCGCGGCCGTGCTCGCGGCGCTGAGCGAGGCCGCGGCGCAGCAGGGCTAGATGCTCGTGCGGTGGAAGCCCTGGAACGAGCGCGACGGGGTCGGTCCGCGCTGACCCTGGTAGCGCGAGCCGTACTTGGCCGAGCCGTAGGGGTGCTCGCTGGCCGAGGAGAGCCGGAAGAAGCAGAACTGGCCGATCTTCATCCCCGGGTAGAGCTTGATCGGCAGCGTCGCGACGTTGGCCAGCTCGAGGGTCACGTGGCCGGAGAAGCCCGGGTCGACGAATCCGGCGGTGGCGTGCGTGAGCAGGCCCAGACGTCCCAGCGAGGACTTGCCCTCGACCCTCGCGGCGACGTCGTCGGGCAGCGTCACGACCTCGTAGGTCGAGCCCAGCACGAACTCGCCCGGGTGCAGGATGAACGCGTCGTCGCCCTCGGGCTCGACCATCCGGGTCAGGTCGGACTGGTCGGCGGCCGGGTCGATGTGCGGGTACTTGTGGTTCTCGAAGACCCGGAAGTACCGGTCGAGGCGCACGTCGATCGACGACGGCTGCAGCATCGCCTCGTCCCAGGGTTCCAGGGCGACGCGGCCGGCCTCGATCTCGGTCAGGATGTCGCGGTCGCTGAGCAGCACGCGCACGAACCTACCGCCCGGCTCGGCCGGGGCCCCGCCTAGGCTCGGGCGGTGCCCGGACCGACGTACCGCCGTTTCGTCGCGCTCGGCGACTCCTTCACCGAGGGGGTCGGCGACCCCTCCCCGGGTCACCCGCACGGCGTGCGCGGATGGGCCGACCGGGTGGCCGAGGTGCTCGCGGCGCACGCCGACCGCGAGGGCGGCGGCTTCGGCTACGCCAACCTCGCGATCCGCGGTCGCAAGCTCGACGGCGTGCTGGCCGAGCAGGTCGACCCGGCGCTGGCCCTGGAACCGGACCTGGTCTCGATCTACGCCGGCGCCAACGACATCCTGCGTCCGCGGGTCGACCTCGACGCGCTCGTCGGCCGCTACGACGCCGCGCTCGCCCGGCTCGCGGCGAGCGGCGCCCAGGTGGTGGTCTTCACCGCCTTCGACCCGGGCGGGTCGGCGATCTACCGCGCCGTGCGCGGACGGTTCGCGCTGTACAACGAGCTGGTGCGCACCGCTGCCTCCCACCACGGCGCGGCGGTGGTCGACTTCTGGCGGTTGCGGGAGTACCGCGACTGGGGCTACTGGGACACCGACCGGATGCACATGGGCACCCCCGGGCACCGGCGGATGGCCATCGAGGTGCTCGAGACCCTGGGCGTCGAGCACGACCTGGTGTCCCCCACGCCCCGCGAGATCGCCCGACCCTCGCGCCGCGAGCAGGTCACCGAGAACCTCGCCTGGACCAGGGACTCCGCCCTGCCGTGGGTGCACCGGCGGCTGACCGGGCGGTCCTCGGGCGACGGGCTGGCGCCGCGTTACCCGACGCTCGGGCGGCCGCTGTCCCCCGGCGGCGCCTGAACGACCCCGGATCGTCTATCCTCGGTGCCGACCGGTCCGCCGGTCACCGGCGGATGTAGCTCAGTTGGTAGAGCGCGACCTTCCCAAGGTCGATGTCGCGAGTTCGAGTCTCGTCATCCGCTCCATCTCCGCCCGACCGGGCCTCCCGACCCGCCTCCTAGGCTTGCGACGTGGACTTCACCGGCTTCCCCGTCGCGGCGCTCGACTTCTACGACGACCTGGAGGTCGACAACACCCGGTCGTTCTGGGAGGCCCACAAGGCGACGTACGACGAGTGCGTGCGGGCACCGATGGCTGCCCTGTGCGCGGCGCTCGAGCCCGAGTTCGGGGCGGCCAAGATCTTCCGGCCCTACCGCGACGTGCGCTTCAGCAAGGACAAGACGCCCTACAAGGAGCACCAGGGTGGCTTCGTCGCCGTCGCACCCGGGGCGGGCTACTACGTGCAGGTCTCCGCGCCGGGGGTGCGGGTCAGCGTCGGGTGGTACCACGCCGAGGCACCACGGCTGGCCGCCCTGCGGGAGGCGATCGACGACGACGAGTCCGGACCCGCGCTGACGCGGATCGTGGCCACGCTGGAGGGCTACGGCTGGGAGCGCGGGGGTGACCGGCTCAAGACCTCCCCGCGCGGGTACGGCGCCGATCACCCCCGCATCGACCTGCTGCGCCACCGCAGCCTGACCTTCACCCGCTCCTACGGCTTCGCCCCCGAGGTGCACACGGCCGAGCTGCTGGAGTGGGTGCGCCGCGACTGGCGCCAGAGCGCCCCGCTCATCGGGTGGGTCACCGCGGTCCCGGTCGAGCTCAGCGGGCGGTAGGAGGCACGGACGCCACGCGGTCACCCGCCGTTCACCCGGCGTCCCCCACCTCGTGGTGCGGCTGGGTCACGCTGGGCTCATGGCCAAGCGCACCGTCTTCCTCCACATCGGCCTCCCCGGCGTCGGGGACGTCGTCGACACCGCCGTGCAGCGCCACCGGGGCCGGCTCGCCGAGCTCGGCGTGCTGGTGCCGACGAAGGCCCGCGAGGAGTCCTTCCGCGCCGCGATCGACGTACGCCGGCTGCACCATGCGTGGGGCTTCAAGCGCAAGGAGGTCGAGGGGGCGTGGGCCCAGGTCGCCCGCCGGTGCCTCAAGGGCCGCTCCACGGTGCTCCTCAGCCAGGGCGCGCTGGCCGGCGCCACGCCCGAGCAGATCCACCTCCTCGTCTCCCAGCTGCCCGGGCTGAAGGTCCACGTGGTCCTCACCGTCTCTGCCCCCGACTCCTGGTCGGAGCCGGGTGATCCCGAGAGCGACCTGGCCGGAGTGCTGGAGCGCTGGTCGACGGCCGTGCGCGACCCGGAGCGCCTGCACGTGATCGTGGCGCCGCGCGGTGGTGACGTCCGCTCGACGGTGTGGCGCGCGCTCGGCGAGGTGGTCGGCTTCGGCACGCGCTCGCTGCCGGTCGAGGGCCTCGCCCCCCCGCCCCGGCGTACGCCGCAGCGCCCCCTGGACGCCGCCGCCGGCGCGCGGCTGCGCCAGCGTGCGGCGCACTGGCGCAGCGTGCTGGTCGAGGGCGGCTACGACGTCCGCGGAGACCTGGCCGACCTCGAACCCGCGCCGTACCCGGCCAGCGAGGTCGCCGCCACCACCGACGAGCTGGTCGACCGGTTGGTGCTGACGACCCGCGAGCTCGTCGAGGCCCAGCACCAGATCGACCGGCTCGCGGTGCGCAACGAGACCCTCGAGGCCCGCCTCGACGTGCTCGACCACAAGCCGCGGCGGCTGCGGGGGCTCGGCGCCGCCTGAGCGCCGCCTCCCCGGGGGCGGCCTGGCGGCCGGTGCGGTTTCCCAAGGGATGCATCGATGTCATCACTCCCCGGCGTGGATCCACCGCGGTGAGCGGGCAGCTCCCCTCATACCGTGGGAAACCGCAGCGGCGTCACCCAGCCGCGCCGCCGCACCCGGCCCGACGTACGCGCCGGCTCAGTGCGGCTGCCAGGCGTCATCGCCCTGGGTGCGTTCGGCCACCGGGGCCGGGAGGTCGCCGGCTGCGAGGTGGGCGATCGTGACCTCCTCGAAGACCTCGCGCAGGGAGCTGCGCGCGGCGATCCAGACCCGCTGGAGCACCTCGGCGCGCTCGTTGTAGCTGACGGCCTCGGGCCGCAGACCGTAGACGGAGACGAGCGGGCCGTCGACGGCGCGGATCACGTCGGCGATGCTCACCGCCGACGCGGCGCGGTCCAGGCGCCAGCCGCCGGACTGACCGCGCTGTGAGCGCACGATGCCGGAGCGGCGCAGGTCGGCCAGGATCGCCTGCAGGAAGCCGTGCGGGATGTCCTGACGGCGGCTGAGCTCCTCGGCGCTCGTCGCCTGCGTCTCGTCCTCGCGCGCCATCTCGATGAGCGCCCGCAGCGCGTAGTCGGACTTCGCGGAGACGCGCACGAGGTCAAGTGTCCCAGACGAGGCCCACGACCGGGACGCGGGCGGACGTCGCCGTTGGCCTTGTCGGAGCGGCGCGTAGGTCCTACCATGATGTTACTGATGAGTACACCGATGGGTAACACTGACCGGTAACACCGGCCGGTCACCACCGTGACGAGAAGGCGGTCCTTCCTTGAGCCACTACCAGAGCAACCTGCGCGACCTCGAGTTCAACCTCTTCGAGGTCTTCGGTCGCGAGCAGGTCCTCGGCACCGGTCCGTTCGCCGAGGTCGACGCGGACACCGCCCGCGAGATCCTCGCCGAGGTCGACCGGATCTCCCGCGAGGACCTCGCCGCGTCCTACGTCGACTCCGACCGCACCCCGCCCGTCTTCGACGCAGCGACGCACACCGCGCCAGTGCCGGCGGGCTTCAAGAAGAGCTACGACGCCTGGATGGCTGCGGAGTACTGGCGCCTGCAGCTGCCCGAGGCGCTCGGCGGCCAGCCCGCACCCTCGAGCCTGAACTGGGCGATGGGCGAGCTCGTGCTCGGCGCGAACGCCCCGGTCTGGATGTACGCCTGCGGCCCCGCCTTCGCCTCGGTCATCCACCGCAACGGCAACGAGCGCGACCGGCGCATCGCCGAGATCATGGTCGAGCGCCAGTGGGGCGCCACCATGGTGCTGACCGAGCCCGACGCCGGCTCCGACGTCGGCGCGGGTCGCACCAGGGCCACGCCCAACGACGACGGCTCGTGGAACATCGAGGGCGTCAAGCGTTTCATCACCTCGGCCGAGTCCGACCTGCAGGAGAACATCCTGCACCTCGTCCTCGCGCGGCCCGTCGGTGTCGAGGGCGTGGGGGGTCCGGGCACGAAGGGGCTGAGCCTGTTCCTGGTGCCGAAGATCCACTTCGACCACGAGACGGGCGAGCTCAGCGGCGTGCGCAACGGCGCCTACGTCACGAACGTCGAGCACAAGATGGGGATCAAGGTCTCCAACACCTGCGAGGTCACCTTCGGCGACTCCTCCGTCGGCGGTGGCGAGCCGGCCCGTGGGTGGCTGCTGGGTGAGGTGCACCAGGGGATCGCCCAGATGTTCCAGGTCATCGAGAACGCCCGCATGATGGTCGGCACGAAGGCCATCGCCACCCTCTCGGCGGGCTACCTCAACGCACTGGAGTACGCCAAGAGCCGTGTCCAGGGCGCCGACCTGACCCAGGCGGCCGACAAGGCGGCTCCGCGCGTCACGATCACCCACCATCCCGACGTACGTCGCTCGCTGATGGTGCAGAAGTCGTTCGCCGAGGCGATGCGCGCGCTGGTCATCTACACCGCGACCTGGCAGGACCAGGTGATGCTCGCCGAGCACGCCGGCGAGACCGACGAGCTGGCCAGCGCCGTCAACGACCTGCTGCTGCCGATCGTCAAGGGCTACGGCTCGGAGCGCTCCTGGGTGCTGCTGGGCACCGAGTCGCTGCAGACCTTCGGCGGGTCCGGGTTCCTCCAGGACTACCCGGTCGAGCAGTACGTCCGCGACGCCAAGATCGACACCCTCTACGAGGGCACCACCGCGATCCAGGGCCAGGACTTCTTCTTCCGCAAGATCGTCAAGGACCAGGGTCGTGCCCTCGGTCACCTCGGGGGCGAGATCGCGGCCTTCGTCGAGTCCGAGGCCGGCAACGGGCGGCTCAAGAACGAGCGCGCCCTGCTCTCGACCGCGCTCGAGGACGCCAACGCGATCGTGGGCCACATGATCAACGACCTGATGAGCAGCCAGGACGAGGTGACCAACCTCTACAAGGTCGGCCTCAACACCAGCCGTCTCCTGATGGCGCTGGGCGACGTGGTCTGCGGCTGGCTGCTGCTGCGCCAGGCCACCGTGGCGTTGGAGAAGCTCGACGGCGACCCCGGCCGCGACCAGCGCTTCTACGAGGGCAAGGTCGCCGCCGCACAGTTCTTCTGCCAGACCAACCTGCCCCGCGTCTCCGCCGAGCGCGCGATCGCCGAGGCGACCGACAGCTCGCTCATGGAGCTCGACGAGGCCGCGTTCTAGGGCGACCTCGCCGTACACCGGCGGGCAGAAGTCAGGACCGACCGTCGCGCTGAGCGTAGGCGCGATGTCCGCCTCCTACTTCTGCCCGCTGGTGTACGCGGCAGCCGACGAGGTGTCGCTCGCCTGGCAGCGCTCCTAGCGGGCGTCGCGTCGCATCGACCACGCCGGGCCGACCGACGCCTGTGCCGGGTCGGGCTGCTGGGTCGGGCATCTGAGGACGCCGCATGGCGCGTCGTGGGATGCCCGTCACGCCCCGGTGCCTGCCCGCCCCAGGCCAGCGCGACAGTCGTGTGCCTGACCACGGCGCACTGCCCGTGCTGGGACACACGGCTCCGCGGTCGCCGGCCTCGACGGCGAGCTCGAGGCTGCTGCGCAGCAACTCACGCTGCCCAGCGCGCCTGCGTGGACTCGGCGCCGATGTGCTGGGACCATGGGCTCGCTGTTGCGTCCCACCAGCTGACGATCGCCCACGACCCTGATGAAGGGAACCTCTGTGTTCTTCGACGACTACCCGCGCTTCCTCGACACCAGCGAGACGGCGTCCGGTCAGCAGCGTCTCGACATCCGGCAGGAGGCGATGATCGCCCAGCACGCCGACCTGCTGCGCGGCAAGCGGGTGCTCGACATCGCCAGCCACGACGGACGGTGGTCGTTCGCGGCGCTCAAGACCGCCGGCGCCACGCACGTCACCGGGGTCGAGGCCAACTCCGAGCTGGTCCGCAACGCGGAGGCCACCTTCGAGCACTACGAGGTGGACAAGGACCAGTACCGGTTCATCGACGCCGACATCTTCGAGGTGCTCGCCGATCCGGCGGGCCACGGCATCGAGGTCGACGTCGTCATGTGCCTCGGCTTCCTCTACCACACGCTGCGCTACGCCGAGGTCTTCAACGGGATCCGCGCCATGAAGCCCAGTCACCTGCTGCTGGACACCGCGGTCCACCCGCACGAGGGCAAGTTCGTCCGCATCTTCGACGAGGACACCTCGAAGCAGTCGGCCAGCGTGGACAACGACCACGGCCACAACGGCCACATGATCACGGGTCGTCCCACCGTCAGCGCGCTGGAGATGATGCTGAAGGTGCACGGCTACGAGATCGTGGAGCGCTTCGACTGGCCGGGCTTCCTCACCGAGCGCGGCTACCCGAGCAAGCAGGTGCCCCAGTACCAGAACGGCACCCGGATCACCTGGAGCTGTCGCCTGGTCTGAGCCGACCGCTCCCCGGCGGCGGCTGCCGAGTGCGGGAGATGGTCGTCGACTGCGCGCCGGACGGACGTGCAGTACCCGCCCGCCGGCGGTGAGAAGCGCAGACTGCAGCGCTGTGACCTGCAGTGATGCCTGCCGGGTCGGGCCGCAGACCTCACCCTGTACGTTCTTCCGGCTCCTGGCCCGCGCCCATGTCCACCCCGTGACTTCGGATGGGGACTCGCTCTGCCGACCGTCGGCGTCGCCCTTTGATCGTGGGCGCGCTCGCGATCGTGCTCGGGCTGGTCCACCTCAACCGGTCGACGCGTCCCTGAGCGGTCGCAGGCCCGCGCGCGCGGCGCGGCGTACGGCGTCGGTGAGTCGCGCCAGGACCGGCGTGTCCAGGCGCCAGCGCTGCCAGTGCAGGGTGACGTCGACGGGCTCCGCGTCGAGCCGCACGACCTCACCGGTCGCGACGAGCGGGGCGAGCTGCGGCTCGGGGAGCATCCCCCACCCGAGCCCCACGCGGACCGCCTCGGCGAAGTCCGCGGACGTCGGCACCCGGTGCGCCACCCGCGGCGACCCGGCACCGGTCCGCGTGAGCGCCTCGTGCTGGAGCGCGTCCTTCTCGTTGAACACCACCACGGGGAGGGTGGTCCAGTCGCTCACCGACGAGGCGAGCACGGAGCTCGCCGCCGCCCGGTAGCGCAGCACCCCCAGCGGCTCGCTGCTGCAGCCCTGGACCGGTGCGGGGTCCGAGGTGATCGCGCCCCAGACGTCGCCGGCCCGCAGCAGGTCGGCGGAGTAGGCCTGGTCCTCGACGTGCAGGCGCAGCGCGGTGTCCGGCCACCCGGCGACCTCGGCCAGGACCGGCGCGAACCACGTCGCGAGCGCGTCCGCGGTCACGGCCACCGGCAGGGCGACCACCCCGCCCGAGGCCCCTCCGGCGAGGCCGCCGAGCGCTGCCACCGTCTCGGCCTGGAGCAGCGCGGTCTGGCGAGCCAGGCGCAGCAGGGTCTCGCCGGCCGCGGTCGGCCGGCAGGGTGTCGTCCGGCGCAGCACGACCTGGCCGACCTGGGCCTCCAGCGCCCGGACCCGTTGGCTGACGGCGGACGCCGTGAGGTGCAGGTGACGCGCCGCGGCCTCGAAGGTGCCGTGGTCGACGATCGCGGTCAACGCTTCGAGGTGATGAGCGGGCAACGACGACATGAAGAGATGCTAACGGATGAGCAGAATCATTCACTGGACTACATCCTCGCCGACACCTAGCGTCGCCGCATGGACCTCACCGACACGGGCGCGCTCACCTCGTCGGCGACCGGGCTCGCCACCGGACTGACGCTGATCGTCGCGATCGGTTCGCAGAACGCCTTCGTCCTGCGCCAGGGACTCAAGCGCGAGCACGTCGGGCCGGTGGTGGCGGTGTGCGCCGTCTCCGATCTCGTGCTGATCGTGGCCGGGGTCGGCGGCATCGGGTTCCTGGTGGAGCGGGCCGGGTGGCTGCTGGACCTGGTGCGCTGGCTGGGGGTGGCGTTCCTGGTCGCCTACGGGCTGGTCTCGCTGCGCCGGGCCTGGCACTCCGAGTCGCTGTCGGCCGAGGACGCGCCGCCGGCCTCGAGCCTGCGGCGCTCGCTGCTCACCGCGCTCGCCCTCACCTGGCTCAACCCGCACGTCTACCTCGACACGGTGCTGTTCCTCGGCTCGGTCGGGGCGCAGCAGGGCCCCGACCTGCGCTGGTGGTTCGCCCTCGGCGCGAGCTTGGGCAGCATCGTGTGGTTCACCGGCCTCGGGTACGGCGCCAGCGCCCTCGCGCCGCTGCTGGCCCGCCCACGATCCTGGCAGGTGCTCGACGCGTTGATCGGGGTCGTGATGATCACCTTGGCCGTGATGCTGGCGCGCGGCTGAGGGCCGCGAACCAGGCTCAGGGCCGGGGCGGACCGCCGCCCTGGCGCCTAGGGTCGGCCCATGCGCCCCGCCACGTGGTCCCCGGACGACATCGGCGACCAGGGTGGACGGACGGTCGTGGTGACCGGCCCGAGCCTGGGCGGCATCGGCCACCACACCGCCCTCGAGCTCGCCCGCCGAGGGGCGAGGGTCGTGCTCGCCGGGCGCTCGCCCGGCAAGCTGGCGGCGACGTCGCGGGCGATCGCCGACGAGGTCGGCCCGGACCGGAGCGAGCCCGTCTGCGTCGTCCTGGACCTGGCCGACCTGGCCTCGGTGCGCCGGGCCGCCGACGAGGTCGCCGAGCTCGGCCCGGTCGACGTGCTGGTCAACAACGCCGGCGTCATGGCCACCGCACCCCGGCGTACGACCGACGGCTTCGAGGTCCAGCTCGCCACCAACCACCTCGGGCCGTTCCTGCTCACCGGGCTGCTGCTGCCCGCGCTCGCCGCGAGTGGCGACGGTGTGGTCGTGACGGTCTCCTCGCTGTTCCACGCCCGTGCGAAGCGCGAGCCGTGGGAGAACCCGGTCGAGGACCACCACCACCGCTCGCGCTGGCGGACCTACTCGCGCACCAAGCTGGCCAACCTGCTGTTCACCTACGAGCTCGACCGGCGCTGCGCGCAGGCGGGGACAGCGGTCCGTGCGCTCGCCGCGCATCCCGGTTTCGCCGCGACGCACCTGGCGGCGAACGGCATCGTGGGACGCAGCGCCGGGCCGCTCGCCTCCATCGTCCAGGGTGCCGTCCGGGCCCTCGCGCAGTCGCCGTCGGCGGGGGCGTGGCCGAGCCTGATGGCCGCAACCGCCGACCTGCCCGGGTCGACGTACGTCGGTCCGGGCGGGCTCGGGGAGCTGTCCGGGGTGCCGCAGGTGGTGGGCTCGAGCGAGCTCTCCCGCGACGCCGACGCGCAGCGTCGGCTGTGGGAGGTCAGCGAGAAGGCCGTCGGCCTGTGCTGGCCGTGAGGCGAGGGTGAGGCGGGCCGACGACGCCCTGGAGGCCGTACGACGCCTCCGACGGTCGGAGGGGCCAGGCCCTGCGGACCCTCGCAGGAGCGGCCCGGTCACCCCAGGACGACAGCGGACCGTTCCTGTCCGCCAGGCCTCCTAGCCTGCTCCTCGTCAGCACTCACCGATCCACCGGAGGTCACCATGTTCGCTCCCGGCACCTACACCGAGTCCGAGGTCCTCGTCGGCTACCTCGACCTCCAGCTCACGAGCCTGCGCAACGCGGCGTACGGGCTCACCGAGGTCCAGGCGCGCGCGACGCCGTGCCGCAGCTCGCTGTCCATCGGCGGGCTGATCAAGCACGCGACCTACGTCCTGGGCACGCGCCGTCGGGACCGGCTGGAGGCCCCGATCGACGCGGAGACGACCACGCTGTTCATGGACAGCTTCGTGCTCGGGGAGCAGGAGACGCTGGCGGGGACGCTCGCGGACTTCGACGCCGCACGCACGACGTACCTCGACGACGTCCGCGGCACCGACCCAGGGGCTGAGATGACGGCGCCGCCGGCGCCGTGGGAGGGCCGCAACGAACCGACGGCGTCGGTGCAGCGCTTCGCGCTCGTCCACCACGTCGAGGAGCTGGCGCGCCACGCCGGCCATGCCGACATCATCCGTGAGCAGCTCGACGGCGCCGGAGCGCTCCCGTTGATGCTCGCCGCCGAAGGGCTGCCCGGGAACCCCTTCGTCCAGCCCTGGACGCCCGCTCAGGGCTGAGCGGGGACATGCCGAGGGTCGGCGCTCGACGACGTGACCGCCCGGTCGGCCACGCGCGCCAGGCCGCCGACGACGCTGAGGTACGCCGCGCCGTCCGCTCCGAGGTGCAGGCCGCCGCGGCGACCTGACCAGGCCGTGCCGATCCCGGCGCGTGCGGCGTAGCGGACGCGCCCCGTGCTCGCCTCGATCGCGGTCAACCACCAGGCGCTGACACCCCACCAGCTGTGCCGGGTCGCCCAGGCGTAGACCAGACCGGTCTGCGGCGAGAGCGTCGAGGGCACCGACGGTGCTACGACGTCGGCGGTCCAGGTCGTGCGGCACTCGCCGTCGACGAGGTCGACGCGGGCCAGACCACCGGTGGGGGCCCGACCGAGCAGGGTGCGTGTCGGAGCGTCCCACCCGGCGGCGTTGGCCACCACGACCGCAGCCGGCCCGACCGCGACGGGCGGCGCCTCGACCGCGCTCGACTCGTCGTCGAAGACCGCCTGCTGGCACACCAGCGCTCCGTCGGAGCGGCCGTAGAGCTGCAGGTGCACCCGCGGGTCGGCGTTGTCGGTGATCGCCAGCAGCGGCCCGGAGGCGGCCGTGCCGGCCAGCAGCACGGGCGGCGTACCGCTGCCGACGGAGAGCTGTCCGGAGCGCACCCGGGTGCCGGTGTCGTAGACCGAGCGCCACACCACCTGAGGGCGTCCGGCGTCGTCGAGGGCCACGGAGGCGAGCTGGTCCGTCGTCACGACGTAGGCCGCCGGGCCGGTCGTGGTGATGGCGTTGGTGACCTCGCCCGAGAGCCTCACCGGGCGACCCACCGCCTGGGGTCGGGTCGGGTCGGCGAGCCGGACGAACCCGACCAGGCCCCCGGCGCTGGCCCACCACAGCGAACCGCCGCCGGGGGCCGCGGCGAGGGAGACCGGGCAGTCGTCGTCGGGCACGCCCAGGTCGAGGCTGGCGAGCAGCGTGAGGTCGGGGGCGCCCGCGGCGTCCACCGTGGCGAGGACCTCCAGCGCTCCCGTCGAGGTGGCCACCGCGACCCGGCCTCCGCCGAGCGCGACGACCGCCCGCCCGCACGCCCCGACCGACGACGCGCTCGCGCGGGTCGTGGGCAGGCTCCGCTCGGCCCCCGAGCCCAGGTCGTCGCCGACGACCCGCAGGGTCGACTCGTCGCCGCGCACGCAGACGGCGGCCAGCCGCGCAGCGGGGAGGTCGACGAGGTCGCCGCAGTCGGCGCCGGCGTACCAGCGCGAGGCGACCTCGGGGGAGTCGCCGACCGGTCCGGCCGGCCCGTTGCCCGGCCCGTCACCCAGACCCGTGATGGGGTCGGGGACCGCGGCCCGTCCCTCGTACGTCGCCACGACCCACGCTCCTGCGCCCGGCGGCAGCGGGAGCGCGCCGGCGGGGGCGAGCAGAGCCACGGCCACCAGGGCGCCGAGCGCGACGACCGTGCCGGCGCCGACGGTCAGCGTCGTCCGCCAACGCGGGCCGTCGTGTCGTCGGGCCGGCAGCACCCGGCGTACGCGCGGGACGAGGAGCACCAGGGGCGCGAGGAGCACGAGCGGGCCGAGGACGCCGACGAGCAGCAGCCAGAGCCCGACGAGCACGAGCCGGGGGACCCACGCGGCCGCGGCCGATCGCCCGCGGCTCAACGACGGCGTGGACCGAAGACCGGGGCGAGCTTGGCCAGCGCCGCCCCGCGGGCGACCTTGGTGTTGCGCGCGCCGAGCAGGACGGCCTGCTCGAGGCGCTCCAGTCCGAAGACCCGCCGGGGGCTCGAGGCCCAGCTGCGGTCGAAGACCCGCTTGGTGGCCGCGAGCTGGTCGGGCGAGCGCGCCTTGAGCTGCTCAGCCAGCTCCACCGCGGCGGCGACCGGGTCGCTGTCGAGCACCGTGACCAGACCGAGGTCGTGGGCGCGCTTGCCGCTGACGGTCTCGGCGGTCATGGTCAGCATCTTGGCGGTGTCGATGCCGACCAGCTGGGAGAGGCTGGCGACGCCGCTCATGTCGGGGATGAGCCCCCACTTGCCCTCGAGCACCGACCACGTCGAGTCCGGGGTGGCGATCCGGAAGTCGGCGCCGAGCGCGATCTGCAGCCCACCGCCGAGGCAGTGGCCGTGGACGGCCGCGATGACCGGGACCGGTAGCCGGCGCCAGGCCCAGCAGGCCTCCTGGAAGGTGTTCGTGCCGCGCAGCGGGTTCGGCACGAAGGCGCGGGCGATCCCGACCGGGTGCTTGGCCACCGCGGCGAAGTCGAGCCCGGCGCAGAACGAGTCGCCCTCACCTGCGACGACCACGGCCCGCAGGTGGCGGTCGCGGCGCAACGTGTCCGCGGTGTCGACGAGGTCACGCAGGATCTGCAGGGTGAGCGCGTTGAGCTTCTCCTGGCGGTCCAGGCGCACGTGGGCGACGCCGTCCTCGATCCTGCACGTCACGTTGCTCATCACGCGCGAGGTCGACGCGTCGGCGTCGGTCGCGTCGCGGGCAGCAGAGCTCATGGGGGGAATCGTAGAGCGCTCGAGCGAAGTGGGACGATGCGGAGCATGACCTCGGACGACTCGGCGGGACCCGGACCTGCCGTCGGCACCTTCCTGACCCTCGGCGGTGGAGGGTTCTCCGACGGCGCGAGCGTGCTGCTCGACGACCTGCTCCTCGACCTGGCCCGCGACCGTGCCCGCGACCACGGCCGCGCCGACCGGCCCCGGGTCTGCTTCGTGCCCACCGCGAGCGGAGACGACCCGTCGTACGCCGAGAAGTTCCGAGCCGCGTTCGCCGACCGGGCGGAGACGTCCGTGCTCTCCCTGTTCGAGCGTGACGGGTCCGACCTGCGCGAGACGGTGCTGGCCCAGGACGCCGTCGTCGTCGGGGGCGGCTCGACCCTCAACCTCCTCGCCCTGTGGCGTCTGCACGGGCTCGACGCCGCGCTGGTCGAGGCGGTCGGCCAGGGCGTGGTGATGTCGGGGGTCAGCGCCGGGATGAACTGCTGGTTCGCCTCCTCCGTCACCGACTCCCACGGTCCGCTCGCGGCGCTCGACGACGGGCTCGGGCTGCTGCCGGGATCGGTGTGCCCGCACTACGACGGCGAGGCCCAGCGGCGCCCGGTCTACCGCGAGCTCGTCGCCACCGGCGCGCTCCCCGCGGGGTACGCCGTCCAGGACGGCTGCGCCCTGCTGTGGCGCGACGGCGAGCTGGTCGGGGCGTACGCCGAGCGGCCGGAGGCGACGGCCTTCCGAGTGCACCGCACCGGTGACGCGCTCGAGACCGGGGACGCGACGGACGCTGTCGGTCCGGGTGCGGTCGAGGTCGCCGAGAGCCCGGTCGAGACGACCTACCTCGGCTGACGCGGGCCGGCTCGAAATCCCGGCACCCTCCTGCCGGGCGGGTCCGGCAGGAGGGCGGGGTTCGTGGGGCCGCTCGGGCGGCCTGGTCGGACGACCTGGCTCAGGCGGCCTTGGCGGCCTGGATCCGACGGGCCTGCTGCTCGAGACGGGCCTGGGCTGCGCGACGTACCTTCTTGCCGCCGGTGCTCATGCCGTAGAGCAGCTTCAGCTGCGAGGGCGCGTTCTTGACGTTGGTCGTGGCCAGCCAGCCGTTGGGCAGCGAGAGCCGGAAGACCTTGTGCCACGCGCTGGCGACCTGGGCGGGCAGCGAGGCCTCGTGGTAGTTCAGGCCGTGCTGGTCGAAGATCGCCTTCACGCGCGGTGCGATCTCGGCGTACCGGTTGCTGGGCAGGTCGGGGAACAGGTGGTGCTCGATCTGGTGCGAGAGGTTGCCGGTCGCGAGGTGCATCGCCTTGGAACCGGAGATGTTGGCCGAGCCGAGCATCTGGCGGACGTACCACTGGCCGCGGGTCTCGTCGGCCGGGATCGCCTTGCGCTCGAAGGTCTCGACGCCCTCGGGGAAGTGCCCGCACATGATCACCGACTGCGACCAGAGGTTGCGCACGATGTTGGCGGTGAAGTTGGCCGCGAGGGCGGGGACGGCACCGCCGAAGGGCAGCGCCAGCGCCGGGTTGACGACGTAGTCCTTGGTGGCCTGCTTGCGGATCTTGCGCAGGGTGTTCTTCGTCTTGGCCTTGAACTCCTCGCTGCGTCGCTCCTTGGGGATCGACAGGTTCTTGCCCAGCTCCAGGTCGTAGGCCGCGATGCCGTACTCGAAGAAGCAGCCGTTGATGAAGTTCCACAACGGCTGACCGAGGTGCATCGGGTGCCAGCGCTGGTCCTCGTCGGCACGGAAGATGCCGTAGCCGAGGTCGTTGTCCTTGCCCACGATGTTCGTGTACGTGTGGTGGATCTCGTTGTGCGAGTGCTTCCAGCCCTCGGAGGTCGAGGCGTTGTCCCACTCCCAGGTGGTGGAGTGGATCTTGGGGTCGCGCATCCAGTCCCACTGACCGTGCATGACGTTGTGGCCGATCTCCATGTTCTCCAGGATCTTGGCCACGCTCAGCCCGAGGGTGCCGAGCACCCACAGCGGGGGCAGTGCGCTGCCGAGCAGGACGGCACGGCTGCCGAGCTCGAGCTTGCGCTGCACGTCGACGACCTTGCGGATGTACGCCGCGTCGGACTCGCCCCGCGAGTCGATGACGTCCTGACGGATCGCGTCCAGCTCGAGGCCGATCGAGTCGATGTCGGCCTCGGTGAGGTGCGCGGTCGGGTTCTCGGGCTTCTTGGTGATGACGGTCATGGTGACTCCTTCGTGCTCGGTGGTCGAACGAGCTCAGTGGTCGATGGTGCAGGGACCGGCGGCAGCGTTGATGCAGGTCTGGATGCGGACGCCGCCCGGGTCGGTCTCGCCGGGCACGGCCCGGGTGATCTCGCCGTTGCGCAGGTCGCGCACGGTGCCCTCGCGCAGCGGCAGGACGCAGCCCATGCAGATGCCCATCCGGCAGCCGCTGGGCATCAGGACGCCGGCGTCCTCGGCGGCGTCGAGGATCGGGGTGGCGCCGTCGGCCTCGAGGACGGTGCCGGAGGCGAACGACACGGTGCCGCCCTCACCGGCCTCGACCCGCGCGACGCGGAACTGCTCGACGTACAGCTCGAGGCCGCGGCTCTCGTGGTGGGCGTCGAGGGCGTCCAGCAGGCCGGCCGGCCCGCACGCGAAGGTGCGGCGCTCGGCGAGGTCGGGGACGAGGGTGGCGAGGTCGTCGACGTCGAGGACGCCGTGCTCGTCGTCGTAGCGGGCGACGAGCCGGATGGCGCCGGCAGCGTCGAGGGCGTGCAGGTCGTCGGCGAAGATCGAGTCGGGCTCGCTCGGTGCGACGTGGACCACGACGATGTCGCGGTTGGCGCCGCGCTCGGGCAGCAGCACTCCCTCGTCGGTGGAGGGGAAGAGGTTGCGCAGCATGCCGATGACCGGGGTGATGCCGGAGCCGGCGGTGACGAAGAGCAGCTTGCGCTCCTCGTCGGGCAGCACGAACTCGCCGGCCGCCTGCTCGAGGTGGACCATCGTCCCCGGGCGAAGGTCGTGCACGAGGTGGGCGCTGACGTAGCCGTCCGGCACCGCCTTGACCGTGATGGCGATGTGGCCGTCGCGGCGCGGACCGTGGGTCAGCGAGTACGCGCGCCAGTGGCGGACGCCGTCGACGTCGATGCCGATGCGGACGTACTGACCGGGCACGTGACCGGCCCAGCTGGCGCCGGGCTTGATCTCGATGGTCGCCGCGTCGCGGGTCTCGGGGCGGACCGCGACGACGCGGCCGCGCAGCTCGGCGCCCTTGCGCAACGGCGAGAACACGTCGAGGACGTCGTCCAGGTCCAGCGGGGTCACCGCGGCGTCGGCGACGCGGCGGGCGCGGCGGGCGATCGACGTGGCCAGGCCCTCGGTCCGGTCGCGGCGCAGCAGGCCGATCGGCTGGAAGGTCGGGTACGTGGTCATATACCTATTGTGTCGGCCTGCGGACACAATATCCTGTGCCCGAGACGTGAACGTGTGGCTTCGTCTTGTTCACCGAAGACAGAAAGGGACCCGATGCACCCGGATGAGGCGGCACACGGCCTGCTCCTGCCGGAGGCCGCGACCTCCCAGATCCGCGAGCACCTGCCCCGCGTCGCCGACATGGTCGTGAGCGCCATCATCGCCGAGGTGCCCAGCTACGAGGACGCCCTGGGCGGACGCATGGGCCAGACGATCCGTACGACGGTGCAGCTGGCGCTCGGGGGCTTCCTGTCCCTCGCCGCCGCCGGCCGGCACGGCAGCGATCCCCGCACCCCGACCGCGCCCGCGGTGCAGGGCGCCTACCAGCTGGGCCGGGGCGAGGCCCGGAGCGGACGCAGCACCGACGCGCTGCTCTCGGCGTACCGGATCGGCGCCCGGGTGTCCTGGCGGGAGATGTCCGGCGTCGCGGTGCGCGGGGGCATCGACGCCGACACGCTCGCGTCCTTCGCCGAGCTCGTCTTCGCCTACATCGACGAGCTGTCCGCCTCGAGCGCCGCCGGGCACACCGACGAGCTCGCCTCCAGCGGGCGGGTGCTCCAGCGCCTGCGGGAGCGACTGGCCCAGCACCTGCTCGACGGCGCGACGCCCGAGCAGCTCACCCAGGACGCGGAGCGCGCCGAGTGGGTGCCGCCGAGCACGCTGACCGCGCTGGTCCTGCCCGTCGCGCAGGTCAGGCCGGCCCTGACGACCCTGCCGGGGGCGACGCTCGTGGTCAGCGAGCCCCTGGGGCTCGAGGAGGCCGCGGTGCTGCTCGTCCCCGACGTCCACGGCAGCGTGCGGAGCGCCGTGCTGCGTCGCCTCGAGGGCCGCGAGGTCGTGGCCGGGCCCGCCCGGGCCTGGACCGACGTACGCCGGTCCGTGGAGCGCGCCCGCCGGGCTCGGCTGCTCGGGCTGCCCGGCGACACCGAGGACCACCTCGCCGCGCTGGTCCTGCACGCCGACCCCGACGCGCTGGCCGACCTGCGGGCGCAGGCCCTGGCACCGTTGGGCGAGCTCAAGCCCGCTGCGGCGGAGAAGCTCGAGGCGACGCTCCGCTCGTGGCTGCTGCACCAGGGGCGGCGCGAGGAGGTCGCGGCCGAGCTCTTCGTGCACGCGCAGACCGTGCGCTACCGGATGACCCAGCTCCGCGAGCTCTACGGCGACGACCTCGACGACCCCGCTGTCGTGCTGCGGCTCGTGCTCGCGCTGGGGACGGGCTCCGAGGGGGTCGGCTCCTAGAGCACCCCCGTACGTTGGCGCCATGCTCCGGCCCTCCCCCGCACGCCCGCTCACCGCTCTGCTGGCGGCCCTGGTGCTGACCCTGTCCGCCTGCTCCGGCGGCGCCGACGACACCACCGGTCCGTCCGACCCCGGGGTCCCGGCGTCGGACCCCACGTCCGACCCAACATCCGGCTCGGCGTCCGAGTCCCCCTCGGAGCCCCCTTCATCGAGGTCCCCGTCCAACGGCCAGCAGTACGTCGCCCTCGGCGACTCCTACACCTCGGCGCCGTACGTCCCGACGACCGACCCGGACGACGGCTGCCTGCGCTCGGACGGCAACTACCCGCACCTCGTCGCGGCCAGGCTCGGCTACGCGCTCGACGACGTCAGCTGTGCGGGCGCGACGAGCGCCTCGATGGTCGGGGTGCAGCAGACCGCGAACGGCCAGACCGCCAGCGCCCAGTTCGACGCGATCGGGCCCGGCACCGACCTGGTCACCCTCGGCATCGGCGGTAACGACATCGGGCTCTTCCCTGCGGTGGGCACCTGCTTCAGCCTGGCTGCGACGGACCCCACCGGGTCGCCCTGCACCGACCAGCTCCGAGGAACGCGCCAGGACCTCGCCCGTCGGGTCCGTGGCGTCGAGGACCGCATCGCCGCGGTCGTCGACGGCATCCGCGACCGCGCGCCGGAGGCCCAGGTCATCGTGGTGTCCTATCCTCAGCTCTTCCCCGAGACGGGCACGTGCGACGCGCTGCCGCTCGCCGACGGCGACTACGCCTACCTCCGTGCGGTCAACGCCGCCCTCTCCCGGTCGATGGAGGCCGGCGCGAGGGCCGAGGACGCCGACGTCGTCGACGTCCTGTCGCTGAGCAAGGGGCACTCGGTCTGCTCCGACGACCCGTGGGTCAACGGCGTCGAGGACGACCCGGGCGCGGCCCTCGCCCTCCACCCCTTCGCCGAGGAGCAGCGGGCCGTCGCCGACGTGATCGTGCAGCTGACCGGCACCCGCGGGAAGGGTCAGTCCCGCGCCTGATCCTCGGCCGAGGTTCCAGCCTTTGTCGGCCGAGGTGCCAGTGTTTGTCAGCCGAGGTGCCAGCGATCGTCGGTCGACATGCCCGCCATCGCCGCGACGCTCCATGGCCAAGGCATCGCTCTCGTCCCGCGCTGACCGACCTCGACCGCATCACCGGGACCGACCGTGGTGGGGCCGGTGGCGTCGCCGCAGGTGGGGAAGTGCGGGTGCAGGCGCGCGGCGCGCGACATGGCCGACGTACGTCGTCCGGCCGCGCCTGGTTCGGACTGCGCGAGCTCGCGCGCAGCGACCCGAGCAGCGTTACTCCGTCCCGGTGGGGTGAGGAGCCAGCGGGTGCTGCGTCACCGACGCGCGGTCGGCACCGGATCTTCGGCGCGATCGGGCCCGTCGCGGGTCGAGGAGTCGCGGGAACCGACCCTCGACCCACCGAGTGGAACCTCGACCCACGAAGAGTGGAACTTCGGCTCGCAATAAGTGGCACCTCGGCTCGCAAAAGGTGGAACTTCGGCTCGCAAGGGGTGGAACTTCGGCTAGGAGACGCGGACCGCAGCCCAGGCGGCCTTGGTGGTGGCCTCCTCGACCGAGCCGAGACCGAAGAGGTCGCGGGCGGCCTGGGTGGTGGCCCGCATGGCGCCGCGGTAGGTGGTGCGTGGGGTCATGTACGTCGTCAGCCCGCGGTACCAGATCTGCTCGGCCTTGTCCCGGCCGATGCCGACGACCCGCGCGTTGTTGCAGGTCGGGCTGTCGTAGTCCACCCCGTTGATCGTCTTCGCGCCGCTGCCCTCGGCGAGCAGGTAGTAGAAGTGGTTGGCCGGGCCGGAGGAGTAGTGGACGTCGATGGTCTTCGTGCGGGCGTTGACGCAGTCCTGGCTCCGGCCGTCGAGCGAGGGGTGGTCCATGCGGCGCAGGAAGTTCTTCGACTCGTCGGCGTAGTGGAAGATCTCCTCGCCGATCACGTAGTCACCGACGTCGGTGCCCGGGGCGGTGTTGCCGGCCGCGAACTCGACGTTGGTGCCCATGATGTCGCTGGTCGCCTCGTTGAGGCCGCCGGACTCACCGAAGTAGACGAGGTCGGCGGTCGCGGCCGTCACGCCGTGGGACATCTCGTGTCCGGCCACGTCGAGCGAGACCACCGGCGTGGTCCGCTCACGCCTGCTGCCGTCGCCGTAGACCATCGTGAAGCTCTGGTCGTCCCAGAAGGCGTTGGTGAAGCTGCCGGTGTGGATCAGCGACGTCGCACCGACCCCGTCGTCGCGGATCCCCACCCGCCCGAACCGGTCGAGGTAGTAGTCCCACGTCGTCGCGGCACCGAACTGGGCGTCGACCGCCACCGTCTGCGGGTCCTGGACCGTGCCGTCGCCCCACAGGTTGTCGCCGCCCGTGACGAGCCGGATGCGCTGGCGGCGTCCGGTCCGCTCGACGCTGTCGACACGCTGGGCGCCGCGGACCGGGTCGACCATCGAGTAGACGTCGTTGGAGCCGCGCGTCGTGTCCAGGCCCACCGTCCCGGAGTAGAGGCTCTCGCCGGTGCCGGCCTCGGGGAGGACCGAGGGCCACTGCTGCAGCACGCGGGCGCGCCCACGGGCGGCGACGAAGACGTACTCGCCGGCGGGCGAGCCGTCCACCCGGGTCCCGCGTACGTCGACGCGCCAGGCCAGGCGCGGGTTCCGGCCGAGGGCCAGCGCGACGAGCTCCGGCTTCGCGGAGTCCGTGCGGAAGCCCACACCGCGACCGGCCAGGCTCGCGGCACGCGCGGGGGTGACGGTCGGCCTCGTGGCCAGGCGCAGCGCCGGTGTACGGCCGGAGACGGACGTGAGCGCACCGGAGGCGTCCTGGTGCACGACCACGTCTCCCCCGACGACCGGGAGCCCGCCGTACGTGCGGGTCAGGCGCACGTGGCTCGCACCGCTCCGGTCGAGCATCGTGTCGGCGACGGCGAGCGCATCGCGGGCGCCGAGCGGCCTGGTGGCGCGCAGCGAGGCGCGTGCCTCGTCCTCGGCCCTCGCCTCGCGGGTCTGGACGCCGTCGGGCGAGGCCGCGGCCGTGGGCAGCGACGCCGCGGCGGCACCGAGGCTCGAGAGGGCGATCACCCCGCCCGAGGCGACCGAGACGACCGAGACGACGAGGCGGGTGGACAGCTTCATGGGTTCCTCCGAGCGTTCCTGACCCACCGGGACGGCAGGCATACCGAGTATGCTGAGCCGCACCGTGCGGGCGCAATAGGTACCGGTACTCGGCTCGGGCGGCCGCTACAGCGCGCGGTGGGTCACCCGACCGCCCACGACGGTCAAGGCCACCGACATCGCCCGCAGGTGGCCGTTCGTCGCGGCCGGGTCGGGCTCGTACTCCAGCGGGTCGCGGTCGAGCAGGGCCAGGTCGCCGCGCGAGCCGACGCCCACCGTGGGCTGGCCGTCGACCGAGGACCGCAGCGCCTCCAGCGCACTGAGGGCGTGCTCGTCGTGCCAGGCCTCCCGCATGTCCGCCGAGCGGTGCACGGCCGCCGCCATGGCCAGCCACGGGTCCAGCGCGGCGACCGGCGCGTCGGAGCCCAGCGCGAGGCGGACCCCGTCGTCGAGCATCCAGCGGAACGCGAAGCACCGCTCCGAGCGACCGGGCCAGATCAGCTCGGTCAGGTCGCGGTCGTCGAGCAGGTGCGCGGGCTGCACGCTGGCCAGCAGACCGAGCTCGCCGATGCGGCGTACGTCGTCGCGCCGCACGAGCTGGGCGTGCTCGATCGATCCCGGCGCACCGGTCGCGGCGTACGCGTCCAGCGCCCCCGTCACGGCCGCGTCACCGATCGCGTGCGTCGCGACACCGAGCCCGTGCTCGCGCGCCCGGGTCATCAGGGAGACCAGCTCGGCGCCGCTCTGGTTGGGCGCCCCGTGGGCGTGCACCAGCCGCTCGGCGTCGGCGTAGGGCTCGCAGCACCACGCGGTACGCGTGTTGAGGGAGCCGTCGCTGATGATCTTCAGGGGCCCCATCGTCAACCCGGCCAGCGCGGGGTCCTCCGAGAGCGGCGACCCGGTGCGCAGCCCGGCCTCGATCACCGCCTCCAGACCCTCGGCGTAGGTCGCCATCCGGATCCGCACCAGGTCGGCGCCGGCGCTCCAGCGCTCGCACCACTGCGCTGCGCCGCCCGTGAACTCGAAGTCGACCATGCCCACGACGCCGAGCGCGGCCGCGGCCTCGAGCGAGCGTCGGTACGCCGCCGGCGAGGTGCCCTCGTCACCGACGAGGTCGCCCAGGGCGGCGTACGCCGCGAACCACTCGGTCTCCGCGACGATCCCGTCGCGCCACGGCAGCCCGAGCACCCGCATCGCGGCCGAGCTGAGCCACGCGTGGTGGGCGTCGCCCGCGACCAGGACGACCACCCGCTCGCCCGCGACCTCGTCGAGCTCGGTCGTCGTGACCTCGCGGTACCAGCCCCCAGGGCGGTGACCGAAGCCGACCAACGGGTCCCTCGACGGGGGAAGGCCGGCGGCCCCGCGGGAGTCCTCCTCCTCGAGCATCGCGTCGGCGAGGATGCGCAGGGCGTCCTCGGGCGAGCGGGCCTCGGCGAGGTCGAGACGCTCCCGGTTGATCGTCCACTGACCGAGGTGCACGTGGTTGTCCCAGAGCCCCGGGACCAGCCAGCGACCCTCGGCGAGGACCTCCTCGACGCCGCTCGGGCGGTCCAGGCCCGGTCCGACGGCGCTGACCCGCCCGTCCTGGACGAGGAGGTCGACGGGTCCCGCGTCCGGCGACCCGGGGCGGGGGAGCTCGAGGGGGACGACGTGCGCGTCCCGGATCAGCAGGGGGGCCACGGCGCCAACGTAGGCGTCGGAGGCCGGCGCGGGCCAACCGGGCCGTTAGCGTGGGCCCATGGCACGCCGGGCGCTCGGGATCGCGGTCCTGCTCGGCGTCCTCTCCCTCGCCGGCGGCTACGGCCTCGCGCAGCTGACCCGCGACGCACCGGCCCTGGCCGGGGTGGCCGCCCCGGTGCCCGCGACCTCGCCGTCCGTGCCCGCACCGGTGCTCGCGCCGTACGCCGAGGACGTCGACCTCCCGCCGCTGGAGACCAACCTGACCTACGACCAGCGCCAGCTCGGGGCCGGTCCGTTCGCCTGGGTCTACGCCGGCCCGCTGAGCTGGCCGTCCGTCGTGGTCGGCATCGGGGAGGCCACGCTCGCGCCGCCGGGCAACCCGGCCGGTGGGTACGGCATGCGGGTCAAGCTGGTCAACGCGAACCTGACTCCGGCGCAGATGGTGGAGCAGAAGCTGGCGGCGCTGCAGTCCGGCTACGAGGACGTGAGCGTCGTCGGTCGCTCCGAGGACACCCTCGCGGTGACCTTCCGGTCGTTGCCGGAGAACTGGCTGCGCTACAACACGTTCCGGTGGTTCACCCCCGACGACAGCGACCTCGCCGCCTTCGAGACCTCGGTCAACGGACGCGAGCGCGACCAGCGGGGGCTGCGCGACCTGCTCGACCAGATCTCCGCGAGCGCTCAGCGCGTGCCCACGTCCTGAGCCGTCCCTGACCTGACGCCGAGCGGGAGGCAGGTCAGAGTCCCATGGTGCGCACCGAGTCGAGCACGGCGTTGGCGGCGGGCTGGTCCACGCTGCGGATCTGGACCCACAGCAGCAGTCCGGCGCCGACCTGCTCGACGCGCTCCACCACCACCCCGTCCGGGCAGCCGGTGGACACCACCGTGGTCTGCTCCCGGCCCTCGACCGTCGTGCGGACCGCAGGCCGGACGGTGGTGCACTCGGGGTGCTGGGGCAGCGGGTCGGGCACCTCGTCACCCGGGAGCAGCCCGACGAAGGCACCCTGGCCCGCGGTCTCGGCCTCCTGCCAGCCGGGGGCGGACCCGACCGCGACCGCCGGGTAGTCGGTGGCCGACCCGGGCGGCGTCCAGCCGTCGGCGGCGACCTCGGCGCGCCAGGCCGGCGGCACGGTCACCACCAGCGTCCCCGTCGCGTCCTTCACGGCGACCGAGCCCGGGGTCAGCTCGAGTGCGACGAGCCAGCCCGCGGCCGCGCCGACGACCACCGCGGTCACGCCGGCCAGCACGGCACGACGGCGGCGGCGTCCTGCGGCGACCTCGTCGTCCTCGAGAGGTGAGCGCGCCGCAGCGGAGGAGGCGCGCGGGGAGGGTCGCGCGGCGGGTCGGGTCACCTCGGCCAGACGCCACCGGTCGAGGCCGCCGGGGTCCAGGCCGCCCAGGCCGCCCGGGTCGCCGGCGACGGCGACGGCGACCTCCGCGGGGGCCAGTCCGGCACCGGCGCCGTCCCGACCGAGGGCGTGCGCGAGCTGCTCGACGTACGTCGCCACGTCGCACCAGCGGTCGTCGCGGTCGGGGGCCAGCGCCCTGGCCACGACGACGTCGACCCCCGGCGGCACCCGTCCCGGGGCCACGTGGTCGGAGACCCGGGGCGCCGCGGGTGGTACGGCGGCGGCCCGCAGCGAGCCGTGCTCGAAGGGCAGCGACCCGGTCAGCAGCAGGTGGGTGACGACGCCGAGGGAGTACTGGTCGGCGCGGGCGTCGGGCGAGAGCCCGGCGGCCTGCTCGGGGGCGACGTACGACGGGGAGCCCGCGATCATGGTCAGCCGGGAGGAGGCGTCGAGGGTCTTGCCGAGCCCGAGGTCGCCGACCATGGCGCGCAGCCGGTCGTCGCCCACGGTGCGGAAGAGCACGTTGGCCGGCTTGACGTCGCGGTGGACGATTCCCCGCGCGTGCAGCGCGCTCAGCCCGGCCCCGACGTCACGGACCACGGCCAGCGCCGCGTCGAGGGACACCGGTCCTCCGGCCCCGGCCCACTCCCCCGGACCCGTGCGGACCCGGGCGAGCCGGTCGGCCAGGGTGCCCTGGTCGGCGTAGGTCATCACCAGGTAGGGCCGCCCGTCCTCGAGCTCGCCGGCGTCGTAGACGGTGACCACCCACGGCGACTCGACGCGTCGCAGGTAGCGGCCCTCCTCGACGAAACGCTCGCGCACGTGGTCGTCGGCACTCCAGTTGTCGGCCAGCACCTTGACGGCGACGGGGCTGTCGAGGTGCTCGTCGTAGGCGAGCCAGACCGTGGCGAACCCGCCGGCCCCGATGCGACGTCGCACGACGTAGCGACCGAGACGCTCGGGCATGGACATGTCCCGCATTATGCGGCTCCTTCGGGAGGCCGTCCGGCGCCACGTCGTGTCACGATCTGGTGACGGCGTGCCCCGCGGACAACCCCACCGTGCCTTCGGTGCGTCTTGTCGGGTGCACGCACCGCTCGAGCGCGAGAGGGT
Source organism: uncultured Actinomycetota bacterium (assembly GCA_963760555.1). GTDB lineage: Bacteria > Actinomycetota > Actinomycetes > Propionibacteriales > Nocardioidaceae > Nocardioides. Next base: position 361,162 of record CAVXDJ010000004.1, on the reverse strand, counting down.
AGGAGCCGACACCCGATGACGACCACCGTGGGGGGCACCATGGCCGCCGAGGACCCGCAGACCGTCGCGGACCGCACCGACGAGCTCGCCGCGCGCGCCCGTGCGGGTGACCGCGACGCGCTCGAGGACCTGCTCGCCGTCATCCGGCCCCGCACGCTGTCGGTGTGCCGACGCGTGCTGCCCTACAGCTCCGACGCGGAGGACGCCTGCCAGGAGGCGCTGCTCTCGGTCGCGACGAAGATCGGGTCGTGGCACGGGCAGGGGCGGTTCACCACGTGGCTGCACGTCGTCGCGCTCAACAGCGCGCGCACGACGTACCGCCGGCTGAAGCGGCAGGCGGTCCCGGCCGACCCGCAGGCGCCCGGGCCGCTGGACCGGCCGGACCCCCGCACCACCAGCGTCATCGCCGGCACCCGGCTGGACCTGCTGGACGCGATGGAGCAGCTCGAGGCCCACCACCCGCAGTACGTGCAGCCGGTGCTGCTGCGCGACGTCTGCAGCCTCCCCTACGACGAGATCGCGACGCTGCTCGACCTCCCGCTCGGCACGGTCAAGGCTCAGATCCACCACGGCCGCGTGCTGGTCCGCCCGATGTTGTGCGAGCGCGCGTGAGCTCAGTCCTGCGCGCCTGCGCCGGGTTCGTGCCGGTCCTGCTCCTCGTCGGTTGCCGTGTCGACCCGCCCGTCCCGGGGAGCGCCCCGGCCGACGACCCCGGCTACGACGCGGCGCTCAGCCAGCCGCGCGAGGACTCCTACTACCCCGACGTCGGCGACCCCGGCCTCGACGCCCTGCACTACGACCTGGACCTGTCCTGGGACCCCGACGCTCGTCGGCTCGAGGCGGCCGAGACGGTCGTCTTCCGTGCTGCCCGCACCGCCGGGACGGTGCAGCTCGACCTCGCCGCGAACCTCGAGGTCGGCGAGGTCGCCCTCGACGGCGAGAGCGTGGAGGCCACCCACGACGGGAAGGACCTCGTCGTCGCCACCCCGGTCACCGTGGACTCCCGCCACGTGCTGTCGTTGACCTACGCCGGGACGCCGGAGCCGGTGCGGGCGCCCACCTCGCGGGGCGACTTCTCGACGACCGGGTGGTCGACCACCTCCGACGGCCGGACCTGGACCATGCAGGAGCCGTTCGGCGCCTACAGCTGGTACGCCGTCAACGACCAGCCCTCCGACAAGGCGTTCTACGACGTGGCCCTCGAGGTCCCCTCGCCGTGGGTCGGGGTGTCGAACGGCACGCTGACCTCGCGCACCGAGGTGGACGGCACGACCCGCACCGAGTGGAGCCTGAGGCGCCCCGCTGCCTCCTACCTGGTCACGGTGGCGACCGGGCCCTTCTCCGAGACCACCGACGAGGGCCCCGGCGGGGTGCCGATCTCCTACTGGACGCTGCCCGAGGCCGGCCCCGGGGTGCTGCGCCGCCTCCGGGTCGCGCCCGCCGCGATGCGGTGGATCGAGCAGCGGCTGGGCCCGTACCCCTTCGACTCGCTCGGCTTCGTGGTCGTCGACTCCGACTCCGGCATGGAGACCCAGACCACGATCACCCTGGGCGACACCGCCTACACGACCTCGCGTCCGGTGGTCCTCCACGAGATGGTCCACCAGTGGTACGGCGACCAGGTCACGCCGGAGGACTGGCGTGACGTGTGGATGAGCGAGGGCATGACGACGTACCTCCAGCTCCTCTGGGAGTCGCAGCACGGGGGGTCGCCGCTGCGCCGGCAGCTGGACCTCATCGCCGACGACGACCAGCGCAGCCGCCGCGACGCCGGTCCGCCCGCAGCCTTCGACGCCGACAAGTTCGGGGACGGCAACATCTACTACTCCCCGGCCCTGATGTGGGACCAGCTGCGGGCGAGGCTGGGCGACAGGTCGTTCTGGTCGATGGTGAGGGCGTGGCCCGCCGCGCGGGACCTGCAGAGCACCGGTCGCGTGGACTACCTGAGCTGGATCGAGCAGCAGACCGGCACCGAGCTCACCCGGTTCTTCCGCGCCTGGCTGCTCGGGCCACGGACGCCTCCCCTGCGCTGAGGCGGGCCTGCGCGCATCCTGGAGCTGCGCCGTGGTCTTCCGTGCGCGTCGGACCCGTGGGTACGGTGCGTGCCATGAGGCGCCCACCCCACGAGAACGTGGCGACCGTCCTGGTCGAGCCCGCGGCGCTGCGCGACCTCGAGCTCGAGCTGATGGCCCTGGACCTGTGGGTCTGGCCCGTGGCCACCGCCCCCGTCTACGAGGACGGCCCCCGCGCCGCGTTCCAGCTGCGCCGGCGGATGCTGATGGCGCGTCGCGGCGACTGGGACGACGCCGCCGGGTGGACCCCCGTGCTGGTCGCGTTCGGCGACTCGTGGCACTCCGGCGACGAGCCCCTGCCGTGGTCGGCGCACGCGACGCTGTGGGACACGCTGGGTCGCTACGCCGGCCACGTCCGGTTCCGGCTCGGGCTCGGCGGGGTGCCGCGGCTGACGGTGCGGCACGAGCAGAGCCTCTGAGCCGTCCCGGGCCGGTCGCACCGGGGCGGGCTCGGGCCGGCACCACCTCCGCGCGACGGCCGATCGGTCGACCGCCCGGCGCACCCCGTGCGGCCCGGGCTCAGAACACCGGGCTCAGAACAGGAGCGCCGAGCCCGGGTCGGCGAGGATGCCGGCGACGTCGGCGAGGAAGCGCGAGCCGAGCTCGCCGTCGATGTGACGGTGGTCGAAGGACAGCGCGAGCGTCGTCACCTGCCGCGGCACGATCTCGTCCACGCCGTCGGTGGTCACGACCCAGGGCTGCTTGCGGATCGCACCGAAGCAGAGGATCGCCGACTCGCCGGGGTTGATGATCGGGGTCCCGGCGTCGATGCCGAAGACGCCCACGTTGGTGATCGTGAAGGTGCCGCCGCTCATCTGGGCCGGCTGCGTGCGCCCCTCGCGCGCCGTCGCCGTCAGGTCGCCCAGCTCGCGAGCGAGGGCGACCAGGTCGAGCGACTCCGCGCCCTTCACGTTGGGCACGACGAGCCCGCGTGGGGTGGCCGCCGCGATCCCGAGGTTGACCGCGCGCCGGTGCACGACCTCCTGGTGCTCGTCGTCGAACCAGGAGTTGATCTCCGGCGTGCGACGCATCGCCAGCGTCACGGCCCTGGCCAGCACCAGCAGCGGTCCGACGCGTACGTCGCGCAGCTCGCGACGGGCGGCGAGCCGGGCCACCAGCTCGGTCGTGGCCGTCACGTCCACGGTGACCCACTCCGTGACGTGCGGGGCGCTGAAGGCGGAGCCGACCATGGCCTGCGCCATCATCTTGCGCACGCCCTTGACCGGCTCGCGCCACTCGTCGGGCCGGGCAACAGGCGCGGCGACCGGCTCGATGACCGGTTGGGCAACGGGCTGCTCGGCGCCGGCCGGGGCCGGACCGCCGGCCGCGGCCTGGACGTCGTCGCGCGAGACCGTCCCCCCCGGGCCGGTGGGGCGCACCGAGGCCAGGTCGACCCCGAGGTCCCGGGCGAGCTTGCGCACCGGGGGCTTGGCCAGCGCCCGCACGGGTCGCGACGCCTCCGGCTCCGGCTCCACGGCGCTCGCGCTGGTCGCCGGCACCGGCTCCTCGTCGGCCTCGACGACCTCGTCGCTCTGCGCCCCACCCGGCGCGAACGCTCCCTGGACCTGCATCCGCGTCGACCCGCCGGCCTCGGTCGCGGGCGACGCGGCACCCTTGCGGGCCCGGCGCTTGGCCGAGCCCTCGCGCGGGCCGTACCCGACCAGCGTCGGGTTGCCCTCCGGGGGCTTGTTGGTGTCGATCGGCTCGTCGTCGGCGGGCGCGTCCGACGACGACGGCGGCGTCGAGGCCACCGCGTCGTCGCGGTCGGCCGCGCCCGCGTCGCCGATGGAGATGATCGGGGTCCCCACCTCGACGGTCTGGCCCTCCTCGACGAGCAGGGCGGTGACCGTGCCGGCGTACGGCGAGGGGAGCTCGACCAGCGACTTGGCGGTCTCGATCTCGACCACGATGTCGTTGATCTCGATCGTGTCACCGACGGCGACGCGCCAGGTGACGATCTCGGCCTCGGTCAGTCCCTCACCGGGGTCGGGCAGCTTGTAGTCGGCCATGTCGGATCAGTACCCCAGGCTTCGGTCGACGGCGTCGAGCAGACGGTCGAGGTCGGGAAGGTAGTCCTCCTCGATGCGCGACGGCGGGTAGGGCGTGTCGAACCCGCCCACGCGCAGCACCGGCGCCTCGAGGGAGTAGAAGCACTGCTCGGTGACGCGGGCCGCGAGCTCGGCACCCAGGCCGAGGTTGACGTGCGCCTCGTGCACGACCACGGCGCGACCGGTGCGCCGCACCGACTCGTGGACCGGGCCCATGTCGAGCGGGCTGAGGGTGCGCAGGTCGATCACCTCGATCGAGGTGCCGTCGTCGGCCGCGGCCGTGGCCGCCTTCATCGCGGTCTTGACGGTCGGACCGTAGGCCAGGACGGTCACGTCCTCGCCGCGGCGTACGACGCGGGAGGCGAACAGCGGGTCCGGGGTCGCGGACTCGTCGAGCTCGGCCTTGTCGGCGTGGTACTGCCGCTTGGGCTCGAGGAAGATGATCGGGTCGTCGGAGGCGATGGCCTGCTGGATCATCCAGTAGCCGTCGACCGGGTTGGAGCAGGCCACGACCTTGAGGCCGGGGGTGTGCGCGAACTGCGCCTCGGGCGACTCGCTGTGGTGCTCGACGGCGCCGATACCACCGCCGAAGGGGATCCGGATGACGATCGGCATCGCCACCTTGCCCATGCTGCGGAAACGGATCTTCGCGACCTGGGCGACGATCTGGTCGTAGGCGGGGTAGACGAACCCGTCGAACTGGATCTCGACGACCGGCCGGTAACCGCGCATCGCGAGCCCGACCGCAGTGCCGACGATGCCGGACTCGGCCAGCGGGGTGTCGATGACGCGGTCCTCGCCGAAGTCCTTCTGCAGACCGTCGGTGATCCGGAAGACGCCACCGAGACGGCCGATGTCCTCGCCCATCAGCACGACCTTGGAGTCGTCCTCCATGGCCCTGCGCAGTCCGGCGTTGAGGCCCTTGGCCAGCGTGACCTTCGGCAGTGGGCTCGACATCAGCGCGCCCCCTCGGTCTGAGCAGTCACGGTCTCGGCCTCGAAGGAGTCGAGGTACGCCGCGAAGCCGTCGCGCTGCTCGCGCAGCTCGTCGGGCAGCTCGGCGTAGACGTGGTCGAAGATCCTGCGCGGATCGGGGTCGGCCATCGTGCGGCACGCCTCGCGCAGGCGTACGCCGAGCGCGTCGGCCTCGGCCTTGACGTCGGCGAGGAACGCCTCGTCGACCAGGCCGTTGCGGCGCAGGTAGACCTCGACCCGGGCGATCGGGTCCTTGAGCTTCCAGCTCTCCACGTCGTTGCTGAGCCGGTAGCGCGTCGGGTCGTCGGTCGTCGTGTGGGCGCCCATCCGGTAGGTGTAGGCCTCGACCAGCGTCGGGCCCTGCCCGTCGCGGGCGCGCTGCAGCGCGGCCTGCATGACGGCATGGGTGGCCATCACGTCGTTGCCGTCGACGCGGACGCCGGGGAAGCCGAAGCCGAGCGCCCGCTGGTAGAGCGGGATCTTGGTCTGGCGCTCGATCGGCTCCGAGATGGCCCACTGGTTGTTCTGGCAGAAGAACACCACGGGCGCGTTGTAGGAGGCGGCGAAGATGAAGGCCTCGTTGACGTCGCCCTGGCTGGAGGCGCCGTCGCCGAAGTGGGCGACGACCGCGGCGTCACGGTCGGGGTCGCCGGTGCCGACGTCGCCGTCGCGCTGGATCCCCATCGCGTAGCCGGTGGCGTGCAGGCACTGGGCGCCGATGACGATCGTGTAGAGCCCGAAGTTGGTCTCCCGGGGGTCCCACCCACCCTGGTCGACGCCGCGGAAGAGGCTGAGCAGCTCGACCGGGTCGAGGCCCTTGCACCAGGCGACGCCGTGCTCGCGGTAGGTCGGGAAGACGAAGTCCTGCGACCGCAGCGCGCGCCCCGCCCCGATCTGCGCGGCCTCCTGGCCGAGCAGCTGGGCCCAGATGCCGAGCTCGCCGTGACGCTGCAGCGCGGTCGCCTCGGTGTCGATGCGACGCACCAGCACCATGTCGCGGTAGAAGCCGCGCAGGTCGTCGGCGGAGAAGTCCGCGTCGAACTCCGGGTGGTGCACGCGCTCGCCCTCGGGCGTGAGCAGCTGGACGAGCTCGGGGCCGCCGTCCTCGAGACGGGGGCCGAAGACCTCCGCGAGGTCGGGGCCGAAGCTGCCGCCCGGGCTGGACCCGGGGCTGCTGGACTCCGGGCTGGTCGTCTCGGGGGTCGCGCTCACGGGCACACTCCTGGTCTCTCCGGCTGCGGGGTCACCGACGGGTCCGGGGGATCGGTCTGGTTGCTTCCTCGGGGCGGACCCGCAGGGGTGGCGCGGGCTGTGACCGGGGACACAGCCCCAACCTACCGGGCGCAGCGCGGCCCGGGCCAGCCGCACCCGCCGTCTAGGCTCGGAGGATGAGCTCGCGTGAGGTGTCCAGCACGACCGTCGTCGAGGCGTCGCCCCCGACCGTCTTCGCCATCCTGGCCGACCCGCGCCAGCACGCGCGGATCGACGGCTCCGGCACCGTGAAGGGCTCGGTGTCCGGCCCGGACCGCCTGGAGATGGGCTCGAGCTTCGGGATGGACATGAAGCTGGGGGCGCCGTACAGGATCAAGAACACGGTCGTCGAGTTCGAGACCGACCGCCTGATCGCGTGGCGCCACCAGGGCCTCCACCGCTGGCGCTACGAGCTCGAGCCCGTCGACGGCGGCACCAGGGTCACCGAGACCTGGGACGCCTCGCGCTACCCGGCCCCGTTGTGGTGGGGCCTGCGGGCGGCCCGGTTCCCCGAGCGCAACCGTCGCGGCATCGAGGCGACCCTGGTCACGCTGGCCCACGAGGCCGCGGCCGACGAGAAGAACCGGCACGCCGGCGACGAGACGGCCTGACCCGTCGGTCCAGGTCGGCCTAGTCGCAGACCTTCTCGGGCTCGGGCTCGCCGTCGCCGCACGGCAGGACCCAGCCCTGCTGCTCGGCGACGAGTCGCACCTCGCGGGCCAGACGGGTGACGTCGCCCTCGAAGACCTCGAGACGCTCGGAGAGCACGACGGGACGCAGCTCGGCGTGCTCGAGGCGGGCGAGCACGACCGGCGTGCCGACCTCGCGGACGACCTGCTGCTCCTCGGGTCCGAGGTCGCCGCTGCCGGAGAGGTGCACCGGCAGGCCGAGCTCGTCGCCGAGGGCGGCCCAGGCGGACTTGTCCGAGGTGAGCCCGCACAGCCCGCAGTGGGTGTCGGTGCCCTCGTCGGTGACCGGCTGCTCCCGTCCCAGCCCGCCCGCCTCGTGCTCGACGCCGATCAGCTCGAGGACCAGGTCGTCCATGGCTCGCTCCCCCGCTAGGTCGGTGGCGCTGTGACCTGCACCACCCGGGCGAGGCTACGCGCTCGGGCCGACGAGAGCACCCCCTCCAGCGAGAGCGGGCGCTCGTCGGGCCCGGAGAGGGGGATCCGCCAGTTCGGGTACTCGTCGGCCGTGCCCGGCTGGTTCTGCGTACGCCGGTCGCCGACCGCGTCGGTCAGCGCGACGTTGCGCAGCCGTGACGGGGTCAGCGCGAGGTAGGCATGGAGGGCCTCGACGGTCTGCTCCGTGGAGGCGTCCGCGGGCAGGTCGACCTGGCGGCGTACCTCCGCCAACCAGGACGCACGCTCGGCCTCGTCGGACACGCGCTCCTCCTCGACGGGCTGGGTCAGCAGGTCGAGCTCGGCCCGCAGGTCGACGTGGACGCCGTCGAGGTAGCCCGCGCTCGGTGGCAGGTCGTGGGTGGTGACGGAGGCCAGGCACAGCTCACGCCACTCCTGCGCCGGGCGGGGGGCGCCGTCCTCGTCGCGCTCGAACCACAGGATCGAGGTGCCGAGGATCCCCCGCTCGAGCAGGTACTCCCGGGCGGAGTCCTCGACGACGCCGAGGTCCTCGCCGACCACGACCGCGCCGGCGCGGTGCGCCTCCAGCGCCAGCACGCCGATCACCGAGGCGTGGTCGTAGCGCACGTAGGTGCCGTCGGCGGGCGAGCCGCCCTCGGGCACCCACCACAGCCGGAACAGGCCGATCACGTGGTCGATGCGCACCCCACCCGCGTGGCGCAGCAGTGCGGCGACCATGTCGCGCAGCGGCTCGAAGCCGGTCTCCGCCAGGCCGGTCGGCGTCCAGGGCGGCTGGCCCCAGTCCTGACCGCGCTGGTTGAAGGCGTCCGGCGGCGCGCCGACCCGCACCCCCTCGGCGTAGGTCGCCCGGAGCCGCCAGGCGTCCGCCCCGCCGGGGTGCACCCCCACGGCGAGGTCGTGCATGGTGCCGAGCGCCATCCCGGCGCTGGTCGCCTCTGCCTGGACCGCGCGCAGCTGCTCGTCGCACACCCACTGCAGCCAGCACTCGAAGCCGACCTCGTCGGCGAGCTCCTCGGCCGCCGCGGCGACGGCGGGCGATCCGGCGTCCCGGAGGTCGACCGGCCAGGTCCGGAAGTCCGGACCGTGCTCGACGGCCAGCGCGCGCCAGGTCGCGAAGGCGAGGAGACCCTCGCCCTCGCGGTCGAGGAACGCGCGGTAGGCCAGCTCGCGTCCCGGCGTGCGGCGTACGCCGGCCACCAGGCGCAGGGCCCGGCGCTTGGCCGTCCAGGACGTGTCGCGGTCGATGGCGTCGAGGTCGTCGAGCGCGGAGTGCACCCCGCCCGCGAGACGTTCGACCTCGGCGCGGGCGGCGTCGGGCAGGCCACCGTGCTCGACGATCCGCTCGACGCGCAGGTAGAGCGGGCTCGGGAAGCGGCGGCTCGTCGGGAGGTACGGCGAGGGCTCGAGCGGCGCGACCGGCTCCGCGGCGTGCAGCGGGTTGACCAGCAGGTAGTCCGCACCGAGCCCGGCCGACCACACCGCCAGGTCGGCCATGTCGGCGAGGTCCCCCACGCCCCACGACTGCGCCGAGCGCACGCTGTAGAGCTGCGCCGCGAACCCCCAGCCGTGCCGCTCGCCGAGCGTGGCGGGCAGGCCGAGACGGGCCGGCGTGACGATGACGCGGCAGGTCGCCCCACCTGCGCCCAGCGCGTGGTAGCCCAGGGGGAGGTCGGTCGGCAGGTCGAGGGTGACGCGCGCGACGGTGGCGCCGTCCACCTCGCGGTGGGTGGCGGCCGAGGCGGGCGGGTCGAGGTCTCGGTGGCTGCCGTCCTCGAGGTCGAGACGCAGTGCGGGCAGGTCGGTCGAGGCCGAGGTGTGCAGGTCGACCGTCGCGGGCCGGCCCTCGACCGTGACGACCGCGGGCGGGAGCGTACGGCGCCACGGCGCCTCCTCGTGGGCGACCAGCGCGGCGGCGGGGTCGGTCGTGTCGACCCCCATCGCGCCCAGCACGGCGACCACCGTCGCCTCCGGCACCTCGACCGGCTGGTCGCGCCAGTCGTCGTAGGTGGTCACGACCCCGTAGGCCTGGGCGAGAGCGGTGAGGTCGGCGTCGAGGGGCACCGGACGATCGTAGGGGCGGGCGGGGTGGGCTGTGGATCGCGCCCGCCCCGACCTCCCCGGCTCGGCCACGCTGGAGCCATGGAGGAGCTGCGTCACCTGCTGGTCGTGCAGGACGGCGTCGTGGCGCGCCGCCAGCTGGTCGCGCTCGGGCTGAGCCAGGGCGACCTGAACCGCATGCTGCGCCGGCGCGAGCTGGCTCGGGTCCACCGTGCGGTCTACGTCTCGCACACCGGGCCCCTCACCTGGGACCAGCGGGCCTGGGCAGCGGTGCTGGTGCACCACCCTGCTGCGCTCACCCGCAGCTCAGCGCTCCCCGAACCGCCTCGGAACGCTGCGATCCACGTCGCCGTCGACGTCGACCGCACGGTGTCGCCCGTGCCCGGGGTGGTGGCGCACCGTACGGCTCGGTGGCGCCAACGACTGGCTCCCCACGCGACCCGACCGCGCCTGGCGATCCCCGAGGCGGTCGTCGAGCTCGTCGCGGACACCGACGACAGCTGGGCCGCCTTCGCCGCCCTGGCCCGGGCCTGCCAGTCGCGCCGGACCACGCCGGGCGCCCTCCGGCAGGCACTCGTGGCGCGCCGGGGGGTCCGCGACCGGCAGCTGCTGCTGCAGATGCTCGACGACCTGGCGACCGGGGCCAGCTCGGTCCTGGAGCGGGAGTACCTGACCGCGGTCGAGCGCGCTCACTGCCTGCCCCGGGCCGACCGTCAGGGCCGCGAGCGCCTCATGAACGGTGTGGTCTACCGGGACGCAGAGTACGTCGACTGGGACGTGGTCGTCGAGCTCGACGGTCGGGCGTTCCACGCGGGCGCGGGTCGCGAGGCCGACCTCGGACGCGATCTCGTCACCGCGGCGACCAGCGACCGCCTGACCCTGAGGCTGGGGTGGCGCCAGGTCGTGCGGGAGCCGTGCGCGACGGCCCACCACGTCGGCGCCGTCCTGCGCCGGCGGGGGTGGGCCGGGACCACGACCGCGTGCTCCCGATGCCGGTCGACCTGACCGCTTCTCACACCTGGTGTGAGAACCAGTCAGGTCGACCGCTCACCCCAGCTCCTCCAGCACCGCCCGCGCCGCCACGACCCGGTCGGCGCACCGGGCGGGCATGCTCGTGCCGTAGTAGGACAGCGTCATCACGAGCAGCAGCACCGACCAGCCGGCGCCGCGCAGCCACGTGGCGTCGTCCACGCCGAGGGCGTCGCGGAACGCCCGCCGACCGCCCGCGTCGCACAGCTCCCACGCCCCGATGAGGTCGACCGTCGGGTCGCCGACGGCGACGTCGCCGAGGTCGAGCAGCGCCGCGAGGCGGCCTCCGCGCACCAGGAGGTTCTCGGCGACCAGGTCGGAGTGCACCCAGGACGGCTCGGCCGGTGCCGCCGCCCGGTCCGCGGCCACGGCCCGCTCCCACACGTCGGCCAGGGCGCCGAGGTCCAGGCCGCGGGTGATCTCGTCGGGCAGGCCGCGGCACTCCTCCAGCAGCTCCCGGCCGTCGTCGGCGAGGACCGACAACGGGCCGGATCGGTAGCCGCGGAGCGCGGGGTCGGCGACGGCCTCGGCGGGCACCGGCGTACGCCGCAGCGCCGCGACGAGCGCGGCGAGGTCCTCCCCGGTCACCGCGCCGGTCCCGGCGACGGGTCGCTCCCCCTCGATCCACCGGGTCAACGACCAGCCGGCCGGCAGGTCCGTCGTCGGCTCGCCGACCACGAGGACCTGGGGCACCTCGACCGGCAGCAACGCGCCGAGCACCCGGCCCCAGCGCGCCTCGACGCGCAGCGCGGTCGCGCCGCCGACCTGGCGCGGCACGCGGACGAGCAGGTCGTGGCCCAGTCGCAGCAGCCGGTTGCTCGACCCGCTCGCCGCGAGCGGCACCAGCGCCTCGTCGACCAGGGCGGCGAGGCCCGGTCGGACCCGGCCCAGCTCGCGACGCAGGGCCTCGAGGTCGAGAGCGAGCTCGTCGTCGTGGAGCGGCGCGGTCGACACGGCAGGCACGCTAGACCGTCCGCACCACCACGCTCCCCAGGGACTCCAGCGCACCCGCTGGGCGACCAGGCGTGGGGCGTACGTCGCTTCGTCGTGCGCGCGCCACTCGGCAAGTGCTGCGCCACCGGCAATGACCCGGGCGCCCTCAGTGCACCTCGCCGAGGTCCTCGTGGTCCTGGTGCGAGAGCGGCTCGACCTGGAACGTCGCATGCCGTACGTCGAAGTGCTCGGCCACGCAGCGACCGAGCTCGTCGAGGACCGCCCCGACGCCGCGTGACGCGAGCGCCTCGTCGGTGACGGTGACGTGGGCCGAGAGGCTGGGCAGGCCGCTGGTGATCGTCCACGCGTGCAGGTCGTGGACGTCGACCACGCCCGGGACGTGACGCAGGTGGTGCTCGACGCCGGCGACGTCCAGCCCGGCCGGGGCGATCTCGAGGAGGACGGCGCCGGCGTCGCGGAGCAGGAGCGCGGCCCGGGGCAGGATCAGCACGGCGATGCCCAGCGAGGCGAGCGCGTCCGCGCGCTGCCAGCCGGTGAGCAGGACGACCACCCCGGCCGCCAGCGCGAGCACCGACCCGACGAGGTCGCCGAACACCTCGGCCGCGGCACCGCGCAGGTTCAGCGAGCCGGTCTCGGAGCGGTTGAGCACGCTCAGCGAGACCGCGTTGGCGACCAGCCCGACCGCGGCGAACGCGATCATCGGCGCCGCGTCGACCTCGGGCGGGTCGTCGAGCCGACCGACCCCGGTCCACGCGATGAAGGCGCACACGCCGAGCAGGACCACGGCGTTGGCCACGGCGGCGAGCACCTCGGCACGGTGCAGCCCGAAGGTCGACCGTGGGCCCCCGCCGCGCGCGGCGACGTACGACGCCCCGAGCGCGAGCACCACCGCACCCGCGTCGGTGGCCAGGTGGCCGGCGTCCGCCAGCAGCGCCAGCGACCCGGTGACGGCGGCGCCGACGACCTCCACCACGAGCACCACGACCGTGACGAGCAGGACCCACCGCAGCCGGGAGCGGTCGCCCGCGCGGCCGGCGGCGTGCCCGTGGTCGTGTCCCATGCGGCCAGCCTAGGAGTCGTGGAGCGCCCGCTCAGCGGGCGGCGAGCTTCTTCTCGCGTCCGTCCCAGACCAGCTCGCCCTCGTCCCCGTCGAGCGCCTCCATGATCGCGGTGACGACGTCGTCGGCGGGGACGGGCGGTGGGAGCTTGGGGGGCTCGCCGGCCAGCGCCCGCTGGTCGAGCCCGGTGTCCAGGTGCGGCGGGCGTACGTCGAGCACGCGGAAGGCCCGGCGCTGCTCCTTGCGCAGCACCCCCAGCCAGGTCGACAGCGCCGACTTCGCCGCGGAGTAGTCGGCCATGCCGGCCGTGGGCAGGTCGGCCAGGATCGCGGAGAGCACCACCGCGGTGCCCTGCGCGGACTCGGTCAGGGCGGGTGCGGCGGCCCTGACCAGCGCCATCGGACCCTGCACGTTGACCGCGAACAGCTCCTCGGTCACGGCCGCGTCGAGGTCGACGGCCCTGCCGAAGCCGGCCGCGCCGACCGTGACGACCAGCAGGTCGAGGCCGCCGAGCTCCTCGACCGCCGCGTCGACGGCGCTCTTCGCGGAGTCGGCGTCGACGGCGTCGAAGACCTGCGCCGTCGTACCGGTTCGTTCGGCCAGCCCGTCGAGCCGGCCCCGGTCGCGGCCCGCGGGCACGACGCGGGCCCCGGCCTCGAGCAGCGCGTCGACCAGCTTGGTGCCGATCACTCCGCTGGCCCCGGCGACCAGCACGCGGGCGCCCTCGAGCTCCATCGCAGCCACCGCCTCAGCCCAGCTGCTCGCGGAAGTGGGGGGTCGCCCAGACCGCCGGGTCGGGGCCCTTCGGCACGACCCGGGTCGGGTTGATCTCGGTGTGCACGCGGTAGTAGTGCGCCTTGATCTGGTCGAAGTCGATCGTCTCGCCGAAGCCCGGGGTCTGGAACAGGTCGCGGGCGTAGCCCCACAGCGCCGGCATCTCGGTGAGCTTGTTGCGGTTGCACTTGAAGTGGCCGTGGTAGACCGCGTCGAAGCGAGCGAGGGTCGTGAACAGCCGGACGTCGGCCTCGGTGATCGTCGAGCCCATCAGGTAGCGACGGTCGGCGAGACGGTCCTCGAGCCAGTCCATCGCCGTCCACAGCCGGTCGTAGGCCTCCTCGTAGTCCTCCTGGGAGCCGGCGAAGCCGCACCGGTAGACGCCGTTGTTGACCTCGGTGAACACCCGCTGCATGACCTCCTCCATCTCGTCACGGAGGTCCGCGGGCCACAGGTCGGGCGCATCGGGCCCGTGGTGCGCGCGCCACTCGAAGAACAGGTCGTGCGTGATCGGGCCGAAGTCGTTGGTCACGACGGCCTTGGTCGGGACGTCGACCATCGCCGGCACGGTGATCCCGCGCGGGTAGTCGGGGATCCGCGCGTCGTAGGCCTCCTTGAGCCTGGCGTAGCCGAGCACGGGGTCGACCTCGCCGGGGTCGAGGTCGAAGGTCCACGAGTCGGCGTCGTGGGTCGGACCCGCCAGCGCCAGCGAGATCACGTCACCGAGACCGAGCAGCTCGCGCACGATGATGGCCCGGTTGGCCCACGGGCAGGCCAGCGCGGCGGCCAGGCGGTAGCGCCCGGGCTGCACGGGCCAGGTCTCGACGTCGAGCTCCCCGAGCACAGGATCCGCGGAGCGACCGGGCTCTGCGGTGATCCGGTCCGGGATGTAGTTCATGTCCCGCTCGAAGGACTTGCCCTCTTCGGTGTACGTCGGGTCGTTGCTCATGCCGGTCAGCCTAGGAGGCTCGAACCACCCTGCCCGACGTACACCCGGGCCTCAGCCGCGGGGCGCGGCGTCCGGGGCGAGCGAGGCGACGAGCTCGAGCTTCTCGAGCACGGTGTCGGGGATGACGAACGGGTACAGGTCGTCGCGGCCCATCGAGCGGTTGATCTGGTTGAGCGCGGTCGACAGCGGGACCCACACGCCGGTGACGACGTCGCGGAAGCGCGAGAAGGCGCTGATGTCGGCGACCGGCGCGATGCCGTACTCCCGGGCGGTCTCGATCGTGTCGCAGATGTGCAGGTAGTGCGCCCAGGTCTCGGCGAAGTCCTCGAAGGGGTGCATCGTGGCGTAGGTGGAGATGTAGTCGCTCTCCCACCCCTCGGGCGGACCCTCCTCGTAGTGGCGGTCGATCTCGGCCTGGTAGTCCTTCGACTCGTCACCGAACAGCTCGCGGCAGCGCGCCATCGTCTCGTCCCCGCGCACCATCTGCCACTCGTAGTAGTGGCCCGACTCGTGGCGGAAGTGGCCCAGCATCGTGCGGTAGGGCTCGGCGAGCTGCGCGCGGACCTTCTCACGGTGTGCGTCGTCGCTCTCGGCGAGGTCGATGGTGATCACGCCGTCGGCGTGGCCGATCACGACGTTCTCGTCGACGCTGGACAGGATGTCGAAGGCCAGCCCGTTCTCGGGGTCCTCCTCCTTGGTGACCACGGGGAAGCCGAGGCTGTCGAGCTCGATGACGAGGTGGCGCTTGGCCTGCTCGGCCGCCGGCAGCTGCGCGAGGCCCTCGGCGTCGTCGTCGGAGGGGCGGGTGCGGGTCAGGTCGCAGGAGAAGCACTGGCCACCCTCGAGGGGCGCGAGCCAGGTGCAGCCCGAGAGGTTGAGGTTGGTGCACACCCACCAGATCGCGCCGGTGGCATCGACGTAGCGGCCGCTCTCGTCGACGGGCACGATCGCGCGCTCGGCGCGGGAGTAGGCCAGGGACGTCCCGCAGGAGACGCACACGGAGTTCTCGGAGAACAAGGTCTGCTCGCACACGCGGCATCGGTAGTTGCGCACGCCGCAGGATCCCACGGGCTCGGACCACGGCGTCGCCACCCGGCCGGGGGGTCCGGCGGGGCGGGTGCGCAGACCCCTCACTGCGCCCGGCGGTCGACCCACCAGCGGCGCGCCCGCCCGAGCCCGGCGACGGCGCGGGAGGCGACCGGGGCGGCCAGGGACGTGCGGACCTCGGTGATCGCGGCGTTCCAGGTCGGGTCGGAGTGCGTCGGGTAGGGGTGCGTGGTGCCGGCCAGCGCACCCGCCTTGAGGCCCTCGCTCACCGCGAGCGCGAGCTCCCCGATCGTCTCGCCCGCCCGCGGGCCGATCACGCAGGCGCCGACGACGCGGCCCCGGCGGTCCAGGACGAGCGTCGTCGACCCGACCGTCGCGTCCTCGGTGATCGCGCGGTCGCCGTGGTCGTGACCCTGGCGTACGACGTGCAGCCCCCGCGCGCCGTCCAGGTCGTCGACCGCGGTGCCCACCGCGGCGACCTCGGGGTCGGTGAAGGTCACCCGCGGGTGGTCCGGGTCGCGCCGACGGCGCAGGCCGAGGATCGCGTTGCTCGCGGCGACGCTGGCGTCGGTGCCCGCGACGTGGGTCTGGTACGGCGGCCCGGCGACGTCGCCCGCGGCCCACACGAGCGGCTGGCTGGAGCGCATCGTGGCGTCGACCTCCACCCGACCGTCGTCGCCGAGGCGGACCCCGAGCGAGCCGAGCCCCAGACCGGCAGTGCGGGGACGGCGCCCGATCGCGACCAGCAGCCGGTCGTGCGGCACGAGCTCCGAGCCACCCGGGCCGAGGTCGCCGCCGCTCACCTCGAGGCCCCGCAGCGCCCCGTCGGAGCGCACGGGCTCGGAGCCGGTCACGCCGAGCAGCACGCGTACGCCGTCCGCGCGCAGCGCTGCGAGCACGGCGGCCGAGGCCTCGCGCGAGTCGGCCGGCAGCAACCGGTCGCCGCGCTGGAGCAGCGTCACCTCGGACCCGAGCCGGGCGAAGGCCTGGGCCAGCTCACAGCCGACCGGTCCCCCGCCGAGCACGGTGAGCCGGGCCGGCAGCTCGGTGAGCTCCCACACCGTCTCGCTCGTGAGCACCTCGCCCACCTCGAGGTCGGGCGGGACGTTCGGCGCCGACCCGGTGGCGACCACCAGCTGCCGGAACGCCAGCCGGTCGCCGTCGACCTCGGCCGAGCCGGGCCCGGTCAGCCGCACCGTGCCCGAGCGGACCGACACGCCCTTGGCCTCCAGCGTCGCCGGGGAGTCGTCGGGCTCGATCGTGGCGATGGCAGACCGTACGTGGTCCATCACCGCGGCGAAGTCGACCTCGACGGTCCCGTTCACGTGCACCCCGAGCCGGCCGCCCTGGCGCGCCGCGGCCCGCGCCTGGGCCGCGACGTGGGCCGCGGCGAGCAGCGACTTGGACGGCACGCACCCACGCCACAGGCAGTCCCCGCCGGTCCGCTCCCGCTCGACCAGGAGCACCCGCGCTCCCAGGGCCGCCGCCGTGGTCGAGGCCACGATGCCGGCCGTCCCGCCCCCGACGACGAGCAGGTCCCACGGCTCGGGCGTGCGGGCGGACGCGTCGTGCGGCAGGTCGCTCATGGTCGCCATGTCTACCCGACGGTCGGGTGTGGATGGGCCTAGTGTTCGAATGTATGTTCTAGTATGAGTCAGGACATGTCCTCAGCCGCCGCCACCGACGAGACCCGCCAGGGTCTGCTCGACGCGTTGCGCTCCGACGAGGCCTGGGTCCGGGCGGCGGAGGTCCGCAAGATCCGGACCGCGCTGGAGTGGGCGATCGCCCATGAGGTCTGATGTCGCTGGATGAGGCGTCGTTCCATGCGGGGTTCGGTGAGCACGGGCTGACGTTGGCGGGTCCGGGGGCGCCGCTGGTCGGGGAGGCCGCGGTCACCGAGATGGCGGTCGCCCTGGGGTTGTCGACCGATGGTGGGAGGCGGTTCCTCGGGGTGATCCTCGAGGTCCGCTACCGCCTCCCGAGGTTGTGGGAGGCGGTGTTGTCGGGGCGGTGTGCGTGGTGGCGGGCCAAGACCGTCGCCGAGGCCACGATGATCTTGTGTGAGGAGGGTGCCGAGCACGTCGACCGCCACGTCAACGGGTTCACCCACGCCGTCTCGAACGCCCAGCTCGACCGGGTCGTGGAGGCCGCCCTGTGCGCGGTGGCAGCCCGAGGACGCCGAGGCCCGACGCACGGCGGCTGCGGAGAAGCGGGGGGTGCACATCCACCTGCGTGAGCAGGGCGGTGACCTGTCCGGCACCGTCGACATCAACGGGTGCCTCGACGCCGCGGACGCGTTGGACCTCGAGACCGCGTTGGCCGACCGGGCCCACGAGCTGAAGCTCCTCGGGTCGACCGACACCATGCCCGTGCGCCGGGCCGCGGCCCTGGGTGACCTCGCCCGGCTCCAGTCGACGCTGACGTTGAGCGACGCTGAGCGGGTCGACGCCGACGGCCGCACCGTCAACCTGCCCGCGAGGCGCGCGGTGATCGTGCACGCCCACGTCGCTGTCGCCGCGATCACCGGGCACGGCTACGACGTCGCCCAGCACGGCGTCGCCACGTGGTCGAACACCCACCGGCCGGTCCTGGCCGAGCAGGTCCGCACCTGGTGCCGCACCGCCGGCCACGTGACCGTCCGACCGGTGATCGACCTCAACGACCACCTGCACGTCGACTCCTACGAGTCGACCGGTGACCTGCGCGAGCAGACGACCCTGCGCGACCAGACCTGTGTCTTCCCCCGGTGCACCCGCCCCGCCAGCGCCTGCGACCACGAGCACTGCGTGCCCTGGCCCCAGGGCCAGACCTGCTCGGCCAACCAGGCGCCCATGTGTCGGCGCCACCACCGGCACAAGACCCACCTCGGCTGGTCCTACGAGACCCTCACCCCCGGGGTGTACCTGTGGACCAGCCCCCACGGGCTCAAGACGCTGCGGATGCCCGAAGGGACCTTCGACGTCACCCAGACGCCACCCGTGGCACCGGAGCCGCCGCCGTTGGAGTACTCCATCGCCCCACCACCCCCACCCCCACCCCGACGCAGAGCCACGTCGACGAAGGTCGGACCACCCGACCCGACCACGCCACCGCCCCACCACCGGTCGACGAACCACCACCGTTCTGACCCTCTGACCAGCAGCAGCCGCAGCCCCGCCACAGCACCGTGACGGGGCCACCGGCACGCCCCAGGGACGCGGCGGGACGCGGTTGCGCCCGCGCGACGGCGATGACCTACCCGACCGGCGCCACGTCGACCGAGACGTCCATCGTCGACCGCTCGGCCTCGGTGAAGATCACGCCCTTGACCGGGGCCACGTCGGCGTAGTCGCGACCGCGGGCGAGGGTGACGTAGCGCTCGGACACCCACTGGTCGTTGGTCGGGTCGAGGGCGAGCCACGCATCCGTCCCCGGTCCGCCACCGGCCGGGTCCGGCCCCAGCCACACCTCGACCCAGGCGTGCGAGGCGTCGGCGCCCACGACGCGCGCCTTGCCCGGCGGCGGCTCGGTCGCGAGGTAGCCGCTGACGTAGCGCGCGGCGAGCCCGTGACCGCGCAGGCAGGCCAGCGTCAGGTGCGCGAAGTCCTGGCAGACCCCGGCACGCTGGTCGAAGGTCTCCTGCACCGTGCTCGTCACGGTCGTCGCGCTGGGGTCGTAGTCGAAGTCGGCGTGGATGCGGTGCACCAGGTCGCTGACCGCCTCCCCGACGGGGGCGCCGGCCAGCAGCGAGCGGGCGGCGTACGCCGTGGGGCCGGACGCGAGCGCGACCGACGGCGAGGGCAGGGCGTGCTCGACCACGCGCCAGGCACCCTCCGGCGCCCCCGACGCACCCGGGCGCAGGCGCTCCCAGGACCGGCTGAGCACCTCGTCGGCGTACGACGGGGTGAGGACCTCCAGGGACCCGGTGGCCTCGACGAGGAGTGTCGTGTGCGGCGTGGTCACCTGGAAGTAGGTCTGCGCGTTGCCGAACGAGTCGACCTCCTCGGCCCGGTCGTCGGCGGCCGGCTCGACCCGCACCGCCCAGGACCCGACCCGCTGGTGCGCCAGCTCGGGTGGGCTCAGGTGCAGCAGCCCGTAGCTGTCGGTGACCGGGCGGTCGTAGGTGTAGGTGGTGCGGTGCACCACGTCCCACCTCATGCGGTGCCGGTCCCGTCGCCCGCGCCGTCCGTCGCGACGACCTCGGTGCGGAGCTCCCCGAGGGCGCGCGGCGGCGGACCGCTGGCCAGGTGCAGCTCCTCGATCGCCGTCCCGACCCGGCCCAGGGCGTCGAGCTGCTCGTCGAGGAACAGGGCGAGGTGCGAGCGGTCCGCCCCGCCGATCGTGCTCAACGAGGCGACGTCGGTCTCCGCCAGGACGCGGGTCAGGTCCTCGATCAGGCGCTCCGGCCGGGTCGAGCCGGTCGAGCTCGGCAGCGCGGCGAGGTGGCGGCCGAGCTCGGCGAGGCCGAACACGAGCGAGCGGGGGTTCTCGGGGTCCATGAGCAGCAGGTCGAGCACCCCGGTCAGGCGCATCTGACCGCGGTAGCGGCGCCGGTGCGTCACCGAGCTCTCGGTCGCGACCAGCACCGCGGAGAGCAGCTCGCGGTCGACGTCCAGCCCACGGCGCGCGGTCGTGGTGGCCCGCAGCAGACGCACGAGCTGCACCGTGCGCTCCAGCGCACGACCCGCCCCGATCAGGTGCCACCCGGGGTCACGGATCATCGAGGCGAACACGCCCTGGAGCGAGAGCACCCCGGTCAGCATCCGGCCGGCCGACTCCCCCACCAGCCGGCTGTGCTCCCCGCTGAGCAGGGCCCTCGTGGCCCGGTCGGTCGCGCCGAAGGCGCGCCAGGTGTCCGCCGAGAGCTGGTCGCGCACCCCTTGGAGCGCCGTGCGCAGCCCGTCGAGCGCCTGGGCGACCGAGCCGGTGCGGCCACCGTCGAGCAGCAGCGAGCGCAGCTCGCCGTCGAGCTCGGCGAGCTCGGTACGCCGTCGCGGGCTGAGCGCGTCGACCGCCTCCAGCACCACGCCGAGGCTGACCGCCCCCGCCGAGCGCGGACGGGCGGCAGCGTGGTCGGCCAGGGTGTGCACGGCGATGATGAGGCGCAGCAGGTCCTCGGCCCGCTCGGCGTAGCGCCCGGTCCAGAACAGGTCGGCCAGCTGGCGCACCGACGGCCCGGTCAGGGTCCGGGTCGAGGTCACCGGCAGCACCTCGGCGAGGCCCTGGTCCGGGTCGCCCGGGCTCGCCTTGAGCACCCAGACGTCCTTGCTGGCCCCCGCCCCCGCCACCGGGGTCGCCACGGCGGCGGCGCCGGCGGTCACCCCGGGCGGGCGGTCGCGGTCCGGCTCCTCGACCACGCTGCCCAGCCCGCCCACGAGCGGCCGGTACGCCGCGCCGTAGCGCATCGTGAACGCCCGCAGGGTCACCGGTCGTTGCTGCGCCCCGAGCAGCGGACCGGCCCGGCCCGAGGGCCACACCGGCGCCGACGACAGGGGAAGCCGCTGCTGGACGACGTGGCGCCACGGTGCCGCCTCGACGCGCGCCCGCAGCTGCTCGGCGTCGAGACCGGCGAGCTCGCCGCGGGGACCGTCGAGGGTGCGCACGACGTAGGTCGTGCGGTCCTCCTGCCCGGTCCCGTCCGCGCCCAGGCGCGGGGCCACCTCGGCCCAGGCCGCGGGGTCACCGCACCACCAGGTCGGCACGGCGGGCAGGCGCAGCTCCTCACCGAGCAGCGCCTCGCACACCGCGGGCAGGAAGGGCAGCAGCCCGGGGTTCTCCAGGACGCCGGCGCCGAGCCCGTTCACGACGCGCACCCGCCCGCGCCGCACGGCCTCGACCAGGCCCGGCACGCCCAGCCGTGAGTCGCCACGCAGCTCGAGGGGGTCGGAGAAGTCCGCGTCGACGCGGCGCAGGATGACGTCGACCCGCTCGAGGCGGCCCGCGACGCGCATCATCACCCAGCCGCCCCGCACCACGAGGTCGCTGCCCTGCACGAGCGGGAAGCCGAGCATCGAGGCCAGGAACGACTGGTCGAAGGCCGTCTCCGAGCCCGGCCCGGGGCTCAGCACGACGACCCGCGGGTCGCCCAGGTCGCCCTCGGCGGCCTGGATCAGCGCCGAGCGCAGCGCCCAGAAGTACGGCTCGACGCGGTGCAGGTCGGCCTCGCGGTAGAGGGCGGGGAGCACCCGAGCGATGACCCGTCGGTTCTCCATCGCATAACCCATCCCCGAGGGCGCCTGGGTGCGGTCGCCGAGCACCCGCCACCGGCCCTCGGCGTCGCGGCCGAGGTCCGTGGCCGCCAGCACCAGCGGGCGGGGGTCACGGCCGCCCGGTCGCACCGCGGCCCGCAGGAAGCCCGCGTGGCCGTGCACCACCGCGGCGGGCACCAGGCCCTCCGCGAGCACCCGCTGATCGCCGTACAGGTCGACGACGAGCGCGTTGAGCACCTCGGCACGCTGGGCCAGGCCGCCGGCCAGGGCCGACCACGCGGCCGCGTCGATGACGAGGGGCACCGGGTCCAGCCGCCACGGCGTCGTGGCCCCACCCGGGCGGGAGTACGTGACCCCGTCGTCGGCCAGCAGCCGGGTGATGTCGCGGTCGACCTGGCGCAGGTCCTGCTCGCCCCACCCGGAGGCGACGGCGCCGAGGGTGCGCCAGGCCGTGCGCAGGCTCCCGTCGGGCCCGACGACCTCGTCGTAGCGCGGCACGTCGAGCGCTGCGCCCAGCACGGGCTGCACGAGCCCGGCCGCGTAGTCGCGCAGGACCGTCACCGGCGGCGGGGCGGGGCCCCGGCGGGGCCGGCCGGCGGGACCCGCCTCAGGTCGAGGGTGTGCGGGTAGTCGGGGCTGGCCGCGGCGCGTCCACGCTCGCGGATCGCGGCGACGTCGAGGCGACCCGGGGTGTGACCGTGCGGCTCGAAGCGGCTCGACCGACGGGCCTCGGCCTCCTGCGCGTTGACCGGGGGGTGCTCCCAGGCGCGGCCGCCCGGGTGGACCACGTGGTAGGTCGCACCCCCGAGACCGACGCCGGCGTCGACGTCGACGACCTCGAAGTGGAGGGGAGCGTGGACCTCGATCGAGGGGTGCAGGGCCGACCATGGCTGCCAGGCGCGGAACCGCACCCCCGCGTAGCCCTCCCCGGCGCGGACGGAGGCTCGCAGGGGCACCGGGACACCCTGGCAGGTCAGCAGGTGCCGTGCGGGGTCGAGGCCGCGCACGGTGACCTGGAGCCGCTCCACCGAGGAGTCGACGTAGCGCGCGGTGCCCCCGGCCGTGGCCTCCTCACCGAGCACGTGCCACGGCTCGATCGCCGTGCGCAGCTCGATCTCGACCTGCCCCCCGAGCCCGTCGGCCACCCGGGCGGTGCCGACCAGCGGGAACCGGAACGCGGTGAAGGGGTCGAGCCAGGAGTGCTCGAAGTCGATGCCGGCGCGGCGCAGGTCCTCGACCACGGCGTGGATGTCGCGCTCGACGCCGCCGGGCAGCAGGAAGTCCTCGTGCAGCGCGGTGCCCCACCGCACCAACGGGTCGGTGCACGGCCGCTCGGTGAACAGCGCGACCAGCGCACGCACGAGCAGCGCCTGGACCAGCGCGAGGCGCGGGTGCGGCGGCATCTCGAAGCCCCGCAGCTCGAGCAGCCCGAGCCGTCCCCGCGCGGAGTCGGGGCTGTAGAGCTTGTCGATGCAGAGCTCGGACCGGTGGGTGTTGCCGGTCAGGTCGGTGAGCAGGTGACGCAGCGCGCGGTCGACCAGCCACGGTCGCGGGCCCTCGCCGGCGACCTCCTGCTCGGCCCTCAGTCGGGCGAGCTCGGCCAGGGCGATCTCCATCTCGTAGACCGCCTCGGGCCGGCCCTCGTCGAAGCGCGGCGCCTGGCTGGTCGGGCCGATGAACCGACCGGAGAACAGGTAGGACAGGCTCGGGTGGCGCTGCCAGTAGGTGACGAGGCTGGCCAGGAGGTCCGGGCGGCGCAGCAGCGGGCTGTCGGCCGGCGTCGTCCCGCCGAGGGTCAGGTGGTTGCCGCCGCCGGTGCCTCGGTGCTGGCCGTCGAGATCGAACTTCTCGGTCGCCAGGGCACAGTGCCGGGCCTCGTCGTCGAGGCGCAGGGTCAGGTCGCGCTGCTCGGCCCAGCTGGCCGTGGGCTGCACGTTGACCTCGATGACGCCGGGGTCCGGGGTCACCGAGAGCTGGGTGATGCGCGAGTCCGGCGGGGGTCCGTAGCCCTCGAGGACGATCCGGCACCCGACCCTGCGGGTGGCCACCTCGACCAGGCGCAGCAGGTCGGCGTAGTCCTCGAGCCGCTCGGTGGGCGGCAGGAAGACCCGCACGTGGCCGTCACGCGCCTCGACGGCCAGCGCGGTGGTCGGCGCCTCCTCGGGGTCCACGACCTCGACGACCGGCACCGTCGGCTCCAGCGGCGGGCCCGCCTCGAGGTACGACGGCTGCTCGACCAGGCCGGGCGCGCTCCAGGAGATCGCGTCGAGGGGCAGGCGTGCCCCCGCCGCGCTGGTGCCGGGGCCGAGCACGAGGCGCCCGCGACGCAACCGCCAGGCCGGGCTGGTCCAGGACTCGCCGGGCACGATCGGCAGCACCCACGCGGTCGGCACGGTGACCTCGGCGTCGAGGCGGGCCACCAGGGCGGCGCCCGCGTCGGACTCCTCGACCCCGCTGGGCGCGCCCGCGGGACGACGTACGTCGTCGACGACGCTCAGGAAGGGGTCCTCGTAGGCGGCGCGCAGCTGCTCGTCGGGCAGGCCGAGCACCGAGGTGATCCGGCGGGCCAGGGCCTCCGCGGCGGCCCGCGCCTCGTCCTCGGCGAGGCGCTCGTCGTCGTCCCACGGGTCGACGAACAGCGCCGGGTCGCGCCACAGCCGTTCGCCGTCGGTGCGCCACTGCAGCGAGATGCACCAGCGCGGCAGGGGCTCACCGGGATACCACTTGCCGTCGCCACGGTGCACGACCCCGCCCTCGGCGTACGCCGCCCGCAGACGCTCGGCGAGCACGCCGGCCAGCACGCGCTTCTCGGGGCCGTCGGCGGCGATGGTCCACTGCGGCGTGGTGGCGTCGTCGCGGGAGACGAAGGTCGGCTCGCCGCCCATCGTGAGCCGGACGTCGGCTGCGGCGAGGCGGGCGTCGACGGCCTCGCCCAGCGCGTCGACGCGCGCCCACTGCTGCTCGGTGTAGGGCCGGGTGACTCGCGGCTCCTCGTGGACCCGGGTGACGGTGTTGGCGAAGCCGAACGTGACCTGCGTCGGCTCCGTGGTGCCGGTGATCGCGGCCGCGCTGCTCGGGTGCGGGGTGGCGGAGAGCGGGATGTGACCCTCGCCGGCGAAGAGGCTGCTCGTCGGGTCCATGCCCACCCAGCCCGCGCCGGGCAGGAAGACCTCGGCCCAGGCGTGCAGGTCGGTGAAGTCCTCCGCCGCCCCGGTCGGACCGTCGAGGCCGACCATCGAGTCCGGGTCGGGGGCGAGCTGCACGAGGTAGCCGGAGACGAACCGGGCCGCGAGGCCGTGCAGCCGCAGCAGGCTGACCAGCAGCCACGCACTGTCACGGCACGAGCCGATCCCGCGGGTCAGCGTGGTGTCGGGGGTCTGCACCCCCTCCTCCATGCGCACCGAGTAGGCCACGTCGCGGTGCACGGCGGCGTTGAGGTCGGCCAGGAGCTGCACGGTGGGCCGGCCCTCGGGCGGCAGCGGCGGCAGGGCGCCGGCGAACCGGCGCACCAGCGGACCCGGCTCGCCGACGTCGCCTGCGCCGTGAGCAGCAGGGCCCTCGCCGACCGGGCGCAGGTACGGCGCCAGGTCCGCGGCCAGGGCCGGCTCGTAGGTGAAGGGGAACTGCTCGGCGTGCTCCTCGATGAAGAAGTCGAAGGGGTTGATCACCAGCATGTCGGCGACCAGACCCACGGTGATCGAGAGCCGGTCGGTCTTCTCGGGGAAGACCAGGCGCGCCGACCAGTTCCCGAACGGGTCCTGCTGCCAGTTCACGAAGTGCTCGCGCGGCTCCACGTCGAGGGTGTAGGCCTCGATCGGCGTCCGGCAGTGCGGGGCGGGTCGCAGCCGCACCACGTGCGGGCTCACGGTGACGGCGCGGTCGAAGTCGTAGGTGGTCCGGTGCTCCAGGGCGACCTTGATCGACATGGGCACAGCCTGCCCGGTCCACGCTCCGGGTGCGAGCGACGGGTGGGTCAGCCGTCGACGGCGATCCGGTTCCGTCCGGCCGCCTTGGCCGCGTAGAGACGCCGGTCGGCGGCTCGGAGCAGGGAGAGGCGGTCCTCACCGTCTCGACCCAGGGACGCGAGCCCGATGCTGACGGTCGTGCTCAGCCCGGCCGCGAGCGCTGCCCACCCGTGCGCCTCGAACGTGGCGCGGAAGCGCTCGAGCCGCGCGGCGCCCGCATCGTCGTCGAGACCGGGCAGCACGACGAGGAACTCCTCGCCGCCCATCCGGGCAGCGAACGCTCCGGGGACGGCGGCGGTCACCCCCAGCAGCAGCTGACCCACCGCGACGAGCACCTGGTCGCCGAGGTGGTGGGACCAGGTGTCGTTGACCCGCTTGAAGTGGTCGAGGTCGAGGAAGGCCACGCTCATCGGGGACCCGAGGGCGCGCGTGTCCCTGATCAGGGTGTCGAAGTGCTCGTCGACGTAGCGTCGGTTGCGCAGGCCGGTGAGCGCGTCACGGGTGGACAGCTCGCGGTAGGCCTCGCTCTCCCGCCTCGCCGCGGTGACCTCGAAGATGGCCTGCACCATCCGGGTGCGGCTCTCCGCGGCCGCCTCGAACTGCCCGACGCACCGCTCGTGGAAGGCCGCGAGCTGGTGGTAGGCGGCCTCGAAGTCCCCGAGCTCGACGCTGATCTCGCTCTGCTCACGCAGCGCCCGCACCTCGTGCTCGCCCATGCCCTGGTCCCGAGCCTCCTCGAGGCTGCGCGCCACCAGCACCCGGGCCGCCTCGAAGCGACCGAAGGCCCGCTGGACGCGCGCGCTGCTGAGCAGGTGGTCGGCGCGGTCCTCGGTCGTCAGGGAGTCCTGCTGCACCGTGGCGAGCACGTCCTCGGCCCGCTGCGGGAGTCCCGCCCCGAGGTAGACGTCGGCCAGCGTGCCGAGGGCGTACGGCGACAGGTGGGCGCCGGCCGCGCTCATCGTGACCATCCGGTCGCACAGCGGCAGCGCCTCGCGGACGCGACCGAGGTCGTAGTAGGTGTAGGCGAGGTTGTTGATCACCCGGATGACGAAGTCGGTGTCGCCGAGCTCCTCGGCGAGGGCCAGGGACTCCTGGTAGCGGGCGAGCGACTGCTCGTCGGTGCCGGCGACGGCGAGGGAGTCGGCCAGTCCGAGCAGGTGGTCGGCGTGCAGCTCCGGCGGGTCGCCCGGCCCGAGCAGCGAGACCGAGGCGAGCGCGTGCTCGAGGCTGGTCGCCGTCTCGCCGGCCCGACGCAGCAGCCCCGCCTGGTGTCGCTCGGCCCGGGCCCGCACGACGCGGGCGTGGTGCTCGGCGGCCCACAGGCGGATCTCGGCGATCGTCGCGGCACCCTGCTCGAAGCGATCGAGCTGGGTGTCGCAGAAGGCGACGACCAGCTCGAGCCGTCGACGCAGGCCGACCTCGTCGGGGGCGACGACGCGCAGCCAGTCCGACGCGTCGCGCCAGGTCTCCTCGACGAACTCCAGCCCGCGGACCTCGAGAGCGAGCAGCCGGGCGACCTGCGGACCCCCGACGTCGAGGTGCGGGGGCGCACCGGGAGACGTCGGCTCGACGACGGTCGTCATCAGCCACCTCCCTCGCCCGCACCGTGCGGGCGTCCTGCCGCACCATCCTGACACGCTCGCGCGATCCGTCGACCCGATTGCGAGGAGTCGCGCGACCCCGGTCTGGAGCGGCCGCCCTTCGACTCGCCGTCGGCCCGTCAGAGGGCAGTGACGACCCGGTTGCGCCCGGCGTCCTTCGCGGCGTACAGGCGTCGGTCGGCGGCCGCGAGCACCTCGGCTCGCCTGGTCCCGCAGTCAGGCGTGAAGACCAGGCCCACGCTGACCGTGACCGGCACCCGGGCGCCGAGCCCCGTCCACTCGTGGGCCTCCACCCGGGCCCGGACCCGTTCGAGGAGCCACCCGGCGGTGGCGTGGTCGGTCGCCGGCAGCACCACGAGGAACTCCTCCCCGCCCATCCGCGCGGCCATCGAGTCCTTGATCGGCTCGGCGCAGTCGGCGAGCATCTCGGCCACCGTGCGCAGCACCTGGTCACCGACCGCGTGGGACGCGGTGTCGTTGACGGCCTTGAAGTGGTCGAGGTCGACGAAGGCCAGGCCGCAGGTCTCGCCACGACCCAGGGTGGCCTCCAGCAGCGCACCGAGGTGCTCGTCGACGAAACGACGGTTGAGCAGGCCCGTCAGCGAGTCGCGGTAGCTCATCTCGCGCAGCGCGGCGCTCTCCCGTCGGGCGCGGGTGACCTCCAGCATCGCCTGGACCATCCGGACCCGGTCCTCGGCGGCGGCGCGCGACCGGCGGAGCTCGAGGTCGTGGCACTCGCGCACCTGGTGGTAGGCGACCTCCCACTCGCCGAGCTCGGCGCTGACCTCGGCCCGTAGGCGCAGGGCGACCACCTCGACCTCGCTGGCGCCCTGGGCGTCGAGGTCGCGCACGGCCCGGTCGAGCAGACGCCGGGCGGTCCGGGGCTGGCCGCGCAGCCGTGCGATCCGGGCCCGGACCAGCACGATCCCGGCCAGCTCGTCGACCGGGGCGGTGTCGGGGTTGACGACGTCGAGGTCGTCGAGCAGGCTCTCGGCGCGGTCGACCAGGCCGGCGGCGAGGTAGGTGTCGGCCAGGGTGCTCACGACGTAGGCCGGCAACCTCCGTCCGGCCCCGCGCAGCGCCATGATCTCCTCGCACAGCGGCAGCGCCTCGTCGATGCGGTCGACCTCGACGTGGGCGTAGGCGAGGTTGTTGATCACGCGCAGCAGCAGCACCGGGTCCTCGAGCGTCCTGGCGAGGCCGAGCGCCTCCTCGTAGTGGAGCAGCCCGTCCTCGGCGGACCCCGCGACGGTGAGCGCGTCGGCGAGGGCGAGGTGGTGGGCGACGTGGCAGTGCGGGGGATCCCCGGGTCCGAGCAGGTCGAGCGAGACGACCGCGTGCTCGATGGCCGAGTCGGGCTCGCCGCCGCGCCGCATCAGGTCGGCCAGGCCGTGCTCGGCGCGGGCGCGCACCAGGCGCTCGCCTCGCGTCTCGGCCCAGTCACGCACCTCCCTCAGGCGCGCCGCACCCTGCTCGGCACGCCCCAGACGCGCGTCGCACGAGGCCACGACCACCTCCAGGCGGCGGTGTCTCGCGCCGTCGGGGTCCATCACCGCGCACCAGTCGAGGGCTTGCCGGCGGCTGCGCACGATGTCGTCGCACGCGTCGATCTCGAGGCGGAGGACCTCGTCCTCGTCGGGCTCGTCAACCACCCGGCCGCGGACCGCGTCCGCCTCCGCCTCCACCTGTGTGGTCTGCCCCGGGCTCCACCCGGGGGCGGGCCCGGTGGTGGGCACGGAGGCGGGCTCGGGTTCCACTCGGGGGAGGGTCGGGGTCACGGTCACGGTGCTGCTCCAGGGTCGACGGCGTGGACGTCGGGGCGCGGAGCCCGATCACGCGTCGTCGTCAGCAGGGTTGTCGACACGTTCCGCACCCGGGTGAAGGGCTGGTCCAGACCAGTCCAGACAGACCGGCCCAGGATCCGGGCTCAGCCGCTGAAGCGGGCCGCGACCTCCAGCAGCCGGTCGTGCGCCTCGTCCTCCCCGATGGAGACCCGGGCGCCCTCGCCGGCGAAGGGCCGCACGGTGATCGCGACGTCCTCGCAGGCGGCCGCGAAGGCGGCCGTGCGCTCGCCGAGGGCGAACCACACGAAGTTGCCCTGCGGCTCGGGCACCTCCCAGCCGACGTCGCGCAGGCCGGCGACCACCCGGTCGCGCTCGGCGACGAGGGCGTCGACGCGCTCGAGCAGGGCTGCCTCGGCGTCCAGCGAGGCCACCGCGGCGACCTGGGCGACCGAGCTGACGCCGAAGGGCAGCGAGACCGCGCGCAGGGCCGCCGCGATCGGCGCCGGAGCCACGGCGTACCCGACCCGGAAGCCGGCGAGGCCGTAGGCCTTCGAGAACGTGCGGAACACGGCGACGTTGGCGTGGCGCCGGTAGGTCGCGAGCGCGTCGACGGCGTCGCTCATCCGGACGAACTCGGCGTAGGCCTCGTCGACCACGACCACCACGTGCTCGGGAACCCGGGCCAGGAAGGCGTCGAGCTCGGTCTGGGTGACGGACGGGCCGGTCGGGTTGTTGGGGGTGCAGACCAGCACCACCCTGGTGCGCCCGGTGATCGCGGCGGCCATCGCGTCGAGGTCGTGACGACCCCGCTCGTCGACCGCGACGGGGACGCCGACCGCACCGGCCGCGGTGATCGCGATCGGGTAGGCCTCGAAGGAGCGCCACGCGTGCACGACCTCGTCGCCGGGGTCGCAGAAGGCCTGGAGCAGCTGGTAGATCAGGGCGACCGAGCCGGTGCCGGTCGCGAGGTCCTCGACCGGGACGCCGAGGCGGTCCGCGAGACCGGCGTAGAGCAGGGCACTGCCCATGTCGGGGTAGCGGTTGGCCGCGTCGACCGCCGCGTGGGCGGCCTCGACCACGCCCGGCAGCGGCGGGTAGGGGTTCTCGTTGGACGAGAGCTTGTAGCTCCTCACCCCCGGTCGTGCGGTCGGCGGCCGGCCCGGGACGTAGGCCGGGATCCGGTTCACGTGGGCGCGGGGCTGCGGGCTGGTCACCCCCGCAGGCTAGTGGGGCTCGTCCGGGCGCGGGTGCCGCGCGCGCCAGGGCCGCAGGAGAAGGGCCAGCACGAGGCCGACCCCGACGCCGAGGACCGCTCCGGTCGTGTTGTCGATGACGTCCGTGACGTCGCAGGCGCGATCGAGGCGGGCCAGCTCGAGCTGGGTGTACTCGATGGCCACGGAGTACGCCGCGAGCAGCAGCAGCCCGACGGGCACCGTCAGCCAGGCCGAGCGCCACCGCGCCGCGGCGAGGACCAGGAGCACGCCGGAGGGCACGAAGGCCACGGTGTTGAGCAGACGCTGACCACCCGAGAAGATCCAGAACCCGTCGGGTGCGGGGCCGCCGACGTCCGTCGAGCAGCCGGCCAGGCGGCCCGAGGCGCTCACGACACCGGGGTCGGGGCTGGCGGGCAGCAGCGTGACCAGCGCGATCACCGTCAGGGTCCACAGCAGCGCGGCCATCGCGGAGCCGGAGACGCCGAGGAGCCGACCGAGGCCGAGGCCGATCAGGAACCACACGACGCCTGCCGCGAGCGCACCGAGGACCATGACCTCGTAGCCACCGACCAGAACCACGCGTCGGAGGCTACGCCGCCGGACCGGCTCAGCGCGGGAGCACGACCTCGCCGCCCGGGACGTGGGCGAGATCACGGCCGAGCGTGACGTCGAGGGGGTTGGTCAGGCAGCGCACGGAGCCGCCGCCCTTGTGCAGCTCACCCATCTCGACGACGACGACCTCGAAGCCCCAGGCCTCCAGCTGCCCACGGACCCGGTCGGGGCAGGCCGGCATCACGACGGTGCGACCGACGACGACCGAGTTGGCGGCGAACGTGGTCAGCGCCTCGTCCTCGGTGAGCACGAGCGGCTCGGGCACGAGCTCGAGGAGGGCGGCGGCCGAGGCCTCGTCGAGTGCGTCCGGGCAGACCAGCGCGCGGCGGTCGTCGAGCGGGCAGAAGGCCAGGTCGAGGTGGTACATCCCCGGGTGGTCGATGCGCAGGCCGCGCACGCGCACGGCGAGGTCGCCCGCGAGGTGCTTGAGCGCGAGCTCCTCCGTGCGGGGTCCGTGCCCGACGACGAGCTCCCCGCGCCAGGCGAAGGCGTCGCCGGCCTCGAGGTGGGGGCCGACGCCGTCTCGTCCGACGTACGACGTGCGCCACCCGTGGGCGGCGAACCACCGTCGCGCCGAGGCGGTCTCCATCCGGCGCTGCGGGTAGCGCATGTGCGAGAGGACGACCCGCCCGGGCCGGGTCGCGGGAGCGTCGCTCTCGAGGAGGGCGAGCCCGAGGTTCATCGCGTAGACCATGTCGGGCGCGTCGTCACGCTGCTCGAGGACGTCCACGCGAGCACCGAGGCCGCGCAGCGTCGCGACCATCGTGCGCCACTGGGCGAGGGCCCGGGAGGGGTCGGGCTGGACGGCGGTGTCCATGAACGGGTTGATGACGTAGTCCACGCGGAAGGAGGTCGGCTCGACCGCCGCGTAGTGATGGCCCCAGGCCAGCTCCGTGGTCTCGTCCGCGCTCATCGACCGCCTCCTATCGATTGTCTGACAACCGGACATTACACCGGGGCCACCGCATGGCGCATGATGAGTCCATGTCCGGGCAGCCGGTGTCCTACGCGGCCCCCTTCGCGACCCTGCGTCTCGAGCGGTCCTCGACCGTCGACCGCGTGGTCGAGGAGCTGCGCCGGGCGCTCTTCGACGGTGAGCTCGAGTCGGGCACGGCACTGCGCGAGGTCGCGCTGGCCTCCTCGCTGGGGGTGTCCCGCTCGACGGTGCGCGAGGCGCTCGGGGTGCTCGTCGCCGAGGGCCTCGCGACCCGCGAGCCGCACCGCGGCGTGAGCGTGTCACGGCCCGCGGCCTCGGCCGTGCGCGACGTCTGCCGCGCCCGGTGGGTCCTCGAGGGGGCCGGTGTGCGTGGCTGGCACGACGCGAGCGGGGAGGACCGCGCGGCGGTGCGGACGGCCCTGACCCGCTACACCGACGCGGTGGCCGGGTCGGCGTCCTACCAGGAGCTCAACGAGCGTCACCTCGCCTTCCACCTCAGCCTGGTCGCCCTGACCGGCAGCCCCCGGATGGTGGCGATGGCGCAGTCGCTGATGAGCGAGCTGCGCCTCGCCCTCGCCCAGGTCGACCGGATCAGGCGCAACACCCACGACCAGGCCGAGAGCCACGCGGCCCTCGTCGACCTGCTCGAGGCCGACGACGTGGCGTCGGCGACCGACTTCCTGCGTGAGCACCTCGCCGATGCCGAGGTCCAGATGGTTGCCGCGCTCGGACCCGACGCCGGCTGAGGCCGGACGGGCGCGCGTCCGCGACCACTGCCCTGCCAGGATGCGGGGATGCCCCGTCTGCTCGCCTGGCTGATCACCAACGCCGCAGCCCTCGCCGCCGCCGCCTGGCTCGTCGACGGCATCCGCTTCAGCGGCTCGCGCCAGGGCACGGCGGAGCTGACGGACAAGATCGTGCCGCTGCTCGTCGTGGCCGCCGTGCTCGGCGTGGTGACCGCGTTCGTCAAGCCTGTGGTCACGCTGCTCTCCCTGCCCCTGATCCTGCTCTCGCTCGGGTTGTTCCTGCTGGTGATCAACGCCCTGATGCTGATGCTCACCGGCTACATCGCCGGCCAGGTCGGCCTCGGGTTCAGGGTCACCGGCTTCTGGCCCGCCGTCGGCGGGGCGATCGTGATCACGGTGGCGACCTGGCTGCTCGACGCGATCCTCGGGGACGACCGCCGGTGAGCGGGCCGAGCCTGCCGGCACCGCGCACCCCGGGTCGCTACCGCGTGGCGCTGGTGTGCCTGGGCAACATCTGTCGCTCCCCGATGGCTGAGGTGGTGCTCACCGACACGCTCGACGAGGCAGGACTGGCCGGGCGGGTCTCGGTCGCCTCGTGCGGCACGGGCGGCTGGCACGTCGGTGCGCCGATGGACGCGCGGGCCGCCGCGACCCTGAGCGCGGCCGGGCACGACCCGTCGCGGCACCGCGCGCAGCAGCTCGAGCCGTCGTGGTTCGACGACCACGACCTGCTGCTGGTCATGGACGAGGCCAACCTGCGCGACGTACGCGCGCTGGGACCGAGCGAGCCGGGCCGGGTCGCGCTGTTGCGCACCTGGGACCCGGTCGACCCCGGCGCAGCGGTGCCCGACCCGTACTACGGTGGCGGCGACGGGTTCGAGGAGGTGCTGGCGATGGTGCGACGTACGAGCGACGCGCTCGTCACCGACCTCGCCACCGTGGTGGGTCCCTCGTGACGCGGCAGCCGGTCGTCGGCCGCCGCGCCGAGCAGCTCCTGGGCCGGGCGGTCGTCTCGACCGCCCCGTTGGCCGGTGGGGACGTGGCCACCACGACCAAGCTGCGCCTCTCCGACGGCACCACCGCGGTGATGAAGACGATGCACCAGACCCCGCCGGGGATGTTCGCCCGGGAGGCGGCCGGCCTGGCCTGGCTCGGCGAGGTGCCCGGCGGCGTCCGGACCCCCGAGGTGCTGGCGCAGGCCGACGACGCGCTCGTGCTGGCCTGGGTCGAGACCACCCGACCGGGCACGGAGGCCGCGTCGGCGTTCGGCCGCGCGCTCGCCGCGACGCACGCCGCCGGCGCCCCGGCCTACGGCGCCGAGCAGGACGGCTGGATCGCGACCCTGCCGCTGCCGCAGCGCAGCTCGCCGACCTGGGCAGAGTTCTACGCCGTACGCCGGGTGCTGCCCTACCTCAAGCTGGCCCGCGACCGCGGCCAGGTGACCGAGACCGACGCAGCCACGGTCGAGGCGGTGGTCGGACGCCTGACCGAGCTCGTCCCCGAGGAGCCGCCGGCCCGGTTGCACGGCGACCTGTGGAACGGCAACGTCCTCTGGGCCGCCGACGGCGCCTGGCTCATCGATCCGGCCGCCACCGGCGGGCACCGCGAGAGCGACCTCGCCATGCTCGCGCTCTTCGGCCTGCCCAACCTGGAGCGGATGCTCGAGGCCTACACCGACCGCACGCCCCTCGCGGACGGGTGGCAGGACCGGATCGGCCTGCACCAGCTCTTCCCGCTGCTGGTGCACGCCTGCCTGTTCGGCGGTGGGTACGGCGCCCGCGCCGCCGCCGTCGCCGCGCGCTACGTCTGAGGCGGCCGGCGCAGGCCGGGCGGGGTGGTTGGTCAGCCGTCGCCGATGCGCAGACGCACGGTCGAGCCGACCTCGACCTCCGTGCCGGCCGGTGGCGTGGTCCGCACGAAGTAGTGCGGGAAGGACACGTCTGGTGAGACCCCGACCAGCCCGACGGCGGCGAGCCTGCGCTGGGCGCGTGCGACCTCTACGTAGGCCCGGATGTGAGGGACCTCCACCATCTCCGCGGCGGGCGTGGTGCGGGCAGGAGTCGTCGCGCAGGCTGCGGCGAGCATCACTGCGAGCGCTCCGACGAGGGTCTGCACAGCTCGTGGCATGCGGCTGTGACGGCCCGGAGAACCTCACGGTTCCCGGTCCACGGCTAAGGACCGCTCCTGGTACGTGAGCGTCGTCGATCGGCCCGGGGTGACGAGCTGGCACGGAACCGACCTTCGAGACGCTCGCTGGTGACCGGCGCTCGGGGAGCTCGCGCGGCGAGCACCTCGGGGCCAGCCACTCCGGAGACCCCGTGGGCGTGCCGGTGGCCCCGTCACGGTGGGGCGGTGGCGGGGCTGCGGCTGCTGCGGGTCAGAGGGTCAGCGGGTCAGAACGGTGGCGGGTCGTCGACCGGTGGTGCGGGCGGAGGTGCTTCGGCGTCGGGTGGGCCGGGTGGTCCGACCTTCGTCGACGTGGCTCTGCGTCGGGGTGGGCGTGGGGGTGGTGGCGCGATGGAGTACTCCAACGGTGGCGGCTCGGGTGCCACGGGTGGTGCCTGGGTGACGTCGAAGGTCCCTTCCGGCATCCGCAGCGTCTTGAGCCCGTGGGGGCTGGTCCACAGGTACACCCCGGGGGTGAGGGTCTCGTAGGACCAGCCGAGGTGGGTCTTGTGCCGGTGGTGACGCCGACACATCGGGCGCCTGGTTCGCCGAGCAGGTCTGGCCTTGGGGCCACGGGACGCAGTGCTCGTGGTCGCAGGCCCTGGCGGGGCGGGTGCAACGGGGGAAGACACAGGTCTGGTCGCGCAGGATCGTCTGCTCCCGCAGGTCCCCGGTGGACTCATACGAGCCGACGTGGAGGTGGTCGGCGAGGTCGATGACCGGGCGGACGGTGACGTTCCCGGCGGTGCGGCACCAGGTGCGGACCTGCTCGGCCAGCACCGGCCGGTGGGTGTTGGTCAGGGTGGCGACGCCGTGCTGGGCAGGGTCGTAGCCGTACCCGGTGATCGCGGCTGCGGCGACGTGGGCGTGCACGACCACCGCCCGCCGGGCGGGGAGGTTGACGTGCTGGCCGTCGGCGTCGACACACTCATCAGGACTCAGCGTCAGAGTCGACTGGAGCCGGGCGAGGTCTCCGAGGGCGGCGGCGCGGCGCACGGTCATGGTGTCGGTCGACCCGAGGAGCTTCAGCTCGTGGGCCCGGTCGGACAGGGCGGTCTCGAGGTCCAACGCGTCCGCGGCGTCGAGGCAGCCGTTGATGTCGACGGTGCCGGAGAGGTCGCCGCCCTGCTCGCGCAGGTGGATGGTCACACCGCGTTTCTCGGCGGTGGCCTTGCGGTGCGCCTCGGCCTTCTCCGGCTCCCACCGGGCCAGAGCAGCCTGCACGACCCGGTCGAGCTGGGCGTTGGACACGGAGTGGGTGAACCCGTTGACGTGACGGTCGACGTGCTCGGCACCCTCCTCACACAAGATCATCGTGGCCTCGGCGACGATCTTCGCCCGCCACCACGCACACCGCCCCGACAGCACGGCCTCCCACAACCTCGGGAGGCGGTAGCGGATCTCCAGGATCACCCCGAGGAACTGCCGGCCGCCGTCGGTCGAGAGCCCGAGGGCGACCGCGAGCTCGGTGACCGCAGCCTCCCCGATCAGCGGCGCCCCCGGACCGGCCAGCGTGAGGCCGTGCTCACCGAACCCGGCATGGAACGACGCCTCATCCAGACTCATCACCTCGTGGGCGATCGCCCACTCCAGCGCGGTGCGGATCTTGCGGACCTCCGCGGCCCGGACCCAGGCCTCGTCGGAGCGCAGCGCGTCGAGCAGCCCCTGGCGGGTCTCGTCGGTGGCTGCGGCAGCGGGCATGGGTCTATGATACTCGAACATGTCTTCGAATGCCAGCGGTATCCACATCGATCCTGGCCCGGGCGTGGGCAGACGAGGTTTCGGGACGCCGCCACCGCCCGCTCCTCACCGCACAGTGACACCGGCGGGGCGCTGGTGGCGTCGTCGTGCTCGCTGGCCCCGTGCGGTACGTCATGACGTCGTCTCAGCCTCGCCTCAGCCCGGACTGGCACAGTGGGCCACGTGAGTCCGACGAACGACCGACCCCGGGTGCTGGTCGTCGAGGACGACCGCGCCGTGCGTGAGTCGCTGCGGCGCTCCCTGGAGTTCAACGGCTACGCCGTCCGGCTCGCCGCCGACGGGGCCGAGGCGCTGGCGGTGATCGCCGAGGCCGACCCCGCCGTGGTGGTCATGGACGTGATGATGCCGCGCCTCGACGGCCTCGAGGCGACCCGCGCGCTGCGTGCCGCCGGCAACGACGTGCCGCTGCTGGTGCTCACGGCACGCGACGCGGTCGGTGACCGGGTCGCCGGCCTCGACGCGGGTGCCGACGACTACCTGACCAAGCCCTTCGCCCTGCAGGAGCTGCTGGCCCGTCTGCGCGCCCTGCTGCGCCGCAGCGTGCCGCACGACCCCGACGTCGACGAGGTGCTCGAGTTCTCCGACCTCACGATGAACCTCGCCACCCGGGAGGTCATCCGCTCCGGTCGCAGCATCGACCTGACCCGCACGGAGTTCGCGCTGCTCGAGATGTTCCTGCGCCGCCCGCGCCGCGTGCTGGAGCGCAGCTTCATCCTCGAGGAGGTGTGGGGCTTCGACTTCCCGACCTCGGCCAACTCGCTCGAGGTCTACGTCGGTTACGTGCGCCGCAAGCTCGAGGCCGAGGACGAGTCGCGACTGATCCACACCGTGCGTGGCGTCGGCTACGTGCTGAAGGACGCATGAGGCCGGCCCCGTGAGAGCACCGAGCCTCGCCCCGCCGCAGGGGTGGCACTACCGACGCTCGCTCGCCAGCCGCGTCATCCTGCTGACCACCGTCGCCGTGGCGCTCGCGGTCGGGTTCGTCGCGCTGGGGGCCTACCTGACGGCGCGGGCGCAGCTCCAGGCCAGCCTGGACGACTCGCTGATGACGCGCGCCGAGCAGGCTGCGGCGTCCCCCGCGCTGTCGCGGCTGAGCGCGGCGTACCCCATCCCCTCGGCCGCGCTCGGAGCGGGCGACGTGCGGATCGCGTTCCTCGACTCCGGCGACGGCACCGTCCACACCTACGACCAGGGTCCGCCGATCGTCCTGAGCGCCGACTCCCCCGAGGTGCAGGTCGCCACCGGCGACCTCGCCTCCAGCATGCGCACGATCGCCAGCGGCACCGGCCAGGACTACCGGGTCGCCGCGGTGCCCGCCCCCGAGGACGGGCGCGCCCTGCTGATCGCCCAGTCGCTGTCCTCCCAGGAGCGGGTGCTGGCCAAGCTCGGCTGGGTGATGCTGGTCTTCGGCTCGCTCGGCGTCCTCGTCGCCGCGATGGCCGGCTGGGCCGTCGCGCGCAACGGCCTCCGCCCCGTGCGCCACCTGACCCGTTCGGTCGAGGGCATCGCGCGCACCGAGGACCTCACGCCGCTGCCGGTCGAGGGTGACGACGAGATCGCGCGGCTCGCGGCGGCCTTCAACCAGGTGCTCGCCGCGCTGGGCGGCTCCCGGGACCGC
Organism: uncultured Actinomycetota bacterium; assembly: GCA_963760555.1. Classification (GTDB taxonomy): domain Bacteria; phylum Actinomycetota; class Actinomycetes; order Propionibacteriales; family Nocardioidaceae; genus Nocardioides. The sequence continues at coordinate 323,253 of CAVXDJ010000004.1, read as the reverse complement.
CAGCGCCAGCTCGTCGCGGACGCCGGCCACGAGCTGCGCACCCCGCTGACCTCCCTGCGGACCAACCTCGACCTGCTCAGCCAGGCCGAGGACGGACCCGACGACGACGGCGCGATGCTGCCGCCGGCGGCGCGCCGCGAGCTGCTCGACGACGTCCGGGCGCAGATCGAGGAGCTGACCACGCTGATCGGTGACCTCGTCGAGCTCGCCCGCGACGAGGGCGTGGCCCCGGTCGTCGAGCCCGTCGACGTCGCTGCCGTGACCGAGCACGCCGCGAGCCGGGTCCGCCTGCGCACCACCGACGTCGAGCTCGACCTCCACACCTCGCCCTGGTGGGTCGTGGGCGACGCCGGCGCCCTGGAGCGGGCGGTGACGAACCTGCTCGACAACGCCGTGAAGTGGAGCCCCCCGGGCGCCCGCGTGCGGGTCACCCTCGATCACGGACGCCTCGTGGTCGACGACCAGGGGCCCGGGGTGCGTCCGGAGGACCGGGCGCACGTCTTCGAGCGGTTCTGGCGCTCGGAGGAGTCGCGGGCGATGTCGGGGTCGGGCCTCGGGCTCTCCATCGTCCAGCAGGCCGCCCACCGCCACGCCGGCACCGTCGAGGTCGCCGAGGCTCCTGGCGGCGGCGCGCGCTTCGTGCTCAGCCTGCCCGGTCGTGCGGTCCTGCCGACGGGCGCCGGTGACCTCACCGACGGAGGCGGCGCGTCGGCCAGTGCGTCGGCCGAGTGCGTCGGCCGGTGCGTCGGCCGAGACCCTCAGCAGCGAGCCCGCCCACAGCAGCCACTGACGCGCGGGCTCAGCCGCGCAGAGCCGCCCGCACCCTGGCCGCCTTCCACCCGGCCTCGGCGCGCTCGTCGGCCGGCGTCGAGTGCACCGTGACCCCACCGCCGGTCCCGAGCTCCCAGCGGCCGTCGCCCGCGGTGACCAGCGACCGGATCACCACGCCGAGGTCGGCGCCGCCGTCGCCGCCGACCCAGCCGAACGCGCCGGCGTACGGCCCGCGCGGCGTGGCCTCGACCTCGGCCACGACCTGCATCGTGCGCTGCTTGGGCGCGCCGGTCATGGACCCCGCCGGGAACAGGGCGCGCAGCGCCGCGACCGTGCTGATCTCGGGACGCACCGTGCCGCGCACCGTCGAGACGAGCTGGTGCACCGCTGGGTAGGTCTCGACGTTCATCAGGTGCGGCACCACCACGGTGCCGGGACGGCAGACCAGCGCGAGGTCGTGGCGCAGCAGGTCCACGATCATCAGGTTCTCCGCGCGGTAGCGCTGCTCGGTCCCGAGGCGCCGGGCGAGCTCGTCGTCGAGCGCAGGGTCCGGGTCGCGTGGCGTGGTGCCCTTGATCGGCCGTGTCTCCAGCGTCCGCTCGCCGTCGTCCTCGACCCGCACCCGGGCGTACCGCTCGGGCGAGCCGGAGAGCAGCCAGGCGCGGGCGCCGGGCGCCACCGCGTCGTCGACGTCGTGCGCGAGGAACCCGGCGTACGGCGCGGGAACGGGGGCGCGCAGCCGGCGGTAGACCTCGACCGGGTCGAGGTCGGCGCACACCTGCTCGCGATAGGTCAGGTTGACCTCGTAGGTGTTGCCGGCGTGCAGGTGCTCCTGCACCCGGGCGTACGCCGCGGCGTACTGCGCCTCGGCATGCTCGGCGGCAGCCTCGTCCTGTCCCGATCCGGCCGGGGTCGTGCGCCCCGCACCGGTGCCCACGGGGTCCTGGGGCACACGACCCGTCGGTTCGGCCGGACGGACGGTGTGGTCGACGACCCGCACGTGCGAGGGTCGCATCCAGACCGCGTCGGGCACCCGCCCGCCGCCCGCCGCAGCCGCCCGCGCCACGAGCGCGGGCAGGTCGGGGCGCGCGGCGTACCCGAGGTAGCCGAACCACCGCTCGCCCGGCCCGGCTGCGGCCAGCTCACCCTCCAGCACCTCCAGCACGTCGTCGCCGACGACCTCGGCGCGCCCGCCCGAGTGCCGGGTCACCTCCCGTGCGCCCGCGTCGTAGGTCAGCGACACGTCGTCGGGATCGCACCAGGCCAGCACCGACCGGCTTCCCGCCCACGCGTGCCCCCCGCCGCCGTCGAGCCACACGCAGCGCGAGCGGGTCGCGGCGACCTCGGCGAAGAGCCGCTCCGCCTCGTCGGCGGCCATCAGCGCATCCCCACGAAGTTCGCGACCAGCGCGGCCCCGTGCCGGGAGAGGATCGACTCGGGGTGGAACTGCACCCCGACCTGGGCCAGCTCGCGGTGCGCCACCGCCATGACCAGGCCGGTGTGCTCGTCGGTCGCCGTCACCCGCAGGCAGTCGGGCACCACGAGCGCGGCCAGCGAGTGGTAGCGGACCGCGTCGAACCCGTCGGGCACCCCGGCGAAGAGCCCCCCGCCGTCGTGGCGCACGCAGGCGAGCACCCCGTGGCCTGGCGGGACCCGCCCGACCGTGCCGCCGTACGTCGTGACCAGGCCCTGCAGGCCCAGGCACACCCCCAGGACCGGTACGCCGGCGGCCCCGGCCGCCCGCAGCACCGAGCCGCCCACCGCGAAGTCGGCCGCTGCTGCCGGGTGGCCGGGGCCGGGCGAGAGCACCACGTGGGAGTGGCCGAGGATCTCCTCGACGAGCTCCTCGACCACGCCCTCGTCGTGCTGGAGCACGCGCGGGACCAGGCCGGTGACCTCGAAGAACAGCTGGACGAGGTTCTGGGTGTAGGAGTCGTGGTGGTCGACGACCACCACGTCGGGGGGCACCTCAGGCCTCGAAGAGTGGTTCCAGCAGGGCGACGACGATCTCGTGGACGAGGTCGTAGCCGTGCTCGGTCAGGATCGACTCGGCGTGGAACTGGATGCCGGTGAAGTGCGGCCCGTGCAGCGCGTCGACGTCGCCGCTGACCGGGTCGAGGTCCACCCTCACGCCGGCGGGCAGCACCGTCTCCGGGGCGGGGCGCCCGACGAAGGTGTTGTAGAACCCCACCCGCTCGGTGCGGCCGGCCAGCGTCACCGGCGACTGCGTGCCCTGGAAGACGATGTCCTTGTAGGCCAGCGGGATCCCGAGGCGGTGGCACAGCGCCTGGTGGCCCAGGCAGACCGCGAGGAACGGCCGGCCGCCGGCCAGCAGCGTGTCGACGACGGCGCGCAGCCGACGCATCTTGGGGTCGGCGTCGTCGCGCGGGTCGCCCGGCCCGGGTCCGACGACGACGAGGTCCGCGGCGCCGAGGAGGGCGTCGAGCTCGCCCCCGTCGTCGGGGAGGTCCTCGTGACGCACGACGTCGGTGACCAGGCCGAGCACCCCGAGCAGGTGGCAGAGCATGTTGACGAAGTCGTCCGCGCCGTCGACGACCAGCACCCGCCGCCCGGCGAGGCGTACGTCGGGGGGCGAGCCGCCCTGGTCGGTGAGCCAGAAGCGGGAGAGCCGCCGGTTGCGCGAGCCGAGGGCGACCAGGACGTCCTCGTCGCCGACCAGCTCGGCCATGTCCACGCTCGGCGTCGGGGCGGCCTCGACCAGGCCGAACGCCGACAGGATGCCCCCGGCCTTGGCGTGGGTCTCGGCGACCTCCGAGGCGGGGTCGGAGTCGCGCACGAGGGTCGCCCCCGCGGTGACCCTCAGGTGCCCGTCGAGGTCGATGTCGGCGGTGCGGATCACGATCGGTGAGTCGACCACCGGGCCGCCGTGCGCGTCGCGGCCGAGGATGGCCAGCGCGGCGCCGTAGTAGCCGCGCCCGGTCGTCTCGTAGCGCTCGATCAGCCGGCAGGCGTTCTCGACCGGGCTGCCGGTGACCGTGGCGGCGTACATCGTCTCGCGCAGCACCTCGCGCGGGTCGCGCGTGCTGCGCCCGGCCAGGAGGTACTCGGTGTGGACCAGTCGGCTCATCGGCTTCAGGAACGGGCCGAGGACCTGGCCGCCCTCGGAGCAGATGTCGCACATCATCTTCAGCTCCTCGTCGACGACCATGAAGAGCTCGTAGATCTCCTTCTCGTCGGCCAGGAAGTCCAGGAGGCGGCCCTTGAGCCCGCCGTGCGCGCCGCGGTCGGCGGCCGTGTCGGCGGCCGTGTCGGCGTCGCGGGGGATGCGGAAGGTGCCGCTGATCGGGTTCATCCGCACGTCGCCGTCGTGCACGCTGACGTGCCGCTCGGGGGTCGCACCGATCAGGTAGCGGTCGCCGGTGAAGAACAGGAAGGTCCAGTACGCCCCCCGCTCGCGCTCGAGCAGCCGGCGGAGGACGGCGAGCGCGCGCTCGGGTCCCCAGTCGTCGACGGTGGCGCGGTAGTGGCGTCCGACGACGAGGTTGGCGCCCTCGCCCTGACCGATCTCGTCGGCGATGATCGACTCGACGAGCCGCTCGTACGTCGCGTCGTCGGTCTCGAAGCCGCCGCGGTCGGCGAACGTGAGCTCGACGTCGTCGATCGCCTCGACCACCTCGGCCACGGAGTACTCCAGCTCGGTCTCGACGTCGACGACGACCAGCGGGGTGCCGTCGTCGTGGGCGGCGAACCCGCGCTCGCGGACCTGGCGGAACGGGATCGCCAGCAGCCGGTCGGCGATGTGGCCCCCGGCCGGCACCCCGTCGGTGAGCGGCACGTCGAGCAGCGACTCGACGACCGAGCGCCGGCCCCCCACGAGACCGACCGTGTCGCGGTCACCGGCCCGGGTCGAGCGGCGGATGATCGCCCACGCCTCGTGGCCCTGCAACGCCTCGATCGCGGCACGGGCATCGGGCTTCTCGGGCGGTGCGGGCATGTCGTCCAGCCTAGGGCGCCCCCGCCCGGGTCGGTCTGCCGCGGGATGCGCCGGGACCTGGGCTGCGGTTTCCCAAGGGATGCACGCAGTCGGTCGCTCCCCGGTGCAGATCTGCACCGGGGAGCGGGCAATCCCCCGCATCCCTTGGGAAACCGCGACCGCGCGGCCCACGGGTTCCCACCCACCCCCACCCCGCCCGTACGGTCGCGCCATGAGCTCGGACCACACGGCGTACGCCGGTCGCCGCGAGTGGCTGGGCCTGGCGGTGCTGGCGCTGCCGACCGCGATCATCGCGCTGGACTTCACCGCCCTGCACCTCGCGGCGCCGGCGATCGCGCGCGACCTCGACCCGAGCCCGACCCAGCTGCTGTGGATCGTCGACGTCTACGGGTTCCTCATCGCCGGGCTGCTGCTCACGATGGGCACCCTCGGTGACCGGACCGGGCGGCGGCGGCTGCTGCTCGTCGGGGCGGGCTGCTTCGCGGCGGTCTCGGCCGTGGCCGCGTTCGCGCCGACCCCGGAGCTGCTGATCGCCGCCCGTGCGCTGCTCGGCGTGGCGGGGGCGACGCTGATGCCCTCGACGCTCTCGCTCATCCGCACGATGTTCCACGACAGCGCCCAGCGCACCACCGCGATCGCGGTCTGGATGGGCGCGCTGACCGTGGGCAGCGCGCTCGGCCCGCTGGTGGGTGGTCTGCTGCTCGAACGGTTCTGGTGGGGCTCGGTCTTCCTGATCGGCATCCCGGTGATGGTCCTGCTGCTGGTCACCGGACCGTTCCTGCTGCCCGAGCACGTCGTCGTCGACCCCGACCGGCTCGACCCGGCCAGCGTCGTGCTCTCGCTCGGCGCGATCCTGCCGCTGGTCTGGGGCGTCAAGCGCGCCGCCGTCGAGGGGCTCGCTCCGACGAGCGTGGCCGCCCTGGGCGCCGGCCTCGTCGTCGGGGTGGTGTTCGTACGCCGCCAGCGACAGACTGCGCACCCCCGTCCTCGACGTGGCCCTGTTCGCCGACGGCGGCTTCTCCCGCTCGGTCGTGGTGCACCTCGGCACGCTGTTCCTGCTCGCCGGAGTGCAGTACCTGCTGCTCCAGCAGCTGCAGGTCCAGCGGGGGCTGAGCGCCCTGCACGCGGGCCTGTGGACCCTGCCGGCGACCGCGCTGGCGATGGTCGGCGCGGTGGTCGCCCCCTGGGCCGTCCGGCGCGTGGAGCCGACGACCGTCATCCCGGCCGGGCTCGTCGTGGCCGTGGTGGGCCTGGTCGTGGTCGCGCTCGGCGCCGGCTCACCCGGTCTCGGCGTGCTGGTCACCGGGTTCGCCCTGCTCTCCTTCGCCGCGAGCCTGGTGACCGCCCTGACCACGGACCGCATCGTCGGCTCGGCTCCGCCCGAGCGGGCCGGCAACGCCTCGGGCATCTCCGAGACCGCCGCCGAGCTCGGGCTCGCGCTGGGCGTGGCCCTGCTCGGCAGCCTCTCGTCGGTGCTGAGCCGCGGCGCCGGCGGCGACCTCGCGGTCGGTCTGCGCGGTGTGAGCCTGGTCGGCGCGGCGATCGCGGTGGCCCTGGTCGCGCTCGCCCTCAGGACAGCGTCGTCAGCTGCTGGGTCGCCCGCGTCAGGACCACGTAGAGCGTCGCGCGTCCCGTGACGGACTCCGCCTCGATCTCCTGGGGGCGCACGACCACGATCGCGTCGAACTCCAGGCCCTTGGTGTCGAGCCCGGTGAGCACGACGACCCGGTCCTCTCCCGACGGCGCGACCCGCGAGTCGACCGCGGCCCGGGCTCCGCGGGCGTCGTCGGCCAGCTCCGGCCAGGAGGCCAGCCACGCGTTGACCTCCGAGCGGCGCGCCGCGGGCACCACGATCCCGACGGTGCCCGCGACCTGTCCGGCGAGCGCGACGACCTCGCGCCGGGCGACGGCCTCGAGGTCGTCGTCGGCGACGCTGACCTCGCGCGGCTCGACGCCGGTCGAGCGCACGGCCTCGGGCAGGTCGGCGTCGAGGCCGACCCGCTCGGCGTACGCCGCGGCGTGGGCGTAGATCTCGGCGGAGTTGCGGTAGTTCGTCGACAGGTGGAAGGAGTGCAGCGTCTTGCGCTCGAGGGCCTCGGCGCGCGCCTGGTCGGCCTCGGCCGGCACCGGCCACGACGACTGCGCGGGGTCGCCGACGACGGTCCACGACGCCGCGCGACCGCGCCTCCCGACCATCCGCCACTGCATCGGGGTCAGGTCCTGCGCCTCGTCGACGAGCACGTGGGCGAAGCCGTCGTCGTCGATGCTGTTGCTGGGCGGGGCCCAGGCGCGACCGCTCGGGGCGTACTCGCGCTCGGCGGCCGTGGTGAGCTCCTCGAGGTCGACCCGGCCGTCGAGGGCCCGGCCGAGCGCACCGCCGGTGCCCTCGCGCTCCTCCTCGACCGCGGGCGCGTCACCGAGGGCGTAGCGCAGCTCGTCGAGCAGGGGCACGTCCTGGATCGACAGCCCGCCCCGCACGACGCCGCTGGCGGTGATCGGTGGGGCCTCCGACCAGCTCTTGGCCAGCAGCCGCTGCTCCTCCTCGTCGAGCACGCCCTCGCCGACGCGGGCCAGCAGCTCGGGGTCGCGCAGCCAGCCCAGGACGTCGGCGGCGTGCAGGGGCGGCCACCACTGCACCGCGAAGTCGACGACCTCGGGGATCGAGAGCATGTCGTCGTCGAAGGCCTCGCGGCCCCGCTCGCGGCCCCGCTCGCCCTTGACCTGGCGCCACATCGCGTCGAGCAGGGTCGGCGCGACGCGCTGGACCTGGCGGTTGCGGCGCCCCTGGCCCATCAGCTGACGACGGAGCCGGGCCAGCTGCGGTGGCCGCAGCTCGATCACGTCGTCGCGCCAGAAGACCCGCAGTCCGTCGGCTGCACCGGGCACCGGCTCACGGGCCAGGCGGCGCAGCACCTCCACCATCCGGGCCGACCCCTTGACGTCGGCGACCGCCGGCGGGTCGTGGCGCGAGGCGGAGACGCCGTCGACGACCTCGCCGAGCGAGCGCAGCGCGACGGCCGTCTCGCCGAGGCTGGGCAGCACCCGCTGGATGTAGCGCATGAAGACCCCGCTGGGTCCGATCACCAGCACCCCGCCGGTCTCGTAGCGGCGACGGTCGGAGTAGAGCAGGAACGCCGCGCGGTGCAGCGCGACCACGGTCTTGCCGGTTCCCGGGCCCCCGGAGATCGCCACGACGCCGCGACCCGGTGCTCGGATGGCCCGGTCCTGCTCGGCCTGGATCGTCGCCACGATCGAGTGCATCGAGCGGTCACGGGCGCGCGAGAGCTGGGCCATCAGGGCGCCCTCCCCGACGACGGGCAGCTCCACCCCGAGCTCCTCCAGCCGCGCCGCGGCGTCGGCGTCGAGGAGCTCGTCCTCCACCCCGACGACGTGCGAGCCGCTGCACCGCAGCACGCGACGGCGTACGACGGACTGCGGCGTGGCCGCCGTGGCCTGGTAGAACACCGCCGCCGCGGGCGCACGCCAGTCGACGAGCAGCGACTCGCGTTCCGCGTCGCGCAGCCCGAGGCGCCCGACGTAGCGGCGCACCGGCTGGTCCGCGGCGGACTCCGGGTCGCTCGCCGGATCGAGGTCGAGACGACCGAAGACCAGGCCTTCGTGCGCGGCGTCGAGCTGCGCGAGCCGCTTGGCGGCCTGGAAGACCATGGCGTCGCGCTCGACGAGACCCCCCTCGTGACCCAGGCGTCCGCGCTCGTGGCCCTCGTCGGCCAGTCGCTGCGCGGCGGTCCCCGCGTCAGCCAGACGCAGGTAGACGGTGTCCACGAACGCCTGCTCAGCGGCGATCTCCCGCTCGGCGAGCTCCTCGGACACAGCGATCTCCCCTCGGTGCGGGTCGGGCGACGCGCGCCGGGTCGGCCGTGTCGCTACGCCGTGCCGGGGTGGTCCGCAGCAGACGAGTCGATCATCATACGACCGTCTCCCGCAGCGACCCGACCCCCGTCCGCGGCACCGTGCAGCACGCGCCCCGACCCATCCGGATGGCCCTCCGCTCCGAACCCTCGGTATGCGACCTCGCCTGCTGTACGCCGGATTCGGACTCCTCGCCACCCTCGTGGGCATGGGGGCCGGACACCTCGTCGCGTCCCTGACCACGCCGGCCGCCTCACCGGTGCTCGCCGTCGGGTCGAGCGTGATCAACCTGACCCCCACCCCGCTCAAGGAGTGGGCGATCCGCAACTTCGGGTCCAACGACAAGCTCATCCTCGTCGGCACGGTGATCATCGCCGTGCTGGTCCTCGCCGCCGTCGCCGGCGTGCTGGCCCGCCGTCGTCTCGCCGCCGGCGCCACCATGCTGGTGGCCCTGGTCGCGGTGGCCGCCGTCGCGGCGTACGTGAACTCCGACAGCCTCCTCGACGTCGTGCCGAGCATCGTCACCGCCATCGCCGGCGTCGCCACCTTGTTCTTCCTCGACCGCACCGCGCGTCGCTCGGCGGCGCGCTCCGCCGAGGACGCGGACGAGACCACCGACCCGGTCGCGACGTCGAGCAGCGGCGCCAGCCGTCGCGGCGTGCTGATCGGGTCGGGCGCGATGCTCGTCCTCGCCGCCGCCATGGCCGGCGCCGGCCGCCTCATCGGCAACCTCCGCGCGGCCCCGGCCGACGTGACGCTGCCCACGGCGGCCAAGCAGCTCACCCCCCTGCCGACCGGTCTGGAGAAGCGTTTCCCCGCGATCACGCCGCTGCAGGTGCCCAACGCCGACTTCTACCGCGTCGACACCCGGCTCGACACCCCGATCATCGACCCGGGCTCGTGGACCCTCACGATCGACGGCGACGTCGACCAGGAGGTCAGCTTCACCTTCGACGAGATCTCCGCCATGGACGTCATCGAGCGCGACATCACCCTGACCTGCGTGTCGAACTCCGTCGGCGGGCAGTACGTCGGCGGCGCGCGCTGGCTCGGGGTCCCGCTCCAGACGCTGCTCGACAAGGCCGGCATCGCCAACACCAAGGCCGACCAGATCCTCTCCACCGACGTCGACGGGATGACCATCTCGACCCCGCTCGACCTGGCCACCGACGGTCGCGACGCGATCCTGGCCATCGGGATGAACGGGGAGGCCCTTCCGCGCGAGCACGGGTTCCCGGCTCGCCTGGTCATCCCCGGCCTCTACGGCTTCATCAGCGCCACCAAGTGGGTCGAGCGACTGACCCTGACCACCTACGCCGACCAGAAGGCGTACTGGACCGACCGCGACTGGGCCACCGACGCCCCGATCAAGATCTCCGCGCGCATCGACACCCCCCAGGTCGGCTCCCAGCTCGAGGCGGGCAAGACCGTCGTCGGTGGCGTCGCCTGGGCCCAGCAGCAGGGCGGCGTGCAGAAGATCGAGGTCCAGATCGACGGCGGCGGCTGGCAGGCCGCCACGCTCGGCCCCGACGTCAACACCGACTACTGGCGACAGTGGTTCTTCGAGTGGGACGCCACCAGCGGCTCCCACACGATCGCCGCACGCGTCACCGACGGCAACGGCGACGTCCAGACCGCGGCGCGCGCCAACCCCTTCCCCGAGGGCTCCAGCGGCATCCAGAGCCTGCTCGTCACGGTGGCCTGAGGCCTCCCGACCCCGGTAGCCCCGCTGTCCCGCCCGCCCCGTCCCCGTTCCCCGGGGCGGGGCGGTCGTGCGTCGTGCCGCGGCCGCGGCCGCGCGTCACGCCACCACGAACGGGCCCCGCTGGAGAAAAAGTTCGATCAGGTCCCCCGCCGACCAATCCGCTGGCGGGTCAGCACCGAACTACCCGTGTCAGTACCGAGAGAGACAACCCCCGTACGAAAGGCTTTCCCCTCATGAAGCTCAACTCGATCACCCGCACCACCGGCACCCTCGCCGGCGCGCTCGCCCTCTCCGTGAGCCTCGCTGCTTGCGGCGGCTCCTCGACCGAGGACGCCGGCTCGTCGACCGCGAGCGACTCCGCCACCTCGGAGGCCCCCGTCGAGTCGCCCTCCGAGACCGAGTCCGACGCGGCTGCTGCCGGCGCCGGAGCCGACACCTTCGGTGACGCCTGCTCCGCCGTCCCGACCTCGGGCAAGGGCTCGTTCGACGGCATGGTCCAGGACCCGGTCGCCACCGCCGCCAGCAACAACCCGCTGCTCGGCACCCTCGTCTCGGCCGTCGGCGCAGCCGGCCTCGTCGACACGCTGAACTCCGCCCCCGCCCTGACCGTCTTCGCCCCGACCGACGACGCCTTCAAGAAGATCCCCGCGAAGACGCTCAACGCGGTCCTGAAGGACAAGAAGACGCTGACCGCGATCCTGACCCACCACGTCATCGGCAAGCAGCTCGGCCCGGACGAGATCGCCGGAACCCAGGACACCCTGAACTCCGACACCCTCAAGATCACGGGCGACGCCACCGAGGGCGTCACCGTGACCAACCCCGGTGGCGACGCCACCGTCCTGTGCGGCAACATCCCCACGGCCAACGCGACGGTCTACGTCATCGACACCGTGCTGATGCCGTCCTGATAGTGACCCTGGGTCACTGAGCACGGCACAATCGATCGGGTGGATGATCCTGTGAAGCCCGTGGGTGACGGCGCCTCCTCCTCGGAGGCGGCGCCGTCACCTGTCTCCCGGCCTCCCGGGGGGCTGACCACTGCCGAGCTGGGAGACCTTCTCAAGCGCTCCGCGAGGGGCGATGAGCAGGCCTTCGCCACGTTCTACGACGCCACCTCCTCGCGGGCCTTCGGGCTCGCGGTGCGGGTGGTCCGCAACCCGGCCCAGGCCGAGGAGGTCTCCCAGGAGGCCTACCTCGAGGTGTGGCGCACGGCCAACCGCTTCGACCCGGCACAGGGAAGTGCCGTCTCGTGGTTGTTGACCATCCTCCACCGCCGTGCGGTCGACCGGGTCCGCTCCGCCGAAGCAGCATCACGGCGGGACGAGACCTACCACCACCAGAACCAGAGCGTCCCGCACGACGCCACCGCTGACGCGGCCCAGGCCTCCATGGAGGCCCACCGGGTCAGGGGGGCCCTCAAGACGCTCACCCCGATCCAGCGCGAGGCACTCGAGCTCGCCTACTTCGGGGGCTACACCCACACCGAGGTGGCCAGCATGCTGAACCTGCCGATCGGTACCGCGAAGACCAGGATTCGAGACGGCCTCATCCGCCTCCGGGACGCTCTCGGAGTCGGGCAGGGCCCGGCGGAAGGAGCCCGAGCATGAACGACGCCCATGCGCTGTCCGGCGCCTACGCGATCGACGCTCTCGACGCCGACGAGCGGGAGATCTTCGAGCAGCACCTCGCCGGCTGCGCGGAGTGCCGCCACGAGGTGACCAGCCTGCAGGAGGCCGGCGCGGTGCTCGGGGTCGACCGTGCCGTCGCCCCTCCCCGCGACCTGCGCGCTCGCGTGCTCGCCGACATCGCCGCAGTTCGTCCGCTGCCCCCGGTCATCACCCACGACTCCTCCAGCGACGTCACGTCGCTCTCCGAGCGCCGCCACGCCCGGCGCCGCCGGACCCTGCCCGCCCTCGTCGCCGCGGCCGCCGCCGTCACGGTGATCGGCGCCGTCTCGGCGCTGGGCAACCCGTTCGGCGGCGATGACGTGCCGAGCGCACGGGACACGCCCTCGGTGACCCCGGACGTGGACCCCGTCCAGCAGGTCATCGACGCGAGCGACGCGGAGACCCTGGCCCAGGGTCTCGACGTCGGCGGCTCCGCCACCGTGTTCCGCTCACGCGCCCTGGGCGAGGCCGCCGTCGTGACCCGCGGGATGCCCGACCCCGGCCGGGGCAGCGTCTACCAGCTCTGGCTGCGCCTCGACGGCGAGATGTTGCCGGCCGGGCTCGAGAACACCGGCGACTTCTCCGCGCTGCTGGCCGGCAACGCCACCGACGCCGAGGCGATCGGGATCACCGTGGAGCCCGTCGGCGGGTCCTCGCACCCGACGACGCAACCGGTCGCCTACCTCCCCTTCGAGCAGGCGTGAGCCGCCGGGTCGCCGTCGTCGGATCGGGCGTCGCCGGGCTCACGGCCGCCTACGTGGCCTCCCGCACGGCGCACGTCGTCCTCTACGAGGCCGACGACCGGCTCGGCGGGCACGCCGACACCCACGACGTGCTGGACCCGGGCACGGGGCCGGGCACGGAGCTCACGCTCGGCATCGACACCGGGTTCATCGTGCACAACCCCCGCACCTATCCGGTGCTGCTGCGGATGTTCGCCGAGCTGGGGGTACGCACGCAGCCCTCGGAGATGTCGATGTCGATCCGCGACGACGGCACGGGTCTGGAGTGGGCCGGCGCCATGGGCCGGCGCGGGCTCTTCCCGACCAGCGCCAACCTGCGCAACCCGCGCTACCTGCGGATGCTGACCGAGATCCCGCGCTTCCACCGCCGGGCCCAGCGGGTCGTCTCCCAGGCGCGCGTGCCCAGCACCGGTGACGTCACCGAGGACGTGACCCTGCGCCGCTTCCTCGACGAGGGCGGCTTCACCCCGTACTTCGTGCGTCACTTCATGGAGCCCCTGGTGGCCGCCGTGTGGTCCTGCGACCCCGAGGTGGCCCTCGACTACCCCGCGCGCTACCTGTTCACCTTCCTCTCCCACCACGGCATGCTCGGCATCTTCGGCTCCCCGCAGTGGCGCACCGTCTCCGGCGGCTCGCACCGCTACGTCGAGAAGGTCGCCGCCGAGGTGGGCGAGGTGCGCCTGGGCGCCAAGGTGACCTCGCTGCTCGAGACCGCTGACGGGGTCGAGGTGACCGACGGCAACGGCCGCACCGAGACCTTCGACGCCGTCGTGGTGGCCACGCACCCCTCCCACGCGCTCGGCATGCTCGCCGAGCCGACCCCCCTGCAGCGCGAGCTCCTCGCGGCGATGCCGTACAGCACCAACGTCGCGCTGCTGCACACCGACACCTCCGTGCTGCCCGAGGCCACCGACGCCTGGGCCGCCTGGAACTTCCACCGGCCGCGCGGCACGGACGCCCGCCCGGGCGAGGTCACCGTGACCTACGACCTGACCCGCCTGCAGCGCCTGCCCACCGAGACCCACTACCTGGTCACGCTCGGGGGTGAGCACCTCGTCGACCCGGGCACGGTCATCGCCCGCCGGGAGTACGAGCACCCGCTCTACAACCCGACCTCGGTCGCCGCGCAGGCCCGCCTGCCCGAGATCGACACCGACCGGCTCGCGTTCGCCGGCGCCTACCACGGGTGGGGCTTCCACGAGGACGGCGCGCGCTCCGGCCTCGCGGCCGCCGAGCGGGTCGGGCTGAGCTGGCCCGAGGCCGACGGCGTGCGCGTCGGGGCGTTCGGCGGGGGGATGCGCGAGCGCACCGGCGTCGTCGCGACCACCGTGCGCCACACGCGTCGCCGGCCCTTCAAGCGCAGCTTCACCCACCGGACCCACACCTGGCTCGTCGACCTCGACGACCTGCCCGACCATGGCGTGCTGGCCTCCTTCCAGGCCCGCGACCACCTCGGCGACCCGGACGCCACGATCCGCGCCAACGTCGAGGCGTTCCTGCTCGGCGAGGGCCTCGACCTCCGCGGCGGCCAGATCCTGATGGCGGCCAACGCCCGGGCCCTGGGCTACTGCTTCAACCCGATCAGCGTGTTCTGGTGCACCGATGCGGCCGGCGACCTCGCCGCGGTCGTGGTCGAGGTGCACAACACCTACGGCGACCGTCACGCCTACGTGGTCCACCCCGACGAGCAGGGTCGCGCGCGCACCGACAAGGCGATGTACGTCTCGCCCTTCCACGGCACCGACGGCCACTACGAGCTCGCCGTGCCCGTGCCTGACGAGCGTCTGCACGTCTCGGTGACGTTGCACAGCGACGACGGCGCCACGTTCAGTGCCTCCCTCGACGGGCAGCGCGTCGGCTCGCCGACCGACCGACGGGCCGTCGTCCGCGCTGCCCCCGCCGCCCTGCGCGGCTCCGCCCTGATCCTGGCCCACGGCGTCTGGCTCTGGCTGCGCCGTCTGCCTGTCCGCCCCCGCCCCTCCCACCACCAGGAAGGTGTCCGATGACCGTCGACTCCGACCCGCTCGTCGCCCACCGCTGGCCCGGCCTCGAGGTCGTGCCGACCGGGCCCAGGGCCGTCGTCGCCGCCCGCATCCTGCGCCGGATCTTCGCCGCCGCCATGAACCGCCTCGACGTCACCGTCGAGGTCGCCGCCAGCGACAAGCGCCCCGCCCAGCGACTCGGACGCGGCGGGCCGGTCGCGGTCATCCACCGGCCCGAGGAGTTCTTCGCCCGGGTCGGCAGCCAGGGCCTGATCGGCTTCGGCGAGGCCTACCTGACGGGCGCGTGGGACGCCGAGGACCTCAGCGGCTTCCTCGGCGTGCTCTCCGCCGAGATGGCCGACCTCGTGCCGCGGCCGATGCAGAAGCTGCGTGCCCTCTACGTCGCGCGCCCCCCGCGCTTCCACCGCAACACCGAGGACCAGACGCGCGGCAACATCGCGCACCACTACGACTTGTCCAACGACATGTTCGAGCTGTTCCTCGACCCGACCCTGAGCTACTCCTCCGCCCTCTTCGAGTCCGACCAGGACCACGCCCGCGACCGGGTCGGCGAGCTGCTGCGCGCCTCCGCGCCGTACGCCGTGGAGCAGGGTGACGGCCCGACCCGGGCCGACCTCGAGACCGCGCAGGCACGCAAGCTCGAGCGGCTCCTCGACGAGACCGGGGTCACCGAGGGCTCCCGCGTGCTCGAGATCGGCTCCGGCTGGGGTGAGCTCGCGCTGCGCGCCGCGCGACGCGGCGCCCGGGTCACCACGATCACGCTCTCCTCCGAGCAGCAGGTCCTGGCCCGCGAGCGCATCGAGCAGGCCGGCATGAGCGATCTCGTCGACGTCGAGCTGCTCGACTACCGCGCCGTGACCGGCCACTTCGACGCCGTGGTCTCGGTCGAGATGATCGAGGCGGTCGGGCACGAGTACTGGCAGACCTACCTCGAGACCATCGAGCGCGTCCTGGTGCCCGGCGGCCGCGCCGGCATCCAGGCGATCACGATGCCGCACGACCGGATGCTGGCCACCAAGCAGACCTACACCTGGATCAACAAGTACATCTTCCCCGGCGGGTTCCTGCCCTCGGTGCAGGTCCTCGAGGAGCTCGGCCGCGAGCACACCGACCTCGTGCTGACCGGCCGGCTCTCGATGGGCCTGCACTACGCCGAGACGCTGCGCCTGTGGGACGAGGCGTTCACCGCCGCCCACGACGACGTGCTGGCCCTCGGCTTCGACGAGACGTTCCTGCGGATGTGGCACTTCTACCTGGAGTACTCCCGCGCCGGGTTCGCCTCGGCGTACCTCGACGTCAACCAGCTCGTCTGGACCCGAGGAGGGGCAGCCTGATGGCCGTCGCCGAACAGCTCGCCGCGATCGTCGAACCCTTCGTCGGGGGCACCCTGCCCGTCCGGCTGCGCGCCTGGGACGGCTCGGAGGCCGGGTCGCCCGAAGGCCCCGTCGTCGAGCTCCGCTCCCCGGCCGCCGTACGCCGCCTGCTGCGCCACCCCGGAGAGCTCGGTGCGGCGCAGGCCTACGTCACCGGCGAGCTCGACGTGCCCGCCGAGGGCGGCTGGGACCTCGACTCCGCCCTGACCCACGCCTTCGCGGTCTCCCGGGAGCGTCAGCTCTCGGGCGCGAGGTTGTCGCCGAAGTCGGTGCTCAAGGCGCTGGGCGAGCTGCGCTCGATGGGCCTGATCGGACTGCCGCCGTCGGCGCCGGCGTCACAGGCCCGGGTCAAGGGCCGCCTGCACTCCAAGCTGCGCGACATCCGTGCGATCAGCCACCACTACGACCTGTCCAACGAGTTCTACTCGCTGATCCTCGAGCCGCAGATGGCCTACTCCTGCGGGTACCACGTCAAGCCCGACGTCAGCCTCGAGGAGGCGCAGCGCGCCAAGCTCGACCTCGTGTGCCGCAAGCTCGGTCTCGAGCCCGGCATGCGCATGCTCGACGTCGGCTGCGGCTGGGGCTCGCTCTCGCTGCACGCGGCCGAGCACTTCGGCGCCCAGGTGACCGGGGTGACGATCGCGGCCGAGCAGAAGAAGTTCATCGACGCCCGCATCGCCGAGCGCGGGCTCGAGGGCAAGGTCGAGATCCGCCTCCAGGACTACCGCGACGCCGTCCCCGCCCCGCGCCACGAGTACGACGCCGTCGGCTCGCTGGAGATGGGCGAGCACGTCGGCCAGGACAACTACCCGACGTACGCCTCGGTGCTGCGCCGTGCGGTCAAGCCGGGCGGGCGGGTGCTGATCCAGCAGATGTCGCGCACCGGCAAGTGGCCCGGCGGCGGCCCGTTCATCGAGTCGTTCATCGCCCCCGACATGTACATGCGCCCGGTCGGGGAGACCGTGGCCATGCTCGAGGAGGGCGGCCTCGAGGTCCGCGACGTCCACGGCCTGCGCGAGCACTACGTGCTGACCGTCGCAGGCTGGCTGGAGAACTTCTACGCCCACCGTGACCAGCTCACGGCGCTGATGGGCGAGGAGGTCTACCGGGTCTGGGAGCTCTACCTCGTCGGCGGCTCGATGGCCTTCCGCGACGGCCGCATGGGCGTCGACCAGATCCTGATGGTGCGCCCCGGTGGTGAGCACACGCTGCCGGCCGAACGGTCCTGGTGAGCGACCGCTCGCCGCGGTCTCAGTGCAGCTGTCCCACCACCGACGTGGGAGTGAACCTCACGACGAGACGCTTCTCGGCGACCATCGCAGCGCGGTACTCGTCCCAGTCGTCGTGGGGTCCGCCCGTGACCTGCTCGTAGTAGGCGCACAGTGCGTCACTGGTGGCGTCGTCTACCTCGGTGGTGACCGGGGAGAGCTCGACCGTGCCGTCGAAGGAGGCGTAGGACCACGACGGCGGGTCGCTCAGGTGCACGACGACTCGGGGGTCGCGGCGCATGTTGGCGGTCTTGGCCCGGTCGTCGGTCACCGAGATGACGAACGCGTCGCCGTCCACGGCGTACCCGACGTCGGAGGACTGGGCGCGCCCGTCCCTGCGGATGGTGATGAGCACGGCGTTCTTGCGGCGGCCAGCCCAGGAGAGGGCCTCGGTCAGGTCCACGAGCTGCTCCTTGGTTCGAGACGTGCGACGACTGGTGATGTGTTCCTAGCAGTCGGCGGGCCCCCGTGTCACCGGGCGCCGAGCGCTCGATCGTCACCGGGATCCGAGGTCGGGCATCCTCCGACGCGCCGGAGCGCGTCCTCAGGTACCCGACCCCTGGACAGCCCGCGGGTGAGCCTGCTCGGCTAGCGTCAGCCTCGTGCGCGCCTTCCCGCTGTCCGTGGTGATCCTCGTCGTCGGAGCGCTCGTCGTCGCGGCGGTGATGGCGCTGACGGCCGTGCGCGGCAAGCAGCTCGGGGTGGTCGCCGTCGTCGACGTCGCCTGGGGCTCCGGCTTCGTGGCCGTCGCCCTGGTCTCCGCGATGCTCGGCTCCGCCGCCGACGTCGGGGCCTCCGGGGACGCCCAGCCGTGGATCGTCCTCGTCCTCGTCGCGATCTGGGGCGGCCGGCTGGCCTGGCACGTGCGGTCCCGCTTCAACGGCGAGCACGCCGGCGAGGAGGACCCGCGCTACGTCGAGATGCTGGGCGGGTCGTTGGCCGAGGTCGGCCTGGCGACCGCGGTCAAGCGGGTCTTCGCCGTGCAGGGCACCGCGATGTGGGTGGTCTCGCTGCCGGTGATGATCGGCGCCGCCACCGGGCTCGCCTCCTGGCCCGTGCTGGTGCTCGGCGTCCTCGTGTGGGGCGTCGGCCTCACCTTCGAGACGATCGGCGACCGTCAGCTCACGGCGTACAAGGCCCAGCCCAAGGCGTCGCGCCCGAAGATCATGGACCAGGGCCTGTGGGGCTGGACCCGGCACCCGAACTACTTCGGCGACGCCTGCGTGTGGTGGGGTCTCTGGCTGGCCGCCGGCCTGGCCTCCGGCTGGGTGGTCGGCCTGGTGACCCTCGTCGCGCCGGTCGCCATGACCTACTTCATCCGCAACGTGACCGGCGCGAAGCTGCTGGAGAGGAAGATGAGCCAGCGCGAGGGCTGGGAGGAGTACGCCGCCCGGGTGCCGCTGTTCTTCCCCCGACCGCCCTCGAGGTGAGGATCGGCTACGTGCGGGTGCGGGTCTCGCGCTGAGGGTCGCCACGGAACGGGTCAGCGGGATCCGCGGGCCGCACCTCGACCGGCCGCACCTCGACCGGGCGTACGGCGGCCGGCGGGTCCGGCTCCTTGCGGGCGCGGTGCTTGCGCTCGGGGTAGGTCGGGATCGTGGGGATCACCCCGGTCTGCACCTGGTCCTTGGGTGAGGCCGGGTCGGGGACGAACTCGTGAGCCTCCCCGTCGCGGCCCTCGAAGCGGATCGTGACGGTCTCGAAGCCCTTGTGCCGCTGCATCTGGGCGTACGCGGCGTACGCGCGCCGGTCGGCGTCGGTGAGGTCGACGGCGTCGGTGAAGGGGGTCAGCAGCGCACGCGGCCACAGCCGGCGGGCGAGCACGACGTTGACCTCGATGCCGATCACCCCCATCAGCGAGGCGAGGTAGATGATCCCGAGCAGGCCGAGGACCAGGCCGAAGGTGGCGTTGACGGGCGCGGTCTCGGCGAGGACCCGCTGGGCGTAGATCGTGCCCGCCCACTGCAGGGACTGCCACAGGATCGCGGTGACGAACGCGCCCGGGGCGCTGCGACCGAACCCGTGGCGGCGCGACGCGGCGACGCGGAACAGCACGGTCAGACCGAGCCCGACCGCGATCACCGAGAGGGCGTAGATGGCCAGCCGGATCAGCACGTCGATCCGGCTGCCGAACACCTCGGTGCTCGAGCCGAGCACCGAGACGGTGGAGACCGCGACCACCGCGATGGCCGAGGCCACGAGCAGCAGCAGGCTCTTCAGGCGGAGCAGGAACGGGTTCGGCCGGCTGTTGCGCGGCACCGACCAGGCGATGTTCATCGCGTTCTGGATCGCCTGGCCGAGACCCATCGCACCGTAGGTGGCGGCGAGGACGCCGACGACGATCCCGACGGTGGAGCCGGTGAAGCGCTCGGGGCGGCCCAGCTCCTGGCCGATGATCGGGAACTGGCGCAGCGCGGAGTTCAGCACCGTGTCCTGGAGCTCGGGGTTGCCCTGGAGCAGGAGGCCGAGGATGGAGGAGGCCAGGAGCAGCAGCGGGAAGATCGCGATGAAGGCGTAGTAGGTGAGGATCGCGGCCAGGTAGTTGCCCTGGTCCTCGAAGAACTTGTAGATCACCGCCAGCGGGAGCCCGACGACCGGGTGGTCTCGTTGGAAGCGGTCGACGCTGCTCACCCGGTCGGCCACGCTGCCACGATATCCGCCGCGTCACCCCCCCGGCCCGCGGAGCGTCAGGCCGGCGCGGCGCCCGGGTCGTCGAGCACGTCGCGCCAGGAGTGCTGCGGCTCGTAGCCGAGCATCCGGCGCGCCTTCTCGATCGAGTAGAACGTCTCGTCGCGACCCATCTCGTGCCGTACCTCGACGCCGTCGTAGAACCGGCTGATGATGTCGTCGGTCGTCGCGGCGACGGACATGTCGGCGTTCGCGACGTTGAACACCTCGTAGCCCAGCCCGTCGGTCTCCAGGCACCGCTGCACCATCTGGCCGAGGTCGCGGGTGTCGATGTAGGCGAAGACGTTGCGCCGCCGCAGGGAGGGGTCCTCGAGGTAGGCCGGGAACGACTCGGCGTACTCGTGGGGCTCGATGACGTTGTTGATCCGCAGGCCGTAGACGTCCGTGCCGGTCCGCGCCTGGAACGAGCGGGCGGTGACCTCGTTGGAGACCTTCGACATCGCGTAGGAGTCCTCGGGCACCGTGGGGTGCTCCTCGTCGACCGGCACGTAGAGCGGCTTGCGCTCACCCTGGGCGAAGCAGATGCCGTACGTCGTCTCCGACGAGGCGAAGATGATCTTCCTGACCCCGAGACGGGTGGCGGCCTCGAGCACGTGGTAGGTGCTCAGCACGTTGGTCGCGTAGGTCTTCGCATCCGAGTGCAGGAGGATCGCCGGGATCGCCGCGAAGTGCACGACCGCGTCGTACGCCGGCTTCTCGGGCAGCTCGAGCTCCTCCGCCCGGGCGGCACCCGCGATCGCGGAGTAGACCTCCCCGGCGTCGGTGAGATCGACCTTCAGGTCGGCCACGTCGTCGCGACCGAGACCGACGATGTCGGCGTTGGTCACCTGGTGACCCGCTTCAGCGAGGTAGGGGGCTACGTGGTGGCCGGCCTTGCCGCTGCCTCCGGTGAAAAAGATGCGCATGGTCGACCAACCAACCAGAGCGCCCGCGTCTTCCTCTCACCCGGGTCGAGGACGACACGGCATGATGCCCCGATGGGGTGGTGGGAGGAGCGGGTCGTGCCGGGTCTCGTCGACCGCGCACTGAAGGGCCGGGAGATCGGGGAGCTGCGCGCCGAGGCGTGCGCCGGGTTGGGCGGCGAGGTGCTCGAGCTCGGCTTCGGTGGCGGTCTGAACCTGCGCCACCTTCCTGCCGCGGTCACCCGCGTCGACGCGGTCGAGCCGTCGGAGCGCGGGTGGGAGCTCTCCGAGCGCCGCCGCGCGCGCCACGACGTACCGGTCCACCGGGTCGGCCTCGACGGCCAGCGTCTCGCCGCCGCGGACGACTCCTACGACCACGTGCTGTGCACCTTCACGCTGTGCACGATCCCGGACGCGGCGCTCGCGCTGGGCGAGGTACGCCGGGTCCTGCGACCCGGCGGCAGCTTCGCCTACCTCGAGCACGGCCTCGCCCCCACCGAGGGGGTCGCCCGCTGGCAGCGTCGGCTCGAGCCGGTGCAGCGGCGGGTCGCGGGAGGCTGCCACCTGACCCGGGACGTCTCCGCGCTCGTCGCGGGCTCCGGCCTGGTGCCGGGCCCGGCGCGGGCGGAGTACCTGCCGGGGCCGCGCACGCCCTGGACGTTCGGCTACCTCGGGTCGGCGCTGAAGTCCTGATGACGCGGCCTCGTCCACGGGCCAGGCTGGCCATGACGGCCGTGCGACGTAGCCGGACAACGTCATGCGAATCGTGGTGACGTCACCTCGATCCGCATGACGTCCCGCGCCCCAGCCCGTCAGTAGGACTTCGGCAGCCCCAGGGTGTGCATCGCGACGTAGTTCAGGATCATCTCCCGGCTCACCGGGGCGATCCGGCCGGCGCGGGCGGCGACGAGCAGCCCGGCCATGCCGTACTCCTGGCTGATCCCGTTGCCGCCATGGGTCTGCACCGCGACGTCCACGGCGTGCACGGCGGCCTCGGCGGCGGCGTACTTGGCGATGTTGGCGGCCTCCCCGGCCCGGGTCTCCTCGCCCGCGTCGAGCAGGGCCGCCGCCTTGTCGTTCATCAGCCTGGCCATCTCGACCTCGATGTGGACCTGCGCGAGCGGGTGCGCGATGGCCTGGTGGGCGCCGATGGGGACGTCGAAGACGACGCGCTCCTTCGCGTACGCCGTGGCCCTGGTCAGCGCGTAGCGGGCCAGGCCGAGGGAGAACGCGGCGGCCATGATCCGCTCGGGGTTGAGGCCGGCGAAGAGCTGGACGAGCCCCCCGTTCTCGTCGCCGACGAGCGCGTCGGCGGGCAGCCGGACGTCGTCGAGGAACACCTGGAACTGCTTCTCGGGGCTGACGATCTCCATCGGGATCGCGGTGGCCTCGAAGCCGGCGGCCTCGGTCGGGACCACGAACAGCACCGGCTTGACCTTGCCCGTGCGCGCGTCGTGCGCGCGGGCCACGACGAGCACGTGGTCGGCCTCGTCGACGCCGGAGATCCAGATCTTGCGGCCGTTGAGCACCCACTCGTCGCCGTCGCGGCGCGCGTTGGTGGTGATGTTGTGGGTGTTGGTGCCCGCGTCGGGCTCGGTGATCGCGAAGGCCATCGTGGCGGTGCCGTCGCAGATGCCGGGCAGCCAGCGCTGCTTCTGCTCCTGTGTGCCGTAGCGGGTGATGATCGTGCCGCAGATGGCCGGGCTGACGACCATCAGCAGCAGCGGACAGCCCTGCGCGCCGAGCTCCTCGCAGACTGCGGCGACGTCGCCGATGCCACCGCCCCCGCCGCCGAACTCCTCGGGGACGTTGATCCCGAGGTAGCCGTGCTTGGCGATGTCGAGCCACAGCTCGGTCGTCTTCTCGCCGGCGCGGGCCTTGGCGGTGAACCACTCGCGGCCGTAGCCGCCCGCCAGCCTGGCGACCGCCTTGCGCAGCTCGGTGCGCTCCTCGGTCTCGGTGTAGGTGCTCATCACTCTGCCTCCACGACAGCTAGGACCTCCCCGGCGGCGACCTGCGCGCCGGGCCGTACGTCGAGCCGGGTCACGGTGCCGGCCTGCGGCGCGGTGACGGTGTGCTGCATCTTCATCGCCTCGAGCACCAGGACGGGCTCGCCCGCCGCGACCTGCCGGCCCGGCTCGACGTGGACCGCGACGACGCTGCCGGGCATCGGGGCGAGCAGGCTGCCGCTGGCCACCGCCTCGGCCGGGTCGACGAAGCGGGGCACGCGGGCGAGCCGGACGTGCCCGGTCGGGCCGTCCACGTCGACCACCTCGCGGTCGGGGAGCCCCGTGACCGCGACGGCGTACGTCGTCGCCACGCCGTCGGTCCCGAGCGTCACGGAGGTCGGGCTCGCGGCGAGGACGGCGTGTCCGTCGACGACGTACCCGTCACGGGTGCCGTGCCACGCGACGGTGAGGTCGCCCTCGAAGTCGACCGTCTGCGGCGCGCTCGTCACGTTGCGCCACCCCGCCGGGATCCCGCCCTGGACGACCCGGGTCGCCCGGGTGCGCTCGACGACGGCGAGGGCGGCCGCGACGACTGCTCCCGGGTCGGGTGCGGGGTCGGGCGCGGGCGGGTGGTCGAGCAGGAACCGGGTGCTGACCTCCTCGTCCAGGAACGCCTGCGACGTCAGGATCGCCACGAGCTGGTCGCGGTTGGTCCGCACGCCGTGGATGCGTGAGCGGCGCAGCACACCGGCCAGCCGACGCGCGGCCTGGCTCCGGCTCGGCGCGTGGACGACGACCTTGGCCAGCATCGCGTCGTAGTGCGTGGAGACCGTGTCGCCTCCTCGGTACCCGGCGTCGACGCGGACGCCGTCACCGGTGGGGATCTCGAACGCCGTCAGCACCCCGCTCTGCGGGCGGTAGTCGGCGGCCGGGTCCTCCGCGTAGAGGCGGACCTCGATCGCGTGGCCCAGGGCCGGGCCGTCGCTCGTCGGCACGGGTCCGCTCTCGGCGACCTGGATCTGAAGGGCGACGAGGTCGAGATCGTGCACCAGCTCGGTGACGGGGTGCTCGACCTGCAGCCGGGTGTTCATCTCGAGGAAGAAGTGCCGCCCGGCCGCGGGGTCGTAGAGGAACTCGACCGTGCCGGCGCCGCGGTAGTCGATCGCCGCGGCCGCCGCCCTGGCCGCCTCGTGGAGGGCGGCGCGCACCGGGCCTGGCACGGCGGGCGCCGGCGCCTCCTCGAGGACCTTCTGGTGCCGCCGCTGGATCGAGCAGTCGCGGTCGCCCAGGACCAGCACGCCAGCGTCGTGACCCACGACCTGCACCTCGACGTGGCGGCCCTGCTCGACGTACGGCTCGACGAAGACCGTGCCGTCCCCGAACGCGCTCTCGGCCTCGGCGCTCGCCGCAGCGACCTCGCGCTCGAGGTCGGCGAGATCGCGCACGATCCGCATCCCGCGACCGCCGCCGCCGGCGGAGGCCTTGACGATCAGCGGCAGGTCGGCCGCCGTCGGCTCGTCGGGCGCCTCGAGCACGGGCACGCCGGCGTCGCGCATGATCTGCTTGGCACGGACCTTCGAGCCCATCTGCTCGATCGAGCTGGGGTCGGGTCCCACCCAGGTCAGGCCGGCATCGAGGACTGCGCGGGCGAAGTCGGCGTTCTCGGAGAGGAAGCCGTAACCCGGGTGCACCGCGTCGGCGCCCGATCGGCGGGCGGCGTCGAGCAGCAGGTCGGCGCGCAGGTAGGTCTGGGCGGGCGCGTCGCCGGGCAGGCGTACGGCGCGGTCGGCCTCGGCGACGTACGGCAGCGAGGCGTCGGCGTCGGAGTGGACCGCGACGGTCTCGATGCCGAGCCGGCGACAGGTCCCGAAGACGCGGCTGGCGATCTCGGCACGGTTGGCGACGAGGAGTCGGCGGATGGCGGTCACGGACGGAACACCCCGAACCGGTCGGTGCCGACGACGGGTCGGTTGGCGATCACCGACAGGCAGATCCCGAGCACGGTGCGGGTGTCGCGCGGGTCGATCACCCCGTCGTCGTAGAGCATCCCGGACAGCGCGAACGGCAGCGAGGCCTCCTCGACCATCTGCTCGACAGCAGCCCGCATGCCGACGTCGCCCTCCTCGTCGTAGGGCTGGCCCTTGGCCTGCGCCGAGGCGCGGGCGACGATCGAGAGCACGCCCGCCAGCTGGACCGGGCCCATCACGGCCGACTTGGCGCTGGGCCAGGTGAACAGGAAGCGGGGGTCGTAGGCGCGACCGTTCATGCCGTAGTTGCCGGCACCGTACGAGGCACCCAGGATCACGGTCAGGTGCGGCACGGTGGAGTTGGAGATCGCGTTGATCATCATCGCGCCGTGCTTGATGATGCCGCCCTGCTCGTAGTCCTTGCCGACCATGTAGCCGGTGGTGTTGTGCAGGAACAGCAGCGGCGTGTCGGAGGAGTTGGCCAGCTGCACGAACTGCGTCGCCTTCTGCGCCTCCTCGCTGAACAGCACGCCCTGGGCGTTGGCCAGGATGCCGATCGGGTGGCCGTGCAGGCGCGCCCACCCGGTGACCAGCGAGGACCCGTAGAGCGGCTTGAACTCGTCGAGCACGACCCCGTTGGTCGCACTGACGCCGTCGCACACGCGGGCGATGACCTCGCGCGGGTCGAAGGGCTCCTTGAGGTCGGCCGGTGCGAGGTCGAGGAGGTCCTCGGGGTCGGCGTCGGGCTCGGCGTACGCCGGACCGGTCCGGGCAGGTGTGGGCCGGCGGCGGTTGAGCCGCGCCACGATGCGGCGCCCGATGCGGATCGCGTCGCGCTCGTCGACGGCGAGGTAGTCGGCCAGGCCGGAGACGCGCGCATGCATCTCGGCTCCCCCGAGCGACTCGTCGTCGGACTCCTCCCCCGTCGCCATCTTGACCAGGGGCGGGCCGCCGAGGAAGACCTTGGCCTGCTCCTTGACCATCACCGTGTAGTCGCTCATCCCGGGGATGTAGGCCCCGCCGGCCGTGGAGCTGCCGAAGACCAGCGCGATCGTCGGGCGCTTGTGGGCCGAGGCGCGGGTCAGGTCGCGGAACATCCGCCCACCCGGGATGAAGATCTCCTTCTGCGTGGGCAGGTCGGCGCCGCCGGACTCCACGAGCGAGATCGTCGGCAGGTCGTTCTCGGCCGCGATCTGCGAGGCGCGGAAGCCCTTCTTGAGCGTCCACGGGTTGCTCGCGCCACCCTTGACCGTCGGGTCGTTGGCCGTGATCAGGCACTCCACGCCCTCGACCACCCCGATCCCGCTGACCAGCGACGCCCCGAGCGTGAAGTCCGAGCCCCAGCCGGCGAGCGGGGAGAGCTCGAGGAACGCGGAGCCCTCGTCGACGAGCAGCTCGATGCGCTCACGGGCGGTGAGCTTGCCGCGGGCGTGGTGGCGGGCGACGTACTTCTCCCCGCCTCCGGCGACCGCCGTGGCGTGCTCGGCGTCGAGGTCGGCGAGCTTGGTCGTCATCGCCTCCCGGTTGGTCTGCGTCCCGGCGTTCATGAGGCGTACCCCAGCAGCCTGGCGGCGAGATCGGTCAGCACCTCGGTGGCTCCTCCTCCGATGGGCAGGATCCGGGCGTCGCGGTAGTGCCGCTCGACCTCGGTCCCGTGCAGGTAACCCGCGCCGCCGTGCAGCTGCACGGCGGCGTCGCAGACGTACGTCGCGCTCTCGCAGGCGGTCTGCTTGGCCAGGCAGGCCTCGGCGACGACTCCCTCGCCGGCGTCGTGGCGCCGCGCGACCTCACGGGTGTAGCAGCGCGCGACCTCGACCCGGCGGCGCATCTCGACGAGGCGGTGCCGCACGACCTGGCGCGCGGTCAGGGGCTTGCCGAAGGTGTCACGCTCCCGGCAGTACGCCGCGGTCAGCTCCAGCGAGCGGGCGGCGATCCCGTAGGCGTGGACGGCCAGCGCGATCCGCTCGCCGACGAACTGGGTCGCGATCTGGGCGAACCCGCTGCCCTCGGAGCCGACGAGGTTGGCCACCGGGACGCGGACGTCGGCGTACCCGAGCTCGGCGGTGTCCGAGCAGTGCCAGCCCATCTTGCGCAGGTCGCGGTCGACGGTGAAGCCGGGCGTCCCCTTCTCGACGACGAGCAGCGAGAGGCCGCCGTGGCCGGGTCCGCCGGTGCGGACCGCGGTGGTCACGAAGTCGGCGCGGACCCCGGAGGTGATGAAGGTCTTGGTGCCGTTGACGACAAAGTGCTCGCCGTCGCGGACCGCGGTGGTGCGGATCCCGGCCACGTCGGAGCCGCCGTCGGGCTCGGTGATCGCCAGCGCGCCGATCAGGTCGCCGGCCAGCGTGGGTCGCACGAAGCGGTCCACGAGGTCTGATGACCCGACGGCGGCGATGTGGGGCAGGGCTATCCCGGAGGTCAGCAGCCCGGCGAGCAGGCCCGAGGACGCACCGGCGGCGAGCATCCCCTCGGTCAGGTCGACGGAGTCGAGCAGGCTGCCGCCCCCACCGCCGACCTCGGTCGGGAACGAGACGCCGAGGAGGCCCTGGTCGCCGGCGGTGCGGTGCAGCGCGCGGGGGATCTCGCCGGCGTCCTCCCAGTCGTCGAGGTGACCCGCGACCTCACGACGTACGAAGGCGGCGCCGAGCTCGTGGAGGTCGTTGCGGGTCGGGCTCACAGCAGTCCCTCCTGGACCTGGACGAGGCGGCTGCGGACCCACTCGCCGAGCCCCTTGGCCTGGGGGTCGAAGCGGGTCGAGGCGGCGACGCCCTCGCCGAGCAGGCCGTGGAGGACGACGTTGAGGCCGCCGAGGTTGGGCAGCAGGTAGACGTCGACCTCGAGGTCGGCCGCCTCGGGGACGAGCTCGCGGACCTTCGAGGCGCTGACCAGCTTGGAGAGCCAGGTGATCCTCGCCGCTCGCCGGTCCGGGTCGCTGCGGTCGGGATCGGCGTCGTGGGCGACCCAGAGGCCGATGTTGGCGTCACCGCCCTTGTCACCGGAGCGGGCGTGGACGAAGGTGCCGAGCGGTTGGCGGCGGGTGAGGGAGTCGGTCGGGGCGGCGTACGTCGACGGGCGGCGGCCCTGGTCGGCGCGGTCGGCGTCGGTCGCGGGGTCGGCGAGCTCGGTCGGGTCGGCGATCGTCTCGCGGGTGCCGT
Source organism: uncultured Actinomycetota bacterium (assembly GCA_963760555.1). Classification (GTDB taxonomy): domain Bacteria; phylum Actinomycetota; class Actinomycetes; order Propionibacteriales; family Nocardioidaceae; genus Nocardioides. Next base: position 295,234 of record CAVXDJ010000004.1, on the reverse strand, counting down.
CGGCGTGCACGACGGTGTGGACGACGGCGTCGCGGCCGACGTACGCCGCGCGGTAGACGCCGTACGGCGTGGGCTTGGGCGGGGGGCCGGTGAGGGTGAAGCCGGGGTACGAGGCGAGCGCGAGCTCGACGACCGGCGCGGTGAACGCCTTGCCGACGGGCTCGGCGTCGGGGTCACGGGCGGTGCAGCGCAGCAGCGCCGAGGCGCCCTCCTCGGTGTCGGCGTCGGGTGCCGGGCTCGGCGTCCGCTCCCAGGTGACGTCGGCGGCGACGAGGTGCGGCTCGAGCTGGGCCCGGACCCAGTCGGCCTTGGCGTCGAGTTCGAGGCCGGTCAGGACGAGCTCGAAGGAGCTGCGCCACCCACCGAGGGAGTTGACGCAGACCTTGAGCTCGCGCGGCGGGGCCGAGCCGCGGACTCTCGAGATCCGGACCCGGTCGGGGCCGTCGTCGGAGAGCTCGATCGAGTCGAGCTCGGTGGTGACGTCGGGGCCGAGGTAGCGCGTGGACTGCACCTCGTAGAGCAGCTGCGCGGTGACGGTGTCGCGGGTGACGGCGCCGCCGGTGCCGGCGTGCTTGGTGATGACGCTGCTGCCGTCGGCGCTGATCTCGGCGAGCGGGAAGCCGAGCGGGCGGTCCCGGCGGGGCAGGGCGAGGAACCCGGAGAAGTTGCCGCCGCAGGCCTGGGTGCCGCACTCCAGGACGTGGCCCGCGACGACCGCCCCGGCCAGCGCGTCGTGGTCGCCGTCGGTCCAGCCGAAGTGGGACGCGGCGGCGCCGACGACCAGCGAGGCGTCGGTGACGCGGCCGGTGACGACCACGTCGGCCCCGGCGCTCAGCGCGCAGGCGATGCCGAACCCGCCGAGGTAGGCGTTGGCCGTCAGGGCGCCGGGGTGGCCGAGCTCGGCGGCGCGCTCGCGCAGGTCGTCACCCTCGACGTGGGCCACCGCCGGGTCGAGGCCGAGGCCGCGGGCGACCTCGCGGACCTTGGCGGCCAGACCGGCCGGGTTGAGGCCGCCGGCGTTGGCGACGAGGCGGGTGCCGCGCTCGAGCGCGAGGCCGAGGCAGTCCTCGAGCTGGCGCACGAAGGTGCGGGCGTAGCCGAGCGCCGGGTCGCGCATCGCGTCGCGGCCGAGGATGAGCATGGTCAGCTCGGCCAGGTAGTCACCGGTGAGGACGTCGAGCGGCGGCGTGGTGTCGTCACCCTCGAGCATCTCGCGCATCGCCGAGAGGCGGTCGCCGTAGAAGCCGGAGCAGTTGCCGACGCGCAGGATCTCGCTCGTCGAGGAGGGCTGGCTCACGGTCGGGCCCCGCGGCCGGGGCCGGGCGGACCGGCGAAGCACTGGGCGAGGTCGAGCCAGTGGTCGGCGGCGGCGCCGGTCGCGACGAGGTCGGTGTCGGCGCGGTGGACGCGCTGGGTGACCAGGCGCGCGAAGTCGTACGCCGTCCCGGTGACGCGCTGCGTCGCCTCCTCGGGACCCCAGGTCCAGGTCTCGCCGGAGGGGCTGAGCAGCTCCAGCCGGACCTCCTCGGTGGGGGCCTCCTCGCCGTGGGTGGCGTGCGCGAAGCCGCGGGTGCGGACGCCGAGGTGCGCGACGTGACGCACGCGGTCGGTGGGCTCGGTGGTGACGCCGAGGGCGTCGCGGATGTCGAGTCCGTGCGCCCAGGTCTCCATGAACCGAGCGGTGGCCATCGAGGCCGCCGACATCGGCGGCCCGAACCACGGCATCTTCTGCCCGGCGGGGAGTCCTCGGAGGGCGGCGGCGAGGTCGGCGCGGGCCGCGTCCCACAGGGCGAGGACGTCGGCGGGCGGGTGCGCGGCGAGGTCGGCGGCCGAGCGGTCGACGAAGCCGGTGGGGTCGTCGATCGCGCGCAGGACCAGCTCGTCCCACTGCGCCTCGTCGGTGGCGGCCAGGACGGCCGCGCGGTCGGTCCAGGCCAGGTGCGCGACCTGGTGGGCGACGGTCCACCCGGGGGCGGGGGTCGGCGTGCGCCAGCCCGCCTGCTCGGAGTCGGGGAGGTCGGCGACGACGGCGCGCAGGGCGGCGGTCTCGGCGTCGAGGTCGGCCAGCAGGCCCTCCAGCAGGTCGCTCATGCGGGGCCTCCGTCGGGCTGGCGGAGGGCGGCGTCGAGCACGCGCGCCCACTCGTCGAGGATCCGTCGGCGCCGGTCGGCGTCGTCGGTGATCGTGTCGGCCAGCCCGAGGCCGCGGACGAGGTCGAGGGTGGCCTGGACCAGCTCCCGCACGCCGGGCGCCTGCTCGTCTGCGCCCAGCAGCGTGAGGGTCAGCCGGTGGGTCTCGCGGCCGACCCGCTGCTCGAGCGGGGCGACGGCGGCGAGCAGAGCGGGGTCGGTGCGCGCGGCCACCCACAGCTCGAGCGCGGCGGTGAAGACCGGCGAGGTGAAGTGCTCGGCCAGCATCGCGAGCACGGCCCGGGTGCGATCGGGCCCGTCGGTGGGGAGACGGTCGGCGGCGTCGAGCAGCTCCCGGCGGCGTACCTGCGAGAGGTGCTCGACCGCGGCCACGACGAGGTCGTTCTTGCTCGGGAAGTGGTGCAGCTGGGCGCCGCGGCTGACCCCGGCTCGCTGGGAGACCAGCGTGGTGCTGGTGCCGGCGAACCCGTGCTCGACCAGGCACTCCGCCGTCGCCTCGAGCAGCCGGGCGCGCATCACCCGGGTGCGCTCCTCCTGGGGGACCCGGGCGGTCGCGGTGCTGCTCACCCGGTGATCGTCGCGCGTCAGGAACAAACAGTCAAGACTGTCGGCAAGTTGAGCTGCGGAGGCGAGCCTGTCGGCCTGTTCTGGAGCTTGTCGGCTGTTGCAACGGCCGACAAGCTCGGGAACACCCGGCCAGCCGGGTGTTCCCCACCACGAATCACCGGCCACGATGCGGCCGGGTCGGGGTCGGAGTTGCGGGTCGGGTCGGGGTCGGGGTCGGGGTCGCGGGCGGCCTACGGTGCGGACGTGGAGACGCTGGCGCGGGTATGGGGCGAGGTCGTCGCGACCCAGCGCGCACCGAGCGTCGCCGCGACCTGGCTCTCGCTGCTCGTCGCGCTCGTCCTGGTCGCACTGCCCGCCGCCTGGCGGCGTACGCGCGTGGTCGTGACGGTGGCGCACGAGGGCGCGCACGCGGCGGTGGCGGTGCTGAGCGGGCGGCGGCTCGCTGGCGTCCGGGTGCACGCCGACACCTCCGGGCTGACGCTCTCGCGCGGGCGACCGCGCGGCCCCGGCATGGTCGCCACGGCTGCGGCGGGCTACCCCGGACCGGCGCTGCTCGGCCTCGGCGCTGGGCTGCTGCTGGCTCGCGGCCACGCACTGGCCGTGCTCTGGCTCGCCGTGCTGCTGCTCGCGGCACTGCTGGTGTGGGTGCGCAACGTCTACGGGCTGCTCGCGGTCGGCGCCGCGCTCGCTCTCGTGGGGGCGGTCAGCTGGTGGGCCGAGCCACCCTGGCAGTCCGTCCTGGCCTACGTCGGCACGTGGTTCCTGCTGCTCGGTGCGACCCGGGCCACGGTCGAGCTCGCCGCGGCCCGACGTACGGCACGGCGGCGGGCCCGCTCGCGCGGCTCACGGCGGGCGGCCGGCGGCGTCTCCGACCCCGACGTGCTGGCCCGGCTCACGCACGTTCCCGCCTGGGCCTGGGTGGGACTGTTCCTCGTGCTCGACGCCGGCTCGGTCGCGCTCGTCGCGCGGGTGCTGCTCCGGAGCGGGGTGAGCGGCTGACGTGCCCGCCCGGGGGGAGCCTGTCGGGCAGTTCTCGAGCCTGTCGGCTGTTGCAACGGCCGACAGGCTCGGCAACACCCGGCCAGCCGGGTGTTCCCGGGGCAGGCGGGACGCGTGGTGGAGAACCGGCCTCAGTCCAGCCGCGCCACCATCGGGAGCCGGGAGCGGGCGGTGAGCCACACCAGCGCGGCAGTGAGCAGGGGCAGGCCGAGGACCACGACCGCGACCAGGCCCCAGGGGATCGCGAGGTAGTGCGAGGGTTGCCCGCCGAGGGCATCCGAGCCGAGGCCCAGGTCGTAGGGACGGGTGAGCGGATAGGTGATCGCGATGCCGGGCACGAGCCCCACCAGTGCCCCGAGGACCGCGCCGACCAGCCCGACGACGAGTGCGTACGCCGCCGCGACGCCGCGCCGCGTCCGCGGGCTCGCCCCCACCGCACCGAGCGTGGCGAGGTCGGGCCGGGCGTCGGAGAGCGCGAGGAAGGTCGCGGTGAGGGTGCCGCCGAGCATCAGCACGCCGCCGAGCCCGCCGAGCACGACCTGGACGATGCGGGTCGTCTGCTCGTCGGTGTAGCCGTGCTCGACGTAGAACGAGGCGTCCGGCGAGATCGCCGCCACCGCCTCCGTCGCGTCCTGCTCCTGGGTCCCCGTCCAGCTTCCGGTCACGGCGAGCGCGCTCGTGCTGGTCGTCGCGTCGAGCGACTCGACGGTGTCGCGCGAGACCACCATCTGCGTCGGCGCCTCGAACGGCGCCACGGCGACCGCGTAGTACGGCACCGAGCGGACCTGCGGCGACCCGCCCTTCCTGCCGCCCTCGCGCACCACGATGCGCAGCTCACCGCTCCCCATCCCGGCGACGGCGTCCGCGCGGTCGGTGAAGGCCACCACGCCGCCGTCGGCGACCACCCGCTCGGCGGAGGCACGCTGAGAGTCGTCCAGGTCGTCGATCCCCGGCAGGTAGGTCGGCAGCGTCGTGCCCTCCGTCACCACACCGGCTCCGTCGATGGACCCTCCGTAGCCCCGGAGCAGCCGCACCCCGGGCGCGCGGAGCGCCACGACCTGCCGGCCGGAACCACCGACGACCTCGACCTCCTGGACCGTCGCCCCCGGCAGCTGCTGCTCGAGCGCCACGGACACCGGCGCCCAGTCCACGCCGCCGGCGCCTCTGGCGGCGTAATCCGTCGCCAGACCGGCCCCCTGCGCCAGCTGGGGAATGTAGTCGGCTCGAGCCTGGGCGCCGTCGCTGGTCACCGAGATGCCCAGCGCGACCACGCCGGCGACCGTGGCCGCGACCGCGGCGACGGCCGGCACGGTGCGGGCCCGGTGCCGGGCGGCGTCACGGGCCGCGAAGCGCAGCACGAGGGGCAGGCGTCGCGCCAGCGCCCCGACGGCGACCACGACCACCGGCACGAGCAGCACCATCGCCAGGACGCACACGATCGCCGAGCCTGCGATGAGCAGCTCCCCCGACGAGGTCGTGCTGCGCGCGCCGTACGTCGCCATCGCGATGCCGACACCGAGCAGCACCGCGCCCACCGCGGGTGAGCGCCGCGAGGCGCGCACGTCGCCCCGGCGGCCCGCGAGCGCGGCCACGACGTCCTGGCGCGAGGCGATCCAGGCGGGCACGACAGCGGCCAGCAACGCGGCCACGAGCGCGAAGGCCGCGACGCCGGCGAGATGGGTCCACACGACCTGGAACGGGCCGAACCGGTCGGAGAAGAAGCGCTGGAAGACCGGCAGCAACGCCCACGCGAGCACGACCCCGACGACCACGCCCAGGACCGCTCCGAGCAGACCGAGCACGACCCCCGCCCCGAGCACGACACGGCGGGCGTCGCGCGGACGCCCGCCGGCCGCGGCGATCAGCGCGAGGGTGCGCGACTGGCGGCGGGCTCCGACCGCGAAGGCGGGCCCGGCGAGCAGCACGACCTCGATCAGCACCATGACGACCACGAGGGCCAGCACGGTGTAGTCGCTCACGCTCGACGAGGCGATGAGCTGCTGGGCCCGCGGCGGGAGCTCGTCGTCGGGCGGCGGGTCGACGAGGACCTCGCGCGAGGCCACGGCCGCTCCCAGGGCGTTGAGGTCGCGCACCTGGGTCCAGGACACCGCAGACCCCCCGACGAGATAGCTGGTGCCTGCCTCGGTCCCGACGCCCAACGAGCCGACCGGGCCCATCGCCACCGGGACGTCCGTGACACGGGCGGACTCGACGATCCCGACGACCGTCGGCGACCCGCCGCCGTCGACCTCGAGGCGATCACCCAGACCCGGCCCCCGGTCGGCCAGCGCGGCGTTGACCACGACCTCGTCGGCCGAGCCCGGGAGCCGACCCGCCGTCAGGCTCGCCAGCCCCTGCGTGAGGGGGTCGCTGAGATCGACCTCGAGCGCGCCGACGTCGGCGACACCCTTCGCGGTGCTCACCCGCACGACGCCCTCGGCGACCTGCGTGGTCGGCGCGTCGGGCTCGCCCAGGGTGGTCAGCAGCCCGCCGAGCGTCGGTCGCTCGATGCGGGCCCCGGCCTCGGTGGTGACGACCTCGGGGTCCGGGGTCTGCACCACCGGGCGGGTGCCGCGGATCGTCACCTCCGCCTGCGCCGTACCGAGCCGTCGTGCCACCCCCTCCGACGAGGACACCTGGGACGTCGACGAGACGGTGTCGGCCATCGTGACGGCGAGCACGGGCAGGGCGAGCATGACCAGCACGAGGGCCGAACGAGCCCGCGAGCGGCGGGCGTCGCGCCAGGCGAGGCGCAACGGCATCCGCCATCCCCGCAGCCAGCCCCGCGGCCCGCTCACCGGCTCGCCCCGTCCTCGAGCAGGACATCGACCGGCGGGGCGCCGGACTCGTCGATGACCACCCCGTCGCGCAGGAACACGACGCGGTCGGCCCAGGCGGCGTGACGGGCCTCGTGGGTCACCATCACACCCGCCGCACCGTCGTCGCAGCGTGCGCGCAGCAGCCGCAGGATGTCCTCGCCCGTCTCGCTGTCCAGCGCGCCGGTGGGCTCGTCGGCGAGGATCAGGCGTCGCGAGCCCACGATCGCGCGCGCGATGGCGACCCGCTGCTGCTGCCCGCCCGACATCTCGTCCGGGAAGCGCCGGGCGAGCTCGGGGATGCCCACCTCCTCGAGCGCGAGGAGGGCCGCGGCCCGCGCCGTCCGGGTCCGCTCGCCGTCGAGCTCGCGGGGCAGCGACACGTTCTCGATCGCCGTCAGGGCCGGGATGAGGTTGAAGTCCTGGAAGACGTAGCCGATCGACGTGCGCCGCATCCGCGCACGCTCCTTCGCGCCGAGCGAGCCGAGGTCGGCGCCCTCGACCTCGACCAGGCCGGACGTCGGGGAGTCCAGACCGCCGGCCAGGGTCAGCAGGGTCGACTTGCCCGAGCCCGACGGCCCCATCACGGCGACGAGCTCGCCGGCACCCACGCTCATCGAGACCCCGGCCAGGGCCTGCACCGAGGTGGCACCCTCGCCGTGCACCCGCACGACGTCACGCAGCTGCAGCACGGCAGTCATCGGGACCCCTCAGCTCGGACCTGCGCCGAGGACGTACGCCGGGTCAGCGTGCGCGTGGTGAGCCGCGGCGCCCGGCCGGTCACAGGGTCCGCGTCCGCTCGGCCGACGCCGCCGACGCCAACGACGCCGCGGACGGGGTCGTGGCGCCCGGGGCGCTGCCGCCCTGCTCGCGCCGCGTCGCCGCGCGCCGCAACCGCACCTCGCAGTGGTCCAGCCAGCGCACCTCGGCCTCCGCGGCGAAGACCAGCGAATCGAGCACGAGGCTCCAGGCGAGGTCATCATCGGCGCTCGCGCGCATCTTGAGCCGGGTGTAGTCCTGCATCGCGCGCATCGTCGCCGAGCGCTGCTGCTGGATCACCGCGCCGACGTCGACGCCCGGGACGGAGACGGCCAGGGCGAGCTTGATGGCGAGCTCGTCGCGCGGCGGCTGGGTGCGCTCCACCGGGGTGGTGAACCACCCGCTCACCTCCTCGCGACCGCCCTCGGTGATCGCGTAGACGACGTGGCCGTCCCCGTCCTCCCCCTGGGCGACGACCAGGCCGTCGCGCTCGAGGCGGGCCAGGGTCGTGTAGACCTGCCCGACGTTGAGCGGCCAGGTCGAGCCCGTGCGCCGCTCGAACTCCGCGCGCAGCTGGTAGCCGTAGCGCGGCTCCTCCTCGAGCAGCGCGAGCAGCGCCTGCTTGACCGACATCGAGGCCTCCCGTCGCGACGTCCGACTGACGCCCTACTCGGTATGTATACCCGGTATCCATGCGGTCGAGCAAGGGGCGAGTTGCCCGAATCGCCGCGCCCGCGACCCCGCCCGGGACTAAGGTGCCCGCGACCCGTGGCGCCCCGGCCCGGCTGTCGCGAACCGGAAGGCCACGCCCCATGTCGAGCTACGACGCCCCCCAGGACCCCTACGGCCAGGACCCCTACGGCCAGGACCCCTACGGCCAGAACCCGAACCCGTACGGCGGCGGACCCTACGAGCAGCAGCCGCTGGGTGGCGCCCGCCCGACGTACGCCGGCTGGGGCAAGCGGGTCGGCGGGTTCCTCGTCGACGGCCTCATCCTGGTGCCGTTCTACGCCGTCGCGATCGTCGTCTTCGTCCTCAGCCTCGACACCACGACCAGCACCGTCACCGACGCGACCGGTCAGTCGTCGACGGTGATCGAGGGCAGCAGCGCCAACGGCGCGCTGCTCGCGGTCTCCGGCCTGCTCTACCTGGCGGCCATCGCCTTCGGCATCTGGAACCAGGTCATCCGCCAGGGACGCACCGGCCGGTCGATCGGCAAGGGCGTCGTCGGCATCAAGCTCGTCTCCGAGAGCACCGGCCAGCCCCTCGGCGCCGGGATGACCTTCGTGCGCCAGCTCGCGCACTTCCTGGACTCGATCGCCTGCTACGTCGGCTGGCTGTGGCCGCTGTGGGACGACAAGCGCCAGACCTTCGCCGACAAGGTCATGAGCAGTGTCGTGGTCGAGGCCCCCCGGGGCTGAGTCAGCCACCGGGCAGACTGCCCCGGTGACCACGACCCTGATCAGCGGCGCCTCCTCCGGCCTCGGCGCCGAGATGGCCCGCCAGCTCGCCGCCCGCGGTGAGGACCTCGCGCTGTGCGCGCGCCGCACCGACCGGCTCGAGGCGTTGCGCACCGAGATCCTCGCCGCGCACCCGGGCCGCCGCGTCGGCGTGCGCGCGCTCGACGTCACCGACGCCGAGGCCGTCGAGCGCGTCTTCACCGAGCTCGACGCCGAGCTCGGCGGCCTCGACCGCGTCGTCGTCAACGCCGGTGTCGGCAAGGGCGAGAAGCTCGGGAGCGGCCGACCGGGCGCGAACCGGGAGACCGCGGTGACCAACGTGCTCGGCGCGCTGGCCCAGGTGGAGAGCGCGATGCGGCTCTTCCGCGCGAGCGGTCACGGCCACCTGGTGATGATCTCGTCGGTGGCCGCGCTGCGCGGGCTGCCGCGCACGATGACGACGTACGCCGCGACGAAGGCGTTCGTCGCCCATCTCGTCGAGGGCCTGCGGGTGGAGCTCGCCGGCGATGACCTCGACGTCGACCTGACCGTGCTCTACCCCGGGTACATCGCCTCGGAGATGAGCGAGGAGGTCGCCCAGGACACGCCGCTCATGGTCACCACCGAGAAGGGCGTGCGCGCGATGGTCGCCGCGATCGAGAGACGGGTCGGCTCGGCCTGCGTGCCCCGGCTGCCGTGGGCGGCCCTCGCCCCGGTGCTCAAGCACGCCCCGATGCCGGTGCTGCGCCGGCTGGTCTGAGGAGACGACGCCGCTAGCGGTACGTCAGGTGCTCGGCGTCGAGGTGAGCGTGCTCGTTGAAGCTGAGCAGCCTGGTGCCGGTGGACCCGACCAGGACCCTGCTGAGCCCGGAGTTCACGCACACCGTGTTGAACCGCTCCCACAACCGGGCGGTCACGGCCGGCTCGGGATGCTCCGGACCGACGAGCGCGGCGGCCACGATCCCGATCGGTCCCCCGCTGGTCACGACCACGACGGGACCGTCCGTCGCCCGCGAGCACGCGTCGCCGAGGGCCTCGGTGCTGCGGCTGACGAAGTCGGCGAACGTCTCCGGGTAGCCCACGCTGCCTGCCGCGGGCTCCTCGTCCAGCGCCCAGCGCCGGGTCGACTCCGAGAACACCCGCTGGAACTCTCGCCGGTCCAGCGCGGCCGTGCCGCCCTGGGGCAGGTCGGGGTGGGCGGCGACCACGCCGAGGTGGTCGAACTCGTCCCACCGTGCGTCGACCACGACGTCGTCGGCCGGGGCCGGACCGCCGGCCGCGACCAGCGCCTCGAGCAGGGCTTCGGTCGTCTCCCGGTGCCGGCGCATGCCGCCGCGCACCACGAGCGAGGGCCGCACGCCCTCGGCGGCCAGGGCCGCCCCGAGCAGCCGGCCCTGGGCCCAGCCCGTCTCGGAGAGGACGTCGTAGTCCTCCGCGCCGAAGGAGGCCTGACCGTGCCGGACGACGAGGACGAGAGCCACGCGCGCAGGCTAGCGGCCCCGGTCACTGCCTGCCTCAGGCGGGGAACGACCCGCCCGAGGAGGCGAGGTCGCGCAGCCAGGCGGTCGGCTCGAACCGGTCGCCGTAGGTCGCCGCGAGCTCGTCCGCGCGGCGGACGAACACCGCCAGGCCGATCTCGCCGGTGGCGCGGTCCTCGTAGCCGCTCATGTACTGCGCGGCGCCACCGGTCATCGGTGGGAAGCCGATACCCATGATCGAGCCGATGTTGGCCGCGGCCGCGGAGGTGATGACGCCCTCCTCGAAGCACCTCGCGGTCTCCAGCGCCTCGGCGAAGAGCATCCGCTCCTGCACGTCGACGAGCGGGATCTGCTGCTCGGCGACGGGGAACTCCGTGGCCAGACCCGGCCACAACGAGCCGCGGCGACCGTCGGCGTAGTCGTAGAACCCGGCACCCTTGAGCCGCGAGGGTCGCTCGAGCTCGATCATCCGGCCTACGACGGCCTGCCCGGGGTGCTCCCTCGGCTCACGGCCGGCGAGCTCGTCGGCCTCGCGGGTGGCCTTCTCGATCTTGGCCATCAGCTCCATGTTGAGCTCGTCGGAGAGCTGGAGCGTGCCGACCGGGTAGCCGGCCTGGGTGGCGGCGCGCTCGAGGCTGAGCGGGTGCACGCCCTCGGCGAGCATCGCGAGACCCTCGGTGACCATCGTGCCGATCACGCGTGAGGTGTAGAAGCCGCGGCTGTCGTTGACGACGATCGGGGTCTTCTTGATCTGCTGGACCACGTCGTAGGCCCTTGCGAGGGCCTCGTCGGTGGTCTGCTCGCCGCGGATGATCTCGACGAGCGGCATCTTGTCGACCGGCGAGAAGAAGTGCAGCCCGATGAAGTCGGCGGGACGGTCGACGCCCCGGGCGAGCTCGGTGATCGGCAGGGTGGAGGTGTTCGAGCACAGCAGCGCGTCGCGATTCACGTGCTCGGCGACCTCGGCGAAGACCTTCGCCTTGAGGGCCGGGTCCTCGAAGACGGCCTCGATGACCAGGTCGCAGCCGGCGAGGTCGGCCGCCGCCGCAGTCGCGGTGATCCGCGCCAGCACGGCGTCGGCCTTCGCCTGGGTGGTCCTGCCCCGCTCGACGGCCTTGGCGTTGAGCGTGGCGGAGTAGGCCTTGCCCCGGTCGGCGTTCTCCTGGGCGACGTCCTTGAGCACGACCTCCATGCCCGCGCGGGCGCAGGCGTAGGCGATCCCGGCGCCCATCATCCCGGCACCGAGCACGCCGACCTTGGTGGCCCGCCAGGTCTCGATGCCCTGCGGGCGCAGGGAACCGGAGCCGATCGCCTGCAGGTCGAAGAAGAACGCCTGGATCATGTTCTTCGAGCCCTGCTCGGTGAGCAGCTTGGTCAGGTAGCGCGACTCGATGCGCGAGGCGGTGTCGACGTCGACCTGCGCGCCCTCGACGGCCGCGCAGAGGATGGCGCGCTGCGCGGGATAGACGGCGCCCTTGGTCTGCTGGCGCAGCAGCGAGGGGAACGCCGGGAGGAGCTGTGCGAGCGCGGGAGACTTCGGGGTGCCGCCGGGCATCCTGTAGCCCGGCGCGTCCCAGGGGTTGCCCGCCGACTCGGGGTTGGCCCTGATCCAGGCCTTCGCCGCGGGCACGAGCTCGTCGCGGGAGCCGACGAGCTCGTCGACGAGGCCCTTCTCGAGGGCCTGGGCCGGCGTGAAGCGGGTGCCCGGCAGGAGGACCTCCATCAGCGCGGGCTGGAGCCCGAGCATCCGCACGACGCGGGTCACCCCGCCGCCGCCGGGCAGCAGCCCCAGCGTCGACTCGGGCAGTCCGAGCTGGACGCTGGCGTCGTCCCACGCGATGCGGTGGTGGCAGGCGAGGGTGATCTCGAGCCCACCTCCGAGGGCGGCTCCGTTGATGGCGGCCACGACCGGGCGGCCGAGCCTCTCGAGGCGGCGCAGCGACTGCTTGGTCGCCTCGACCTGCGCGAACACCGCGCCGGCGTCCGCCCTGGTCGTGGTCATCATGTCCTTGAGGTCGCCCCCGGCGAAGAACGTCCGCTTGGCACTGGCCAGCACCACCCCCGTGATCGACGACTCGTCGGCCGCCAGCTCGCGCTGCAGCCGGTCGACGGCCGCGGCCATCGAGGTCCGGTAGAGCGCGTTCATCGTGTTCGCCGACTGGTGCGGGTCGTCCAGGGTCAAGGTGACGACGCCGTCGTCGTCGCGCTCGTAGCGGACCGCGGTCTGCTGGTCGGTCGGCTGGTCGGTCGTGCTGGTGCTCACGGGTGTCCTTCGGGGGTCGCTGCGTCGGTCGTACGTCGGGCAGGCGTCGGGCGGGCGGTCGCGCCCGGACGGGCTCAGACGAGCTCGACCACGGTCGCGATGCCCATGCCGCCGCCCACGCAGAGCGTGGCCAGGCCGCGGCGAAGGTCGCGGCGCTCGAGCTCGTCGACGAGGGTGCCGAGGATCATCGCGCCGGTGGCGCCGAGGGGGTGGCCCATCGCGATGGCGCCACCGTTGACGTTCGTGACCTCGTGGCTGATGCCCATGTCGTGCATGAAGCGCATGGCGACGGCCGCGAAGGCCTCGTTGATCTCCCACAGGTCGATGTCGTCGGCGGTGAGCCCGCACCTGGCCAGGGCCTTGCGCGCCGCCGGGGCGGGCCCGGTGAGCATGATCGTCGGGTCGGCCCCGGACACGGCGGCCGAGACGATGCGGGCCCGCGGCGTGAGCCCCATCGACGTACCGGCCTCCTCGGACCCGATAGCCACGATCGCAGCGCCGTCGACGATGCCCGAGGAGTTGCCGGCGTGGTGGACGTGGTCGATCTTCTCCACCCAGTGGTACTTCTCGAGCGCCACGCTGTCGAAGCCGGCGTCCCTGCCGATCCCGGCGAAGCTCGCCCTGAGGCCGGCCAGCCCCTCGGGGCTGGTGTCGGGGCGCACGGTCTCGTCGTGGTCGAGGACGACGAGACCGTTGACGTCGAGCACGGGGATCACCGAACGGGAGAAGTAGCCGTTGGCCCAGGCCTTGGCCGCGCGGTGGTGCGACTCCGTGGCGTAGACGTCGACGTCGCCACGGTCCCAGCCCCCGAGCGTGGCGATCAGGTCGGCGCCGATGCCCTGGGGCACGAACCCGGTGCTCAGCGCGGTGGCCGGGTCCATCGCCCACGAACCGCCGTCGGAGCCCATCGGCACCCGACTCATCGACTCGACGCCGCCGGCGAGGATGAGGTCCTCGAACCCGCCGCGCACCCGGGAGGCCGCCTGGTTGACGGCCTCGAGGCCGGAGGCGCAGAAGCGGTTGAGCTGCACGCCGGCGACGGTCTCGGGGTAGCCCGCGGCGAGCGCTGCGGTCTTGGCGATGTCGCCGCCCTGGTCGCCGAGCGGCGAGACCACGCCCAGCACGACGTCGTCGACGCGGTCGACGTCCATCGACGGGTTGCGCTTGCGCAGCTCCTCGAGCAGCCCGACCGCGAGGTCGACCGGCTTGACCTCGTGCAGGGAGCCGGCGGCCTTGCCCTTGCCACGCGGCGTACGGATGTGGTCGTAGACGAATGCTTCAGCCATGACGTCCTCCCGGGTCGGGCTCGCGGGCGCCCGTCGTCGGGAACCGTCTCGATTGTGACACCATCACTGTCATCATGGTCAAGGCAGGGGCGCAGCCGGGAGGCGGGAACGGGGTGCGTGGCGAGGAGCTGTTGAGCCTCGAGGAGCTGACGGCCCGGGTCGGCATCAGCGTGCGCAACGTGCGCTTCTACACCTCGCGCGGACTGGTGCCCGGCCCCGTGCGGCGGGGCCGCTCCGGCTACTACGGTCGTGACCACGTCGCCCGGCTCGAGCTGGTCCAGGAGCTGCAGGCCCACGGGTTCACGTTGGCCGCCATCGAGCGCTACGTCGCCCAGATCCCCGCCGACGCCTCGCCCGAGGACGTCGCCCTGCGCCGGGCGATGCTCGCGCCCTGGCAGGCCGACCTGCCGATCCGGATGACCCTGGCCGAGATCGAGAGCCGCGCCGACCGCGGCCTCGACGAGGAGGACCTGGCCGTCCTGGCCTCCCTCGGGATCGTCCAGGCGGTCGATCCCGAGCACCACCCCGGCCACTACGAGGTCGCCGTCTCCCAGCTCTCGGTCGGCCTCGGGCTGCTCGAGGTCGGCTTCCCCCTGGCCGCGGCCCGGGCTGCGGCCGAGGTGTACGCCGCGCACGGCCAGCAGATCGCGCGCGAGCTGTACGACGTCTTCCGCACCGAGGTGTGGCCGGTCTACCGCGAGTCCGGGGCGACCCCGGCCACCGTGCAGGACATCGTGGAGCGGCTCAAGCCGCTCTCGATCAACAGCCTGGTGCACGCCTACGAGGTCGGCATGGACCAGACCAAGCGGGCCAACATCGCCGAGCGGACCCAGCGTCCGGGCCACTCCCCTGACCCGGCCCCTGACCGGGATCCGGGCCCGTCGGGGGAGGCACCGGGGCCGCCGCGTCCCTAGGCTGGGGGCATGAGCGAATCGCCCACCGTGCTCGTCACCGGTGCCACCGGCTTCGTCGGGGCCCGGTTGACCACCGAGCTGGCCGAGCGCGGCGCCACCGTGCGCGCGATGACCCGGCGCCCCGACGACTACGCCGGCGCCGGTGAGGCCGTCTTCGGCGACGTCGGCGATCGCGCGAGCCTCGAGAAGGCGCTCGCCGGCATCGACGTCGCCGTCTACCTCGTGCACTCCCTCGACGACCGCGACTTCGAGGCCAAGGACGCCGGTGCCGCGCGCACCTTCGGTGCCGCCGCGGCGCAGTCCGGCGTACGCCAGATCATCTACCTCGGCGGCCTGGGCTCCGACGACGACGACCTCTCGGCACACCTGCGCTCGCGCCGCGAGGTCGAGCACCTGCTCGCCGAGGGCGGCGTCCCGGTGACGGTGCTGCGGGCCGCCATCGTGGTCGGGGCCGGTGGCATCTCGTGGGAGCTGACCCGCCAGCTGGTGAAGAACCTGCCCGCCATGGTCGTGCCCAAGTGGGCCAAGACGATGACCCAGCCGATCGGCATCGACGACGTCGTGCGCTACCTGGCCGGGGTCGTCGACCACCCCGACGCGATCGGTCGGGTCTTCGACATCGGCGGCCCCGAACCGCTGAGCTACCTGCAGATGCTCGAGCAGGCCGCCGAGGTGATGAACGGTCGTCGGATGCCGGTGCTCACCGTGCCGCTGCTGACGCCGCGGCTGTCGTCGCACTGGATCGCGTTCGTCACCGACGTCGACACCACCACGGGCAAGAACCTCATCGACTCGATGTCGACCGAGGTCATCGTGCGCGACCACGCCATCCGCGAGATCGTGCCCGGCGAGCCGATCGCCTACCAGGACGCCGTACGCCAGGCGCTGGCCGAGTCCGCCATGCCGGTCAAGGGCTGACCGCCGGTCCCCGGCTGCCGGACCCTGGGCTGCCGCCCGCTCCGGCTCAGGTCGCGGCGAACAGGTAGGGCAGCGTGAGCAGCATGGTCATCGACCAGGCCACGTGGGTGAGGATCGGTCCCAGGATGCCGCCGGACGCGCGGCGTTGCAGGCCGACCAGCACCCCGAGCAGGGCCGCAGCGAAGCTGAGCATCAGGTTGCCGGTGGCGGCCGTGGCCACGGTGTAGGCCAAGGAGGACCACACGACCGGGTACCTGGTGATGGCGGCGTACAGCGCGCCGCGGAAGAACAGCTCCTCGGCGATGCCGTTGACCGCCGTGACGAAGACCAGGACCGGGAGATAGCCCTGGTTGGCGTAGGAGATCACCGAGGCGACCTGGGCGGCCAGCCACGGGACCTGGGCGACGACCAGCCCGCCCACCACGAAGACGCCGCCGAGGCCGAAGCCGAGGGCCAGTGGCGTCACCACCGGACGCTTGCCGACCTCGGAGGCCAGGTCGCGGACGGGGGCGCGGCCCAGGTGCAGCGGTCCCGAGGCGAACGCGCCGACGAGCCACACGCTCGCGAGCACGAGGGAGGAGACGATGAACGCGGTGCTGCCGGGTTGCAGCCGCAGCGAGAAGCCGAGCACGATCGCCCCCACGAGCACGAACCCGGCGGTGATCAGCTGACGGCGGCGCAGGTCTCGCTGGCTCTGGCGGTGGTTGCGGGGCACGACGTCCCACAGAGCACGCTGAAGCCAGGTCCGCACGTCACATCACCTCTCGGGGCCTGACTCTACGAAACCGGGCCGCCCACGCCTCACGCGGGCAGCCCCGGTCACGACCGTTCGAGCACGTCGGACCTAGTGGGAGCTCTTGCCCCCGGTCAGACCGTCCTTGAGGTCCTTGCCGGCGTCCTTGACCTTCTCGACGCCCTCCTTGACCGACGCCGACGACTGGTCGGACTTGCCCTCGGCCTCGAGGGACTCGTTGCCGACCGCCTTGCCGGTGCCCTCCTTGACCTTGCCGCCGAGCTTCTCGCCCTTGTTGTCTGCCTTGTCGCCGATGCCCATGTCGCCCTCCTTCGTCGCGGCGCCTTGCCGCACCACCCCACTGAACCACTCGGTCCGTGGGGGTTACTCCCCCGTAGGGAGGACGGACCTCGTGGTCCTGCTCACCTCGCGCCGAGGTCGCCGGCCCCTCGGCCCCGGTCACTCGCGGGCAGCCAGCTCGACGAACCGGCGCAGCAGCCGTGGCGGCTCGGTGACGCTCGCGCGGTGGGCCGCTGCGATGAGGGCCTCGGCGGCGTGCGGCTCGAAGTAGCCGTGGTGGCGGTAGACCTCGATGCGGGTGCACAGGCCCGCGACGTCCAGCTCGGGGTGGAACTGGGTGGCCCAGACGTGTCGTCCCATCCGGAACGCCTGGACCGGGCAGGCCGGCGAGGAGGCCAGCAGGACGGCGTGCTCGGGCAGCCGGGAGACCGCCTCCTTGTGACCCAGGAAGACCTCGAAGCTCGTCGACAGGTCACCGAAGAGCTCGTCGGCGCCGCCCTCGTCGGTGAGGGTGACGGTCACGGCCCCGATCGGCTCGGCGTGGCTGCGGTCGACCACGCCTCCGGCCACCCGACCCAGGGTGCCGATCCCGTAGCACGCCCCGAGGAACCAGAAGTCGGCCTCCACGACCTGGTCGGCGAGGTCGGCGAGCCGGGCCTCGACCCGCTGCTGCACCGACGACTTCGCGTCCTGGGGGTCCGAGACGTTGAACGGCCCACCGCCCAGCACGATGCCCGACCACGCGGCGAGGTCGACCTCGCCGAGGTCCTCGGTCTCGAGGCGCACCCGGCGCCAGTCGGCGCGGTCGAGACCGGAGAAACGGACGACGGCGTCGAACTCGCCGTCGGCCGCACGGTCCTCGGCGCGGGTGCCGAGGAAGAGGAAGGGACGCACCGGCCTCAGTCTGCCTGCACCGCCGCGCCGCGCTCGAGGAGGCCGTCGACGTCCTCGACGCCCCACGCGGCGAGGGCGGCCCGGGTGTGCTGGCCGGCGGTGGCGGGCGGCGGCGTGGTGAGGCTGGCCGCGGTGCGGGAGAAGCGGGGGGCGGGGGCGGGCTGGTGGCGTCCGTCGTGGAGGACGTAGGTGCCCCGGGCGGCCAGGTGGGGGTGGTCGCGCGCCTCGGAGAGCCGGAGGACGGGGGCGACGCAGGCGTCGGTGCCCTCGAAGACCTCGGTCCACTCGGCGCGGGTGCGGCTGGCGAACCGCTCGGTGATCAGCGCGCGCATCTCGTCGTAGCGCTCGAGGTCGGCCTGGCCGGGGCTGTCCTCGGCGATGCCCAGCAGGTCGAGGAAGGCGGCGAAGAACTGCGGCTCGAGGGCGCCGACGCTCATGTGCTCGCCGTCGGAGGTGGCGTAGAGGTCGTAGTACGGCGCGCCACCGTCGAGCAGGTTGGCCGCACGCTCCTCGGCGAAGATCCCGGCCCCGACGTAGGAGGCGGTCATCGCGTTGACGTGGGCGGTCCCGTCGACGATCGCGGCGTCGACGACCTGGCCCTCGCCCGAGAGCCGGGCCTCGAGGAGGGCGGCGAGCACCCCGATCACGAGGTACGTCGACCCGCCGCCGAAGTCGCCCACGAGGTTGGTCGGGAAGTGCGGGCGTGCGGGGTCCTGGCCGAGCCCGAAGAGCGCGCCGGACAGGGCGACGTAGTTCAGGTCGTGACCGGCCGCGTGCGCGAGCGGGCCGTCCTGGCCCCACCCGGTCATCCGGCCGTAGACCAGGCGCGGGTTGCGGGCGCGGCAGTCCTCGGGGCCGAGGCCGAGGCGCTCGGTGACGCCGGGACGCATGCCCTCGAGGAGCACGTCGGCGCCCTCGACGAGGGTCAGGACCGTCTCGACCGCCTCCGGCCGCTTGAGGTCGAGGGCGACGCTGGGCCGGCCACGGTTGAGCAGGTCGTGGGCGCCGCCGGACAGCGCGGACCCGCCCGGGCGATCGATGCGGATCACGTCGGCGCCGAGGTCGGCCAGGATCATCGCCGCGTGCGGCCCCGGACCGATGCCCGCGACCTCGACGACCTTGACCCCCCGCAGGGGGCCCGTGCCCTGCCCCAGCTCGATGCTCATGTCCGCATCCTGGCACTCACGCCGGGCGCGAGCAGCCGGTCGGACCGGTCGGCGTACTGGTCGGCTGTCTCGTGAGCCTGTCGGCTGTTGCAAAGGGCGACAGGCTCGGGAACACCCGGCCGGCCGGGTGTTCCCACCAGCACGCCAGCCACAGCAGCCTCACGCGCACCAACCCCGCCCGACGGACTCATCCGGGCAGCACCCGGCGCAGGAACTGGCGGGTGCGCTCCTCGCGGGGGGCGCCGAGCACCTGGGCGGGCGGGCCCTCCTCGAGGATCCGGCCCTGGTGCAGGAAGCAGACCCGGGTGGCGACGTCGCGGGCGAAGGACATCTCGTGGGTGGCGAGCACCATCGTGGTGCCCTCGGCGGCGAGCCCGCGGACGATCTCGAGGACGTCGCCGACCAGCTCGGGGTCGAGCGCGGCAGTGATCTCGTCGAGCAGCAGCAGCGACGGGCCGGTGCACAGCGCACGGACCAGCGCCGCGCGCTGCTGCTGTCCGCCGGAGAGGCGGTCCGGGTGCTTGTCGGCCTGGTCGGCCAGGCCGAAGCGGGCGAGCAGGTCGCGGGCGCGCTGCTCGGCCGTACGCCGGTCGACACCGTGCACGCGGCGCGGGGCCAGCGTGCAGTTGTCGAGCACGCTCAGGTGCGGGAACAGGTTGTAGGCCTGGAAGACCGTGCCGATGCGCGCGCGCACCTCGCGCTGGTCGACGCCGGGGTCGGAGATCTCGCGGCCCTCGAGCAGGATCCGGCCGTCGTCGATGTCCTCGAGCAGGTTCACGCAGCGCAGCAGCGTCGACTTGCCCGAGCCCGAGGACCCGATCAGGCAGATCACGTCGCCGGCGTCGACGGCGAGGTCGACGTCGTCGAGGACGACCTTGTCGCCGTAGGCCTTGCGCAACCCGCGTACCTCGAGCAGTGGCGCGCCGGCCGCCCCCACCCCGCTCACCGCACACCCGCCCGTTCCCGCTCGGCGTAGCGCCGGCCGAGCCAGTCGGTCAGACGGGCCAGCGGCACGGTCATGACCACGAAGAACACCGCGACCACGACGTACGGCGTGAAGTTGAAGTTGAAGTTGGCGTAGTCACGGGCACTGAAGAGCGCGTCGAAGAGCGAGACCGACGCGACGAGCGAGGTGTCCTTCTGCAGGGAGACGAAGTCGTTGAGCAGCGGTGGTACGACGCGGCGTACCGCTTGCGGCACCACGACGAACCGCATGGCCTGCCCCCGGGAGAGCCCGAGCGCGTCGGCGCTCGCGACCTGCGAGGGGTGCACCGACTCGATCCCGGAACGGAACACCTCGGCGACGTAGGCGCTGTAGGAGACGACCAGCGCGAACGTCGCCCAGAACAGCGGGCTGTTCGGCACCCCCTGCAACCCCAGCGAGGGCATCCCGAAGACGAGCAGGAAGACGAGCACCAGGGTCGGGATGCCGCGGAAGACGTCGGTCCAGGCGGTCGCGATCATCCGGACCGGCACCAGCAGGGGCGCCCGCGACTGACGGGCCAGCGCGATGGCGAGCCCGAGGACGAGGATCAGCGGCTCGGCGACCAGGAACATCCGCACGTTGAGCCACAGCCCGTCGAGGATCGCGGGGAACGACTCGCGGGCATGGAACGGGCTGAAGAACGCCGACCGCACCGTCGGCCAGCCCGGCGAGCTGGTCAGGCCGAGCGCGAGGCCGCCGAGGACGAGCACGGTGGCCGCGGTGGCCAGCGCCACCGAGCGCACCCGGTGCCGACGGCGTACGCCGCGCCGCTCGAGCTCGCGCTCGCTCGGGGTCCAGGCCTCGGCCGCGCTCACCGGGACCTCCCTGGCGTACGCGTCACTTCAGGACTGGGACGTCGACCGAGTCCGAGAGCCACTGCTGCTCGAGCTCGGCGATGGTGCCCTCCTCGGTCAGGACCTCGAGGGCCTGGTCGACGCACGGGGTCAGCGCCGAGTCCTTCTCGAGCAGCATCCCGAACTCCTCCTGCGTCCCGGTCTCGGGCTGGAACTGCCCGATGATGGTCGACTTCGCGATCTCGACGGCCGAGACGTAGAAGGCCGTGGGCAGGTCGGCGACGATGGCGTCGACCTGGTCGTTGACCAGCGCCTGCTTGGCCACGTTGGTGTCGTCGAAGACCAGCGGCTCCTCGGCCGGCTCGATGACGTCGCGGACCGCGGCGAGCGAGGTGGTGCCGGTCTGGGCGCCCAGCCGCAGGTCCTGCAGGTCGGCCAGGCTGGTCGCCTCCGCGCCGGGCGTGCCCTCGAGCGCGATCACGGCCTGCGACGCGGCGTAGTAGCCGTCGGAGAAGTCCACGACCTTCTCGCGCGCCGGGGTGATCGAGATCTGGTTGATGTCGAGGTCGAAGTCCTTCGGCCCCGGGGCGTAGGAGGTGTTGAAGCCGACCTTGACCCACTCGACCTGCTCGCGGCCGAAGCCGAGCTGCTCGGCCACGGCGTACGCGACCGCCGACTCGTAGCCCTGGCCGTTGGTCGGGTCGTTGTCGACGAACCACGGCTCGTAGGCCGGCGAGTCCGTGGCGACGGTGAGCTGGCCCGGCTGCTTGAGCGCCAGCTCGTCCGGAGCGCAGGCGTCGGTCGACGCCGTGCCGGACCCGGACTCGGACCCGGACTCGGACTGGGAGCCCGTACCGGGAGCGGCCTGGTCGTCGACCGGAGCGCAGGCGAGCGTGGCCAGCAGGAGCGGGGCGGAGACGAGGGCGGCGCGGGCCCGACGCGGCAAGGACATGGAGGAATCGTAGGACGCGCGCCGGGGCGGCGTACTGGTCGGCTGTTTCACGAGCTTGTCGGCCCTTGCAAAGGGCGACAGGCTCGGGAACACCCGGCCAGCCGGGTGTTCCCCAGCGCCGGCGGCTCACGCACCCACCTTGCAACTCGTTGCATAGGTACGCCACACTGGCACCATGGCTCTCGAGCACGTGCTGCTGGTCGCGCTGCGGGAGCAGCCCGGCTCGGGGCTGGAGCTGACGCGACGCTTCGAGCGCAGCCTGGGCTTCTTCTGGCACGCCACCCACCAGCAGATCTACCGCGTGCTGGCGCGGATGGTCGCCGACGGGTGGGTCGAGGCCGAGACGGTGGAGCAGACCGGGCGCCCCGACAAGCGGACGTACGCCGTGACGCCGGCCGGTGACGCCGCGCTGGCCGCCTGGGTCGCCGAGCCGACGCCGATGGAGACGTTCCGCAGCGAGGTCGCGGTCAAGCTGCGCGGGGCCTCCTACGGCGACCGTGCGGCCGTGCTCGCCACCCTGCGCGACCAGCTCGCCGACCACCACGCGCGGCAGGGTCTCTACGCCCAGTGGGTCGAGCGCGACTACCCCGACCCGGCGACCCTGAGCGGCCGCGACCTCGACCAGTACCTCGTCCTGCGCGGCGGGGTCCGGCTCGAGGAGTTCTGGACCAGCTGGCTCACCGAGTGCTTGGAGGCACACGCATGACCGACGCGACCTACCCCCACCTGCTCGAGCCGATCACCCTCGGAGGCGACGGCACCCCCGGCTCCGGTCTGAGCCTGCGCAACCGTGTGGTGATGGGCTCGATGCACACCGGCCTCGAGGACGCCTTCTGGGACATCCCGAAGCTGGCGGCGTACGCCGCGCGGCGCGCCCGCGGGCAGGTCGGGCTGATCATCACCGGCGGCTACGCGCCGACCAGGCGGGGCTGGCTCAAGCCGTTCGCCTCCGAGATGACCACCCGGCTCCAGGCGGTGCGCCACCGCGAGGTCACCGACGCGGTGCACGCGGAGGGTGGCGCGATCGCGCTCCAGGTGCTGCACGCCGGCCGCTACGGCTACCACCCGTTCAGCCAGTCGGCGTCGACCCGCAAGAGCCCGATCACCCCGTTCAGGCCCTCGCGGATGTCGGCCAGGCAGGTCGACGCCACCGCGTCTGCGTTCGCGCGCTCGGTCGGGCTGGCCGTCAAGGCCGGCTACGACGCCGTCGAGATCATGGGCTCCGAGGGCTACCTGATCAACCAGTTCCTCGCGGAACGGACCAACGACCGCACCGACGCGTGGGGCGGGTCGCCGGAGAAGCGGATGCGCTTCCCCGTCGAGGTCGTCCGCCGCACCCGCGAGCTCGTCGGCGACCTCCCGGTCCTCTACCGGATCAGCCTGCTCGACCTCGTCGAGGGCGGCCAGAGCTGGGAGGAGGTCGCCGAGCTCGCCCACCGCCTCACCGAGGCCGGCGTGACCGTGCTCAACACCGGGATCGGCTGGCACGAGGCCCGCGTGCCCACGATCATCACCCAGGTCCCCCGCGGGGCCTGGCGCGAGGCGACCGCCCGGCTCCGGGCCGAGCTGCGCGGCAGCGGCGTCGAGGTCCCCGTGTGCGCCTCGAACCGGATCAACAGCCCGGAGCTGGCCGAGGAGATCCTGGCCACCGGGCAGGCCGACCTGGTCTCGATGGCCCGCCCGCTGCTGGCCGACCCCGACTTCGTGGCCAAGGCCGCGGCCGGGCGCGCCGACGAGATCAACACCTGCATCGCCTGCAACCAGGCCTGCCTGGACCACGTCTTCGTCAACCGCAAGGCCTCCTGCCTGGTCAACCCGCGCGCCTGCCGTGAGACCACGCTCGTGCTCTCCCCCACCCGCTCCGCGGCCCGCGTCGCGGTCGTCGGGGCCGGCCCGGCCGGACTGGCCACGGCCGTCTCGGCCGCCGAGCGAGGCCTGGCCGTCACGCTCTTCGAGCGCCGCGCCGAGCTGGGTGGTCAGTTCCGCTACGCGATGGCCGTGCCCGGCAAGGAGGACTTCGCCGAGACGTTGCGCTACTACCGCCGTCGCCTCGAGGTGCTCGGCGTCGACGTACGGCTGGGCACGGCGCCCACCGCGCAGGAGCTGACCGCGGACCGCGCGTCGGGGGGCTTCGACGAGGTCGTGGTCGCCACCGGCGTCGAGCCGCGCATCCCCGAGCTGAGCGGGGTCGACCACCCCAGTGTGGTCACCTACGCCCAGGTGCTGAGCGGCGAGGTCGTGCCCGGCAAGCGGGTCGCGGTGATCGGCGCGGGCGGGATCGGCGTCGACGTCAGCCACTTCCTGGCCCACGACCCCGCCGAGACCGACCAGGACTGGATGGACCACTGGGGCGTCGGCGACCCGTCGCTCCACCCCGGCGGCCTGACCGAGCGCAAGCCGCGCAGCCCCGTGCGCCAGGTGACGCTGCTCCAGCGCAAGACCACGCCGGTCGGGCTCGGCCTGGGCAAGACCTCGGGCTGGGCGCACCGCGCGGTGCTCAAGCAGTCGGGGGTCACCCAGGTCTCGGGCGCGACGTACGGCCACGTCGACGACGCCGGTCTGCACGTGGTCGTCGACGGGCAGGAGCGCCTGGTCGAGGTCGACCACGTCGTGCTCTGTGCCGGGCAGGAGTCGGTGCGCGACCTCTACGACGACCTGCTCGCCCTCCCGCCGCGCGCCGACGGCTCCGTCGGTCCGACCGCGCACCTCATCGGCGGCGCCGACCTCGCCTCCGAGCTCGACGCCGAACGGGCCATCGAGCAGGGCACCCGACTGGCAGCAGCCCTGTAGGAGGCGACGCCGGTAGCGTCGCCACCGTGGACCCCGCGACCCCCCTGATCCGCGACCTGCCCGACGACGAGATCCGCGACGCGCTGCCGCTGAAGTGGGGCTCGGTCGAGCCCGGCACGATCCCGGCGTTCGTGGCCGAGATGGACTACGCGCTCGCCGAGCCCGTGGCCGAGGCCGTCGCGAGCGCCGTACGCCGGGGCACGGCGGGCTACGCGCCGCTCGGTGACCTCGGGGTGGGCGAGGCGTACGCCGGCTGGTCGCGCCGGCACTGGGACCACGAGGTCGACCCGGCCTCGACCGTGGTGACCGGCGACGTGATCGCGGGCATCCGGCTCGTGCTGGACACGGTGTGCCCGCCCGGCCCGGTCGTCGTGCCGGTGCCCTGCTACCCGCCGTTCCTGGCCATCGTCGGCCTGACCGGTCGCGAGGTCGTCACCGTCACGACCGACCCCGACGCGACCGGGCAGGCGTCGACCGCGCTCGACCTCGTTGCCGTCGAGCGGGCCTTCGCGGGCGGGGCCCGCACCCTGCTGCTGTGCAACCCGCACAACCCCCTGGGCCGGGTGCCCCGCCTGGCCGAGCTCGAGGCGCTGCGCGACCTCGCCCGCCGCTACGACGCCCGCGTCGTCTCCGACGAGATCCACGGGCCGCTGGTGCTGCCGGCCGGGACCGGCGAGGCCCCCCCGGCCTTCACGCCGTACGGCGGCGTCGACGAGCGCGCGATCACCGTGACCAGCGCGTCGAAGACCTTCAACGTCGCCGGCCTGCACTGCGCGGTCGTCGTGGCGCCCGACGAGACCGACCGGGCCGCGCTGCGCGGGGTGCCGCTGCCGGCCAACCACGCCTACTCCCCGCTGGGGATGATCGCGGCCCGGGTCGCGTGGAGCGAGGGCGACGCGTGGCGCGCGGCCCTCGTCGCCCGGCTCGCCGAGCAGCGCGACCTGCTCGAGCAGCTCGTGTCCGATCACCTGCCGCGAGCCCGGATGCGGCGCCTCGAGGCGACGTACCTGCCCTGGCTCGACCTGCGCGACTACGGCCACGCCGACCCGGCCGCCCGCGCCCGGCAGCACGGTGTCGCGCCGGCACCCGGCCACGCCTACCAGCCCGGGCTCGACGGCCACGTGCGCCTCAACATCGCCACCTCGCCCGTGCGGTTGAGCGCGATGGTGGAGCGGCTCGCCGCGTCGCTGGCCTGAGCCTGCGGGGCGGGACTGCCTCAGCCGGCGTGCTGGGGCTGCGCGGCGATCAGGCGGGCGTACCAGTCGAAGGAGGCCTTGGGCGTCCGCTCCACCGTCTCGGGGTCGACGTGGACGAGGCCGTACTGCTGGGTGTGGCCGTGCTCCCACTCGAAGCCGTCCAGGAGCGTCCATGCGTAGTAGCCGCGGACGTCGACGCCGCGGCGCACGGCCTCGGCCACCGCGTTGACGTGCGCGCGGTGGTAGTCGATGCGCGCCGCGTCGTCGACGACGCCGTCGGCGCCGGGCGCGGTGGTGTAGGCGCACCCGGACTCGGTGATGATCACCGGCGGGAGTGCTGCTCGGAAGCGGGAGCGGAAGGTGATCAACCACTCGCGCAGCGCGTCCGGCACGACGGGACGGCCGAGGTCGGTCAGCGGGTAGCCGAGCAGGTCGACGAGTCCGAACGGCACCGGCGCGTCCTCGTCGGTCGCCACCACCCGCATCGGGTTGTAGTAGTTGACGCCGTAGAAGTCGAGCGGCTGGCGGATGGTGGCCAGGTCGCCCGGGGCGACGAGGTCGGTCATCAGCGGGGCGAGGTCGACCGGGTAGCGCCCGAGCAGCATCGGCTCGAGGAACAGCCCGTTCCACAACGAGTCGAGCAGCTTGGTGGCGCCGACGTCGGCGGCGTCGTCGCTGCCCGGCCACATCGGGGCGTGGTTGTTGGCGCAGCCGACGCTCGACGCCCCCGCCTCGCGCAGGGCGATCACCGCGCGGCCGTGGCCCAGCAGCAGGTGGTGGGCGGCCCACAGTGCGTCGAAGCCGAGGGTGCGCCCGGGTGCGTAGCGGCCCTCGGCGTAGCCGACGACGGCCGCGACGTTGGGCTCGTGGATCGGCACCCAGTGCTCGACCCGGTCGCTGAGCCGCTCCCCGACGACGGAGGCGTACGCCGCGAACGCCTCGACGGTCGCGGGGTTCAACCAGCCCCCGTCGTCCTCGAGAGCCTGGGGCAGGTCGTGGTGGTAGAGCGTGACCATCGGCGCGATGCCGGCCTCGAGCAGGCGGTCCACCAACCGGTCGTAGAAGTCCAGGCCGGCCGCGTTGACCGGGCCGCGGCCCTGGGGAAGCACGCGCGACCAGGCCACGGAGAACTTGTAGGAGTCGACGCCGAGCCGCCCGAGCAGGGCGACGTCCTCGGCGACCCGGTCGTAGTGGCCGGCGCCCCGCGAGCCGTCGGAGCCGTCGACGACGGCGCCGGGCAGCGTCGCGAAGGTGTCCCAGATCGAGACCCCGCGACCGTCGGCCTCACGCGCCCCCTCGCTCTGGTAGGCCGAGCTCGCGACGCCGAAGGAGAAGCCGGGGGGCAGGACGGGGTCGGCCGACGGGTCCGCGGTCACCCGTGCGGTCAGGCGAGGAGTCAGGGGCTCCGACCCCGGTGTGGTCACGGGCACAATGATGCCCGTGACCATGGACATCCGGCGGGCGAATGCGCGCTTCACGACGCGTGAGGTCGGCCGGCTGACCCGTCACCAGCTCTCCTTCGGCGAGCACTACGACCCCGAGCGGATCCGTTTCGGCCCGCTCGTGTGCCACGACGAGCACGTCCTCGGCGCCGGTCGCGGGTTCGCCGACCACCACCACGAGGACCTCGAGATCCTCACCTGGGTGCTCGACGGTGGGCTGGACCACCACGACTCCCTGGGCACCGACCGCGTCCTGCGCCGCGGCACCCTCGCCCTGCTGTCGGCCGGGTCCGGCGTCGAGCACCGCGAGGTCGCCGCGTCCGGGTCCGCCTGCCGCTTCGTCCAGGCCTGGTTGACCCCCGACGAGCCCGGCGGCGGGGCGACGTACTCGACGGCCGACCTGGGTGAGGCCGAGCTGGCCGGGGCGCTGCGCGTGGTGGCTGCAGGGGCCGGCGTCGACCACGGCGTCGATCCCGGCGTCGACCCCGGGGCTCCGCTGCGGCTCCGCGTGGCCGGCGCGTCGCTGGCGATCGGCCGGTTCGCGGCCGGCGCCGTCGTCGAGCTGCCTGTCACCGCGACCCGAGCACGCCGCCACGTGCTGGTCAGCGCGGGCGCCCTGCTGCGTCACAGCCTGGCCGAGCCGCTCGCGGCGGGCGACGTCGTCGAGCTGAGCGGGGAGCACACCGAGCGACCGTTCGTCGTCACGACCGCCGTGCCCACCGAGCTCATGGTCTGGACCTTCTCCGAGGCCTGAGGCCCTGCCCGATGTCGCCGCGCTGTGCTTGGCTGGGTCCATCGAGCCCGACGAGGGCCGAGTCACCCAGGAGGCGCCGTGCGCAGCGAGCTGTTCGAGCCCGACCACCAGGAGGTCGAGGCGACCCAGCGCTTCACCCGGCAGAACTCCCAGATGCTGCGCGTCGCCCTCGGCGAGGACGTGCTGGCGGTCAAGGGGTCGATGGTGGCCTTCCAGGGTCAGGTCGAGTTCGCCCACGAGAAGGCCGGCAGCGCGATGAAGCTGCTGAAGAAGATGGTCACCTCCGAGGACAACCCGCTGATGCGTGTCAGCGGGCGGGGCGAGGTCTTCTTCGCCCACGAGGCGGGCTACCTGTTCCTCGTCGAGCTGACCGGTGACGCGCTCAGCGTCAACGGGCGCAACCTGCTCGCCTTCGACGCAGGCCTGCAGTGGGACATCAACCGCACCAAGGGCGCCGGGATCATGGCCGGCGGGCTGTTCAACACCACCATCACCGGTGAGGGCACGGTCGCGCTGTGCACCGTGGGCAAGCCGGTGCTGCTCGACTGCTCCCAGCAGCCGACCTTCGTCGACGTCCAGGCGTGCGTGGCGTGGTCGGCCAACCTCGTGCCGCAGGTCGTCAACAGCATGAAGATGTCCTCGCTGATCCGCGGCGGATCGGGCGAGGCCTTCCAGTACGCCTTCCACGGTCCGGGCTTCGTCGTGGTCCAGCCCTACGAGTGGACCCCGCCCTCGAGCCAGACCTCGAGCTGAGACAGGAAGAACACCCCATGACCGACACCGCTCCCGCCACCGGCACCGAGCTCGACGACTTCGAGGCCCTCGCGGCCCGTTACACCCGTGAGCTGCGCGCGCACTGCTACCGCATGAGCGGATCGGCCTCCGAGGCCGACGACCTCGTGCAGGAGACCCTGCTGCGCGCCTGGCGCTCCGCCGACGGCTTCGCCGGCCGCTCCTCGGTGCGCACCTGGCTCTACCGGATCGCGACCAACGTCTGCCTGACCCACCTCGAGTCGAGGCCCCGACGACCGCTGCCGACCGGGCTGGGCACCGCCGACTCCCCCGCCGACGCCGAGCTGTTCCAGGACCAGGAGATCGCCTGGCTCGAGCCCATCCCCGACGCCGCGGTCGTCGTCGCCGAGCGCGACACGATCCGGCTGGCCTTCGTCGCCGCCCTCCAGCACCTGCCCGCACGACAGCGGGCCGTGCTGATCCTGCGCGACGTGCTGCGGTGGAGCGCCGCCGAGGTGGCCGAGGCGCTCGAGACCACCACGGTCGCGGTCAACTCCGCGCTGCAGCGCGCCCACGCCCAGATGAGCGAGCGCGGCCTGAGCGCCGACACCGTGCGCCCCGACCTGAGCGCGGCCCAGGAGGTCCTCCTCCAGCAGTACGTCGAGGCGTTCTGGCGCAAGGACATCGACGCGATCGTGACGCTGCTCAAGGCCGACGCCATCTGGGAGATGCCGCCCTTCACCGGGTGGTACCGCGGGGCCCGCACCATCGGTGAGCTGATCGACGGGCAGTGCCCCGGCGGCAGCCACGACATGCCGATGCTGCGCACCCAGGCCAACGGCCAGCCCGCGTTCGGCCTCTACATGCGGATCCCGGACGGCTCGTTCGCGCCCTTCCAGCTCCAGGTGGTCGACCTCGACGGCGACGGCGTCCGCCACGTCGGTGCCTTCTTCGCCCCCGACCTCTTCGCCCGGTTCGGGCTGCCCGACCGGTTGCCGGCCGGCTACCGCACCTGAGCGTTCCCGCGCCTGGTCGTGCAGGTCTAGCCCGCGCGGGCTGGACCGCACGGCAAAGAACGACGCGACCCCGAGCCGGCGCCCCCGAGGCTGCCTACGGTTCGGACATGCTCAGCACCTCCGAACCGTCGACCGCGGTCGTCCTCGTCCCCGACACCGACGGCTGCGTCACGACCCGCCTCCGCCGCGCCCGCGCCGACCTGCTCGCCGGTGACGTCCGTGCCGCGACGGAGGTCTTCTCCGGCCTGCAGGACCGCGCCGGGGTGCAGGACCGCGCCGGGGTGCAGGGCATCACCACGGCGCACCAGGGTGAGGCCCTGGCCGGTCTGGTCGAGTGCCGCCTGGCGTCGGGTGACCTCGCCGGGGCCTCGGCCGCCCTCGACCGCATCCGAGCGCCCCGTCATCGGGCACGGAGCGCCTCGACCCGGACTGCGTCCGCGCGCACGGCGTACGCCGCCGGCCTGCACGCCCTGGCCACCCACCAGCCGGCCGAGGCCCTGGTACGGCTGCGCAGTGCCGGTGAGGCGACCGACGAGCTCGACGAGGACCCCGCCCTGATGCCGTGGCGCGCCGAGGCGGCCGTGGCCTGCCTGCGGTCCGACACCGTGGAGGGAGCCGGTGACCTGGCTCGCGCCCACCTCGACGTCGCACGACGCCACGGCTCCGCGCCCGGGGTCGCGCAGGCCCTGCGCGCGCTGGCGATCACCGACCTCGAGGGTCGACGGCTCGACCTGCTCCGCGAGGCACGGGGCGCACTGGTCGGCGTGAGGTCCCGGCGCCTGACCGCCCAGATCGACGCCGACCTCGGCGCCGTGCTGCTGCTCCAGGGCGAGCCGGCCGGCACCCCGACCCACGACGAGGCCGTCGGCCGGCTGCTCTGCGTCGAGCAGTACGCCCGGTCCGAGGGTCTCGCCCCCCTGCACGAACGGGCCCGCCGGTTGCTCGCGCTGGCCCCCGGCACGGCTCCGGTGCCGTCCTGGTCGGCGCTCGCGCGGCTGACCCCGGCCGAGCGGCGCGTCGTCGACCTCGCCGGTGGCGGCATCACCAACCGCGCGATCGCCGAGCAGCTCGAGATCAGCGTGAAGGCCGTCGAGTGGCACCTGTCGCGCAGCTACCGCCGACTGGGCATCGGGTCGCGTCGCGACCTGGCCCCGCTCACCGGGGCCGCTCGGGGTTGAGCCGTGCAGCGGTCGTCGCTCACCAGGCGTCGCCGGCCCGGTCCTGACAGGTCACGTGCACGGCGAGGTCGGGCACCAGGTCGCTGACGGCACGGCGGATCATCAGCCCACCGTGCTCCTCGTCGGGCTGCGGGCCCGAGCCGGTCTGCGTGAAGGACCGGCCCTGCCAGCACTCCCACCCGAGCCGTTCGTAGAAGCCGGTCGCGCGACCGGTCGAGAGCATCGCGACCCCGTGGCGGCCGTCGATCTCCTGCTGCAGCCGCTCCATGACCAGCCGCCCGAGGCCGAGCCCCTGGCGGGGCGGGTCCACCGCGACCGCCTCGACGTACCCGATCGTCTGCCACGGCCCGTCGCCGAACCTGACCCGCCGCGACACCACGCTGGCGTGCCCGACGAGGTCACCCCGCTCGTGGGCCAGGACGTGGACGCCGCCGTAGGCGTGGTCGGCGTCGTCGTCGCTGAAGCGATCGGCGAACGCGTGGCGCCACAGGCCGCGCAGCGCGGCGCGGGTCGTCGCGTCGATGTCGCCGGACTCGGTCACGACCAGCGCGTCAGGGGTCACGGGACCCAGACGGCGGCGTCGTGGGCGAAGACGACCCGCCTCGGGTCGAAGTGGAGCAGCCGGTTCATCCAGGCCCGGGCGTGCGGCAGGGGTTCCTCGTGACCGAGCCCGGCCGCACGCGCCGCCAGCACCTCGGCCGACCAGGCCGACGCGGTGTCGTGGGACTGGCCGGCCAGGACGATCGAGCCGTCGTCGCACTCGAGCACGACGGACTGGTGCCCGTCGACGTGGCCCGGGGTCGCGATGACGTGCACGCCCGGGGCGATCTCGCCCTCACCGTCGAGCAGCTCGTAACGGGCGCCGTGGAAGTCCACGAGCGCGGGCACGGTGTAGTCGGTCACGCCGGCCGCCTCCAGCTCGCTGCGCTGGCAGAAGATCGGCCTGCCGGCGAACGCAGGGTTGGCGCCGACGTGGTCGAAGTGGAGGTGACAGTTGACGACCAGGTCGACGTCCGAGACCCCGAGGCCCACCGAGTCCAGCGCGGCGGCGAGCGGCGTGCGCCGGGGCCGGTAGTGCGCCTCGGTCTCCGGCCCGGCGTCGCCGAGCCCGGTGTCGAGGAGGAGCACCCCGCCCCGGGTGCGGGCGACGTAGGCCAGCACGGCCTCGACGCGGGGGCTCCCGGTGCCGGTCTCCTCGGCCGGGCGCACGAAGGTCCCGAGGTCGAGCCTTGCGACGTCGTCGATGCGCATCCCTCGAGCCTAGGAGACGGTGGGCGCCCGCGGGCCGACCCAGGTCATCGATCGACCGTGCCCGTGGGTCCACGCCAGCGCCTGGCCGTCGAGCCCCATCACGAAGGTAGCGAGGTCCTCCGGGACGGCGGGGCCGGTGGCCGTGATGCTCGGATGCACGCCCTTGCCCTCGTTGGCCAACCAGTGGCAGCGACCCTCGTCCACGAGGCCGCGCATCGCGGACTCGAACCGGGCGCGGTCCTCGGGTGGGAGGTAGGCCGTCACGGCCGAGTGGAAGACCACGACGTGCCCGTGCTCGGCCGCCCTGGACACGGCGTCGGCGACGACGTCCTCGTCTGCGGTGAGGTCGGCGCGCACCAGGTCGGGCGGGTCGCGCCGTGCCACCTCGCACGCGATGCGCAGCTGGGCGAGCCGGTCGTGCTGCTCGGGCCAGACCAGGGTCGCCAGCCAGTCGGTCGTGTCGGCGTCGGTGACGTCGAGCGGGTTCAGGTCGAGCCCACCGCGCCAGGACACCGGCGGCGGTCGTGACGGCAGCGGCGGGTCGCCGGCCACCTCGCACCGCACCCGACCGAGGGCGCCCCCGTCGGTGCTCACCTCGACCGAGGAGTCGCCCTGACCGGTCACCCACGTGTAGTCCCACCGGTCCGGGAACAGGCACAGTCCGGCACTGGCGCCGACCTCGAGCAGCGCGAGCGGCTCGCCGCCCTGGGCGGCCGCGACCATGGCCAACGCGGGCACCAGGGTCGCGAGCCGACCGACCTCGTTGGTCTGGGTGGCGCGCGAGGCGATCGTGGCGCGCACGGCGCCGCCCGCAGGCGGACCGCCGTCGCCGAGCAGCACCTGGCGCAGTGCGGCGTACGGCGCCGGAGCGGCCAGGCCGTGCCAGCGTGCAGCGGCGAACACCAGGTTCGGCTGCTGCTCGCGGGGCGTGGCCAACCCGCCCACCCAGGCCAGCACCTCCGGGTCCTCGGCCACGCCGCGCGCCCACTCGGCGAAGCAGGGCGAGTCCCCGTCGGCGTACGCCGCGAAGTCGCGGTAGCTCGCGGCGACGTCCCCGAAGAGCTCCACGGGGTCGGGGTCAGGCGTCGGCGGGCGGCACCGGGATCGAGACGTAGGTCGTCTCGACGTACTCCTCGATGCCCTCGAAGCCACCCTCTCGGCCGAAGCCTGAGGCCTTCATGCCGCCGAACGGTGCCGCCGCGTTGGAGACCATCCCGGTGTTGATCCCGACCATCCCGTAGTCCAACCCCTCGGCGAGACGGATCGCGCGGTTCAGGTCGCGGGTGAAGACGTAGGAGGACAGGCCGTACTCGGTGTCGTTGGCCCGCTCGATCGCCTCGGACTCCGTCTCGAAGGTCGTGATGGGGGCGACCGGGCCGAAGATCTCCTCGCGGTTGATCCGCGAGGAGGCCGGCACGTCGACGAGCACGGTCGGCTCGAAGAAGTAGCCGCCGCCCTCGCGGGCCGAGCCCCCGGTGACGACCCGGGCACCGTCGCTCACGGCCTCGGCGACGAGCGAGCCCACTGACTCGACGGCGTCGGTGTCGATGAGCGGGCCGACGTCGACGCCGTCGTCCTGGCCGCGACCGAGCGTGAGGCCGCCCATCCGCTGGGCGAGCTTGTCGGAGAACTCCTCGGCGACCGAGCTGTGCACGAGGAACCGGTTCGCCGAGGTGCAGGCCTCGCCCATGTTGCGCATCTTGGCCGCCATCGCCCCGTCGACCGCGGCGTCGACGTCGGCGTCACCGAAGACGAGGAACGGCGCGTTCCCGCCGAGCTCCATGCTCACGCGCTGCAGGCCCGGGGCGGCCTGCTCGACGATCTTGCGGCCCACCGCGGTGGAGCCGGTGAAGCTGACCTTGCGGAGCCGGTCGTCGGCCTGGAGCGTCGTGGACAGGTCGGCGTCACGCGTGGTCGGGACGATGTTGAGCACCCCGTCGGGCAGGCCCGCCTCGGCCAGGATCGCGCCGAGGGCGAGCATCGTCAGCGGGGTCTGCGAGGCCGGCTTGACGACCATCGTGCAACCGGCCGCGACCGCGGGCCCGATCTTGCGGGTGCCCATCGCGAGGGGGAAGTTCCACGGCGTGATGAACAGGCAGGGCCCCACCGGCTTGCGCATCGTCAGGATCCGCGTGCCCCCGGCGGGTGCCTGCATCCACAGACCGTGGATGCGCACCGCCTCCTCGGAGAACCACCGGAAGAAGTCCGAGCCGTAGGCGACCTCGCCCTTGGCCTCGGCCAGCGACTTGCCCATCTCCAGGCTCATCAGGGTGGCGAGATCCTCGGTGCGCGCGGCGATGAGCTCGTACGCCGCCCGCAGGATCTCGCCACGCTCGCGCGGCGGCGTCGCTGCCCAGCCGGGTTGCGCGGCCACGGCGGCGTCCAGGGCGCGCGTGGCGTCGGCCGGCGTCCCGTCGGCGACGTCGGCGAGGATCGAGCCGTCCGCGGGGTCGTCGACCTCGAACCGGGCACCGTCCCCGGAGTCCTGCCAGGATCCGCCGATCAGCAGACGGCGGTGGTCGACGGGCAGCAGGTCCTCGCTCAGGGCACTCATGACACCTTGATACGCCATGTCGCTCGCCCGCGGGGGTGGCCGCGCCGGGCCCCCGCCACACCGATGCCCACCGGGGTGTCCAGCCGGGCTGGCACCGGATACACCGGGGGGTGTGGAGAGCCGCTTGCTCTGTGACCACGGTCGCGTATAGTCGGCTATGTCGGCTTCGGAGGGAGCATCTGGAGTACGACGAGGACCCCTCGCTGACCCCATGCGGCGAGGGGTTCTTCCTTCTCCCTCGCCCTCCCGCGGACTCGGGTGCCGGCGGGAAGCTCGGGCACCGGTGGTTCAGGGCACGTCGTAGCCCAGCGTGAAGCTCCCGCCGCCGAGGTAGCCGAAGACCGCCCAGCGGTAGTAGCCCGCCTCGACGACCTGGCTGACGCTCTCCGTCGAGCCGAGCTCGCTGCTCTCGGCGACGTCGCTCCAGACCCCGGCTGCCGCGTCGTAGCGCTGCAGGTAGAGGTCGAGGTCGGCGTCGGGGGGGCCGCTGAGGCATCCCTCCACCGTCCCCGCATTGGCCGGGAACCCCCTGCTCCAGGGCTGGTAGGAGTTCGCCCTCTCGGTGACCGACCCGGTGCGCGTGACCTGGGTGCACCCCCGGCTCGAGCCGTCCGTCGCACATGCGGGCTCGCCCGGCCGAGCGGGCACCGAGACCGCGTTCCAGGCCGCCTCGACCTGCTGGTACGTCGCGCAGCCGCCGCCGTCGAGGACCTGCGCCGCGATCAGGGTCGCCCGGCGGACGTCGGCGTAGTCCCACGCCGAGGTCTTGAGCAGCAGCCCCTGGTAGAACACCTCGCCGGCGGCCCGGATCCCGACTCCCGTGACCGTGCCGCCGTTGCAGGTCGGTGCCGCCTCCGACCCCTCCGCGAGCAGTGCGAACCAGTGGTCCAGGGGCCCGGCCCCGGCGTGCTCCTCGGCATCGGAGATCGACGCGGTGTAGCAGCCGGGGTCCCCCGCCGAGGCGGGGTCGGCCATGTCGCGCAGCGCTCCGCTGCCGGCCGGCGAGGCCTCCTCGCCGATCAGGTAGTCGGGCTCGTCGCGCGGGTTGTCGGCGTAGGCCTCCGTCAGCGTGCCGAAGATGTCGCCCGTCGCCTCG
This sequence comes from uncultured Actinomycetota bacterium, assembly GCA_963760555.1. GTDB lineage: Bacteria > Actinomycetota > Actinomycetes > Propionibacteriales > Nocardioidaceae > Nocardioides. Next base: position 259,812 of record CAVXDJ010000004.1, on the reverse strand, counting down.
GCGATCGCCGGCGTCTCCGCGCCCTCCACCGCACCTCCCGGCGTCGTCGCGAACACGCCGTGGCCGTTCTCGTGACCGACGATGTCGAGCGAGGTCAAGGTGCGCCTGTGGTCGCGCGAGTAGCCGTAGGCGGTGTACGCGCCCGTCCAGACGGCGTCGTTCGCCTCCCACCCGACGCGCGCCGGGGCGCCGGTCCCGTCGCCGTTGATGCCGTCCCGCCCGAGCCAGCCCCGGAGCATGCTCCACTCCTGGGCGATGGCGTAGAGGACGTCGACGCAGGCGGTCTCGAGGTTCCCGGCGCGGCCGTTGCCCCAGACGTCGTCCGGACCGCGGAAGGCCCGGCCCGTCGTACCGCCGCACGCGACCCCGGACCGGCGGCGATCGACCACGGCCCAGCGCCGGGCCGGCCTGGCCCGGCGGACGTAGGTGCTGGCGATGCTCACCCGTCCGCTGTAGTAGCCGCGACCCGAGCCGTGGGCGACACGGTCGTCGGCGCCCAGCAGCTCGCCGTCGCCGGCGTCCGTCCACACCGTCTGGTCCGAGGGCAGCCCGTCCAGCACCCCGCTCACCCGGGTCTGCCACGCCAGCCGCGGACTCCCTGCGAGGGCGTGGACGACCAACCGCGGCTCGCTCGTGCGGCGGGCGTGGTCGACCCGGGCGCGGGCCTGGGCCTGCGCCACGCCGGCTCCGACCGTCGGGACGACGGAGCCCACGGTGATGGGGCCCCCGCGCGCCGCGGTCCACCCGATCACCTTGCCGGACCCGGCGACCACGACGACGGCGTCGCCCCCGACGACCGGGAGCCCGTGGAGGGTTCGCTCGTAGGCGACGTAGCGCACCCCGTCGGCACCCTCGGTCGTCGAGGCGACCTCGAGGGCCTCACCCGCACCGGGGCCGGAGCCGGGGCCGAGCAGGTCGGTGCCCTCCTCGACGAAGGTCCGGGCGGCTTGGCGCGCGCCCGCGTCGGTGTCGGTGACGGTGTCGGTGTCGGTGTCGGGCCGGGACGCGGGTCGCACGGGCGAGGTCGGGGCGGCGGCTCGGGCCGCCGGGCCGTCGTCGCGCGCGAGCACGGGCTCGGCCGCGGCGACCAGCGCCAAGGACAGGGACAGCCCGGTGCCGAGGACACCGGCCGCGAGCAGGCGCCCGGGTCGGGCCGCGGATCGGGTGGAGGGTCGCTGGAACGGTGCCATGAGAGTTCTCCCGAGACGTGCGCATGGTGTGGGCTTGTGTCGCACGGGGGAGCACCGCGTCGTCAGACTAACCCGAGGATGACAGTGACGGACAGCGCGCCGCGATACCCCTGCGGGTGTCACGGGTGGGTCGTCGACGGTCAGCCGCGGGGCGAGCGCAGGAAGGCCTCCAGCACAGGACCGGCCGTCGCGGACCCGGAGTCACCTCGCTCGACGTACACGGCCACGGCGAGGTCGCCCTGGGCGCCGACCATCCAGGCGTGGGTGGCGAGCGCGCCGCCCGCCCGGCGGTCCTCGAACTCCGCGGTGCCCGTCTTGGCGATCGCAGGCGGGCCGGGGAGGTCGGCCAGCAGGGAGCCGCTGCCCTCGGTGACGACCGCCCGCAACATCGACCGCAGCTGGTCGGCCTCACCGCGGCCCAGCGGTGCGGGGGCCGTCGCGTCGGCCGCTCTCGTGTCGTCACCCGCCTCCTGGCCGACGACCAGGTGCGCCACCACGGTGCTCCCGGCCTGGATCGAGGCGATCACCCCGGCCATGGCCAGCGGGGAGGCCAGCACGGTGCCCTGACCGATCATGTCGGCGGCGAGCTCGGTCTCGGACCCGGGCGACTGCACCTGGCCGAGGTACGCCGGGAAGCCCAGGTCGTAGTCGACCCCGAGACCGAGGCTGCCCGCGGCCTCGGCCAGGGCGTCGCCGCGGGCACGGTCGCGGGCGCCGATGAGCGCGGTGTTGCAGGACTGCGCCACGGCGGTGCGCAGGTCGATGCCTCCCAGCGCGCCCGCGGGGTAGCCGTCGTAGTTCTCGAAGCGCTTGCCGTCGACCACGACGGACGTCGGGCACTGGACCGATGAGTCGGGGGTCAGCCCCGCACGCAGCAGGGCCAGGCTGCTGACGGCCTTGAACGTCGACCCGGGCGGAACCTGCGCGAAGGTCGCCAGCGCCAGACCGCCGCTCCCGGGGCCCTCGGCTGCGGCCAGGACCGCGCCGTCGCTGGGGCGCACGGCGACCAGGGCGCTCCCGCCGGCGGCGGCCGGCAACCCCGCCAGCAACGACTCCGCCTGCGACTGCGCGGCCTGGTCGAGGGTCAGGCGCAACGGCGTCCCGCGCCGGGGGCGCTGGCGGAACAGCGTCCGTCCGCGGTCGTCGGAGGCGACGGAGGAGACGACGACGCCGTCCTGCCCGCGCAGCTGGTCGTCGTAGCGGGCCTGGAGCCCGGACGTGCCTGCGACGTCGCCGACCCGGTAGTGGGCAGGGTCCTCCTCGACCATCTCGGCGGTGACCGGCCCCACCCGGCCGAGGATCGAGGCCGCGAACTCCCGTGTCGGCGCCAGCGGGACCTGCGCGCCGATGATCTGCGCGCCGTCCACGGACCGCGCGGCCTCGCGCACCGCTGGGGTCACGTCGTCGTCGCGCAGCGTGATGGCCTCGACGAAGGCCTGGTCGCCCGCGGCCCGCACCGCCTCGACGAAGTCGGTCACGTCGACGTCGGCGGCGTCTGCCACGGCCCGGGCGGAGGCCACCGCTCGCGCAGGCCGCACCTGGGTCTTGTCCAGCCCGAACCGGTTGACGGTCCGCTCGGTGACCAGCCGGCTACCACCGGCTCCGAGGACGTCACCGCGCCGCGCGGGGACCCGGGACACCGTCAGCGTGCTCGCCGGACGCAGCGAGGGTTCCACCACCGCCCGCGAGAAGTCGGCCTCCCACCGCTGGTCCCCACCGGAGCCGGCGACGAGGTGCAACGGCGCCCCGCTCGTGTAGGTCCAGGTCGCGCCGTCGGTGACCGACCAGCTCCAGTCCAGGCGCGCCTCGGCCGCGTCCCCCTCCGCCCCGGGCACGACCTCGCCGACAGCGACGCGCGGGCTGACGCCGGCGTCCACGAGGTCCGCCACCGTCGCGTCGTACGACGACTGCGCCTGCTCCACGTCGCCGGCGAGCGGTGCGTCACCCAGGTCGCCGCTGGTCAGCGCCTCCGCGAGCGCGGTCGCAGCCGGGCGGGGATCGGGAGTCTCGTCCGGGCCCGGGTCGGCCCCTCCCGTGCAGGCGGCCAGGCCCGGCGCCACCACGGCCAGCGCGACCGACGCGACCAGTGCGGCCCTGCCGTGGCGAGGTCGGCGGCGTCCCGAGGCGAGCAGCATGGTCCCAGTCTGGACGATGCTCCGAGCCGGGTCTGGACGGTGGACGGGTGCGCGTCGCGCCGTCTGCCACCTCGGGTCCAGGTCGTGACGCGCGTGCGGGGGGAGAGGACACCGAGGCCGGGGCACCACCGGCGTACCACCGGGGCCTGCGGGCCGTCGCCCCCACGCAGGGGTGGTCGGGCACCGCGAGCACGCGCGCTAGGTTCGCGCCATGAGCACCGAGAAGCTGTACTACACGACCCCCGGCATGGACGAGAGCACGGCGACCCGCGTCGTCGAGCTGCTCCAGTCACGTCTGCACGCGTTCAACGACCTGCACCTGACCCTCAAGCACGTGCACTGGAACGTCGTCGGACCCCACTTCATCGCCGTGCACGAGATGATCGACCCGCAGGTCGAGGAGGTCCGCGGCTTCGCCGACGACGTCGCCGAGCGGATCGCGACGCTGGGCGGGTCGCCCAAGGGCACGCCCGGCGCGATCGTCGACGAGCGCGACTGGGCGGAGTACTCCATCCGTCGCGCCGGCACCCAGGAGCACCTCGGGGCGCTCGACCTCGTCTACCAGGGCGTGATCTCCAGCCAGCGGGCCGCGATCGCCGAGACCGGTGACCTCGACCCGGTCACCGAGGACATGCTGATCGGCCAGACCGACAAGCTCGAGCTGTTCCACTGGTTCATCCGCGCCCACCTCGAGACCTCCGCCGGCCACCTCGCCACCGAGGGCGCGACCACCGAGGCCGAGGCCGCCGAGGCCGCCCGCGACTCCTGAGCGGTCAGTCGGTGCGGGGGCCCTTGCGGTAGGGCTTCCCGCCACCGGACCGCGGCGGGCCCTGGTCGGGTCGCAGCGCGATGAGCTTGCCCGAGATCCTCGTGCTCGCCAGCTTCTCCAGGACGATGTCGGAGAGGTTGGCGGGCAGCTCGACGAGCGAGAAGTCGGGGCGGATCGAGATCGTCCCGAAGTCGCTGCGTCCCAGGCCGCCCTCGTTGGCGATGGCGCCGACGATCTGACGCGGCTCCACCTTGTGCCGCTTGCCGACCGCGATCCGGTAGGTCCTCAGCTCCCGTCCGTCGCCGCGGCCACCGGACCGGGCCGGTCGGCCCTGTCCGCCGCCGGCGCTGCCGTGGCTGTCGCGGTCCTGGCGCGGGGCCCGCTTGGGCTCGGGCTCCGGGGCGAGCAGCAGCGGGGTCTCACCCTGAGCGGCGATGGCCAGGGCGGCCGCGACGTCCTGCTCGGGGACGTCGTGGTGCTCGACGTAGTGCTTGACCACGTCGCGGAAGAACTCGAGGTCCTTCGAGGCGAGCGCGGCGGTGATCTGGTCGTCGAAGCGGGCCAGCCGGGTGGTGTTGACGTCCTCGACGCTGGGCAGCTGCATCTGCTGGAGCGGCTGCCGCGTGGCCTTCTCGATGTGCTTGAGCAGGTAGCGCTCGCGCGGGGTGACGAACGAGATCGCGTCGCCGCTGCGCCCGGCCCGACCGGTGCGCCCGATGCGGTGAACGTAGGACTCGGTGTCGGTGGGGATGTCGTAGTTGACGACGTGGCTGATCCGGTCGACGTCGAGCCCGCGGGCCGCGACGTCGGTGGCGACCAGGATGTCGAGCTTGCCCGACTTCAGCTGGTTGACCGTGCGCTCGCGCTGGACCTGCGCCACGTCGCCGTTGATGGCCATCGCGGAGAACCCGCGGGCCCGCAGCTTCTCGGCCAGCGTCTCGGTCTCGTTCTTCGTGCGGACGAAGACGATCATCCCCTCGAAGTTCTCGACCTCGAGGATGCGCGTGAGGGCGTCGACCTTCTGCGGGTAGGAGCAGATCAGGTAGCGCTGGGTGGTGTTGGCCGAGGTCGTCGTCTTGTTCTTGACGGTGATCTCGACCGGGTCGGTGAGGTACTTGCTCGACAGCGAGCGGATCTGCTTGGGCATCGTCGCCGAGAACAGCGCGACCTGCTTGGTGGCGGGGGTGTCGGCCAGGATCGTCTCGACGTCCTCGGCGAAGCCCATGTTGAGCATCTCGTCGGCCTCGTCGAGCACCAGGAAGCGCAGCTCGGTCAGGTCGAGGGTGCCCTTCTCGAGGTGGTCCATGATCCGGCCCGGGGTGCCGACCACGACGTGGACGCCGCGGCGCAGCGCCGAGAGCTGGACGCCGTACGCCTGTCCGCCGTAGACCGGCAGCACGCGCACGCCCTTGAGGTGGGCGGCGTAGCGCTCGAAGGCCTCGCAGACCTGGAGCGCGAGCTCGCGGGTCGGGGCCAGCACGAGCGCCTGCGGCGTCTTCTGGCGCAGGTCGAGGTTGTCGAGGATCGGCAGCGCGAAGGCCGCCGTCTTGCCGGTGCCGGTCTGGGCGAGTCCCACCAGGTCGTGACCGGCCAGCAGGGGCGGGATGGTGCGCGCCTGGATGGTCGAGGGGCTCTCGTAGCCCACGTCGGCCAGCGCCTTCAGCGTGGCCGGGCCGAGGCCGAGGTCGGCGAAGGTGACCTGCTCGGGAGCGGGCGCCTCGGTCGGGGCCGGAGCGGGGACTTCGGCAGGAGCCTCAGCGGGGACATCGGCGGGAGCAGGGCCGTCAGCGGGGTCGTCAGCGGGGTCGTTCACCCCACAACGGTAGTGGCTGCGGGCCTGTGGCCCGATTCGCGAGCACGGCGACCTGGGTCACGCCCGCCGGGCGCAGGGCTCCACTGGTTGAATCGGGGCATGCACCTGGGCATCGACAGCTTCGTCTCGCAGGTCACCGACCCCACGACGGGTCACGTCGTGGCCGCCGAGGAGCGCCTGGCGCACCTGCTCGAGGAGATCGAGCTCGCCGACCGGGTGGGCCTGTACTCGTTCGGCATCGGCGAGCACCACCGCAGCGAGTACTACGACTCGGCACCGCCCATCATCCTGGCCGCTGCGGCGGCCCGGACCGAGCGGATCCGGCTCGGCAGCGCGGTCAAGGTCCTCAGCGCCGACGACCCCGTCCGGGTGTTCCAGCAGTTCGCCACGCTCGACCTGATCTCGCGGGGCCGCATCGACCTCGTCGTGGGCCGAGGGTCGTTCACCGAGGCGTTCCCGCTGTTCGGCCTGGACCTCGCCGACTACGACTCGCTGTTCAGCGAGAAGCTCGAGCTGCTGCTGGCGATCCGCGACCGGGTCGAGGTCACCTGGTCCGGGCGGCACCGACCGCCGCTCGTGCGCCAGAGCATCTACCCCCGACCGTTCCAGGACCCGTTGCCGATCTGGGTCGGGGTCGGCGGGACGCCCGAGTCGTTCGTCCGGGCCGGACTGCTCGGGCTGCCGCTGATGATCGCCATCATCGGCGGTGAGCCGCGCCAGTTCGCCCCGCTCGTCGACCTCTACCGACGAGCCGGAGCCGAGGCCGGCCACCCGCCCGAGCGCCTGAAGGTCGGCCTGCACGTCTTCGGGTTCGTCGCCGGGTCCACCCAGGCGGCCGGTGACACGATCTACCCGGGCTGGAACGAGATGTTCACGACCGTGTCCCGTGAGCGTGGATTCCCGCCGCCCACCCGGGCCCGCTTCGACGCCACCGCCGGGCCGGACGGCGCATTCTTCATGGGCGACCCCGACACGGTGGCCGCCAAGATCCGTCGCACCGCCGACCAGCTCGGCGGGGTCGACCGGCTCTCGATCCAGATGACCAACCCACGGCTGGCCCACGCCGACCTGCTGCGCGGCATCGAGCTGCTCGGCACCGAGGTCGCCCCCCTCGTCGCCGACGTCTGAGGTTGCCCCCTCCGCGTTGGGGGCGCCCTGCGGAGGAGTGCTGCTCCGCCGAGGCTGGCCGTCGTGGGGCCGGGCTCAGGAGTAGCGGTGGCTCTTCGCGCTGTGCCCCTGCTCGCGGGTGCACGTGCGGCCGCTCATGTTGCGGTGCCCGCACAGCTCCTCGGCGGCACCGGCGGCAGGCGCGGCGGGCGCCACCGGCGCCTTGTCACGAGCAGCCCTGCCGGACGGCCGGGCGGCGGTCGCGCGCGCGGCGGGGGTCTCGCCCGGCGCGCCGAACCGGATCGCCGGCTGGCGGTAGCTCGGCGCGGCACCGGGCTTGGTGCGCTCGGCCTGACGGGCCTCGCGCAGCGCTCTCATGTCATCGATCTTGCTCATCGGCTGCTCACGTGACCAACCTAGATGTCGGCACCGACAGCGCTCCGCAGGCGCTCCGCACCCGGAGGGTGACGCTCCACTCGGCAGCGTCCCCTCTTCAGCGGCCAGTCTCCGGCGGCCAGTCACGTGATTGGCAGGGAGGTCCGCCTAGGTTGCCGATGAGGTCCGGTGCTCACCGAGCTGTGCCTCCCCCCCTCTCCGAAGGTGCGTCTCCATGATCGTGGCCCGTGCGCTGAGCAAGTCCTACGGCGAGAAGCTCGCGGTCGACGACCTGAGCTTCACCATCCGTCCCGGCGTCGTCACCGGGTTCCTCGGACCCAATGGTGCCGGCAAGTCCACGACGATGCGGATGATGCTGGGCCTGGACCGACCCACGACCGGTTCGGTCCTCGTCAACAACAAGCCCTACGCCGAGCACGCGGCGCCGCTGCACGAGGTCGGCGCCCTGCTCGAGGCCCGCGCCGTCCACCCTGGCCGCAGCGCCCGCAACCACCTGCTCGCCCTCGCCCTGACCTGTGGCATCGACCGGGTGCGCGTCGACGCCGTCCTCGACATGGTCGGTCTGAGCGAGGTGGCCGGCAAACGGGTCGGCAGCTTCTCGCTCGGCATGGGACAGCGCCTCGGCGTGGCGGCGGCCCTGCTGGGGGATCCCCGCACGCTCATCCTCGACGAGCCCGTCAACGGTCTCGACCTCGACGGCATCCGCTGGATCCGCGCCTTGCTGACCCGTCTGGCCGACGAGGGCCGCACCGTGTTCCTCTCCTCGCACCTGATGAGCGAGATGGCGGTGACCGCCGACCACGTCATCGTCATCGGGAAGGGCCGCCTGCTGCGCGACCAGCCGATGTCGGACTTCATCCGGGAGGCGTCGGTCGAGTCGGTCCGGGTCGTCGGGCCTGACCTCGCGCTGCTTGCCCAGCGGCTGACAGGAGCGGGAGCGACCGTGTCGACGGCCGACCAGCCGGCCGACCAGCACCACGGCAGCAGCGGTCAGGCGCTGTGCGTGCAGGGCGCGACCAGCCGCGAGGTCGGCGGGCTCGCCGCCGACTGCGGGGCGACGCTGTGGGAGCTGGCCCCGCAGGTCGGTTCTCTCGAGGACGCCTACCTGGCCCTGACCCGTGAGTCCCTCGACTACCGCGACACCGACCAGGAGCTCGCCTCATGACCGCGACCGACCACAGCGCCGCTCGCGAACGGATCGACCCCGCTGGTCCTGCCCCTGGCCTCGACCGACCCGTGACGCTGGGCCGGGTGGTCAGCTCGGAGTGGTCGAAGTTCCGCAGCCTGCGGTCGACGCTCCTGGTGCTGGCTGCGGCGGTCGCGGGCATGGTCGTCCTCGGTGCGGTCATCGCCTTCCACACCCGCGACCCGGCCGGCCTCGACCCGGAGGACGTGGTCGCGTCCGGCCCGCTGCAGGGTTACTACCTCGGCCAGCTGCTGATGGGCGCGCTCGGCGTCCTCGTCGTCAGCGGGGAGTACAGCAGCGGCATGATCCGCGCGACGCTCGCCGCCGTACCGCGGCGGTGGCCCGTGCTCGTGGCCAAGACCACCGTGTTCGCGGTCGTCGTCGGGGTGTCGATGGTCGCGGCATCGATGGCAGCGTTCCTGCTCGCCCAAGCCGTGCTCTCGGGCTACCGGCCGACCTTCTCGCTCGGCGACACCAGCACGCTGCGGGTGGTGGTGGGCACGGGTGTCTACCTGACGCTGATCGGACTGCTCGGCAGCGCCACGGGCTGGATCGTGCGCAGCACCCCGGGAGCCCTCGTCGCGGTGTTCGCGCTCATCCTCGTCCTGCCGATCCTGCTCGAGCTCGTCTTCCCGAGCTGGGGCCTCTACATCGGCGCCTACCTCCCGACCGGGGCTGGCCAGAGCTTCTCGACCAACCTCCCGCAGCCGCACGCGCTCTCGCCGTGGGTCGGGCTCGCGGTGATGGGGACCTGGGTCGTCCTCGGGCTCGGGATCGCGGCCGTCGTGCTGGACCGCAGGGACGTCTGAGCCCGAGCGCACCCGGCTTCCACCCCCCTCCGGGCCGGTTCGGTCGTCAGTGCGCGGGCAGGTCGGCGTACGTCCGCTTCGCGTCGCGGTACCACCCCATCGCCTTCACGGGGTGCTTCCACCGTCCCTTCATGTCCTCGTGGGCCGGAGCGTGGGTCGCGTCGCCGGCCTGGACGGAGTCCTTGAGGTGCTGGTCCTGCGCCTTGATCACCTCGTCGGCGCTCGCACCGTGGTGCTCGTGGTCACAGGGGCCGCCCAGCTGGCGGCAGGTCATCGTCCTCATCGGTCGTCACTCCTCGTTGATCGGGTCTCGGGCCGGTCGGCCCGGGATCGTGCTGGTCCTGCAGGTCCTGCTGGTCCTGTGACGAGCGCTGGTCCCTCGATGTGACCCGGTCGGCCGCCCCAGCGCCGCGACGGCGCCGGAGGCCGGCCAGCACGGCGGGCTCGGCGCGGAGGTCGACCCGGCGTACGACGCCCGCGGTGACGTGGAAGTCGAAGGCGACCCGGGCCTCCCCCCGCAGGAACCAGGCGGCCCCCGCGCGCTGCTCGACCAGGACGGGCAGCGCGGAGCGGGCTGCCCCGTCGAACATCGCGGCGACGGCCTCACGGCCCTCCACCCGGGCCGGCGTACCGGCGGCGACCGCGAAGGCGTCGGCCGTCACCACCACGTCCGGGGCGAGGAGGGCGAGCAGGCGGCGCAGGTCGCCTCCGCGTGCCGCGGCCAGGAAGGCGTCGACGATCTCCCAGTCCGGGCGCACTGACCCGGGCGCTCGCGTCGTGACCTTGGCGCGGGCCCGGGACGCGAGCTTGCGCGCGGCCGGAGACGTGCTGCCCAGGATCTCCGCGATGGTCGTGAAGTCGACGGCGAAGCTGTCGTGCAGCACGAAGGCGACCCGTTCGGCGGGGCTCAGCTGGTCGAGCACGACCTGGAGCGCCACGCCCACGGTGTCCGCCAGCGCGATCTCGTCCGCGGGGTCGGATGCGTGCTCGAGGGGCTCGACCTCGGCTCGCGGTGTCGGCGTCCTGACCCGAAGCCGGTCGAGGCACAGCCGGGTCGTCACGGTGGTCAGCCACCCGGGCAGGTTGTCGATCGTCGCCTCGGTGCCCGCCAGCCGCAGCCACGCCTGCTGGACGACGTCCTCGGCCTCGACCCGGTCACCGACGACGCGCTCGGCGATCCGCAGCAGGCGCGGACGCTCCCGCTCGAAGGCTGCTGTGCTGTCCATGTCGCTCACGCTCCCATCCTCGGGCGCGCACTCGCCCCTCGGACGATGACGTGTGCCGCGGCGTCGATGTGACCGGGGTGCGACGCGTTCGCACCCCGGCACGCGAACGAGTCGGAACGGCCTCGGCGGGGCGGATTCGGTGATGGGAGGAGCGACCGAGCGCTTCGGTCTAGGGCCGTCGGTGGAAGCGGATCTTGTTGTCGGGGGTGATCTCGCTGGTGTAGGCGGGGTCGTGGATGCGGGTGTGGTGGTGGGGGCAGAGGAGGCGTGCGTTGTTGAGGTCGGTGTGGCCGCCTGATGCCCAGGGGTTCATGTGGTGGGCGTGGCACAGGCCGGGGGGCCAGTCGCAGCCCTCGGCGGTGCAGCCGCGGTCGCGGAATCGTAGGGCGATGACCTGGATGGCGGAGAACAGTCGGCGTGCCTGTCCGAAGTCGAGGATCTCGGAGTTGGCGCCGAGGACGACGGGGATGATCTTGGCCTCGCAGGCGTAGCGCCTTGTCTGGCCGGGGGTGAGGTGTTGTCCGGTGTCGAGGACGGCGCCCTGGAGGCCGGAGCGGAGGTCGGCGAGGGTGGTGATCGCGAGCAGGGTCGCGGAGAGTCCACCGGCGCGGGGTGCCTTCTCGGTGGGGTAGGACTCGATCAGCTCACCGAAGGCCTCGCCGAGCTTCGCGGGGGTGGGCTTGTTCTTGACCCAGCCCTCGCCGGTCTGGCTGTTCTTGGTGGCGTTGAGGTGTTTCGGGGCGGCGAAGGCCATGAGCATCTTCTGCAGGGTGCGGCCCTGGGCCTCGGGGAGGGTGAAGCGTCCGGTCGCGGCGCCGTGGCCGTCGAAGGAGAGGTGGAGGCGTCGTTTCTGGCGGGCGAGGGCTTCGGCTTTCTCGAGGGCTCGGCGGTCGTGGTCCTCGCCGATCTCGGGGGCGATCACGGAGAGGATCCGGGCACCGAGGATGCGGAGCTCGCCTGGGTCGTGGATCGTGGCGAGGTCGACGAGGTGTGCTTCGGCCTTGTCGATCAGGGCGGGGTCGACGGTGATGTCGGCGGTCTTCTCGAGCTCGGTGAGGTTGGTGGTGAGGTCGTCGAGGGCACCGACGATGACGACGGCCTGGTCGAGGTTCAGTCCGGCCCCGGCCAGCGCCTCACGCACTCGGTGGTAGCGCTGTTCCAGCGCCTGCCCGGTCCTGGTGTCGCGGTGGGTGCTCTGGCGGGTGCGGCGGGTGGCCACCGCCCACCAGGCGGCGGTCGAGGTCGCCCCGGTCTCGTCGGCGACGCGGACCTCATCGGCGTGGGCGGCGAGGGTGAGGCGGTGGGCGTCGAGGTGGCACTGGAGCCGGTCGAGGTCGAGGAGCGCCTCCCTCGTCGCGGCGGCGTCGAGGGTGAAGACCGGGCGTTGCGCCAGGGTCGTGAGGGCACCGGCGATGTCACGCAGGGACTCGCCCTGGGTGCGCTGCTCGTCGTCGGTGGCCATGGGACAAGTCAAGCAGTCGCCGCCGACAACGATGCTGCTCAGAGCAGGTTATCCACACCCTCAGTATAACGAATCGATCACACGTTCTATTAAAGCCGCCGCGAGAGACCTCGAGTCGAGACGTCGTGCCCACCTGCTGAGCGCTCGGCGGGTGGTGTGATCGCGGAGTACATTGCCGCAGTCAGCGCCGACCTCCGACGTGCACCGGGATCTCCTTGAACGCGCCCTCCCCCCACTGGTACCAGGATCCGCAGAACCCCGCCCTGCTGCGCTGGTGGGACGGGACCGCGTGGACCGAGCACACGAGCCCGCGCAGTCCGACGCCACCAGCTGCGTGGTCCACGTCGCCGTCGCCGTACTCCGCAGCTTCCACGCCGCCACCGCCGGACCACTCGGGCCGGTGGTACTTCGTGATCACCGTCCTCAGCGGGGGTTCCCTCACGGCCGTGCCGTTCTTCCACGCCGCGTCCCGCCTCGACCGGCCCGAGCTGCGCAAGCAGGGTGCCGTGCTCTCGGGCCTCGGCGTCATCGGTGTCGCGCTGGGCGGCGCTGTCAACGACGAGACGGTCTGGTCGAGCTTCTCCAGCCTGGCCATCGTCGGCGTCGTCCTCGTGGCCTGCCTGATGCTGATCAGCGTCCGCCGCGAGGTGTACCAGGGCACCGTGTCAGCGGTCGGCCCGGCTCCTTCGTCCAACGACCGCGCCGTCGCCGGGGTCACCGAGGCGCGCCGGAAGCGGGCGGAGGCGCGCGCCCTCGCCGCCGAGGACCCGATGATGGCGCGCGAGCTCGGGATCGGACGGCCGGCCTCGCCCCACCCGTTCGAGGACGGTGGCCTGGTCGACCTCAACGCCGCCACCGCACAGGAGCTGAGCGACGTGTGCGGCCTCTCCCCTACCCAGGCGCACGACGTCGTCGAGGCACGCTGCTCCCTCGGGCGGTTCCTGCACGTCGAGGACGCCGTCGCCTACGGCAGGATCAGCGAGGACGACGCCGCCCTGCTGCGCGACCGCGGCATCATCATCAACGAGATTGACACGTGAGCGACCACCCCGTCGTCATGCAGACCGCCATCGACGCGCTCGACGTACGCCGGCTGGCCGAGTTCTACCGCGTGCTGCTGGGAGCCTCCTACCGCCCGGGGGACGAGCCGCCCGCCGAGGGCCCGGACGACGAGGACTGGCTGGTGCTCGTCGACGACGCCGGTCACCGGGTCCTCGCCTTCGCCGAGGTCGTGACGCTCGCTCGGCCCACCTGGCCGGAGGCCGGGGTCGACCAGCAGATGCACCTCGACCTCCGGGTGCCGACCCGCGAGGCCCTGGAGCAGCAGCGTGCCCGCGCCGAGGAGCTCGGCGCGACGCTGCTCCGCGACCGGACCGACGACGAGGCGGAGCCGCTCTACGTGCTCGCCGACCCCGAGGGTCACCCGTTCTGCCTGCTCGTCAGCGCCGGCTGACGCGGGTCCGGCGGAACCGGGCGCGCACCCCGCCCGTCCGACCGGCATGAGGACGACTCGTTCCCGACCGCTGTCGCAGGTGATGCTCGCTGCGGTCGTGATGGCCGTCGTGCTGCTCGCCGTGGCGGTCGGCCTGGCCCGGCACGCGGGCGACGCCGGCCGTTCGTCGGGACCGATGCCGCTGCCGAGCGGCACGACGACGGTGGAGCACGACGGGATCACCGTCGACGTCCCTTCGTCGTGGCTGCACCTCGACGACGACGGCTGCGAGTTCGCCGTCGACCGGTGGGGTCCGTCCGGCCAGGATCCGTGCAACCCGGAGGTCGCGGTCGCCTTCTACATCTCCGCCACGTTCGACCCTGCCTCCGGGCCGGGGCTGCAACGAGCCGAGGGCGGGCTCGGCGCGGCACCCGCGTGGGCCGGCTACACCGAGGCCGGGGAGTACGCCGTCTACGTCACCGCGCCCGAGCGCACCGTCGCCCGCGCCGTCCTCGACTCCGCCCGCACGGCAGGCTGAGTCGCGCCCGCGCCCGGTGCCCCACCCGGTTGCGGAGTCTCCCGCCGAGCCCGTCGACCATGCTCGGAGGCTGGAACCGCGTGGGCGGCAGGGACAGCAGCTGCGTCGCTGCCTCACCCGACCGGCAGAGATGACGGCGCTACCGTCGCGACCATGACCCGCTCCGCGTCCGACGACGCCTGGCCCACCGGGTTCTTCGACCGTCAGGACGACCGGGACGACGCCGTCTTCTACGTCCCACCGCGCCTGGTCACCCACATCGACGCCGGGGCCGTCGCCGCCGTCGGCGACCTCTACGACGAGCTCGGAGTCCCCGACGGCCGGGTCCTGGACCTGATGTCGTCCTGGGTCTCCCACCTGTCGCGCACGCCGGACGGCGGGCTCGTCGCGCTCGGCATGAACGCCGCCGAGCTGCAGGCCAACCCCCTGGCTGACGAGGTCGTCGTCCGCGACCTCAACGTCGACCCTCGGCTGCCCTTCGACGACGCGTCCTTCGACGCGGTCGTGTGCTGCGTGTCGATCGACTACCTCATCCGCCCCGTCGAGGTGCTGACCGAGGCCAGGCGGCTGCTGCGGCCGGGCGGGGTCGTGGTGCTCACCTTCAGCAACCGGTGCTTCCCGACCAAGGCGATCCGCGGGTGGCTGGCCACCGACGAGGACGGCCGCGTCGGCATCGTCCGGTCCTACCTGGAGCGGGCCGGATTCGCGGACGTGACCACCGAGCTGCGGACGCCGACACGGCGAGGCCGCGACCCGCTGTACGCCGCCTGGGCGCGGTCGCCGTCGTCACCCTTCGGCACCCTTTGACCGCACCTGCTGCTTGGCGCAGCACTGACTGTTCCTCAGCGTTGACCTCAGACACCGAATGCTCGTCATGAGCAACCTGCCAGCTGCCAGCCCCCGCACGACCCCCGAGCACCGGGCGGACCTCGAACGCCTGGGGGCCCGGCTTCGCGAGCGCCGAACGGCCCTCCGCCGGCTCCACGCTTCACCCGGCCACCGTCACACGTTGACGGACCTGGCTCAGTTCGGTCGGAACGCCCGGATGCGGTGATAGGACGCGGCGTCACCGGCCGGTTGACTTCCTAGGGAGGAACTGGAAGCACCCTCACTGCGTCGGGAGGCCCGCAACCTTCCAGGCTCGGTAGCCCCCGTCCACGTCGGTGGCCCTGTGCACGCCCAGATCCTGCAGCGTGGCGGCGGCCAAGCTGGAGGAATAGCCCTCATTGCACACGATGACGACGTGCAGGTCGTACGAGGCGATAGGGAGCCGCGCCGGGCTGGCCGGGTCGAGCCGCCATTCCAGCACGGTCCGCTCGATCACCACCGCGCCAGGCAGGCAACCCTCCGTCTTGCGGCTTGCCTCCGGCCGGATGTCGACAAGGACGGCGCCGTCTTGCTGCGCCTTGTCTGCCTCGTGTGGACTCAGCCGCGCCAGCCGCGACCGAGCCTCCATCAGCAGCTGGTCGATACTGCGTCTCATGGTGTCGTGCGGCCCCTCGTCAGCATGCCGACAGTGTGTCCCACATTCGATCTTAGGTGGGCTCGTCCGCTCATCGGCTTTATGCGGGTACCTGTTGTCAAGGGGTCTCATGAGGCGGCGTCGGTGTCGAGGTCATCGAGGCCGTCGAGGAGTTGGCTGAACAGGGCCGTGCGTTCGTGTTGGCCTATGGTGGCGGCGTCGTCGTGTTGGGCTTGCAGGGTGGGGCGGAACTCGATGCTGGTCTGGAAGAACGCGCAGTTCTCGCAGCTCGTTTCGTAGGCGCAGTCGAGCTGGGGCGGACGGGTGCAGTGGCCGAACGCCCAGCGGATCCAGGCCCTCGGTCCTACGAGAGATACCCGCATATCAAGCATGAGAGTGCGTTGCGGCACGCCGATAGGAGGTCCTGCGACGCGGATCAGGACACGTCGTCCTGATGGGCGACGTAGCTTCGATCGGTCGGTGGGAGCGCGGTCGATACCGTGCGCCCATGGCGCAGGCGCGGCTGAACCGGGCCCAGTTCTTCGAGAAGATGTCGGGGCTGGGTCAGGCGGAGTTGAAGAAGGCTCTGTGGACGTTGTACTGGCGGGGGTCGGCAACAGTTCGAGAGCGGGTCGAATCGGCCATCGACCCGCCGGCCGGGGGACCGGACGCGTCGTTGAGGCGGCCTGCGCTGGATCCGGACGTCGTACTGTCCGAGGTCACCGAGTTCGCCATGTTGGCGCGCAAGGGTGCCTACCTGGCCGCGGATCGACGGGTGTCGCCGCGGGAGAGGACGCAGTGGCGGCTGACATTTCGTCGGCTGGCCGCCCAGGCTCAGGATGCGCTGGGCGGGGATCGGATGGAGCCGGCCGCCGCCGCGGTCAGCGTGCTGATCGACCTCGCGTGCGAGTCGAGGGACGTCGACTACTTCCGTTCCGAGGATCCGGTCGAGGCTGCCCGGTTCGTGGTCTCCGACGCGGTGCGGGAGCTGTGGCTCCGGGCTCGCGCGGGAAGGGGAGCGGGCTTCACGCAGCGGGCGGCCGAGCAGTTGCTGCGCTGGGAGTCGGAGTACGGCTGGACGCGACGAGGCGAGGGCTGGGTCGCCGCACGCGAGACCTCTCTGGCGCAAGTCCTTGCCGATCTTGTGGTGGTGCCCGACCTGTGGGGCAGCGTCGCCGACCACTACCTCCGAGCCCTGGACCGGGCCGCCACCCGAGGCGGCGACGGGCACTCACGGCGGCGGGGACGAGGGCAGCGAGCCGAGGACCTGCGTGAGTGGCACGCCACGCTCATCGACCGCCTCGTGGGATCCGATGACGAGGGGTTCCTCGACCGGCTCGTCACTCACCCGGCGCTCGGCGGCGGCCCTGAGGTGGTCTTCCTGCAGGCTCGGCTCGCCCGCGTCCGCGGCGACATCGAGGCCGCACGCAGCCTTGTCCGCCGGTGCCTGTCAGCCGTTCCGGGCCATCGCGAGTTCAAGGTGTTCGCCTCCGAGGTCGGCGCCTGACTCCCGGCCGGGGCGCTCCGTCGGCATGCCCGCCGTCGAGGTCGCGACTGCGCAGGTGCTCGCTCGGTGTTCCTCTCCGCTCGTTCCGCGGATGACGCAGGGTCTCGGTCACCATGGACCAGGCGACCGTGACGTCACGTCAGAACGGCTGTTCTGCTCACCGTGGTGACCGTCGTGGTTGTCGATGCCGACGAGAAAGACGCAGAGGTTTGCGTGCCGGTGACCCGCACGGAATACCAAGGCGCGGAGATGGTTGAGCCGCCCATGACACTGACACCGACGCACACGGCGCCATCCCTCTCGCTACCGCTCACCGGCGGTGGAAGCACCGACGGCTTGGAGCTGGGCGCCGGCGCTGAGGGACGGTTTTCCCTGGTCGTGTTCTTCCGGGGGCTGCACTGCCCCGTGTGTCGTAAGCAGGTCGCTGAGATCGATGGCCGTCTGGACGAGCTGCGCGCGGCCGGTGTGGGGCGTGTCGTCGCGATCAGCATGGAGAGTGACGAGCGCAGCGCCCAGCTGGTCGACGAGTGGCACATCAGCGACCTTGAGGTGGCGCACGGCCTCGGCGAGGTGTCCGCGCGTGAGTGGGGCCTGTTCGTCTCCACCGGCATCAACGACGGTGAGCCGCCGATGTTCAACGAGCCCGGCATGTTCGTGCTCGACTCGGACGGCAGCCTGTACTGGAGCAACGTGTCGTCCATGCCGTTCGGGCGTCCCGCGCTCGACGACGTGATCGCGGGCCTGCAGTTCGCGCAGCAGCAGGACTACCCCGCACGCGGGGCCGCCTGAGTTTCGAGGCGCCACCAGTCTGTGAGGCTGGCCAACCGTTGCGACGACGCTGGTGTCCTCGCTGACCTGCGACGAGGCCCCCGGCGATGAGCTCCACTCAGGGGGCCGACGACATCAGTGATCGCGCTCGAGCAGGATCGCCGTGAACTGCTGGGTCGTGCCCCAGGGCGTGACGTGGTCCTCACCGCTGGTCGACAGCAGCCGGTAGCCGGGGAACTCCGCAGCAAGCTCCTCGTGGGTGTAGCGCACGATCGGCAGCCCGCTACAGGTCAAGGGGCCGTCGGGGCCGAAGGTCGCGATGACCACGAAGCCGCCGGGCTCGAGGCAATGTTCGAGGGAGAGCCGGTAGTCGTCGCGCTCGTCTTGTTCTGTGAGGAAGTGGAAGACCGCGCGGTCGTGCCAGAGCGCGAACTGACGTGGCGGTCGGAAGTCGAGCACGTCGGCAACATCGAGGTCGAGTCGCCCAGGGATCTCACTGACGCGGTCGCGGACCGTGTTCAGCGCCGTGATCGACAGGTCGATGGCGGTCAGGTCGGTGTAGCCGCGCTCGGCGAGATGGTCGACCAGGGTCGACCATCCTGCGCCGACGTCGATGACGGAGCGGTTGGTCCCCAGCCCGGTCTCGTCGACCAGCCCCAGGGACAGCTCCGGCACCGACTGCCACCACGAGACGCCGTCCTCGTCCTTGCCGCCATGGACGTTCTCCCAGTAGTCCGAACGGGCGGCGGCATCCTCAGGACGGTTCAGGGCTGCAGCGGGTTCCATGCTGTGAACCCTAGCCACGTTCGCTGAGAAGTCGCCCGGTCGATGGAATTCTGCTTGGTTCCCCCGGGGTCGTCATGGATCCGTCGGGTCGGCTCCGGGCTGGGTCCCCGAGGCACGCGTAGGTTGGGGCAATGTCCTCACCGAGCGCGCCCATGGTCAGCACACCCCTGGGTGACGTCGCCCGCCTGATCGACGGCGGTGACATGGACTGTGGCAGCGGGCTGCTGCTGCTCATCACCCGTGCGATGCGTCGTCTCGAGGCCGGCGAGCTGCTCGCCATCCGCAGCGCGGAGGCAAGCGTCACCACCGACCTACCCGTCTGGGCCGAGCTCGTGGGCCACGACGTGGCCGATCACCTCGCCGAGTCGGAGGGCGGTCCGTGGTGGTTCTCGGTCCGCAAGGACGGCGCATCGCCTGCGGGGCAGGCGGCGCCGGACGCCGGCACCGTCTTCAGCATCGGCGACCGTACGCCGGTCGGCCACCGGCTGTGGGCCTACACCAACTTCGACTGCAACCTGGCCTGCCTCTACTGCTGCGCCGAGTCCTCTCCCAAGGCTGACGCGCGGAGACTGGATCCCGCGATCGTGGGGCCGCTGCTGGCCGAGTTCCGCGAACAGGGTGGCAAGGAGCTGCTGCTCACGGGAGGCGAGCCGTTCATGCACCCTCAGCTCGGGGAGCTGATCGACGCTGCGGCCGGTCTGGAGCGCACGATCCTGACCAACGCCATGATCTTCCACCGCGGCCGCCGCCGTGAGCTGCTCGAGTCGATCGACCGCGACGTGGTGATGCAGGTGAGTCTCGACTCCGCCACACCCGAGATCCACGACAAGATGCGCGGCGCCGGCTCGTGGACCCGCGCGCTCGACGGGATTGGTTTGGCCCACTCACTGGGTTTCAGAGTCAAGATCGCAGCCACGCGTTTCGACGAGGACCCGGAAGGGGTGCGGGAGTTGCACGAACGTCTCGACGCAGAAGGCATCGCGCAGGAGGACCGGGTGATCCGCCCGGTCGCCGCCGAGGGTTTTGCCGACGGCGGCATCCATGTCTCCATCGACTCCCTCGAGCCCGAGCCGGTCATCACTGCCGACGGCGCCTGGTGGCACCCGGTAGCGGTCACCAACCCACACATGCGAATCGCCGACGCGCCCCTGGACCTGGCCGAGATCTTCGGAGTCGTCCGCGACACGTTGAAGGTCCAAGATGCCGCCTCGGCGGCCGGACGAGAGGTGTTCCGCTGTGCCTGACTCACCTGTGGCGATGATCAAGGACACGCTGTCCTGGACCGTGGATCCCACGCCCCAGGACAATGCGCGGGCCCAGTCGATCGCGTTCGCGATCCTGCGCATCCTGCTGGGGCTGATGTGGCTCTACAACGTCTCCTGGAAGCGCGCCCCCGACTTCGGCCAGGACGCCGGCAACGGGCTCTACAAGTTCACCAGGTACGCCGTCGACTACCCGGTGTTCGCGCCGTACGCGTGGGTGACTGACCACATGATCCTGCCGGTCTTCCCGGTCTTCGGGTGGGTGGTGCTCATCGCCGAGACTGCCTTGGCCGTCATGCTGCTCACCGGCACCTACGTCCGGCTGGCGGCGCTCGTCGGCTTGGCCCAGTCGCTGGCGATCGGGCTCTCGGTCGCCTACGCACCCAACGAGTGGCCCTGGTCGTACTTCCTCATGGTCGGCGCCCACCTCGTGCTGGTCTTCGCCGTCGCCGGTCGTGTCCTGGGCACCGACGGCGTCCGCGCAGGCACGACCTCGGCACGCACCCTCGGTCAGGTCTGGGCGGCCGTGGCCATCGTCACCGGAGCCATCTCGGCGGTGCGATCGTTGAGCGACCCGCTCGCGGCGAGCGGCCCGACCCTGGGCTCCAGCGATCCGTCCCTGTCGCTGGGCTCCTACAACCTCATCGGGTCGCTGGTCCTCATCACCGCCGGGGTCCTCCTCCTCCTCGGCGTGCGCACTGCGATGCCTCATCTCAGGTCGGTCGCAGCGGCCCTGGCACTGCTCGCGGCCGCATCCCTCTACGTCCAGCTGGTGTTCACCGACCCCGTCCTGGGCGGCAACAACACATCGGCTGCGCTCTTCGTGTCCGTCGCCGTCGTCGCCGTCCTTGTCGGACGCGTACCGGCCGGCCGCCCTGCACGCCGCACCATCGCCCCAGCCGCCCAAGCAGAGAGAGACCACCGATGACACCCTCAGCCCCCCGTTCACCGTTCCACAGCGTCCCTGGACTCGCGACGAGCAGGCGGGGGCTCCTCCTCGGCGCCTCGGGTCTGGTGCTGCTCACCGCCTGCGGGAACGACACCGAGGCCGGGAGCTCGAGCACCCCGGGCGGTGCCACGCCGGCGACCGGTCCGCTGGCGATCTCGGCTGTCCCCGACCAGGATCCCGAGCTCCTCAACCGCCTGTACGGCGACGTGGCAGCCCGCTTCGCCGAGGCGACCGGGCTCGAGGTGACCTACGCACCGGTGACCGAGTACCCCGCGGTTGTGCGTGGTTTCGAGGTCGGCGACCTCTACCTCGTCTGGATGGGCGGCCTGACCGGCGTCCAGGCCGCCCAGCGCGTGGACGGCGCGGTGGCGATCGCCCAGCGCGACATCGACGCCGAGTTCACCAGCCTCTTCATCGCGACGAAGGAGTCCGGCTTGGCGCCGTTCGACGACGTCTCCGGCCTGACCGAGCTGGCCGGGCATTCGTTCACCTTCGGCAGCGACACGTCGACCTCGGGGCGGCTGATGCCGCAGTACTTCATGGATCAGGCGGGCCTCTCGGTCGACGACCTCAAGGGCGAGCCCGGCTTCTCCGGCTCCCACGATGCGACGATCGAGGCGGTTGCCTCGGGCAGCTTCGAGGTCGGTGCGGTCAACTCGCAGGTATGGGACGCGACCGTCGAGGCCGGCGAGGTCGACCTCTCCGACGTCGTCGTGCTCCTTGAGACGCCGACCTACTTCGACTACCACTGGTTGGCACGCCCCGATCTCGACGAGGTCTACGGCGCGGGGACCCTGGAGTCGATCAAGGACCTGCTCTTCGGTCTCGACCCGGCGGTGCCGGAGGATGCCGCCATCCTGGACCTGTTCGGTGCCACCTCGTTCGTGCCGACCGAGAACGCAAACTACGACCAGATCCGTGACGTGGCAGAGGGTCTCGGCCTGCTCGCGTGAGCGACATCGTCGTACGACTCCACGGCGCGGGGCGCAGCTTCGGCGGCACCCCGGCCCTGTCGGGTGTCAACCTGACCATCCACGCGGGCGAGCGGGTCGCCGTCCTCGGGCCGAGCGGTGCGGGCAAGAGCACGCTGCTGGCCCTGCTGAACGGGTCGCTGGAGCCGTCCGAGGGCAGCGTCGAGCTGTTCGGCCGGCCCGCCGCGCGTCTGGCCCCGCGGGCCCGGCGTGAGCTGCAGCGACGGGTGGGCACGATCTCGCAGGGGCTCGACCTCATCGAGCAGGTGCGGGTCCTGCACAACGTCAACGCCGGGCGCCTTGCCGAGTGGGGCACGACGCGTTCCCTCGCCTCGCTCGTCTGGCCGCGGCCCGACGCTCGCGCGATGGCTGCCCTGGAGTCGGTGGGCCTCGGGTGGTCTGTGCACGAGCGCACCGAGCGCCTCTCCGGGGGCGAGCGGCAGCGCGTCGCCATCGCGAGGCTGTTGATCCAGCGTCCCGATCTGGTCCTCGCCGATGAACCCGTCGCCAGCCTCGACCCCACCCGCGCCGCTGAGATCCTCGGGCTCCTCGGGACAGTCACCGACCCGTCTGGCACCCTGGTCGTCACCCTCCACCAACCCCCCCTTGCGCGGGCCCACTGCACGCGCGCCATCGGGCTCAGCGAGGGCAGACTCGTCTTCGACACCCCGATCCAGGACCTTGCCCCCGACCGACTCGACAAGCTGTACGCACGCGCCTGAGCACCGGCGAACCGCCCTTTGCCCTCATGAGCCCTGATGACTGACCTTCTCGACGTCGACGACCGGCCGCCGCCCGATCCCGCCACGAGCGCAGACCGGCGACCACGCAGTCGCGTGAGCGGGCGGCAGGTCGGCCTGCGCCGTCTGGCTGGTGCGCTGATCGTGCTCATGCCGATCGCGTGGGCGCTGCGGCGGGCGCTCCCTGACGGTGGCGACATCGTCAACACCGGAGGGGCCCCGCTGGTGGGCGATCTCCTGGCCAAGGCGCTCAGTCCGCGTCTGGACGGCGAGTTCCTCCGGGTCGTCCTCGAGGCCACCGGCACCACACTGGCCTTTGCCGCCCTCGGCACCGCCGGTGCCCTGGTGATCGGACTGCTCGGCGGTCTGGTGCTCAGCGACGTCGCCTGGTCACACCGCCCCCCGCTGCCGCTACGCATCGTGCGCGCCGGTCTCCGGGGGCTGCTGGTGGCGATCCGTTCGATCCATGAGCTGGTGTGGGCGCTGCTGCTGGTCAGCGTGCTCGGGCTCGACCCGCTGGTCGCGGTGATCGCGATCGCGCTGCCGTTCGGGGCACAGACAGCCCAGGTCTTCGGAGACACCTTCGACGCCCTGCCCACCGGGGCGTTGCGCGCCCTGCGTGGTGCCGGCGCACCTGCGGTGCCCGCTGTCGTCTTCGCGTTGCTGCCCCCCGCGGGCCCGTTGACGTTGTCCTACTCGTTCTACCGGTTCGAGTGCGCCGTGCGCTCGACCGTCCTGCTCGGTGCCGTCGGGGTCGGTGGCCTCGGGCAGGAGCTGGTCGTCAGCCTCAGCTCACGCAACTGGGACGAAGTGTGGACCTTCATCGCGGCGATCATCATCCTCTCGGCCCTCGTCGATGCGTGGAGCGGTCGGCTGCGCGCCGACATGGCCGTCGCGAGCTGCGCGGAGTGGTCAGCGGGCGCCAGCACCGAAGGGGGCACCGAGGCCGGGTCCCCAGAGCGCCGCTCCTCCTCCCGGTGGGCCTGGTGGTCGGCGATTGCGGTCGTCCCCGGCCTCGTCGCCGCCTGGATCGCCTCCGGGGTGTCGCCGTCGGGCCTGACCAGCAAACGCACGCTCACGCTCACCGTGCGCCTCCTGGACGACCTCCTTCCTCCCGCGCTGCCGCAGGGCGGCTGGCCGGAGGTCACCGGCGCGGTGCTCGACACCCTCGCGATGGCCGTCCTGGCCATGAGCATCGCCGTGATGATCACCGTCACGGTCTCACCCTGGGCGGTCGCTGCACGGCGACGCAGCGGTCCACCAGACTCGCTCGCCGCCCGAGCCGCACGCGGGCTCGCCTGGGTCGTCGCCCGCCTCGTCCTGCTGGTGCTGCGATCGGTGCCACCCACGGTGTGGGCGGTGATTGCCCTGCTCGCGCTCTTCCCCGGAGTGCTGCCCGGTGCGCTCGCGCTCGGCGTCTACACCGGCGGGATCCTGGGTCGCTTGGTCGCCGAGTCGTGGGAGTCAGTCAGTACAGCTCCGCGTGAGGCGCTGATCCTCACCGGCGTGCCGGGAATGATCGCCACGGCCGTCGCCGTCGTACCGGCGTCAGCGCAACAGCTGGTCACCTACACGCTCTACCGCTTCGAGATCTGCGTGCGTGAGACCGCCGTCGTCGGCATCGTCGGCGCTGCCGGACTCGGCCGCCTGCTCGCGGAGAACCTCAACTTCTTCCGCTTCCCGGTCGTGATGACGCTGCTGGCAGCATCGTTCGCCGTCAGTGTCGCCACCGAGGTGGTCGGCCGCCGGCTGAGGCGTGCGATCCGGGCGTGACGGTGGTCGTCGGGGGCCACAGAACCAGCCGACAGGAGCATCCCGCGTCAGGACGCCGAACGATGCGGTGGATCATGGTGGGCGAACCCGACGCGGCTGGGCCGCGCACGGCCCGTGCTGTCGGAGCGGGCCGCGGCGCTACTCCACGGTGACGGACTTGGCCAGGTTCCGCGGCTTGTCGATGTCGTGACCGAGCGCCTTCGCGGCGTGGTAGGCCAGCACCTGGAGCGGGATCGTCAGCAGGATCGGGTCGAGCTCGCGCTCGTTGCGGGGCACGTCGACGCGCTCCACGCTGGCCGCGCCCGCGAGGTCGCCGAGGTCGACGCCGGCGTGGGTCAGCACCACCAGCGGACCGCCACGGGCGGCGATCTCGTGCAGCGCGGCGACGTTGCGCTCGACGAGCTCGTCGTCGGGGACCACCGCCACGCTCGGCACCGCCGCTGAGATCAGGGCGAGCGGGCCGTGCTTGAGCTCGGAGGTCTGGTAGGCCTCCGCATGGCGATAGCTGATCTCCTTGAACTTCTGGGCTCCCTCGCGCGCGACGGGGAACCCGCGGACCCGGCCGATGAAGAACAGGCTCTCGGCCTCCGCGAGCCGCCCGGCGACCGCGGCCAGCGCGTCCTCGGTCTCGAGGACCTCCTGGATCTGGGCGGGCAGGCGCTCGAGCCCGGCGATCAGGCGGCGGCCGTCGGCGATCGACAGGTCCCGGACCCGGCCGAGCTGGAGGGCGAGCAGGGCGAACCCGACGTACATCGTGGTCAGGGCCTTGGTGCTGGCCACCGCGACCTCGGGACCGGCGTGCAGGTAGATCCCGCCGTCGCAGGCGCGCGCGATGGCGCTGCCCACCACGTTGACGAGGCCGACGACGCGGCCGCCCTTGCGGCGGATCTCCTCCACGGCGAGCAGGGTGTCGACGGTCTCGCCCGACTGGCTGACCGCGACGTAGAGCGTGTCGGGCTCGATGACCGGGTTGCGGTAGCGGAACTCGCTGGCCGCCTCGGCGTCGGCGGGCACGCGGGCGAGCTCCTCGATCAGCGTCGCGCCCATCTGCCCGACGTAGTAGGCCGACCCGCAGCCCAGGATCTTGACCCGGCGGATCGCGCGAAGCTCGCGGGCGTCCAGCTCGAGACCGCCCAGGTGCGCGGTGCCGAAGCGGACGTCGAGACGGCCCCGCAGCGCCCGCTCCGTCGCGGCGGGCTGCTCGAGCATCTCCTTGTGCATGAACGACTCGTGCTCGCCGGCGTCGTAGGAGGCCGGGTCGATGTCCAGCTCCTCGGCCCGGCTGCCGGTGCCGGTCAGGTCCTGGCGGTACGTCGAGAAGCCGGCGGCGGTGAGCGTGGCCATCTCGCCGTCGGTGAGGTGCACCACCGTGGTCGTGTAGCGCACGAGCGCGGCGAGGTCGGAGGCCACGTGCATCTCCTTGTCGCCGACGCCGAGGATCAGCGGGCTGCCGTTGCGGGCGACGACGACCCGGTCGGGGAAGTCGGCGTGCAGCACGGCGATGCCGTAGGTGCCCTCGATGCGCGCCAGCGCCGCGCTGACCTTGGCCTCGAGGGTCTCGGCGCCGGAGCGGGCCACCAGGTGGGCGAGCACCTCGGTGTCGGTCTCGCTGGTCAGCTCCACCCCGGCGTCGGTGAGCTCGGCGCGCAGCGCGGAGGCGTTGTCGATGATCCCGTTGTGCACGACCGCGACCCGGCCGTCGACGGAGGTGTGCGGGTGGGCGTTGGCGTCGGTCGCCGCACCGTGGGTGGCCCACCGGGTGTGGCCGACCCCGATCTTGCCGCCGAAGCGAGCCGGCAGCTGCTCGCCGAGAGCGCGCACCCGCCCGGCCCGCTTGGCCGTGCGCAGGGTCGCGGACGTCCCCGGGCCGCTGAGCACGGCCAGCCCGGCCGAGTCGTACCCCCGGTGCTCGAGCCGGCTCAGGCCCTCCAGCAGCAGCGGCGCGGCCTGCTGGCCCCCGACGTACCCGACGATCCCGCACATGGCGCTCTCCTGTTCCTCGATCTAGCCGTAGACCAGGCGGCGCAGCTGCCGCTCGGTGAGATGGGGTGCGGCGACGACGACCTGGGGCAGCTCGTCGGCGATCCGCGCGAAGATCTCGGGGTTCCTGGCCCCGTAGGTCTTCAGCTGGGCGTGGCGCGCCCGCACGTAGTCCTCCACGGGGACGGCGTGGAAGGCCAGCACGTCGTCGACGACCCGGGCCGCGACCTCGGGAGGCAGCCCGGTCGTCGCGGCAACCTGGTCGACGAGGCTCCGGTCCGTGCGCACGGTCGGATACTGCCCTACGAACGTGCTCTCGGACAGTTCCTGCCCGTATTCGGGCAGACACGGGGCAAGATCACTGAATTCTGTCCGTTCTCGGCAGAACACCAGGGGTGAGGTGACGAGCCGTGCTACCTTAGGTGAACAGAAGGTGAACAGGAGGTGTCCCATGCACGACTCGACCATGACCGACGCATTGACGATGCGCTGGATCCCCGTGGTGGACGGTGACGGCCGGACGCGCCTGGAAGCCCGTTGGACCTGCCCCACGCAAGCCGTGATCGCTGTTCCGACGATGCCCGTCAGTCACGCCGCCTGACCCGTTCACCGGCCGCGATCGCTTGATCGTGACCGCAGCAGGCCCGCCACTCCTGGAGTGGCGGGCCTGCTGCGTCGTGTCCCCGGGAATGAAATCGGACCACAGTCCGGTTAGGATGGTCAAGAGTTCAACCATCCAGCCCGAGGAGCACCCATGTCCGAGTTCGACGCCCCGACCACCACCCTCGCCGACCTGACCGGCGACTACACGATCGACCCCAGCCACACCCGCCTGGGCTTCGTCGCCCGGCACGCGATGGTCACCAAGGTCCGCGGCAGCTTCGGCGACTTCAGCGGCACCGCCCACATCGACACCGCGACCCCGTCGGCCTCCCACGTGTCGCTGACCATGCAGGTCGCGAGCGTCACCACGGGCAGCCCCGACCGCGACGGACACCTCGTCACCGGCGACTTCTTCGACGCCGCGACCTACCCGACCATGACCTTCACCTCGACCGACGTCGCCCGCGACGGTGCCGAGTGGGCCATCACCGGCGACCTCACGATCAAGGACGTCACCAAGTCGGTCACCATCCCCTTCGAGGAGACCGGCTCGGCCCGCGATCCCTTCGGCAACCTCCGTGTCGGCTTCGAGGGCGAGACGACCATCAACCGCAAGGACTGGGGCCTGAGCTTCAACGTGGCCCTCGAGACCGGCGGCGTGCTGGTCAGCGAGAAGATCAAGCTCGAGTTCGACATCTCCGCGATCCAGGGCGCCTGAGCCCCCGGCCAGGAAAGTCCGGTGCACGGCCGGGCCGGGAGGAGCTGGATCACATGGTGCCCACCGCAGCCTCCCGGCCGGCCTGACCACCCGCCCGCTCGCGACGAGCGACCTGCGCGACGTCACCTCGGTGGCCGCCGCGCAGGAGCTCTGCGACCTCGGGGTCGTCGAGATCGAGGAGGCGGACCTGGCCTCCGACTGGCAACGACCCGGCTTCGTGCTGTCCGAGTCCAGCGTGGGCGTCCTCGAGCTCGGCCGGCTGGTGGCCTACGCCGAGCTCGGTCACCTCGGCCGCTGCGACACCGCGGTGCACCCCGACCATCGCGATCGCGGCATCGGGACGTGGCTCGTGTGGTGGCTCGCCGGGCGACCGGCTCCTGCAGCGCGCCGGCTTCCACGTGAGGTGGACCAGCGGGAGGTCCACGACACCATCGAGGACGCCTTCGGCGAGTGGTCGGACCGGGGGCGTCGTCATCGCCGTCGACGCGGCGGATGATCCCGGTGGCGGCCGCGCCAGCATCACCCACCTCGCCGTGCGGTCAACCGCGCACTGGATGAGCGACCGCGCCCTCGACGCCTCGGCTCCGGATCACGCCGGAGCTCGAGCCGCCTCAGTCCTGGAGCGCGAGCACGGCCCCGAGCCCGATCATCGCGCTCCCGCCGGCGACGCCCAGTGCGTCCAGCCGCGACGGCCGCCGCCCGAACCACGACCTCGCCCGGGCGGCGGCCAGCGCCCACAGGCTGTCGGAGGTCACCGCGAGCCCAGCGAAGACCGCGCCGAGCAGCACCACCTGTGCGCCCGTGCTGCCCGCGGTCGGGTCGACGAACTGGGGCAGGAACGCCACGAAGAACACGATCGTCTTGGGATTCGTCGTCCCGACGACCGCCCCCGTCCGCACCGCGCCCCACGGACTGCTGCGGATCGGTGCCGCTACCGGGTCCGCCAGGGCCAGCCGAGCGTCGGCCCGGTGCCGGATCGCCTGCACCCCGAGGTAGACGACGTACGCCGCGCCGACCAGCTTGACCGCGGTGTACGCCGTCGCACTCGCGGCCACGACCGCGCCCACGCCGGCCGCGACGCCGGCCACCTGGAGGAGCAGGCCGAGAGCGTTGCCGACGACCGAGAGCAGGGCGTCGCGTCGACCGACCGAGAGCGCCCGCCCGATCGTGAACAGCAGGCTCGGGCCCGGCACCTGGATGAAGAGCAGCGAGGCCACCGCGAAGGCGACCAGCTGCGCGGTCTCGGGGATCGGCATCGTCGACTGCTCGGCTCAGACGGTCTCGACCGTGGTGACCAGCTGGGTCACCGACGGCGTGGTCGGGCTCGAGGAGAACCCGAAGGACGCGGGCGGCTGCACCGGGGCGAGCGCACCCACCGGCGACCCGTCGAACCACCCGGCGAGGCTGGCGACCCGGTGGTGGTCGGTCGCGCCGTACCACTCGCGGCGCGCGTCGGAGCCCGACCCGGTCCGGCCCCGGGTGCGTACCCCCTGCAGCAGCGTCCGGGCGACCGGGTCGGTGACCGTGCACCACGCGGGCGAGGTCGCGACCTGATGCGGCACCATCCGCAGTGCCCAGCCGAGCAGGGGCCGGGGTCCGAGGCCGATGGCCAGGCTCAGCGAGGTCGAGGCGAAGGTCATCCAGGTCTCGGCCGTGATGGCCTCGAGCGGCTCGACCCGGACCTCGTCGAAGTCGTAGGTCGAGGCGACGAAGTCGGCGACGTCCTGACGCGGGGCGATGAGCACCCGATGTCCGTCGGCCCGCTCGACCATCGCGTCGGCGAAGGCGCCCAGGGGTGAGTCGTCCCAGTCACCGATCACGACGCGCACGCCGCTGAGGCTGCCGACACCGGCGATGCGGCCGCTGAACCGCCAGCGGCGAGAGGGTGTGGTCACGGGGCTCATCGTGCCCGACCGACGATCTGCTTCGTGCGCGAGGCCGACGGGAGCCGACCGAAGAACGTACAGTGCGGCGGCAGCCCCCGACGCCAGGATGCAACATCGCAGGTCAGAGCCCTGCCGCTCCCGCGCGACCACGAGGGCGCGCCCCCGGAGCCGCGCACTGTACGTCTGAACGGTCGCCCGACGGCTCGGTGCTGGTCCGAGCGCGTGTGTCGCCCCTGCTAGCGGATCGGCGCCCCCGAGATCGTCCGGGCGATCACGAGGCGCTGGATCTCGGAGGTGCCCTCGAAGATCGTGTAGATCCTGGCGTCGCGCGCCATCCGCTCGACCGGGTAGTCGCGGGTGAAGCCGTTGCCGCCCAGGATCTGCATCGCCTGGCCGGTCACCGCGACTGCCGTCTCACCGGCCACGAGCTTGGACATCGAGCCCTCGGCCGCCTCGAACGTCTTGCCGGTCGCGGCCATCCAGGCCGCACGCCAGACCAGCAGCCGCGCCCCGTCGATGCGGGTGCGCATGTCGGCCAGGGAGAAGGCGACCGCCTGGTTCTCGATGATGGGCTTGCCGAACTGCTCGCGCACCGTGGCGTAGTCCAGGGCGATCTCGTAGGCCGCGCGCGCGATGCCGATCGCCTGCGCTCCGACGGCGGGGCGGGTGCGCTCGAAGGTGGCCATGCTGGCGTTGCCCCGCGCTCCGTCGCCACCCTCGCGGGCCCGGGCCAGGCGGGCGTCGAGCTTGTCCTTGCCACCGAGCAGGCACCGGCCCGGCACCCGGACGTCGTCGAGCACGACCTCGGCGGTGTGGGAGGCGCGGATGCCGTGCTTGGAGAACTTCTGGCCCTGGCTGAGCCCCTTCGTGCCCGGCGGCACGACGAAGCTGGCCTGCCCGCGGGTGCGCAGCTCGGGGTCGACGACCGCGGTCACGACGTGGATGTCGGCCATGCCGCCGTTGGTCGCCCAGGTCTTGGTGCCCCGCAGCACCCACTCGTCGGTGGCCTCGTCGTAGGTCGCCCGGGTGCGCATCGACCCGACGTCGCTGCCCGCGTCGGGCTCGGAGGAGCAGAAGGCGGCGGTGCGCAGGTCACCGGGCGTGCCGAACATCTCCGGCACCCACTCCCCGACCTGCTCGTCGGTGCCGGCCGAGCTCACGCCGGCCGCGGCCAGCGTGGTCCCGACGATCGAGAGCCCGATGCCGGCGTCGCCCCAGAAGAGCTCCTCCATCGTCACCGGGATCCCGAGGCCGGTCTCGTCGAAGGCCTGCGTGGCGAAGAAGTCGAGCGAGTAGAGGCCGATCTTCGCGGCCTCCTCCAGCACCGGCCACGGGAACTCCTCCCGCTCGTCCCACTCCGCCGCGGCAGGGCGTACGACGTCCGCTGCGAAGGTGTGCACCCAGTCGCGCAGCTCGAGGTGGTCGGGGCCGAGGTCGAAGCTGGGGGTCGTCACGGGTCGGATGTTACCGGCCGGTCACCGCCACAGGGGTGGACCCGCCTCGCGGCGCTCACGGGACCGCTTGCGCTTGATCAGGACGAAGACCAGCACGGCGAGCACGAGCGCCAGGCCCGCCTGGCGCAGCACGATGGCGGCGACCACGAGCACGACCATCGCGACGAGCGCACCGGTGGGCACCATCGGCCGCGCCGGGACGCTGGGGGGCGCCTGCAGCGTCGCCGGCAGGTCGGTGAAAAGGACGTCCAGGTCCGCGCGGGTGCGCGCGGACCAGATCGCGTCGAGGCGCTCGGCGTACTCCAGGTCGTCGAGGCGGCCGTGGGCGAAGTGCTCGCCCAGCGCCGAGGCCGCCCGCTCCCGCTCGGGGTCGCCGACGCGCAGGCGCGCCTGCTGCCGGGCGACCTCGCGGGGGTCCGGGCCGCCCATCACGCGTCTCCGGCGGACTCGGAGGCACCCCGCTCCGCGGCGGGACCGCCGTCGGCGAGGATGCCGTAGAGGCGTCGGCGCGTGTCGGCCAGGACCTCGACCGCGGCCGCGCGCTGGCTCTCCGAGCCCTGCGTGACCAGCTGCCAGACCGCACTCATCAGCGGCCCGATCTCCGGCTTCAGGTCGGCGAGCACGCCCGACCCGCTCGTCGACGTGCCGCCCGGGGAGCCGGTCGAGGAGTCGGCCGACGAGGACGCGGACGCGAACGGCGCCCACACCGCGGCGAGCTCAGCCGCGTGCTCCTCGACGTAGGCGCGCCCCTCGTCGGTCAGCAGCAGGCGCTTGCGGCCCTGGCTCTCGTCGGTCAGCAGCAGGCCCTCGTCCTCGAGCTGCGCGATCGTGGGGTAGACCGAGCCGGGACTGGGTCGCCACGCCTGGTCGCTGCGCTCGGCGATCTGCTGGATGACCTGGTAGCCGTTGACCGCCTCGCCGCGGACCGCCGTGTTGCGCACGACGTCGAGGATCGCGGAGCGGACGTCGCCGCGTCGGACCTTCGGCCCCTTGGCCTCCGGGCCACCGAGGCCGAACAGTCCGCTCAGCCAGGGCGGCGGTCCGCCGTGACCACCCGGGCCTGCGGAGGGTGCGGACGTACGGCGCTGCTGGGCGCCCCACACCGCGTCGATGTGCTTGGCCCACTGTCCGGGGAACCCGCTGCTGCTCATGTGCTCTCCTGTTCGACGTCCCCGCGATCTAGTCGCGATATATCGCGAGCGTACGCCGATCGGTCGCCCCGGACAAGGGGTTCCCTCAGTCCGCCAGCCAGGCGGCGTACGCCTCGAAGGTGTAGGGCCGACCGAGGAAGTCCGCGACCAGGTCGGCGGCGTCCCGGGCACCACCGGGCGCGAGCACCCGGTCGCGGTAGCGGGCCGCCACGACGGGGTCGAAGAGGTCCTTCTCGTCGAAGGCGGAGAACAGGTCCTTGGCGATGACCAGCGACCACATGTAGGTGTAGTAGCCCGAGGAGTAGCCCCCGAGGTGGCCGAAGCTGGCGAAGAAGTGCGTGCCCTCCGGGTAGGGGAACGGAGAGTAGCGCTCCTGGAGCTGCTTCATCGTCGCGGTCAGGTCCCGCGGCCGGTCCTGGTGGAACCAGTAGGACACGGCGGCGTAGAACATCTGCGTGCGCGCGTGGTAGCCCTTGCCGAAGTCGTCGCCGGCCCGCATCCGCTCGACCAGGTCGGCCGGGATCGCCTCGCCCGCGGCGTCGGTGGCGAAGCTGCGCAGGACGCCGGCGTCCCAGGCCCACTCCTCGAGCATCTGGCTGGGCGCCTCGACGAAGTCCCACTCGGTCGCGACACCGGCGAAGCGCGACCACCGGCCGCGACCGGCGAGCACGTGGTGCACGAGGTGGCCGAACTCGTGGAAGAGCGTGACCACGTGGCTGTGCTCCATGAGCCCGCGGGAGAAGTTGCAGACCAGGACCCCCTCGGGCAGGCGCCGCCCGACGACGCCGTCGGCCAGGGTGAACTGCGCCGCATGCTTGTACTTGCCCGGGCGCGGGTGGAGATCGAGGTAGATCCGACCGAACGGCTCTCTCGCCCGGCCGGCCCCGCCGGCGACGTCGCCGCGGTCGTCGTAGACGTCGTAGCAGGTGACGTCCTCGGCCCAGACGGCAGCGTCCCTCACCTGCTCGTAGCGCAGCCCGAAGAGCCGACCGGTCACGTCGAGCAGGCCCTGGCGCACCTTGGTGAAGTCGAAGTAGCGCCGCACGTGCTGGGCGTCGACGCTCAGCTGCTCGCGGCGCACCGTCTCCTCGTAGTACGACGCGTCGCTCTGACGGACGGCGGTCGCGTCGGGCTCGTCGCGCTGGTAGCGCTCGAGCAGCACGGCGAGGTCGCGGCGCATCGGCTCCTCGGCGGCCGCAGCGATCCGGTCGATGAACGCCGGGATCGCCGGCCCCTCCCCGATCATCTTCACGTCCGCGTCGTAGGAGGCCCAGTCGTCGTAGCCGACCAGCGTGGCCTTCTCGTGGCGCAGGTCGAACATCTCACGCAGCAGCGGCTCGGTCCGCGGGTAGCCACGGTTCAGGAAGGCCTGCGTCATCTCGGCGCGGACCTCGCGGTCGTGGGCGAACATCCGCACCGGCACCGCGTCGGGGTAGTCGGTGGTGACGGTGACCAGCCCGTCGGAGCCCGCCGGGTGCGACTCGAGCCAGTCCTCCGGCAGGCCGGCGAGGCGCTCCGGCTCGACCCGCACCGTGCGGACGTCGTCGCGGATCTGCTTGCCGAACTCCTGGTCCAGCTCGGTGAGCCGCTCGCTGATCGCGCTCACGCGCGTCCTCGTCGCGTCGTCCCGATCCACCCCGGAGCGCCGGAAGTCGTCCCTGACCTTGGCCAGCAGCCGCGCCGACTCGTCGTCGAGACCGGAGCCGTCCAGAGCGGCGAAGACCTCGTAGAGCTCCCGGTCCAGCGAGATCTCGGTCAGCAGGCGCATCACGTCCTGCTCGGCGCGCTCCGCGGACTCACGTGCCCCCTCGAGCGGGTGGACGTTGCTGAAGAGCGAGCCGAGGGCGGCGACGTCCGAGAGCGTCAGGGTGATCTCGTCCCACCGGGCCAGGGCGCCCAGGGGGTCGGCGGGCGGGTCGGCGCGGAGGGTGTCGATGAGGGTCCGGGCCTCGCTGAGCCCGGCAGAGGCTCGGGCGTCCAGCCACTCCTGCGCCGCGTCCAGCGCCGGGAGCGTCATCGGGGCCACCCCTGCGACGGGCTCGACGGGGGGCGGGACGGCGGCGGGGGCACTCATCTGACCACCATGGCACGCAGGGTCCCCACCCCGGCTCACCAGAAGGTGCTGCCGGGGATGCCCTTGAACGGCCCGACCACGCGGTCGGTGATCCACCCGCCGTAGAACGTTCCGGGCTGCGGACGGACGACCTCGCCGTCGACGACGCAGCGCTCGACGGCGCCCGGCATCACCGCGACCAGGTCGACCAGGGCGCGGAAGCCCGGGGTCGGGTCCGGGTAGGTCCAGGCCGCACGGGGGGCGACGACGTCGCCGACCGCGAGGTCGAAGTACGCCGCGACCCCCTTCCACTCGCAGAAGCTCGCACCCTCGACCGGGCGCAGCGAGCCGGGCGCGAACGCCGAGGCCGGCACGTAGTAGGTCGGCGGGTGGCTCGTCTCCAGCACCCGCCACGACTCGGTCGTACGGGCCACGACCTCACCACCGAGCACCACCTCGACGGTCTCGTCGCTGGGCTCGGCCCGCGGCGGTCGGGGGTAGTCCCACACCGACTCCTGGCCGGGTCCGGGCTGGTCGGGCTGCGGTCGCTTCACGCGCTCAGTCAACCCTGCGCCCCAAGGCCCACCACGGCGGCGACGGTACGACGGCAGCCGGTCGGCCAGCCGCGCCCCGGCCTCGCGGCAGGTGTGGGCGATCCCGACCGTGCCGGCCTCCTCCCAGGCGGTGGCGACCGCCCGGCGGGGGTTCCGTTCAGTACTGCCACCGCAGGGAGGCGACGACCTCGTCGTCGGAGTGCTCGCGCGCCCAGGCGTCGTCGGAGGCGCGGCAGGCCGCGAACGCGCCCAGCAGCTCCTCGCCCAGCACCTCGCGCACCAGGTCGCTGCCGAGCAGGTTGGCCTGCTGGGCCTCGAAGGTGGTGGCGAGCGGCGTGATCCCGGCTGCCTCGCGGCGCGCGTCGTCCCAGGTGCCGACGTCCTCCTGGACCGGGTCGGGCAGGTCGAGCCCGTCCTCCACCCCGGCGAGACCGGCCGCGATCACGACCGCGAGCGCGAGATAGGGGTTGGCCGAGGCGTCGCACGCCTTGAGCTCGACGTTGGTGACCTCGGTGCCGAGCATCCACGACGCCGGCACCAGGCGCAGCGCGGCCTCGCGGTTCTCGACGCCCCAGAAGCCGAACGCGCCGGCCCAGTAGCCGGGGCGCCGCCGGAGCAGGGAGCCACTGCTCGGGGCGGTCACCGCGGTGACACCGGGCAGGTCGCGCAGGAGCCCGGCGACGTACCCGCGCCCGACGGTCGAGAGCCCGTGCTCGTCGCCGCCGTTGGAGTCGTCACCGGTCAGGGCGTTGCGACCGGTCGCTGCGTCGGTCAGCGAGGAGTGCAGGTGCCAGCCGTTGCCGGCCCCGTCCGTCGTCGCCACCGGCGCGAAGCTGGCCCGCAGCCCGTGCGCCCGGGCGGCGGCGTGGATCGTCTGGCGCACCAGGACCTGGGTGTCGGCCATCCGCAGCGGGTCGGTCGCCTCGAGCGACACCTCCATCTGCGAACCGCCGTACTCCGCATGCACCTGACCCACCGCGACGTCGTTCTCCCTCAGGTCGGAGAGGAGCGAGACGACGAGCTCGTGGACGTCGAGCACCGCGTTGGCCGAGTACGCCGGGCCGCGGTGCGCGGGCTCCCAGGCCACCGAGCCGGACCCGTCCGCGGGCAGGTCGTGGGTCAGCACCATCTCCACCTCGAAACCGGCCTTGACCGCGAACCCGGCCTCGGCGGCACGGGCCACCTGGCGCTCGAGCACGGCGCGCTGGTCGTAGGGCCAGGGTGTGCCGTCGATGCCCAGCTGTCGGCCGTGGACCCAGGCGAGCCCGGGCTGACCAGCCAACGGCCGGACGTCCTCGACCCGCTCGACGACCGGCACCAGCCGGACGTCCCCGGACGGCGTCGCCAGGCCCTGGTGGGCGAAGGTGATGGCGTCGTGGGAGTCGAAGACCGCGAACGCGGCCGTGATGCCCACCCCCTTGGCCATCGCCGTGGGCAGCTGGTCGAGGGGCACGACCCGTGAGCGGACGATGCCGTTGTTGTCCACCCAGCCGATGCTCACCCCGAGCACGCCCTGGGCCTCCAGTCGGGCGACGACGTCGGCGGGCTCGGGCGCGGTGGCGGGAGAGCTCATGGCCCGAAACTATCGCCCGTCCCGGCGCCTGTCCCGCGGGCGGCCCTCGTCATCGACCCAGGTCGTCGAGGACCTTCGCCAGCCTTGACGCTCGCGTCTCGGGCCTCTTGGCCGACGTCAGCGACGTCGCCGCCTGGTTCTGCCTGGTGAACGACCACCCGGCCCAGACCTCGGCCCGGGCGCGGTCGGAGGCCAGGGCGGCGGCGAGGTCGTCGGGGACCTCCACCGTGCGCGGCGTCTCGTCGAGGACGATGTCGACCTCGCACAGGTCGCCGGCGCTGATCCCGGCCTCGGTGCGGCGGGCGGCGTTGACGCCGAGCAACCAGCGGCCTCCCATCCTCGCGACCGACGTGCGGAGGGTGACCCCGTTGACCGTGGCGGCCACCTTCGGTCGGCCGCCCCCGTCCAGCGCTGCGACCTGGACGTCGGTGAGCACGAAGGCGGTGTTGTTGCCGCCGGTCGGTTCCAGGGTCGCGTGGATCCTCATGGGTCGATGATGACGCGCCCGCGGCCAGGGGTGAAGCCGCGGCGGCGTACATTCGGGCCACGTGCAGCTCCGTGGCCTGGTCGCCGACACCCGCCCCCTGCGCAACGACCACTTCCGTCGCCTCTGGCTGGCCAACATCGTCACCGTCGTCGGGGCCCAGCTCACCGTCGTGGCGGTGCCGGCGCAGATCTACTCCGAGACCGGCTCGTCGGCCTACGTCGGGCTGACGGGGCTCTTCGGGCTCGTCCCGCTCGTCGTCTTCGGGCTCTGGGGCGGCGCGCTGGCCGACGTCTTCGACCGGCGCACCCTCCTCGTGGTCAGCACGACCGGCCTGATCGTGACCAGCGCGCTGTTCTGGGCGCAGGCGGCGTACGGCGGGGGTGGCTCGGCACGGGTCTGGCTGCTGCTGGGCCTGTTCTCGGTGCAGCAGGCGTTCTTCGCGATCAACCAGCCCACCCGTTCGGCGATCCTGCCCAAGCTGCTCACCGCGGACCTGCTGCCGGCGGCGAACTCGCTCAACATGACCGTCTTCCAGGCCGGCGCGATCGCCGGTCCGCTCGTGGCGGGCGCCTTGATCCCGGTGCTCGGCTTCCAGTGGCTCTACCTCATCGACACGGTGACGCTCTTCGCCACGCTCTCGGCCGTGCTGCGGCTGCCGCCACTGGCCGTCGACCGGGAGCCGGGCGCCGAGCGCGCCCGCACGCCGGGACTGCGCTCGGTCGTCGAGGGCGTCGTCTACCTGCGGACCCAGCCGGTGCTGATGATGAGCTTCGTCGTCGACATCATCGCCATGGTCTTCGGGATGCCGCGCGCGCTGTTCCCGCAGATCGCCCACGAGTCCTTCGCCGGACCCGAGGAGGGAGGGCTCGCCTTCGCACTGCTGTTCGCCGCGATCCCGATCGGGGCCGTCGTGGGCGGCGTGCTCTCGGGCTGGGTCTCCCGGGTCGACGCGCAGGGTCGCGCGGTCATCATCGCGATCCTGGTGTGGGGCGCGGCGATCATCGGCTTCGGCGTCGCCGTCGCCCTG
Source organism: uncultured Actinomycetota bacterium (assembly GCA_963760555.1). Taxonomy (GTDB): domain Bacteria; phylum Actinomycetota; class Actinomycetes; order Propionibacteriales; family Nocardioidaceae; genus Nocardioides. Next base: position 222,045 of record CAVXDJ010000004.1, on the reverse strand, counting down.
GCCGGGCTCGGCGGCGGGTGGCAGGGTCCGATGCTGCTGGTCGCGGTGCTGATGCTGGTCGTCGGCGGTGCGGCCGACATGGCCTCGGCCGCGTTCCGGACCTCGATGCTGCAGACCGCCGCCTCCGACGCGGTGCGCGGACGGCTCCAGGGGATCTTCATCGTCGTCGTCGCCGGTGGGCCCCGCATCGCCGACGTCGGGCACGGCGCCAGCGCGGCCCTGGTCGGGACCGCCGCCGCCTCGGCCGGGGGCGGGGTCCTCGTCGTCGTCGGCACCGTCGTCGCGACCCTGGCCGTCCCGTCGTTCGTGCGCTACCGGCTCTCGACCCACCGGCCCGTCACGCTCTGAGCCCCCTTCAGGGACAGGCACGGTCCCTGCGGGTGGGTCGGCCGGCCGCGCCTCCCCCTAGCGTCGGGCCATGACGCGATTCGGCTACACCCTGATGACCGAGCAGAGCGGACCGCGCGAGCTGGTGCGCTACGCCGTCGGCGCCGAGCAGGCCGGCTTCGACTTCGAGGTCTCCTCCGACCACTACTCACCCTGGCTGGCCTCCCAGGGTCACGCACCGCACGCGTGGACCGTGCTCGGCGCCGTCGCCCAGGCCACCGAGCGGGTCGACCTGATGACGTACGTGACCTGCCCGACGATCCGGTACCACCCGGCGGTCGTGGCGCAGAAGGCCGCGACGCTGCAGCTGCTGGCCGAGGGTCGCTTCACCCTCGGGCTCGGCTCGGGGGAGAACCTCAACGAGCACGTCGTCGGCGAGGGCTGGCCCGCGGTCAAGCAACGCCTGGAGATGCTCGAGGAGGCGATCGAGATCATCCGCGCGCTGCACACCGGCGAGGTCGTCGACTTCAAGGGCGAGTACTTCGACGTGGCCTCGGGCCACGTCTGGGACATCCCCGAGCAGGGCGTGCCGATCGGGGTCGCGGTGTCCGGCGAGCGTGGCATCGCGACCTTCGGGCCGGTGGCCGACCACCTGATCTCGACCGAGCCGGTGCCCGAGCTGGTCTCGACCTGGAACGCGACCGAGGGCTGCCCCACCATCGGCCCGGACGGTGCGCGGGCCATCGGCCAGATCCCGATCTGCTGGGGTCCCGACGAGGACGCCGCGATCGAGGTCGCGCACGACCAGTTCCGCTGGTTCGCCGGCGGGTGGAAGGTCAACGCCGACCTCCCGACCCCCGCCGGCTTCGCCGGTGCGACGCAGTTCGTGCGCAAGGAGGACGTCGCCGAGAACATCCCCTGCGGCCCCGACCTCGACAAGATCGTCGAGGCGGTCTCGGCGTTCACCGAGGCGGGTTTCACCGACGTCGCCCTCGTCCAGGTCGGCGACGAGAGCCAGGAGCGGTTCCTCGCCGAGGCAGCCGGCCCGCTGCTGGAGAAGCTGCGCGCCGCCGCTGCGTGAGGTCGCCCGCCAGGCGGGGTCAGCGCATCCGCGCGAGCCGGGAGCGCAGCAGGTCGGTGCGGTGCGCGTTGCCGGTGAGGTCGACGTAGCGCTCGCCGAAGGCGGCGAGCAGGGCGTCGTCGAGGCGGCGTACGGCGCCGGGCGGGAAGCGGTAGCCGAGCTGGTCGTTGAGGCCCTCGAGCGCGGGATCGCGCAGCACGTCGGCGAGCTCGTCGAAGGCGGTGATGCCGAGCTCGAGCAGCAGCCCGGAGATCCAGCCGTAGTGGTCGGTGCGCGACCAGCCGGCGTCGGCGTACTGCCCGGCCAGGAACGCCGCGAGCTCGCCCGCGTCGAGGCGCGGGTCGTCGGGCTCGCCCACGCCCGCGGCACCGGTCGGGTCGCCCTTCGGCGCGGCCGCCGCGCGCAGCCTGTCGCGGATGGTCGAGAACTCATCGTCGGCGAGCTCGAGGAGCCCGGCGGCGAGGGTGAAGCGCCGGTCGAGGTCACGGGCGTGCTCGGGCGGCACGCTGCCCTTGTAGCGCGCCTCGTGCTCGAACTCCGCCCAGGCGTGCTGCAGCACCGTGCGCACCTGCACCTGCGCGACGAGGCCGCGCAGCGAGGACCACCGCGGGTGGCTCTCGCGGGCGGCGTCGAGGGTGATCAGCAGGTGCCGGCTGGCGTAGCCGAAGCGACCGGCGTCGGCGGTCTCCTGACCCATGTCGCGGTCGTCCTTGACGACGACCTGGTCGCCCAGCAGGTCGGCCACTGCTGTCACGTCCCCGCGCACGTAGGTGATCACCCGGACGCCGAGCTGGTCGGTGATCTCGCGCAGCGGGTCGGCGTAGAGCGCGGCACCGTCGCGGCGCCGCACCGCCTTCTCGGCGAAGGAGGTGACGCTCTTGGTGCGCCCGGTCACCGAGAGGTAGTTGATGCCGGCCTCGTCGAGCACCTCGCGCACGAGGTCGACGGCGTCGTGACCGGCCTCGACGAGCGCGGAGCGACGCTCGGCGTAGGTCTGCACCGCGACCCGGGCCGGGTCGCGGACCCGCCAGCGCATCGCCGGGTCGGCGCCGGGGAGCGCGGGCGTCACGATCACCCCGGTCGCGGCGTCGCCGTAGGCCGCCGTCGCCTCGGGACGGGTGTCGGCGAAGAGCGCGACGTAGGCGCACACGACCGCGTCGACCTGGTCCTCGACCACCCGCAGCTGCGACTTGCGCGTCGCCGTCTCGACCTGGCGGCGCAGCGCGGACCACGCGTCGTCGACCGCCACGACCGTCTCCACGTGCCCGACCAGCGTGAGCAGCTCGCGCCGCAGCAGCTCGAGGTCGCGGCCGGGCTTGTTCTTGTACTTCAACGTCGTCGCGAGGTCGAAGAGCACCACGCTCGCCGCATGGGGGTAGACCTCGATGGCGCGCCGCTCGCGCCCGCTGAGCGGGTTCGTGTCCAGCCCGAGCCGCTTGGCCACGCGCGCCGCCCGCGTGCCGTCCGCGAACTCGGGCTTGCCGGTGTTGGAGGGGTGCGTGCCCGCCTCGAAGCGGCGGAAGTCTCGGCTGAGCGCCTTCTCGGCGGGGCGTGACCCGGTCGGGTTGGTGACCACGATCGGCGCGTCCAGTCCGACCACGCACGGGCCGTCGGCGTACGCCGTCAGGCTGGCCTCGATGTCCTCGTCGGTGCGGACCGCGGCGACGTGCAGCAGGTGCGCGTCCGCGTCGAGCACGGCGACCCCGGTCGGGGCCCGGTGGCCCCAGGCGAGGTCGATCCCGATGTAGTGCACGCCGCCACCCTGCCCTACGTCACCGCCACCGCGACGAGCCGAGCGGTGGGCCCCTCAGCCCGGAGCGGCGTAGGAGCGGGCGAGCTCCGCCCCGAGACGGGCGTTGTGGAGCACGAGAGCGATGTTGGTGGTCAGGCTGGCGCCGTCGGTCAGCTCGACGACGCGGCCCAGCAGGTAGGGGGTGATGTCCTTGCCCCGGACGTCGAGGTCCTGCGCGTCGGCCAGGGCCTGGTCGATGATCGCACCGATCTCGCCGGCGGGGATCTCGTCGGCGACCGGCACCGGGTTGGCCACGACCACGCCCCCGGACAGGCCCAGGCCCCACTTGGCGCGCAGCACCGCGGCGATCTCGTCCGCACCGTCCACCCGCAGGGGGGCCCGGTGGCCGCTGGAGCGGGAGTAGAACGACGGGAACTCGTCACTGCCCTCGACGAGGACGGGCACGCCCAGCGTCTCGAGGGTCTCGAGGGTCAGTGCGATGTCGAGGATCGACTTCACCCCGGCGCTGACGACCGCGACGTCCGTCGTCGCGAGCTCGGTGAGGTCGGCGGAGAGGTCGAAGGACTGCTGCGCCCCGCGGTGGACCCCGCCGAGCCCGCCGGTGACGAAGACCGCGATGCCGGCGAGCGCGGCCAGCCGCATCGTCGCCGCGACCGTGGTGGCGCCGTGCAGCCCGCGGGCCACGACGTAGGGCAGGTCGCGCCGGCTCACCTTGGTCACGTCCGGGTCGCTGGCCAGCAGCTCGAGCTGGTCGGGCGTGAGGCCCACGCACGGTCGGCCGTGCAGGACCGCGATCGTCGCCGGCGTCGCGCCGCCGTCGCGCACCACCTGCTCGACCTCGAGGGCCATCGCGACGTTGCGCGGGTAGGGCATGCCGTGGCTGATGATCGTGCTCTCGAGCGCGACGACCGGTCGGCCCGCGGCGACCGCCGCCGCGACCTCCGCGGAGACCGAGAGCATCGGGTGCGGGACGGGTGTGCTCACAGCAGGCTCCTGACGAGGTCGTCGGTGAGGTCGGGCCGCACCGTGCAGGGCGAGCCGACGGTGAGCGCGGCCGCGGCGTGCGCGTAGGCCGCGGCCCGGGGCGGGGTCGCGCCGCGGAGCCGATCGTGGCAGTACGCCGCGAGCATCGCGTCCCCGGCTCCGGTGACGTCGACGACCTCGCCGGCCAGCACACGGTGGCGTGTCGTGGCCTCGGCGGTGCACAGCAGCGAGCCCGCCCGACCCAGACGCACCCACACCTCCTCGACGCCACGCTCGCGCAGGACGGCGGCCAGCGCGGGCGCGTCACGCTCGTCGGCGGCGGCCTGACCCGTCAGCGCCGCGAGCTCGTCGAGGTTCGGGCTGAGCAGGCGCACCGGGTGGGCGCCCAGCAGCCCGACGAGCGCACGGGCCTTGGTGACCGACACCGGGTCCAGGGCCACGGCCACACCTGCCCGGTCGGCACGGGTCAGCGCGTGGGAGATCGTGGGGGCGGCGAGGTTGCCGTCGAGCACGACGAGCGAGGCGGCGTCCAGGACGCTGCCGGCGCGGTCGACGTCGTCGGGGCCCAGCCCCGCGGTCGAGCCCATGGCCGAGACCGCGACCACGAGCTCGCCGCGCTCGTCGAGCACGGCGACGTAGGACCCGGTCGGCTCCCGGCCTCGCCGTACGTGCTCGCACCCGACCCCGGCCGCCTCGCTCGCCGCGAGCACCCGGACGCCGGCGTCGTCGTCGCCCACCACCGAGACCAGCTCCACGCGACGGCCGAGCCGGGCGAGGTTCTCCGCGACGTTGCGCCCCACGCCGCCCGGGCCGGTGGTGACCGAGCCCGGGTTGCTGGAGCCGTCCACGACCAGGTCGGCGCTGCGGGCGAGGACGTCGAGATTGGTCCCGCCCACCACCACGACGTACGGCTCGGCAGGCACGCGCCGAGGATAGGGGTCCACCGGCGCAGGCCGGCGGACCGGTGAGTCCTGCCGTCGGCGGGGGTCCCTACGCTCGTCCCTGACGCAGCACAGACAGGTGGAGCGATGACCGACATGCTCCGGGCCGAGGGCCTGGTGAAGAGCTACGGCGAGGTGCGGGCCCTGCGGGGCATCGACCTCGCAGTCCCCGAGGGGACGGTGCTGGGCCTGCTCGGGCCCAACGGCGCCGGCAAGACGACCGCGGTCAAGATCTTCGCCACCCTGCAGAAGCCGACCAGTGGCCGGGCCGAGGTCGCCGGCATCGACGTCGTGGCCGACCCGGACGGGGTGCGCGCGCGGATCGGGCTCTCCGGGCAGTACGCCGCGGTCGACGAGCAGCTGACCGGCTTCGAGAACCTCGAGATGGTCGGGCGCCTCTACGGCCTGGGCCGCAAGCGGTCGCGCGAGCGGGCTCGCGAGCTGCTCGAGCGCTTCGACCTCGCCGACGCCGGCGACCGACCCTCGAAGACCTACTCCGGCGGGATGCGTCGACGTCTCGACCTCGCCGGTGCGCTGGTCGCGGCTCCCCCGGTGCTGATCCTCGACGAGCCGACCACCGGGCTCGACCCCCGCAGCCGGATCGGGATGTGGGAGGTGATCCGCGACCTGGTCACCGACGGCGCGACGCTGCTGCTCACCACGCAGTACCTCGAGGAGGCCGACCGGCTCGCCGACTCCATCGTGGTCATCGACCACGGCTCCGCCATCGCGCGCGGCACCGCCGACGAGCTCAAGGCCCAGACCGGCGGGGAGCGGGTCGAGGTCGTCCTCGCCGACGCCGGCCGCCGGGCCGACGCCGAGTCGCTCCTGCGCGCGGTCGCCGTCGGCGAGCTCCAGGTCAGCGACAGCGGCCGGTCGCTCGTGGCGCCCGTCGACGGGGGCACCACCTCGCTGCGACGCGTCCTGGAGTCCTTCGACCGCGACGCCATCGACCTCCTCGACGTCGGGCTGCGTCGGCCCACGCTCGACGACGTGTTCCTGACCCTGACCGGACGGGCCAGCGAGACGGCCAGCGAGACGTCCGCCGAGACGTCCGCCGAGGCGACGTCGGACGGCGAGCCGGCCCGGTCCACGACGAAGGAGGCCCTCCGATGAGCACCACCCGGGAGCCGGGCACCACCCGCGAGGCCCACGTCGTACGCCGTCCGGGTCCCGCGCGAGCCTTCTCCGACGGCTGGGTCGTGGCCAAGCGCAACCTGATCAAGATCAAGCGGGTGCCCGAGGTGCTCGTCTTCGTGCTCGTCTCGCCGATCATGTTCGTGCTGCTCTTCGCCTTCGTCTTCGGCGGCGCGATCCAGCCCGAGGGAAACGTGGGCTACCGCGAGTTCCTGATCGGCGGGATCTTCGCCCAGACGGTCGTCTTCGGCGCGACCTTCACCGGCGCCGGGATCGCCGAGGACATGGCCAAGGGCATCATCGACCGGTTCCGGTCCCTGCCGATGTCGCCCTCGGCGGTGCTCGTGGGCCGCACCGCCTCCGACGTGGTCTACAACCTGCTGAGCCTGCTCTTCATGGCACTGACCGGGCTGCTGGTCGGCTGGCGGATCCGCGAGGGCGTGCTCAACGCGCTGGGGGCGTTCGTGCTGCTGCTGCTCTTCGCCTACGCGATCAGCTGGGTGATGGCCTGGGTGGGGCTGCTGGTGCCGAGCGCCGAGGTCGTCAACAACGCCTCGTTCGTCGTGATCTTCCCCCTCACCTTCGTCTCCAACGCCTTCGTGCCGCTCGAGTCCTTCTCCAGCGGGTTGCGGGTCTTCGTCGAGTGGAACCCGGTCTCGGCGCTGACCCAGGCCGTGCGCGAGCTGTTCGGCAACGTCGACCCGGGCATCCCGGCCCCGGACGTGTGGTCGCTGCAGCACCCGGCGCTCTACACGCTGCTGTGGGTGGTGCTGATCCTGGTCGTCTTCGTGCCGGTCTCCGTGCGCACCTACCAGCGGGCCAGCAGCCAGTGAACGACGACGAGCTGGTGCCACCCGACGCCCGGTCGCTGGTCGACCCTCTCGACGTGGTGCAGCGGTTCTGGATCTCCCTGCAGACCGGCGACCCCGCCGGCGCGGCGGCCCTGCTGGCCGACGACGTCGTGTGGACCAACACCGGTCTGCCGACCCTGCGCGGTCCGCGGGTCGGGTCGCTCCTGGTGTCCCTGGACCGACGCGGCGTCGAGGTCGAGGCGGAGATGCACCACGTGGCCACCTCGGGCGAGGCGGTGCTGACCGACCGCACCGACACCATCCGCGTGGGTCGGTTCGAGGCCAGCTTCGCCGTGCAGGGCACGTTCGTCGTCCGCGACGGCGAGATCGCCCGCTGGGAGGACCACTTCAGCTGGGGCGAGGCCGCGGCCGGGTCGGCGCGCGGCGCGCTCGTGCTGCTGCGCGCCCTGTCCCGCGCCGGGCTCCGGGGACTCCGGCGCTGAGCGGTGCGTCGGGCGCCTCGAGGCGCACCCGCAGCGAGTCGACGCCGTAGACCGCCGAGAGCTGGCGCCACGGCTGGTCGTCCTGACCGCCCACGACGCTCAGGTCGGGGAAGCGGGTCGCGAGACCGCGCAGTGCCGCGCGCAGCTCCATGCGCGCCAGCTCCGCCCCGACGCACCGGTGCACCCCCCACCCGAACGCGAGGTGGCGCGTGGGCTCGCGCGTCGGGTCGAAACGGTCCTCGCCGCCGGTCAGGCGCCGGTCACGGTTGGCGGCCAGCACCGAGACCCCGACGCAGTCGCCCTCGGCGATCTGCCTGCCACCGAGGCGTACGTCACGGCGCGCGAAGCGCAGGAAGGCCACCTGCACGACGCTGAGGTGGCGCAGCAGCTCCTCGACGACCCGGTCGACCGAGGCGTCGTCGCCGCGCAGCGCCTCCATCGCCTCGGGTGAGTCGGCCAGCACGAAGGCGCCGAGCGCGAGCATGCTGGCGCTGGTCTCGTAGCCGCCGAGGAAGACCCCGTCGGCGATGCCGCCGAGCGTGGTGTCGTCGAGCTCGTCGCCGTGCTCGCGCAGCAGTGCCCCGATCAGGCCCGGACCGGGCTCGGCGCGCTGGCGGCGTACGGCCTCGATGAGGAACTCCCGCGTCCGCGCCGCGGCGCCGAAGACACCGACACCGCCCTCGGTGAGGTCGAAGCGGGCCGAGCCCAGGCCGGCGAAGTCGGTGCGGTCCTCGACGGGCAGCCCCAGCAGCTCGCAGATGACCTCGAAGGGCACGGGGAAGGCGAGCTCGGCGACGAGGTCGGCCTCGGGACCCGCCTCGGCGAGGGCGTCGAGGCGTCGGTCGACGACCTCGGCGATGAACGGCTCGAGCCGGGCCAGGCGACGACGGGTGAACTCCGGGGTCAGGTAGCGGCGCAGCTCGGTGTGCAGCGGCGCGTCGGTCATGCCGAGGCCGCCGATCTGCTCGGACTCGGGACGACCCTCCTGCGACACGTACTGTCCGAGGTCGTTGCTCCACGACACGGCGTCGCCGAGCACCTCGCGTGCGGCGTCGTAGCCGCTGACCAACCAGATCCCCTTGCCGAACATCGTCGTGAGCCGGCGCACCGGCTCCTCCTCCCGAGCACGCCCGAGCGCCGGCAGCGGATCGACTCCACGGCGCTTGACCGGCATCGTGATCGACGCGGGGAGGAAGCGCAGGGTGCGCAGGTCGATGCCGCCGGGGCTCACCCGCCGCAGCAGCAGAGGCGCCGCGACGCGGGAGAGGGTGCTCGGTATCCGCACGGCGTCAGTCCACCACGGGTAGGAGCCCGGGCGGTGCACGGGGCGGTCCCGTCGTGTCCTCGCCACGGGTGGGCGTGGCTCAGCGACGACGCCGACGGACCACCCACACCACCACGAGCGCGACCACGACCCCGGCGGCGACGGCGAGCTCGGTGCCGCGCTCGTCGCCGACCTCCCGGGCCCGCCGGGTCGCCCGCGACCTGACGTCGAGCTTGTCACCGAGGGCGTCGATCGTCTCGCCGAGGCGCTGGCGCGTCTGCTCCAGGTCCGCCTCGATCGCGGCGACCTCCTCGCTCGGGGCGCCCCGCGAGGGGGACGAGGGGCCGGGGTCAGGCTCAGTCACGGTGGCGTCCTTCCTTGATGGCGGCGACGTCGCGGGCGACGTTGGCCTGGGTCGCGGGGACGGCCGGGGTGACCTGGTCGACCTGCTTCTTGCCGAGCAGGGCGACCACCCCGGCCGCGCCGAGCAGCAGGAGCCCGACCACCAGGGCGCTCACCCACAGCGGCAGCGCGAGGCCCAGAGCGGCGATGACGGCGGCGACCAGGGCGCCCAGGCCGTAGAGCGCGACCAGGCCGGCACCGCCGAAGAGGCCGGCGCCCTTGGTGGCGTGGCGGACCGTGGCGCTCAGCTCCGCGCGGGCCAGGGCCATCTCGCCCCGGACCAGGTCCTGGGTCTGCTGGGAGAGATCGGCGACCAGGGCGCCGATCGTCGGGTCCGGCTCACGTGCCGGGTCGGTCACCGGCTCAGGCATCGTGGCCGCTCTGGCGGGGGTCCTCAGGGAAGGTGTCGTCGCGCCGGCCCGGGTCGTTGGCCGGGTCGGCGGCCGGGTCGGGCACCGGACCGGTCGAGGCGGAGCCGGCGCCGGTCGCTCCCGACGGTGGTGTCGGGTCGGCCAGGTCGGCCAGCGGGCTCTCGGAGGTCCTCGCGGTGCTCGTGCTCGTGGAGCCGCTCGTGGCCGAGGAGACCTTGTGCCTCGCGGCCTCCGTGGCCTGCTGGGCTGCCTCGGTGACGCTCTGCTTGACCGCGCTCGCCGCCTCGTCCTTGCGCTGCTGGACGCGGGGGTCGCGCCACACCTTCCGGGCCTGCTGCGCGATCTGGTCGTAGCGCTCGCGGCCGGCGCGGGCGCCGAGCACGTAACCGACCGCTCCGGCGGCGAGCAGGGTGATCTTGGCCATGACGAAGTGCCTCCCTCAGAGGCCCGCGGGACAGGTCGGCCGGCGCACGAGTGTCGCCGCCCCCGGTGCGGGCGCTCCGACTGTGCCAGCCCGGCAGGCGGACCCGCACCATGCCACGGGGTGAGCGCGTTGGCGCGCCCGGTCCGCCACGGCACCCGGGTGGGTACGTCTCGTCCCGGACGGGTGTCGAATGGTGTCCATGAGTGCCCAGGACCCTGCCGAGGCCACCGCCGATCCCGCCGAGCTGTGGCGCGACGCGATGCGCCGTGTCTGCGCGCTGGTCACCGAGGCGAGCGCGGAACAGATGGGGGCCACCGTGCCGGCCTGTCCCGGCTGGAGCGCTCGTGACCTCCTCTCGCACATGGTCGGCCTCGGCGCGGACGTGCTCGACGGCGACGAGCCCGACGACCACAACAGCGCGTGGACCCACGCGCAGGTCGCGGCGCGCACCGAGCGGTCCACCGGTGAGCTGGTCGAGGAGTGGCAGGGCCTGGCCGACGACCTGGTGGCGTGGATGCACGACCACGGGTCGCGCCCGCTCGCCGACGTGGTCATCCACGAGCAGGACCTGCGCGGGGCGCTGCGCCGTCCCGGCGCCCACGACACCCCCGAGCTGGCCGTCGTGCGCGACCGCATGGCGGGACGCTTCGCCGACGCGGTCCGCAACCTGCCTCCGATCGCGCTGGTCGGACCCGGGTGGACCTGGTGCAGCGACGGGCCGGCTGCGTCTGCGGCGACCCAGGTCTCGGCCCCCGACCACGACCTGGCCCGGGCGTTGATGAGCCGTCGTAGCGCCGGCCAGCTGCGCACCTGGACCAGCCGGGGCGACGTCACGGCGTACCTCGACGCCTTCGCCGGCCTCGGTCCGCTGCCCGACCAGCCGCTGCCCGAGGAGTAGGGCCCCCGGGGAGCAGGGCCCGAGGAGCGCGAGCCCGGCGCGGCCCCGGTCGGGCCATCGCTCAGACCATGTCCTCGAGCTCGACGTTGTTGGTCTCCGGACGAGCTTGATCTCGTGCGGTTTCCCAAGGGATGCACCCATGTCGCCGCTCCCCGGCGTGGATCCACCGTGGTGAGCGAGCAGCTCCCCTCATCCCTTGGGAAACCGCAGGGGAGTCGGCGCGCGAGGATCCCGGCGCACCTCAGCGGGTGAGCGAGAGCACCCGGTCGTCGCCGTCGCGGACGTCGCCGCGCCCGTCGGTGTTGGAGGTCGTCAGCAGCAGGCCCCCCTCCATGCTCGGCAGCACCGTGCGCAGCCGCCCGTAGTCGCCCGCCACGTGAGCGACCGGCTGCCCGAGCGTGTCCTCGCCGTCGACGAGCGGGATCTCCCACAGGGTCGCGCCACGCAGCGCCGCCAGCCACAGGGAGCCGTCCCAGGTGGTGATGCCGGAGGGTGAGGCGTCGGCGGTGCGCCAGACCGCGGCCGGGTCGACGTAGTCCTCGCCGCCACCGCTGCCCTCGAGGACGGGCCAGCCGTAGTTGCTGCCGGCCTCGACGAGGTTGACCTCGTCCCACTCCGAGGACCCGAACTCCGCCGACCACAGCCGGCCGCGGTCGTCGAAGGTGAGTCCCTCGACGTTGCGGTGGCCGTAGGAGTACACAGCGTTGCCGAACGGGTTGTCGGGGGCGGGCTCGCCCTCCAGCGTGATCCGCAGGACCTTGCCCGAGAGCGAGTCGGTGTCCTGGGCGTTCTCGGGCACCCCGTTGTCGCCCGTGCCGATGTAGACGAGGTCGTCGGGACCGATCACCATCCGGCCGCCCTGGTGGTAGCCCGCGCCGGTCGGGATCTGGTCGAAGAGCACCTCGGGCTCGCCCAGGTCGGTGCCGTCCCAGCTCATGGAGACCACACGGCTGTCCTCGGTGGTGGTGTAGTAGGCCAGCATCGCGTCCTGGTCCGGTGTCATCACCAGCCCCAGCAGGCCGGCCTCGCCGCCGGGGACGACCCCGGGCAGGGTGCGCAGCTCGGTGGTCTCGCCGCTGCTGCGCTCCACGCGCAGGATGCGGCCGGTGTCGCGCTCGTTGACCACGAGGTCCCCACCGTCGAGCTCGACGACACCCCAGGGGCTGGTGATGCCGGTGGTCACCTCGCTGACGGCGAGCTCGTCGTCGGCCGTCGCCCGGTCGTCGGCCGAGGCGGTGCGGGTCGCCGCCGACGGCACGCTGGGCCGGCTGGTGTCCTCGGGCTGCGAGTCGGGGCCGCACCCGGTCAGCAGGGCAGCGACCACGGCGCTCGCGCTCAGGGCGGTGACGGCTCGCTGGCGGGGTCGGCTTCGGGGGGTCCGCATGGTCCCAGGGTCCCAGCAGGCCCCAACGTGGTCTCTCGGCCGAGGTGGGCCGCGAGCGCGGCGACCACGAGGTCGGGCCGTTCCTCGGCGACGAAGTGGCCGGTCGGCACCGCGTGGCCGTACGCCGCCGGGAACCACGCCCGCCAGGCGGCGACCGGATCGACCTGGGCGCCGACGACCCCGCGCTCGCCCCACAGCACCAGTGTCTCGACGTCCAGGGTGCGACCGACGTCGGCGCGGTCCGCGACGACGTCCTCCGTGGCCGCCGCCCGGTAGTCGGCGCACCAGGCGTCGGTGACGCTGCGACGCAGCGCCGCGACCTCGTACTCGGTCACGGCGTCGGGGTGCATGCCCCCGGTCCCGCCGAGGGAGCTCAGGGCGTGGTCCAGCCAGTCGAGGGGGGCAGCGGCCAGCACCCGCTCGGGCAGGCCGCCCGGTTGCGCCAGGAACGTCCAGTGGAAGTAGCGCTGGGCCAGCCACGCGTCGAAGCGTTCCCAGACCTCGAGCGTCGGCAGGATGTCGAGGAGGGCGAGCGAACGCACGACCCCCGGGTGGTCGAGGGCGAGGCGGTGCGCTGTGCGGGCGCCGCGGTCGTGGCCGACGACGTCGAACGTCGGGTGGCCGAGCTCGCCCATCACCGCGACCTGGTCGGCGGCCATCGCGGCGAACGTGTGGTCGCCGTCGTGGGTCAGGCTGGCGCCGTAGCCCCGCAGGTCGGGCACGACCACGCATCGCTCGCCCGCGACGCCGGTCGCGAGCGCGGAGCCGACCGCGTGCCACATCGCCCCGGTCTGGGGGTAGCCGTGCAGCAGCAGGAGCGGTGCGCCCGTGCCGGCGGTGCGGACCCGGATGGTCGCCCCGTCGACCTCGATCCGGCGCTCCTCGAACCCGGCGAGCAGACCCGCGCGTGCGACGGCGTCCTCGACGGGGCGGCGCACGGGGCTCTCGCGGTCGCTCACGCGGCGCCCTCCGGGGATCGCGGCGCCCCACGGCGGGTGCGCACGAGTCGACGGTAGAGGCCGGCGACCGGCGTCACCACGCCCGGTGCGGTTGCCGGCGAGGTGCCGGCGAGGTGCCGGTGGACCGCTCAGTCCCACGCCCGGCGTACGGCGTCCAGCACCGCGTCGGCCTGACGCAGCCCCGCCCGCGCGGCCGCCGCCCGCCGGGCCGGGTCGAGCACGTTGGGCCCGATCGCCTCGGCCGCGTCCTCGTCGGGCGAGACCACCGCGGAGGCGGCGGCTCCCGTACGGGCGAGCTGGGCCTCGATCGAGGTCGCCCGGGAGAAGGAGCGGGTGATCGGCGCGAGCACCACCACCCGGTCGTGGTCACGCGCGACGTCGACGTTGGCCACCGAGCGGAAGCCGCCGTCGAGGAAGCGGCGGCCTGCCGTCGCGACCGTCGGCCAGACCATCGGCACCGCACAGCTCGACGCGACGGCGTGGACGAGGTCGACCTCGCCGTGGCGGTCGAGGACGACGAACTCGCCCGAGTCCGCGTCGACCGCGCAGATGCGCAGGTCGCCCGCGGGCCACTCGTGGACCGGCAGCCGGTCGCGGATCACCGCGACCCGCTGCGCCCCGTCGCCGGGCTGCGCACGGCGCGCCAGCCGGCCCAGCCGCGCCCGCTTGGTCGTGGCGCTGCCGGGCAGCAGGAGCGGCACCGCCATCCGCACGATCATGGCCCGGGTCAGCCGGGCGGCGACCTCACCGTCCGGGGGCTCGAGCTGGCGCTCGTAGAGCACCGCGAGGTCGAGACCGCTGCGCAGCTGGGCGCCGACCACGGAGCCCGCCGACGTCCCGACCACGAGGTCGGCCGCCGACAGGTCGACCCCGGCGCGGACCAGGCCGTGGACCAGGCCGATCTCCCACGCGATCCCGGTGACACCGCCGCCGCCGAGGACCAGGGCACGGGAGGGGGCGGGTGAGGAGCTCGACATCCGGGAACCCTAGACGTGGTTGCGGCGCGGCCCGCCGCATGGTCGGGTGTGCCCACCGAGACCCGCCGCAGGTGGGTCCACCGACCTCTGGAGATCCCGTGCGGCCCGACGCCGCCCCGCCCACGCCTGGCCCGGGGTCAGGTCGCGGACTCCGACGCGCGGTGCACCCACGGCACCGCCCGCTCGCGGGGCACCAGCTTCGGCTGCGACCGGGTGGACCTGCTCAGCTGGCTCGACTACGACGACCTCAGCGGCGCCGGGGTGCAGATCAGCTTCGTCAACGACATCTGGGGCTGGACCCACGACGGTCGTGACTACGCACTGCTCGGCACCACCGAGGGTGTCGTCCTCGTCGACGTGACCGTGGCCCGACGACCCGACGTGCTGGGCCTGATGCCGACCGCCTCCACCCTCGGCGGTGGGTTCTGGCGTGACATCAAGGTCTACGACGACCATGCCTTCGTCGTCTCCGAGAACGAGGGCCACCCGGTCCAGGTCTTCGACCTCACCCGCCTGGTCGGGGCCGAGGGGTATCAGCTCTTCACCCCGGACACGCTGTACTCCGGCACGGTGGACCAGCCGATCACCCACGCGCACAACATCGCGATCGACGAGCGGACCGGGTACGCCTACGTGGTCGGCTCGGACTCCTGCAACGGCGGGCTGCACATGGTCGACGTCCGTGACCCCGAGGACCCCACCTTCGCCGGGTGCTGGGGTCGCGACGGCTACGTCCACGACGTCGAGTGCACCGTCTACCGGGGCCCGGACACGGTCCACCGGGGCGAGGAGGTCTGCGTGGCCGCCAACGCCGAGCCGAGCGGCGACCGCATCCTCAACCGGGTCTCGATCATCGACGTCACCGACAAGACCTCGCCGGTGCGGCTGGGTCGCACGGCGTACCCCTCCAGCGGCTACAGCCACCAGGGTTCGCTCACCGCGGACCAGCGCTACTACCTCCACGGCGACGAGCTCGACGAGGCCAACGGCACGGTGCGCGGCACCACGACCCGGGTCTTCGACGTCCGCGACCTCGACCGGCCCACCCTCCGCGGCGAGTTCACCAACCGGACCGCTGCGATCGACCACAACGTCTACACCGACCGCCGCTGGGCCTACGCCTCGAACTACACCTCGGGCCTGCGCGTCTACGGGCTCGGAGCAGTGCAGCGGGGGCGCCTGGTCGAGCGGGCGTTCTTCGACGTCTACCCCCAGAACGACCGGCCGGAGTTCGAGGGCACGTGGAGCAACTTCGCGGACTTCGACTCCCCGCGGCTGGTGGCGGTGAGCAGCATCGACCGTGGCCTGTTCCTCCTACGCCCCCGGCTCCGGGGCCAGGGCTGAGACCGGGGGCTGTGCACGACTCGAGACCCGATGTCGGTCGGCGCCCTAGAGTGGACGGTCCCACCCCGCGTGCCGACCGAGGAGGAGCAGATGCCCGCAGCTCCGAGCGAGAGCACGGTGCGCGAACGGGCTGTGCTGGAGGACCTGCACCGGGTCCTGCTGCGGGTCAGCTCGGGTGAGAGCGTCCCCGACGTGCTGCAGGCGGCGGCGCAGGGAGCCGTCGAGGCCCTCGGCTTCCGCGCCGTCGCGATCAACCTCCTCACCTCACGCGGCGACCTCGAGGCGGTGAGCGTCGTCGGGCCACCCCCGGGCGTGCTGCTGGGTGCCCGCTACGACCGGGCGGCCTTCCTCTCCGAGCTCGACTCCTCCGACGACGGGGGCCTGCTCCGCTTCGTGCCCGTCGATCGGGTGGCACCGGACGACTCGATCGCGCGGTGGTGCGCCGAGGACGCCGCGGCGGGGGCACCCCGCGAGCCCGACGCCTGGCTTCCCGGTGACGAGCTGTACGCCCCGTTGCGCGCGCCCGGCGGCGAGCTGCTGGCCATCCTGAGCCTCGATCAGCCGGCCGACGGCCGACGACCTGACGTCTCCGGGCGGCGACTGGTGGAGATGTACGCCGCGCAGGTCGGCGTCACCCTGAGCCGCGCCCGCGAGGCCGAGCAGCTGCGCGAGCAGGTGCGTCTCTCCCGAGCCACGCACGACGTCGTGCGGACGGCCGGCGAGGAGGTGGCGCTGGACGACGTGCTGCGCGGGAGCGTCGAGCCGCTGCGCGCGGGGTTCCGGGCCGAGCAGGTCTGGATCCGGCTCTTCGCCGACGAGGGCGGAGCCTGGGAGGCGCTCTCGTTCACCGGTGACGGGGTCGACGTGGCCCCTGCCCCTGCGGCAGCCCCGGGCACCTCACCGTCGGTCGACGTGGAGCGGCGGCGCCTCGCGGCCCAGATCGCCCAGACCTGCTGGGACCGGCAGCGTGCCCTGGTGGTCAGTGCCCACGGCGGCGACACGGCCGCCGACCTGCTCGACCCGGCCGGTCAGGTCCAGGTGCTCGCGTGGTTGGCGGAGGTGGGCCACGACCAGTTCGTCCTCGTCCCGCTCGGCGCCGGGAGCCGGTGCGTGGGTTACGTCGTGCTCAGCCGCCTCAGCCGGCTCAGCCGCGGGAGCGACTGGACCAGCGCCGAGGAGGCAGCGGGCCTGGACCTGGGCCGTGAGCTCGGACGCGTGGTCGCGACGGCACGCGCCCGCGAGCGCCAGCGCGAGCTCGTCCGCCGCCTCGAGGAGTCCGACACCGACCGCAGCGAGACCTTCCGCACCGTCGTCCACGAGCTGAAGAACCCGCTCGCCGCGATCCTCGGCAACCTCGAGGTCGCCCGGGAGGACCCACGCGACGTCGACATCGTCTCCCACTCCCTCGAGGCGATCGCGACGAGCTCGCAGCGCATGCTCAGCCTGGTCGGCGACATGCTGGTCCTGTCCGAGCTGCGCGAGTCCTCGACCCCGCCGGCGCCGCAGCTCCTCGACCTCGCCGAGCTGGTCTGTGACGTCGCGGCGCAGCACGCCGCCGTGGCACACCAGGGCGGCGTCCGGCTGGACACGAGCGGCGTCGGGGCCGCGCTGCACGTCGTCGGGCGCCGCGAGGAGGTCGAGCGGATGGTGGTCAACCTGGTCTCCAACGCCATCAAGTACTCCGACCCCGGCGACACCGTGTCCCTCTCGCTGGCCCCCTCCCCCGAGCGGGGGCAGGCCGGCGAGGAGCTCGTGCTCACGGTGAGCGACACCGGCATCGGCATCGCCGAGGAGGACCAGCAGCGGATCTTCGCCGACTTCGAGCGCTCCGCGGACCCTGCGGCCGGCTCCCGGCCCGGGAGCGGACTCGGTCTGGCGATCGCCGAGCGCGTCGCCCGTCGCCACGGCGGCATCATCGCGGTGCGCTCCACCCTGGGGCTGGGCAGCTCGTTCACCGTCAGGCTGCCGGTCGCCAGCCCCGAGGTCACAGCGTCGGGAGCCAGCTGACGTTGCCCGCCAGCACGGCGTAGCCCACGAACGCGCCGACGTCGAGCAGCGTGTGGGCGACCACGAACGGCACCACCCGCCCCCACCGGCGGTAGAGCCAGCCGAAGAGCAGGCCCATCGCGAGGTTGCCCACGAAACCGCCCAGACCCTGGTAGAGGTGGTACCCACCGCGCAGCAGCGCGGCGAGACCGATCGCGGCAGGGTCGCCGAACCCGAGCTGGCGCAGCCGGACCTGGACGAAGCCCAGCACCACGAGCTCCTCGAGCACCGCGTTCTCGAGCGCGGCGAGGACGAGCACCGGGTACTGCCACCACTGCCCGGGCAGGCTCTGCGCCACCACCGTCAGGTTCGTGCCCAGCGCGAACGTGGCGAGGTAGAAGGCGACCCCGACCGTGCCGACCCCGAGCGCGAGCACCGAGCCGAGGCCGAGATCGACGCCGGCGCGCTCCCGCAGGCCCGCCCCCCCGAGCCACACCTCGCGCAGGCGGGTGCCCGAGCGGACGAGGAGGTACGCCACGAGCGCGACCGGGACGACGGCGAAGCCGATCCTCAGCAGCTGGTAGGCGAGGTCCAGCCACGGTCGACCCGGCGCGAGCGAGGTGTTGAGGGTCGCCGCCTGGGACGAGAGTGCCCCGGGCGCGGTGATCGCCGCGGCCAGGTTGACCGCGGCGTACACCGCGGAGCGTCCGAGGGAGAGCAGCAGGACGATCGCGAGCTCGCACCACAGCAGCGCCCTCGCCAGCTCGGGCACGCCGCCGGGGACCGGGGAGGTGCGCCGCCACGCCGGCACGGCGTCGGAGGTGCGGGTCGTCACCCCACCAGGATGCCGGGCCCGGCTGAGACCTCGCTGAGCAGCCCCGACGACCCGCCGGGTTCCTCACCCGCCCCGCTATCCTCGGGAGACGTGAGACTCCCACCCGCCTCCCGCCTGGCCGCCTCCCTCGCCTCGTGCGCCCTGCTGCTGGCGGTGGCGGGCTGCGGTGCGGACGAGTCCGCCGACGCCTTGGACGGGTCCTCGAGCGGCTCGAGCAGCATGGACATGTCCGCGATGGACGAGCCCGACGCGACCCCCGCCTACGACGTCGCCGGACCCGGCAGCACCGTCGCCTCGGGTGACTTCGCGCTGCTGGACACCGCACCGCCGGGCAGCGACGACGTCGCGGGCCAGGCGTGGCTGGCCCAGGCCGACGGCGCCACCACGGTCACGATCGAGCTCACCGGGCTCGAGCCGGGTCGGGAGTACGTCTCCCACCTGCACGCCGAGGAGTGCGCGGTCGACGACGGCGGACCCCACTTCGCCTTCGACGAGGACGGCGCCGACACGCCGCCCAACGAGGTCCACCTCGGCTTCACCGCGTCCGAGGACGGCTCCGGGACGGCGACGGTGACCAACGACCGGGAGGTCGGCGACGGTGCTCCCGCGATCGTCGTCCACCCCGCCGACGCGATGGACAACCGCCTCGTCTGTGCGGACTTCTCGTGAGCCCCACCCGCCCGCACGCGGCCGCCCTCCTGCTCGCGGTCGTGCTCGCGGCGCTGCTCGGGGGGGCCGGTCTGGCGCTGGCCGGACCGGCCGCGGCGCACGGTGACCTCGAGAGCGCGTCGCCCGGGCCCGGCGACGACGTGGCCCCCGGCAGCACGGTGGTCACCCTCCAGCTGCCCGAGGTCGACCAGGACGCCGAGCCCCTCGTCGCGATCACCGACCCCGCCGGCGACCCCGTCGCCGTGGGCACCGCGGTGGCGGTCTCGGAGGACCGCGTCTGCGCCGAGACCGACCCGCTCTCCGTCGGCGTCCACACGCTCGACTACACCGTGCTCTCGACCGACGGCGACCGGGCGACCGGGCGCTTCCAGTTCGAGGTGTCCACGGGCGGCGACCAGGTCAGCGCGCCCGAGTGCGACGAGGCGAGCCTGGCCGCGCCCGGGGCGGCCGAGACGCTCGAGGAGATGAGTGGTGGCCAGACCCCTGCCTGGGTCGGCACCGCCCTCGTGCCCGGGCTCGTCGCGCTCGCCGTCGTGGCCGGCGCGCTGGTGGTCGTGCGGGTACGCCGGGACCGGCGGGCCGAGCCAGAGCAGCCGTGAGCCCCACCGCGCTGGCTACGTCGTCCGTGCACGACCCCGCAGCGTCTCGACCGTGAGCAGGACCAGCGCGAGCACCACCACGACGACGCCGTAGGTCTCGGCCACGTCGGCCAGGCCGAACCTCGGCACCGCCACGCCGGCAGCGACGGCCGGGATCGAGAAGGCCAGGTAGTTCACGACGAAGACCGCCGCGAGGAGCTCCGCACGCCGATCGGGCTCCGACAGCGCCGTCAGGCTCTGGTAGGCGCCGAGGAAGGCCATCCCGAACCCGGCGCCCGCGACCATCTCGCTGGGGAAGAACAGCAGCGGGTCGCCGAGCCGCACCGCGAGCACGGTCGCGGCCGTGCCCACGGCGAGTCCCGCCGCGCCGACGAGCATGGTCCGACGCGCCGCCCAGCTCCAGGTCAGCACCGAGGCGAGCGCCCCCGCCCCGGTGAAGGCCGTGACGACCAGACCGGGCAGCAGGCGCCCTTCCAGCCCCAGGACCTCACCGGCCAGCGTCGGGCCCAGGGACAGGAACAGCCCACCCATCGACCAGGTCGCCATGAGGATCGGCAGGACGACGAGGAACTGGCGGCGTACGGCGGGGGGCACCGCCGCGCGGGGCACCAGCGATCGCCACGCCCCGGGCCGGCCCGCGACGGTCTCGGGGACCCGCCAGAGCGCCACCAGCAGGCCGGCGAAGGCGGCGGCGAGGACCAGGTAGACCGTGACCGTCGGCGCGGGCGCCGCCTGCACGAGCAACCCGGAGCCCAGGGCGCCGATCGCGAGGCCGAGCGTGGCGCCCACGCTGTTGACCAGGGCACCGCGCTGGGTCCCGGCCGCCTGCAGGTCGACCAGCGCCGCGCTGGTCACGCCGGTGAAGGCCCCCGTGGCCAGGCCCTGGACGACACGGGCCAGCACCAGGTGGCCCAGGTCGCCGGCCACGGCGAACAGGACCAGGCTCACGATCTCGAGCATGACCGCCCCGAGCAGCACCGGGCGTCGGCCGACGTGGTCGGAGAGCCCGCCGACGACCAGCAGCGCGAGCAGCAGGGCCGCGGCGTACACCGCGAAGACCAGCGTGATCGCCGCCGAGCCGAGGGCGAGCGTCTCCGCATAGACCGGGTAGAGCGGCGAGGGCGCGCTGGACGCGGCCAGCACGGTGAGCAGCGTCAGGCCCACGATCCGGAAGCCGGTCTCGTGGCTCCAGGTACGCCGCGGCGATCGGGCACGGACGTCGTCGACCGTCTGCTCGGGAAGAGGCACGCAGGCTGCAACCCCGTTCGTGGCCGGGGTGTTCCGGGGTGTCCGCGCGAGGCTCAGTCGGCCGGGACGCCCCGGCGCAGGCGCTTGCGGTCCAGCTTGCCGACGCTGGTCAGCGGGATCTGTGCGAGCACGTGCACCTCGCGGGGGTACTTCACGGCCGAGAGGTGCTCGCGGGCGTAGGCCTTGACCGACTCGGGGTCGAGCTCGCGGCCGTCGACCGGCTGGACGAAGGCCACGACCTCCTCGCCGTGGACGTCGTCGGGTCGTCCGACGACCGCGGCGTTGGCCACGTCGGGGTGCGCCATCAGCACCTCCTCGACGTCACGCGGGTAGACGTTGAACCCGCCCCGGATGATCAGGTCCTTGATCCGGTCGACGACGTAGAGGTAGCCGTCGGCGTCGACGTGCCCCACGTCGCCGGTGTGCAGCCACCCCTCGCGCACGGTCTCGGCTGGTCGCCTCCGGGGCGCGCCAGTAGCCCTGCATCAGGGAGGGACCCCGGGCACAGATCTCGCCGTCGGTGCCGGTGGCGACCTCGGTGCCGTCCGGGGCGGTGATGCGCAGCTCGATGCCGTGCACCGCCTGGCCGACGCTGCCGCGGCGTACGCCTCCGAGCGGGGTGCTGGAGATCAGAGCGGCGCTCTCCGTGCACCCGTAGCCCTCGACGACCTCGACGTCGGGCAGGCGGCGGGCGAGCTGGTCGATGACCTCCTCGGCCAGCGGCGCGCTGCCCGAGGCCAGCCGCTGCAGGCTGGACAGGTCGCGCTCCTCCAGCGGCTGGGTCAGCAGCGAGCGCAGCATGGCCGGGACGACGGCCCCGACGTGGACGCCCTCGGACTCCACCAGCGACAGGTAGGCCGCCGGCTCGAACCAGCGCATCAGCACCATGGTCGAGGGCTGCACCGCGTGCAGCGCCATCGTCGAGACCATCAGGCCGAACACGTGGGCGAGCGGCAGCGGCAGGATCGAGACGCGGTGCGCGGGGTGGCTCGAGTTCAGCGTCGAGGCCCACGCCGCCGCGGAGAGGGCGTCGTGGCTCAGCATCACGCCCTTGGAACGACCGGTCGTCCCGCCCGTGTAGAGCAGGGCGCCCAGGCCGGTCGGGTCGACGACGGCCGGGCCCGACTCCTCGTGGGCGGCCAGGTCGGCGAACGCGACCAGATCGCCCGGCCCAGCGTCGGTCGGCTCGCCCGCGACCACGACGTGGCGCACGGTCGGGGCGTCGGCCGCCGCGGCGGCCACCTTGACCACGAACTCCGCGGTCGTGATCACCGCGACCGCCTCGGAGTCGCGCAGCACGTGGCGCAGCTCGTCCTCGCTGAGCAGGAAGAGCACCGGCGTCGTCACCGCACCGCACCACCAGATCGCCTGGTAGCTCACCGTCACCTCGGGGCAGTTGGCCATGCAGACGACGACCCGGTCCCCGGGGCGCACACCGAGGCCGACCAGGCCGGCGGCCACCGAGCGCGCCTCGGCGCCGAGCTCGGCGCCCGTGCGGCGCCGGCCCTCGAAGAGCACCGTGGACTCCTCGCCCCAGCGGGCCCAGGCCACCTCCGCGAGCTGGGCCAGCGACCGGCCGGTGGGCTGGGTCAGCATCTGTGAGGGCTCCACGGGACGAACCTACGCCGTGCGCCGCGCCCCGGGTGGGGACGCAGCCGCCCGCTCCCTAGGAGGGCGTGACGCCGAGCGTGCGCATCGCGCTGAGCACGGCGGCGACCCGGGGGACCTCGTGGGTGCGGTAGATCCCGGTGCCGCCGAGCGAGGCGAGCACGGCGAAGAAGCCCTCCGCGCTGCGGACCTCCTCGACGAAGAGGTCCATCGCGGCCGGCAGCGCCTGGCAGACCGGCACGCCGAGGCGGCGCAGCCGGAAGGACTGGGTCAACGAGACCGACTGGTAGCGGACCCGGTCCATCGGGTCGGGCAGCCAGGAGAACCCGAAGCCGATGCCGGGGTCGACGGCCACCGAGGTCACGCCGAGCGAGCGGGCGTGGGCGAGGCGGTGCTCGAACTGCTCCAGCATCGCCGGGACGGGATCGTCGGCGACCACCGCCCGCGTCGGGCCCGTGGGGTCCGCGAGGTCGCGGGCGTGCTGGCCGACGATGTGGCACAGCACGACCGAGGCACCGTAGCGGCCGGCGAGGGTGAACATCTCCTCGTCGTCGCCGGAACCGCTCAGGTTGAGCACGCGGGCACCGGCCTCGAGGCAGGCCTCGACGACCGCCGGGTGGTAGCTCTCGACGGAGGTCGCCACACCGGCCTCGGCGAGGTCGGAGACGACCGGGACGAGCTGGTCGACCTGGCGCTGCACGCCGACCCGCTCGGCGGTGCCGACGACCGACTCCGCCCCGACGTCGACGAGACGTGCGCCCTGGGCGGCGAGCACCCTCCCGCGGCGTACGGCGGACTCGCGCGAGGTCGCGACGCTCTCGCGGTACCAGGAGTCGGCCGAGAGGTTGAGCACCCCCATCAGCAGCGGTGTCGCGTCGGTGTCGACGACCTCCTCGCCGATCCGGAACGGCTCGACCGGATGGTCCAGGTCGTCACCGTGCTCCTCGACGAGAGCAGCGATCGCCCGCAGCGAGATCAAGCCCCGCTCCGCACGTAGCGCGACATCAAGAAGTGCTCGGCGGTGAGCACGTGGGCCAGCTCGAAGCGGCGCGGGTCGTCGAGCATCGCGGTGTCGGGCGTGGCCGCGGTGCCGACCAGCATCGGGGAGAAGGTCAGGTCGGCCTCGTCGAGCAGCCCGGCGGTCGCGACCTCGCGCAGCAGTGACGGCCCGCCCTCGCACACGATGCGCCACAGACCGCGCTCGACGAGCCGGTCGACGACCCAGGAGGCCGTGACCGTGTCGCCCTCGGCCTGGACGACGTCGCAGTGCTCGCGCAGCGCGGCGAGCCGCTGGGCGTCGGGGTCGGCCGTCGTGAAGACGAGCGGGCGGATCGTGGAGGCGGTGAAGAGCTCCTCGCCGATCGGCAGGCGCAACGAGCCCGAGACGACGGCGATGACGGGCGCCGCGGCCTGGCCGCTCGCCTCGCGGCGCCCGGCGTCCTCCTCGGAGGCGAGCAGCGGGCCGTACTCCTCGGCCGAGAGCGTGCCACCACCGACGAGCACGACGTCGGCCATCCGGCGTACGCCGGAGAAGACCTCGCCGTCGGCGTCGCCGGAGACCGAGCCGCTCAGACCGTCGGAGCCCGCCGCGGCGCCGTCGAGGGTGGCCACCATCATGGCCCGCACCCAGGCCCGGCCGCCGCGGTCGGGCCACGGGTAGTGCTCGAGCAGGTCGTCGGCCGTCACGGGTCCGGGCCTGGGCCCGTAGATCATCTGCACGGCGACGACGGTATCCCTCCGGTGGCCGCGGCCACCGATCTCGTCGCCTCACCCCGCGGGGCCCCCGCGCGGCCCTCTAGCGTCGGATCCATGACCACCGACCAGCACACCCTGCAGGACCCGACCGCCATGTACGCCCACATCGGCCACCCCGAGCAGTCCCAGGACGGCCCCGGGCTCGACGCCGACCTCGACGACCGCGCCGACCTGGGCGAGAGGACCTACCGCGGCAGCGGCCGCCTCACGGGCCGCAAGGCGCTGATCACCGGCGGCGACTCCGGCATCGGCGGGGCGACGGCGATCGCGTTCGCCCGCGAGGGCGCCGACGTCGCCCTGTCCTACCTGCCCGCGGAGGAGGAGGACGCGCAGCGCATCGTCGGCCTCGTCGAGGCCGAGGGGCGCACCGCGCTCGCACTGCCCGGCGACCTGACCGACCCGGCGTACTGCCGGGACCTGGTGGCCAGGGCGGTCGAGGGCCTCGGCGGCCTCGACATCCTGATCAACAACGGGGGCAAGCAGCAGCACGCCGACTCGCTGGGCGACATCAGCGACGAGCAGTTCGACGAGACGTTCAAGACCAACGTCTACGCGATGTTCTGGATCACCAAGGCGGCACTGCCGCACCTGGGGGCGGGGGCCTCGATCATCAACACCTCCTCGATCCAGGCCTACCAGCCGGCGGCGTTCCTGCTGGACTACGCCCCGACCAAGGCTGCCATCAACACCTTCTCCAAGGCTCTGGCGGAGTCCCTGGCACCCCAGGGGATCCGGGTCAACGTGGTCGCGCCCGGTCCGATCTGGACCCCGCTGCAGACCGCCGGCGGCCAGCCGACCGAGGCGCTGCCGGACTTCGGCAAGGAGACCGGCCTGGGCCGTCCCGGGCAGCCCGCCGAGCTCGCCCCGGCGTACGTCTTCCTGGCCTCCAACGAGTCCAGCTACGTCGTGGGCGAGACGCTGCACGTCAACGGCGGGATGCCGACTCCCTGACCGGGGGGCCCGGCGCAGGTGACGCTGAGACGATGACCCGGTGACGACCCCGGATGACGCCGGTCGCGCCGACGGGCTCCCGGACGCACCGGGTGAGCGGTTCCGGCGCGGCGTACGGCTCGGACTGCCGTACGCGGCGGTCGGCTTCTTCCTGTCCCTGTCCTTCGGCGTGCTCGCGCTGCAGGCCGGCTTCAGCGTGGCCCAGGCCGTCGTGACCGCGGCCCTGGTCTTCGCCGGCTCGGCCCAGTTCGCGGCGCTGGCCATCGTCGCCTCCGGTGGCACGGTGCTGGCCGCGCTGTCGGCTGCCGGGCTGATGAACGCGCGCTTCCTCGCGATGGGCATCGCCCTGGCCCCCTCGCTGCCCGGGGGCCCGCTCAAGCGGGCTGCGCAGGGTCAGGCGGTCGTCGACTCCTCGTGGGCGCTGGCCAACCGCGGCGACGGCTCGTTCGACCGCTGGCTCCTCTTCGGCACCACGCTGCCGCAGTACGTCGCCTGGGTCTCGGGCACCGTCGTCGGCTGCTTCGCGGGGGGCCTGCTGGGTGACACCGACGCGCTCGGGCTGGACGCGATCTTCCCGACGTTCTTCCTCGCTCTCGTCATCATCGAGCTCCGCGACCGGCGGGCGCGCCCGGTCGCACTCGTCGGGGCGTTGATCGCACTCGCGCTGGTGCCCCTGACCCCGCCCGGCGTACCCATCCTCGCGGCGTCCCTGGCCACGCTGCTGGCGCTGCGCCGGCGCAGCGCCGACCCGGGACCGCAGGCGGGTCTGGCGTGAGGATCTGGTGGGTGGTCCTCGGGCTGATCGCGATCACGGCGGTGGTCAAGGCGGTCGGGCCGGTCGCGCTCGGTGGCCGCGACCTGCCCCCCTGGTTCCGACGACTCACCGCCGTCGCGGCGCCCGCCCTGCTCTCCGCGCTGGTCGTGACCTCGGTGCTCGCGCACGGTCAGCGCTGGGCCGTCGGAGCCGACACGGTCGGGGTCGCCGCCGCCGGCCTCGTGCTGTGGCGCCGCGGGTCGGTCGTGCTGGCGGTCGCCGTGGCGGTGGCGGTCACGGCAGGCCTACGACTGGTGGTGTGAGGCGTCGGGCAGGGTGACCCGGAAGGTGGTGCCGGCTCCGAGCTCGCTCTCGACGTCGATGCGACCGCCGTGCCGGGTCACGACCTGGGCTGCGATCGCCAGGCCGAGTCCGGTGCCTGGGCGGTGCAGCGCCTCGGGGTTGGTGGAGCGGAAGAACTCTTCGAACAGGTGCCTGCGGTCCTCGGCCGAGATGCCGATCCCATCGTCGGCACACGTGAACACGACGTTGCCGGCGTCCTCCGCCAAGGACAGCTTCACCGTGCCACCGGCGCGGGAGTACTTGACCGCGTTGCTCACGAGGTTGACGAGCACGGCTCGCAGCTCCTCGCGCACACCGGGGACCACGGGCCGCCCGACGAGGGGGAGCTGGCGCAGCTCGACGCCGTGCTGTCCGGCACGGATCGCCTCGTCCTCGATCACCTCGACGAGAACGGCATCGAGGGCGATCGGCACCCGCACCATCGAGCCCTTCGGGCTGCTCGTCTGGCTCAGCAGCAACAGGTCGTCGACGACCGCGCCCAACCGAGCCGAGCCCCGCCGGAGGGCGCGCAGGGAGGTCTCGGCCGCCGAGGGCAGGTGGGGCAACGATTCGAGCATCTCGATGTGGCCGCTGATGACACCCAGCGGGTTGCGCAGCTCGTGGGAGACCGTGGCGACGAGCTGGCGCCGGTACGCGTCGAGGCGTTGCAGCTCCTCGATGAGCCGTCGTTCGCGCTCGTGGGCGCGGGTGCTGAGCAGCGCTCGCCCCAGGTCGTGGCCCACCCCGAGAGCAGCCGCGCTCTCGCTCCCGGTCCAGCGCTCGCCCTTGCTGTCGCGGGCGACGACCAGCACCCCCGTCGGCTCGTGCCCGGCGCCCACTGGCACCAACAACACCTCCCCGACCCCGTGCCTGCGCAGGTGGCGGGTCAGGTCGCCCCGGTGGTCGCGGTCCAGCTCGTCGTCGCCCCAGACGCGGTCGGTGTCGACGATGATCATCGCGTGCTCGGCCCAGGCCCGCCGCGTCGCCGCGTCGATGGCCGGGCGCATCGACAGCAACGCCGTTCCCACCTCGGGCTCCGGTGTCGGGTCGCCGGGTTCGTCGTGCAGCCACACTGCGAGCGAGCGCGCGCGGAACCCGGCCACCAGGGCGGGGTGGACCCCGGCGAGCAGCTCCTGCGCCGTCACCTGCTGGGAGGCCTCCCGCACCACAGCACGCGCGGTCGCGTCCAGGCGGGCCTTGCGAGTCAGCTCCTCGCGATCGACGATGGCCACGATCGCCTGGAGGGCCAGCTCCAGGCTGTCGGCGATGCCCTGCAGCTCGTGCGGTCGGGGACGGCGTCCGCTGAGCGGCTCGTCGAGATGGAACAGGACACGAGTGCGGCCGGAGTCGTCAGCCACGCGCGCCACCAGCATGTCCAGCGCCCGCCATCGCCGGGGATCGCTCGAGATGGGCAGGGAGGGCACGTAGCCGTACCCACGGATCGCCTCCTGCAGCGCCGGGTCCATGTCCTCCTCGGCGAGGAAGACGAACCTCCCGTAGCGTTCGCCGCGCTCCATGACTCGATGCACATGACTGAGCGGGTACGCCTGGCCCCGGCCGGCCTCGTCGTCGGGGATGCCGGTGGAGACAACCTCCTCCAGCAGGCCATCTGCGCGCAGCACCTCGATCGCACTCACCGCGAACCCGGTCCGGACCCGGGCGTCCTCAGCCATCCCGCGCAGCTCAGCCCACGCCGCCGGGCCTCCCCAGCTACTGGTGCGCACCCCTTCTGCGGACAGCGCCAGCGCGTCCTCGGCGTCCATCAGCCACCCTGCCCTCTACCAGTGAGCGGCCATTGTGGCGCAGATCGAGCCGTGGTGGGCCGCAACGGAGCCGGCCTCGCTGGGGCCGTCGGTCGTGGCGACCGGTTGCTCAGCCGATGCGCGCGAGCACCCCGGTCTGGGCGAGCAGCGCGAACCTGTCGGGCACCCCCCAGTGCTCGACGATCTGACCGTCGACGACGCGCGCCTGGTCGAAGACCGTGATGTCGACCGGCCGACCGGAGGGCGGACCGAAGAACGGCCCGGTATTGGTCCCCCGCCCTCGCACCCTCACCCACACCCGATCACCGTCGACGACGGCGTCCTCGATCGTGAACCTCATGTCCGGGACCGCGCCGTGGACGTCACGGATAGCCGCCTTGAGGTGGGCGATCGCCTCAGCGCCGACGCCCGCGAGGCCGAACTGGTGCTCGACGAGATCGGGCGAGCACAGCTCATCGACGACTGCGTCGTCGCCCGTGGCGAAACCCTCGTCGAACATGCGGTGCATGACCGCGAGTGGTGCGTGGGTGCTGAGCATGGCAAGGCTCCTGACTCCGCGTGTCCGCGGCATATTCATTCTAGTTGCACTAGAATGAATATGTGCCCGAGAACGCCGACGTGTCAAGAGGTCGTCGCCCCTACAGCTCCGCGCTGCGTGACGAGCGTGCTCGTGAGACGAGGCGGCGACTGGTCGGGGCGGCGACGGCGCAGTTCCTGCGGACCGGGTACGCGGGCACCTCACTGGCCGTGATCGCCCGCGCGGCCGACGTGTCCGTCGACACGGTCTACAAGACGTTCGGTTCCAAGATCGAGCTGCTCAGGGAGGTCCTCGACGTCGCCATCGGCGGGGACGACACCCCCGTCCAGCTCCTCGACCGGGACGGGCCGCGGGCGCTGCGCGACGAGACCGACCAGCGCGTGCAGGTGCGGATGCTGGCGGCCGGGGTCACCGACCAGCTCGAACGCATCCGCCCCCTCGACGACATCCTGCGCGGTGCGGCCGCCGTGGACCGGGCGGCGGCCGATCTGCGCCACGACATCCAGGTGCGGCAGCGCCGTGCGGCGATGAGGACCATCGTCGGCTGGATCGCCGCCAACGGCTCGTTACGAGCGGGTGTCTCCGTACGCCGCTCGGCACAGGTGGTGTGGACCCTCACCTCGCCCGAGGTGCACCTCCTCATGCGCGACACCGGCGGCTGGTCGCAGGCCGCCTATCGCGCCTGGCTCGAACAGACGATCGCCGACAGCATCCTCGGGGATCCTTGACCTGCTCGCACTCCGTCCGAGGAGGCCGCCGCCACGGCGCCGAGACCCGCGCGTCGCCACGGGGGCACGACGTATCCCGGGTCGGCGCAGGAAGTCAGGTGGGTCGTGTGTCTCAACCCGGCGAGGCGGTCGGTCTCGGGCCCACGACTCCCGCCGTACCGAGCTGATCAGGGTCAACCCTCGGCGACGTGGCAGCTGGTTGCCGTGCAGACGGACCAGCCTCGAGCCTGCCGATTCGGTCGCGGGTCAGATGGCCATGTCGACGAAACGCGAGTAGTGGCCCTGGAAGGCCACGGTGATGTCGCGGGTCGCGCCGTTGCGGTGCTTGGCGACGATGAGGTCGGCCTCACCGGGACGCTGGGACTCCTTCTCGTAGACGTCGTCACGATGCAGCAGGATGACCATGTCCGCATCTTGCTCGAGGCTGCCTGACTCGCGAAGGTCGCTCATCATCGGTCGCTTGTCACTGCGCTGCTCGGGGCCACGGTTGAGCTGGGAGAGCGCGATGATCGGCAGCTCGAGCTCCTTGGCCAACAGCTTGATCTGGCGGGAGAACTCCGAGACCTCGAGCTGGCGGGACTCGACCTTGCGCCCCGAGCTCATCAGCTGCATGTAGTCGATGACGATCAGCTTGAGGTCGTGGCGCTGCTTGAGCCGGCGCGCCTTGGCCCTGATCTCCATCATCGTCATGTTGGGCGAGTCGTCGATGAACATCGGCGCCGTCGACACCCGGCCCATGTGGCGGGCCAGCTTGTCCCAGTCGGACTGGTCCATCTTGCCGTTGCGGATGTGGTTGAGCGGCACCTTCGCCTCGGCCGAGAGCAGGCGCATCGCGATCTCCGAGCGCGTCATCTCCAGGCTGAAGAACACGCTGGACATGTTGTTGTGGATCGACGCCGCACGGCACAGGTCCAGCGCCAGCGTCGACTTGCCCATCGCCGGCCTCGCCGCGACGATGATCATCTGGCCCGAGTGCAGACCGTTGGTGAGGTCGTCGAGGTCGGCGAACCCGGTCGGCACGCCGTAGAGCCCGGCGTCGCGGTTGCCGATGGCCTCGATCTCGTCGAGGACGGGGTCCATGATGTCCGAGAGCGGCAGGAAGTCCTCGGTGGTCCGCTTGTCGGTGACCGTGTAGATCTCGGCCTGCGCGCGGTCGACGACGTCGTCGACCTGGCCCTCGCCGGCGTAACCGATCTGGACGATCTTGGTGCCGGCGTCGACGAGGCGGCGCAGGATCGCCTTCTCCCGCACGATCTCGGCGTAGAACGACGCGTTGGCCGCGATCGGGACGTTGGAGGCCAGCGTGTGCAGGTAGGGCGCGCCACCAGCGCGTTGGAGCTGACCGGAGCGCTGGAGCTCGTTGGCCACGGTGATCATGTCGACCGGGTCGCCCCGACCGAACAGGTCGATGATGGCCTCGTGGATCGTCTCGTGCGAGGGACGGTAGAAGTCGGAGCCGCGCAGCACCTCGGAGACGTCGGCGATCGCGTCCTTCGAGATCAGCATCGAACCCAGGACGGACTGCTCGGCGGCCATGTCCTGCGGCGGCGTCCTGCCGCCGGACGAGCTCGGCGCCTCACCCGGTGCGTACGGCGCTGGTCCGTCGCCCCAGGCCGCCAGCGACTCGTCGAAGGACTCCGCGGAGAAGCGGCCGTCGGACTCGGTGACGCTCACGGCGGGTCTCCTCACGGTGGGGGAAGTCGGGTGTGTCGGCGGTGCGCCACCCACGCTAGGACCGGGCGCCGACACCGCCCGGGGACCGCCCGGACCGTCCGCGACGACGTGAACCTACGGCCTGCGGGGGCCGGGCGACAGCACCTTGTCCACAGGCTCTGTGGATAACCCAGGTCTACCCGTGGACGACACGCAGCACGCTGTGCACTGGCTGGGGAGGGTCCTGTGGAACCACGACGACGCAAGCCGCCTAGAACCGGTCTGACCTGCAGGAACAGTTCTGACGACGTGTGGATGAGAATTAGTTGGCGGCACGGTGCGTTTACCTGCCGGCCATCTCACGTCCGCGCCTGCGTCAGCCTCAAGCGCAGGTCGATGGTTGACTTTCCACAGATCGGCCATAGTTTTCCACCGGCCCGGATCGGAAGGAACATCGTGCCCGAGGCCGCCCCCGCACGCCGCCCCGCTGACCTGCGACGACACGATCGCGAGATCCTGCGGCTCGCGGTGCCGGCCTTCCTGGCCCTGGTTGCCGAGCCGCTGTTCCTGCTCGGCGACGCCGCCGTGGTCGGCCGGCTCGGCACCGTGCCGCTCGCCGGGTTGGGGATCGCGGCGACCATCCTGTCGACGGTCGTGGGGTTGTGCGTCTTCCTCGCCTACGGCACCACGGCGAGCGTCGCCCGCCGTGTCGGTGGGGGTGACCGGGCCGGCGCCCTCGCCCAGGGCATCGACGGTCTCTGGCTGGCCACGATCATCGGGGTCCTCGCCACCACCGCGCTCGTGCTGCTCGTCGATCCCCTCGTGGCAGCCTTCGACACCGGCCCGGACGTCGCCGAGGCAGCCGTGACCTACCTGCGGATCGCCGCCCTGGGCACCACTCCACTGTTGCTCCTGCTCGCCGCGACCGGGGTGCTGCGCGGGCTCCAGGACACCCGCACCCCGCTCGTCGTCGCCGTCGTGGGCAACCTGCTCAACCTCGGGCTGAACGTGGTGCTCGTCTACGGCGCGGGCCCCGTCGCGGCGCTGGGGATCGCGGGCTCGGCGGTCGGGTCGGTCGCAGCACAGGGCCTCAGCGCCGCCGCGCTCGTGGCGGTCGTGGTCCGCGGCGCCCGTCGCGAGCAGGCCTCGCTGCGGCCGGACCGCACCGGGATCCTGGTGGCCGCACGCGCGTCCGTCGCGCTGGTCGTACGGACCCTGACCCTGCGCGCGGCGCTGCTCGTCACGACGTACGCGGTGACGCTCGCGCCGGCCACCGAGCGCACCGTCGACCTCGCCACGCACCAGCTCGCCCTGACCCTCTGGGGCTTCCTCGCGTTCGCCCTCGACGCCGTCGCGATCGCCGCCCAGGCCATCACCGGTCGCTACCTCGGCGCCGGGGACACCGACACCGTGCGGGCGGTGACCCGGCGGATGGTCCGGTGGGGTGTGCTGGGCGGTGTGCTCAGCGGGACGATCCTGGCTGCGGCGAGCCCGTGGCTCGGTGCACTGTTCAGCACCGACCCCGCGGTGCAGCGCCTCCTGGTCCCCGTCCTGCTCGTCGCTGCAGTCGGCCAACCGCTCGCGGGCCTCGTCTTCGTCCTCGACGGCGTGCTGATCGGAGCAGGTGACGGCGCCTACCTCGCGCGGGCGGGCACGCTGGTGCTGCTCGCCCACGCCCCGGTCGTCCTGGTGGTCGGGGCGATCGGCGGGGGGCTGGTCGGTGTCTGGGTCGTGTTCAGCGGCTTGTTCATGGGTGCCCGCGGCGTGGCGCTGGTCGCCCGGGCGCGCAGCGACCGGTGGCTGGTCACGGGGCCGGGCGGCGTCTCCTCGCCCGGTTGAGATCGGCCACCCCGAGCGCGACGCCTCGCAGCGCGACGGCCGCCATCGCGAGGGCCGCGACGACCCCGAGCCCGCTCCACCACCACGAACGACCGTCCGCGGTCACCGACGGGTCGTCGGCGTCGTAGTAGACGGTGACGCGGTCACCCGGGTCGAGGTCACGGCAGCTGCCCTTGTAGCCGGTCACGTCGACGGTGCGCTGGACACCGTCGGGGCCGACGAAGGCCGCGGCGTTGACGCACCCCGGCCTGCCCTCGGCGACCGCCTCGACCGCCGTGTCGGCCTGCCGCGTACGCCGGACGTCGAGCGCCCCCACCACGACGAGCACCACCGCGACGACCGCGACGACGGTCGAGAACCCCAGCCGTACCTGTGGACCGGTGCCAGCCGGGTCGTGCGGTCCTCGTGCCATCGTCCAAGGCTAGGGTTTCGCCGGTCCGCGCTCCATCTCGAGCCCGCAGCCACGAGGAGGGGACCAGGTGTCGTCCGTGCTCGGCCACCCACGGCGCAGGTCAGGCGAGCCCGGGGGCGGACACTCCGGTTCCTGGGCAGTCGCCGGCGAGCAGAGCCTGGCTGCCGGACCCAGCGCCTGGGTCGAGGCCCCCGCGCCGCTGCAGGAGACACCCCTCGACGACCTCCTGCGTCGGCTCGAACGTCACCGGAGGTCGACGTGACGGGCCCCGAGGCGAGGTGCGGGCCGACGCCCACGCCGCACCGGGCCCGTCCCCTCCAGGTCTGCGCCCTGGGCTACCTGCTCATCCTGCTCGTCGTGCCGCTCGGCGGTCTCGACCTCGCCCCGGACCCGATCGGATGGGCCCTGGTGGTCCTCGGCGTCAGCGGCCTGCCCCGGACCCTGCCGCGGCGCCACCTGGTGCTCGGTCTCGGGCTGCTCGCCCTGAGCGTCTCGCTCCCGCTCGCCGTCCCGGGCGCCGTCACGACGATCGCCGACGTGGACCTCGCGCTGTCCTGGGCGGTCTCGTTGCCCGCACTGGGCACGACCGTCGCGCTCGCCCAGGCACTGACCGAGGCCGCACGCGACGCCGGCGACCTCGTCGCCGCCGGCTGGATCGCCTGGGTGCGCACGGGGGCCGTGCTGGTCGCGGTGCTCCCAGCGCTGGTGTTCGGAGCGGGCATCACCGCCCTCGCGTCACCGACCACGCTGCTGGCCCAGGTCGTCGCCGCGGCCACGGTGGTCGTGCTGCTCGTCCACGCCGGGCGGGACTGGGCGCGACCGCGACCCTGAGGCCTCGCTGGTCCCGGCACGACGAAGGGCCGCCTCCCGGACGGGAGACGGCCCTGCGTGTGGTGCGGGGTGGCTCAGCCGGCGACGACGTTGAGCGTCACCGTGGCCGAGACCTCCTCGTGCAGGCGCACACCGACGGTGTGCTCACCCAGCGACTTGATGGGGTTGCCGAGCACGATCGTGCGCTTGTCGACCTTCTCCCCGGAGACGTCGGCGACAGCGCCGGCGATGTCGGAGGGCGTGACGGCGCCGAAGAGGCGACCGCCGTTGCCGGCCTTGACGGGCAGGGCCACCGGAGAGGACTCCAGCGTGGCCTTGACCTGCACGGCGTGGTCACGGTCGCGCACGGCGCGCGAGGAGCGTGCCGCCTTGATCTGGTCGACCTGCTTCTGGCCGCCGCGGGTCCACGCGAGGGCGACCCCGCGCGGGATGAGGTAGTTGCGGCCGTAACCGGCCTTGACCTCGACCACGTCGCCGGGGGCGCCGAGGCCGTCGACCTCCTGGGTCAGGATGAGCTTCATGTCGACTCCTCTCAGCGGCCGGTGGAGGTGTAGGGCAGCAGGGCGACCTCGCGGGCGTTCTTGACCGCGATCGCGACGTCGCGCTGGTGCTGGACGCAGTTGCCGGTGACCCGACGCGCGCGGATCTTGCCGCGGTCGGAGATGAACTTGCGGAGCAGGGGGGCGTCCTTGTAGTCGACGCCGGTCGCCTTCTCCTTGCAGAACTGGCAAACCTTCTTCTTCGGTTTGCGGACCACTACCTTGGCCATTGCGGTGCTCTCCTTCGTGAGCCCGGTCGGGAGTGGTGCCCTGACCGGAATGGTGGATGGATGTCGGTGCTGCTGGTGAGGTGCGTCCCCTAGAAGGGGGGCTCCTCGGAGCCGACCCCGGGTGCACCCCACGGGTCGGACTGGCCGCCGCCGGAGCTGCTGCCGCCCTGCGGGCCGCCGCCTCCCTGGCTGGGCGCCGGGGTGGCCCACGGGTCGTTGCCGCCGCCCCCGTAGGAGCCACCGCCCCCGCCGCCGCCCTGGTTGCCCTGGCCGCTGCCGTAGCCGCCGCCCTGGCCCCCGCCGTCCGGCCCGCCGCCGTAGCCCCCGCCGCCGCCCGAGCGGGAGGCCCGGGTGACCTTGGCGGTGGCGTACTTCAGCGAGGGTGCGACCTCGTCGACCTCGAGCTCGAAGACGGTGCGCTTCTCGCCCTCACGGGTCTCGTAGGAGCGCTGCTTCAGGCGCCCCTGGACGACGACACGCATGCCCTTCTGCAGCGACTCGGCGACGTTCTCCGCCGCCTGTCGCCACACCGCGCAGGAGAGGAACAGCGCTTCGCCGTCCTTCCACTCGTTGCTCTGGCGGTCGAAGGTGCGCGGGGTCGACGCGATCCGGAAGTTGGCCACAGCCGCCCCGGAGGGGGTGAAGCGCAGCTCGGGGTCGTCGACGAGGTTGCCGACGACGGTGATGATCGTCTCGCCTGCCATGGGGTTCTCCTGGAGAGTTCGGGTGCGGGTTCGGCACGTCGATCGTGCACGGTCCGATCGTGCCCTGTGCCGCCGACGACCGTCACCGGTCGTCCACAGCGGGCGCGATCAGCGAGCCCTCAGTGAGCGGAGGGCCGCAGGACCTTGGTACGCAGGATCGACTCGTTCAGGCCGAGCTGACGGTCGAACTCCTTGACCGTCGCAGGCTCCGCGTTGAGCGTGACGACGGCGTAGATGCCCTCGGCGTTCTTGCGGATCTCGTAGGCCAGGCGACGCCGGCCCCAGACGTCGACCTTCTCGACGCTGCCGCCGTCCTTGCGGATGACGTTCAGGTACTTGTCGAGGGACGGCTCGATGGTCCGCTCCTCAAGACTCGGGTCGAGGATGACCATGACTTCGTATGCGCGCAAGTGTCTCCACCTCCTGTGGACTCGATCGGCCACGGTCTCTCCGTGGCAGGAGGGTCGTGCTCGTCACCCGGGCTCGGACCGATCGGTCGGACTCCACCATGGGGACAGGAGAGAGTAGCAGCGCGCGGCGGCGGGCCGGCAATCCTCTCCCCGGTCCGACCTCTAGCATCACGAGGTGCCCCAGACCTCCGCACCGACCGCCGGAGCGGACCCCGGTGATCGGGTCGCGCTCGTCCTCGACGCCGGCGGGGCGCGCTCGGCGTACCAGGTGGGCGCCCTCGGGGTGCTGCTGCCCGAGCTGGCCCGGCGGGGTCAGCGCCCGGTGCTCCAGATCGGCACCAGCGCCGGCGCCCTCATCACCGCCGCGATGGTCGGCACCGCCCACCTCGACGCCGAGGAGCAGGCCGAGCGGCTCGTCGGCGTGCTGGCCGGGGCCACCAAGCGCCACGTGATGCGCCCGCTGTGGCGCCAGGCGCCCGTCGTGGCGGCTCGCTACGTGTCCGAGACGTTCGGGCTGTCGGGCTTCCGGCTGCGCGGCCTGTTCGGCACCGCGCCGTTGGCGCGCACCCTGGGCGACTCGATCGACTGGTCGGCGCTGCACCGCAACCTCGGCGACGGGGTCGTCGAGGTCGCCGCCGTCACGGCGACCGCGGTCCGCACCGGTCAGGTCGTGCTGTTCGCCGAGTCCGGCCGCAGGGAGCTGCCGACCGCTCCGGCCTCCGACCACCGCCGCTTCACCCGCACCCGGCTCGACGTCCAGCACCTGATGGCGTCCTCGGCCATCCCCGTGCTCTTCCCGTCGGTGCGCGTCGACGCCCCGAGCGACGCGGCCGGCTGGTACGCCGACGGCGCGACGCGACGTCGCACGGTGGTGGCGCCGGCCCTCGAGCTCGGCGCGGACCGGGTGGTGGTGGTCGGCACCGGCAGCCTCGAGCAGCCGGAGCCCGACGTCGAGCAGGACCGGGTCGCCGTCGACCTCGGCGACGGCGGGGCGACGCTCCTCGGTGCGGTGATGGACGACCCGTTGCGCCACGACCTGCGCCGGCTCGCGGAGGTCAACGAGCTCGCCGCGGACCCCACGGTGAGCTCCGTGCTCGACCAGCACCGCCGGACGCGCGGGCGCGAGCCGTACCGCGTCGTGCCCTACGTCGCCGTGGCCCCGCGGCGCGGCGACGAGCTGGCCGGCATCGCGATGGAGGTCTACCGGAGCAACCACGCCAGCCTGCGCGCGACGCTCAGCGACCCGGACCTGCAGGTGATGCACCGGCTCATGGGCAGCGACAGCCCCTTGCAGGGCGAGCTGCTGAGCTATCTGCTCTTCGACCCCGACTTCTTCGACGCCGCCGCCGGGCTCGGGCGGCGTGACGCGCAGGCCTGGGTCGACGCCGAGCCCGACCTGTGGCGTACCTCAGCGGTGCGCTCCAGCGGCTGAGGTCGCAGCGAGGGCGGTGGCGGTCAGGAGCCGGCCGCCCTGACCGGTGTGAGCGGTGTGACCGGGGTCGGGCGAGGCGGCGTGGACCCGAACGGGGCCCGTCACGCGAGCGATCCGTGCCGCCCGGCCTGCTCGTGTCTGATCCATGACCACACGCCGGGCCCGGAGCCCGTGTCGGTGCTGTGCGCTGCCTGCGGGGTCGTCATGGCTGTGGAGAACCCGCCCGGACCGGCCGGGGCGGCGCAACGCGGGAGCTTGTCGGCCAGTTCTCGAGCTTGTCGGCCATTGCAACGGGCGACAGGTTCGGCAACACCCGGCCAGCCGGGTGTTCCTGGGGCGGCTGGGGCGGCTGGGGCGGCTGGGGGGCGGGTGACCCACCAGCTCCACCCTCGGCAGCACCCGTCCTAGCCTGGCCCCATGAGCATCGCGATCGGGGCCCACGTCGAGCAGACCGACCCGCTGGCCGAGGCGGCGGCCCGGCGGGCGCCGCTGGTGCAGCTCTTCCTCGGTGACCCCCAGGGCTACGCCGGCCCCGAGGTCGCCTACGCCGGGGGCGCGGCCGGGCTGCGCGCCGACGCGGAGGCGGCGGGGGTCGACCTCTACGTCCACGCGCCCTACATCGTCAACGTCGCCACGACGAACAACCGGATCCGGATCCCGAGCCGCAAGCTGCTGGCCAAGCACATGGATGCCGCGGCCGAGATCGGCGCCAAGGGCCTGATCGTCCACGGCGGCCACGTCAACAAGGCCGACGACCCGGCGGTCGGGTTCGACAACTGGCGCAAGGCCGTCGAGGCCACCGAGCTGAAGATCCCCCTGCTGATCGAGAACACCGCCGGCGGCGACCACGCGATGACCCGCTACCTCGCGCGCATCGCGGGGGTGTGGGACGCGATCGGTGCCGCCGAGCAGGCCGACATGGTGGGGTTCTGCCTGGACACCTGCCACGCCCACGCCGGCGGCAACCCGCTGGAGACCGTCGTCGAGGACGTCCTGGCGATCACCGGACGCATCGACCTCGTGCACTGCAACGACAGCCGCGACGAGTTCGACTCCGGCGCGGACCGGCACACCAACTTCGGCCACGGCCGCATCGACCCCGACCTGCTCGCCGCGGTCGTGCGCGACGCGGGCGCGCCGGTGGTCTGCGAGACGCCCGGGCCGGCCGAGGCCCACCTCGCCGACTTCGCCTGGCTGCGCGAGCGGCTGTGAGTCGCCGCCGGTAGCCTCTCGCGCGTGCCTTCCGACGCCTCCGCCCCGCCGCGCCGGCTGGACGTGCGCGCGATCACCGACGCCGAGCACAGCGCCTTCCTCGAGACC
This sequence comes from uncultured Actinomycetota bacterium, assembly GCA_963760555.1. Taxonomy (GTDB): domain Bacteria; phylum Actinomycetota; class Actinomycetes; order Propionibacteriales; family Nocardioidaceae; genus Nocardioides. Next base: position 183,359 of record CAVXDJ010000004.1, on the reverse strand, counting down.
CCGTCGGCGGCCACCCGCGCCGCGCCCGCCAGCTTCCTGCAGACGCCCGGCTGGGGACGGGTCAAGCTGGCCGTCGACTGGTCCGCGAGCTCGCTGGGCTGGTTCGACGAGCAGGACCGGCTGGTCGGCGTCGCGCTGGTCCTCTTCCGCGCCATCCCCCGGCAGCGCCGCTGGTCGCTGGCCTACCTGCCCGAGGGGCCCGTCGTCGACTGGGCCGACGACGACCTCGACGTCTGGCTCGAGCCGATGGTCGCCCATCTGCGCCGACGGCACTGCTTCGGCATCCGGATGGGCCCGATGGTCGTCACCAGCCGCTGGGACGCCGCCGCCGTCAAGGCCGGCCTGGCCGACGACGACGCCGTTCGCCTCACCGACCTGCCCCCTACCGGTCGACCCCCCGTGGGCGCGGCCGTCGTGAGCGCGCTGCGCGAGCGCGGCTGGCGCAGCCTGGCCGTCCTCGACGGGTTCGGCGCGGGCCAGCCGCAGTTCAACTTCGCGATCCCGCTCCTCGACGACGACGGGGCGTCGCGTGAGGACGCCGCCCTGCTCGCCGGGATGAACCAGCAGTGGCGTCGCAACATCAAGAAGGCCGACAAGGCCGGCGTCGAGGTCACCCACGTCGTGCCCGACGGCACCCCGGGCGCGTACGCCGAGCAGGTCGCGGCCTTCCACCGGCTCTACGTCGAGACCGCCGAGCGCGACGGGTTCGGGCCGCGGCCGCTGTCGTACTTCCAGTCGATGTCCGAGGCGATGGGCGCCGACGGTGAGGACCGCATCCGCTTCTGGGCGGTCCACCACGAGGGCGACCACGTCGCCGGCAGCATCTCGCTGCGCGTCGGCCGGCGGGTCTGGTACGCCTACGGCGCCTCCTCGAGCGACAAGCGCGACGTCCGTGCCTCCAACGCGATGCAGTGGGCGATGATCCGCCACGCCCGCGACGTCGGCGCGGCCGCCTACGACCTGCGCGGCATCACGGCGACGGTCTCCGACGACGACAGCCACGCCGGCCTGATCCGGTTCAAGGTCGGCACCGGCGGCGAGGCCCTGCGCTACGCCGGCGAGTGGGACCTGCCCCTCAACCCCCTGCTCTACCGGGCCTTCGACCTGTACATGAGCCGACGCTGACCCGATCGTGAGGAGCACCGACCCGTGAGCCTGACCCTGCACGTCGACGGGGAGCGCTGGCGCACCCACCTGCGCGCCGTCGCCGACGCGACCCCCGGGCTGACCCCCGTGACCAAGGGCAACGGCTACGGCCTGACCCTGGCGCGGCTGGCACGCCGGTCCGGCTGGCTGGCCGACCAGGGGTACGCCGTCGACACGATCGCCGTCGGCACCTACTCCGAGCTCGACCAGCTCGCCCCCCGCTTCGACGGCGACCTGCTCGTGCTCACCCCGTGGCGCCCGTTCGGTCCCGAGCTGGACCTCGACGCCGACCTCGAGCGCCGCGTCGTGCACACCGTCGGACGCCTCGCCGACCTCGACGCCCTGCTCGAGCGGCGCCCGGCGGCCCGGGTCGTGCTCGAGCGGGAGACCAGCATGCACCGCCACGGCTTCGGCGCCGCCGACCTGCGGGCGGCCGGGCGGCGGCTGCGCGAGCACCGCGGCGGTGCCCGCGTCCTCGGCGTCGCCCTCCACCTCCCGCTCGACCAGGGCTCCCACCTCGCGGAGGTGCTGGCCCTGATGGACGACGTGGTCGCCGCCGACCTCCCGACGCGCACGCTGTGGATCAGCCACCTCACCGGCGAGGAGCTGGCGCACCTGCGCACGACGTACGCCGACTACACGATCCGCCCGCGCGTGGGCACCGGGCTGTGGCTCGGCGACCGCGGCGCGCTGCGCGTGAGCTCCACGGTCCTCGACGTCCACGACCTCCCGCGCGGGACCGCCTTCGGCTACCGCGGCCGGAGCCTGCCGCGCAGCGGCCACCTGCTCGTGCTCAGCGGGGGCACGTCCCACGGGATCGGCCTGGAGGCCCCCACCGGCCAGGGCGGGGTGCGCGCGCGCGCGGCCAGCCTGGCCCGCGGCGGTCTCGACGCCGCCGGCCTCGCCCGGTCGCCGTTCACCGTGGACGGCCGTCAACGGCTCTTCGCGGAGCCGCCGCACATGCAGGCCTCGATGGTGTTCCTGCCCAGCGGCGCCCGGGTGCCGTCCGTCGGCGACGAGGTCGACGTCCGCGTGCGCTACACCACGACGACGTTCGACCGCGTGCTCGTCTCCTGATCGTCCGCCGGGTCGGGGCGCCACACGTCGCGCGCCACGACCGCCACCAGGTAGAGCTCGGCCAGCAGACGCAGCACGACCGCGACCCAGTAGACCGGGGCGTCGGCCTGCGGGTCGTCCGCGGCGCCGGCGGGGCGCAGGTAGCCCCCGAGGTACCACCAGACGGCGGCGAAGTAGAAGACCTCCCCCGCCTGCCAGACCAGCTGGTCGCGCAACCGGGGACGGGCCAGGGCGGCCAGGGGCAGCAGCCACAGCACGTACTGCGGTGAGTAGACCTTGTTCACCACCAGGAAGCCCGCGACGACGAGGAAGCCGAGCTGGGCCAGCCGGGGCGTGCGGGGCGCGAGCAGCCCCAGTGCGGCGACGCCGAGGCACCAGAGCACGAAGAAGACCTCGGAGCCGAGGTTGATCGTCCCCGGCGAGAACACGTGGCCGGTGGTCTGCGACACGACCAGCCACCACGAGCCGAGGTCGGCGCCGCGGTCGGCGTTGAACGACCAGAACACCTTCCACTGTGCCGGACCGGTGGCGTAGGCCGGCGCGTTGGTCGCCACCCAGCCCAGGAGCGTCCCCGCGGCGGCCAGGGCCAGGTCGCCCCAGCGACGCCGCCGCACGCAGATGACGAGGATCCCACCGAGCAGGAACAGGGGGTAGAGCTTGGTGGCGGTGCCGACGCCGAGCAGGAGCCCGGTCAGCAGCGGACGGCCCCGCGCCCAGGTGGCGAGGGCACCGGCGACCATCGCGACGGCGAGCAGGTCCCAGTTGATCAGGCCGGTCAGCGCCAGCGCGGGCGAGGCGGCCAGGAACGCCGCGTCCCAGGGCCGCCGGGGGTCGACGAGCGTCAGGGCCCAGACGGCGAGCAGCGCCACCAGCGCCAGCCCGACCGCGTTGACCGCGGTGAACACGACGGACTCCTGCGCGACGTCGGCATCACCGGCGAGCCGGTCCGGCGGCACGGCGTAGCGCGCCCCGAGGTCGGGCGAGCCGACCAGCACCCTGGTCGCCCACGCGGTGCCCCACGCCCAGTAGCTGATCCCCGGCGGGTACTCCATCACCTCGAAGCGGTCACGCACCTGCGGGTCGCCGCTGTAGGGCCAGGCGACCTCCGCGAAGCCCCGACCGGAGTAGAGGTAGGGCAGGTCGGAGTAGCACATCAGGGCGTAGCGGGCCTCCCCGTCCTGCCACTGGCCGCTCGCGCACGGAGCCTTCTGCACCATCCCGAGCGCGAGGACGAGCGCGGCGAGCAGCAGCACCACGCCCGTCGGGGTCCACCAGCGCGAGCGACCCGCGCGTCGCCCCACGGGCCCGCCCACACCCTCGCTGAGCGCGGCGACGAGGGGGTCCTCCGCCGTGGGGTGCACGTGCACCCCCCGGCCGGGCCCGGACCGGGTCACCGGGGTCTCACCGCGTACGGCGGGGCTCGGCTGCCGGCGCCACGGGGTTCGCCCCGCCCCCACTGCCGGGGCTCGGACCCCGGGTCGGGCCCCGGGTCGTGGGCGTCGAGGTCGGGGCGCTCGTCGTGGGCGCGCTCGTCGTCGGCGCGCTCGTCGGCGGCGCCGAGGTGGGCGCCCGCGTGGTCGGCGGCGCCGTCGTCGGGGCCTGGGTGGTCGGCGGCGCGCTGCTCGGACTCGGAGACGGCTTGGGCTGCTGGGTCTGCGACGGTGTCGGCGTGGGCGCCGGCGCCTGCTGGCTCGTCGTGGGAGCCGCCGGGGCGGTGGTGGTGTCCGCACCGGGTGCGTCGCCGTCGACGTTCGCCGGCGGCGGGAACTCCACGACCTCGGTGCCCTCGAGCGCGCGGCTCATCACCGCAAGCCACGTGTCCGCGGGGAACGCCGACCCGAAGTAGCTGGGCAACCAGCCGTCGAGCTGGTCGTCGCCGTCACCGCGGACGTACATCACCGCGGTGGCCAGCTGCGGGGTGTACCCGACGAACCAGGCCGACGAGACCTGGTCCTTGTCGTTGGTCGCGGTGCCGGTCTTGCCGGCGGCCGGGCGGTCGAGCCCCAGGACCGTCTGACCGGTGCCGTTGGCCACCACCTGCTGCGCGGCGTAGGACACGTCGTCGGCGACGGGCTGGGAGATCGCCTCGTCGGTGCTGGCCTTGAAGCGGTACAGCTCCTCACCGTTGGCGTCGGTGACCGAGTCGACCACGTGGACCTCCGCGCGCTGGCCGCGGTCGGCCAGGGTCGCGTAGGCGTTGGCCATGTTGATCGCGCTGACGCGAGCCCGTCCGAGGGTGATCAGGGTGTCCTCGGCGGAGAAGTCCCGACTGACCGAGGGGATGCCCGGGAAGCGGTCGCTCGCGGACTCGGGCGGGATCCCCATTCGTTCGGCGGTGTCGTGGATCTGCTGCGGACCGTCCGGGATGCGGGTGGACATGTCGACGAAGGCGGTGTTCACCGACTCCTCGAGAGCGGCCGTGGCCGTGATCGCGGAGCCGTAGTCGTTGCCGTCGCCGGAACCCTCGTTCCGCACCTCGAGGCCGTCGGGGAACTCGTAGGGGGAATTTCCCTCGAAGGTGTCGGAGAGGCTGAAGCCGGCCTCGAGCGCGGAGGCCAGGGTGATGGGCTTCATCGTCGACCCGACCATGCCGCCGGCCGAGGCCCAGTTGATCTGCGAGTCCAGGTAGTCCTGCCCGCCGTAGAAGCCTCGCAGCGCTCCGGTGCCCGGCTCGACGGAGGCGACCGCCACGTGGAGCTCCCGGTCGCTGAACCCCTCCGGACGGGCCTCCAGCACGCCGTCGCGGGCGGCGTCCATCGCCTGCTGGGTGAAGGTCGTGGTGACCCGCAGGCCCTGCCCGTCGATCTCGGACTCGCTGAACCCGAGCGACTCCAGCTCCGAGCGGACCAGGGTGAGCATGTGGCCGCGCTGCGCCCCGTAGGCGTCGTCCTCGGCGATCTCGGGGAGCGGGGGAAGCCGCTTCTCGGCCTGACGGGCCGCGTCGGCGGTGATGTCCCCGGCGGAGGCCATGTTGTCGAGCACGTAGTCGTAGCGCCCCTTCAGCGCGCGCCGGTTGTCGCGGCCGTTGGCCGGGTCGAACTGCGAGGGGTTGTTGATCACGCTGGCCAGCACCGCGGACTGGCGCAGGGTCAGGTCGGCCGCGTCGCGGTTGAAGTAGCCCTGGGCCGCGGCCTGGATGCCGTAGGCGCCCCGGCCGAAGTAGATGGTGTTCAGGTAGCCCTCGAGCACCTGCTTCTTGGACTGGCTGCGCTGGACCTTCAGCGACAGGATCGCTTCCTTGAGCTTGCGCTTGAGGCTGCGCTCCTGGGTCAGGTAGAGGATCTTGACGTACTGCTGGGTGATCGTCGACGCGCCCTGGGTGGCGTTGCCCTGCGCGTTGCTGAAGGCCGCCCGCAGGATGCCGCGCGGGTCGATGCCCTGGTTGGTCCAGAACGTCTGGTCCTCGGCCGCGACCACCGCGGTGCGCACCGACTCGGGCATCTGCTCGTAGGTGATCGACTCCCGGTCCTGCGTGGCGAACTCACCGACCTCGTTCTCGCCGTCCGCGTAGTAGACGAAGGAGGTCTCGGTGAGGAAGTCCTCGTTGGGGTCCGGGATGTCGATGGAGCGGTAGGCCACGACGAAGGCGAGCACCACCAGCAGGGTGCCCACCAGACCCAGCGCGAGCAGCACCCGCACGACGCGCCACACCCGCTCCCGCACGGTGCGTCTGGTCGAGGGTCCCGGGGAGGAGGACCGGGGCCGCGTGGTCGCGGTGCCCTCGGCCCGGCGCTTGCCAGCCACAGTCGGAGTCTCCGTGCGTCGGGGTCGGGGGTCGGTGCCCGGCGGCCGGGCCGCTCCACTGTACGGCGTCCGGCGTCGACCGTCGGGCCGAGCGGAGCGCCGAGCGGTGTGACGAGCGCGATGTGTCGCGGGTTCGCGTCTGAGGGATATATCGCTACGATGCATTGCATGGCGCGTCGTGGAGAGACCATCGAGCTGGCAGTCCTCGGACTGCTGCACGAGGGACCCATGCACGGCTACGAGCTGCGCAAGCGGCTGAACCTGATGCTGGGCTGGAGCCGCGTGCTCTCCTACGGCTCGCTCTACCCCGCGCTGAAGAAGATGCTGCGCAACGCGCTCATCGAGGAGACCGCGGGCCCGGTCACGACCGTCGTCTCGCGCCGACCGCGCATCGTCTACCGCGTGACCGACACCGGCACGGCCGAGTTCGAGCGGCTGATGACCGAGGTGGGTCCGACCGCGTGGGAGGACGACAACTTCGACATCCGGTTCGCCTTCTTCGGTCGCACCGACATGGAGATCCGCCTCCGCGTCCTCGAGGGCCGGCGTACCCGGCTCCAGGAGCGGCTCGACCGGGTGCAGAACCAGCTCGCGATGACCCAGGCCGAGGTCGACCGGTACGCCACGGAGCTCCAGCGCCACGGCGTCGAGCAGGTCGAGCGCGAGGTGCGCTGGCTCTCGGACCTGATCGACGCCGAGCGTGGCGTGCCCCACCAGGGCGGGTCGACCACGTCCCCGTTCAGCACCCCGCCCCGCGCCGGGTCCCAGACCTCAGCACCGACAACCCCCACAGCACCGCCCGCGGCACCTTCGCCGACGCAGCAGTGATCACAAGAGAGGAAACCCCCATGGGTTCACTACGAGTCGCCATCGTGGGCGTGGGCAACTGCGCCACGTCCCTGATCCAGGGCGTCGAGTACTACAAGGACGCCGACGCCACCGCCACCGTGCCGGGGTTGATGCACGTCGCCTTCGGCGACTACCACGTCTCCGACATCGAGTTCGTCGCCGCCTTCGACGTCGACGACAAGAAGGTCGGCAAGGACCTCTCCGAGGCGATCAACGCCGGCGAGAACAACACGATCAAGATCGCGGACGTCCCCACGCTGGGCATCGACGTCCAGCGGGGCCCGACCATGGACGGCCTCGGGAAGTACTACCGCCAGACCATCGAGGAGTCGGCCGTCGAGCCGGTCGACGTCGTGCAGGTCCTCAAGGACACCGGCGCCGACGTGATGGTCTCCTACCTCCCCGTCGGCTCCGAGCAGGCCGACAAGTTCTACGCCCAGTGCGCGATCGAGGCGAAGGTGGGCTTCGTCAACGCTCTGCCCGTCTTCATCGCCTCCGACCCCGTGTGGGCCAAGAAGTTCGCCGACGCGGGCGTCCCGATCGTCGGCGACGACATCAAGAGCCAGGTCGGCGCCACCATCACCCACCGCGTGATGGCCAAGCTCTTCGAGGACCGCGGGGTCGCGCTGGACCGCACCTACCAGCTCAACGTCGGCGGCAACATGGACTTCAAGAACATGCTCGAGCGCGAGCGGCTGGAGTCGAAGAAGGTCTCCAAGACCCAGGCTGTGACCTCCAACCTGCACGGTGAGCTGGCGAACAAGATCAGCGACCGCAACGTCCACATCGGCCCCTCCGACTACGTGCAGTGGCTCGACGACCGCAAGTGGGCCTACGTGCGCCTGGAGGGTCGCGCCTTCGGTGACGTCCCCCTCAACCTCGAGTACAAGCTCGAGGTCTGGGACTCCCCCAACTCCGCCGGCATCATCATCGACGCCGTGCGTGCGGCCAAGATCGCCATGGACCGCGGCATCGGTGGCCCGATCGTCTCCGCGTCGTCCTACCTGATGAAGTCCCCGCCGGTGCAGCTGCCCGACGACGAGGGCCGACGTCGTGTCGAGGCCTTCATCGCAGGCGAGGAGTGAGCGTCCGCTCCTGAGCAGGTTCCGGGAGCCCTGCCACCCCTCAGCGGCCACGATGCAGACCCTGCAGCGGCAGCGGCGGCTGACCCAGCGGGTTGGCGAGGGCGACGGCGTCCATCGCGACGAGCACGTTGCGCAGGTTCGTGATCACACCGCCGTACTCCGGCCACAGCCGCGGGTCGAGCGGGCTCCCGGACAGGTCCCGGACCAGCTCGGCGAGAGCGACGCGGGCCTCGCGCAACGGCGCGGGGTCGGCGTCCTCGATGGCCCGGCCGCTGCGACGCAGGAGCGCGGCGAACCGCTGGGTGAAGGCCGGGTCCCAGCTCCGCTGGTCCTCCAGGCCCAGGCCGAGCGTGCGGGCCAGGCTCCGGGACTCCGCGATCGCCTGCTCCATGAGCGTCAGCAGGGCGTGCCAGTCGGCCGGGTCGCGCCACGCCCGCGCCTGTCGCCGCGGGTTGAGCCGCGCGCTCTCGCGCACCTGACGCACCAGGGCCCAGGCCGTGTCGAGGTCCTCGTCGAGGCCGCGGGTGCGCTGCACCCACGCCTCCACCCGGTCGGCGTCGAGGTCGCCGACGATGCCGTCGGCGACGTCGACGAGCAGGGTGCCGATGGCGCCGTCGATGGCGTCCATGGCGGCGATCGCGCTGCGGCGGGGCAGCGGCGCCCAGACGAGCAGGTTGATGCCGATGCCCACGACGATGCCGATGCCGGTGTCGAAGAGCCGCGCGAACAACATCGCGCTGTCGGAGGAGAAGCCGGTCGTGAGCACGATCAGCGCGGTGGCCGCGATCGTGGTCTGCTCGCCCTCGAACCAGCCCAGCAGGCCGATCGCCAGTCCGACGGTCATCACCACGGCGACGCCCACGAGGTCGAGACCCAGCGCCTGGCCCACCGTCGTGGCGACCAGGACCCCGATGACCGTGGCACCGACCTGTCGGCCCCCCTGGGACAGCGTCCGGTAGACGCTGGCGTTGACCACCAGCAGCGCCGACCACGGCGCCAGGAAGGACTGCTCGAGGTGGAACACCCGGGTGGCCAGGACCCAGGCGACGACCGCCGCCAGCACGGTCTTGACCAGCTGCGTGACCGCGGCCCAGAAGATCGGGTCACGCACCCGCCCGGACCACCACGTGAGCGTCCACGCCCGGTGCCCGCGCCGGGGGACCCGGGGTCGGGGGGGACCCGGCTTGCTCACGCCGGACCGTGACGCTCTGCCCGCCAGGCCAGCAGCTCCTCGCGCGCCCGGTCGGCGCCGAGCGGCCCGTGCTCGGTGCGGAGCTCGAGCAGGTAGCGGTAGGCCTCGCCCACCTCGCGGCCCGGACCGACCCCGAGGACGGTCATGATCTCGTTGCCGTCGAGGTCGGGCCGCATCGAGGCGAGCTCCTCGGCCTCGGAGAGCCGAGCGATCCGTTCCTCGAGGTCGTCGTAGGTGCGGCGCAGCCGCGCGGCCTTGCGCTGGTTGCGCGTGGTGCAGTCGGCGCGGGTCAGCACGTGCAGCCGCTCGAGCTGGTCGCCCGCGTCCCGCACGTAGCGGCGTACGGCGGAGTCGGTCCACTCCCCCGAGCCGTACCCGTGGAAGCGCAGGTGCAGCTCGACCAGACCGGAGACCGCCTCGGTCTCGTCCTTGGAGAAGCGCAGCGCCTGCATCCGCTTGCGGGTCAGCTTGGCCCCGACGACGTCGTGGTGGTGGAAGGTCACCGTCCCGTCCTTCAGGAACTTGCGGGTGCGGGGCTTGCCCACGTCGTGCATCAGCGCCGCGAACCGCGACACGAAGTCGGGGACACCGCCCAGTCGGTCCTCCAGCTCGATGGACTGCTCGAGGACGGTCAGGGTGTGCTCGTAGACGTCCTTGTGCCGGTTGTGCTCGTCGCGCTCACGCGCCAGGGCGGGCAGCTCCGGCAGCACGAGGTCGGCGAGGCCCGTCTCGACGAGCAGGGTCAGCCCCCGCCGCGGCCAGCGCGCGCTGATCAGCTTGACCAGCTCGTCGCGCACCCGCTCGGCCGAGATGATCTCGATGCGACCTGCCATCTGGCGCATGGCGGTGACGACCTCCGGGGCGACGGTGAACCCCAGCTGGGCGGCGAACCGCGCCGCCCGCAGCATCCGGAGCGGGTCGTCGGAGAACGACTCCTCGGGGGTGCCCGGGGTGCGCAGGACCCCGTGAGCGAGGTCGAGGACGCCACCGAACGGGTCCTCGAACGTCCGGTCCGGGAGCCTCAACGCCATCGCGTTGACGGTGAAGTCGCGACGACCCAGGTCGCCGGCCAGCGTGTCCCCGAAGTCCACGGAGGGCTTGCGCGACGTCGGGTCGTAGACGTCGGTGCGGTACGTCGTCACCTCGACCTGCCAGGGCCCCTTGCGGCACCCGATCGTGCCGAAGTCGCGGCCCATGTCCCAGATCGCGTCGGCCCAGCCCGACAGGAGTCGCTCGGTCTCCTCGGGGCGGGCCGAGGTGGTCAGGTCGAGGTCGGAGTGGGCGCGTCCCAGCATCGCGTCCCGCACCGGTCCGCCGACGAGGGCGAGCTCGTGACCGGCGTCGACGAACAGCGACCCGAGCTGGTCGACGACCGGGCCGATCCGGTCGAGCTCGGCCTGGACCGACCGTTGCGCCTGGGCCAGCGGCACCGCGGGCGGCGGCGCGGCATCGGTTCGCGGGGGAGCGGCGGGGACGTCAGGCACGGGCGGGCAGTCTACGCGTGCGACCTCGACCGGTCCGCCCGGAGCGTCGCACCTCGTGCCCGCGGGCAGCGACCCGCGATCCCCTAGGCTCGCGCCGTGGTCCGACCGGCACGCCTGACGCCCTCGCGCGCTCTCGCGACGGCGCTGCTGGGCGTGCTCGCGGCGGCCGTCCTGCCGCTGCCGCTGGCCGGCACGGGTGCCGCGGCGGCCGGGTCGGCGCACGCCCGGACGAGCAGCCAGGTCGCGGCGACCACCCCCCTTCGCATCGAGCTCGACGACATCACGCCCTCCGTCATCCCGCGCCAGGGCACGCTCGAGGTGGTCGGCTCGATCGCCAACGTCTCGGACTCGACGTGGCGCACCATCCGGCTCTACACCTTCCTCGGCGAGACCCCCATCGACGACGTGGCCGAGCTCGCGGCGGCCACGGCGGTCAGCGAGGACAGCCCGGTCGGCGACCGCATCGTCGACCTCGGCACCGAGGCGAGCGTCGCGATCCTGCGCCCGGGGGAGAGCGCGTCGTTCACCCTGAGGGTGCCCAGCCGCCTGCTGCTCGATCGGATCGGGGGCGGCGGCGAGCCCCCACCGGGCGTCTACTGGTTCGGCGTGCACGCGCTCGGGGCCGACGAGAACGGCCGCGACGACCTCACCGACGCCCGCGCGCGCACCTTCCTGCCGCTCGAGCCGGCGGGCGCGGCGCCGGTCGACACGGCGATCGTGGTCCCGTTGCGCGCCCGGGTCCGGCACGCCGCCGACGGCTCGCTGCGCGACCCCGACCGGTGGGGCCGGCTCGTCTCCCTGGGCGGCCGTCTCCGCGACCGGGTCGAGTTCGGCGCCGCGTCCGGGTCGGACCCGGTGAGCTGGCTGGTCGATCCGTCCCTGCTGCAGGCCGCCTCCACCCTGGCCGGCGGCAACCAGCCGCGCAGCCTGGGCCCGACGGCCGGACGCGAGGAGGACCCGACCACCCCGACCGCCCCGACCACCCCGTCCGGATCCCCCTCGACCACCCCCTCCGGTCCGGCCTCCCCCTCGAGCGCCGCGTCCGGGCCGTCGACCTCCTCGGACCCCACCCCCGCGCCCTCGACGTCCCCCGACGCCACGCCCTCGGAGACCACCGCCTCGCCACCCCCCGGGACCGACCCGGCGCTCGTGGAGGTCGCGGAGCGCGCCACGGCCTGGTTGGACCGGTTGACCTCCTCGGTCGGCGACGACGAGCTGCTCGCGCTGCCCTACGGCGACGTCGACGTGGCCGCGGCCCTGTCGCAGGACCCGGCGGTCTACCTCCGGGCGCGGGAACACCCGAGCACGGAGCTGCGCCGCCTCGCCGCGAGCGCCGGCACGACCACGGTCCCCGCGGTCGCTCCCCCGCCGGGCTACCTCGATCCCGCGGTCGTCGACGAGCTCGACGACGGGGAGGTCCTGCTCGGTTCGGACCGGATGATCGAGGGCTCCGCGCCCGGGGTGGCCGTGATCGACGGCCGCCCGGTCGTGCTCTCCTCGTCGGGCGCGGCGGCGGGAGGGCCCGGGCCGGAGACGGCTCTGAGCACGCTGGCCCTGCGTCAACGCATCCTGTCGGAGGCCACCCTGCGCTCCCTGGCCGCCGGGAGCGGCGCGTCCGACGCCCAGCCCTCCGGAGACGCGTCCTCCCCACCCGAGCCGCTGGTCGTGGTGATGCCACCGGGGTGGTCCGCCCTGAGCGGCTCGAGCTTCTTCGACGGCCTGCGCACGCCCGGCGTGCGCCTCACGACCCTGTCCCAGGCCGTCTCGGACGGGTCCCCGGTCGCGATCGAGTCGTCCGCCGTCCGCTACCCGCCGCGGCAGGCCCGGCTGGCCGTCGGCGCCGCGCTGTTCGACGCCGCCGACGCCGCGATCGGGGCGGCCCGCACGCTGCAGGGCATCCTTCCCCTCAACAACGAGCTCGCCGGCACCGTCGAGGGCGAGGCCCTGTCGGCGCTGTCGTACTCCTCGCGCACGCGTCCCTCGAGCGCGGTGCGCGACCTGCGCGCGGCTCGCGGCTGGACCGCGGACCGGCTGGCGGCGCTGACCATCAGCGCCCCCGACGGCGTGACGCTGTCGGGGACCTCGGGGACCTTCTCCGCGACGGTCTCGAGCTCGCTGGACGAGCCGGTCGTCGTGCAGGTGGCCAGTCGCACCGACGCCGGGCTCACGGTGCCGCTCAGCGACCCGGTCGAGCTCGCCGCCGGCGCCCGGGTCACCGTGCCGCTCCAGGCCGAGGACGCCGCACCGGGCGTGCACGACGTCGAGCTGCGCCTCGTGGACCCCTCCGGCACCGCCCTGCCGGCCACCGACGTCGTCCCGATCCGCTCGGCGCAGGTGAGCAACGTGATCTGGTTGATCATGGGCACCGGTGTCGGCCTGTTGTTCCTGACCATCGCCGCCCGCGCCGTACGCCGGCTGCGTGCACGCCGGGCGGCGCGATGAGCGGCCCGGTCGAGACCACCGACACCGGCTCCGCGAGCCTCCTCGGCTCGAGCGCCGTGATGGCCGCCGGCACGATCGTGTCGCGGATGAGCGGCTTCGTGCGCACCGCCCTGCTCGCCGCGGCACTCGGCGCCGGCCTGCACGCGGACCTGTTCACCATCGCCAACACGATCCCCAACACCCTCTACGTCCTGCTGGCGGGCGGCGTCTTCAACGCCGTCCTCGTGCCGCAGCTGGTCCGCTCGATGCGCGAGGACGCCGACGGGGGCGAGGCGTACACCAACCGGGTCATGACGCTCGCCGTGGTGTTCCTGGGCGTGGTCACGGCGGGGCTGGTCGTCGCCGCGCCGCTGCTGATGGACCTCCTGCTCGGCTCGGCCTACGACGGTCCGGCCCTGGCGGCCCAGCGCAGCTCGGCGGTCGACTTCGCGCGCTACTGCCTGCCCCAGGTCTTCTTCTACGCGATGTTCACCCTCGTCGGTCAGGTCCTCAACGCCCGCGGACGCTTCGGCCCGATGATGTGGGCCCCCATCGCCAACAACGTCATCGCCGTGGCGACCCTGGCGCTCTACCTCGTGCTCTTCGGCACCGCCAGCACCGCGGAGCAGTCGGGCGCCTTCACCACCTCCCAGGAGGCAGTGCTCGGGATCGGCTCCACGCTGGGGATCGTCGCCCAGCTGGTGATCCTGGTGCCCTACCTCGCAGCGGCGGGCTTCCGGTTCCGGCCGCGGTGGGACTTCCGCAACACCGGGCTCGCCCACACGCTGCGCCTGGCCACCTGGACGGTGCTCTTCGTCATCGTCAACCAGGTCGCGTACGTCGTGGTCGTCAAGCTCGCCTCGAACGGCACCGCCCAGAGCCCCGAGGGCACCGGGATCACGGTCTACTCCAGCGCCTTCCTGATCATGATGGTGCCGCACTCGGTCGTCACCGTCTCGTTGACGACAGCGATGCTGCCGCGGCTCTCGCGCCACGCCGCCAGCGGGGAGCTCGCGGCCCTGGGCGACCGCCTGGCCGCCACGCTGCGCACGGCCCTGGTCGTGATCGTGCCCTTCGCCGCCGTCCTCCCGGTGCTCGCCGCCGACCTCGCCCAGGTCATCTGGGGCCACGGCGCCACCGCCCAGACCTACGACCGCTACGTGCCCACGCTGGCGCTGTTCGGCGGGGGGCTGGTCTTCTTCACCGTCCACTACCTGATGCTGCGCGGCTTCTACGCCCTCGAGCGCACCCGGACCGTGTTCTGGATCCAGTGCGCCGTGTCCGCGACCAACATCGCGACCGCCGTGCTGCTGACCTCGCTCACCGGGCCGGCGGCCACCGCCCCGTCGCTCGTGCTGGCGTGGACGGCGTCGTACGCCGTGGGCTCGCTGGTCTCCTTCACCGTGCTGCGCCGCGGGCTGGGCGGGCTCGGTGGCGCGGGCGGGCTCGGCTTCGCGGGACGTCTCGCCGTCGCGGTCGGCGTGCCGAGCCTGCTCACGCTGGGCCTCGTCCTGGGACTGCACCACCTCTCGCCCGACCCGCACTGGACGCTCTCCGCCGGGCACGCCCTGCTCGGTGCGCTCGTGGACGGTGCCGGGTTCCTCCTGCTCGCCCGGCTGCTCGGGCTGCGGGAGGTCACCGAGATCACCGACCTGGTGACACGTCGTCTGCCCGGCACGGCAGGATCGACCCGGTGAGCACCGCCCTAGGATGAGGTGTCGAGACGTGGCGATCAGGAGGCGAGGCGGCCATGAGCCTGTCGTTCCGCCCTGGTGACGTGCTCGCCGGGCGCTACCGGCTCGTCGACCTGCTCGTCGAGTCCGGGACCGGCCGGTTCTGGCGGGCCCACGACCAGGTGCTCGACCGCCACGTCGCCCTCCACGTGATCGCCGCGGAGGACCCCCGCTCGGAGGCCCTGCTCGACGCCGCCCGCCGCTCCACGAGAGTGGTGGACCGCCGGCTGCTGCGCGTGCTCGACGCCGCCGTCGAGGGCGAGGTCTGCTACGTGGTCAACGAGTGGGGCTCCGGCGTCTCGCTGGACATCCTCGTCGGCAGCGGCACGGTGCTCGAGCCGCGTCAGGCCGCCTGGCTGGTCGCTCAGCTCGCCGACGTCCTTGCGAAGGCTCATGACCGCGGGGTGTCCCACGGGCGGCTCATCCCGGAGAACATCCTGCTCGACCAGCACGGCGAGGTGCGCGTGATCGGGCTGTGCGTCGACGCGGCGCTGCACGGCGCGGCCTACGACCGCAGCTCCTCCGACGTCGCCGACCTCGCGGGGATGCTCTACTGCGCGCTCACCGCGCACTGGGCCGGGCCGTCGCGCTCGGCCGTACGCCGGGCACCGACCGAGCACACCCAGGTGCTGCGACCCCGGCAGGTGCGCGCGGGTGTCCCGCGCGTGCTCGACCAGGTCTGCGACGTGGTGCTGCACCCTCACGTCGGGGCTCGCGGACCGCTGGACGAGATCAGCGCGGCCGGGATCGCGCGCACGCTGGACTCCTTCGTCGGTGACCCGGCCGGGGTGTCCGCCGCCCTGGCGCGCACGCTGCCGCCCGCACGTGAACGGTTCGCCGTGACCCTGCCGCCCGAGCCGGTCCAGCGGGCGCGACCCTCGACGGACCCGGCCCGGCGCCCTGCGGAGGGGCCCGAGCCCGCGGTCGAGCCTCCCGGACCCGTGGCGGCCAGGCGGCCCGAGGACGTCGTGACCCAGGCCTCCCTGCCCGCACTCGACGAGGACCGCCCGGTTCGTCGCGGTCCGTCGACGACCCCACCGCCCCCGCTGCCCGACCCACCGGCACGGCCTCTCTTCGCCCCGGACCCGCCACCGGGTGCGCCGTCGCGCCGGGCGCGCGCCGGCTCGTCGCCGGGGGTCGGCGCGTCGGGAGCGCCCGGCGGCCCACCCACCGATCCCGGATCCGGCGACCCGTCCGCCTTCTGGCCCTGGGAGGCCGGCGCGTCCTCGGGACCGGCGCAGTCCTCCCGTCGGGCCGCCCCTGCCCCGTCGAGCGGCGGCGGGGCGGGCGACGCGTCCGGGTTGATGCCGGCCGTCGACGACGGCGTGCCCGGACGGTCCTGGCTCCGCCTCGCGCTGGTGATCGGCGTGCTGCTCGCCGTCCTGCTCGGAGCGGCCCTCGCCTACAACCTCAACCGCGGACGCACGGTGCTGGGCACCGTGCCCGACCCGACCCCGACGCCGAGCGCGTCGTCGCCCTCCCCGAGCGCGAGCACGAGCCCCGAGCCGCTGAGCGGCCTGGTCGCGACCGACCTCGACCCGCAGGGGGACGGCGGCACCGAGAACCCTGCCGAGGCCCCCCTCGCCGTCGACGGCGACCCGGCGACGTCGTGGTCCACGGAGCGCTACTACCAGGAGCTCGGCCCGGCGGGGCTCAAGACAGGCGTCGGCCTCGTCGTGGACCTCGGCGACGAGGCCGAGGTGAGCTCCGTCGACCTCACCCTGAGCGGCGCCCCCACCAGCCTCACCCTCTACGCCAGCAGCTCGCTGCCGACGGCCGTCGCGGGCCTGGACGCGGTCGCCGAGGCCCGCGACGCGGGCGAGCAGGCCACGTTGGTGCTCGACGAGCCGGTCACCACGCGCTACCTGGTGATCTGGCTGACCTCGCTCCCCCCGGTCACCGGCGGCTTCCGGGGCGCCGTGGCGGAGATCGTCGTGCAGGGCGTGAGCCCGTGAGCACGGCCGCGGTGCCCCCCGCGCCTCGCTCACCCGAGGACGAGGCCGGTGCAGCCGCGCGCAGCGACGCCGCGCTCCTCGCGGCGCACGTCGCCGGCGACCCGGACGCGTTCGGTGAGCTCGTCCGCCGTCACCGCGACCGGCTGTGGGCGGTCGCCCTGCGCACCACGGGTGACCGCGAGGAGGCCGCCGACGGTCTCCAGGACGGCGTCGTGTCCGCCTACCGCAGGGCCGCGTCGTTCCGCGGGGACGCCGCGGTGACGACCTGGCTGCACCGGGTGGTCGTCAACGCCTGCCTCGACCGGATGCGCGCCACCCGCGTACGCCGCTCGGAGCCCCTGCCCGAGGACCTCGCCGAGTACTCCGGTCACTCGCAGCGACAGGCGCCGGGGTCGTTGGTCGCCGGCGGGACACCGCCGGAGGACCCCCAGGACGCGGCACAGGCCGGTGAGCGTCGCGACGCCGTCCTTGCCGCCCTGGCCACCCTGCCCCCCGAGCAGCGCGCCGCCCTGGTGCTCGTCGACCTCGAGGGCTTCTCCGTCGCCGAGACCGCCGCCATCCTCGAGTGCCGCCCCGGCACGGTGAAGTCGCGGTGCTCCCGCGGACGGGCGGCGCTGCGACCGCTGCTGTCCCACCTGCTCGAGGACGCTGCAGACGGCTCTGGGGCGCACACCGGGAACCGTCCCGGCGCCCCACCCGTCAGACCCACGACGTCCCCGCGCGCTCCCCCCGGCACGACCTGACCCGACCACCCGATCCTCGATCCCCGCCCGGAGGGCACCCGTGTCCCGAGACCGACCAGCCCCCGACGACGACGTACGCCGGCTGCTCGCCGAGGTCCGTCACGTCGACCCCGTCCCCGACGACGTCGCGGCGCGTCTTGCGGGCGTGCTGGACGACCTCGCGGCCGGGGCGGCCGGGGCGGGCGGGGCGTCGGCGCCCGGGGACGAGGGCGGGCGCGCCGGCGACGGCGCGTCGGTGGTGGCGCTGCCGTCGGCGAAACGGCGGCGGCGCCGGCGCGTCGCCGTGCTCGCGGCTGCCGCCTCCGTCGTCGCCGCGGTGGGGATCGCCCAGGCACTGCGTGACGGCGTCGGCACGGACGGGGCCTCCTCCGCGACGTCGGCCGCGTCCGACACCGCGACCCAGGACCGCAGCGGTCCGGTCGACCGCGGCGCGGAGACCGACAGCGCGGGGACCACGGCGCAGGCGCCCGGCGGCGGCACGCTGCTGCGTGCCGAGCCCAGGTCGGCCGCCAGGTCCCGTCAGGCGCCCCTCCTGCTCAGCGCCGACCCACCCCCGGTCCGGGCGGACCGGTTCGTGCGCGACGTGCGGCGGGTGCGGACGCTCACCCGGGCAGCGGCGGGCCGGGTCGGCGATCTGGGCGCCCTACCGCAGCCCCTGGGTGGGACGCAGCCGCGCTGCCGGGTCCGGCCGGGCATCTCCGGTGCGGCCGGGCGAGGCGTCGCCGTGGAGTACGACGGCGCGCCGGCCGTGCTGCTGCTGCGCCCGCCCGCCGGCGACTCCCAGGTCGTCGACCTGCTGCAGTGCGGGACCGGGCGGGTCCTGCGCTCCTTGACGCTCTCGCGCTGAGCCCTGCGGGCAGCGACCTGCGCCGGGAAGAAGCGCCGCCTACGATCGGTTGTGCCCGACGCAACGTCAGCACCCCCCGAACCGAGGAGAGAACCAGTCCCATGAGCGAGCCGCGCAACGTGATCATCGTGGGCTCCGGCCCGGCGGGCTACACCGCCGCGGTCTACGCCGCCCGCGCCAACCTGCAGCCCCTCGTGCTCGAGGGCTCGGTCACGGCCGGCGGGGCCTTGATGAACACCACCGAGGTGGAGAACTTCCCGGGCTTCCGGGACGGGATCATGGGTCCCGCGCTGATGGACGAGATGCGGGCCCAGGCCGAGCGCTTCGGCGCCGAGCTGATCGCCGACGACGCGGTCGAGCTGGACCTGACGGGCGCGCTCAAGCGCGTCCGGACCGCCACGCAGACCTACGAGTCGCGTGCGGTGGTCCTGGCCACCGGTTCCGGCTACCGCAAGCTCGGTCTTCCGCGCGAGGACGAGCTCTCCGGGCGGGGCGTGTCCTGGTGCGCGACCTGCGACGGCTTCTTCTTCCGCGACCAGCACATCGCCGTGGTCGGCGGGGGCGACTCGGCCGTGGAGGAGGCGACCTTCCTGAGCCGCTTCGGCTCCAAGGTCTCCCTGCTGGTGCGCCGCGACGAGCTGCGTGCCTCGAAGATCATGCAGGAGCGCGCGTTCGCCGACCCCAAGATCGATGTCGTGTGGAACGCCGAGGTGGCCGAGATCAACGGGGCCGACCGGCTGGAGTCCCTCACGGTGCGCGACACCGTGACCGGCGAGCTGCGTGGCATGGACGCGACCGGTCTCTTCATCGCGATCGGGCACGACCCGCGCTCGGAGCTCCTGCACGGTCAGGTCGACCTCGACGACGAGGGCTACGTCCTGGCCAAGCACCCCTCGACGGCCACCAACCTCGTCGGCGTCTTCGCCTGCGGTGACCTCGTCGACCACCACTACCGTCAGGCCATCACCGCGGCCGGGACCGGGTGCGCGGCCGCGCTCGACGCCGAGCGCTACCTCGCCGAGCTCGAGCACGTGGCGGCGACCACGGACGCGACGGCGGCCACGGTCGCCGAGATCATCCAGACCGCCGGCGCCTGAGGCGCGGCCCGACGTCGCACCGGTCGGCCCGGGAACAACCCGGGGCGACACGCCGTTGAGCCAGACGAGCCGCACGAGTCCGTGCGCTGCTCCCCCCGCTGTGCACCACCCGTCCACCCGAAGGGAAACACCATCGTGAGCAACATGGCCGCTGTCACCGACGCCGAGTTCGACGCCCAGGTCCTCAAGTCCGACAAGCCGGTGCTCGTCGACTTCTGGGCCGAGTGGTGCGGGCCGTGCCGTCAGGTCTCGCCGATCCTCGACGAGATCGCCGGCGCCCACGGGGAGAAGATGTCGTTCTACAAGATGAACGTCGACGAGAACCCCGTCACCCCCAGCTCCTACCGCGTCACGGGCATCCCGACGATCAACGTCTACCAGGGCGGCGAGGTCGTCCGGTCGATCGTGGGGGCGCGGCCCAAGGCCGCGATCCTCCAGGAGCTCGCCGACTTCATCTGAGTCGCACCGATCGCCTCAGTAGGCCGATCGACACCCAGGCCGGCCTCCGATCGCCCTCAGGGCGCGTCGGGGGCCGGTCTCGTCGTGCCGCTCCCCGGGCGGGCGGAGCGCAGGGAGCCGCTGCGGGTCGGTGCCGGCCGCGCTGCCGGGCGCACCACACCGCGCAACCGCTCCAGCGCCGCCTCGACCTCGTCGCGCCAGGTCAGGGCCGAGCGCAGGTCCATCCGCATCCTCGGCACGCTCGGGTGCTCGCGCACGGTGCCGAAGCCCACCCGGGCCAGGAAGTCCGACGGCGGCACGCACTCACGGCGTACGGCCGTCGCCGTGGTGCCGCCGAAGGCCTCCACCGCGCGGACCCCTCCCCGTTCGAGCAGGTCCCTGGCCAGGTGCTGCACCAGCAGGCGGCCCAGCCCGTGGCCGGTGTGGGCGGCATCGACGTGGATCGAGGCCAGGACGACCGCGTCGGCCGCGACCGGTGACGTCGCGAACCGCCCCGACCCCGGCACCAGGGCGGGAGGCGCGTAGAGCACGTGCCCGACCGGCTCGCCCTCGACGAGGACGACCCTCCCGCACGAGCCCCAGTCACGCAGGACCTGCGAGAGCCAGGCGCTCTTCTCCGCCGCCCGCTCGGAGGCGCGCTCCCGGCTGCAGCCGCCGAGGCGGCCGACGTCGGCCGGGCTGAGCTCCCAGGCGACGCAGGACGCGCACGGGCTCGGACCGGCCCGGTGCGAGGTCTCACCGAGCGCGCGCAACCGGTCCGGGGTGAGCGGGACGACGCGACGGGTCACGCCCTCGATGCTAGGGGCTCCCCGGATGAGCGGGACGCCAGCGCGCGCCGGACGGCGTACCTGCGAGGATGTCGCGGTGCGCCCCATCCGTCAGAGCCGCAAGCTGCTGGACGTCCGCTACGACGTGAGGGGGCCGATCCTCGTCGAGGCCCAGCGCCTCGAGGCCGAGGGCCACCGGATCCTCAAGCTCAACATCGGCAACCCCGCTCCGTTCGGCTTCGAGGCGCCCGAGGCGATCCTCGCCGACATGCACCACCACCTGCACG
This sequence comes from uncultured Actinomycetota bacterium, assembly GCA_963760555.1. Lineage (GTDB taxonomy): Bacteria > Actinomycetota > Actinomycetes > Propionibacteriales > Nocardioidaceae > Nocardioides. The sequence continues at coordinate 162,473 of CAVXDJ010000004.1, read as the reverse complement.
AGGCCCAGGGCTACAGCGACTCCCGGGGCATCTACCCGGCGCGCACGGCGGTCGCGCAGTACTACCAGCAGCAGGGCCTGCGTGACGCCGTGGTCGACGACGTCTTCATCGGCAACGGCGTCTCCGAGCTGATCTCGATGGTGCTCCAGGCGTTCGTCGACGACGGCAACGAGATCCTGGTCCCCGCCCCCGACTACCCGTTGTGGACCGGGGCGGTCACGCTCTCCGGCGGCGTCCCCGTCCACTACGTGTGCGACGAGAGCAACGGGTGGAACCCCGACCTGGCCGACGTCGAGTCCAAGATCACCGAGCAGACCCAGGCCCTGGTCATCATCAACCCCAACAACCCCACCGGTGCCGTCTACAGCCGCCAGGTGGTCGAGGGCCTCGTCGACATCGCGCGCAGGCACGAGCTCGTCGTGTTCGCCGACGAGATCTACGAGAAGATCATCTTCGACGACGCCGTCCACCACCACGCCGCGCTCGCCGCGGGCGACGACGTCCTCTGCCTGACCTTCTCGGGCCTCTCCAAGGCCTACCGGGTCTGCGGCTACCGGGCCGGCTGGGTGCTGATCTCGGGCCCCCAGGAGGTCGCCACCGACTTCGTCGAGGGCCTGACCCTGATCGCCAACATGCGCATGTGCCCCAACGTGCCCGCCCAGCACGCCATCCAGACCGCGCTCGGCGGCTACCAGTCGATCGAGGAGCTCATCGTCCCGGGCGGCCGGTTCTACGAGCAGAGCATGCTGGCCGACCGCCTCCTCAACCAGATCCCCGGCGTGAGCTCGGTCCGCCCGCGTGGCGCGCTGTACTGCTTCCCGCGCCTGGACCCCGAGGTCTACGCGATCGAGGACGACGAGGCGTTCGTGATCGACCTGCTGCGCGCCAAGAAGATCCTGGTCACGCACGGGAGCGGCTTCAACTGGCCCGCACCCGACCACTTCCGGCTGGTGACCCTGCCCGACGTCGGCCTCCTCGAGGAGGCCATCGGCCGGATCGCCGACTTCCTCGCGACCCGACGCTGAGGCCCGCCCGACCCACCGACCCACCGACCCTGCCCGACCGTCTCCGAGGAGCACCCGATGCGCGACCTGACGTACCCGCCGATCATCGCGACGGCCAAGACCGGGTTCCGCCTGCTCGGGCAGCGCTTCGTGATGACCGGCACCGAGCACGTCCCGCGCAGCGGCGGGGTGCTCCTGGCCTACAACCACATCGGGTACGTCGACTTCGTCTACGGCGGCCTGGCCGCGAACCCGTCGGGACGCCTGGTGCGCTTCATGGCCAAGCGCGAGCTGTTCGACCACCGGTGGACCGGGCCGCTGATGCGCTCCCTGCACCACATCGAGGTCGACCGCGGCGACGGGGTCGGCTCCTACGAGAGAGCCGTCGACTACCTGCGGTCCGGGGAGGCCGTCGGCATCTTCCCGGAGGCCACGATCTCGCGCGCGATGGAGCTCAAGGAGTTCAAGACCGGGGCGGTGCGCATCGCCGCGGCGGCCGGCGTCCCGCTGCTGCCGGTCGTGCTCTGGGGCACCCAGCGGATGATGACCAAGGACCACCCGAAGGACTTCTCCCGCGGCAAGACGATCGCGATCAGCGTGGGCGAGCCGTTGCACCCCACCGGCGAGGACCCCGTCGCCGAGACCGCCGAGCTCAAGGCCCGGATGTCCACGATGCTCGACGAGGCCATCGCCGCCTACCCGGTGGACGAGCAGCCCCCCGGCTCGTGGTGGGTGCCGGCCTCCCGCGGTGGCAGCGCGCCCGACCTCGCCGAGGCCGCCCGGCTGGACGCCGACGAGAAGCGTCGCCGGGCAGAGAAGCGCCGCCAGGCCCGCCGGCGGTAGTCACCCGGGACGTCGATCCGACGACACCTCGACAGATCGACGAGTCGACGGGTCGCTTTGTCGACATGAGCAGCACGGCAGCTCAACAGCCCAGGTCAGGTGGGTACGCCGGGTGCGGCAGCCTGCCCCGGGGGCGCGCCGGCGTCAGATGGGGCGGTCGGTGCGGTTGCGCGGGTCCATGACCTCGATGATCCGGCGCAGGTCCTCCAGCGAGGCGAACTCCACGGTGATCTTGCCCTTCGACCGTCCGAGATCGACCTTGACCCGGGTCTCGAAGCGGTCACTGAGCCGCTCGGCGAGATCGTCGAGGCCCGGTGCCTCCGGCCGGCGCCGAGCCGCGCCGCGGCTGCGCCCACCGCGGTCGCCCACCGCCACGATCTCCTCCAGCCCACGGACGCTGATCCCCTCCGCGACCACCCGCTGGGCCAGACGGTCCTGGAGGTCGCCGTCCTCGACGGCGAGGAGCGAGCGCGCGTGACCGGCCGAGAGCACACCGGCCGCGACGCGCCGCTGCACGGCCGGGCTGAGCCGCAGCAGCCGCAGGGTGTTGCTGATCTGGGGACGCGACCGGCCGATGCGGGAGGCGAGCTCCTCGTGGGTGCACCCGAAGTCCTCGAGCAGCTGCGCGTAGGCCGACGCCTCCTCCAGCGGGTTCAGCTGCGAACGGTGCAGGTTCTCCAGGAGCGCGTCACGCAGCATGTCGACGTCGTCGGTCTCCCGCACGATCGCCGGGATGCGGTCCAGACCGGCTTCCTGGCTCGCGCGCCAACGCCGCTCCCCCATCACCAGCTCGTAGGCGTCCGGCCCCGTGCGCCGGACGACGACGGGCTGGAGCAGGCCGACCTCGCGGATGGAGGCGACGAGCTCGGCCATGTCGTCGGCGTCGAAGACGGTGCGCGGCTGCACCCGGTTGGGTGTGATCTGGGCGGTGGGCAGCTCGGCGAACCACGCCCCGGCCACGCTCGGAGCGCCCCCGGGCGCCTGCTCCGGTGCGGCGGGAGGCGTGCTGGCTCCTGCCGGCAGGCCGCTCGCCGCGTCGGCGCCCACCGGCGCGGGCGTCGCGCTGTCGGCGGCCTCGGCCTGGGTCGGGATCAGCGACCCGAGACCCCGGCCGAGCCCGCGCCGGGCCGTGGGCCGGCTGCCCGAACCGGTCACCGGGCTGCTCGCTGGTGTGCGCGCTGGGCGATCTCGCGGGCCGCCTCCAGGTAGCTCAGGGCGCCGGGGGACCCGGGGTCGTAGGTCATCACGGTCTGGCCGTACGACGGCGCCTCCGAGACCCTGACCGAGCGCGGGATGGCGCTGCGCAGGACCTGGGACCCGAAGTGCTCGCGCACCTCGGAGGCGACGCCGGCCGACAGCCGGGTGCGTGCGTCGTACATCGTGAGGAGGATGGTGCTGACGTCCAGGTCCGGGTTCAGGTGGGTCTTGACCATCTCGACGGTCTCGAGCAGCTGCCCCAGGCCCTCGAGGGCGTAGTACTCGGTCTGGATCGGGATGATCATCTCCTGCGCCGCCACGAGGGCGTTGAGGGTGAGCAGGCCCAGCGATGGCGGGCAGTCGACGATGACGTAGTCGTAGCGGTCCGGCCCGCTCCCCGCCCCGATGCGTGGCTCGGCTGCGATCGCCTTCTTCATCCGCGCCTCTCGCGCCACGACGCTGACCAGCTCGATCTCCGCACCGGCCAGGTCGATCGTCGCGGGGACGACGTCGAGGCCCGGGAGCTCGGCACAGGGCTGGGCGACGGCGGTCAGGGCGGCCCCGTCCACCAGGACGTCGTAGGTCGACGGCGTCCCGCGCCGGTGGGGCACGTCGAGCGCCGTGGAGGCGTTGCCCTGCGGGTCGAGATCGATGACCAGGACGCGTTGACCGAGCTGGGCCAGTCCCGCGGCGACGTTGACGGTGGACGTCGTCTTGCCGACGCCGCCCTTCTGGTTGGCCACGACCATCACGCGAGTCGACGGCGGTCGCGCCATCGGTGGTCGTGAGGACGCCTGCTGACGCGCCATGAGCGAGTGCTGGGTCGCGCGAGCCAGGGGAGCCTGCTGGTCGTCGAACCCGGGGTCGAGGTCCGCGAGGTCGGCTGCGGTGCGCACGGTCGGACGGGGAGCGGCTGTTTCACGTGAAACATGACCGGCAGGGTGCTCGTTCACCGGGGACCCTTCCTGTGGAAAACGTGGGCAATCTTGTGGAGAGCAGGCGTGGCAGCGGCCGATGACCGGTGGATAACGCCGTCGACCCGCCTCAAGGGCGGTCGCGGTGCCTGGCCCCGCCCTGACCTGATCGAGGACGCGCTCGAGACCCGCGCGACGACGGTACCGCGCTCGCGGGCTTCGGATGAACTCGCAGCAGCCGCACCGCAGGCCCGATCAGGGGGACGACCTCGTCGATGTGAATGTCGGCGCACCCGAGCCGAGCCAGGGCAGGCGCGGCCTCGCGCACGTCATCGGCCACCGACTCGCCCTTCATGGCCACGACCTCACCGCCGGCCCCGGCCAGCGGAGCACACCAGGCGAGCAAGCGCTCGACGGGCGCGACCGCACGGGAGGTGACCACGTCGAACGAGCGCCGCCCGTGCAGCTCCTCGGCGCGTCCGCGCACCACGTCCACGCGGCTCCCGAGGCCGAGGGCCTCGACGACCTCCTCGAGGAACGTCGTACGGCGCAGCAAAGGCTCGATCAGCGTCACCGTGAGGTCCGGACGCACGAGAGACAGCACGACACCGGGAAGGCCCGCACCCGAGCCGACGTCCGCGACCGACCGGTCGGGCCCGACGACCCCGGCTAGGGCCGCACAGTTCAGCAGATGTCGCTCCCACAGACGGGGAACCTCCCGCGGACCGATCAGGCCGCGCACGACGCCGGCATCGGCCAACAGGTCCGCGTAGCGGGCCAGGCCCTCGACCACCTCAGCGCCGAGGGCGCCGGCGAGACCGTCAGGACACGGAGGAGCGGGCTCTGTTTCACGTGAAACACGCCCTCCGGAGCCCGGCCTGCCGCTTGGCGCACCAGTCTCCAGGGAGGAGTCTCCGCCCCGGGCTGACGTCACGACGAAGGGTGCACCACGACGTGCCGGCGCGGCTCCGCACCCTCGGACTCCGAGGTCAGGCCGGCGTCGGCCACCGCGTCGTGGACGATCTTGCGCTCGAACGGGTTCATCGGGTCCAGCGACACGGGGGAGCCGTTCGCCTGCACCTCGCGCACCGCCTTGGCCGCGACCTCGAGCAGGTGCTCGCGCTGGCGCTGGCGATAGCCACCGATGTCCAGCATCAGGCGCGAGCGCTCACCGGTCTCGCGGTAGACGGCGAGTCGCGTCAGCTCCTGGAGTGCATCGAGGACCTCGCCCTTGTCCCCCACGAGGTGCCCGAGCTCGGCACCGACGATCGACACCGCCGCCCGGTCGCCGTCGACGTCCATGTCGAGGTCGCCGTCGAGGTCCGCGATGTCGAGGAGCTCCTCCAGGTAGTCAGCCGCGATGTCGCCCTCCTGCTCGAGCGGGTCCCCTGCGTCGCTGTCAGCGGGGGCGTCCGTCCCGGGCGCTGTCGTGCCGGGCGTCCGGGCCGACGTCGGGGCCGACGTCGGGGCCGGCTCATCCTCCACGACGTCGTCGGTGCGGTCCTCGGTCTGGGTCTGCTCGGTCACTTCTTCCCCTTCTTGCTCGACGGGTTGCTACCGCCGGATCGTGGTCGTTGGGAGCCGTGCGGCGTGCTCGAGCGCCGCTGCTCACGGGTCTGCCGCTTCGGCTGCTGGCGCGTGGCAGGGCGGACCGGCTCGGCGGGCGTCTCCACGACGGCGACCGCCGTCTCGGGGAGCGACTCGCCCTTGCGGATCGCCTTGGCCTTGTCCCGCTCGATCTTCGCGACCTCGGCCGGCGTACCGGGCGCCGGGTTGTTGCGGATGACGTAGAACTGCTGGCCCATCGTCCACAGGTTCGAGGTGGTCCAGTAGAGGAGGACCCCGATCGGGAAGGCCACGCCGCCGAGCCCGAAGGCGACCGGGAGCACGTAGAGGAGGAGCTTCTGCTGCTGGGCGAACTGGCCCTTCATGGCCTCCGCCGGCATGTTCTTGCTCATCAGCTGGCGCTGCGTGGTGAAGGTGGTGGCCGTCATCGCCAGCACCAGCACCAGCGCCACCAGCATCACCGCGAGGTTCGCGTCCGGACCCCAGGTGCGCGAGCCCCAGAACGTGTCCGCGATCGGGATCGCGTCGAAGATCCGTGACTCGCCGAACTGGGTGGCGCGGTCCGCGTCGAGCAGGCCGTGGGGCTCGTTCTTGGACGCCGCGTTGAGCAGTCGGAACAGCGCGAAGAAGATCGGCATCTGGAGCAGGAGCGGCAGGCACGAGGCGAACGGGTTCGTGCCCGAGTCCTTGAAGAGCTTCATCTGCTCCTCGGCCATGCGCTGCCGGTCGTGCCCGTACTTCTTGCGCAGCTCCGCGACCTTGGGCTGGATGAGCTGCATGTTGCGACTCGACTTGATCTGCTTGACGAACAGCGGGATCAGCATCACCCGGATCGTCAATGTGAGGCCCACGATGGACAGCGCCCACGACAGTCCACCCGCGGGGTCGAGCCCCAGGAAGCTGAAGAAGCTGTGGAAGGCGATCATCACCGCCGAGATCGCGTAGTACAGCGGCGTCATGATGAAGTGCCCGAGGCTGTCCAGGGTCTCCACGCGTGATCAGGCTCCTTGGTGGTGGGGAAGAGGTTCGTCGTGCCGCACGTGTCCCGGGACGTGGTCGACGCCGCCGGCGGCCCACGGGTGGCAGCGCAGCAGGCGCCGCGCCGTCAGCCACGATCCTCGCAGAGACCCGTGCATCTGCACCGCCTCGAGTGCGTAGGCCGAGCAGGAGGGGTAGTAGCGGCACACGTCGCCGTACAGGGGGCTGACCACGACGCGGTACGCCTTGAGCAGGCCGATCAGCAGGTGCTTCACGCCGGCACCAGCGTCTCGAGACACCGGTCGAGGTCCGCGCCGAGCGTCCCCGACGATGCGGCGCCCGCGGACGGCAGCGCGCGCAGCACCACCCGCGTGCCGGGCGGGAGCCCGGCCAACCGGTCGGCGCACAGGTGTCGCAGCCGTCGCTTGACCCGGTTGCGCACGACGGCGTTGCCGACCGCTCGCGACACGATCAGACCCACGAGCGGGTCTGCGGCCCCCGGCTCGACGAGCACGGCCGCGACCAGGGTCGCGGACGTGCGGCGCCGCCCGCGTCGCAGCACACGACGGTAGGTCGTCGCGTCACGGAGCCGGTGGGTGGCGGGCAGCACGGCGGTCGGAGTCCGGGGGGTGGGTGCCCAGGGGCACCGTCGCCTCAGACCGCCAGGCTCTTGCGGCCCTTGCGGCGCCGCGAGCTCAGGATGGAGCGGCCGGCGCGGGTGCGCATGCGGAGGCGGAAGCCGTGCGTCTTGTGCCGACGCCGGTTGTTGGGCTGGTACGTGCGCTTGCTCACGGGCCGTCTCTTTCGGTTGCTTGCGGCGCAGGAGCGCCGCGGGACATCGGGGAAGCCCCGGGGTTGAGGTGCGGTACGGACCGGCACGGCTCATCCGCGGATGACCTCGGAACGGTACGCGCCCGCGTGAGAGGGGGTCAACTTGCGCACGACCGGCCCGCAGGGCCTGTGGACAAAGGTGACCGCGGCCGGAACTCGGGGCACGATGGGTCTCGAAAGCGCAGCGCACGGACCAGAGCAAGGGAGACCAGCGTGGAGCAGCAGGACGAGGCCCTCGCGGTGGCCTGGCGCGAGGTGGTCCGCGAGCTCCAACCGCAGATGCAGGCGTGGCTGCGTGCAGCGCGACCGGTCACGCTGCACGAGAACATGGCCATCATCGAGGTGCCCAACGAGTTCACCCGCAGCCAGCTCGAGGGCCGCCTTCGCGCCGGCCTCGAGGACGCCCTCGCCGTGCGCTTCGACCGCGAGATCCGCATCGCCGTCACCGTCAACACCCAGATCGAGCAGCAGGACCCGGAGGCTCCCCACGTCGACTCGTCGACCGACCGACTTCTCGACATGTCGACAAGCCCGTCGCCGGCCGACGACGGTCCGGCCCCGTCGCCGGTGCGGTCCGGTGTCGGCGAGCCGGTGGGGGAGTCGACGGGGTCCCACCGGGCGCTCGAGACCCGGCTGAACCCGAAGTACTCCTTCGAGACCTTCGTCATCGGCTCCTCCAACCGATTCCCGCACGCGGCCGCGGTCGCCGTCGCCGAGGCACCGGGCAAGGCCTACAACCCGCTCCTCGTCTACGGCGACTCCGGGCTGGGCAAGACCCACCTGCTGCACGCGATCGGCACCTACGTGCGCAGCCTCTACACCAGCTCGCGGGTGCGCTACGTCTCGAGCGAGGAGTTCACCAACGAGTTCATCAACGCGATCCGCGACGACCGGCAGGACCGGTTCAAGCGTCGTTACCGCGACGTCGACGTGCTCCTGATCGACGACATCCAGTTCCTCGAGGGCAAGACGCAGACCCAGGAGGAGTTCTTCCACACCTTCAACACCCTGCACAACGCGAACAAGCAGATCGTGCTGACCTCCGACCGCCCGCCGAAGCGGCTCGAGGCGCTCGAGGACCGCCTGCGCAACCGCTTCGAGTGGGGACTCATCACCGACGTGCAGCCCCCGGACCTCGAGACCCGCATCGCCATCCTGCGCAAGAAGGCGGCGATGGACCGGCTGACGGCGCCGCCGGACGTGCTGGAGTTCATCGCCTCGAAGATCCAGACCAACATCCGCGAGCTCGAGGGCGCCCTGATCCGGGTGACGGCGTTCGCCAACCTCAACCGCCAGGACGTCGACATGACCCTGGCCGAGATCGTGCTGAAGGACCTGATCCCCGAGGGCGGGGAGCCGGAGATCACCGCGCCGTTGATCATCGCCCAGACGGCGGGCTACTTCGGCCTGAGCATCGAGGAGCTCACCGGGCCCAGCCGGGGTCGCCACCTGGTGATGGCGCGTCAGATCGCGATGTACCTGTGCCGCGAGCTGACCCCTCTCTCCCTGCCCAAGATCGGCGCCCAGTTCGGCAATCGTGATCACACGACCGTCATGTACGCCGACCGCAAGATCGAGAAGCTCCTCGCCGAGCGGCGCCAGGTCTTCAACCAGGTCAGCGAGCTCACCAACCGGGTCAAGCTGCAGGCGCGCAACGGCTGACCCGCCCCGCACGCCTCCCACCGCGCCGGGGACGAACTACACCGGTGGAAGGTGTGCAGGGCCCCGGGGACGATCCCGGCCCGTCCCGGGAGGACCTGTGGAGGAGTCGCGGTCGTCGTCGTACGCCGCACCGCTCGTCCCCAGGGCCGCTCCGCCCGCCCACCGCATCGTCCCCAGGCCCTGTGCACACGACTCGCCGGGCCGACCTGCTCGAACACCGCCCGTCCACAGTTTCCACCGCTCCTACGACTACCTCTGACCTCTTGTTGCTCGATCATCGGTGGACATCGGGACACGGCCCGGCCTGTGGACGACCGGCTCGCTCTCGTGGACCGCACCCCGGACATGGCAGGATCGCGGTCCCACGACCTCCAGACCACCCAAGGACGACACCGTGAAGTTCCGAGTCGAACGCGACGTCTTCGCCGACGCCGTCGCCTGGGCCGCGCGCAGCCTGCCGGTGCGCCCGAGCGTCCCGGTGCTCGCGGGGCTGCTGATCTCGGCCGACGAGGAGGGCCTCGTGCTCTCCAGCTTCGACTACGAGACGTCGGCCCGCGCCACCCTCGACGCCGACGTCAGCGAGACCGGGCAGGCCCTGGTGAGCGGTCGGCTGCTCGCCGACATCTGTCGCAGCCTGCCGGCCAAGCCGGTGGTGGTCACCCTCGAGGGCTCCCGCGCCTCCCTGACGTGCGGCTCGGCGCGCTTCAGTCTCCAGACGATGCCGGTCGAGGACTACCCGACGATCCCCGAGATGCCCAGCGCGACCGGCACCGTCAGCAGTGACGCGTTCGCCCACGCCGTCGCCCAGGCGGTCACCGCGGCGGGCCGCGACGACATGCTGCCGGTGCTGACCGGCGTGCGGCTGGAGATCGAGGCGAGCACCATCTCGCTGCTGGCCACGGACCGCTTCCGCCTCTCGCAGCGCGAGCTCGACTGGAACCCGCGCACTCCTGATGAGTCGGTCGCCGCGCTGGTGCCGGCGAAGGTCCTCGGCGACACCGCCAAGTCGTTGACCGCGGGCAGCGAGGTGACGATCGCGCTCTCGACCGCGGCCAGCGGTGAGGGTCTGATCGGCTTCGAGGGCAACGCGCCGGGCGGGCTGCGCCGGACGACGACGCGGCTGCTGGACGGGGAGTTCCCCAAGGTGCGCAGCCTCTTCCCGACCGAGCGGCTCACCGTGGCCACCGTCGAGAAGGCCGCACTGATCGAGTCCGTACGTCGGGTCGCCCTCGTCGCCGAGCGCAACACCGCGGTGCAGCTGGCGTTCGCGGACGGCACGCTGACCCTCGACGCGGGGACCGGGGACGAGGCTCAGGCCTCGGAGTCGATCGAGGCGCTGATCGAGGGCGAGGCGCTCACGACGGGCTTCAACCCCCAGTTCCTCCTCGACGGCCTGGTCGCCATCGACCAGCCGGTGGTCGAGCTCGCCTTCACCCAGGCCTCCAAGCCGGTGGTCATCACGGGCAAGGTCGAGGACGGTGGCGACGACCCGGGTTTCCGCTACCTGCTGATGCCGCGACGGCTGCTCTCGTAGGGCCCGCCTCACCCACCCACCCTCAGATCCACTCGATCCTCGGAAGGACCCCCCATGGCGGACACCATGACCATCGGCCTCGTGGGCCTCGGCAAGATGGGCGGCAACATGCGCACCCGGATGCGCAACGCGGGTCTGACGGTCGTGGGCTACGACCGCAACCCCGACGTCGCCGACGTGGCCGGCCTCGAGGAGCTCGTCGCTCAGCTCCCCGCACCGCGCGTGGTGTGGGTGATGGTGCCCTCCGGGGACCCGACCCGCGAGACGGTCAAGGCGCTCGGGGAGCTGCTCTCCGCAGGGGATCTCGTCGTCGACGGCGGCAACTCGCGGTGGACCGACGACACCGAGCACGCAGCGATCCTGGCCGAGCACGGGGTCGGTTTCGTCGACTGCGGCGTCTCCGGCGGGGTGTGGGGTCTGGAGAACGGCTACGCGCTGATGTGCGGCGGAGCCCCCGAGGACGTCGCCAAGGTGCAGCCGGCCTTCGACGCCCTGCGACCCGAGGGCGACTCCGGGTTCGTGCACGCCGGCTCCACCCCGGGCGCCGGCCACTTCGCGAAGATGGTCCACAACGGCATCGAGTACGCGATGATGCAGTCCTACGCCGAGGGCTGGGAGCTGCTGGAGAAGGCCGGGCTCGTCGACAACGTCACCGAGGTCTTCGAGTCCTGGCGCGGTGGCACCGTGATCCGTTCCTGGCTGCTCGACCTGCTCGTGGCGGCCGTCCAGGACGACCCTCACCTCGACCAGATCGCGGGCTACGCCGACGACTCCGGCGAGGGCCGGTGGACCGTCGAGGCCGCCATCGACCACGCGGTGCCGCTCAACGTGATCGCCGCCTCGCTCTTCGCGCGGTTCTCCTCCCGCCAGGACGACAGTCCGGCCATGAAGGCGGTCGCCGCGATGCGCAACCAGTTCGGCGGCCACGCCACCCACACCGAGCCGCCCCGCGGCGGCTCGAAGGGCTAGGCCAGCCCCACCCAGAGCAGCCGGACCGCCGCGAAGCCCGCCCACGCCACCAGGACGACCTGGACCGCCCGGCGCCGGACGAGACGCTGGAGCGACGGGACGTGCCCGTGGCCGAGACGGGCGCCGGCGGCGGCCACGGCGAGGCCGAGCACCAGGGCGATGGTGAGCAGGCCGAAGGGGTGCGCCAGCACCGAGTCCTCCCACCGGCCGTGCACCGCGTAGACCCACGACCTCGTCAACCCGCACCCGGGGCAGGGCAGCCCCGTCAGCGCCCGGAACGGGCACAGCACCGGCCCGTCCTCGACGTGGTCGGGGGACACGAACGCCGCCACGACCAGGCCGAGCGCTCCCAGGCCCGCCATCCACTCCGCGTCGGCGAGCGGACGCCGGCCCGGGGTCGCCGACGGCTCAGCGCAGCGGTCGACCGTCGACATCGGGCATCTTGCGCAGCAGGACCAGGACGAGGTCGACGAGCGCCCAGATCCCGCAGCCACCGCAGGTCAGCAGCTTGGCCACGCCGAGGCCGGTCTGGCCGACGTAGAAGCGGTCGACGCCGAGGGTCCCGACGAAGAACGAGAGCAGCACGGTGGTGAGCCACTCGCGGTGCGAGAACAGGCCCGGGACCTCGCGGGCCGGGAACCACGCGGGCGACTCCGACTGGCGCAGCATGGTGTCGCCCCGCAGCTGACCCGAGAGCGCCATCGAGCCCAGCGCGCCCAGGTCGTAGGGGCCCTCCTCGCGGCCCATCCGGGACAGGACGAACCCGCCCGTGGGCGGCTGGCCCGGCGGTCCCCACGCACGACGGGCCGCCCGGCGGGGGGCCCGGCGGGGGTCCGGTCGGCGGCGGCGGAGGTGGTAGCTGGGTCATGGCCCGCAGCCTAGGCTGGGTGGACCCTCGAGGGAGGCGGAAAGGACGGCTTCGCGTGCACGTCTCGCACCTGACCCTGCACGACTTCCGTTCCTACACCGTCGTCGACGTCGCCCTCGAGCCCGGGGTGACGGCGTTCCTCGGGCGCAACGGCCAGGGCAAGACCAACCTCGTGGAGGCCGTCGACTACCTCTCCCGCCTGGGCTCGCACCGCGTCGCCACCGACGCGCCCCTGGTCCGCGCGGGGGCCGAGCGCGCCGTCGTCCGTGCCGCGGTCGTCCGCGACGGCCGCACCGCGCTGCTCGAGGTCGAGCTCGTGCCGGGCAAGGCCAACCGCGCGCGCATCAACCGCTCTCCGCTGCCCCGCACCCGCGACCTCGTCGGCGTGCTGCGCAGCGTCGTCTTCTCCCCCGAGGACCTCGCCCTCGTCAAGGGGGACCCGGGCGAGCGGCGCCGTTTCCTCGACGACCTCCTGGTGCTGAGGACCCCGCGGCTGGCCGGTGTGCGGGCCGACTACGACCGCGTGCTCCGTCAGCGCACCTCGCTGCTGAAGACCGCGCGCCACGCGCGCGGGGGAGCGGCGGAGGGAGCACTGGCCACCCTCGACGTCTGGGACGAGCACCTCACCGTCACCGGGAGCGAGGTCTGGGCCGAGCGGCTGCGGCTCGTCGAGGCGCTGCGGCCCTACGCCGGGACGGCGTACGCCACCCTCGCGCGCGGAGCGACGCGCGAGGACCTCGGCCTCGACTACCGCTCGGCCTGCCCGGTGCCGGAGGGGCTCGATCCCGCCGCACCCGACCGGGAGGCGCTGGTGGCTGCGCTGCGTGCCGAGCTGACGAGACGACGGGGCGAGGAGCTCGACCGCGGGGTCACCCTGGTCGGTCCGCACCGCGACGACCTGGTGACGACGCTGCGCGCCGGCGCCGGCGACCCGCTGCCGGTCAAGGGCTACGCCTCGCACGGCGAGAGCTGGTCGTACGCCCTGTCGTTGCGGCTCGCCTCCTACGACCTGCTGCGCAGCGACGGCGACGACCCGATCCTGATCCTCGACGACGTCTTCGCCGAGCTCGACGCCCAGCGGCGCGAGCAGCTCGCCGGGCTCGTCTGCGGCGCCGAGCAGGTCCTGGTCACCGCCGCGGTCGCCGCCGACGTGCCGCCGGCGCTGGCGGGTGCGCGGTTCACCGTGTCCGACGGCACCGTCGTGCGGGAGGAGGGACCGTGAACGCCCACGGCCCGGTGGACGGCCACGGCCCAGGGGACGAGCCCGAGGACCCGGGAGCGGGCACCGAGGACCAGCCGCCCGCGGCCGACGGTCTCGACCTGGCCCGCTCGGCGGCCCGCGCCGCGGCCGGCGCGGGCACGACCCCGGCGCGCCGCCGACGGCGTAGCAGCGCACCCGGGCCGGGCACGGGCGCGTCGGGTCGTCGAGGCCGCCCGGGCTCCGGCGCCCATCCGGACGAGCGGGACCCGCAGCTGATCGCCTCCAGCCTGTCGCGGCTCGTGGAGGACCACGGCTGGGCCTTGGACCTGCGCATCCGCAGCGTGTTCGCCCGGTGGGAGGAGCTGGTCGGCGAGGAGGTGGCGGCCCACGCGACCCCGGAGGCCTTCGACGACGGTCGCCTCGTGGTGCGGGCCGGGTCGACGGCCTGGGCCACCCAGCTGCGCCTGCTGGCCCCCTCGTTGCTGCGTCGACTGTCCGAGGAGCTGGGCCCGGGCATCGTCACGGTCGTGGAGGTCCTCGGACCGCACCGCCCTCCCTGGACCCGGGGCCGGTTGTCCACGCGCGACAGCCGCGGGCCCCGCGACACCTACGGCTGAGCGGGCGGGTCGGCCGGCGAGGCGCCGCTCTGAGGCCCGCGGGCTGCGTCGTCCAGTACGGGGGTCCGGCGCACCCCCCGTCCGGAGCTCCACGGGCCCCTCACGACCCGTACAAGGCGGTCCTGAGTGACGTGGACGGCGCCGCCATGTGGAGCATGGGTGGCTGCGAGGCCCGTGACGGGTAGACTGGGCGGGTTGCCGCCGGGACCTGGGGTCCCGAGGAGCGCACGTGCCCGACGTACCCACGTCGCCCGGCACGTCGATCGATCCCGACGCAAGCAGAAGAGGTTGTGCGTGACCGCCGAGAACCCCCCGACCGACGAGCTCACCGCCTCCACCCCTGGCCCCGACGACCCCGGGGTCACCCCGGCCGACCCGGCCGCCGACGCCGGGTCGATCGCCTCGCGCGACCACGTCAGCGCCGAGTACGACGCCTCGGCCATCCAGGTCCTCGAGGGTCTCGAGGCGGTGCGCAAGCGCCCCGGCATGTACATCGGGTCGACCGGTGAGCGCGGTCTGCACCACCTGATCTGGGAGATCGTCGACAACGCGGTGGACGAGGCGTTGGCCGGCCACTGCGACCGGATCGTGCTCACCCTGCTCGGCGACGGCGGCGTGCGGGTCGAGGACAACGGGCGCGGGATCCCGACCGACACCGCTCCGGGCCAGGAGATGCCGGCGCTCACGATGGCGCTGACGCTGCTCCACGCGGGCGGCAAGTTCGGCGGCGGCGGCTACAAGGTCTCCGGCGGGCTGCACGGGGTCGGGGTCTCCGTCGTCAACGCCCTCTCGAGCCACGTCATCGCCGAGGTCCGCAACCGCGGTCACCTGTGGCGCCAGACGTTCTCCATCGGGGTGCCCGACGGCGACCTCGTCGAGGTCCGGGCGATGGAGCCCGGTGAGCGCACCGGCACGACGATCACCTACTACGCCTCCGAGGAGATCTTCGAGACGACCACGTACTCGTTGGAGACCATCACCGCCCGGATCCGCGAGTACGCCTTCCTCAACAAGGGTCTCGAGATCGTCGTGCGCGACGAGCGCGCGGACGCGGACGAGGTCGTCGACGCCGTGGAGGACGACACCGTCGAGGCCGACGTCGACAGCGAGCGCGCCGACTCCGTCCAGCGCGGGCGCGGCGAGGGCGGCGGGCTGGAGCAGGTCTTCTGCTACGAGCGCGGCCTCGTCGACTACGTGGCGTACCTCAACCGGCGCAAGGAGGCCGCGACGCCCTCGATCATCTCCTTCGAGGCCGAGACGCCTCCCTCGGTCGAGCACCACGCCAGCCTCGAGGTGGCGATGCAGTGGAACACCACCTTCAACGAGTCGGTCCACACCTTCGCCAACACGATCAACACCCACGAGGGCGGCACCCACGAGGAGGGCTTCCGCGCGGCGCTGACCTCGCAGGTCAACCACTGGGGCGAGGAGTGGGGCCTGATCAAGAAGAAGGACGACCGGGTCTCCGGCGACGACATCCGCGAGGGCCTCACCGCGATCATCTCGATCAAGCTCGCCGAGCCGCAGTTCGAGGGTCAGACCAAGACCAAGCTCGGCAACACCGAGGCCAAGAGCTTCACCCAGCGCACCGTCAACGACCAGCTCGGCGCCTGGCTCGAGCAGAACCCCGCCGAGGGGCGCGACATCGTGCGCAAGTCCCAGGCCGCGGCCAGCGCCCGGATCGCGGCCCGCAAGGCACGCGACCTCGCCCGCGACCGCAAGGGACTGCTGGGTCGTTCCGGCCTGCCCGGCAAGCTCTCGGACTGCCAGTCGACCAACCCCGCCGAGTGCGAGGTCTTCATCGTCGAGGGCGACTCCGCCGGTGGCTCGGCGCGCCAGGGCCGCGACCCGCGGGTCCAGGCGATCCTCCCGATCCGCGGCAAGATCCTCAACGTCGAGAAGGCCCGCATCGACAAGGTGCTGGCCAACACCGAGGTGCAGTCGATCATCTCCGCCCTCGGCACGGGCATCCAGGAGGAGTACGACGACGCCAAGCTGCGCTACCACAAGGTGGTGCTCATGGCCGACGCGGACGTCGACGGCCACCACATCAACACCCTGCTGCTGACGCTGCTCTTCCGGTTCATGCGCCCGCTCATCGACGGCGGCTACGTCTACATGGCCCAGCCGCCGCTGTACCGGCTGCGCTGGAACAAGCCGGCCGAGCACGAGTTCGTCTACTCCGACGCCGAGCGGGACGCGCTGCTGCGCGACGGAGCGGCCGCAGGCAAGAAGCTGCCCAAGGAGAACCCGGTCCAGCGCTACAAGGGCCTCGGCGAGATGAACGCCAAGGAGCTGTGGGAGACCACGATGGACCCCGACAACCGCCTGCTGCTCCAGGTCACCCTCGACGACGCCGCCCACGCCGACGAGATCTTCTCGATCCTGATGGGCGAGGACGTCGAGCAGCGCCGCTCCTTCATCCAGCGCAACGCCAAGGACGTCCGGTTCCTGGACATCTAGCCCGCCCGCGCGCGAGCCAGTGACCAGCCGGACCAACCAGGAAGACCCACCGTGACCGAGACCCCCACCCCGCCCACCGGCTCCCGGATCGAGCCCGTCGAGCTGCAGACCTCGATGCAGCGCGCCTACATCGACTACGCGATGGCCGTCATCGTGGGCCGCGCGCTGCCCGACGTACGCGACGGGCTGAAGCCGGTGCACCGCCGGGTGCTCTACGCGATGTACGACGGCGGCTACCGCCCCGACCGCGGCTTCTCCAAGTGCAGCCGGGTCGTCGGCGACGTGATGGGCCAGTACCACCCGCACGGCGACACCGCGATCTACGACACCCTGGTACGCCTCGCGCAGCCGTGGGTGATGCGCGCCCCGCTGATCAACGGTCAGGGCAACTTCGGCTCGCCGGGCAACGACTCCGCGGCCGCGATGCGCTACACCGAGTGCCGGATGGCGCCGCTGGCCATGGAGATGGTGCGCGACATCGACGAGGAGACCGTCGACTTCCAGCCCAACTACGACGGTCGCTCCGCCGAGCCCGTCGTCCTGCCCTCGCGGATCCCGAACCTGCTGGTCAACGGCTCCGCGGGCATCGCGGTCGGCATGGCGACCTCGATCCCCCCGCACAACCTGCGTGAGGTCGCGGCCGGCGCCCAGTGGGCGCTCGAGCACCCCGACGCGACCAAGGCCGAGCTCCAGGACGCCCTGATCGAGCGGATCAAGGGCCCCGACTTCCCCAACGGCGCGACGATCGTGGGCCACACCGGCATCGAGCAGGCCTACCGCACCGGTCGCGGGTCCATCACGCAGCGCGCGATCATCGACGTCGACGAGGACGCCAAGGGTCGGACCTGCCTGGTGATCACCGAGCTGCCGTACATGGTCAACCCCGACAACCTCGCGCTGAAGATCGCCGAGCTCGCCGACTCCGGACGCGTGCAGGGCATCGCCGACGTGCGCGACGACACCTCCGACCGCACCGGCCAGCGCCTCGTCATCGTCCTGCGTCGTGACGCGGTGGCCCGCGTCGTGCTGAACAACCTGCTCAAGCACACCGAGCTGCAGACGAACTTCAGCGCCAACATGCTCGCCCTCGTCGACGGCGTGCCCCGCACGCTGAGCGTCGATGCGTTCATCTCCCACTGGGTCGAGCACCAGGTCGAGGTCATCCGCCGCCGCACCGAGTTCCGGTTGCGCCGCGCCCAGCAGCGCGCGCACATCCTGCGCGGGCTGGTCAAGGCCCTCGACATGCTCGACGAGGTCATCGCGCTGATCCGCAGCTCACCCGAGGTCGACGACGCGCGGCAGGGTCTCATCGAGCTCCTCGACGTCGACGAGGACCAGGCCAACGAGATCCTGAACATGCAGCTGCGCCGGCTCGCGGCGCTCGAGCGGCAGAAGATCATCGACGACCTCGCCGAGCTCGAGCGGGTGATCGCCGACCTCAGCGACATCCTGGCCAACGTCACCCGCCAGCGCACGATCGTCTCCGAGGAGCTCGCCGAGGTCGTCGAGCGCTACGGCGACGACCGCCGCACGCAGATCGTCGCGGCCGAGGGCGACCTGTCCATGGAGGACCTGATCCCCGACGACGAGCTGGTCGTCTCGATCACGCGCGGCGGCTACGCCAAGCGCACGGCGCGGGCGCTCTACCGGACCCAGAAGCGGGGCGGCAAGGGCGTGCGTGGCGCGGCGCTGCGCGGCGACGACGTCGTCGAGCACCTGATGGCGACGACCAACCACCACTGGCTGCTGTTCTTCACCACCGCGGGCCGGGTCTACCGCACCCGCGCCTACACGCTCCCGGAGGCCTCGCGTGATGCTCGCGGCGGTCACGTCGCCGGTCTGCTGAGCTTCCAGCCCGACGAGTCGATCGCCCAGGTGCTCGCTGTGCGCGACTACGAGCAGGCGCCGTACCTGGTGCTGGCCACGCGCAGCGGTCTGGTCAAGAAGACCCGGCTGGGCGACTACAACTCGCCGCGTCAGGCCGGCGTGATCGCGATCAACTTCCGCGAGGACGACGACGAGCTGATCGGGGCGGAGCTGGTGAGCGCCCAGGACGAGATCCTGCTGGTCTCGCGCCGGGGTCAGTCGATCCGCTTCCGCGCCGACGACGCCCAGCTGCGGCCGATGGGCCGCGCGACCTCGGGGGTCTCCGGCATGAAGTTCCGCGGCGACGACTCGCTGTTGTCGATGTCGGTCATCCGGGCCGCCCAGGTCGCGGCCGAGGAGGCCGCCGGACTGGCCGAGGAGACCGAGGACTCCCCGCAGGTCGAGGCCTCGGCCGCCGAGATCGAGGCGGTCAAGGCGCAGTACGTCTTCACCATCACCGACGGCGGCTACGCCAAGCGCACCCGGATCAGTGACTACCGCACGCAGTCGCGCGGCGGCATCGGGCTCAAGGCGATGTCGCTGACCAACGAGGACCGCGGCGGCCTCGTCGGGGCGTTCATCGTCGAGGACGGCGACGAGGTGCTCTCGATCACCGCCAACGGCCAGGTCGTGCGCAGCCCGATCAACGACGACATCCGCGCCACCGGCCGTACGACGATGGGCGTGAAGTTCGTCAGCTTCAAGTCCGGCGACAGCGTCGCCGTCGTCGCGCGCTCGGTCGAGGCGAAGGTCGAGCAGGAGGCTGCCGAGGAGGCCGGTGATGTGGCAGGTGATGCGGCCGGCGAGACGCCCGCGCTCGCGGGCTCGTCGGATCAGGCCGGGACTGACACAATCGAGGGGACCGATGAGGCCGACGGCTCGACGCCGGCCGATGGCGATGCCGGTGAGTCCACCGGTGGAGGCGAGAGCTGATGAGCGACAGCACCACGGACACCCGAGCGACGTCGACCGGGGGTGGCGCCGCCGCGTCAGGGCCGACCGGTGACCGCGCCGCCGGGACGACCTCCTCCGAGGACACCGCGATCCGTCCGCCGTTGGTCGAGCGCATCCAGGCCAAGCTGTCCGCCGCAGCGGAGGAGCACCGGGCGAGCTCGGCGGCGAAGGCGCAGCACAACGCCACCACGACGACGGCACCCCGACCGGCCAACCGGGCTCCTCGCCGGGCTCGCCTCCGGCTGACCCGCATCGACCCGTGGTCGGTGCTGAAGACCGCGTTCCTGCTCTCGATCGCCTTCGGCATCGTCACCGTCGTCGCGGTCGCGATGATCTGGTCGGTGCTCGACGCGGCCGGCGTGTGGACCTCGATCAACCAGACCATCCAGGACAGCGTGGGCGGCCCGGACACCGCCAGCCTCGACGTGCGCAACTACGTCGGGACGTCCCGCGTGCTCGGGTTCACCATGATCGTCGCGGCCGTCGACGTCGTGCTGATCACCGCGATCGCGACCTTGGCTGCCTTCCTCTACAACATGTCCGCCGCCCTGCTCGGCGGGGTCGAGGTCACCCTCGCCGAGGACCAGCACTGACCCCGCGCGGTACGGCTCGTCCCGCTGTGGGGAGTTGGCCCCGGGTGCGGTAGTGTCACCGCTCGGTCGTCGCCTCGGCGGCGGCCATTCGCGGGCCTATAGCTCAGACGGTTAGAGCGCTTCCCTGATAAGGAAGAGGTCACAGGTTCAAGTCCTGTTAGGCCCACCGCAGCCACCCGGACCACCCGCCGGTCCGACCGGCTCGAAGTTGGAGGCAGCAGCCATGAAGAAGGTCGTCCTCGTCCTGGTCACCGCCGCGGGTGCCCTCCTGGCCAAGCGCAAGTACGACGACGGCAAGGCCGAGCAGGCGCTGTGGGCCGAGGCCGTCGACCCCGTCGAGCGCAGCTGAGCGACGCCCGACACCAGGGGGCCTTGGCGCAATTGGTAGCGCACCTGCTTTGCAAGCAGGGGGTTAGGGGTTCGAGTCCCCTAGGCTCCACCACGAGAAACCGCAACCGCCGGCGCTCGGCTCGTGGCAGCCCGCGACGCTGGCGCCGGGGCACCCGGTGTCTCGAGACGCACGGTCGGCTCGTGCCACCGCATGCCGGCCCGCCCGATCGTCACGCTTGGCGTGGGTTTCCTGGTCGGCCAGCGCCTACGATCCCCAGATGTGGCGGATGCTCGCGTGCGCGAGGCTCGGGGCTGGGACTGGGACTGGCGCTGACGGCCTGTCAGTCATCGTCCGATCCGACGGACCCGGGTACGCCGGTGCTGCCGGTCGGTGCGGGTCCGCTCGCCACGATGCCGTCCTGTGGGCCGTCGACGACACCATTCACCTCGCAGACACAGTCATCCGCGTGGGCAGGCCCGTCCAGGCGATGGTGGAGGCGAACGGCCGGATCTAGCTCCGCCAGGGCCGCTCGGACGGCGTCCGCGTGACCGATGGCGGTGCGGTTCGCTCCTGGGGTTCGACGGCGACGAGCTCGTCGTCCGGACCGCGTCGGGCCCGGTGACGTGGTGGGATCTGCGCCGGTCGACCCAGCCGGGCCACGTGTCACCCGACGGTTCGGTGGCCCTGATGCCGGTCGGCAGCGGCACCCAGGTCTTCGCCGTGCGCAGTGGCCGACGGTGGCCCACCGACCTGCGCGGCCGGAGGTTCATCCTGGGGGGCTGGACCGACCGGCAGACGGCGTACGGTCTCGCCTTCGACGGCAGTCCCTCCGGGCCACACCCGGTCCGCCTCGTGAGGTGCCGGTTCAGCGTCGAGCAGCGACGGTGCGACGTCCTGCGCACCATCCGCGCTCCCGCCCACGAGCTGGTCCTCTTCCCGACCGGATCGGCCGCGACCGACTACTGACACGCGCCCCCACCCTCAAGCCGATCCGGCCGCAGGTACCGTCCGGATTCGTGTCAGGCCGAGCCGTGCTTCCGAACCCGCTCGCCGGGATGTCACCGAACGCGCTCGGCGCCGTCTACATGGTGATCGGCTCGCTCGGCTACGTCACCAACGACGCCCTGATCCGCGTCGCGACCGCCGAGGGCCTCGACGTCTATCAAGCCCTGTGCCTTCGAGGGATCGGGATGACCGCGGTGTTCGCTGCTCTGCTCAAGGTGCGGGGCGTCGTCGTCACACGGTCCCAGCTCTCGCGCCCGGTCCTGGGCCGGGTCGGCGCCGAGGTGGTCGCGTCCGTGCTGTTCTTCGCCGCGATCGTCAACCTGGAGTTCGCGAACGCCCAGACGATCCTGCTGATCGTGCCCTTCGTGGTCACGCTCGCCGCCGCCGTCGTCCTGGGCGAGACCGTCAGCGCCCTCCAGTACGCCACCGTGGTCGCCGGGTTCGTGGGGGTCCTCTGCGTCGTCCAGCCCGGCACCGGAGCGTTCTCGCCCTGGTCGCTCGCCGTCGTCGCCGCAGCAGCGGCGCTCACCTTCCGCGAGTTCGCCACCCGCCGCGTCGACAGCTCGATCCCGGCGGCGTTCGTCGGGTTCGTCACCGCCGTCGCCATCACGGTCATGGCCGGGACCCTTGCTGTCTTCACCGGATGGAACCCCATCAACCGCACCGCCGCAGTCGTCGTGGCGGCGGCCTGTCTGTGCCTGGTCGTCGGCTACGTGTTCACGATCAGGACCGTGCGGGTCGGGGACCTCAGCGTCTCGGCCCCGTTCCGCTACACCACCCTGCTCGGGGCCGTCGTCCTCGGCTACGTGTTCTTCGACGAGGTTCCCGACACGCTCACCGTCATCGGCTGCGCGATCATCCTGGCCAGCGGCATGGTCGCCATCCGCCTCGAACGAGTCGCGCGGCGCACCCCGACGGACCCGGCCCTCACGACGCCGCCGGGCTGAGACCATCTCGCTGGACCCACCTCGCTGGACCCACCTCGCCGGGGGCGAGGCGGGACCGAGGGTGCGCCGGCGACAGTGCCTCGACGTCGCGCCGACGTACGCCGGCAGACCTACGGTGACCCGTCAGCCTCAGCGCGACCCTGCAGGCGGAGGATCTCCGCCTCCAGTGCCAGGACGCGTTCGATGCCCACGGCGTTCAGCCCATCACCGAGCAGCTCTCGGATGCGCGTGAGGCGATCCACGTCGGCGGCGCTGTAGCGCCGCGACCCACCATCGGTGCGCGCGGGCTCCAGCAGACCGCTGCGCTCGTAGGCCCGAAGGTTCTGCACCGTCGTGCCCGAGATCTCCGCCGCGACCGAGATCGCGGACACGCCACGGTCCCGATCGATCATCGCGTCACCTCTGGCTACCCACACGACAGGAGGATTCGTCATGTTGCTGCGCACCGCAGACCCGTTCCGTGAGTTCGACCGCCTCACCCAGCAGCTCGCCGGGACGACCAATCGTCCCGCGGTCATGCCCATGGACGCCTGGCGCGAGGGCGAGGCGTTCGTCCTCGAGCTCGACCTGCCCGGCATCACCAAGGAGAGCATCGACCTCGACGTGGAGCGCAACGTGCTGACCGTCCGCGCCGAGCGCACCGCTCGCAACGGCGACTGGGAGATGCTCGCCACCGAACGCCCCCGCGGACTGTTCAGCCGGCAGCTGGTCCTCGGCGACAACCTCGACCTGGACCACATCGACGCCGCGTAGGGGGGACGACAGCCCGACGGCACCGGAGGTCCTTCGTCACGTCGACCGGCACACCAGCAGGCGGCCGGCCACCAGCCCGTCCTCGAGGAGCCGGCCGATCTGCTCGGACTGCTCGCAGGCGGTTGCGTAGCCGTCGTCGTCGGCATGGTCGCGCTCGATGACGGCCTCGACCTCGGCCACCGCCCGGTCCCAGCTCTGCGGTGCCGGCGGCAGGTCTCCCAGCCACGCCTGGTCCTGGATCTCGAACCCTGCGCGGCGTACCCCGGCCTCGAGCTCGGCGAGGTCCGGGAAGATGTTCCCCTCGGGCTGCGAGGGCAGCTGGTCGACGGTGCGGACGAAGACGAGGAGGCCCACCGCCGCGTCGGGTCGGGTCACGCGGGCCAGCTCACGCAGGTGGGTCGTCTTCTCCGCCACCGTGCACAGCACTCCCAACGACCACGCGGCACCGAACACCTGGTCGCGGAAGGGCAGCGCGGCACCGTCGGCGACGGTCACCGGGTGGCCGAAGAGTCGCCCGGCGGCGCGGCAGGCGCCCTCCATCGGCTCGGCCAACGTGGGCGCGACGCCCCGGGTGCCCGCGACGTACGCCGCCGGACCGCCGACCCCGGCGCCGCTGTCCAGGAGGTGCGTGTCCGGGGTGAGGTCCATCCGCGTCGACAGCCAGTCGAGTGCGGCCGGACTCCCGCTGCCCCGGCAGGCCGCCGGCAGCGCGTGGTCCTCCCCCAGCTCGAGGACGGCGTCGGCCGTCCAGGTCGCGTAGGTGTCGAACTCGTCGACCATCGCGTCGTCGCTCATGTCGCCTCCCGGATCCGGTGGCCGATCTCGGCCTTGACCTCCGCGCCGTACATCTCGCTGAGCGAGGTGCCGCGACCGGACAGGTTGACCCCGGCCACCCCGTCGATCGACAGCAGGTCCCCGGCCTCCTCGACCGCCGCCCGGATCCCGGCGGCCCGCACGTCAGGTGCGGCCAGAACTGCCTCGATGCGGGCGTCGTCGATGCTCAGGCCGGGAAAGCTCTGCAGTCCGCGCGCCGAGGCCTCGTCGGTGTAGACGGCGACAGCCGCGATCACCGGGATGCTCAGACCCGCCTGGCGTGCGCTGGAGACGAAGGCCGCCACGGCCGCGGGCTCGCCGACGTGGTTCAGGATCGCCACGTGCGCGCCGGCTTGCTGCTTCACCACGAGCCGGGCAGGTCGGATCGAGCGCGGGAACGCCTCGGGCGACTCCGCGACGGCGACGGCGTGCCCGAACGACGAGGCCAGGGCGGCGAGCTGGGTGCCGTCGAGGTCGAAGACCTGGGTGGCGTCGGGGCGCACCCCCGGCGCGCGACCGTCGCCGGTGACGCACAGGACGCCGTCGGCGCCGGCGAGCCCGAGCCCCGCGAGCTCCTGCTCGAGCGCGACCCGGTTGCGGTCGCGACACGCGAGGGTCACCCACGGCACGCCCCCGGCCTCGCGGACCAGTCGCGTCATCACCGCAGGCGGGAAGTCCGGGCTGTGCTGGTGCTCGCCGACGAGGAACGCCGTGCAGGAGCCGGCGAGGACCCGGGTCATCGCCCTCACCGTGTCCGCGTCGTACGGCGGCAGGTTCAGGTCGGTCAGGACGGCGTGGCCGGCCGCCAGGGCGGCGCCGAGCTCCGACGCGGGAGCCGGTCGCCGTGGCGTGGCTCGGTGTGGCCGGCGCGTCGGTGGTCCACGGGACGGGCGCGGTGAGCTGGGCGAACGGACAGGGATGCGCCTGCATCTCGCAGTCCCCGTTGTTGCGTGGACCGCCGCACGGGCCGAAGGTCATGTGCTTGGGGCACACGACGTCATGGTTGGTGCCCGTCATCCCCCGACGGTAGCCGGACACCTCCGCCGGAGGAGCAGGCGCCGCTGTGCTGGTCAGATGCTTGACTGTCGCCGTGGTGGAACCGACGGACGCCGAGCGCCTGGCGAGGCAGCTCCTCGCCGACGCCAGCCCGGAGGAGACCGCGGCGCTCCTGGAAGGGCTCAGGAGCGGGCAGGTCGCCAGCATCTTCGAGAAGCTCCGGGTCGACCGGGCGCCGACGCTGCGGCCGGTCCCCACCGAGGTCCGCGGGTTCAGGGTCCGGTTGGACCTGCTGGAGGCGGAGCCGCCGGTCTGGCGGAGGCTCGAGCTGCCCGGCGACCTCACCCTGCCCCGGGTGCACGAGGTGCTCCAGGCGGCCATGGGGTGGCTCGACGGTCACCTGCACCGCTTCCGCACCGGGAGCGACCACCGGTCGCCCTGCTTCGTCACCCGCTTCGACCTCGAGGAGGGGGAGGAGGGGACGCTCGAGGACGGCGTACGCCTCGACCAGCTCGTCGCGGACGAGGGTGACGACCTCTGGTACGAGTACGACTTCGGCGACGGCTGGGACCACCAGCTCGGGTGGAGGCGGTGCTCGAGACGCCCCCCTCGACGGCGCGGTGCACGGGCGGGCAGATGGCGTGCCCTCCCGAGGACTGCGGCGGCATCGGCGCCTTCGCCGACCTGGCGGCGTGGGTGCGCAGCGGGTACGACGACTCCCTCCTGCCCGACGCTTTCGAGGACGCCGCCCACGGCCGGGACTGGTTGCCGCTGGACTGGCACCCCGACCGCTTCGACGTCGCGGAGGCCAACGCAGCTCTTGCGGTCTCGCTCGCGGAGCCCGTCGCGGTCACCGGTGAGCTGGCCGTCCTGGCCGACCAGCTCGAGCATCACGGCATCCGCCTGCTGCGCGAGGTGCTGGGGCGCCCGGCCTCCCACGGACCCACGGAGGTCAGCGACGCCGAGGCCGAACGCCTGACCGGGACCTACCGGACCTTCCTCGACGTCATCGGTGACGGCGTCGCACTGACGGCCGCCGGCTACCTGCCACCTGCGGTGGTCGAGCAGGTCGCCGTACGCACCGGGATCAGCACCTGGTGGATCGGCAAGGCCAACCGGGAGGACCTCACCTTCCCCGTCGCCGACATCCGCACGACGACCCGCGCCCTCGGGCTGGTCAGCGTGCGCCAGGGCCGCCTGTCCCCGACGGCCGCCGCCCGTCGCTGTGGACAGGACCCCCAGGCGCTCCTGCGGCACGTCCTCGGCCGTCTGCCGGTGGGGACCAAGGACGCCGAGCGGCAAGCCGGGTGGATGGCGCTGGCCGTGGCAGGCAGCGGCGTACCGGCCCAGGAGTGGCGCAGCGAGATCTCCGACCTCATGTTCGCGCTCGGGTGGCGAAGCGGGTACGACCGGTTCTCCGCCCCGTCGGCCAACAGCGCGACCCTGTCCGTCCTCGAGCAGCTCGCCGGTGCCTCGCAGGTTCCCTGGCGTGAGATCACCGGGGTCGACCTCGGCGTGGCGGCTGCCGCCCGTGCGGTCGTGCAGTCGTGACGGTCGTGCTCGGCAGCCCGGGTGCCACACCGTCTCCGTAGGCTGATGGGGTGCGCACGCTGCTGAGTCCCCGGATGCTGGGCGCGCACCTGCTCGCCCTCGTCCTGGTGGCGATCGCGGGGGGGCTGGCGCTGTGGCAGTACGACGCCTGGGGCGCGCGGCGCGCCGCCGACGCCGTCGACGTGACCGCGCTGACGGCCGAGCCGCTGGCCGACGTGATCGGACCCGACGACGCCTTCCCCGGCACCGACATCGGCCAGCCGGTCACGTTCCGTGGGACCTGGGCGGAGCGGGGCAGCGTGGTCGTCACCGACCGGGAGCTCGACGGGCGCTCGGGGTTGTGGGTGGTGACACCGGTCGTCGTCGACGGCACCTCCTCGGCCATTCCTGTCGTGCGCGGCTGGGCGGCGAGCGAGGACGACGTACCTCCGCCGCCGTCCGGGTCGGTGAGCCTCACCGGCTACCTCCAGCCCTCCGAGGGCCGCACGATCACCGACGCCGACCCGACCGACGACGTCCTGCCCCAGCTGCGGACGGCCGACCTCCTCCAGCTCGTCGACACCGACCTCTACGGCGCGTACGTCGTCGAGGCCGGACCCCGGGCCGGGGACCCGGCGTCCGCCAACACCGGTTCTGAAGGGCTCGAGCGTGCCGACGTCGCGCAGGTGCCGACGAGCAGCCGGTTCACCGCCCTGCGCAACCTGCTCTACGCGATCGAGTGGGTCGTCTTCGGGGCGTTCGCAGCCTTCGTGTGGTGGCGCTACGTGCGCGACGCGCTCGCGGCGCGCCGGAGCCAGGACGAGGCCGACGCGGACCGGCCCGACCTCGCGGCCGCCCGGTAGCGTGGCGTCGTGACCCTCATCAAGGCCTACCGGGTGCTGGCCCTCCTGGTGGGCGTGCTGCTCGCCTTCTGCTCGCTCGTCGCCCTGCCCCTGCGGTACCTCCCGGCCGAGGGAAGCAGCCTGCAGCAGTTCGGCGAGTCCGCCAGCATCTTGTGGGCCGTGCACGGATGGGTCTTCATCGCCTACGTCGCGGTGGCCTTCGTCCTGGCGCGGCGAGCGGGCTGGTCGGTCGCCTTCACCCTGCTCGTCCTGGTGGCCGGCCTGGTCCCGCTGCTGATCTTCGTCGTCGAGAGGATCGTCGCGCGGCGGCTCGCTGTCGACCTCGACCTCGAACCGTCACCCACCACGTGAACCGATGAGCAGAAACCGGAACCTCGACCTGCACTGAGTGGCACCTGGGCGGGGCTCAGGCCTGGTGCTCGCCGCCCTCGAGGTCGACCGACTCGGCCGGCGCGTCGGGGGTCGTGGCGGTGTGCGGGGTGCCGGCGGCGTCGGCGAGCGCCTCGTCGGGGGAGGACCCGGCCGAGTCGTCGGCGTCGTCCGCGGCCTCGCTCGCACCGTGCTGGCTGCCCGCGGCAGGAGACGTCTCCTGGGCGGGGGCGGCCGGCGAGGACGTCGTCGGGGTCGAGGTGGGTGCCGGGGGCGGCGTCGGGGTGTAGGAGGACTGCCAGCTGTCCTCGCTGCTCGACTGGAGCTTCTTCGCGACCAGTGCCGCCGCGCCGGCGACGGCACCCAGGACCAGCAGCACCTTGATCTTGGAGCGCTTCTGCTTGACCGGCTCACCGCGCAGCTGCGCGGCCCTGGCGTCAGCGAGGTCCTTGAGCGCGCTGGCCCGCGAGCCGGCGGCAGCCGTCCCCGCGGCGATCAGGGGCGTGGCGCGGTCGCGGGCCTCGGCGACGTAGGGCGCCGCCTTGGCGCGCGCGTCGGCGAGGACCGGCGCAGCCTTGTCGCGGGCGTCCGCGAGGGCCGGCCCGGCCTTGTCGCGGGCGTCGTTCAGCGCAGGGATCGCGGTGTCCTTGACGAAGTCGCCGGCGGAGTCGATCGCGGACTCGACGTGGGGGCGGACGGCGTCGACGTAGTCGCCCGCCTGGTCGAGCAGCGTCTTGTTCTTGGCCAGTGCCATCGCGGAGGTCCTTCGAGAGTCATCGGAGTGAGTGGGCTGGGGCCCCATCCCATCACGCCCCGCGCACCGGCTTCCACCCGCCACAGCGGGTCCGGGACGGGCCGCTTGGCGATCATGGCAAGATCGACCAGCGTGTCGCGCCACCCGCACGGGTGCGGACGCGGCCCCTCCCCGAACCGAAAGGCCCCATCTCCCCATGCCGAAGCAGGCCATCATGACCACCAACCGCGGTGTGGTCACCCTCAATCTGTTCCCCGACCACGCACCCGAGACGGTCGCCAACTTCGAGGGGCTCGCCACCGGCGAGAAGTCCTACGACGACGGCAAGGGCGGCAAGGGCCCCTACTACGACGGCCTGGCCTTCCACCGCATCATCGACGGGTTCATGATCCAGGGCGGTTGCCCGCTCGGCACCGGCACGGGCGGTCCGGGCTACACCTTCAAGGACGAGCCGCACCCCGAGCTGGTCTTCGACAAGCCGTACCTGCTCGCGATGGCCAACGCCGGGCCCGGCACGAACGGGTCCCAGTTCTTCGTCACCGTGGGCAAGGCGCCCTGGCTGAACTTCAAGCACACCATCTTCGGTGAGGTCGCCGACCAGGCCGGCCGCGACGTGATCGACGCGATCGCCAAGGCCCCGACCGGCCCCGGCGACCGTCCGCTCGACGACGTCGTGATCGAGACTCTCGAGGTCGTGGACAACTGACGCAGCAACCCGCGTCCTCCTCGACCGGTTCCGGGGTGCCGGTCTGCTACCGGCACCCCGACCGGGAGAGCCACATCCGCTGCCAGCGCTGCGAGCGGCCGATCTGCCCCGACTGCATGACCGAGGCCGCGGTCGGCTTCCAGTGCCCGCACTGCGTCGCCGAGGGTCGTCGCAGCGTGCGCAGCGCGACCACGACGTACGGCGGGCGTCGGCCCACCCGACCGGGCCTGGCCAGCCAGGTCCTGATCGGGATCAACGTCGCGGTCTTCGTCCTCCTTCTCGCCACCGGCGCACGGAGCTCACCGATCGCCCTCGAGCTGGTCCTGATCCCCCAGCGGGTCGCGGACGGCGCGGTGTGGCAGCTGCTCACCAGCGCGTTCGCGCACCTCGACGTGCTGCACATCGCGCTGAACATGTACGCCCTCTACCTGCTCGGACCTCAGCTCGAGGAGCTGTTGGGGAGGGCTCGCTTCCTGGCGCTCTACCTCGTCTCGGCCCTGGCCGGCTCCGCCCTGGTGATGTGGGCCGCCGCGCCCTTCGGGGCCACCCTCGGGGCCTCCGGCGCGGTCTTCGGCCTGTTCGCGGCCTACCTGGTGGTGGCCCTGCGCCGCCGCGCCAACCTCCAGCCGATCCTCGTCGTGATCGGCATCAACGTGCTCTTCACCGTCGTCGGCCGCGGCTTCATCTCCTGGCAGGGTCACCTGGGCGGCTTCCTCGGCGGGCTGCTCGTCGCCGGCGCGTTGTTCTACGCCCCGCGCGAGCGCCGCGCGCGCTGGCAGTGGGCCGGCGTCGGGGCGGCGCTCGTGCTCGTGGTGGCCGCGATCGTCGCCCGCGTGGTCGTCCTCGGCTGACAGCCTGACCGACGCTCTCTTTCCACAGCTGTGGAGCAACCGGTGGATAACTACACCGGTGTGGTTCGCGAGTCGGGCGCGGCGCGCAGCAGGGCGGGGGCTGGCGCTCGGGCTACTCCCAGCGGGTGGCGTAGACGAAGCCGACCGCCATGGACGCGATGCCCACGAAGAGGTTCTTCTGGCCCAGGTCGCCGAAGACCGGCAGCGCGGTCAGGTCGTTGCTGATCACGTAGAACGTGCAGATCCAGGCCAGGCCGAGCAGGAAGCACCCGAGCATGCCCACCACGACGCCGCGACCGCGGCCGAGCGGGGTGGTGGGGTGTGCGGCGACGACGAGGCCGAGGAAGAAGGCGCCGAAACCGATCAGGTAGTTCCAGTCGGCCAGGTCCGCCATGAACGCGGGTCCGCCGGCCTTCGCCGGGTCGGCGCCGACGGGCGTCGCGCCCACCCGGACCACCAGGTAGTAGTAGGTGAGCCAGGCGAGGCCACCGAGCACCAGCACGACGCTCAGCACGGTGCGCGCCGAGAGCACCCGGGGGCGCTCCGGGTCGGCCAGCTGGAGGGGCTTCACCTTGGACACATCGACTCCTTGAGAGCGGGCGGCGCGGTCGGGGCGCCAGGGGGTCGGGGCTACCTTAGTCGGCGTGACCGAGCCCGACGCCCCCCACGCCCCGCGGTCGGCCGGGCGTCGTGGGACGTCGGGCGGGTGGCGCATCGCGACGCCGGCGGTCGTGGTGGTCAGCGGGCTGCTCTTCGCGGTCAGCGCGTCGAACTCCGAGGGCACCGACCTGCGTCCCGGGCGCTACCGGGACCTGGCGAGCGTCGTCGACGGCGAGGCGCAGGCCTACGAGACCCTCGCGACCCGGGTCAGCGACCTGACGGCCGAGGTCGACGTCCTCTCCAGCTCGGTGGGCTCGCGCCAGGTCGACCGCATCGGCCGCCGGGCGGAGGCGCTGGAGGACCCCGCCGGGCTGGTGCCGCGCAGCGGCCCCGGTGTCAGCGTCATGCTCTCCGACGCCTCGACCGAGGTCGTCGACCGCGCCAGCGCGGCGGGCGTCACGGACCTCAACAACCTGGTGGTCCACCAGCAGGACATCCAGGCCGTCGTCAACGCGCTGTGGCAGGGCGGCGCCTCGGCGGTGACGGTGCAGGGGCAGCGGGTCGTCAGCACGACCGGCATCAAGTGCGAGGGCAACGCGGTGCAGCTCCAGGGCATCCCCTACGCCCAGCCCTACCGGATCGAGGCGGTCGGCGACCCCGAGGCCCTGCTGGGCGCGATCGAGGACGACAGCTACCTGCTCGGCTACCGCGCCGATGCGGCCGACCCCGACGTCGCGGTGGGCTGGGACCTCGAGCTCGAGGCCGACGTCGTGGCGCCGGCCTTCGACGGACTGCTCGACATCACCTACGCCGAGCCGTTGCGGACCGGAGCGCGCCGGCCCTGACCTGCCGTCGCGCGGGGGTTGGCCGGCGAGCCGACCCCGTTCCCCCCGCCGTTGCCCCCGCCGTTCCCGCCGCCGTTGCCGTTGCCGTTCCCGCCGCCGCCCCCGTTGTCGGTGGGCGTGCTGGTGCTCGGGCTGTCCTCGGGCGACGGGCTCGTGGTCTCGCTGGGACTCTCCGAGGGGCTCGCGGTCTCGCTCGGCTCGACGAAGGTGGACACGAAGATGTTGACGTCGCTGCCCTGGAGAGCGGTCTGGCCGGCCACCGGGCTCTGCTCGACCACGGTGCCCCTCGGCTCCTCGGTGTCGGGCGCGTCCCGGACCACCGGGTTGAAGCCGGCCTCGGTGACCGCCCGGACGGCTTCGGCCTGCAGCAGTCCCCGTACGTCGGGCACCTCCTGGGGGCCGCGCGAGTAGGTGAGGGTGATCAGGGCGTTCTCGTCGACCTCGGTGCCCGACGGCGGGTTCGTCGACAGCACGCGGCCGGCCGGCTCGTCGGACTCGACGGCGGCGGGGTCGACCCGCAGGCCGGCGTTGCGCAGCTCCGCCGAGGCGACGCCCCGCTGCTGACCGACGACGTTCGGGACGGCGACCTGGGCGCGCCCCTCGGAGACGACGAGGTCGACGGTGGTGGCGGGCGCGACGAAGCCGTCGGCGTCGGGGTCCTGGGAGATGACCTTGCCCGAGGGGACGCGGTCGTCGGGCCGACGGTCGATGGTGCCGACCTGCAGGCCGGCGTCGCCGATGGCCGCCCGGGCCTCGTCCTCGCTCAGCCGGACGGTGTTCGGGACCTGGACCGAGTCCGGCGTCGTCTCCATCATCCGGGGCAGCAGGAACGCGGCGAGGGCGATCAGCGCGGCGCTGAGCAGCACCAGCAGCACCAGCCACCCGTTGCGGGTGCTCCGGCGCCCGGTCGGTGGCGGTTGCTGCACCGACGTGGCCGCCGAGGTGACCATCGTCGGCGGGGCGGCGGCGACCGGCGCGACGTACGCCGGGGGTGCGACCGCCTCGACGGGCAGGCCGTCGAGGTAGCGCTCGATGTCGGCGCGCATCTCCGCGGCCGACTGGTAGCGGTCCTCCACCCGCTTGGCCAGGGACTTGATCACGATCGCGTCGACCTCGGGCGGGAGGTCCTCGTCGTGCACGGACGGGGGCTGGGGCTGCTCGCGCACGTGCTGGTAGGCCACCGCGACCGGTGAGTCGCCCACGAACGGGGGGCGCGAGGTCAGCAGCTCGTAGAGCAGGCAGCCGGCGGAGTAGACGTCGGACCGGCTGTCGACGGTCTCGCCACGGGCCTGCTCGGGGGAGAGGTACTGAGCGGTGCCGACCACCGCGGCGGTCTGGGTCATCGTCGAGGCGGCGTCGCTGATCGCACGCGCGATCCCGAAGTCCATCACCTTGACGTCACCGGCCGGCGTCAGCATCACGTTGCCGGGCTTGATGTCGCGGTGGATGATCCCGGCCCGGTGGGAGTAGTCGAGGGCGGCGAGGACGCCGCTGGAGATCTCCAGCGCCCGCTCGGGCAGGATCTTGCGTCCCTCGCGCAGGATGTCGCGCAGCGTGCGGCCCTCGACGTGCTCCATCACGATGTACGGCTGGGCGACGCCGCTGCCGTCGGCGGCGGGCTCCTCACCGGTGTCGTAGACGCTGACGATGAAGGGATGGTTCAGCGACGCCGAGGACTGTGCCTCGCGGCGGAAGCGGGCCTGGAAGGTGGCGTCGCCGGCGAGGTCGGTGCGGAGCCGCTTGACGGCGACCGTCCGGCCCAGCCGGGCGTCGACGCCCTTGCGCACCTCGGCCATGCCGCCACGACCGAGCAGCTCGCCGAGCTCGTAGCGATCACCGATGACCGTGCCCTGGCCGCTCATCCGTTGCCCCCGTTGCCGGTGGTGCCCCCGCCGCTGTTCCCGCCGCCGTTCCCGCTGCCGGTGCCGGGGGTGGTGCCGGGGGTGGAGGCCGCCGGGCTCGTCGAGAGGCTCGCGGACGGCGTCGCCGGCGGTGTCGCCGTCGGCTGGGGCGTCGCCGGGCTGCTGGGCTCCTCCGGTGCCGCGCCCGCGAAGCTGAGCGTCACGGTCGAGCCCTCGGGGACCTCACCGGTCGGGTCGACCGCGACCACCTCGCCCTCCTCGAGGCTGCCGTCGTTGGCGACCTCGTTGCGGGAGGCGTTCAGACCGAGGTCGTCCAGGGCGCCGGCGGCGTCGTCGACCTGGCGGCCCAGGTAGTCGCCCTCGTCGACGGTGACGGTCCGGGGGGCCTGGCTCGATGCCGGCTCGCTCGGGCTCTGCTCGGTCGCGCTGGCGCTCGGCGAGGCCGGCGCGGAGTCGGAGGGCGAGCCGGTGCCGGGCTCGGTGGTGCCGGAGTCCTGGCCGCGGACCACGAAGACCACGACCAGGATCAGCAGCACCAGCAGGAAGCCGGCGACCACGAGCAGGAGCACGGACGATCGGCTGTCGGCGGGCCGGCCCGCGCCGGAGGACGCCGGCAGGGGCGACGGCTCACCGACCTGGCCCTCGAGCGTGGACGGGGCGCCCACGGCGGCGGCCGCCGGCATCACCCGGGTGCCCTCCTCGACACCCTGCCTCGAGGCCGCAGCGGCGGGCAGCACCGCGGTGGCGGGGTCGCGCAGGGCCGCGGCGAACGCCGCACCGTCGGCGAACCGGTCGGCCGGGTCCTTCGCCAGGGCCGTGCGCACCACGGAGGCGAGGTCGGCCGGCACGTCGGTCGGCAGCTCGGGCACCGGCTGCTGCAGGTGGGCCAGCGCGGTGGCGACGGGGGAGTCCGCCTCGAAGGGGCGGCGTCCGGCGAGGCACTCGAAGGCCACCACCCCCAGGGCGTAGACGTCCGAGGCCGGCGTCGCGGTCTCGCCACGGGCCTGCTCGGGGGAGAGGTACTGCGGAGTGCCCATGACCTGGCCGGTGCGGGTGATGGCGGCGGCGTCCGCGGCCCGGGCGATGCCGAAGTCGGTGATCTTGATCCGCCGGTCGCGGGTGACGAGCAGGTTGGCCGGCTTCACGTCGCGGTGGATGATCCCGGCGGCGTGGGCCGCCCCGATGGCCGTCGCGGCCTGCGCGAGCAGGTCGCGCAGCACCTCGCGATCGACGCTGCGCCCGGACCGCCTCGCGTCGCCGAGCAGGTCCGAGAGGGGCTGGCCGTCGACGAGCTCCATCACGAGGTAGGGCCGCGGAGCGCCGGAGCCGTCACCGGGTCCGCCGCCCAGGCCCTCGAGGGCGCCGGCCGTCTGCGCCTCCCCGACGTCGTAGACCGCTGCGACGCCCGGGTGGTCCAGCGCGGCCGCGTGCTGGGCCTCGGTGGCGAACCGCGAGCGGAACGTCGCGTCGTCGGCGTACTCGCTCTTGAGGACCTTCACCGCCACCGGGCGACCCAGGGTGGTGTCGGTGGCACGCCAGACCTCGCCCATGCCACCGGTGGCGATGCGGGCGTCGAGCCGGTAGCGCCGCCGGTCGTCGGCGTAGCGCTCGGGGCCGATGGTGCCGGGCTGGTCGGTCACGGCTGGATCACTGCCTGCATCACTGCCTTCGCGATAGGTCCGCCGAGCTGCCCGCCGGCGATCTCGCCGCGGGGGATGTCGGCCTTCTCGATCATGACGGCCACGGCGACCTCGGGGTTCTCCGCAGGGGCGAAGGAGGTGAACCAGGCGTACGGCGGGACGTCGTCCTGGCCGCTCTGCGCGGTGCCGGTCTTGCCGGCCACGCTGATCCCGGGGATCGCGGCGGGGCTGGCCGTGCCGTCGTCGACGGTCGCGACCATCAGCTCGGTGAGCTGCTCGGCGGTGTCGGCGGACACCGCGCGGGAGAAGTCGTCGGTCGGGGTCTGCTCGAGCACGTCGTACTCCGCGGACTGGATCTCGTCGACGACGTAGGGCCGCTTGACGATGCCGTCGTCGGCGATCCCGGCGGCGACCATCGCCATCTGCAGCGGGGTGGCCCGCACCTCGAACTGACCGATGCCGCTCTGGCCGGTCTCGGGGGCGTTGGCCTCGGTCGGGTAGCTCGAGGTGGCCTGCGGGCCGAGGTCCTCGAGGTAGCGCTGGTTGAACCCGAACGCCTCGGCCTGGGCGGCCATGGCGTCGGCGCCGACCTCGACCGCGAGCGCCGCGAAGGTCGTGTTGCAGGAGTTCTCCATGGCCTGGGCGAAGGGGATCGTGTCGGTGCCGCAGTCGCGGCCCTCGTTGTCGATCTGGCCCGAGCTGCCGCTGGTCTGGGGCAGCTGGTACGTCGCGCCGCCCGGCACCTGGTCCTCGGCGCGGTAGCCCCCGCTCTCGATGGCCGCCGCGGCGGTGACGAGCTTGAACGTCGAGCCCGGGGGGAGGGTCTGCTGGATGGCGCGGTTGAGCAGCGGCTGGCTCTCGTCCTCGCTGAGCTCGGCGTAGCGCTTGGTCACGGCGGTGAAGTCGTGCGAGGCCAGGTCGTTGGGGTCGTAGGTCGGCAGCGAGACCATCGCGAGGACCTTGCCGGTGGCGGGCTCGATGGCCACCACGGAGCCGCGGACGTCACCGGGGAGCGAGGAGAGGCCGTCGTAGGCCGCCTGCTGCGCCTGGGCGTTCAGGGTGAGCTGGACGTTGCCGCCCTTGCCGCCCTGGTTGGAGAGCAGGTCGACGAGGTTCTTGACGAAGAGCAGGTCGTCGTTGCCCGAGAGCACCGGGTTCTGCGCCTGCTCGACCCCGGTGGCGGAGTAGAAGGAGAAGTAGCCGGTGACCGGCGCGTACATCAGGGGGGAGGGGTAGGTGCGCAGGTAGTCGTAACGGTCCTGGCTCGGGGTGCTCTCCGCGACCGGGTCGCGACCCACGAGGATCGCCCCGCGCTCCTGGGAGTAGGCCGCCTCGATGACGCGGCGGTTGCGGGGGTCCTTGTCCAGCGAGGAGGCCTGGAAGAACTGCAGGTAGGTCACGTTGACCATCAGGGCGGCGAAGAGCAGCAGGCAGAACACGGAGATGGTGCGGATCGGCTTGTTCACGTCGCGATCTTCACCACCTGCGTCGCCTCGTCGTCCGGGCGCTCCTCGACCTTGGACAGGTCGGGGATGGGTCGTCGTGCCTGGTCGGAGATGCGCAGCAGCAGCGCCACGATGACCCAGTTCGCCACCAGGGAGGACCCACCGTAGGACAGGAACGGCGTCGTCAGGCCGGTCAGCGGGATCAGCCGGGTGACGCCGCCGACGACGACGAAGACCTGCAGGGCGAAGACGCCGGCCAGGCCCGTGGCCATCAGCTTGCCGAACCCGTCGCGGGAGATCACCGCCGCGCGCAGGGCGCGCTCGACGATCAGGCCGTAGAGCACGATCACGGCGAGGACGCCGGTCAGCCCGAGCTCCTCGCCGATCGAGCTCACGATGAAGTCGGACTCGGCGTAGGGCACCCGCTGCGGGCTGCCCGCTCCGAGCCCCCGCCCGATGAGGCCGCCCCAGGCCATCCCGAACAGGCCCTCGACGAGCTGTCCGCTCCCGGGGGTCTCGTCGTAGTACTTCATCGGGTCGAGCCAGATGTCGACGCGGTTCTGCACGTGGCTGAGGAACTCGTAGGCCACGGCCGCGCCGCCGAAGAACAGGGCACCGCCGACCACGAGCCACCCGGGTCGCTCGGTGGAGACGTAGAGCATGACCAGGAACAGTCCGAAGAACAGCAGGCTGGAGCCGAGGTCGCGCTGGAAGACCAGGACGCCGAGGCTGACCAGCCACATGGCCAGGATCGGGCCGAGGTCGCGCCCCCGGGGGAGGTCGACGAAGAGCACCCGGCGCCCGGCCAGCGCCAGCGCGTCACGGTGCTGGACGAGGTAGCCGGCGAACGCGATCACGAGGAGCACCTTCGCGACCTCCCCGGGCTGCAGGCCGAAGGGCCCGAGGCGGACCCAGATCTGGGCCCCGTTGACCCGGTAGCCCAGACCGGGCACGAGCGGCGAGAGCAGCAGCACGATCGCGGCCAGGCCGGCGGTGTAGGTGAAGCGGGAGAGCATCCGGTGATCGCGCAGCACGATCATGGTGGCGACGAAGAGCACGACGCCGACGGTCATCCAGGTCAGCTGCTGACGCGCGAAGGTGCTGCCGTCGGCCAGGTCGAGGCGCCGGATGACGGCGAGGCCGAGACCGTTGAGCGCGGCCACGACCGGCAGCAGCACCGGGTCGGCGTACGGCGCGACGAAGCGGACCACGAGGTGGGCGCCGATGATCAGCCCGGCCAACCACCCGCCGTAGCCCACGACGTCGGCGGGGACGCTGCCCTCGGCGCCGAGACCGACGGCGACGTACGCACCGACACCCACGGCGAGAGCGAGCACGAGCAGGAACAGCTCGGCACCGCGGCGGCGGCGGTGCACGAAGCCCATCAACGCTCCGGGCTGGGTGCTCGACATCAGCCACCACCTCCCGTGGCGCTGTCGCCGGTCGCGGCGGGCGACTGCTCCTCGGCCAGGCTCTGGACCGCCTCCCGGGCGGAGCCGAGGCCCGAGACGTCGATGCCGCTGCGCACCCGGCCGGCGTCGAAGTCCGAGAGCCGCGACAGCTCGACGTCGGAGAGCTCGTAGGGTTGGGAGAGCGAGAGGCCCGGCAGCTCGGCGTCGACGCCGCGGTAGATCGTCACCACGCCCTGGCTGTCACCGACGTAGTACTGACGCTGGCTCCAGGCCCAGGCCGCGGAGCCGACGATCCAGATCAGGCCGACCAGCACGGCTGCCACGAGCAGGCGGCGCAGCCAGGTCAGCCGGTGCGGGGGCCGGGGCGCGTAGCGGGCCGCCTCGGGGTCGATCGGGTCGCTGACGCGGCCGTAGGACGGCGCGCCCGCGGGGATCTCGGCGTCGACGGGCTCGAGCTCGCCGGTGTCGCCGGAACGGTGGCCACGGAACAGCCCGATGCCGCCGGTCAGGCCCGACCCGCGCCCACTGCGTCGGCGCAGCTCGGAGGCGGCCCCGACCAGGAGCGGCTCGAGGTCGGCGTACGTCGGGTCGTCGGCCGCGGCGGCCTCGTCGAGGACGTCGGCGACGAGGCAGGTGACGTTGTCGGAGCTGCCGGCCTCGAGGCTGGCGCGCACCAGCTCGACCGCGGCGTAGTCCGGGCTCCCGTCGCCGAGGATGTCGGCGAGCTTGGCCGGACCGAGCACGCCGCACGCGCCGTCGCTGCACAGGAAGAGGCGGTCGCCGGGGACGACCTCGAGGACGAAGAAGTCGGGCTCGAGGTCGTGGACGCCGTCGACGGCCTTGAGGATCACGTTGCGGTGCGGGTGGGTGCGGGCCTCGTCCTCGGAGATGCGCCCCTCGTCGACCAGGCTCTGCACGAAGGTGTGGTCGGTGGTCAGCTGGGAGAGCTCGCCGTCGCGGTAGAGGTAGGCGCGGCTGTCACCGACGTGTCCGATGCCGATGCGGGTGCCGTCGAAGAGCGCGACGGTCGAGGTGGTGCTGGTGCCGTTGAGGGACGGGTCGTCGTCGACGAGACGGCCGATCGAGCGGTGGGCCATCTCGAGTCCCTGCGCGACGCGGTCGAGGAGGTCGCCGAGGTCGCCCGGGGGGTCGTCGAGCTCGCGCAGCGCCTTGACCGCGGTCGCGGAGGCGATGTCGCCGCGGGCGGCGCCACCCACGCCGTCGCACACGGTGAGCAGCCAGGGCCCGGCGTACCCGGCGTCCTGGTTGTCCTTGCGCACCCGGCCCACGTCGGAGATCGCCGAGTAGTGCAGCACCAGGGGCTCGGTGCTGCGCTGGGGCTGCTGCTCCGGCTCGTCGCTGCTCACTTGCGCAGCTCCAGGATGGTCTTGCCGATGCGCACCTGGGTGCCCAGCGTGAGGGTCGTGGGCTGGTTGATGCGCGAGGACCCGATGTAGGTCCCGTTGGTGGAGCCGAGGTCCTCGACGTACCACTGGTCGCCGGCCGAGGCGATGCGCGCGTGGCGGGTGGAGACGTAGTCGTCGTCGAGACGGATCGCCGCGTCGCTGCCCCGCCCGATGAGGATCGGCGCCCGCTCGAGGTCGACCGTGATGCCCTCGTTGGGCCCGGAGGTGACCACGACCTGCTTCGGTGAGCCCCGCCGCGGCTTGGCGGGCTTCTTGCCGGTGCCGGGCTTGGGACCGGTGCCGCCGGTGCGGGCCGCCTCGGGCACCCGGGCGCCGAACATGTCGGAGCGGATGACCGAGATCGCGGAGAGGACGAAGATCCACAAGATGGCCAGGTAGGCCACGCGCACGAGGACGAGGGTGAGCTCGGACATCAGGTCACTGCTCCTTGGTCGCGTCCCCGGTCGTGGTGGTCCTCGACGACGGAGACCGTCAGGGTGGTGCTCCCCGCTCGGACCACGGAACCGTCGCGCAGGGCCGCGCGGGTCACCCGGTGACCGTCGACGGTGATGCCGTTGGTCGAGTCGAGGTCGCGCACCTCGATGTCGAGGCCGCCACCCTGGCTCTGCACGACGAACTCGGCGTGGCGGCGGCTGATGCCGGGGTCGTTGATGCGCAGGTCGGCCTCCGAGCCGCGGCCGATCACGACGCCAGGGCTCGCCAACGGGTGCCGGGTGCCGTTGACCTCGAGCACGGCGCGGGCCCGCCCGGCCTGGGTGTGCGTGGCGTGACCGGTGACGCGGCCCTCGGCGCGGCTGCGGATCCGGAAGCGGCCCGTGGTCAGGTCGTCGGCACCGACGAACTCGATGGAGATCGGGCCCGGGAACGCATAGCCCTGGGTCGCCGCGTGGTCCTCGAGCTCCTCGGCGAACGTGCCGGCGAGCTCGTAGCCCTCGAGGCGCCCGAGGTCGACGCCGGACAGCTCGACGACGAACACGTTGGGCACGACCCGGCGGGTGCGCGAGACGATCTGTGCGTTGTTGTCGACCTCGCGCTGGAGGGCCGCCGAGATCTCGACGGGCTGGACCTCGGAGCGGAACGTGCGGGCGAAGGCGCTGGAGATCATCTGCTCGAGGCGCTGCTCGAAGCGCTGCAGGCCGCCCATGTCGCCTCCTTCCGGTCTTCTCCGCCGCGCCGGGACCGGACACCGGGCCCTCGGGCCCCCGGATCAGGGGGTCAGGGGGTCAGGACGGCGCGGCACGTCGGCCCGGCGGTCGGCCGGGTCGCTCGATCGTATCGGGGCCGGGGCACGTGGGCGCGCACCCCGGGCGGCTCGGGGCGGGCGATCTGTGGGCGATTGGTGGGAAGTCCGCAGCCTGGGATAGCCTGTGGCCGCTTCACGCGCGAGTGGCGGAATAGGCAGACGCGCACGGTTCAGGTCCGTGTGCCCGAAAGGGCGTGGGGGTTCAACTCCCCCCTCGCGCACGTGAGCAGCCCCGGGCCGACCCCGGGGTCCTGCTCATTTCAGGGGCTCCCGAGGGTGCGTGTTCGCCTACGGAGAACGCTGGAAGCAGCGGCCCGGGACCGAGGTTGAGCCGGTTGCGCTCAACGCGCACCCCGCACTCCTGGAGGGTCCCATGACCGTCACCAACCTGCCCGTCCTCTTCGTCCCCGACCTCGTCGTGCTGCCGGGCATGGTGGTCTCCGTCGAGCTCGACGAGACCGCCCGCGCGACTGTCGACGCCGCCCGTGCCGGCAGCGACGACCGGCTGCTGGTCGCCCCACGCCTGGAGGACCGCTACGCCTCCTACGGCGCCGTCGCGACCGTCGAGCGCGTCGGCCGGGTGCCCGGCGGCGGCGAGGCCGCCATCCTCAAGGCCGAGAGCCGCGCCCGCATCGGATCCGGCGTGACCGGGCCCGGAGCGGCCCTGTGGGTCGAGACCGAGGTGGTCGGGACCCACGAGGGTGAGCAGGACGGCGACGTCCGCGACCTCGCCGACGAGTACAAGCGACTGGTCGTCGCGACGCTCCAGCGCCGTGAGGCCTGGCAGGTCATCGACCAGGTGCAGCGGGTCAGCGAGCCCGGTGCGGTGGCGGACCTGGCCGGCTACGCGCCGTACCTCTCGGTCGAGCGCAAGCGTGAGCTGCTGGAGACCCCCTCCGTGCTCGCCCGGCTCGAGCTCGTCGTCGCGTGGACGACCGAGCACCTCGCCGAGATGGAGCTGAGCGAGAAGATCGGTCACGACGTGCGCGAGGGCATGGAGAAGAGCCAGCGCGAGTTCCTGCTGCGCCAGCAGCTCTCCGCGATCCGCAAGGAGCTCGGTGAGGGGGAGCCCGAGGGCTCCGAGGACTACCGCGCCCGGGTCGAGGCCGCCGACGTGCCGGACCCTGTACGCGAGGCGCTGCTGCGCGAGGTCGACAAGCTCGAGCGGGCCAGCGACCAGAGCCCCGAGACGGCGTACCTGCGCACCTGGCTCGACACCGTGCTCGACCTGCCCTGGTCGGTGCGCACCGAGGACTCCACCGACGTCGCGGCCGCGCGAGCGGTGCTCGACGCCGACCACCACGGCCTCGACGAGGTCAAGGACCGCATCACCGAGTACCTCGCGGTGCGCTCGCGCCGCGCCCAGCGCGGCCTGGACGTCGTCGGCGGCCGTGGCTCGGGGGCGGTCCTGCTGCTCGCCGGGCCTCCGGGCGTCGGCAAGACCTCGCTGGGGGAGTCGGTGGCGCGGGCGCTGGGCCGCGAGTTCGTGCGCGTGTCCCTCGGGGGGGTCCGCGACGAGGCGGAGATCCGGGGCCACCGGCGCACGTACGTCGGCGCGCTGCCCGGCCGCATCGTGCGCGCGGTGAAGGAGGCCGGGTCGATGAACCCGGTGGTCCTGCTCGACGAGGTCGACAAGGTGGGCGCGGACTACCGCGGCGACCCCGCCGCCGCGCTGCTCGAGGTGCTCGACCCGGCGCAGAACCACACCTTCCGCGACCACTACCTCGAGCTCGACCTCGACCTGTCCGACGTGCTGTTCCTGGCCACCGCCAACGTGGTCGAGCAGATCCCGGCCGCGCTGCTGGACCGCATGGAGCTGGTGACGCTCGACGGCTACACCGAGGAGGACAAGGTCGCCATCGCCCGTGACTTCCTGGTGCCGCGCCAGCTCGAGCGCGCGGCCCTGACGGCGGGCGAGGTCACGATCAGCGACGACGCGCTGCGCCAGATCGCGGCCCACCACACCCGGGAGGCCGGGGTGCGCCAGGTCGAGCGGCTCGTCGCGAAGGTGCTGCGCAAGGCCGCGACGAGGCTGGCCACGACCGGTGCGGAGCGCGTCGAGGTGGACGAGGCGGTGCTCGTCGAGCTCCTCGGCCGACCCCGCTTCACCCCGGAGTCGGCCGAGCGCACCTCCGTGCCCGGGGTCGCGACCGGACTGGCCGTGACCGGGCTCGGTGGTGACGTGCTGTTCATCGAGGCCTCGGCCCACGCCCCCGGCGTCGGTGGGGCACCGGGCCTGACCATCACCGGTCAGCTGGGCGAGGTGATGAAGGAGTCGGCCCAGATCGCCCTGTCCTACGTGCACGCGCACGCCGACGAGCTCGGCGTCGAGCCGGCGTTCTTCGACCAGGCGATCCACCTCCACGTCCCGGCCGGCGCCGTGCCGAAGGACGGCCCGTCGGCCGGCATCACGATGGTCACCGCGCTGGCGTCGCTGGCCACGGGGCGCCCGGTGCGCTCCGAGGTCGGGATGACCGGCGAGGTCACGCTCAACGGCCGGGTGCTGCCGATCGGCGGGCTGAAGCAGAAGCTGCTCGCCGCGCAGCGCGCGGGGCTGAGCGAGGTGTTCGTGCCCCTGCGCAACGAGCCCGACCTCGACGACGTGCCGGCCGAGGTACGCGAGGCGTTGACCGTCCACGTCGTCGGCGACGTCCGCGACGTGGTCCGCGGAGCGCTCGGTGTCGCGGAGGTCGCTGCGCGGGCCGGGGCTGACGACGCCACGGTGGCCTCTGCGGCCTGAGCTCAGCCGCGCTGGACCTCGTGCAGGACCTCGGAGCGACGACGGCGATCCGGTTGACGGTCACGCACGAGCCTCAGCCAAGCAGAGGACGGACCGAGTCGTCGGTGAGGTCGAGGGTGCCGTCGGGCGTGCGCAGGTAGCGCTGTCCGTGGGGGTCGGTCCAGGTGAACGTCGGGCGGGCTCCGAGAGGGTCTGCTGCTTGGTAGCTCCAACCGGCGTGGGTCTTGAGGTTGTGGTGGTGGCGGCACAGCGGGGCGAGGTTGGTCTCGTTGGTCTGGGGCAGGTCCTGCGAGCCCGGTGGTGCCGCGTCGGGGTCCTCGGCCTCGTAGGGCTCGATGTGGTCGAGGTCGAGATGGGTCGAGGCCCGGGTGCACCAGGGGAAGACGCAGGTCGGGTGCCGTAGGAGCACGCGCTCGCGAAGGGCGG
Organism: uncultured Actinomycetota bacterium; assembly: GCA_963760555.1. Classification (GTDB taxonomy): domain Bacteria; phylum Actinomycetota; class Actinomycetes; order Propionibacteriales; family Nocardioidaceae; genus Nocardioides. The sequence goes on along the minus strand of CAVXDJ010000004.1, from coordinate 118,855 downwards.
CCGACGGGTCGTGGGCGGCGGCGGCGTGGAGCCGGGGATCCTCGGTGAGGTCGACGACCGGGGTGACGCGCAGGAAGCGGTCGGTGCGCCCGCACCAGGACCGCACGAGCTGCTCTAGCGCCGCGACGAGCCCGGCGCCCGGGAGGAGAAGCTGGCCCACGACGGGTTCGATGCCGGCGAGGTGCTCGGGGCGGAGGTGGAGGTAGGCCCGGATCTCGCGGGTCGGCACCGCCACGGCGGCGGTGTCGGCGTCACGGTCGGGTCGCAGCAGGGCGAGCGCTCGGACGGGGTCGGCGAGGATCCCGACGGCACGCGCGCGGCGGACGTCGAGGGACTCGTGGTGGCCCTCGCCCCAGACCGTCGGGTCGAGGCCGGGGTCGGCGAGTGCCGTCGCGACGCGGCCCAGGGCCTGGTCGAAGTCGTCGAGGTCGGCGTAGTCGGCGCGCAGGGCCATGTCGGCGACGCCGGTGTGGTTGATGGAGGACCGGTCGAGGGTGGCGTGGCGGTGGTCGAGGGCCTCGATCTGGTCGGCCTCGCGCTGCTCGGGGTAGAGCTCGAGCATGGCCTGGTCGAGCAGGTGTCCCAGGCCGGTGGCGCCGATCCGGTCCAGGACGCGGTGGACGCGTTGGTCGACGTAGGTCGCGACGTCGGGTGGGGCGCCGAGGATGGACTGGGCGACGCGTCGGGCGCGGTAGGCGGGGATCCCCCCGGCCAGGAGTCGGGCCCACGTCAGCGGCAGCCGGTGCGCCAGGACGAGGGCGTCACGGATCAGGGCCTTGCCGGAGGTCGTGGACTGGTGGTGGGCCGCGGCGAACGCGGCCGGGGCGTCCCAGGTGATCGGGGGGATCGCGAACCACTCGAGGTCCTCGTCGTCGCAGCGCAGCGGGTCGGGGCCTCCGTCGTCCTCGAGACTGGCCCGGGCGGAGGCGGCCACCGGCCGCCAGGCGTGCGCGTGGTCGTCGTCGAGGGCGGGGTGGGCGTGGGCCCAGGCCAGGGCGATCTGGAGGATCTCGACCCCGGCGACCTCCTCGACGACGTGGGTGGCGCGCAGCCGGGCGAGCAGGCCGGCGGGGGTGGGCACGTCGGCGAGGTGGTCGCTGATGTCGGTGGATGTGCTCACCCGTCGATGATAACAGAACAGACGTTCGAACAGACAGGTCCCATCCCCAGCCATGCTTTCGGCCCTAGGGTGTGCTCAGTCCAGGACCGTCGTGAGAGGAACCCCGAGATGGCAGACGTCAAGCAGCACAAGATCCAGCTCGAGGAGAGCGAGATGCCGACGCGCTGGTACAACGTGCTCCACGACCTGCCCACGCCGCCGCCGCCGGTGCTGCACCCGGGGACCGGGCAGCCGATCGGCCCGGAGGACCTCGCGCCGCTGTTCCCGATGGACCTCATCGCCCAGGAGGTCTCCACCGAGCAGTACGTCGACATCCCGCCCGAGGTCCTCGACGTGTACCGGATCTGGCGGCCCAGCCCGTTGTTCCGGGCGCACCGGTTGGAGAAGGCGCTCGGCACCCCGGCACGGATCTACTACAAGTACGAGGGGGTCTCGCCGGCCGGGTCGCACAAGCCGAACACCTCGGTGCCACAGGCCTTCTACAACGCCAAGGCCGGGATCAAGCGGCTGACCACGGAGACGGGCGCCGGCCAGTGGGGGACCGCGCTGGCCTTCGCGTGTGCGCAGTTCGACATGAGCTGCGAGATCTGGCAGGTGCGGGCCTCCTACGACCAGAAGCCCTACCGCAAGATGATGATCGAGACCTTCGGCGGCACCGTGCACCCCAGTCCCTCGGAGCTGACCGAGGCCGGCCGTACCGTCCTGGCCGAGCACCCGGACTCCCCGGGCTCGCTCGGCATCGCGATCAGCGAGGCCGTGGAGATGGCCGCCCAGGACCCGACCACCAACTACGCGCTGGGCAGCGTGCTCAACCACGTCCTGATGCACCAGACCGTCATCGGTGAGGAGGCGCTGCTCCAGCTGGCCAAGGTGGGCGAGACCCCCGACCTGCTGGTCGGCTGCACCGGCGGCGGCTCGAACTTCGGGGGCCTGGCCTTCCCGTTCCTGCGTGAGCGGTGGGCCGGGCGGATGTCACCGGAGGTGCGGGCCGTGGAGCCGACCGCCTGCCCGACGCTGACCCAGGGCACCTACGCCTACGACTTCGGCGACACCGCCGGGATGACGCCCCTGATGAAGATGCACACCCTGGGCCACGACTTCGTGCCCGACCCGATCCACTCCGGCGGGCTCCGCTACCACGGGATGAGCCCGCTGATCAGCCACCTGTACGAGACCGGGGAGATCAACGCGGTCGCCAAGCAGCAGTCCGACTGCTTCGCGGCGGGGGTGCTGTTCGCCCGGACCGAGGGGATCGTGCCGGCCCCGGAGCCGACGCACGCCCTGGCTGCGGCGGTCGAGGAGGCGCTGGCCTGCAAGGAGTCCGGTGAGGAGAAGGTGATCCTGACCGCGCTCTGCGGGCACGGGCACCTCGACCTGCCGGCGTACGCCGCCTACCTGGCCGGCGACATCCAGGACACGTCGTGGGAGGACTCGCAGCTGCAGGCCGCGGTCGGGGAGGCCCTTGCCCGGCTGCCGCAGCTCAGCTGAGGTCCGCGCCGTCGGGATCCCAGTCGACGTTGAAGCCTCCTAGCTGCGGGTGCCACATCTCGTCCCCGGTGTGCTGGGTGAACTCGACCTTCAGCTGCCCGTCGTCCAGACCGGTCGCCGCCCCGACCAGCGCGACCAGCTGGCGGGCGAGACGGGCGCGCTGGTCGGTGTCGCGACCGGCGCGCACGTCGCACATCACCAGGCCGGCCGGGACCGGGTCCCCCGTGGTGCAGCGCCACACCCCACCCTCGCCGAGGTCGTGGATCGACACGGTCACGATCTCGACCGGGGCCTGCATCGTCTCGGCGTACGCACGTCCGAGCGCGGCCGCGAGCTCCTGCTTGGCGGTCACGTCGAGGCGGACCGGGACGTCGATCTGGAGTGAGGGCATGTGGTAATTCTGCGGCCTCGCGAACAGGGGGCCTCGCGAACAGGGGGCCCTCGCGAACAGGGTGGGGCGCGGCTAGGTTCGCGCAGTGTGAGCGACACCGATCCCCAGGCCCAGGCCGACCTCGCGGCCGCGGTGATGTGGCCCGCCGACCGGGCGAGCCAGGCCCTCGGGATGCGGCTGCGGGCGGTCGGCCCCGGCACGGCCCGCGTCGAGATGCGGGTGCGCCCCGACATGGTCAACGGCTGGGGCAGCGCGCACGGCGGCATCGTCACGAGCCTCGCGGACAGCGCGTTCGCCCTGGCCTGCAACTCGCGCGGCGCCGTCACCGTGGCCGCGGGTCTCGACGTCAGCTTCCTCGAGGCCGCCCGGGAGGGCGACCTGCTGACCGCGACCGCGACGGAGCGGACCGTCCGGGGTCGCTCCGGGATCTACGACGTGACCGTGACGCGTGAGGACGGGGTGGTCGTGGCCGAGCTGCGGGGCCGGAGCCGTTCGCTGGGCCGTCCGATCGTGGACCCCGCACGGCAGGGCGCGGTCCCGATCGCCGGGCCGTCGTAGGCCCCATGGCCGACGCCGCCGCGCTCAGAAGTCCTCGCCGGACTCGTGCCCGGGCTTGCGGGACCCGCCGCGGCGCTGGAGGTGCACGCCACGGACGAGCCGGATCGCGGGTCGGATGGCGAGCTGGACGCTGCCGATGAGGAACAGCCAGGTGCCCGCGTCGGTGGTGGAGGGGGAGAAGAACAGCACGCTGCCGACGATGAACCAGATCGCGATGAGCAGGTCGTTGATGATCGAGGCGAACTCGTAGCGCTGCCGCAGCATGACCTCGTCGTGGGTGAACGGGATGTCGATGTCCATGCCGCAAGGCTAGGACCGACCCTCGCCGGCGCGACCGTCACCGACGCCGGGTCCGGGGTGGGCGACGCCGTCCGACGATCCACGGCACCATGGCCCCATGAGCACCCAGTCCGGCACGTCCTCGGCCGTCCCGTCCGACGACGAGGCCCCGACCTCGCTCGCTGACACCGCGGGCGACCGCACCGAGCGGCCCCCTGCGAGCGAGCAGGCCGCTGCCGAGCGGCCGGTCTTCGCGACGCTGCGTCCCGGCGTCATCGGTCAGGCCGTCACCTGGGGCGCGACCTGGGCGGCTCGGTGGGTGCTGATCGCCCTCGGCCTGGTGCTGCTCGGCCTGGTGGTCCAGGAGACGTGGAGCGTCCTGCTGCCGTTGCTGCTGGCGCTGATCATCGCCAGCGTGCTGCAGACGCCGGCCCGGTTGCTGGAGCGGCGTCTGCACCTGCCGCGCACGGTCGCGGCCGCGTCCACGATCGTGGTCGCGGTAGCCCTGCTGGGCGGCACGGTGAGCCTGCTGGCCCCGACCGCCAGCGACCAGGTCGTCGAGCTGTCGCTGAGTGCGTCCTCCGGCCTGGGACGGCTGGAGGAGTTCGTGCGCAGCAGCGGGGTCGGGGTGACCGACGCCCAGATGGAGAGCGCCGTCTCCTCGGTCCAGGACCGTCTGCAGTCCAGCGCCGCGACGATCGCCAGCGGTGTGCTGGTGGGCCTCTCGGTGGTGCTGAACGCGGTCATCAACGTGGTGATCACGCTGGTGCTGGTCTTCTTCATCCTCAAGGACGGACACCGGTTCCTGCCCTGGCTCGACCACTGGTCGGGCCCGGCCGCCGGGCGGCACCTCACCGAGGTCTCCATCCGCGCGTGGACGACGCTCGGCACGTTCGTGCGCACCCAGGCCCTCGTCGGTCTCATCGACGCCGTGTTCATCGGCGCGGGGCTGCTGCTGCTCGGGGTGCCGCTCGCCCTGCCCCTGGCGGTGCTGACCTTCCTGGCCGCCTTCGCCCCGATCGTCGGCGCCGTCACGGTGGGTGCGCTGGCCGTCCTCGTCGCACTCGCGGCCAACGGCTGGGTCACCGCGGTGCTCGTGCTCGTCATCGTGCTGCTGGTCCAGCAGCTCGAGGGCAACGTGCTGCTGCCGTGGTTGCAGGGACGCAGCCTCGACCTGCACGCCGGGGTGGTGCTGCTCTCGATCGTGCTCGGATCGACCCTGTTCGGGGTGATCGGCGCGTTCCTGGCCGTCCCCTCCGCGGCGGTCGGGGTCGTCGTCGCCCGGTACCTCAACGAGCAGGCCCGGGCGAGCGACGAGCCGGAGCGGGCTCCGAGCGACCAGCCGCACCGCCCTGATCGCTAGGGAGGTCCCGTCGGCGGGCCTTCGAGGAACCGGCCCGAGGTCGCGAGCTCGTCGCCACCCCTGGCCTTCACCGGGTACCGCCCGGGTCCAGCAACGGTGCCGACCGTCACCTGCCGACCGGGTGCGCGCTCACCCGTCGACCGACATCTCGCCGAGCTCGGACCACCGGGTCCCCTCGATCTCGGCGTTGATGATCCTCGGCGTCGAGGCGAGGTAGGCCGGCAGCTCCTCGGTCGCCTTCCTGAAGTGCTCCGACTGGACGTGGGCACCGCCGGCGTCGCCGTCGCGGAAGGCCTCGACGAGGACGTAGTCGTGGGGATCCTCGACGCTGCGCGACCAGAAGAACCACAAGCAGCCCTCCTCGGCGTTGCAGGCTCGGGTGAACTCACGCGAGAGCTCGGGCCACTCGTCGGCGTGCTCGGGCTTGATGCTGAAGACGGCGGTGATGAAGATCAACGGGGCTCCTGGGTCGAGGGGGTCGGGGACGTCGACGGCGGGGGGTCGCTCAGGGCACCAGGATGGCGCGCCCGCGGACACGACCGTGGTCCAGGTCGTCGACGGCGGTGGCGAAGTCGTCCAGCGCGTACTTCTGGGTGTGCAGGGTGACTGCGCCGCGGGCGGCGAGAGCCATCAGGTCGCACAGGTCGTTGTAGGACCCGACGAGGTTTCCGATCACGTTCTTCTCCTCCGAGATCAGGTCGATCGTCGGGACGTCGACGTTCTCGCCGTACCCGACGACGTGGTAGTCGCCGGCGCGCCGGGTCATCGCGATGCCCTGCGCGGTCGAGCCGCCCTCGCCGACGAAGTCGACGACCACCTCGGCGCCGAAGCCGCCGGTGAGGTCGAGGACCTCCTCCACCTGCCCGCCCTCGGCGACGACGCCGTGGTCGGCCCCGATGTCGAGGGCGAGCTTCAGCGCGTCGGGGTTGCGGTCCACCACGATCAGCTCGGCCGGGGTGAGGGCCTTGAGCACCTGGATGCCGATGTGGCCCAGCCCGCCGGCCCCGATCACCACGCACCGGTCGCGCGGCGTGAGCCGCCTGGCCGCCTTGGCGGCCGCGTGGTACGCCGTGAGCCCGGCGTCCGCGAGCGCCGCGACGTCGGCCGGCTCGAGGCGGTCGTCGATCCTGACCACGCTGCGTGCGGTGGTGAGCAGGTAGTCGGCGTACCCCCCGTCGGTGTCGATCCCCGGGAACGCGCTGCTCTCGCAGTGCACGTCGTCGCCCGAGCGGCAGGCGCGGCACAGCCCGCAGGTCGAGAGCGGGTGCAGGATCACCTTGTCGCCCTCGGTGAGGTGCGTGACGGCCGAGCCGACCGCGTGCACCCAGCCGGCGTTCTCGTGGCCGATCGTGTAGGGCAGGGCGACCTGGGACTTCTCGGCCCACTGCCCCTCGAGGATGTGCAGGTCGGTGCGGCACACGCCGGCACCACCGATCTTCACGACCACGTCAAGGGGTCCGACGGGCTCGGGGACGGCGACCTCGGTCATCTCGAGGCCCTGGTGGTAGCCGACGACCTGGACGGCTCGCATGGTGCTCATCGGTTCTGCTCCTCGGACTGGTTCGCGGTGTGGTGCGGGCGGGTGGTCAGGCTGGACAACGGCACGAACGTCTCGTCGGCCCGCGGTGCCTGGTCACCCTCCGAGCCGGGGTAGCGCGTGCCGAGCAGACCCCGGCAGAAGTGCGCGTTGCCGTCGATCGAGATGCGCGTCGAGCGCGCCCGGCGCAGCGCCATCGGCACGTCGGCGGGCGTGGTGCCCTCGTGGTCGACGAGCACGAGCGCCGCGTCGTCGACGGGCAGGCCGAGGGCCTCGCGCCGCCGCAGGAGGGCGTCGCGGTCGTGCCCGGCCGGCAGCTCGGCGAGGCGGACCTCGCCGAGGGCCTCGAGCGTGCGGTCCGGGTCGGCCTTGAGCAGCCCGGTCAGGCAGCGCTCGGCCGCGGCCGTGTGGGCCTTGCGCCGGAAGATCTCCCGGAGCCCGTCGAGGCTGTCGTCGGCCTCCGCGCCGAACGTGCCGCGGTAGCCCGCGTCGGCGGCCAGACCGGTGTTGATCCGCTCCGAGTCGTGGTGGTCGTCGAGCTCGACGACCAGTCGCCGCCCGTCGAGCCCCGGCAGCGCGTGCAGCACGTCGCGGCTGTCGGAGGCCATCAGGTAGGCGAAGCTCGGCGAGCAGAACGACGTGGGCAGGCGCAGGTGCACCTCGAGCCGCTCGTGGTCGAGCGCGACCGAGCGCACGAAGCCGAGGTCGGTGATCGGCTCGTCGAGCTCCGGGTCGAGCACGACGTCGAGCGCACGGCGTACGTCGGACTCGGTCAGCGCCCCCGGCTCCGCGAGCACCGCCGTCATCGGGCGCCCACCAGGTCGGCGTCGACGGCGTCGGTCCCGCGAGGGCCGGTGGCGGTCTCGTCGGCCTCGGGCAGACGCAGCTCGGTCGGCACGTCGAGGTCGTAGAGCGCGGCGGCGTTCAGGCCGAGGATCTTCTTCTTCACCGCCGTGCTCAGCTCGGAGTACTCGTCGAGGTCGGAGGGGATGGAGAAGTCCACGAAGCTCTCGACCAGCCACTTCGGGGTCCAGATCGCGTAGTCGCTGGAGAACAGGATGCGGTCCTCGCCGATCCAGTAGAGGAGCTCGCCGATGATCTGGGCGAAGTAGCGCGGGCGGGTGTGGATGAACGGCATCGCGACCGCGAGGCCGCCGTAGACGTTGGGCTCCTGGGTGGCGATCCAGCAGAAGTCCTCCAGGCGCGGCAGGCCGACGTGCTCGACGATGAAGTTGAGGTCGGTGAACTCGCTGGCCACGTGGTCGACGTCGGCGACGTCGAAGGCGTCGCGGTCCAGCGGCCGGATGGTGGGGCCCTTGTGGACGTGGATGTTCTTGATCCCCAGCTCGCGGCAGGCCTCGAAGTAGCGCAGCGCCCAGGGGTCGTCGAGCTTCCAGCCGCGCGACTCGCCGTACCAGGCTGCGGTGTAGAGCTTGACGCCCTTGAGGCCGAACCGCTCGGCGTCGGCGTGGAGCTGCTCGAGGCCCTGCTCACCGTCGCGGGGGTCGAAGAAGTGGTTGTAGGTCAGCTGGTCCGGGTGCGCCGCGGCGAGGGCGGAGGCCTCGTCGGTCTGGCCGAAGCCATGGGTGTAGAACTCGCCGAGGTGAGCCGGCTGGAAGATGGCGTGGTCGACGTAGCCGTCGGTGAACAGGTCCTTCATCAGCCGCTCGCCGCCCTGGTAGAGGTACTCCTCGTAGGTCCACACCTCGCTCTCGGGCGAGAGGTTGCGGTGGTAGTCGTAGAAGCAGTCGATGAACTGCTTGCCGTGGATGTTGCGCTGGTTGGCCTCACGGGCGTCCCACAGGGCCACGTGGGAGTCCACGATGAAGTAGCTCTCGCCGTCCTTGGTGTACATCTGCGCCTCCGTCTCGGGCCGCGACGAGTGCCGCGGACGCCACCGACGCTAGATCCGCGCGGGCCCGCTGCCGAGGGGGTCGGCGTCTCACTTTGAGACGCCGGTCACAGCCTCGGCGTACGCTGGGCCCGACGCAGGCTCGGAGGTGGTCATGGCGGGCGCAGACGGACGCGAGAGGCTCCCGGAGCAGGCCCCCAGGCGTCTTGCCGCGTCCTGGCGACGCAGCGAGGACTACGGCGTGCCCCTCGAGGGCGTGCACCCGACGTTCACCGGAGACCTCGACACCGACTCCCTGTTCTCCCGTTGCGGGCGTGAGGTGCTCGGCGATCTGCACCGCTCGCTGGGCACCGAGCCGATCAGCCTGATGCTCACCGACGCCGAGGGCCTCGTGCTCGACCGCCGGTGCGGCGACCACGGACTGCTGCGGGCCCTCGACACCGTGCACCTCGCCCCGGGCTTCTCCTACGCCGAGCGCGAGGCCGGCACCAACGGCCTCGGCCTCGCCCTGGCCGACCGCGTCCCGACCGTGGTGCGGGCCGCGGAGCACTACGCCGTGAGCCTGCGCACCTACACCTGTGCGGCGGTGCCCGTGCTCGACCCCGTGACCGGGCGCCTGGAGGGGGCCGTCAACCTGACGACGTTCTCGGAGTCGTCCTCCGAGCTCCTGCTCGCCCTGGCCCGGTCGGCGGCGGGGACGACGACCGCGCTGATGGCGGCGCGCTCGAGCGGGAGCTCCGTACGCGAGGCGGCGCGCGGAGAGGTCTTCCGCGTGGCGGTGCCCCGGCTCGAACCGGGCTCCGGCAGTGTGGTGGAGCTCTCAGCGTCGTGGCGCGAGGCGGTCAGCGGTATCCACGCCGCGATCGAGGCGGGTGGCTGCGTGGTGGCGGTGGGCGAGCCGGGCAGCGGACGGACGACGGCACTGGCCCAGGCCGTACGCCGCGCACGACCGCGCGACCGGGTGCTGGCGGCGCGGACCCCGCAGGCCCACGACGTCGAGGCCTGGCTGGACCTGTGGTCGCCCGAGATCGGCAAGGCGAGCACCACGGTGCTGCTCGGCGAGGCCGACCGGCTGCCGGCCTGGGCCGCGGACCGCCTCCGTGACCGGTTCGCCGCCGCGGCCCCGAGCACCTGGTCCCTGGTCGCCGAGCGGTTCGAGGACCTTCCGGCGGCGCTGGCCGGGCTGGTGTGCGTGGTGTCGGTGCCACCGTTGCGCGAGCGGCCGGAGGACGTCGTGCCCCTGGCGCGCAGCTTCGCCCGGGAGGCCCGCGGCCGCGACATCGACTTCTCCGTCCGTGCCCAGCAGGCCCTGCACGACCACGGGTGGCCGGGCAACGTGGCCGAGCTGCGCCGGGTGGTCCGGGCCGCGGTCAGCCGCACGGACGACGTCGACGTGCGACACCTGCCCGCCGACGTCCTCTCCGCCACCGGGCACCGGTTGAGCCGCATCGAGACCTTCGAGCGGGACGAGATCGTCCGCGTGCTCACCCGCCCCGGTGTGACGATGCCCGACGCCGCCCTCGAGCTGGGGATGAGTCGGGCCACGATCTACCGCAAGCTCGCGCAGTACGGGATCCGACTGCCTCGGTAGGGGGTGGAGCACGCCACCGTCACCGGTGCGCGTTGGAGCAGACCCGTAGCGTCGCAGCCCATGACCCCTGTGCGCCGTTGGCTGGTCACGCTCGCGGTGGCCCTGGCCGTGGTCGGCGTACCGCTGGCGCCGCGGCTGCTGCCGGTCTCCGAGTCGGGGCTGGACGCGGCCACGCTGCTGAGCCGGGTCCAGGCGTCGCGCGACGAGCCCTTCTCGGCGCTGGTCGAGACGGCCGGCACGCTCCAGCTGCCGGACGCCGGGACGATCGACAGCGTCGGGGCCCTGCTCGGCGAGCAGAACCGGCTGCGGGTCTGGTGGAGCGACCGCGACACCTGGCGCGTCGACCAGCTGCTGAGGGCCGGCGAGTCCGACCTGCACCACGACGGCGCCGTCACCGTCGACTACTCCTACGAGGCCCAGCAGGCACGGGTCAGCCGCGACCCCGACATCCGGCTCCCGCGCAGCTCCGACCTCGTCCCGGGCGAGCTGGCCCGTCGGTTCCTCGGCGACCTCGACCCGGCCGAGGCGACCGGGGAGGACCAGCTGACCCTGCTGCCTGCTCGTCGGGTCGCCGGCGTCGACGCCGCCGGCCTCCGGCTCCTGCCCGCCCGGGCCGACCAGGGCTCGACCATCGCGCACGTCGACACCTGGGTCGACCCGGCCACCGGCGTCCCGCTGCGCGTCGAGGTCTGGGCCCGCGAGGCGACCTCGCCGTCCTTCACCAGCACCGTGCTCGAGTGGTCGCCCGGTGCTCCCCCCGACGGCGTGATCGGGTTCCGGCGTACGCCGGGCACCACCCTCGAGCGTGTCGACGTGCTCGACATCGCCGACGCGGCCAGCCAGTACGCCCCGGTGCGTCCGCCCGCCGAGGCCGGGGGGCTCACGCTCTCCGACGACTCGCGTCAGGCGGTGGGGGTCTACGGCACCGGGCTGCGTCAGGTCGTGGCCATCCCGCTGCGTGACCGGGAGGCCGACCCGTTGCGTGAGCAGGTCGCCGCCACCCTCGGCGCCGTCTCCCTCGCCCACGGCGTCGCCGCCCAGCAGGGACCGCTCGGCCTCGCGCTCAGCGGGCGCGCCGGCGACGGCGGCTGGCTGGTGGCCGGCAGTCTCCAGCCCGAGGCGCTCGACGCCGTGCTCGGCGACCTGCTGAGCCGCGCGACGTACGTCGGGGAGGGGCGATGAGCAGCGCGCGGATGATCGCGACGTCCGGGCTGACCAAGCGCTTCGGGAAGGTCGCGGCGGTGACCGACCTGGACCTCGACGTCCGCGAGGGCGACGTCTACGGGTTCCTGGGCCCGAACGGGTCGGGCAAGACCACCACGGTCCGGATGCTGCTCGGCCTGGTCCTGGCCACGCGCGGCGACATCGAGGTGCTCGGCCGGCCGATGCCGTCCTCGGCCCCCGAGGTGCTGCCGCAGGTCGGCGCCATGATCGAGGGGCCGGGGGCCTACCCGCACTTCTCCGGACGGGTGAACCTCGGGCTCTTCGACGCGGCCGGGACCAAGGGCGAGGGTGGCCGCCGGGGTCGGCGCCGGCGCGTCGAGGACGCCCTGGAACGGGTCGGCCTGGCCTCCGTCGACAAGCGTCCGGTCCACGCCTACTCACTCGGCATGCGCCAGCGGCTCGGCCTGGCCCAGGCGCTGCTGCGCCACCCGCGCCTGCTGGTGCTCGACGAGCCCACGAACGGCCTCGACCCCCAGGGCATCCGCGACATCCGCGCCCTGCTCGGCGAGCTCAACGCCGCCGGCACCACGGTGCTGGTCTCCAGCCACCTGCTCGCCGAGGTCGAGCAGACCTGCACCCGGGTCGGTGTGATCGACCGCGGGCGCCTGGTGCTCCAGGACGACCTCGACCGCGTCCAGGGACCCACCGGGCGGATGCTGGTGCGCACGACCCGTCCGGACCTGGTGCGCACCCTGCTCGGGGAGCGCTGCGAGGACGACCCGATCCGGGGCGCGCACGACGAGGGCCCCGGTCGCCACGGCGACCTGCTCGCGGTGCGCGAGGACGATCCGGCGCGGCTGGTCGCCGACCTCGTCGGCGCCGGTGTGCCGGTGCTCGAGGTCACCGTCGAGCGGCGCACCCTCGAGGGCGTCGTGCTCGAGGCGACCGGAGCGGGCTCGGACGACTTCTCCCGCGACGCCGCGGCCGGCTCGGCGGGGGCGGCATGATCCGGGTCGAGCTGGTCAAGCTGCTGCGCAGCCGGCGTACGTGGGTCACCGTGCTGCTCATCGACGCGCTGCCCAGCCTGGTGGCCGTCCTGCTGGCGCTGACCGCGATCGGACCGCGCCCTGGCACGGGACCGGCCTTCCTCTCCGCGGTGCTCACCGACGGCACGCTCTTCCCGCTCGCGGCGCTGGCCATCGTGCTGCCGCTGTTCCTGCCGATCGCCGTCGCGCTGGTCGCCGGGGAGTCGGTCGCGGGCGAGGCCCAGCAGGGCACGCTGCGCTACCTGCTGGTGCGCCCCGTCGGGCGCGCCCGGCTGCTGGCGGCCAAGCTGGTCGCCTCGATGGCGTTCGTGGTGGTCACGATCGTCGTGGTCGCCCTGACGGCGTACGTCCTGGGCGTGCTGCTGCTCGGCAACGGTGACGTGACCGCGGGCTCGGCGGTCGTGCCCGGCAGCTCGACCAGCGTGTCGGGCACGTCGCTGACCACGCCCGAGCTGATCGGGCGGACCGGTCTGGCGCTGGGCTACGCGATGTTGTGCATGCTCGGCGTGGCCGCGATCGCGCTGTTCTTCTCGACCCTCGCCGACTCCCCGCTCGGCGCTGCACTGGGCACGATGGCGGTGCTGATCGCCTCGACGCTGCTCTTCACCCTCGACGCCTCCGACGTCGTGCGCGACTACCTGCCCACGCGCTACTGGCTGGCCTTCGTCGACCTCTTCCGCGACCCGATCCTGTGGCGCGACGTGGTGCGGGGGGTGCTGCTGCAGCTCGGCTACGTGGTCGTGTTCTTCGGGGCGGCCTGGGCCAACTTCGCGACGAAGGACGTCAGCGACTAGCGGCAGACCTCCGGCGTGGGCGTCGCCGGCCGCGCGGTGCCGAGCTCGTCGAGCACGATGGTGATCACCGTCGGCTCCGACGGCACGTCGCCGTGTCCGACGCTCACGCCGGGGCACACGTCCTGGACGGCGAACGACACCGCGCCCTCGAGGCGGCCCGAGGTGGGCGGCACCACCGTCTGGTCGTCGGTGGTCCACAGGGCCACCCACTGAGGACCGGGCGGGGTCTCGTCGCCGCGGTTCAGGTCGGTGAGCAGCTCGCTGCCCGGAGCCAGCTGGCGGCAGGCCTCGGGGCAGGAGGCGGCGCCCAGTCCCGCCGCGCCCGCGGCGAGGTCGGTGCCGTGGTGGGGCGAGGACAGGGTCACCACGCGCCGGACCAGGTCGCCACCCCCGAGCTCGGCCACCATGTAGCGCGCCACGACCCCGCCCGCGGAGTAGCCGACGACGTCGACCGAGGGCGCGCCGCCGTCGACGGCGTCCTGGGCGGCCTGCTCGACGAGGGTCGCGTGCTCGCGCAGGTCGCCGCGTCCGTCGCCCGGTGGGGCGATCACCTCGACGGTGCGGCCCTCGCCCCGCAGCGCCCGGGCCAGCGGGTCGAGCCCGGACGCGGCGCCGCCGTACCCCGGGAGCAGCAGCACGGGGCCGAGCCGGTCCTGCGCGACCGGCGTCACCGTGCGCCCGCCCCCGAGCGCGGCCGTGACGGCGACCGCGAGCACCACGACGGCCGCGACGACCGCCGCGCCGACGACCAGTCGGCGTCGCGCGGGGGAGAGGGAGGCCAGCACCCGACCAGTGTGCTCCCCGGTCCGAGGTGCCCGCCTCACGCCCCGCGACGCCCTGGCTAGGGTCGCGAGCATGAACCTCACGCGCCTGGCCGACGCCGCCCTCGACCGCTCGGTGCTGCTCGGCTACACGCGGATCGGCTCGGCGGTGCGGCGCAGGTTCTGGGCCGCCGACGCCCCGGCCGGGGCCCTGCGCGACCGGCGGGTGCTCGTCACCGGCGCGACCTCCGGGATCGGGGAGGCGATGGCGCTGTCCTTCGCCCGGCTCGGGGCCACGGTGCACGTCCTGGGGCGTACGCCGGCGAAGATCGACCGGGTGGTGGGCGACCTGCGCCGCCAGGTCCCCGGCGTCGAGACCGTGGGGGAGTGCTGCGACGTCAGCGACCTCGACGCCGTGCGCGCGTGGGCGGCGGACTTCACCGGCCGCGTCGGCGCGCTGCACGGCCTGGTGCACAACGCCGGGGTGATGACCGCCGAGCGCACCGAGACCGCGCAGGGCCACGAGATGTCCCTGGCCGCGCACGTGCTCGGCCCGCACCTGATCACCGCGCTGCTGCGCGACGTCCTCGAGGAGGGAGGTCGCACCGGTGGCGCCTCGGTGGTGTGGATGAGCTCCGGCGGGATGTACACCTCCGGGCTGCGTGAGGACGACCTGGAGTACGCCGAGGGCACCTACGACGGCGTCCGGGCCTACGCGCGCACCAAGCGGATGCAGGTGGTGCTGGCCGACGCGTGGGCCGCACGGCTGGCCGGCACCGGCGTGCTGGTCGCCTCGATGCACCCCGGCTGGTCCGGCACCCCCGGGCTGACCGACTCGCTGCCGGGCTTCGACAAGGTCCTCGGCCCGCTGCTGCGCACCGCCGAGGAAGGCGCCGACACGGCCGTGTGGCTGGTCGCGGCGCGACCCGAGGCCCGCGGGCACCACCACTTCTGGCACGACCGGGCGCGACGGCCCACGACGTACCCCTGGCAGCGCGAGGACGACGCCTCGTCGGTCCGGTCGTTCCTGGCGCAGGTCGGCGAGGCCACGAGCACCGACGAGGCGTGGCCGGTCCCGGCCGGTCGCGGCCGATGAGCGGCCCGACGGCGCGCGAGCCCCGTGACGGGGCCGAGACGCTGGCGGAGCCGTTGCGCTCGCGGTGGAGCCCGAGCTGGTTCGACGAGCAGCGGGACCTGAGCGAGGCCGAGGTGTCCGCCCTGCTGCAGGCGGCGCGCTGGGCCCCGAGCGCAGGCAACTCCCAGCCCTGGACGTTCCTGGTCGCCGAGCGGGGCAGCGAGTCGCGGCAGGTCCTCGACGCCGCCCTGAGCCGGGGCAACGCCTGGGTGCGCCGCGCGGCGCTGGTCGTCGTCGCCGTGGCCAAGGTCGCCGCCGATCCCGACGCGGCACCCGACGCGAAACCCCCGCGCGACCCGGTCGGGACCGCGTTCGACGCCGGCCAGGCCGTCGCGCACCTGGTCGTCCAGGCCCACGCCACGGGTCTCGTCGCGCACCAGATCGCGGGGTTCGACAAGGACGCCGTGGCCGCCGGGCTCGGCGTGCCGGACCACTGGCGGGTGCTCAGTGCCGTGGTGGTGGGTCACGCCGGCGACCCGGACGGCGTCCCCGACGACGAGCGCGAGCGGGAGTCCCGGCCCCGCTCGCGGCGTCCGCTCGCCGAGGTCGCGCTCACCCGGTGGGGCGTGGCCTGGCGCGCGTGACGCGTCTGGGGCTGGTGAGGCTGGTGAGGCTGGTGGGGTCGTGGGAATCACCGGCTGGCCGGGTGTTCCCGAGCCTGTCGTCCATTGCAACAGCCGACAAGCTCGAGAACCAGGCCCCCAGTACGTCCGCGCGCCCGGCGCTCAGCCCCAGCCCTGGGACCCGAGCCGGTCGACCAGGTCGCGGTACTGCCGCGCGCGCCGCCGGGTGCGGCGCAGGTGCAGCGGCCACCACAGCAGCAGCACGAAGCTGAGCACGGCGAGGTAGGCGCTCACCCCGGACCGGCCGACGACCTGGGCGACCGTGGCCAGCACGACCAGCAGGAAGCCGGTGGTCCACAGCAGCGGAGCGGCGGCGGCGTCCTCCTCGGCGCGCCGGTGCAGCAGCGGCACCTCCTGGCGCCAGGAGGCGAGCTCGGCGTCGCCGGGCAGGGTGCCCTCAGCCAGGGCCCGCGCGAGCAGCGCGCGCTGACCGCGACCGCCGGTGACCTGGCCGCCGAGGCGCCGCTCGGTGCGCCGCTGCACCACGACCACGGCCGACACGAGGACGGCGCCGACGACCAGGGGGACCCCGGCGGCGGCGACCAGGCTGCCGTACGTCGGCGACTGGTTGACCAGGGCCGCGGCGAGCGCGACGCCCAGGACGAGGCCCGTCGTGCGGGCCCAGGAGCGAGCGCGTGGCCACGAGCGGCGGTCCACCCGCAGGGTGTCCGTGCTGGTCCCACGCTGGCTCATGGGTCCCATGCTCCCCTGACGCGCGAGCAGTGTCACGGCCGGGACGGGGCCCGCGCCGGGGCGCCCCTGGCAGAATCGGGACCATGACCTCCCTCCACGACCACCACGCCACCGCCATCGACGGCGCCGACGTCGACCTCGCGACGTACGACGGGAAGGTCGTGCTGGTCGTCAACACCGCCTCCCAGTGCGGCTTCACCCCCCAGTTCGAGGGGCTCCAGAAGCTGCAGGAGTCCTACGAGGAGCAGGGCTTCAGCGTCCTGGGCTTCCCGTGCAACCAGTTCCGTGAGCAGGACCCGGGTGACGACGCCTCGATCAAGACGTTCTGCGAGAGCTCGTTCGGCGTGAGCTTCCCGATGTTCTCCAAGGTCGACGTCAACGGCGACGACGCGCACCCGGTCTATGCGTGGCTGCGCTCGGAGAAGGGCGGGATGATGGGCGACAAGATCAAGTGGAACTTCACCAAGTTCCTCGTCGGCAAGGACGGGCAGGTCATCAAGCGCTACGCGCCGACGACCAAGCCGGAGAAGATCACCGGCGACATCGAGAAGGCGCTGCAGGCCCAGCAGTCCCCGAAGGCCTGATCGCCCGATGACCAGGTTCAGTGCCGACACCGAGGCGGAGGCCATCGTCCGGGCCACCCGCCAGGAG
The DNA here is from genome assembly GCA_963760555.1 of uncultured Actinomycetota bacterium. Lineage (GTDB taxonomy): Bacteria > Actinomycetota > Actinomycetes > Propionibacteriales > Nocardioidaceae > Nocardioides. Next base: position 101,809 of record CAVXDJ010000004.1, on the reverse strand, counting down.
ATCTGGGACGTGCTCGTCGACGCGGACAAGATCGCCGAGCTCACCCCGTTCGTCACCGGGATCGAGGACCGGGGGGAGCACTGGGTGTGGTCGATGACCAAGCTGCCGGTGCCCAAGACGACGCTCTCGCCGACCTTCACCGAGAAGATGACCTACGACGAGCTGACGCGCATCGACTTCACCCACGAGCCGCCGGCCGAGGAGAAGGAGAGCACGGGGGTCGAGGGCTGGTACGAGCTCGAGGAGCTCGAGCCCGAGGGTGACGAGAAGGCCGCGACGCTGCTGCGCACCTCGCTCGAGATCACCGTCGACCTGCCCATCCCCAAGGCGATGAGCCCCGCGGTCACGGCGTCGATGAAGACCGTGATCCACCAGATGGGCAACAAGTTCTCCCAGAACCTGCTCGACCTGCTCGGCACCACCGCCCGCTGAGGCCCTCCGCCGGCACCGGGCGACTTGCCGGTAACCGAGCGGGCGGTGGAAGGTGGCCCGGTGCCCAAGATCGCCACCACCTCGTCCTACTCGATCACCATGCGGCTGCACACCGAGCCCGACCACTCCGTGGTGGGCTCGGTCGCCACCGCCATCGCGCAGCAGGGCGGGATCGTGATGGCCGTCGATGTGGCGGAGTCCAGCAACGACCGCCTCGTCGTCGACGTGACCTGCTCGGCCATCGACGCCGACCACGCCGAGGAGCTGCGGGTCGCGGTCGACCGGATCGACGGGGTCGAGGTCTACAAGGTCTCCGACCGGACCTTCCTGCTGCACATCGGCGGCAAGATCGAGGTCACCTCCAAGGTGCCGTTGCGCAACCGCGACGACCTGTCGATGGCCTACACCCCCGGGGTGGGCCGGGTCAGCCGCGCGCTGGCCGACAACCCCGCCGACGTGCGGCGGTTGACGGTCAAGGGCAACTCCGTCGCCGTGGTCACCGACGGCTCGGCCGTGCTGGGGCTGGGCAACATCGGCCCCGGCGCGGCCCTGCCGGTGATGGAGGGCAAGGCGGCGCTGTTCAAGCGTTTCGCCAACATCGACGCGTGGCCGATCTGCCTGGCCAGCCAGGACACCGAGGAGATCATCAAGGCCGTCGAGATGATCGCCCCCGGCTTCGGTGGCATCAACCTGGAGGACATCGCCGCGCCGCGGTGCTTCGAGATCGAGAAGCGCCTCCAGGCGAGCCTCGACATCCCGGTCTTCCACGACGACCAGCACGGCACGGCCATCGTCGTGCTCGCCGCCCTGACCAACGCGCTGCGGGTGGTCTCCAAGTCGCTCACGGACGTACGGGTCGTCGTCGCGGGTGCGGGGGCGGCCGGCAGCGCGATCGTGACCCTGCTCCTCGCGGCGGGCGTGGGCGACGTCGTGGTCTGGGACCGCGAGGGCTGCCTGTCCGGCGACGACGAGTCGCTGCCGGAGGCCAAGCTCCGGCTGGCCCGGGCGACCAACCCCCGCAAGGTCCGGGGCGACCTGCGCACGGGGCTGAGCGGCGCGGACGTCTTCATCGGGGTCAGCGCACCCAACGTCCTCGACGCGGAGTGGATCAAGGACATGAACGAGCGCGCGATCATCTTCGCCCTGGCCAACCCCGACCCGGAGGTCGAGCCGGGCGACGCCGGGCAGTACGCCGCGGTCGTCGCGAGCGGCCGCTCCGACTACCCCAACCAGATCAACAACGTGCTGGCCTTCCCCGGGGTCTTCCGCGGTCTGCTCGACGCGCGCGCCACCGACGTGACCATCGAGATGATGCTCAGCGCCGCCGACGCGATCGCCCATGTCGTGCACGACGACGAGCTGAACCCGACGTTCATCATCCCCTCGGTCTTCAACGCCGACGTCCCGAAGGCCGTGGCCCGGGCGATCGCCGGCCGCAACGCGAGCCTGGACCACGTGAGCCTCGAGGAGGAGGGCGGCCTCTGAGGGGGGCCCGTCGGCCCGGTGAGTGTGACGGGCTGTCTCGACAAAAAGTTATGGGTTGTCAAACGGCTTGACAATCGCTACGTTCCTGTCAATCAGACGGTGGCTCCCCGCCGTCGTGACAGGAAGGCGGACGAGCGATGGCGACCCAGACACGGACAGCGCAGACCGTTCCGGTCGGCTCCACCGAGGGCTGGAAGGACCAGAAGCGCTACCTCTGGCTGATCGGCCTCGTCGTGCCGTCCCTGGCGTTCATCGCCTACGGCGGCTGGCTGGCCACCGGAAGCGGTGTGTTCTGGTGGGTCGGGCCCCTCGTCGTCCTCGGGCTCGTGCCGCTGATCGACCTCGTCGTCGGCCTGGACCGCACGAACCCGCCTGACGACCTCATCGAGGCTCTCGAGGAGGACCGCTACTACCGCTGGGTGACCTACCTCTTCCTGCCGGTGCAGTACGCCGGTTTCGCGCTCGCGATGTACCTCATCGCCCGCGGGGACCCGTTCCTCGGCGCCGGCGACCTCGGCCTGGTCGGCTCCGTCGGCCTGGCGGCGACCATCGGGTGCATCGGCGGCATCGGCATCAACACCGCCCACGAGCTCGGTCACAAGCGCGAGGCCAACGAGCGCTGGCTCTCGAAGGTGGCGCTGGCCCAGAGCTTCTACGGCCATTTCTACATCGAGCACAACCGCGGCCACCACGTCCGCGTCGCGACGCCCGAGGACCCGGCCTCGAGCCGCCTCGGCGAGAGCTTCTACGCCTTCTGGCCGCGCACCGTGGTCGGCTCGCTGCGCTCGGCCTGGTCGATCGAGCAGAAGCGCTACGCCCGCCGCGACCAGCACCCGTTCCGCCCCGGCAACGACGTGCTCAACGCGTGGGTGATGTCGGCGGTGCTCTGGGGCGCGGTGGTCGTGTGGCTGGGGCCGGTCGTGCTGCCGTTCCTGGTCCTCCAGGCCGTCGTCGGCTTCAGCCTGCTCGAGGTCGTCAACTACATGGAGCACTACGGGATGCTGCGCCAGAAGGTCGGACGCGCGGACCGCCAGCGCTACGAGCGCGTCGACCCGTCCCACTCCTGGAACTCCAACAACATCGCCACCAACGTGCTGCTCTACCACCTGCAGCGACACAGCGACCACCACGCGAACCCGACCCGGCGCTACCAGACCCTGCGCGACTTCGAGGAGAGCCCGGTGCTGCCCACCGGCTACGCCGGGATGATCGTGCTGGCCCTCGTCCCGCCGCTGTGGCGCCGGGTGATGGACCCGCGCGTCCTCGCGCACTTCGACGGTGACGTCACCCGGGCCAACATCCACCCGCCGAAGCGCGACCGCGTGCTCGCGGCGTACGGCACGCCCGTCGGCGCGACGGCACCCGGTGCGGCGGCCCCCGACGCGGAGGCGGCCCCCGACGCCGCGCCCGGCGCGGTCGTCGACGACGAGGTGCTGGCCGCGAGCTGCCCCGGTTGCGGCCACACCTACGAGGTCGAGGTCGGCAACGAGCCCGAGGGGTTCGCCGCCGGCACGGCCTGGGCCGACGTCCCCGACGACTGGACCTGCCCGGACTGCGGGGTGCGCGACAAGATCGACTTCGTGCCCGTCGGCGCGACCGAGGCCCGCGACGGCCGCGCCGGCCGCGTCGCGGCCCTCGGCCGCGAGGGTGCCGCCTGATGCGCATCGAGGCGGACCGGGAGACCTGCGAGGGCCTCGGCATGTGCGAGGCGATGTCGGACCTCTTCGAGGTCGGCGGCGACGGCGTGGTCGCGGTGCTCGACCCCGAGCCGCCGGAGGACCAGCGCGGCGACGTGCAGGCCGCGGTCGACGCGTGTCCCGTGCTGGCCCTCAAGCTCGTCGGCTGAGGGCGGGCCCGCCGTCGTGACCGCCGCCGTGACCGGCGCCGGAGGGCACCTCGTCGTGGTCGGGGGCGGCCTGGCCGCCCTGCGGGCCGTGGAGACGGCGCGTCGAGGCGGGCACTCGGGGCCGTTGACGCTGGTGTGCGGGGAGGACCGACCGCCCTACGACCGACCGCCCCTGAGCAAGGACGTCCTCGACGGCACCGCCGAGGTGGGAGCGTTCCACACCGCCGCGGCGCTGCGCGACGAGCTGGCGGTGGACCTCCGGCTGGGGGTGCGGGCGACCTCGCTCGACACCGCCGAGCGCCGGGTCGGGCTCGACGACGGCACCGAGGTGGACTACGACGCGCTGGTGATCGCGACCGGGGCGCTGCCGCGGCCCTTCGCCGGCGACGAGCTGGACGGCGTACGCCACCTGCGGACCGCCGGGGACGCCGAGGCCGTGCGCGCGGGTCTCGACGCCGGCGCCCGGACGGTGGTCGTGGGGGCGGGGTTCATCGGGGCCGAGGTCGCCTCGGCCGCGCGTGCGCGAGGGCTGCCCGTCACCGTGCTCGAGGCCGCGCCGACCCCGCTGGCGCGCTCGGTCGGCCCCGAGGTGGGTGAGCTCGTCGCCGGGCTGCACCGAGCCGCCGGATCGGACCTGCGGCTGGGCGCCGGTGTCGCCGGGCTCGTCGAGGGCGAGGGCCGGCACCGCGGGCGCGTGGTCGGCGTACGGCTCGAGGGCGGTGAGGTGGTGCCCGCCGACCTCGTCGTGCTCGGCGTCGGGGTCGCCCCGGCGACGGCGTGGCTCGCCGGCAGCGCGCTGGCCCTGCACGACGACGGCGGCGTGCTGTGCGACGCGACCCTGGCCGCGAGCGCGCCCGGGGTGTGGGCCGCGGGCGACGTCGCCCACGCACCCAACCCGCTCCTCGACGGCGACCTGGTGCGCCTCGAGCACTGGACGAACGCCGCCGAGCAAGGAGCGGCGGCGGCCCGCCACGCCCTCGACCCCGGCGCCGCGCAGCCGCTGACCCCGGTGCCGTACTTCTGGTCGTTCTGCTACGGCCGGCGTCTGCAGATGGTGGGCACGGCCCGCGCCGAGGAGGTGGTGCTGCTCGAGGCCGGACCCGACACGGCCGCCGACGCCCGTGTGGCCGCGCTGGCGCTGTACCGACGCGGTGACCGGCTCATCGGGGCCCTGGCCCTCGACGGACCGCGCGTGGTGATGAAGTTCCGCCGACGCATCGCCGAACGGGGCTCGTTCGCCGAGGCCCTGGCGGCCGGCCTCGAGCTGCTACCCGGAGTGGGGGAGCCGGCGATGAGGTGAGGGGCGAGGTGGGGGACACGGGGTGCTTCTAGAGTGGGCGGGGTGCGCCTCGACCCTCGCCTGCCCCCGGCCGTCTCGCTGCGTGACCGGCTGGTGTCCGTGGCGGTGGCGCTGACCTCCACCGAGGGCTGGGCGCGTGTCACGATGGCGCGCCTGGCCGACGAGGTCGGCGTGAGCCGGCAGACGGTCTACAACGAGATCGGCTCCAAGCCCGCCCTGGCCGAGGCGCTGGTCGCCGGCGAGCTCGCGGCGTTCCTCGGCGTCGTCGGGGACGCCTTCGAGGCCCACCCCGAGGACCTCGAGGCGGCCGTCGTCGCCGCGTCGTTCGGGGTGCTCGAGCACGCCGAGGACAACGTGCTGCTGCACGCCGTCGTCTCCGCGACCCACGGCGCCGACACCGAGCTGCTGCCGCTGATCACGACGCACGCGGGCTCCCTGCTCGCGGCCGCCAAGGCGGTCGTCGCCGAGCGGGTGCAGGGCTACCACGTGACCCTGGAGCCCCGCGAGCTCGACGCCGGCATCGACATGGTCGTCCGCGTCGTGCTCAGCCACGTGATGGCGCCCAGCGGGCCACCCGCCCGCACCGCCGCCGACATCGGGTGGGTGGCGCGCAAGGTGCTCCGCGGCTGACGAGGAGGTGCGGCCCGGCGGGCCCGGTCGTCGGTTCAGGACCAGCCGCCGTCGTGGCTGATCACCTGGCCGCACACGAACGCCGAGCCGGGTGAGACGAGGTAGAGCGCGAGCTCGGCGGTCTCCGAGGACTCACCGATGCGCTGGGCGGGCACCTCGCGTCGCAGCCTGTCGGCCAGGCGCGGGTCGGCGAGCAGCTCGGGCGGGTAGTAGGTGTCGTTGGCGACGAAGTTCTGCGCGATCGCGTTCAGGCGGACGCCGTCGGCGGCGAGCTCGTGCCCGGCGCTGCGCACGAACGCGTTCTGCGCGGCGCGGGCGGTGACGTAGGAGATGGCGTGCGGCCGCATCCGCCGCAGCGGGGCCGAGGAGGTCACGGCCACGATCGAGCCCGCGCCGCGCTCGCGCATCGGCGCCGCGACGGCGCGCACCAGGCGCATGAGGGGATGCACCATCGCCTCGAACCCGGCCAGCCAACGGTCGTCGTCGATGTCGCCGAGCGCCGCGGCGTACGCCGGCAGGTCGAGGTTGGCGACCACGGCGTCCAGCGGCCCGCCCGCCTCGGCGCGCGCCACGAGCCCGGCCGGTGCCGCCGGATCGGTCAGCGGGTCGGGGTCGGCGACCACGTCCGCGCCCTCGGCGGCGAACAGCTCGACGACCGCCGGGCCCATGTAGGTCGTCGCGCTGGTCACCAGCACCCGGCGGCCCTCGAGGCGGCTCGTCATCGCGCGGTCATCGAAGGACGCCGACGCCCTCGAGGACCAGCAGGACCCCGAAGATCGCGAACAGCGCGGCCGCGCCGTAGGTGATGACCTTCTCGGGCAGCTTCCGGCCCAGCATCGCCCCGACCACGATGGCCAGGGCGTCCGCGGCGACCATGCCGACGGTGCTGCCGATCCAGGTGCCGAGCCAGCCCTCGCGGGTCGCCAGGGTGATGGTCGCGAGCATGGTCTTGTCGCCGAGCTCGGCGAGGAAGAAGGCGACGCCGACGGCGACGATGGCGAGGCCGGTGGAGCGCCGCGCCTTGTCGGCCTCCTCGTCGCTCAGCTCGTCGCCGCGCAGGGTCCAGGCGGCGAAGCCGAGGAACGCGACCCCGGCGACGACCGCGATCGGCCCCTGCTGCTCGGCGAACGCGTCGCCGATGAGGTAGCCGATCGCGACCGAGGCGAGGTGGACGACCGCGGTGGCCACGGTGATGCCGATCAGCACGTCGCGGGTGCGGTAGCGGGTGGCGAAGGTCATCGCCATCAGCTGGGACTTGTCACCCAGCTCGGCGACGAAGATGACGGCGGTGCTGAGCAGGAAGGCGCTCATCTGGGTTCCTCTCGTCCGACCCGACCCGGTCTCATGCCTCCGGCGGGCCGCCGCACCGGACCGGCTCCGGCGCGGATCCTCTCATGTGGGCCCGCGGGTTGCCAGCGACCTCTAGGCTTCAGCCCGGAGGGATGAGATGCGTGCTCGTCGAGGGGTGGGGATCGCAGCGGGTCTGATGACCGCGCTGGCGATGTCGTCGTGCTCCACCGACGCCGCGACCACCGCCTCCGACCCGGGCGCCTCGACCTCGGCGAGCCCCACCCGGATCGATGGCACCGCGGGCGCGGCGGCCGACACCGGGCGAGCCACGGGCAAGGCCGGCAAGGGCGCTGCTCAGGACGGCTCCGAGGGTCAGGTCGTCGTGGCCGACCCGGCCCACGCCGTACCGCCGCCGGGTCCGCGCGGGCGCAACGAGGCCATCGCCCCGCCGGACGTGATGGTCTACAACGCCGAGGAGCCGCTGAGCGTCGAGGTCGTGCAGCAGATCTCCGACCTCGACGGCGTCGAGAGCGTCTCGCGGCTCTCGATGGCCCAGGTCTCGCTGGAGAACCGCGTCTACACGGTCGCTGCGGTCGACCCGGGCTCGTACCGGCTCTTCACCGACCCGCGCAGCGCGGAGTTCCAGGAGCAGTGGGACCGCGTCGCCGGCGGTGAGGTCGCTCTCACCGACGACAGGGAGGTGCGCCAGCGGCTGCCGATCGACGCGGACGGCTACCTCCGACTCTCGGTCGGCGACTCGACCGGGGACATCCACGTCGGCGCCATCGCGCCGCAGGTCGTCGACGTGGACGCGGTCGTCAACGCCGCGTGGGGCGCCGAGCTCGGCATCCCGGCCGGCAACGCGCTGATGGTGCGCACCGGCACGACCTCGCCCCAGTCGCTGCGCCCGAAGATCACCCGGATCGTCGGCGGGACCGCGACGATCCAGGACCTCGACGTCGTCGCCCGCGAGGGTCTCGACCCCAACGCCACGCAGACCGCCTTCACCGTGGGAGGCGCCTCGGCCGCCATCGGCACCTTCCGCTACACCGCGATCGGTGGCGGACGCATCCAGCCCGAGCAGAGCTGGGTGGACTCCCACATCAGCACCGAGGAGGTCCCGATCCTCGGCTCGGTGACCTGCAACCGCTACATCATGCCGCAGCTGCGCGCAGCCCTCACCGAGGTCGTGACCCGCGGCCTGGCCGACACGATCCACCCCGGCGAGTACGCCGGCTGCTACTACCCGCGCTTCATCGCGGGCTCGACGTCGCTGTCCAACCACTCCTTCGGCACCGCCCTGGACCTCAACGTGCCCGGCAACCAGCGCGGCACGGTCGGCGAGATGGATCGTGACGTGGTCGCGATCTTCAAGAAGTGGGGCTTCGCCTGGGGCGGCGACTGGAACTACACCGACCCGATGCACTTCGAGGCGGACCGGATCGTCGACCCCCGCTGATCCTCAGGCGAGCCGCTCGGCCACGATCGCGGCGAGGCGCGCCATCGTGGCCCGTGCCCGGGTGAGGTCCTCGGTCAGGAAGTAGTGGTCGACGCCGGGGGTGGTGTCGTGCCAGACCACCTCGACCCCGGCCGCGGCGAGCCGCCCCGCGTAGGCGTCGCCGTCCGGACGCAGCGAGTCGAGCTCGGCGGTCAGCACGACGGCGGGGGCGAGGCCCGCGACGTCGTCGGCGCGCAACGGGGAGGCGTAGGCCTCCATGCGCGTGGCCGGGTCGGGGAAGTAGACGCGGCGCACCAGCCCCCGCAGGCCCGGCGAGATCGTCGTCGGGCCCTGGGGCGGGTCGGTCGACACGTCGAGTGCCGGCACCGCGAGCAGCTGCAGCCGCGGCTGGGGGAGGCCCGCGTCCCGGCGCTGCAGGCAGACCGACGCGGCGAGGCCACCGCCGGAGGAGAACCCGCCGACCGCGAGACGTCGCCCGTCGACGCCGAGCCGGGCGCCGTGCCCGGACGCCTCGCTCCCCAGCCACTCCACGACGTCGGCGCACTGCTCCTGCGCCACCGGGTAGGTCACGTACGGCCCCGCGGAGTAGTCGACGTTGACGACCGCGATGCCGGCCTCGGCGACGAGGTAGCGACACCAGAAGTCGTCCATCGCCGGATAGCGCATCAGCCAGGCGCCACCGTGGAAGCTCACGTACGTCGCCCGCGGACCGGCGGCGTCGGACCAGGCCGGGTCGGTGTAGACGAAGACCGGCACGCCACCGTGACGGGTCGGGACGAGGCTGCGACGGGGTGCGGGAAGGTCCTGACCGGCGAAGGAGAGGTCCTTGCCGTAGCGGACCGTCCAGCGGGCCGTGGCGTGCATCAACGTCGCGCTCACGCGGTCCGTCAGCCTCATGCGGCCTGCCTCACCCTCGCTCACGACCACCCATGGTCACTCTCCGGGGCCGCTCGGCGCGTCGACCCGACCGGACGGGGAGGAGGCTAGCCTGTCTCGTCATGCGCGCAGCCCAGGTCGTCAGCCTCACGGGTCCCACCGACGTGGTCGTGCAGGAGGTGCCGGACGCGACCGCCGGCGAGGGCCAGGTCCTGGTCGAGGTGCACAGCGTCGGGACCTCGTTCCCCGACCTGCTGCTCAGCCGCGGTGAGTACCAGATGAAGCCCGACCCGCCCTTCACGCTCGGTGTCGACGTCGCCGGCGTCGTGGTCTCCGGCGAGGGCTTCGAACCGGGCCAGCGGGTCTGCGCGGTCCAGGGGTACGGCGGCGCCTCCGAGCTGGCCGCCATGCCGGTCGACTCGACCTTCGCGCTGCCCGACGAGCTCAGCTTCGACGAGGGCGCGGCCATCCCGATGAACTACCTCACCGCCCAGTTCGCCCTCGGTGAGCGGGGCCAGGTCCGCGAGGGCGAGACCGTGCTCGTCCACGGCGCGGCCGGCGGTGTCGGCACCGCGACCATCCAGGTGGCCAAGGGCTACGGCGCGCGCTCGATCGCGGTCTGCTCGACCGCCGAGAAGGCCGACGTCGCGCGCCAGGCCGGCGCCGACGAGGTCGTCCTGCTCGACGGCTGGAAGGACGCGGTCGCCGACCTCACGGGCGGCAGGGGCGTCGACCTCGTCATGGACGTGGTCGGCGGTGACGTCTTCCTCGACTCGCTCCGCTCGCTCTCGGCCCAGGGCCGCCTGCTCGTGGTCGGCTTCGCCTCCGGCCAGGGGATCCCCGAGGTCAAGGTCAACCGGCTGCTGCTCAACAACACCGACGTCCGCGGGGTCGGCTGGGGCGCCTACGCGATGGCCCGGCCCGGCTACATGCACCAGCAGTGGGCCGAGCTCGAGCCGATGATCACCGCCGGCCACGTCAAGCCCCCGGTCGGACGCACCTACGCCTTCGAGGACTTCGGCCAGGCCCTGGTCGACATGGACGAGCGCCGCACGCTGGGCAAGGGTGTCGTCCACGTCCGGGACTGACCGGTCCGTCCGCACGGCGCACGGGCAGGCGGCGTACGCCGTCCGGCTCGAGCAGGGCCCGACGGGCGCGGCCGCCGTGGCGGCGGGGGCCGACGTCGCGGTCGTCGTCGACGTGCTGTCGTTCACCACCACCGTCTGCGTCGCGGTCGAGCGCGGCATCGAGGTGCTGCCCCTCGCCTGGCGCGACGAGCGCGCCGCGGCGTACGCCGCCGAGCACGACGCGGTCCTCGCCGTCGGTCGCCTGGAAGCCCGTGACGAGGACCACCCGGTCACCTTGTCCCCGGCCGCGATGGCCCAGGTCGAGGGCGTGCGGCGGGTCGTGCTGCCCTCGCCGAACGGCTCCACCATCTGCCGGCTCCTCGCCGACACCGGCGCGGAGGTGGTGGCGGCGGGCCTGCGCAACGCCACAGCCGTGGCCGAGCACCTCGCACCCAGGATCGTGGCCGGCGAGGTCGTCGTGGTCGTCGCGGCCGGCGAACGGTGGCCCGACGACACCCTCCGCCCGGCCGCCGAGGACCTGTGGGGCGCCGGCGCGGTGCTGGCCGCCCTCGTCGACCGTGGCGTCGGCGGGCTCAGCCCGGAGGCGGAGCTGGCGGTGGCCGCCTGGCGGGCCGTCGAGCATGACCCCTCGGCCGCGCTGCACGCCTGCGCCGGCGGTCGCGAGCTGGCCGTAAAGGGTTTCGCCGCCGACGTCGAGGTGGCGGCGGCGGTCGACGCCTGCAGGGTCGTGCCGCTGCTGCGCGGTGACGTGTTCGGCCCGGACCCAACCGATCGCCGGTCCTGATGCGTCCAGTAGACGTGACCGACACCAGCACAGCGCGTGCCAGGGCGTCGACGGACTCCTTCGACGACTTCTTCGCCGCCACCTGGTCGCGCCTCTACCGCACGGCGTACGCCGTGGCCGGCGACCACGCGAGCGCCGAGGACGCACTGCAGAGCGCGTTCGCCCGGGCGTACGCGTCGTGGCGCAAGGTCAGCCGGGTCGACCACCCCGAGGCCTACGTGCGGCGGATGGTGGTCAACGAGATCCTCGACCAGCGCCGCCGGGCGTGGTGGCGACGCGAGCGCTCCCAGGCTGAGACTCCGGAACCTGCGACGGACGGCGGCGACCGGACCGCCGAGAGCGTCGCCGACCGGACCTCGGTCTGGGCCGCGGTGCGCGACCTGCCGCCCCGCCAGCGAGCCGTGATCGTCCTGCGCTACTACGAGGACCTCTCCGAGCGCGAGATCGCCGACATCCTCGGCTGCGCACCCGGGACCGTGAAGTCCCAGGCCTCGGATGCGCTCGCCGCCCTGCGCCGCCTCGCGGCCGACCCGATGACCGGAGACCTGCGATGAGCGACGTCCGCGACGCCCTCCACGAACGGCTCGACTCCCTCGACGTGCCGACGGGCGACCTCGCACGCGCCCGGGCCGAGGGCGACCGGATGCGGCGTCGTCGTCACGGCGTCGCTGCCGCAGCCACGGCGAGCGTCGGCGTGGCCGTGGTGGCGTTGGTCGCCGCCCTCGGCGGCGGGGCGAGCGACGTCGGCCGACCCGAGACCGCACGGGAGCCGGCGGCCGTGGCCCCGCTGGGGCCGCTGGACCTCGACGGGGGACTGCGCGCCTACCTCTCGCCCGACGGCAGTGAGATCCACCTCGGTGGCCGGACGTTCGCGAAGACCGATCTCGAGGGCATCGACACCGACGCCGCAGCCACCTCGCAGGGCCTGGCCTACTACGCCCAGGGGGTGCCGTTCCTGCTCGACGGGTCCGGGGAGAGCCGCCCCCTGGAGCCGGGCGCCGAGCCGGGAGGGGACTTCTCGCCGACGGCGAAGTCGGACGCCGGCGGCCGCACGGTCGCCTACGGTGCCGTCCTCGAGGGACGATCGACGGTCGTGGTGCGGGACCTCGAGAGCAACGAGGCCGCCTACCGCGAGGTGTCCGCGGACACCCGCATCGACGGTCTCGACGGCGGAGTCGTCGTGCTGGGGGACGACACGGGCACCTCGCTGTGGGACACCACGGACGACACCGTGTCCGCGCTCGGCGGTCCCAGGACCCGCGTGGCGGACTTCCGCGGCGGCGTCGTGCTCTACGACGGCCCCGCTCCGGCCGGGCCGGCCTCCGCGGACTACCGGTTGGTCCCGGGGGCGATCGACTCCCAGCTGAGCTTCGACGGCGAGCACGTGCTGGGCTGGTCGGGCACCCTGGCGCCGACCCGGCCCGGGGGCCGCCCGATCGTGCTGGACCAGGGCCCGCGCGACCAGGGCTACGCCTTCTGGACCTTCGACACCGACGGCTCGGTCCTGCTCCAGGTGCCGGCTCGCGGCAGCATGGCCGACGTGTGGGACTGCGTGGTCCCGTCCGGCAGGTGCGAGGCGCTCGACCCGGTGAAGGTCACCGGGGGCGACCCGATGTTCATCGGCAACGACATGTGAGGCACGGTCGGCGCCGACGGCCGACCGGAAGAACGTACAGTGCGTGACTCGCGGGGATCGGTCGGACGCATCGCCGCAGGTCAGCGGCCTGCGGCTCCAACGGTGCCGCCGCCAGGACCCGGCACTGTACGTTCTTTCGTCGCCCCGGTCGCTGCGGCTCGCCCGTCCGGCCCGGTTAGGGTCCACCAGATGAGCATCCTCGATGACGCCCGCGAGGGCATGGACACCGACATCCGTCCGCAGGACGACCTGTTCGGTCACGTCAACGGCACGTGGCTGGAGCAGGTCGAGATCCCCGCCGACCGGTCGAGCTGGGGCCCGTTCGTGCAGCTGGCCGACGCGGCCGAGGCCCACGTGAAGGAGATCATCGAGGACTTCGCCCGCCAGAGTGCCCAGGCCCAGCAGAGTACCCAGGGAGGCACCGCGGACAGCGACGGAGCGGACGCCTCCGAGGCCCGCAAGATCGGTGACCTGTTCGCCTCCTTCATGGACACCGACGCCGTCGCCGCACGCGGGCTCGACCCGGTCCGGCCGATGCTCGAGGCGACCCGGGGGCTGCGCGACGTCCGCGACCTCGCGGCGTTCCTCGGCGAGCTCGAGCGGATCGGCGGGCACGGGCTGTTCGGGTCCTACGTCGACACCGACGACCGCAACTCCGAGCGCTACCTCTTCCACCTGACGCAGGGCGGGCTCGGACTGCCCGACGAGTCCTACTACCGCGAGGAGAAGTTCGCCGAGACCCGCACGGCCTACGTCGCCTACCTGGCGCGGTTGCTGACCCTGGCCGGGCACCACGACCCGGCCGGTGCGTCGGCCGCGGTGCTGGCCCTCGACACCCGGATCGCTGAGGGTCACTGGGAGCGCTCGGAGACCCGCGACGTGCAGAAGACCTACAACCTGCGCACCCTGGAGGAGATCAAGGCGGCCTGCCCGGCCTTCGACTTCGACGCCTACGCGCAGAACCTCTCCGGCGCCGACGTCGACCCGGCCCCGCTGCTGGCGGAGGCGTGCGTGCGTCAGCCGTCGTTCTTCGAGCACCTCTCGACGGTGCTCGAGACCAGCGAGCTCGACGACTGGAAGTCCTGGCTGATGGTGCGCGTGCTGCGCTCGGCCGCGGCGTACCTGAGTGACGACTTCGTCGAGACCAACTTCGACTTCTACGGGCGCACCCTCTCGGGCACCCCCGAGCTGCGGGCGCGCTGGAAGCGCGGCGTCTCGCTGGTCGAGGGCGGACTGGGCGAGGCGGTCGGCAAGGAGTACGTCGCCCGCCACTTCCCGCCCCACGCCAAGGCGGCGATGGACGACCTCGTGGCCAACCTGCTGGCCGCCTACCGCTACTCCATCGAGCGGCTGGACTGGATGACCGAGGACACCAAGCAGCGCGCCTACGACAAGCTCGAGACGTTCCGGCCCAAGATCGGCTACCCCGAGACGTTCCGCGACTACGCCGGCCTCGAGGTCGGCGCGGACGACCTGATGGGCAACGTGCACGCGATCGCCGCCTTCGAGACAGACCGCCACCTGCGCAAGATCGGCTCACCGGTCGACCGCGACGAGTGGTTCATGCTGCCGCAGACGGTCAACGCCTACTACAACCCCGGCACCAACGAGATCTGCTTCCCCGCCGGCATCCTGCAGCGGCCCTTCTTCGACGTCGACGCGCACCCGGCCGAGAACTACGGCGGGATCGGCGCGGTCATCGGCCACGAGATCGGCCACGGCTTCGACGACCAGGGTGCTCAGTACGACGGCACCGGCACCCTCAACGACTGGTGGACCGCCGACGACAAGGCCGCCTTCGAGGTCAAGTCGAGCGCGCTGAAGGAGCAGTACGACGGCTTCGAGCCGCGCAGCCTGCCCGGCGAGAAGGTCAACGGATCGCTCACCGTCGGCGAGAACATCGGCGACCTCGGCGGGCTGACCATCGGCCACACGGCGTACGTCATCTCCACCGGCGGGGAGGCCGACCGCGAGGACCGCCGCCGGCTCTTCCTGAACTGGGCCTACGTGTGGCGCACCAAGCGGCGCGTCGAGCAGGAGCGTCAGTACCTCACGATCGACCCGCACTCCCCGCCGGAGTTCCGCGCCAACATCGTGCGCAACCTCGACGAGTTCCACGAGGTCTTCGAGACCGGCGAGGGCGACGGCCTGTGGCTCGACCCGTCCGAGCGCGTCCGGATCTGGTGACGTGGCGCCGGGCCTGGCCCGGTCCGCGCGTTCGGGGTGCATGCCTGCGGTTTCCCAAGGGATGAGGGCGGCCCGCCTCTTCCCGGCGCGAATTTGCGCCGGGAAGCGATCGAAACCCTGCATCCCTTGGGAAACCGCGACGCAGCGCCACAAAGCGCTCAGCTGAAGCGCTGCACGCTGGTGGTGTAGTCGTCGAGCCACCCGCTGGTCGACGCGCCGCTGAACAGGACCGTCCGCATCTGCAGGTGGTGGGTCCCCGGTCCCAGGCGCACGCAGAACTGCGCGCTGTTGGAGTTCCAGGCGTCGGTACCGGTGATCGCCAGGTCGCTGTCGGACGGGGTGACCGGGCTGCCGTCGACGTCCGCCCGCACCCCCATCCAGTCGCTGCTCACCGCACCGAAGAGCCGGGTCTCGGCGGAGTAGGTGATCAGGTAGGTGTCGGCGCCGCGGCGCGGGCCCCTCAGGGTGAGGCCGGTGCCGGGGATGTCCTGGACGGCCCCGCCGTCGGGCGTGAAGGAGAACGCGGAGGTCACGATCTTGGACTGCATCGAGATCGAGCGGCCGCCGTTGCACGAGACGGCCCCGGCGCTGGACGCGCTGACGCCGGCGGCGGGTCGTGCGACGCCCTGGCCGTCGGGTGCACGGTGGGCGTTCGGCCCGTCGGCGGCGCCGGGCGCGGCGGTGGCGACCGCGAGGCCACCGGTGGCGAGCGTGACGGCCGCGGCCGCGACGGCGAGCTTCGTGCGGGGCGTGGTGTGCAGCATGGTGAGGTCCCTCCCTGTGTGCGCGTCCGGTTGACGTGCGCTCGGGGGGAGGAGCGGGCCGGCCCCGGCCCTGATACGTACGGCGATGCTGCATGCTCGGGCCATGCGTCGTTTCGTGCCCGTCTCCGCCACCCTCGCCCCCGTCGCGCTCATCGGGGGCTGGACGTGGGCCGCGACCCGTCAGCCGGCGGCCTACGACGCCACCCGCGACACCATCAGCGCTCTCGCTGCGGTCGGGGCCGCGGACCGCTGGATCATGACGGCGGGTCTCGTGGTGCTCGGTGGTGCGCACGTGGCCACCGCGATCGGGCTGAGCGAGGCACGCCCGGCGGGTCGGGTCGTGCTGGCCGCGGGCGGGGTGACGGCGATCGGCGTGGCCGTCGCCGCCCAGCCGTCGGCCGCTCACTTCCCGGTGGCGACGGCGAGCTTCGTCGCGCTCACGCTCTGGCCGGCGCTGTCCGGCCTGCCGACACCGAGGGTCGCCTGGGCCGCCAGCGGCGTCCTGGCCGCGCTGCTGGTGTGGTTCGGCCTCGAGCTCGACGGTCCACGGGTCGGCCTGGTCGAGCGCGTCGTCGCCGGGGCGCAGGCGCTGTGGCCGCTGGGCGTGGCCGGGGTCCTCGCCGTGCGCGGGCGCAGGCGCGCGTCCGAGGTCGCGTAGTCCACAGGTCGTCCGCCTGGGAGCCACGGGTGTCGGTCGGCGCTCGTAGGGTCGTGCCATGACGGTCCCCGAGTCCCCTGCCTCCCCCGACGCCCCCACGTTCGACGAGGCGACCTGCGCGGCCGTGCTCGCGCACATGAACGACGGCCACGCCGACGACAGCCTGCGCATCGTGCGCACCCACGGCCACCCGTGGGCGACGTCGGCGGAGATGACCGGGGTCGACGAGCACGGCGGCACCTGGCACGTCACCGAGGGCACGGCCGAGGCCACCCTGCGCCTGTCGTGGCCGGGCGGTCCCGCCGTCGAGCCGATGGGTCTGCGCCGCGCGGTGGTCGCCCTGCACGACGAGGCGCTGCGCCTGCTGGACTCGCCCCAGGACCACCGGTGAGCAGCGGCGTCGCGGCAGCGCCCGCCGGGCCGACCACCGACGACGTACGCCGCGACGCCCGCGCCAGCGCCGAGGCCCATCTGCGCGCGCTCGTCGGGCGCGAGGACGCGGTGCTGCGCGAGGACCAGTGGAGCGCGATCGAGGCCCTGGCCGTCGACCGGCGCCGGGCGCTGGTCGTCCAGCGCACCGGCTGGGGCAAGTCGGCGGTCTACTTCGTGGCCACGCTGCTGCTGCGCGAGGCCGGGCGGGGTCCGACGGTGATCGTCTCGCCGCTGCTGGCCCTGATGCGCAACCAGATCGCCGCCGCCGAGCGCGCCGGCATCCGCGCGGTGACGATCAACTCCACCAACGCCGAGGACTGGGGCCCGGTGCACGACGCGATCCGGGCCGGCGAGGTCGACGTGCTGCTGGTCAGCCCCGAGCGTCTCAACAACCCGGGCTTCCGCGACGAGGTGCTGCCGCGCCTCGCGGCGACCTGCGGGCTGCTCGTGGTCGACGAGGCGCACTGCATCTCCGACTGGGGCCACGACTTCCGTCCCGACTACCGCCGGATCCGGACGTTGCTCGACGAGCTGCCCGAGGGCATCCCCGTCCTGGCCACCACGGCGACGGCCAACGAGCGGGTGACCGGCGACGTCGCCGAGCAGCTCGGCGGGCTCGAGCGGCAGGACGTGCTGGTGCTGCGCGGCTCGCTGGACCGCGCGTCGCTGCGCCTGGGCGTGGTGCGGCTGCGCACCCCCCAGCAGCGCCTCGGCTGGCTGGCCGACCACCTCGCCGAGCAGCCCGGTTCCGGCATCGTCTACTGCCTCACGGTCGCGGCGACCCAGGAGGTCGCCGACTACCTGCGCTCGCGGGGCCACGACGTCGCGGCGTACTCCGGGCAGACCGAGCCCACCGAGCGCCAGGGCCTCGAGGCCGACCTGGCCGCCGGTCGGGTCAAGGCGCTGATCGCGACCAGCGCGCTCGGCATGGGCTTCGACGCGACGCTCGGGTTCGTGGTGAACCTCGGGGCGCCGTCGTCGCCGGTCGCCTACTACCAGCAGGTCGGCCGCGCGGGGCGTGGACTCGCCCCCGATCAGCAGAGCGCGACGGTCGTGCTGCTGCCCGCGGTCGAGGACCGCGACATCTGGGCCTACTTCGCCTCGCTGGCCTTCCCTCGCGAGGAGCTGGTGCGCCAGACCATCGAGGCGCTCGAGGCCGAGGGCCGTCCGATGAGCACCGCGGCGCTCGAGACCCGCGTCGAGCTCAACCGGACGCGGCTCGAGACGATGCTCAAGGTCCTCGACGTCGACGGCGCCGTACGCCGGGTGCGCGGCGGGTGGGAGGCCACCGGCCGGGCCTGGGTCTACGAGCAGGAGCGTTTCGACCGGGTCCGCGAGGCGCGCGAGGCCGAGCAGCGGGCGATGCTGGCCTACCTCGAGACCGACGTGTGTCGGATGCGCTACCTGCGCGAGCAGCTCGACGACCCCGAGGCGACCGACTGCGGCCGGTGCGACAACTGCGGGGGTCTCACCCTCGACACGGACGTCTCCGAGGCCGCGCTGGCGGAGGCCGACGCGCGCCTGGCGCGACCCGGCGTCCCGATCTCGCCGCGCAAGATGTGGCCGACCGGCCTCCCCACGATCGGGGTGCAGCTCAAGGGCAAGATCGCCGAGCCCGCGGGCGAGGGTCGGGCTGTGGCGCGGCTGACCGATCTCGGCTACGGCCAGGCGCTGCGCGAGCTGTTCCGCGCCGGCACCGAGGACGGTCCCGTCCCCGTGCCGCTGGTCAAGGCCGTGGTCGAGGTCCTCGGCGACTGGAGGCCACGGGTCGACGCGATCGTCGTGTGCGAGTCCGCGACGCGCGGCACCCTGACCGCCGACCTCGCCGCCGGTCTGTCGCGCTACCTGAAGGTCCCGGTCGTGGCGCGATGGGCCATCGTCGAGGCCGGGGTCGAGCCCGGTCGCGGTGCAGTCAACTCCGCCCAGCGGGTCGCGGCGGTCGGGCGACGCTGCGACCTCGTGGTCGACGACCCCGACGCTCTCGGCGGGGCGTCGGTGCTGCTCGTCGACGACCTCGTCGTCACCGGGTGGACGCTGACCCTGGCCGCGCGGGCCGTCCGCGCCGCCGGTGCCTCCGCGGTCGCACCCCTGACGCTGGCCGTGCAGAGCTGAGTGAGGGGTGGCTGCGACGGGGGCACCGGACGACGAGGCGCTGGCCGTGGAGGCGCGGCGGCTCCTCGCCTTCGCCACGGCGGCGCGCCACCCCGACGGTGGCTTCGGCTGGCTCGACGACGTCGGTCGCCTCGACCTCGACCGCCCGCGCGAGCTGTGGATCACCGCCCGCATGACGCACGTGTTCTGCCTGGCCGACCTGCTCGGGGTGGACGGTGCGGCCGAGCTGGCCGACCACGGCGTCGCGGCCCTGAGCGGGGTCTTCCACGACGACCGGTCCGGCGGGTGGTGGGCCCGGGTCGACCGTGACGGCGGGCCCGTCGCGCGCGACAAGACGGCCTACGAGCACGCGTTCGTGGTGCTGGCCGCGTCGTCGGCGCTGGCCGCGGCCCGACCCGGGGCGGAGGCGCTGCTGAGCGAGGCGCTCGCGGTGCTCGACCGCTTCTACGAGCCCGCGCACGCGATGGTGGCCGAGCAGTGGGACGAGTCCTTCGGCGTGCTCGACGACTACCGCGGCCTGAACGCGACGATGCACTCGGTCGAGGCCCTGCTCGCCGCGGCCGACGTCACCGGCGACGTCCGGTGGCGTGAGCGGGCCGTCGCCATCACCCAGCGGGTGGTCGGCGAGCTCGCCCCGACGCACGACTGGCTGCTGCCCGAGCACTTCGACCCGACCTGGACCCCGCTCCCCGGCTTCAACGCCGACCAGCCTGCGCACCCGTTCCGGCCCTACGGTGCCACGATCGGCCACAGCCTCGAGTGGGCCCGGCTCGCGCTCCAGGTGCGGGCGGCGGACGGCACGCCGGCGACCGAGCACCTCCTCGACCACGCCGTGCGACTCGTCGACACCGCCGTGGAGCACGGGTGGGCGCCGGACGGGGCTGACGGGTTCGTCTACACCGTCGACTGGGACGGCACACCCGTCGTGCGAGAGCGGATGCACTGGGTCGCGGCCGAGGCGGTCGCCGTCGCGGCCGCGCTGCACACCGCCACGGGCGACGACCGGCACCGGGTCCGCCTCGAGCAGTGGTGGGCCCACGTCCAGGAGTGGTTCGTCGACCGCGAGGCAGGCTCGTGGATCCACGAGCGCTCCCCCTCGGGCGGTCCGAGCTCGTCGACGTGGTCCGGCAAGCCCGACGTCTACCACGCGGTCCAGGCCTGCCTGCTTCCCCGGCTGCCGCTCACCCCGGCGCTGGCCACGCGGCTGCGGGACGTGGCGCTGCGGCTGTGAGCGAGAACCCCGGGTAGGACACGATGGCGCCATGCGCCACGGAATCACGATCCTGCCCGAGCTGCCCTGGGCCGAGGCCGCGCCGCGGTGGCGCGCCGCGGAGGAGATGGGCTTCGACCACGCCTGGACCTACGACCACGTGGTGTGGGCCGGGTTGCCCGACTCCCCGTGGTACGCCGCCGTCCCGACCCTCACCGCAGCGGCGATGGTCACCTCCACGATCAGGCTCGGCACCTTCGTGGCCTCCCCGAACTTCCGGCACCCGGTGCCGACGTACCGCGAGGTCCAGGCCCTCGACGACATCTCCGGCGGCCGGTTCCTGCTCGGGGTCGGCACCGGCGGAGACCTCGACTCGCGCATCCTGGGCGCCGACGACCTCAGCGTGAAGGACCGCGTGGACCGCTTCCAGGAGTTCGTCGACCTGCTGGTCCGCCTGCGCGCCGAGGACCACGTCGACGCGGACGGCCGGTGGTTCGCCGCCTCCGGTGCCCGCACGCTGCCCCGACCGCACGACGTACCGCTGCTGGTGGCGGGCAACGGCCCACGCTCGGTGAGGTACGCCGCCCGCACCGGCGACGGCTGGGTGACCACCGGGCCGAAGGTCGAGGCCATCGAGGACTGGTGGGCCGGGCTGGACGTGGCCCGCACCACGCTGGAGGAGGCGCTGGCCACGGCCGGGCGCGACCCGTCCGCCTTCCCGCGCTACCTCAACCTCGACGCCGCCCCCCAGTTCTCCCTGGAGAGCCTCGGGGTCTTCGAGGAGATGGCCGGGCGCGCCGGCCAGCTCGGCTTCACCGACCTCGTCACCCACTGGCCGCGCGTCGAGGGCCCGTACGCCGGCAGCGAGGCCGTGCTCGACCAGGTCGCCGCCACCCTGCCGCGTGAGAGCTGACCGGGCCCGCGGCGCAACAGATGTGCACGATGGGGCCCCGAACGGCGCTGGTTCGCGAGAGGATGGGCCACCACCTCACTCCAGGAGCTCGCGTGCCGACGACCAGCCGGGGCCCTCGCCCTCGCCCCACCCAGACCCTCGTTCCCCTCGCCCGGGGGGCCGTCGCCACGACGGTGCTCGCCCTGGCCCTCAGCGGGTGCGGCGGGTCCTCGGACCCCGACCCTGCCGGGAGCGGTGAGGCGTCGCCCTCCTCGTCCGCGAGCCCGTCCCCGAGCCCGTCGGCGGTCTCCGCCGAGGACGCGGCCACGGCCCTGCAGGACGCGGCCGACGCGACGCTCGCGGCTCGCGCGTTCAGCGTCGAGGGTGACGCCCAGCTGAGCATCGGCGACCAGGACCTCTCGCTCGGGAGCAGCGGAGCGGTCGACTACGACGCGGTCGTCGCCGACCTGAGCCTGGCCGTCGACCAGGGGGACCAGTCCTCGACGATCGAGGTCCTCGCCGACGGCGAGAACCTCTGGGCCAGGGTCGAGGGCGCCACTGCCCCGACGATGCCGCCGGGCAAGACCTGGATCGAGGGCCAGGCGGACCGGCTCGCGGCGTCCTCGGCGTTCGAGCCGGGCGGGGTCCTCGGGGTCGTCCTCGTGCTGCGGGGGTCCGAGGAGGCCGAGGTGACCGGCACCGGCGAGGTCGACGGCGTGCCGGTGACCGAGTACACCACGACGCTGACCTACGACGACGCGCTCGCCGCGGTCGGGCCCGACGCCGAGACGCTCCAGGGCGCGTTCTCGCTCAGCGGCGCCGCGTCGTCGCTGCCCTTCGACGTGACGGTCGCCGTGGGCGAGGACGGCATCGTCCGCGACCTCGACCTCGAGCTCGACGGGGGTGACGTGCCGGCGAACGGCTCCTACCTGCTCAGCCTGCGCGACGTGGGCGTCACTCCCGAGGCCCCTGAGGCTCCCGACGCCGCGTCGGTGCTGACCGGTCGGCCCGCCGAACGGCTGCTGGACCAGCTGATCCAGCCCTGACCCGCACCGGGTCGTCCGCAGCACGTGCGGTGCGGCGCGTCCGGGGCGCCGTCGGCGCGGCGGGCTAGCGTGGCCGAGCCCCGTCCACCTCGCCCGAGAAGGTCGCCACCGTGAGCTTCGTGCCCGTCACCGGACCCGCCCGGTTCCGCCCGGGGGTGCCACCACGCGAGGGCGTCGTGGAGTTCACCGCGGACGGTGGTGGCCGCACGGTCGAGCTGCCGGTGCGGGCCGCGCTGCCGATCCTGACCAAGGCCCACACCCGCGACGACCTCCATCCGAGCGTCGCCCTGCTCAGCGGCTCCGCCCTGCTCGGCATGCGGCTCGTCGCGGCCGGCAAGCTGCGACCCGACGACGACGGCACCTGCTGGCGCATCGCGACGCTCGGGGCCGACGACGAGGACCGTGTGCGCCGGCTGGCCGCGGCCCGCGCCCACGACGGTCTCGACGAGGACGGCGCCCGGGCCGTGGTACGCCGTCTGATCGATGCGGTCGCCGACTCGTTGCCGCGCAGCGCCCCCGGCCCCGGGGCGCGCCTCACTGCGTCGCCGGGGTCGGCGGCCGGCACCGCGCCGGCCGCCGAGGAGTTCCAGCACCGCCTGCAGCAGCGGCTCGAACGCCTCCGTGACCGCTCCCGCACCGGGCTCGCCCGACCGGGGACTGACCTCCTCGGGGCCGGCCCCGGGCCCGCCCCCCGCGACGACCGGCCCCACCTGGTGAGGCTGTCGCTGCGCGTCGAGGCCGACGAGGAGGACCTCGATGCAGGGTCCTTGCGCCTGGTCCTCCTGGTCCACGACGAACGAGACCCGCTGCACCTGTGCGAGGCCGCGAGCCTGTGGGCCGAGTCGGGGCCGGAGGCCTCCCACGGGTTCGGCGACCGGGCCCGCACCCACGCCGCCATCGCGCTCCGGGGGGCGGCCGAGGCGTGGCCGGTGCTCGACCGGTTCCTCGACGCCGCGGTGCCCGACCAGATCACGCTCGACACCGACCAGATCCACAGCCTGCTCGAGGACGGCGTCGCCGCGCTCGCCGCGCGGGGCGTCGACGTGCTCTGGCCGCGGAGCCTCGGACGCGACCTGACCGCCACCACGGTGCTGGAGCAGGACCCTGACCCGCGGCACCCCCGGGACCGCGGCCCGCGCACCGGGCCGGGACCCTACGAGGAGCCGCTCCAGGAGCCGCTGCTCGGGGCCGACTCGCTCTTCGCGTTCCGCTGGCAGCTCGCCCTGCACGGCGAGGACCTCACGCCCGAGGAGATGGACGAGCTCGCCGCGTCGACCTCCCCGCTGCTGAAGCTGCGCGGCAGCTGGACCGTCGTCGACGCGGCCACGGCCCGCAAGGCGCGCCGACGCCTGCAGCGCCGCGTCGACCCCGCGACCGCGATCGCGGCCGCCCTGACCGGCACCGTCCAGATCGCTCCGACCGGCGGGTCGACGACACCGACGCAGAGCCCGGTCGTGGTCGGTGCGTCGCTGCTCCGGGTCCGCGACCGCCTGCGCGACGCGGCGACCATCGACCCGGTCCCGACCCCGACGGCGCTGAACGCCGAGCTGCGCGACTACCAGCGGCACGGCCTGACCTGGCTGGCCGAGCTCACCGGCCTGGGGCTCGGGGCCTGCCTGGCCGACGACATGGGCCTGGGCAAGACGATCACCCTGATCTCGCTGCACCTGCACCGCACCGAGCAGGGGCTGAGCGGTCCGACCCTGGTCGTGTGCCCGGCGAGCCTGCTCGGCAACTGGGAGGCCGAGATCCGGCGGTTCGCCCCCGGCGTCGAGGTGCGTCGCTTCCACGCCGGTCGCCGTTCGCTGGAGGGTCTCGGCGGTCCGGGCGGTCCGGGCGGTCCGGGCGGTCCGGGCGAGCCGGCCGGACGCGGGTTCGTGCTCACGACGTACGCCACGATGCGCCGCGACGCAGCCGAGCTCGGCACCGTCGCGTGGGACCTCGTGGTCGCCGACGAGGCCCAGCACGTCAAGAACGCCCGCTCCTCGACCGCCCGCGCCCTGCGCACCCTGGAGTCCCGCGCCCGCGTCGCGCTGAGCGGCACCCCGGTCGAGAACGACCTCGCCGAGCTGTGGGCGATCCTCGACTGGGCCATCCCGGGTCTGCTCGGGAGCCGCAACGCCTTCCGCAAGGTCTGGGCGGCGCCGATCGAGTCGGGGATGGAGCCGACCAAGGCGCGCCAGTTCGCCGACCTGATCAGCCCGTTCCTGCTGCGCCGCCGCAAGTCCGACCCCGGGATCGCGCCCGAGCTGCCCGAGAAGACCGAGACCGACCACCCGTTGCGCCTGACCAAGGAGCAGGTCGTGCTCTACGAGTCCTTCTGCCGCGACACCCTCGAGCGGATCGCGGTCGTCGACGAGACCACCCGCCGCGGGCTCGTGCTCGCGCTGCTCACCGGACTGAAGCAGATCTGCAACCACCCGGCGCACTTCCTCAAGCAGTCCAGCGGGCGCCTCGCTGGTCGCTCGGAGAAGCTCGAGCTGCTCGACGAGCTGCTCACCACCGTGCTCGCCGAGGACGGCGCGGTGCTCGTCTTCACCCAGTACGTCGCCATGGCCCGTCTGCTCGAGCGGCACCTCACCGAGGCCGGGATCGGCCACCAGCTCCTGCACGGCGGCACGCCGGTCGCCCAGCGCGAGCAGATGGTGGCGCGCTTCCAGGCCGGCGAGGTCCCGGTGTTCCTCCTCTCGCTCAAGGCCGGGGGCACCGGGCTCAACCTCACGCGCGCCGACCACGTCGTCCACATCGACCGCTGGTGGAACCCCGCCGTCGAGGAGCAGGCCACCGACCGGGCCTACCGGATCGGCCAGACCAGGCCGGTCCAGGTGCACCGGATGGTCGCCCAGGGCACCATCGAGGAGCGCATCGGCGAGCTGCTGGCCCGCAAGCGGTCGCTGGCCGACGCCGTGCTCGGGCGCGGCGAGGCGGCGCTGACCGAGCTCGACGACGCCGACCTGCGCGACCTCGTGACCCTGCGGCGATGAGCCTGCCCCGATGAGCCTGCCCCGATGAGCCTGGTCCACCCGCGCCTCGGACCTCGTCGCGGCCGGCCGTGGGCACGCACCTGGTGGGGCAAGGCCTGGCTGCGTGCCGTCGAGGAGGCGGCCTACGACGAGGCCGACCTGCGCCGCGCGCGGACGCTCGCGCGCGGTGGTGCGGTGGGCGGCATCGCCGTCGACGCCGGTGCGGCCCGCTCGGCCGTGGAGGACCGCGGGGACCTGTGGAGCGTGGGCCTCGAGCTGCCGGTGCTCGACGACGACACCCGTGAGGCCCTGGTCGAGGTCGTGGCGGCCGAGGTGGGGCGGGTCGCTGCGCTGCTGGCCGGCGACCTCCCGCACGACCTCGTCGAGCACGCCGAGGAGGCCGGCGTCGAGCTGCTGCCCTACGGCGGGGAGCTCGCGGCGACCTGCACCTGCTCGGCCTGGGTCGACCCGTGCCCGCACGCGCTCGCCGTCCTGCTCCAGCTCGGCTGGCTGGTCGAGGACGACCCGTTGCTGCTCATGCTCCTGCGGGGAGTCGAGCGACCGGCGCTGCTGGCCGACCTGCACTCCAGGACGCCGAGCGCCGCGGCCTGGTCGCCGGGGGAGTCCGTGCGCGACCAGGAGGACCTCGTGCTCGAGACCGCCGTCGAGGCGGCCCAGGAGGCGGCACGACGGCTGGCCGACCTCGACGGGCCGCCACCGGGCACGTGAGCAGGAGCCGGCGCGATCCAGGGGTGTTCAGCACTCGGCCGCGGCCGGAGAGGATGTCGCGATGCGCCCCGACCCCAGCGACGTCGTCACGCCCGACCACGACACCCAGCTCCGCCGGATCGAGCTCGTCCGTGGAGCCTGGGGCGTCGTGATGCTGCTCGCGCCGAAGCCGGTGCTGAGCGCGGTCGACACCGGCGGCGACCGCACGATGGTCGTCGTCGGACGCATCCTCGGCGCGCGGCACCTGACCCAGGCCGTGCTCTCGGGGGCTCGTCCCAGTCCCGAGGTGCTCGCGATGGGCGTCTGGGTCGACGCGGTGCACGCGCTGACCGCCCTCGGGCTGGCCGCGGTCTCGCCGAGTCGCACCGGGGCCGGGCTCGTCGACGCGGTCGGTGCGACGGGCTGGGCGATCGCCGGCTACCGCGACCTGGTCACGCCGCGCTCGGTCCTGCCGAACCACACGCGCCGTCGCGACGCGCTGGCGCGGTGGACGCTCGGGCGTGTCCCGGCCGGCCGGCACCTGCGCGAGCGGGCCGAGCACGAGCGCGGGCGGCGCTCGAGGGACGGCTAGGAGCGGGCCAGGGCGAGGGCGCGGTGGGCCATGCCGGTCAGCACCGCGGCCATCTCGTCGTCGGGGAGCAGGGCGCTGTGGGGGGTGGAGTTGATCAGGCCGAACACCGCGTGGGCGCGGGCGCGGGCCTCGCCGAGCGCGAGCCCGGGCCCGACGAGGCGCAGCTGGGAGGCCCACAGGTCGACGTACTCCCGCTGCAGCGCGCGGACCTCCTCCCGCGCGTCGGCGGGCAGCGAGGACCAGTCCCGGTCCTGCACCACGATCAGGGCGGGGTGGCTCAGGGCGAAGTCGACGTGGAAGTCCACCAGCGCCCCCACGGCGTACGTCGGTCCGCTCGCCGCCGCGACCCGCTCGCGTCCCCCCGTGAGCAGGCTGCGGCTGATGGTGACCAGCATCTGCGCGAGCACCGCGTCCTTGGCCGCGAAGTGCTTGTAGAGCGCGGGACCGGAGATGCCGCAGGCCGCGCCGATCTCGCTCACCGACACCCCGTGGAACCCCCGCGCGGCGAACAGCTCGGCGGCGATCGAGAGGATCTGGTCGCGCCGAGCGGGGGCGACGGCGGGCTCGGGCACCCGCGCAGGTTAACGCGCGCTCACCGCGACCACCCGGGGGAGGACCCGTCCGCCAGCGGGCCTCTAAGGTGGACGACTGGTCTGAGGCGCCCCGCTGCCCGCGCCGATGATCCGAGCGTGACCTGAACACGTCCGGGCGGTCGAGCCGGAAGGACTCCAGCGCGATGTCGACGATCCAGACCTATCTCAAGGAGCACACCAACCCACCCGTCTTCGTCGGGTCGGCCGTCGTGGTGCTCGCGTTCCTCGTGTGGGGGGTGAGCTTCCCCGCGAGCATGGCCCGCACGGCGTCCTCGACGCTGGGCTTCATCACCTCGAACTTCGAGTGGCTCTACATCTTCGGCGCCACCGGCTTCGTGATCTTCGTGATCGGGCTGATGCTGAGCCGCTACGGCTCGATCAGGCTCGGGCCCAACGACTCGGTCCCGGAGTACTCCAACCTGTCGTGGTTCGCGATGCTGTTCACCGCCGGCATGGGCATCGGGCTGGTCTTCTACGCCGTCTCCGAGCCGGTCTACCACTTCTTGAACCCACCGACGGGCGAGGCCGGCACGCCCGAGGCCGCGCAGAACGCGATGAGCTACACGCTCTACCACTGGGGCCTGCACCCCTGGGCGATCTACATCGTCCTGGGCACGTCCCTGGGCTACTTCTCCTTCCGCCGCGGCCTCCCGCTTCGCCCGGCCTCGGCGTTCTACTCGCTGATCGGTGACCGGATCTACGGCTGGCCCGGGGCTCTCGTCGACGTCCTCGCCGTCTTCGGCACGCTCTTCGGTCTGGCGACCTCGCTCGGCATCGGTGGTCAGCAGGTCGGCGCCGGCCTCAACGAGCTCTTCGGCGTGCCGAACACCACGACGACGCAGGTCCTGATCATCGCGGCCATCACCTCGGTGGCCGTGGTCTCGGTGATGCTCGGCGTCGACAAGGGCATCCGCAACCTCTCGCTGGCCAACCTGTGGCTGGCCTTCGCGCTGCTGGTGTTCGTCTTCGTCTTCGGCCCGACCCGCGACCTGCTCAACGTTCTGGCCTCCAACGCCGGCACCTACGTCCAGACGCTGCCCAGCCTGGGCCTCGAGACCTTCCCCAACGGTGGTCAGCAGGCCCAGTCCTGGCAGAACAGCTGGACCCTCTTCTACTGGGGCTGGTGGATCTCGTGGGCGCCCTTCGTCGGGATGTTCCTGGCCCGGATCTCCTACGGACGCACGATCCGCTCGTTCATCGCCGGTGCGCTCTTCGCCCCGGTCGGTGCCTCGATGGTCTGGCTGACCGTCTTCGGTGACTCCGCCCTGCAGATGCTGCTCGAGGACCCCGACAACCCGGTCAACCGCGCCGGGGACGAGGCCCCGCGCAGCCTGTTCCTGCTCTTCGACCAGCTGCCCGTGCCGGGCTTCCTGGCGACGGCGGCCTCCGTGCTCGTGGTGGTCGTGGTGGTCCTGTTCTTCGCGACGTCCTCGGACTCCGGCTCGCTGGTCGTCGACATCCTCACCAACGGCGGCGACCCGAACCCGCTGTGGCAGCAGCGGCTGTTCTGGGCGGTCACCGAGGGCGCGGTGGCAGCGGTGCTGCTGATCGCGAGCGCGGCGTCGGGCACCGATGCGCTCGGGGCGCTCCAGGCGGCGTCGATCGCGGCCGGGCTCCCGTTCTGCGTCGTGCTGGTCCTGATGGCCTTCGCGCTGCTGAGGGGCCTGCGCGACGAGAAGATCGAGCGCCCCGGGATCAGCGAGCCACCTCCCCTGGCCGGGATGCGGGAGTACGCCGAGCGGACCCGCGGCCCGCGCGCCGACTCCGAGGAGCCCGCCGAGCGTGCGCCGGAGGAGAACGCCGACCCGCGCGACGACCAGGAGCGGCCCGAGGTCAGCTCCGGTCGCTGAGCAGGACCCGCGCTGCTGTGTGCTCCCTCCACCGTGGTCACACCGCGACGAGCCGGACGCCGAGCGTGACCAGCACCACGGTCTGTCTCGACGCGGAGGTTAACGATCGCTAACCTTGCGCACGTGACCGACCTGCGCTCCCTGACCGCCGACCTGCACGAGCGCCTGGCCGTCGTACGCCGCGGCGGGGGCGAGGCCGCGCGGGCCAGGCACGTCGCCCGCGGCAAGCTGCCGGTGCGCGACCGGGTCGACCGGCTGCTGGACCCCGGCAGCCCGTTCCTCGAGCTCAGCGCGCTCGCGGCGACCGGCATGTACGACGACGCGGTCCCGGCCGCCGGCATCGTCACCGGCATCGGGCGCGTCGACGGCCGCGAGGTGGTCGTCGTGGCCAACGACGCGACCGTCAAGGGGGGCACGTACTACCCGATGACGGTCAAGAAGCACCTGCGCGCGCAGACCATCGCCGCCGAGCACCGGTTGCCGTGCGTCTACCTCGTCGACTCCGGCGGGGCGTTCCTGCCGCTGCAGGACGAGGTCTTCCCCGACCGCGACCACTTCGGGCGGATCTTCTTCCACCAGGCGCAGCTCTCGGCGCGCGGCATCGCGCAGGTGGCCGCCGTGATGGGCTCGTGCACCGCCGGGGGCGCCTACGTCCCGGCGATGAGCGACGAGTCGGTGATCGTCCGGGACCAGGGCACGATCTTCCTCGGAGGACCGCCGCTGGTGAAGGCGGCGACCGGTGAGGTCGTCACCGCCGAGGACCTCGGCGGCGGCGACGTCCACGCCCGGACCTCCGGGGTGGTCGACCACCTCGCCGACGACGACGAGCACGCCCTCGACCTGGTCCGCTCCATCGTGGGCACCCTCGGCCCGGCCGCCCAGCACGGTCCGCCGCCGGTCGCCGTCGAGGAGCCGCTGGAGGACCCGTCCGGCCTCTACGACGTGGTGCCCGCCGACGCGCGGACGCCCTACGACGTGCGCGAGGTGATCCGTCGTGTCGTCGACGGCTCGCGGCTGCACGAGTTCAAGCCGCTCTACGGCGAGACCCTGGTCTGCGGGTTCGCCCACGTCCACGGACGCCCGGTCGCGGTCCTGGCCAACAACGGCATCCTGTTCAGCTCCTCGGCGCTCAAGGGCGCCCACTTCGTCGAGCTGGCCAACCAGCGCGGCGTGCCGCTGCTGTTCCTGCAGAACATCTCCGGCTTCATGGTCGGACGCGACGCCGAGAACGGCGGCATCGCCAAGGACGGCGCCAAGCTCGTGACCGCGGTCGCCTCCTCGGTCGTGCCCAAGCTGACCGTGGTGATCGGGGGTTCCTACGGCGCGGGCAACTACGGCATGTGCGGGCGCGCCTACGACCCGCGGTTCCTGTGGACCTGGCCCAACGCCCGGATCTCGGTCATGGGCGGCGAGCAGGCCGCCTCCGTGCTGGCCACCGTGCGCCGCGACGGCCTCGAGGCCCGCGGCGAGGAGTGGTCGAGCGAGGACGAGGAGGCCTTCAAGGACCCCGTCCGCGCGCAGTACGAGGCGCAGGGCTCCCCCTACTACTCCACCGCACGGCTGTGGGACGACGGCGTGATCGACCCCGTCGACACCCGCCGCGTCGTCGGCATGGCCCTCGCCCTGGCCGCCCAGGCCCCGACCCCCGAGACGCCGGCCTTCGGCGTCTTCCGGATGTGATCGCGATGCCCGAGCAGAGCAACCAGGCGGCGCCGCGCTTCTCCTGCGTCCTCGTGGCCAACCGGGGCGAGATCGCCTCCCGCGTCATCCGCGCCTGCCGTGCGGCCGGTCTGCGCAGCGTCGCGGTCTACTCCGACGCCGACGAGCGCGCACCGTACGTCGCCGAGGCCGACGCCGCGGTCCGCCTCGGGCCGACCCCGGCCGCGGAGTCCTACCTCTCCTCCGACCGGCTGCTCGCGGCCGCGGCCGAGTCCGGCGCCGAGGCGGTGCACCCCGGTTACGGGTTCCTCTCCGAGAACGCCTCCTTCGCCCGCGCGGTCCTCGGGGCCGGGCTGGTCTGGATCGGGCCCAGCCCTGCGGTGATCGAGGTGATGGGCCGCAAGGACCGCGCCCGTGAGATCGCCGAACGGGCCGGCGTCCCGGTCACGCCCCGCCACGATGAGACCGACGTGCCCGACGAGGCGTTCCCGGTGCTGGTCAAGGCCGCGGCCGGCGGGGGCGGCAAGGGCATGCACGTCGTACGCCGTCCCGCCGACCTCGCCGACGCCGTCGCCCGGGCCCGGCGGGAGGCACGCTCGGCCTTCGGTGACGACACCCTGCTGGTCGAGGCCTACGTCGAGCGCGGCCGGCACGTGGAGGTGCAGGTCGTGGGCGACGAGCACGGTCACGTCGTGCACCTCTTCGAGCGCGACTGCTCGGCCCAGCGCCGCCACCAGAAGGTCGTCGAGGAGGCACCCGCGCCCGGCCTGGACCCGTCCGTGCGCGAGCGGCTGCTGAGCTCCTCCGTGGCGCTGTGCCGTGAGGTCGGCTACACCGGCGCGGGCACCGTGGAGTTCCTCGTCGACGGCGACGCGGCGTACTTCCTGGAGATGAACACCCGTCTCCAGGTCGAGCACCCGGTCACCGAGGAGGTCACCGGGGTCGACCTGGTCGCCTGGCAGCTCACCGTCGCACAGGGCGAGCCGCTCCCGCTGACCCAGGACGACATCGCCTGCACCGGCCACGCGGTCGAGGTGCGCGTCTACGCCGAGGACCCGTACGCCGGGTTCGTGCCCCAGACCGGCCGGGTCGCCCGGCTGCTGCGTCCCGCAGCGGCGCGGGGCGAGTGGGGCATCGCCGAGGGCAGCACGGTCGGGACGGCCTACGACCCCATGCTGGCCAAGATCATCGCCACCGGCGAGGACCGCGCCGCGACGCTGGACGCGCTGGGCGCGGCCCTGGAGCAGACGGCCGTGCTGGGGGTGCGGACCAACCTGGGCTTCCTGCGGCGACTCGTCGGCAGCGTGGCCTTCGGCGCCGGCGAGGTGCACACCGCGTGGCTCGACGGACCGGAGGCCGAGCCGCTGCTGAGCGCGCCCGCGATGCCCGACCTCGTGCCCGACCTGGCCGCGCGCGCCTGGGCCGCGGACCACCTGGCGCCCGGCACGTCTCCCTGGGACGCCCTCGACGGGTGGCGCGTCGGGGGCCCGCCCGCCCCGCTGACCGTCGCGCTGGTCGACGCCTCGGGTGGGACGCACGTGGTCGACCTGGACGGGCGCGGGCCGGCCGGAGCGACCGACGCCGCGGGGCAGGGCGCGCTCGTCGTGACCGACCGGGCCGGCGCCTGGGTCGTCCTCGAGGCCGAGACCTGGCGCCTGGACCGCCCCGACCCCGCACGCCGACCCACGGCACCGGTCGGCGACGCCGACGTGGTCGCGCCGATGCCGGGCACGGTGATCGAGCTCGCCGTGGCCGAGGGCGACCCCGTCGTCGCGGGACAGCGCCTCGGCGCGGTCGAGGCGATGAAGATGGAGCTGCCCCTGCTCGCCCCCCACGACGGCACGGTCACCCACCTCGGCGCCGCGGTCGGCGAGCAGGTGACGATGGGCCACGTGCTGGTCCACGTCGCGCAGGAGGGCTCGTGAGCACCCCCCGGCCCCGTGCCCTCCCGATGGTGGTGCCCCAGCCCGGCCTGCCGGAGCGGGTGACGATCTACGAGGTCGGGCCCCGTGACGGCCTGCAGAACGAGTCCGCCACGATCCCCACGCCGGTCAAGGCGGACTTCTGCCGAGGGCTGCTCGCGGCCGGGCTGCCCGTCGTCGAGGCGACCAGCTTCGTCCATCCCCGCTGGGTGCCGCAGCTGGCCGACGCGGCCGCGCTGATGACCGGGCTGATCGACGACCTCGGCGACGCCGCCCGCGCCCTGCCGGTGCTGGTGCCCAACGAGCGCGGCCTCGACCGGGCCCTCGAGCTCGGGCTGCGCCACGTCGCGATCTTCGGCTCGGCCACGGAGACCTTCGCCGCCAGGAACCTCAACCGCACCCTGGAGACCCAGCTGGCGATGTTCGAGCCGACCGTGCGCCGGGCGCTCGAGGCCGGCTGCGACGTGCGGGCCTACGTCTCGATGTGCTTCGGCGACCCCTGGGAGGGCGCGGTGCCGCTCGAGCAGGTCGTCTCGGTCGGCCGACGGCTGCTCGACCTCGGCGCCTCCCAGCTGAGCCTCGGCGACACCATCGGCGTGGCCACCACCGGCCACGTCACCGCGCTGCTGACCGCCTTCGCCGACGCGGGCGTCGCTGCGGACCGTCTCGCGCTGCACTTCCACGACACCTACGGCCAGGCCCTGGCCAACGTCACCGCGGGCCTGAGCGCCGGGGTCACGACCTTCGACGCGTCGGCCGGCGGCCTCGGGGGCTGCCCCTACGCCGGGAGCGCGACCGGCAACCTGGCCACCGAGGACCTCGTGTGGCTGCTGGACGGCCTCGGCATACACCACGGTGTCGACCTGGACGCGCTGGTGGCCACGAGCGCCGCGATGGCCCGACAGCTCGGCCGACCTAGCCCGTCGGCGGTGGTGCGTGCCCTCGCCGGGGCCGACGGGCCGGCGCAGGCCCGGGGTGGGGCACAATCGGCGCCGTGAGTCGCGCCGAGCCCCGCCGGGTCTTCCTGCACATCGGCGCTCCGAAGACCGGCACGACGTACCTCCAGGACCGTCTCGGGATCAACGCCAGGTCGCTGGCCGCCCACGGGGTGCACGTGCCGACCCGCTCGGCGCTGATCAGCCCGGGCCTGTTCCAGTTCCGGGCCGCGCTCGACCTGCTCGGCCAGGACTGGGGCGGCGCGCCCGGGCACGCCACGGGGGCGTGGGACGCGCTGGTCAGGCGGGTGCAGGAGGTCAAGGGCACCGTGGTGGTCAGCCACGAGATCCTCGCACCGGCCGACGCCGCCGCCGTGGCGCGCGCCAAGCGGGACCTGACCGCGGACGGGTCCGAGCTGCACGTCGTCTACACCGCCCGCGACCTCGCCCGACAGGTGCCCGCGGCCTGGCAGGAGTCGATCAAGCAGGGACGCACCTGGACCTACCGCTCGTTCGTGCGCCGGCTGCGCAAGGGCAAGCCGTGGTTCTCCCGCGCCTTCGACCTGCCGACCGTGCTCACCGAGTGGAGCCACGAGCTGCCCCCGGCCCAGGTCCACGTCGTGACCGTGCCGCCGACCGGCTCACCCGGCGACCTGCTGTGGACGCGCTTCTGCGGGGTCGTGGGGATCGACGCGGCCTGGGCCCCGAAGCCGAGCGAGAAGCGCAACGCCTCCCTCGGCGTCGCCGAGACCCAGGTCGTGCGCAGGCTCAACCGCAAGCTCGAGCGCCGCACCCGCCGCGACTTCGACTACGACCACCTGATCCGCGGCCTGCTCGCCGAGGACGCCCTCGTGCAGGGGCGGACCTCGCCGCCCGTGCGGATGCCGCCGCGGCTGCAGGAGTGGGCGCAGGCCGAGACGACCCGCTGGCGGGAGTGGATCGAGACCGCGGGCGTCGACGTGGTCGGCGACCTCGACGAGCTCGACCCGCCGCCGGTCGACGAGGAGGCCTGGACGAACCCGGACCGGGTCTCCAACAAGCAGCAGCTGCGCGCCGCGATGACCGCGCTCGCCGCGATGACCGAGGAGGCCGCGCGCCGCCCCGCGCCGGAGCAGAAGCTGGTCCAGCGCGTGCGCAGCGAGGCCTCGCGCCGGCTGCGCCGCCGCGCCTCGTCGTGAGCCCGGCGCCCGCCCGGACGCACGAGGAGACGGCCCGCGCCTGGGTCGCCCACCTGCGCTCGGGCGGCACCACGACCTGGGACGCCTGGCGCGAGCGCGGGTCGGCCGGGCCGGCCGGGTCAGTCGGGGAGCCGCTGGTCCTGGTCGGCGGTCACCTGCCCGGGGCCCAGCAGCTCGAGCTCTTGCGGCGTACGACGATCGCCGCCGGACGCCGGGTCCCCGACGAGCTGGCCGACCGGGTGCTGCGGGCCAGCCCGTTCGGTCGCGGCCTGCCCGACCTGCCCCTCCAGGGCGGACCCGGCGCCCCCTTCGGCCCGGTCCCGGCCGACCCGACCTCCTTCGGGCCGTTCGAGCTGCTCCGCTACGCCACGCTGCTCCTCGCCGACCGGCTGGCCGAGCGCGCGGCGTCCGCGGACGAGGACCCGGCCCCCGCACCGCCCGCACGCGTGCGGCTGCTCCGGCGCCGCTACCGCCTCGTCGGTGACCCCTGGGCGGCACCACTCCTGCGCGACGCGCTGACGCGGCGCGGACTCCCGCCGGGTGGCCGCACGCC
This sequence comes from uncultured Actinomycetota bacterium, assembly GCA_963760555.1. Taxonomy (GTDB): domain Bacteria; phylum Actinomycetota; class Actinomycetes; order Propionibacteriales; family Nocardioidaceae; genus Nocardioides. The sequence goes on along the minus strand of CAVXDJ010000004.1, from coordinate 66,729 downwards.
GCAGGTGCTGGTGCTGGCCGGCCCGCTGGAGGCCATGCTGGCCGCGACCTGGACCCACCGCGTGCTCACCGGCACGCCCGCACCCTGGCCGGCCTGGGTCGCCGAGGTGCACGCGCGCCGCCGGCACGCGCTGCCCCCGGGCGCCGACACGGTGGCCGCGGCCCGGGGCTGGGCCGAGCGGGTCGGGACCCGGAGGGTCAGCGTGGTGACCAGCCCCGAGGCGCTGGTGCGCCTGCTGGTCCCACGTCGGGTCGGGCGCCGTGACCCGATCGACGTGCCGGCCCCGCTCCCGGCCGACGCCGTCGAGCTGGCCCGTCAGGTCCGGGCCGCGCTCGAGGTGGTCTGCGCCCCCGGCGCGCGCACCCGGTTGCTGACCGACCAGCTGGTGCCGCTCCTGCGGGCGCTCCCGCCGGGCGTCGGCCAGCCCCTGGGAGTGCCCGGGGCCCACCGACAGTGGGTGCGACGACGCTCGGAGCGGCTCCGGCGAGGGCTCCTGTCCGATGGCTACGCTGTGGCAGGTCAGCCCGACGACCTGCTGGTGCGGGACGGGGTGCCGACCGGCGCCCTGCCCGACCCCGACGGTGTCCTGCGGGTCGCCTGCGAGGTCCTGGTGGCTGACGCGGAGGGAGGGCAGGTGCGGTGACGCGTCGGGTGCTGCTCCACGTCGGGACGCCCAAGACCGGGACGTCGTACCTCCAGGACGTGCTCTTCCGCAACCGGGAGCGGCTGCTCGAGCACGGGCTGCTCTATCCCGCGGACCGCTTCGACGCGCACTTCCTGGCCGCTCTGGACCTGATGCGGCTGCCCTGGGGTGGGCTCGAGGTCGACGCCCAGGGGTGCTGGGACGCGCTCGCCGCCCGGGCACGCGCCCACGACGGGACCACGGTGATCAGCCACGAGATCCTGGCCAGGGCGACCCCGGCCCAGGTCGACCGGGCCCTGGGCTCGCTCGTCGGTGGGGACGGTGAGGCCCCCGAGGTCCACCTGCTGGTGTCGGCGCGCGACCTGGTGCGCCAGATCCCCGCCGAGTGGCAGGAGAACGTCAAGCACCGCGCCACCCTCGACTACACGACCTTCCTCTCCGAGCTGCGCGACCCGGGGCGCTCCTCGCGCATCGCGAGCTGGTTCTGGGCGGTCCAGGAGGTCCCCGACATCCTCGCGAGGTGGGGGGCGAGCCTGCCGCCGGAGCGCGTGCACGTGATCACGGTCCCGCCGCCGGGCGGCTCACGGACCCTGCTGTGGGAACGCTTCAGCGCCGCCTTCGGTCTCGACGACCTCGACCTCGACCTCGACGCGTCGCGGGCCAACCCCTCGCTCGGCGTCGCGGAGACCGCGCTGCTGAGGCGGATCAACGTGCACAGCAACAAGACCCTCCCGCCGGCGCACTACCGCCCGCTCGTGCGCGAGCTGCTCGCCCACCAGACCCTCTCCCAGCGCACCGGATCGCCGCGGCTCTCGCTGCCCCACGACCTCGCCGCCTGGGTCCTCGACCTCGAGCAGCGCTGGGTCGAGGAGCTCCGCGGCCGGGGCTACGACGTCGTCGGTGACCTCGCCGACCTGGTCGGTGCCGCCCTGAGCACCTACGTCGACCCCGACGACGTCGATCCCGTCGCCGTCGCCGACGCGGCGGTGTGCGCGCTGGGTGCCGTCCTGGCCGACGACGGCCGCCACCTCGACGAGGTCGACCGGCTGCGCCGCGTCGAGCACGACCTGCACCGCGAGCTCGATGACGTGCGGGCGGCGCTCGAGCGCTCCTACCTGCGGCCGTCGTACCTCGCCCGCGAGCGGATCGTGCACCGCCTCGAGCACGGGCGCACCGGGCGGGTGCTGATGACGGTCTACCGCGGGGCGCGGGGCAGGAGCTCGCGGTCGGCGTAGCGCCCGATGCGCCAGGTGGAGTAGCCGTCGGCGCCGGCGCCGACCACGCCGCCCACGACGGGCACGCGACGCCCGACCGTGACGGCGAGGCGCTTGCCGATCACCCGGCTGACGAGCGCGGAGCCGACCTCCTGAGACACGATGGTGTCGAGGCCGGCGTCGCGCACGGGCGCGGTGGCCAGCGCCATGGGCGGGGCGGGCAGCTTCTCGCGGCGCACGAGGTCCTCGACGCTGTCCTCACCGAGCAGCGTCACCAGGATCGCGTTGCGCACCCGCGGGTCCTCCAGGTCGTAGCCACGCAGGTGGGCGATGCCGGCGATCATCCGGCACTGGATCAGCGCGAGGCCGGTGATGTTGGTCGGGATCGTCACCGCCGTCGTGACCAGGCCACCGAGGTTGGTCACGAAACCCTGGGCCCCGGCGTAGCGGACGTGGTTCTCGATGACCTCGTGCACCGCCTTGTCGCGGTCCCCGCGCTGCTCCTCGAGCTGCTTGTCGGCCGCCGCGGCGGCACCGGGCAGCGGCCCCACGCCGCTGACCGCCCGCGCGAGCGCCTCGCGGATGAAGGACGTGGTCAGCCCGGGCGCCAGCCCGGTGATCCGTGGCGCGAGCTGCTTGCCGAGCTGGTTCTTGACGACGCCCATGGCCCGATCCTAGGGGGGCGGCCTGCACCCTCCGGCGCCGGAGCAGCGCTACGGTCCGGGGGTGCCCGTCGAGCCACCCGCCACCGGATGGATCTTCGGCGACCCCGCGAGCGCCGACGACCTCGACGACCTCGTCGCCATCGGCGCCGACCTCGAGCCCGGCACGGTGCTCGAGGCCTACCGCCGCGGTGTCTTCCCGATGCCGGCCGGCGCGCCGGGCGACCCGATGTACTGGTTCAGCCCCGTGAGCCGGGGCGTGCTGCACCCGCGCGACCTGCGGGTCTCACGCTCGCTGCGCCGCTCGCTGCGTGACTTCGAGATCCGGGTCGACACGGCCTTCGACGAGGTCGTCGCCCGGTGTGCGGACCCCGCGCGGCCGCACGGGTGGATCAGCACCGAGATCGAGACGGCGTACTCCCGTTTGCACCGGCTCGGCTGGGCGCACTCGGTGGAGGCCTGGCAGGACGAGGAGCTGGTCGGGGGCCTGTACGGCGTCGCCCTCGGCGGGTTGTTCGCCGGGGAGTCGATGTTCCACCGGGTGCGCGACGCCTCGAAGGTCGCCCTCGTGGGCCTGGTGCGACTGCTCGAGGGCGGTGCGGAGGGCGGTCGGAGCCGCACCGACCGGCTGGTCGACGTCCAGTGGTCGACCCCGCACCTGGCCTCGCTGGGGGTCACCGAGATCGATCGCGGTGACTACCTGCGGCTGCTGCCCCGGCTGGTGGCGACGCCGCTGCCGGCGTGCTTTGCGGGCCACGCGCGGACGTGAGTCAATGACCAGCACACCGGTGACGCGCCGACCGCGGGCCCGGAGACGTGAGCCGAGAAGGAGGACCCGGTGAGACGACGCGCGAAGGCCCCCGGCCGCAGGACCCGGGTCGGCGCGCTGGTGGCGTCGCTCGTGGCGTCGGCGGGGCTGCTCGGGGGCTGCGGCGCGCCGTCGGACGCCTCCCTCGACAGCTTCTGCGCAGCGACTCGCGCCGTGCAGAACGCCGGTGACGGGTCCGACGACCCTGCGGAGGAGGTGAAGGCGGTCAAGGAGGCCTACGCCGACCTCGAGGACGTCGGGACCCCGGCCGACATCCCGCCCCAGGCGCGCGACGGGTTCGAGGTCATCGGCCAGGCCATCGCGGCGGTGCCCGACGACGCGAGCGCGGCCGACCTCGACCAGGTCGACGAGCGGGTCGGTGCGGCCGGCCAGGACAAGGTCGAGGCCTTCTTCCTCTACGTCTCGACCGCGTGCGGCGTCGGGGGCACGTCGTGACGATCGTCTGGCGCGTCGGGCTCAGACGACCTCGGGATCGCCGCCGGTCTCGCTGACCATGGGTCGTCCGGCCTGCGCCCAGTCGAGCATCCCGCCGTCGAGGTTGACCGCGTCGTAGCCCTGGGCGACGAGGAACTGCACGGCCCTGGCCGAGCGGCCGCCGACCTTGCAGGTCACCAGCAGCTGCTGGCCGCTCGGCACCTCGCCGAGGCGGTCGGAGAGCTCACCGAGCGGGACGTGCACGGCTGCCTCGATGTGGCCGGCCTCCCACTCGTGCGGCTCGCGCACGTCGAGCACGGCCAGCTCGGCGGGCACGGGGTCCGGGACGTGGGCGACGTCGGTGCTCGGGATCGGGTTCACGCGCCCACTCTAGGCAGCCGGGCTACTTCAGGAACTTGCTGGTCCGCCGGTCGGCCAGCGCCTTGCCACCGGTCTGGCACGTGGGGCAGTACTGCAGCGAGGAGTCGGCGAAGGAGACCTCGCGCACGGTGTCTCCGCACACCGGGCACGGCGACCCGGTGCGCCCGTGCACGGCCATGCTCGACTTCTTCTCGCCCTTGAGCTCGCTCGCGGCGAGGCCGCGGTTGCGCTCGACCGCGGCGCCGAGGACGTCGCGGATCGCGGCGTACAACGTCGCGGACTCCTCCTCGGTGAGGCTGCTGGCGGGTTTGTACGGCGACATCCGCGCCGCGTGGAGGAGCTCGTCGGAGTAGGCGTTGCCGATGCCGGCGATGGTGCCCTGGTGACGCAGCACGCCCTTGACCTGCTTGCGACCCTCGGCGGTGAGGATCGCGCGGAAGACCTCGAGGGTGAACGCGTCGCCGAGCGGGTCGGGGCCCAGGCTGGCCAGCCCGGGCACCTCGAGCGGGTCCCTGACGACGTACGCCGCGAGCGACTTGCGCGTGCCGGCCTCGGTGACGTCGAGCCCGGCCTCCGGCTCCAGCACGATGCGCATCGCCATCGGCGACTTGCTGCTCGGCTTGGGCGGGGCGGCCGGGACCTCGTCACGCCAGCGGATCCACCCGGCGCGGGCCAGGTGCATCACCAGGTGCAGCCCGGAGGCCTCGATGTCGAGGTACTTGCCGTGGCGGGTCACGCCGTCGACCAGGGTGCCCTCGAGCGCGGACAGCGGCGGGTCGTAGGTCTTCAGCGCACTGAACGCGGCCAGGTGGACCTTGGCGATCGCACGCCCCTCGAGGCGTCGGCGCAGGTCGAGGACGAGCGCCTCGACCTCGGGCAGCTCCGGCATGAGCAGCAGTCTAGGGATGTCGACAAGTCTCTTCCGGTGCGAGCGCGATCAGGGCAGGATGGTGGGGTGCCCCTGCCGCACCCGCTCCCCGAGAACGGGTCGATCTTCCTCGACCCGCGTGGCGGCGAGCGCGCGATGCGGGTCTCGTGGCACTCCGAGAGGGGCCTCGTCGTGCTCTCGCTGTGGCGCGAGAACCTGTGCACCGCCTCGTTCCGGCTGGGCCTCGAGGAGGTCGCCGCGCTCATCGACGTCCTCCAGTCCGGCCTCGAGCAGGCCTACGCCGCCGGGCGGCCCGCCGCGGCCCGCGCCGTACGACCCGCCTGAGCCGCGGTCCCCTGCCCCCGGTCGCTGGAGGGCCTTCCCGGCGGACCGGGTCGAGGCGCATACTGCGACCCAGTGGCCACCGCGAGCTCGCGCGGAGCCCGACCTGGAGGTCCGATGCCCACCCACACCAGTCGTCTCCGTCGCACCCTCGGTGCTCTGGTCGTCGCGGCCACCGCCCTGGCCACGCTCGGGGGGTTCGTCGCTCCCGCCGCCGGGGCGGGCGTGTCGCCGCCCGGCGCCAACGACTACACCTGCGAGCCCGACGCCGACCACCCGCAACCGGTCGTCCTGGTCAACGGGACCTTCGAGACGATGGACAAGAACTGGGCGGCGATGTCGCCGTACCTCGCGGACGCCGGCTACTGCGTCTTCGCCTACAACTACGGCAACCGGGCGACCGGGCCGATCGGGAGGTCCGCACACCGTCTGCGTCGGATCGTGGGCAAGGTCCTCGCCGCGACCGGGGCGGACCAGGTCGACCTCGTGGGTCACAGCCAGGGCGGGATGCTGCCCCGCTACTACCTGAAGTACCTCGGTGGCGCCTCCCGGGTCGACGACCTCGTCGGGATCGCTCCCTCCAACCACGGGACGACCATGTCGAGCGACACCGGGGGCACCTCGCCGTGCCGGGCCTGCGAGCAGCAGGCTGCGGGCTCGCAGTTCCTCACGCGCCTCAACCGTGGCGGCGACACCGTGCGCGGGCCCGACTACACCGTGATCACCACGCAGTACGACGAGGTCGTCACGCCCTACGAGTCGCAGTTCCTCGTCGGCCCCCGCCGTCGCGTGACCAACCTCCTGCTCCAGGACAAGTGCCCGGCCTCGGTCATCGACCACGACCAGACGCCCAACGACCTGGTGGTGCAGCAGCTGGTCCTCAACGCCCTCACCGTCGACGGACCGGCTGCCAAGCGGGTCCGACCCGCGTGCACGCCCCTGCCGGGCTGAGCGCCTGACCGGCTCCTCACCCCCAGGGAGGGACGGGGGGCAGAATAGGGCCATGGGGTCGAGGCCGGACGTCGTCGCGCACCGCGGCGCGAGCTGGGACGTCGCGGAGCACACGTTCAAGGCCTACCTCGCCGCGCTGGAGGCGGGCGTCGAGGGCCTGGAGTGCGACGTGCGGCTCACCGCCGACGGACACCTCGTGTGCGCCCACGACCGGGACCTGCGGCGTACGGCGTCCAGGCGCGGGGTCATCTCCACGATGGACCTCGCCGACCTGGAGGAGCTCGACTTCGCGAGCTGGAAGAACCCGTGGGGCGAGCTCGACGACGAGGCTCCCGAGCCCGATGCGAACGTCGACGGGCTGCTGACCCTGCGCAAGCTGCTCGAGCACGTCGCCGACCTCGACCGGAGGGTCGAGGTGGCGATCGAGACCAAGCACCCGACCCGGTACAGCGGGCTGGTCGAGCGACGGCTGTGCGAGATGCTCACCGACTTCGGCTGGGACAAGCCGGGCTCGCCGGTGCGGGTGATGAGCTTCTCCTTCGCCGCGCTCCAGCGCTTCGAACGGCTCTGTCCGGACGTGCGGCTCGTCCAGCTGATCGACAAGCCGCGGCACTGGAAGGTCCTCAAGCGCGCGATCGGCGAGGACTGGATCGTGGGTCCGGGGATGGAGCTGCTGAACGCCAACCCCGAGCTGGGGCCGAAGATCGCCCGCAGCGGCCACGAGATGCACGTGTGGGTCGTCAACACCCCGGCCGACCTGCGCCGCTGCCAGGACCTCGGCGTGACCACGGTGATCACGGACCGGCCGGCGTACCTGCTCGCCCTGCTCGACCAGGACGACGCCGACGCCGGATAGGTTCGCGCCATGGCCAAGAAGAACCGGACCAAGCAGCGCGAGACCGCTGCCCCCAGCACGCCCGGCGAGGTCGGGCCCCGTCAGCCCTGCCCGTGCGGGTCGGGCAAGCGCTACAAGGCCTGCCACGGTGCGCCCGGAGGGGCCGACGTCTACGTCGCCCGACCCTTCGACGGGCTGGCCGGCGAGTGCGACCTCGTCGCGCTGCGCGAGCTCGTGCCCGCCGCCACCGCCCCGCTGAGCCTGGTCGGCGAGGCCGCACAGCTCGCCGGCGGGCGCACGGTCACGCTGTGCTCGCTGCTCCCGGGCGCGTCGCCTGCGATGGTCCGCGAGTCCGGCGACGTCTGGCTGGGCCTGCAGGTCCAGCACGGGTTCGGCGACCCCTCGCGCGACCTCGCCGCGGTCCTGCTCGCCGCGCTCGCCGCCGAGCCGGGCGTCGTCGGCCTGACCAGCCCCCCGGGACCGGGGCCGCGGCTGCAGGACCTGCTGGCCGACGCGCCGCTCGAGGTCACCGTCCACGACGGCTTCGACTACTGGCTCGCCGACGTCGACGGGGACGAGCGCGCCGGCATGGGCGAGGTGCTCGCCGAGGCCAACGAGTCGGTGGCCCCGACGGCGCGCCTCGCGTCGGTCGACGCGGCGTACTGGACCCGGATGGGCGCCAAGGAGCACCTGCGCTGGGTCCGCCCCGAGCCGGAGGACCAGCTGCTCACCGCCCTCGCGCGGCTGCACGCCGGGGGCCGCGACACCCTGGTGGAGGGCAGCCGGTTCGTGGGGATGTTCCGCGCCCACGGCCTGCTCACGCCGGTCTGGGACCTTGCGGTCGGCACCGGCCCGGAGGCGCTCGAGGACGCGGCCGTGGACCTCGGCACGCGCCTCGACGAGGCGCTCGCCGCGACCGGCGACCTCAGCGCCGAGGAGCGCTCGGCCCGCGAGGGGCTCGCCACCCGCCAGGTCACCATCCGCTAGGCGGAGCACCGCAGGTCGCGCGGACGTTGGCTCGCGCCTCAGTCGCGGGCGCGCACCACCCACGCGGGCAGCCGCGCGTAGCCCTTCACCGAGAGCCTGCGCACGCGCCTGAGGCGGTACGCCGTGCTCGCGGGGGCGTCGTCGCCCTCGGCCCCGGCCTCACCGGCCAGGGCGTCGTGGCAGCCCTGGTCGACGAGCACCGTCCCCGGCTTCGCCGCGGAGGTCAGGCGCGCGGCGACGTTGACCGTCGGGCCGTAGACGTCGCCGAGGCGGCTGACGACGTCGCCGTAGGCCACGCCCGCGCGTACCGCCGGGAACCGGTCGTCGTCGTCGGCGCCGCGCGCGGTCAGCCTCAGCGCGAGGTCGGCCGCGGAGGGGGCGTCCTGGGTCACCAGCAGCACCTCGTCGCCGATGTTCTTGATCACCCGGCCGCCGGCGTCGGTGGCCGTGCCGGCGCACTGGTCCTCGAAGTACTCCAGCCACTCCACCAGCTCGGACTGCTCCAGCGACCGGCTCTGGGAGGTGTAGCCCACGATGTCGACGAAGCAGACCGCCAGCGTGCCCGTCGCGCCCTGGGCCGCGGTCGTGAGCAGCCGGTTGCCGGCGCTGGCGAGGTGGCGGCGCCAGACGTAGGACTGGAGCTTGTCGATGTCGGGCAGCACGTGGTCGGCGAGGTCGCTCATGGAGGCGACCGGGTCGCCGCCGCCGTCGACGGCCAGGCCGGCGAGCAGCGTGGTCTGCCAGTCCGCCAGGCGCGCGAAGCTGCGGCCCCACGTGCGCACGAGTGCGGCCTGGGAGTCGGCGTCGACCACGCCGGCCTGGACGAGCAGCTTGCTCAGCCGCAGGGCCTCGACGTCGGCGGGGGTGAAGGCGACGTCGTCGTCGGCGACCTGGGCGAAGCCGAGCAGGCGCCACAGCTGCTCGGACATCTCCAGCGGTACGTCGGCCTGCTCGCTGACCTGCCGACGGGTCAGGCTGGGCGCCTCACCCAGCAGCAGCTCCTCGAGCTTGTCGGCCGCGCTGACCAGGTCGTCCGGGTCCAGGTCGCCGGCGGCCTCGGCCAGCCCCGCGGCCCCCTCGTCGGGCTTGACCGCGTCCGGTTCCGGTGGACTCATCCGAGGCGCTCGCGGGCCACCGCGTCGAGCGCGTCCCGGAACGCCGGCATCTCCTCGCACAGGGCGATGACCGCCTCGGAGGTGAAGTGGACCAGGTCGAGGTCGCTCAGCGCGACGATCGAGGCCGTGCGCAGCGAGTGGCGGACGATCGCGGCCTCGCCGACGACGTCGCCCGCCCCGAGGCGCGCGACCTCCTCACCGTGACGGCGTACCGACACCTCGCCCTCGAGGATCACGTAGGCCTTGTCGGCCGGCGTCCGCTCCCAGATCGGCGACCATCCCGCGGGCAGGGTGACCCGGCGTCCCGAGGCGCTGATGCGGGCGACCTGCTGCGGTGTGAAGGTGTCGAAGAACGTGCCTGCCATGGGGTCTCCTCGAGGTCTCGGGTGAGGGATGGTCGCGTGCCCAACGACGGGAGGCCCCGACCGGTCACGCCGGGCCGGACGTGACGCGCGCGACGTGGAACAGGTCGGGGGCCGCTCAGGGCGTCGGCGTGGGGTCGCGTGAGACCGGACAGCTCATGCACCGCGGCCCACCACGCCCCGAGCCGAGCTCGGAGCCCGAGATCTTCACGACCTCGATGCCGGAGGCCTCGAGGCGGGCGTTGGTCTCGGTGTTGCGCTCGTAGGCCACGGCCACGCGGGGAGCCAGGGCGAGGGTGTTGTTGCCGTCGTCCCACTGCTCGCGCTCGGCGGTGACCGGGTCGAGGCCGGTGTCGATCTGGTGCAGCGCCTCGATGCCCATCGCGGTCGCGGCGGCGTGCAGGAAGGGCTCCGCCCCGGCCACGCGCAGCACCAGGGAGCCGTCGTCGTCGCGGCCGTCGGCGGTCACGGCGTACGCCCTCAGGGAGTCGGCGACGTTGGGATACATGACGATCTTGTCGACGTCGACCATCGTGCACACCGTGTCGAGGTGCATCGTGGCGCGCTCCTGCGCGATCGGGACCGCGAGCACGGTGTGCGCGAGGTCGGACTCGAGGGCCTGACGGGCCAGTCGCTCGGCGCCGGCCGGGGTGGTGCGCTCGCCGACGCCGACCGCGATCACGCCGGGAGCGAGCAGCAGGACGTCGCCGCCCTCGACGTGCTCGAGCTGGTGGCCGTGGAAGCGCGGCGTGCCCGCGAAGCGCGGGTGGCGGCGGTAGATCAGCTCGGTCAGCTGGGTCTCCCGCTTGCGCGCGGGCATGGCCAGCGAGGTGATCGCGACCTGGTCGCGCACCCAGAACGAGGAGTCCCGGGTGAAGAGCAGGTTGGGCAGGGGGTCGACGAGGAAGGCGTCGTGCGGCAGCAGCGCGGTGACCAGGCCGAACCCGCCCCGGACCTCGTCGTTGCGGATGCCTGCCGTCAGGATGCGGGTCAGCTCGTCGGGGGCGGCCTCAAAGAGGCGACCCAGGAGGTGGCCCCGCATCGTGTCGCCCAGGTCCAGCCCGGACAGGGCCGTGCTGATCGCGGTCTCGCGGGCCTCGTCGTCGGCGAGGGTCTCGGTGAGCAGCTCGGTCAGGTAGAGCACCTCGACGTCGCGAGCGCGCAACGCCTCGGCGAAGGCGTCGTGCTCCTCCTGGGCTCGGGCCACCCACGGGATGCCGTCGAAGAGCAGGGCGTCGTTGTTGCCCGGGGTCAGCCGCTGGAGCTCGGGCCCCGGCCGGTGCAGCATCACCGTGCGCAGCACCCCGACCTCGCTGTCGGCGCCGAGGGGGCGTGCGGTCTCGCGGGCGGTGACGGCGTCGTCCATGGCGGTCACCCTAGGGGTGGGAGTCCTCAGCGGCGAGCAGGGTCGGCGGGGTAGACGCCGAGCACGGTGACCTCGTGGGTGAAGAACCGCAGCTCCTCCAGCGCCCGGGCCAGACCGGGCTCGGACGGGTGGCCGTCGACCTCGGCGAGGAACTGTGTGGCGGTGAACTCGCCGTCGACCATGTAGCTCTCGAGCTTGGTCATGTTGACGCCGTTGGTGGCGAAGCCGCCGAGGGCCTTGTAGAGCGCGGCCGGCAGGTTGCGGACCCGGAAGACGAAGCTGGTCACCACCGGGCCGTCGCCGGGCGGGGCCTCGTGCGGCGTCGGCGAGAGCACCACGAACCGGGTGGTGTTGTGCTCCTCGTCCTCGACGTCCTCGCGGAGGATCTCCAGGCCGTAGATGTCCGCGGCCATCCGGGGCGAGATCGCCGCCTGCGTGGGGTCGGCGGCCTCGGCGATCTCGCGGGCGGCGCCGGCGGTGTCGCCGGAGATCAGCGGGTGGAGACCGAGCTCGCGGATCACGTTGCGGCACTGCCCGAGCGCGTGCACGTGGCTGTGGACCGTCCGGATCGTCTCCAGGGTCGCTCCGGGTGCGGCCATCAGCATGAACTGGATGCGCCAGAAGTGCTCGGCGACGATGTGCAGCCCCGAGCCGGGCAGGAAGTGGTGGATGTCGGCGACCCGGCCGGCGATCGAGTTGTCGATCGGGATCATCGCGAGGTCCGCCGCACCGTGCCCGACCGCGGCGAAGACGTCCTCGAAGGAGGCGCACGGGACGGCCTCGAGCCCTGCGTAGCGCCGGGCGCACACCGCGTGGCTGTTCGAGCCGGGCTCGCCCTGGTAGGCGATGCGTCCCACGTTCGTCACCGCGCCAGTCTAGGGTCGGTCGCGTGCTGCTCTGGTGGGTGCTCCTGGCTCCGGTCGCCGTCCTCGCCCTGGTCGGGTCCGTCCTGTCCGTGGTCGCGCTGCGCCGTACGGTCGGTCGCGGCGGCGGTGACGGCGTCGACGCGGTGCCGGAGGACGTCCACGGTCTGCGGCAGGAGGTCGCGGCCCTGCGCGCCGAGGGCAAGGCGGCCCTGCGCCACCTCGCCGTGGTGCGCTACGACGCGTTCTCCGACATGGGCGGGCACCTGTCCTGGTCGCTGGCCCTGCTCGACGACGGCGGCCACGGGGTCGTGCTGACCTCGATCCACGGCCGGAGCGAGGCCCGCACCTACGCCAAGAACATCGCCGCCTGGTCGTGCGACCAGACGCTCTCGCCGGAGGAGACCGAGGCCGTCGGGCACGCCCGCGCCTGACGGAGGTGCAGGCGACCGCTCAGGTCCCGTGCGCCACGAGCGACTCGAGGAGCGCGCGCAGCCGCTCCCGCTCGGTCGTCGTGAGCATGGCCAGCACCCGGTCCAGGACCGCGCCCGCGCGGGCCGCGGCCACCGGCAGGACGGCCGCCGCGTCCGGGGTCAGGTGCAGCAGGTGCGTCCGCCGGTCGCCGGGCGCCGCACGGCGCTCGAGCAGCCCACGGGACTCGAGGTCGTCGACGAGACGGACGACGCGGGCGGCACTGAGGCCGAGGTGACGGGCGAGGTCGGCCTGCGCGACCGGCCCGGCGGCGGTGAGCGCCGTCAGCGAACCGAGGTGGCGCGGCTCGAGGTCGAGCGCGTCGAGCGCGCCCATGACCTCGCGGTGCACGTGCTCGTGGAGCCGGACCACCAGGAAGCCGGCGCGGGCCCTCAGCTCGGGCGGCACCGTCTCGGCGACCAGGGGGTCGACGGCCCGGGCGAGCAGGTCGACCAGCTCGGCGTGCTCGGCCTCGTCCAGGCCGGTGGTCAGCGCGGCGGTGACCGCGTCCAGGTGGCCGGCCCACCGGCGTACGGCCTCGGAGCCGGCGGGGAGGGCGGTGAGCAGCCAGGACCGTCGGTCCGCGGTGTCCCGCACGCGCTCGACGTAGCCCTGCGCGACCAGGTCGCGCGCCACGGCACCGGCCGTGGTCCGGCTGACGGCGGTGGCCTCCGCGAGGGCCTGCTGGGAGCGGGGGGTGCCGTCACCGAGCACGTGCAGGGCGGCGAAGGCGTGGACGTCGACGTCGGACGGGAGGGTCTCGGCGAGCTGCCCGGCGACCAGCATCCGCGCCCGCCAGAGCAGGTGTCCCGTCTGCGCGGCGAGTTGCGGCAGCATGAGGCACCTCACATCCGCACGTCGTTGATCGTTAACGACTTGACGATATCGCACCCGGCAGGGGATCGTCACTGGCATGCGCGACCACGACACGACCACGCCGACGCACCGCGGCGACCACCCCTCCGCGCAGGGCCACGGCGGCGACCACCTCCGGGCCCACAGCGAGGGTCGCTCGCAGTGGTGGACGCTGGTCGCGGTCGGCACCGGCGTGTTCATGCTGCTGCTCGACATCACGATCGTCAACGTCGCCCTGCCCGACATCCAGAGGGAGCTGGACGCCTCGATCTCGGACCTGCAGTGGGTCATCGACGCCTACGCCCTGAGCCTCGCCGCACTCCTGCTCACGGCCGGCTCGCTGGCCGACCTGTACGGGCGGCGCCGGGTCTTCGTGGTCGGGCTGTGGCTCTTCACGCTCGGCTCGGCGGCCTGCGGACTGGCCCCGACCGTGCTCGTGCTGACGATCTCGCGGGCCTTCCAGGGCATCGGCGGCGCGGCGATGTTCGCCACCGCACTGGCCCTGCTCGCCAGCGCCTACTCCGGCCGCGAACGTGGCATCGCCTTCGGGGTCTTCGGCGCGGTCACCGGCGTCGCGGTCGCCGTCGGCCCCGTCCTGGGCGGCGTGCTCACCAGCGGCCTGTCGTGGCGCTGGATCTTCTGGGTCAACATCCCGTTGTGCCTGGTCGCGGTCACGGTCACGCTGCGGACCGTCGACGAGTCGCGCAACCCCCGGGCCGGACGCCCGGACTGGGTCGGCTTCGTGACCTTCTCGGCCGCGCTCGCCGCGCTGGTCTTCGGCACGATCGAGGCCGGTCAGCGGTCGTGGACCGACACGCTCGTCGTGTCCTGCCTGCTCGCCGCGGGCGTCCTGCTCGCGGTCTTCGTGGTGACCCAGCTGCGCCGTTCGGACCCGATGTTCGACCTCGGCCTGCTGCGCAAGCCGACCTTCGCGGGTGGGCTGATCGCCGCCTTCGCGGTGTCGTCCTCGATCTTCTCGGTCCTGGCCTACCTCGTGATCTACCTGCAGAACGTGCTCGGGTTCTCCGCGGTCGAGACGGGCGTCCGCCTGCTGTTCCTCTCCGCGGCCTCGTTCGTCGCGGCCGCGATCGCGGGTCGGTTGACCGAGAAGCTGCCGGTCAAGTGGCTGATCGGCCCCGGCTTCGTGCTGACCGCGGTCGGCCTCGCCCTGATGCTCGGCATCCAGGACGACTCGACCTGGACCCACCTGATCCCGGGGCTGGTCGTGGCCGGCGTCGGGATCGGGATGATCAACCCGCCCCTGGCCTCGACCGCCGTCGGCGTCGTCGAGGTCGCCCGGTCCGGCATGGCCTCGGGGATCAACTCCACCCTGCGTCAGGTCGGGATCGCCACGGGTATCGCCGCACTGGGCTCGATCTTCAGCCAGCAGGTCAGCTCGGCCGTCACCGCGGACCTCCAGGACAAGGTGCCCGCAGCGGCCCTGGACCCGCTCACCGCGGCCCTCTCGGGCGGCCAGGTCCAGATAGCGGCCCGCGCCGCGGGCGAGCAGGCCGCGCAGTCCGGTGGCGCCCAGGCCGGCTCCCGCGCCCAGGCCCTGGTCGAGCAGGTCGGCACCGCCGCGGTCGTCGACGCCCTCAACCACATCCTGCTCATCGCCGCCGTCATCGCCGCCGTGGCCGCGGTGTGCTGCTTCATCCTGATCCGCCAGCGCGACTTCGTGGCCTCCGGCTCCTGACCGCCGAGGTGCCAGTCGTTGTCAGCCGAAGTTCCCCTCATTGTCGGCCGAGGTGCCAGCTCGTTGTCAGCCCAGGTTCCCCTCATTGTCGGCCGAGGTTCCGAGGACGGTCGCGGTCCGAACCTGGTGAGCCGAGGCTGGTGAGGCGAGGTTCGTAGGTTGGGTGCTGTGGACTCCACCCAGCCGCCGGTGGTCGCGGTCGAGCTCGACGCCGAGCACGGCCGCCGCCCATCTGGTGCGCGAGGGCGGGCTGCCGATCGGGACGGCGTACGGCGTCCACGCGACGCGGCCCACTGAGTCGGCGTCGTCGCAGGCACTGCGCAGCCGGCGCCGTCGCGGTGCGGGCCGGTGGCGTACGACGTGGGCCGAGCTCGAGCTCGTCGAGCGCTGGCGGCGCTACCTCGACGCGCCGCAGGCCTGTCTGCGTCACCTCCTCGACGACGGAAACCGACACCTCGAGCCGCAACCACCGGCACCTCGGCTGACAAAGGGTGGCACCTCGGCTGACAAAGGGTGGAACTTCGGCTGGGGGGTGGGACGTCGCGGGGTCAGCGGGGGACGCGGACGAGCACCCGCCCGTGGACGCACTCCATGCGCAGCTCGTGACCCGCGGCGATGACGTCGCCGTCGAGCTGGCGGGGGGTGGAGGTGGCGCTGCGGATGGTCACCGTCCGCCCGGTCATCCGCTGCACCAGCTCGTCGCTTCGCCTCCAGCGGGAGAGCACGCGGAAGGCCAGCGGGATCCACGACCAGAACCGTTTCGGGTGCAGCAGCACCACGTCGAGCAGACCGTCGTCGATGGCGGCGTCCGGCAGCAGCGGCATCCCGGCCTGCAGCGAGCCGACGTTGCCGACCACGACGGTGCGGGCGCGGGTGCTGACCGGCTCGCCGCCGTCGACGCTGATCTCGACCCGGATCGCGGGGTACATCATCGAGCGCAGCCCCGAGACCACGTAGGCCAGCCAGCCCACCCGCGCCTTGATGTCCTCGTTGACACCCTCCATGACGGCGGCGTCGAGCCCCATCCCGGCCATCACCATGAAGTGGGTGTCCTCGAGGTCGTCCCCGCCGACGGCGACCATGTCGATGGCCTGGTCCTGACCGGTCAGGGCCACGTCGAGCGCCGCGCGGATGTAGAGCGGCAGGGACAGGTTGCGCGCGAGCAGGTTGCCGGTGCCGGCCGGGATGATCCCGATCGGGACCCCGGTGCCGGCGAGCTCGGCGCAGACCTCGCGCACCGTGCCGTCCCCGCCGCAGACGATGACCAGGTCGGCCCCGTCGACGGCGGCCTGCTCGGCCTGCCCGGTGCCGGAGTCCTCGGGCGTGGTCAGGTGGAACGTCGGCTCAGACCAGCCCGCCGCGGCGGCCATCGAGGCCACCATCGCGCGGAACGCGCTCTCGTCCTCGACCTTGCTCGGGTTGAGCACCACCGCGAGGTCGCGGGTGCTCGCGACGACCTGCGGCAGCGGTGCGCTGCCGAGGGCGTGGCTGCGTGGCAGGGGCGAGTACGCCGCGCGCGCGAGGTAGGCGCCGGCCAGGCCGAGCAGCAGACCGCCCGCGACGTCGGAGGGGTAGTGACGACCCAGCAGCACCCGGTCGAGCAGGATCGCCAGCCACACGACGCCGACCAGGGTCCCCAGCAGGCGGCGTACGCCGGCGCGGCGCACGAGCATCGCGACGACGACGACGAGGACCGCGGCCAGTGCGGTCGCCGACGAGGCGTGGCCGGAGGGGAAGGCCTTGCTCGAGAGCAGGAACTGCGGATCCTGCCACGGCGGGCGGTCCCGGCTGACCGTGAGCTTGAGGGCGGTCGTGGCCAGCGAGACCCCGACCATCACCCCGAGCACGTAGAAGGCGGCCCGGCGGTGGCCGCGCAGGCCCAGGGGAAGCGCGAGGGCGAGCGTCAGGACCGTCATCCCGATCGTGCCGAAGGCCAGCTCGACCAGACGTAGCGAGCCGAACAGCCAGGACTGGTCCGCGGCCCAGCCCTCCGCCTGCTTCCCGAGGTCGTCGACGGCCACGAGGGGGGCCCACCCGACGGTGACGGCGACCATCAGCGCCGCGAGCACGGCGAGGAGGCCGACGCCCCACACCAGGTCACGTCCGCGGGAGGACTCCTGCACGGCGCTCCTTCGCGGGACGGGTCGGCGGGCCCGGTGGCCCGGACGGCACCTCAGGATAGGGCCACCACGACCCACCCGGACGCCGGTGGGAATCGTCGTCGAGCCGGCCCGGGCCCGGCGGCTAGCCTGAGCCCCATGATCGACCCTCGCATCCTGCGCGACGACCCCGACCGCGTGCGTGCCGCCCAGGCCAAGCGCGGTCTCTCCGACGCGGTCGTCGACGAGGCGATGGCCGCCGACGAGCAGCGCCGCTCCGCCATCGCCACCTTCGAGGCGCGACGCAGCGAGCAGAAGCAGCTCGGCCGGCAGATCCCGACCGCGCAGGGCGAGGACCGGCAGCGGCTGCTCGCGCGCACCAAGGAGCTCTCGGGCGAGGTGAAGGCGGCCGAGGCGGCCCAGGGCGAGGCCGAGGCGGCCTGGCGCACGGCGCTCATGGAGATCCCGAACCTCGCCGAGCACGACGTGCCCGCCGGCGGGGAGGACGACTTCGCGGTCCTGGAGACGGTGGGCACCATCCCCGTGCTCGACTTCGAGCCGCGCGACCACGTCGAGCTCGGCCGGATGCTCGGTGCGATCGACCTCGAGCGCGGGGCGAAGGTCTCCGGCTCGCGGTTCTACTTCCTGACCGGGATCGGGGCGCGCCTGCACCGCGCGCTGATCGCGATGGCCCTCGACATGGCCGCCGACAACGGCTTCGTCGAGGTCGTGCCTCCCTCGCTGGTCAAGCCGCGGGCGATGGAGGGCACCGGGTTCCTCGGCCAGGCCGCCGACGACGTCTACCGCATCGAGGGCCAGGACCTCTACCTCGTGGGCACCTCGGAGGTGCCGATGGCGGCGTACCACTCCGAGGAGATCCTCGAGGGCGACACGCTTCCGCTGCGCTACGCCGCGGTCAGCCCGTGCTTCCGCAAGGAGGCCGGCTCGCACGGCAAGGACACCCGCGGGATCTTCCGGGTGCACTGGTTCGACAAGGTCGAGATGTTCGTCTACACCACGCTCGCCGACGCCGAGGTCGAGCACCAGCGGCTGCTGGCCTGGGAGAAGGAGTTCCTCGACAGGCTCGAGCTGGTCTACCGCGTGATCGACGTGGCCGCGGGTGACCTCGGCACGTCCGCGACCCGCAAGTTCGACTGCGAGGCCTGGATCGTCAGCCAGGGACGCTTCCGCGAGCTCACCTCGACCTCGAACTGCACCGACTTCCAGACCCGGCGGCTCGACACCCGCGGTCGCTTCGCCGACGGCACCGGCCCCGTGGCGACGCTCAACGGGACCCTGTGCTCGGTCAACCGGCCGATCATCGCGCTGCTCGAGACCCACCAGCAGGCCGACGGGTCCGTGCGGGTGCCGCAGGCCCTGCAGCCCTACCTCGGGGGCCTCGAGGTCCTGAAGCCGGTCACCGCGTGAGCGCCGAGCCGGACCCCGGGCTCGAGCATCCCTGGTGGCCCCGCCTGGTCGCCCTCGACATCGACGGCACGCTGCTGCGCTGGATCCACGGCGAGGGCACCACCCTGGAGCAGGTCTCCGACCGCGTCCGCGACGCCGTACGCCGTGCGCAGGACGCCGGCGCCCACGTCGTGCTCTCCTCCGGGCGCTCCCCCGGAGGGATGACCGGGGTGGTCGACCTGCTGGGTCTGCACCGCGAGGACACCGATCCGTTGTGGGTGGTGGCCAGCAACGGCGCGGTCGTCTTCCGCTACCCGCCGCTGGAGATCGTGCGCGAGGAGACCTTCGACGCCGGGCCCGCGGTGCGCGCGATCCTGGAACGCCACCCCGGGGCCCTCGTGGCCGTCGAGGAGCGCGGCGCGGGCTACCGGGTCAACCGGCCGTTCCCTGCGGGGGAGCTCTCCGGCGAGCTGATCCCGACGTCGGTGGAGCGCATGGTCGCCGACCCGGTCAGCCGCGTGATCATCCGCGACCCGGAGGCCACGGTCGAGGACTTCGTACGACTCGGCGAGAGCCTCGGCCTGCACGGCACGGACTACGTCGTGGGCTGGACCGCCTGGCTGGACCTGTGCCCGGTGGGGGTCTCCAAGGCCTCCGGCCTCGAGCACGTCGCCGAGGCCCTGGGCCTGTCCGCGGCCGACGCACTGGCCGTCGGTGACGGCCGCAACGACCTGGAGATGCTGCGCTGGGCGGCCCGGGGGGTCGCGATGGGCCAGTCGGTCGACGTGGTGCTCGAGAGCGCGGACCACGTCACCGACAGCGTCGACGACGACGGCGCGGCGGTGGAGCTCGAGCGGTGGTTCGGCCGTGGCTGAGACGCGACGGGTCCCGCGCCTGGTGGCCAGCGACCTCGACGGGACGCTGCTGGACGGCGCCGGCTCGTTGTCCGCGGCGAGCCGGGCGGTGCTCGCCGCCCTCGACGAGCGGGGGGTGCCCGTCGTGCTGGTCACCGCACGTCCGCTGCGCTGGATGCGCGACCTGTGGTCGGTGGTCGGGGCACACGGGCTGGCCGTGGTCTCCAACGGCGCGCTGACCTGGGACGTCGCGAACGCGGAGCCGCTCGAGGTGCGGGCGATCGACCCCGCGGTCGGCGTCTCGCTGGTCCGTCGGATCGCGACCGCGGTGCCCAGCGCCCGGTTCGGGGTCGAGCGGGTCGGCGGCCTGCTGCGCGAGGAGGCGTACGTCGAGAACGACACGATGCCCGACGCCGCTGCCGGCGAGGTCGCGACCCGGGCCGACCTGTGGCCCGAGGCCGGTCTCAAGCTGCTGGTGCAGGCCGGCGAGGTCGACCCGGAGGTCCTGCGCAGGGCGGTGGGCGCCGCCGTGGGCGACGACGCCGTCGCCACGTGGACGCTGCCGGGGCTCGTCGAGATCAGTGCCACCGGCGTGACCAAGGCGGTCGGTCTCGCCGGCGTCGCCGAGCGGCTCGGCGTCGAGGCCGCCGACGTCGTGGCGTTCGGCGACATGCCCAACGACATCGCCATGCTGCGCTGGGCCGGTCGCGGCTGCGCGGTCGCCGGCGCCCATCGCGACGTGCGCGCCGCAGCGGACGAGGTCGTCGGGCCCCACGACGAGGACGGCGTGGCCGCTGCCCTGGTTGGTCTGTTCGGGCTGCCGTCTGCTCTCATGGGCCCATGCTGAGCCGCCGCCGGGTCGTCGCGGGCCTCGCGGTCCCCGTCCTGCTGGCCCTCTCCACGCTGGCCGGACCCGCGCTGGCCGGACCCGCGCTGGCCCCCACCACCGCGAGCGGCGCCGAGGTCACGGCCCACGCCGGCGCCAGCATGGTCCCGACCCGGTGCGAGGCGTCGGGGCGCACCCTGTCCGAGGAGGCGAAGCGGGCGCGCGCGGTCTTCACGGGCACCGTCGAGTCGTCCGACGTCCTGCCGCCGGTCGGCGCCGGCGGGTCGGGGACCGGTGACCTCCGCTTCGAGCAGACGGTCGTCGTGGACCGCGTCTACAAGCCGGGCGGTGCGTCGCTGATCACCTCGGAGCGCGTCGACGTCCTCACCGAGCGGGTCCAGGGCGAGTGCAGCCTGGGCCGCCTCACCCCCGGGGCGCGCTACGTCGTCTTCGCGTCGGTCTCCGACGGCGACCTGGTCTCCGCCGGCGACGGCGGCACCGCGCTCGCGGAGGCCGGTCTGGTCTCCGAGGTGGAGCAGGTGCTCGGCTCCGGACGCCTGCCCGTCGCCCCGCCGACCCCCACCGCCGAGCTGACCACGGTCGACACGCGCGTCCCGACGACCTTCTCGCGTGCCGCCCTGCCCGGTGCGGTGCTGGTGCTCGTCGGCCTGCTCGGCCTGGTCGTCGTACGCCGCTTCGCGCGCTGAGGACGGCCCGGACCCGACCCGGGTCGCGCCGCCGGTGAGCTAGAGGTACATGCCCCCGCTGCCGTGCCCACCGTCGTCGGAGGCCGAACCAGGCCCGCCCGGCTGAGCGGGCTGGCCGGGCTGGCCGGGCTGACCGGGCTGACCCAGGCCCGGTGGCAGGGCCTTGCGCATCTGCTCGAACTGGGCGCGCGCGGCCATCTGCTGGGCGTAGATCGCGGTCTGGATGCCGTGGAAGAGACCCTCGAGCCAGCCCACCAGCTGGGCCTGGGCGATGCGCAGCTCGGACTCGGAGGGCACGCCACCCTCGGTGAACGGCAACGAGAGCCGCTCCAGCTCCTCGACGAGCTCCGGGGCGAGCCCGGCCTCGAGCTCGGTGATCGAGGCCTGGTGGATCTCCTTGAGCCGCACGCGGCTCGCCTCGTCCAACGGGGCCGCCTTCACCTCCTCGAGCAGCTGACGGATCATCGAGCCGATCCGCATCACCTTCGCCGGCTGCTCGACCAGATCGGTCAGCGCGCGACCCCCGTCGGCGCCGTCGCGCCCGTCGCCGTCCGCGTCACCCGGCTCGCCGGTGGTCATCGCCTCGCTGACCTGGGCCAATGCGGAGGCGGGCATCGTGCCGATCGCCTGCCCGTCGGGCCCGACGATGACGACCTGCTGCTCGTCCCCGCTCGAGCCCGCCACGCTCGCGCCTGCCTCGCCCGTGCCGCCGGGACCCTGCTCCGCCACCTGCTCGTCCATGGCCTCACCCTAGCCAGCGGTGCCGGCAGCACCCCAGTCGCCCGCGCGACCGGTGGGCTCAGAGGGTCAGGACGATCTTGCCGGTGTGCCCGCTGGCCTCCATCAGCTCGTGGGCGGCGCGGACCTCCTCGAGCGGCATCGAGCCGTGCACGATCGGGTTGACCTTGCCGTCCGCGACGAGGGGCCAGACATGCTCGACGACGGCGGCGCAGATGGCGGCCTTGGCCTCGGGCGGACGTGAGCGCAGCGAGGTCGCGATCACGGCGCCCCGCTTGGCGAGCAGCCGCGCGATGTCCAGCTCGCCCTTGACACCGCCCTGCATCCCGATCACCACGAGGCGGCCCTCGGTGGCGAGCGCCTCGACGTTGCGCGGCAGGTACGAGGCGCCCATGTTGTCGAGGATCACGTCCGCCCCGCCGGCCTGGCTCACGACCTCGACGAAGTCCCGCTCGTGGTAGTTGACGGTCTCGTCCGCCCCGAGGGCTGCGCAGACCTCGAGCTTCTCCGCCGACCCGGCGGTGGTGATCACCCGGGCGCCGAGCTGGTGGGCGAGCTGGATGGCGAAGGTGCCGATCCCCCCGGCCCCGCCGTGCACGAGCAGCGTCTCGGTGGGCTTGAGACCGGCGACCATGAACACGTTGGACCACACCGTGCAGGCCACCTCGGGCAGCGCGGCGGCCGTGACGAGGTCGACCCCGTCCGGCACCGGCATCACCTGGCCGACCGGCACCACGACGGTGGCGGCGTACCCACCCCCGGCCAGCAGCGCGCAGACCTCGTCGCCGACCGCATGACCCTCCACGCCCTCCCCGAGCGCGGCGATCGTGCCGCTGCACTCCAGGCCGATCACGTCGGTGACGCCGGGCGGTGGCGGGTAGAGGCCGCGTCGCTGCATCAGGTCGGCCCGGTTGACCGCGGTGGCCACCACCGTGATCGTCACCTCGCCCGGCCCGGGCTCGGGCTCGGGGGCCTCACCCACCGAGAGCACCTCGGGTCCGCCGGTCCCGTCCGTCACCACAGCACGCATGAGCCGAGCCTAGACCTCGCGCCCACCGGTCTCGCCCCCGTCGGGCCACACCGCGCCAGCCCCCTGGAATCGAGCACGCAGGCCTGCCAGTCTTCGAGGGACGGTCAGTGGGAGGACGGGAGTGAGCGCGATGGGCCAGCGAGTCACACCTCGGTCCGGCATCGTTCTTTCGGCCGCGACCTGGTCCTCGCCACCTGTACGACGGCACTCGAGGCCGCCCGGTCGGGCAGCGGTGGCCTGGTGCTGCTCGCCGGTGAGCCCGGCATCGGCAAGACGGCCGTCCTTCGGTCCGTGGCCGCCCAGGCACGCGCGGGTGGCTTCGCGCTCGCGTGGGCCGCGTGCGTGGAGGACGACGCGGTGCCGGCCTTCTGGCCCGTCGTCAGCCTGCTGGCCGGGATCGGTCACGCACAGACGTCCGCGGTCGCAGACGAGCTGCGAGGCCAGGAGCAGCGGACGCTCGAGGAGCACCGGTTCGTGCTCTTCGACCGGGTGGCCTCGGCTCTGAGGGCTGCCGCAGCGACCCGGCCGCTGGTGCTGGTGGCCGACGACCTCCAGTGGGCCGACCCCTCCTCGGTCCGACTGCTGGCCTTCGTCGTCAAGCAGCTCTGCACCGCCCGCGTGCTGGTCCTCGGCAGCTATCGCGACACCGAGGTCGGACGCGACCACCCGCTGTGGCACCTGCTGGCTGAGCCCGGCTCCAGCGGCGAGACGCTCACCCTGTCGGGACTGGGCACCGACGACGTCGCCGCCCTGCTCGACGAGGTGAGCGGTACGGGTCGCGCGGGCGGTGCCGGCGGCCGACAGGCCGTCGCCGGTGCGGCCGGCATCCGTGACCACACCGGCGGCAACCCGTTCTTCGTCCTCAACGTCGCCAGGCTGCTCGAGGCCGAGGGCCACGAGCTGGCCTCGGGCAGGCCGCTGCCGTTGCCGGCCGGCGTGCGGGCGGTGCTCGACCGACGACTGGCCCGGCTCTCCCAGCCCTGCCACGAGCTGCTGGGGACGGCCGCCGTCATCGGGCACCGCTTCGACGCGGCGCTGCTGAGCGAGGTGAGCGGGATCGGGGTCGACGTGGTCACCGGGTTGCTGGAGGAGTCGGCCCGGTCGAGGCTGACCCACCCGGTCGACGGGACCGAGCACGAGTTCGCCCACGCGCTGGTCCGGGCCACCCTCGTCGCGCAGCTCGCGAGCCGGCAGCGCGAGGCGCTCCATGCCCGGGTGGCTGACGCACTGACCGTCCGCCGGGGCGAGGAGGACGTGCGCTGGGCGGCCATCGCCCACCATGAGCTGAGCGCCGGAGCCCGTCGTGCGGCGACGCGCGGTGTGCTGGCCGCGGAGCACGCGGCCCGGCACGCGATGGCGGCGCGCGCCTACGAGGCGGCCGCGGAGCAGCTCGAGCGTGCCGTCGCCGCGAGTGCGGAGTCCGAGCAGGAGGCACACCTGCTGCTCGCACTGGGCGACGCGCACCTGCACGGTGGCGACTGGCAGGCCGCGGGCGACGCGTTCTCGCGGGCGGCCGACCTCGCGCGCGATCTCGCTCGTCCCGACCTGCTCGCGCTGGCCGCGCTCGGCGTGGGGTCCGACCCCGGCGGCTTCGAGGTGCGGCTCGGGGACCACCGCCAGCTCGGGCTGCTGGACGAGGCGTTGGCCCTGCTCGGCGCAGATCACCCCGAGCTGCGCTCGCGACTGCTCGCGCGGCACTCGGTCGCCGCGACCAACCTCGCCTCGTCGACCGACCGACGGGAGTGGAGCGACGAGGCCGTGCGCCTCGCCCGCGAGACCGGCGACGGGCCCACCCTGGCCCATGCGCTGAGCGCCTGGTGCGACGTGCAGTCGGGGCCTGCCCACACCGAGGCCCGGCTGAGCGCCACGACGCAGATGCTCGCCGTCGCGGAGTCGACGGGCGACCGACAGGTCGCGCTGACGGCGAGGCGCTTCCGGGTGGTGGCGCTGCTCGAGCTCGGGTCACCCGAGGTCCACCACGAGGTCGAGCGGTTCGCGGTCATCGCCGAGCAGCTCGGGTCGCCGCTCTACCGGTGGTACGTCCCGCTCTTCCACGGCATGCAGGCCCTGCTCCGTGGTGACCTGGACGAGGCGCAGCGGCTCTGCGCCCAGGCGGCGACCCTGGGCGGCGAGGCAGGCAGCGACAACGCCGAGATGCTGAGCGGCACGCTCTCCGCCGCGATCATGATGGAACGCGGCGGCGTCGACGGAGGTGATGGCGGGCTACGAGGCCATGCTGGCCGAGCACGCCTGGGCGCGCGAGCTGCCCATCGCCGTCGCGCTCGGGCCCCTGATGGAGCTCCTCGCCGGCCGCCCCGACCAGGCACGCGCCAAGCTGCGACTGCTGGCGGCCGGTCGTTTCGACGTGGTGCCCGTCGACAGCGAGTGGCTCTCGACGCTCTCGGCCACCGCCCTCTCGGTGCTCATGATGGAGGACGTGGCCAGCGCTGCGGTGATGCACGAGCTCCTGCTCCCGCACGCGGGCCGGATGGTCGTGGACGGCATCGCGGCCTCGTGCCTGGACCCGGTCGACTACCTGCTCGGTCGTCTGGCGCTGGTGCTCGGGCGGCGCGACGAGGCTGTCGGGCACCTGGAGGCCGCCGTCGCCCTGACCGGCGCCCTGGGTGCCCCGCTGCTCCAGGCGCACGCCCGGCACGCGCTCGGTGCGGCGCTCGCCGACATCGACCCGGAACGGGCTGGGGACCTTCGCGCCGATGCCGAGCAGGTGCTCCGGGCGGCGGGTGCCAGACCGTCGCTCCTCCACGCCACGACGCCGCAGGCGGCGCAGGCGGCGGGCCGGTCCGGCGCTCGGCGCAGCGGGGTGTTTCGCCGGGACGGAGCCCTGTGGGAGCTGACCTTCGAGGGGGACACCGTGCGGCTGGCCGACGCCAAGGGTCTGCACGACCTGCGCCACCTGCTCTCGCACCCGGGCTCGCTGGTCCCGGCCTCCGCCCTGCGTGAGGCCGGTGGCCCGCCGACCGGGCCGGCGAGCCGCGGGGTGGACCTGCTCGACGACCGGGCCCGCGCGGCGTACCGCCGTCGGCTCGCCGAGCTGGACGACGAGCTCGACGACGCGGCCCTCACCCACGACGACGGGCGCGCGGTCCGGGCGCAGGAGGAGCGGGCCGCCCTCGTCGACGAGCTCAGTGCCGCCGCCGGCCTGGGTGGCCGGGCCCGTCGGATGGGTGACGACGTCGACCGCGCCCGCAAGAGCGTGACGATGCGGATCCGCAACGCGATCTCGCGCATCGACCGCGTGCATCCCGCTCTCGGCCGGCACCTCTCCCTGGCCGTGCGCACCGGTGCACTCTGCAGCTACGAGCCGGACCAGGGCGTCGACTGGACCGTGTGACGACGTCACACGCGTCGTGACGCCTCCCGGTCAGAGCTGCCCGTCGGGGGTGGCCCGACACGGAGGAGTCACCATGACCACCACGCAGACCCGCACGGACCCGGGGCAGAGGGTGTGCGGCCAGACCTTCGCCGCCCTCGGTTCCCTGGGTGTCGCGGTCCACGTCGCCCACGAGCTGCTCAGCCCCGACCAGGACGGCATGGCCGGGGCCCAGATCGCGGTCCTGGTCGCCGTCGTGGCGGCCACCATCGCCACGACAGCGGCGTGGTACCGCCTGGGTCGGGTGCCTCGGCGGGTGATCGCCGTCGTGCTCGGCGTGGCCTGGGCCCTCGCCGCAAGTGAGCACCTGATCGGGATCGCCGAGGGCCGGGGCACCTGGCTCGACGGCACCGGCGTGCTGGCCGTCCTGGGCGGGGTTGCTCTGGTCTTCGCCGCTTACTACGACGCCCGTCGCCCGCTGGACGGTGCGTGGTGACCGCCCTCGGGGAGCGCGGTTCGCCCGAGGCGCTGGCGGCCGAGGACCTGGGCGCCCAGGTCGAGGGCTTCGCCTTCCGGTTGCTGGGGTCGGCCGTCGCGATGATGGACCTGGCGACCATCAGGATCGGCAAGGACCTCGGGCTCTACGACACGCTGGCCGAGCAGGGGCCGGCCACCTCGCGCGGACTCGCCCGGCGGTGCGAGGTCGACGAGCGCTACGCCCGGGAGTGGCTGGAGCAGCAGGCCGTGACCGGCATCCTGGAGGTCGACGACGTCAGCGCCGCCGCGGGGGAGCGGTGCTACTCGCTCCCGGTGGCGCACGTCGCCGTCCTGGTCGACCGCACCTCGCCGGTGTACCTGGGCGCGCTCGGCAACGTGATCGAGATGACGCGGGTCGTTCGGAGCGCTCGTGGAGTCCTTCCGCGACGGCTCCGGGGTTCCGTGGGCGCAGTACGGCGACGCCGCCCGCACGATGCAGTCGGAGCTGAACCGGCCCGGCTACCTCACGTCACTGGCGCAGGAGTGGCTCCGGCGATGCCCGACATCGAGCAGCGGCTCCGATCGGGTGGTCCGGCCCGGGTGGCCGACGTGGCCTGTGGCACCGGCTGGTCCTCGATCGCGTTCGCCCTGTCCTACCCGGACGTGGTCGTGGACGGGTTCGACGCCGACGACGCCTCCATCGCCGAAGCCCGGCGCAACGCGGCCGAGGCAGGAGTCGCCGACCGGGTGCACCTCGAGGTCCGGGACGCGGCCGAGCCGGGGCTGCCCGAGGGTGCCTACGACCTCGTGGTCGCCTTCGAGTCCGTCCACGACCTGTCGCAACCGGTGGAGGCGCTGCGAGCGATGCGGCGCCTCGCTCGAGACGACGGCTTCGTCCTGGTCGCGGACAACGCGGTCGACGAGGCCCTCACTGCCCCGGGCAGCGAGATCGACCGGCTCATCCATGCCAGCAGCGTGCTGGTGTGCCTGCCCACCGGTCGGGCACACGCCCACTCCGCGGCGACAGGGGCGGTCATGCGGCCCTCGGTGTTCGAGGCCTACGCGGCGCGCGGCCGGCTTCACGACGGTCGCGGTGGCCGACGTCCCGCACCCGTTCTGGCGGTTCTACCGGCCCTCCTGAGAGGTCGACCCCGATGCCTGCCGACCGCGATGAAGGCTCGCTCAACCGCCGAGGTCGCGCAGGTCGGCCCAGGTGTCGACGTCGCGGTGCTCCGGCCCGATCGCGGCGACCTCGGCGAGGTCGAGGCCGCCGAGGAGGCGGTGCAGCGCCATGCCGTGGCGATCCTCGACCCCGGGCGCGACGTCGTCGAGGCGCTCGGTCTCCACCACGAGGGCGAGCTGGCGGCGCCCGTCCGGGTCGAGGAGCACCGCGCCGTCGTGGCCGGCCGCGGCGAGCCCGAGCCGGCGCAGCGTCCGGGGCGAGAGGTGCGGCATGTCGACCGCGAGGACGGCGAGGCGCTCGGGCGCGCGCAGCAGCCGGTCCCGTCCGGTCAGCAGCCCGGCCACGGGCCCGCCGTGGCGGGGGTCCTCCAGCACGAAGGTCACCGGTCGCTCGGTCGGCACCGCGTGGCCGACGACGACGACCTCGACGGCGTCCAGCACGGCGTCGAGGGCGCGGGCCAGCAGGGTGCGCCCGCCGACCTCGACCGAGGCCTTGTCGGCCCCTCCCAGGCGGGACCCGCGACCTCCGGCCAGGACCACCGCGGCGTACGCCGGCGGCTCGGGGTCGCACGCACGCTCACCGGACACGCCGCGAGTGTGTCACCGGGCTGGCCCGTGGGGCACCCTGGACCCATGAGCCGCGACACCGTGACCGTCTCCGTGGTCCAGCGAGCCTCGGGGCTCGATCCCGCGGACAACCGCGCCGCCCTCGGCGAGGTCGTGCCCCTGGCCGCCGGGCAGGGCGCCGAGCTCGTGGTGCTGCCGGAGGCCTTCGCCCGCGACTTCGGCCGGGCCGGCTCGGACGTGAGCGCGGACGCCGAGCCCACCGACGGGGCCTTCGCCACCGAGGTGGAGCGGCTCGCCGGCGAGCACGGCACGAGCGTGGTGGCCGGGATGTTCGAGACCAGCGACGACCCCGCACGCCCGTGGAACACCCTGGTCCTGCGCGGCGGGGCCCGGGCCGACTACCGCAAGATCCACCTCTACGACTCCTTCGGCTACCGCGAGTCCGACCGGCTGCTGCCGGGGCCGACGAACCCCGTCGTCGTGGAGGTCGCCGGCTGGGCGGTGGGCCTGATGACCTGCTACGACCTCCGCTTCCCCGAGCACGCCCGCCTGCTCGTCGACGCGGGCGCAGAGCTGCTGGTGCTGCCCGCGGCCTGGGTCGCGGGGGAGCGCAAGATCGACCACTGGCGCACCCTGCTGCGGGCCCGGGCGATCGAGAACACGGTCTTCGTCGCGGCCGCCGCTCAGCCCGGCCCTCGCTACACCGGGCACTCGATGATCATCGACCCGCTGGGCGACGTCCTCGCCGAGGCCGAGGCCGGTGACGACGTGCTGACCGTCCGCCTCGAGCGCGGCGCCCTGGAGCGTGCGCGCGCGACCAACCCGTCGCTGGCCAACCGCCGTCTGTAGCGTGGAGCGACGTGCGGATGACTGAGCACGGCCCACGGTGGCTGGGACGGCTGCTGCCGTCCGCCTGGGTCGCTGTCGTGGGGATCGCCGCGGCCGCGCTGGCGTGCGCCGTGGTGCCGGTCGGGCCGACGTGGCTGCCGCAGGCGGGCGCGGTCGTCGTCAGCACGGCGTACGCCGCGGCGCTCGCGGCCCGCACGGGGGGACGACCGGTCGTGTTCGGGGCCCTCACGCTCGCCGTGGCGCTGGCCGCGGTGATGGTGGACCTCGCCTGGCTGCGGACGGGCGCCGCGGTGGGCACCAGCTCGCTGGCCGCCGTGCTCGCCGTGATGGCGACGGTCCCGGCCCCACGCGTCGTCCTCGTCGTCCGCGAGTGCGTGCTGGCGCTCCTCCTGGCCGCCGTGGGGGCGTTCGCCACGGTCGCCTACGCCCCGACGGTCGAGCTCACGCGCTTCGAGTACGTCAGCCTGGGCCTGGCCGTGGCGGGCGCGCTCGGCCTCGTCTACCGGCTCGGCGCCGGGCTGCACGGCCTCGGCACGCGCGGTGCGATCGCGGTCGTCGTGGGCGGCGCCGTGCTCATCGCGACGCTCCTGTACGCCGAGCTGCTGCGCCGCTACGGCAGCCCCGGGATCGTGGACACGACCCTCGGCTGGGTGACGTGGTCGCGCGAGCACCTCGGCGCCTTCCCCCGCCCGGTCGAGACCGTGGTGGGCATCCCGGCGCTGGCGTGGGGCTGCCACATGCGTTCCCGGAGGCGACAGGGGTGGTGGCTGTGCGCCTTCGGGACCGCGGCGACGGCGTCCACCGCCGCGGCCCTCGTCAACCCGGGCGTGAGCCTGGCCGAGACCGGGCTCTCGGTGCTCTACGGCCTGGTGGTGGGGCTGCTCGTCGCCCTGGTGCTGATCCGTCTGGACCTGTCCGTCACGGGCGACACGGGCCCGCGTCGCCGCGCAGCGGGCACGACCTCCCGCGGCCCGCGGCCGGAGCCGTCGCGCTCGGCTGCGTTGCAGTAGTCGACCCGGCAGAGGGGGCGGGATTCGAACCCGCGGCTGACATCACTGCCAGCGACCGCTTTCAAGGCGGTTCCGATCGGCCACTCCGGCACCCCTCCGTGACGCCGCCGACGGGGCCGGGCGGCGCACCCGGACGATCCTAGACGGGACGGGTCGGGTCTAATCGAGCCCATGGCGACATCGCAGGGCGGGCCCGGCAAAACGGCGGGTGACGTCCGCGTCTACCGTCTCGCGCCGCCCCTGGTCGCGCGGCTGGTCGGCAGCCTGCTGGTCGTCACCGCGCTGCTGGTGTTCGCGCTGACCGCGCTCGTCGTCGCGCTCGAGTGGTCTCCCGACCTGATCGTCGTGCTGCTCGCCCTCGGCCTGGTCACGGTGTTCACGCTCGGGTGGTGGCTGCGGACCCGCGCCTGGGCGCTGCGGCTCGACGACACCGGGTACGCCGTCCGGCTGGTGCGGGGGGCCCGCGTGCGGCAGGCCTCGTGGGCCGAGGTCGCCGCGGTCGCGACCGCGACGCCGCGCGACGTCGCCTGCCTGGTGCTGCGGCTGCGGGACGGTCGCGAGACCTACGTGCCGGTCGAGGCGCTGCAGGGAGACCGCGAGGAGCTGGTGCGCGAGGTGCGGCGCCGCCTCAAGCGCGCACGACCCCGGGGATGAGGGCAGTTCGCCGCCAGGTCGCCCGGTCCGCGTCCGAGGCCGATTCGCCCAGCCGTGAGAGTCCCTTGTAGCCTGTGCTCGCTGTCGGGGAGGCGTCGCCTAGTCCGGTTTATGGCGCCCGCCTGCTAAGCGGGTTGAGGGTAAACCCCCTCTCGCGGGTTCAAATCCCGCCGCCTCCGCCAGTCGCTCACGCACCACGGCCTGAGCGGCGTCCCTGCTGCGGTGCATTTCTGTGCATTGCAGGATTGTGCAATGCACAGACATGAGCCAGGGCGCGAGTCTTGTCCGTGACGGGTGGCGTCGCAGACTGTGGACACGAGCCCCACCGCGGGCCCCGGGACACAGCAGAAGGCGAGCACACCCATGAACATCGCACGCAAGGTCGGCATCACGGTCGCAGCGACGGCGGTCAGCCTCGGACTCCTCGGCATCTCGGCCCCCGCCCAGGCGCGCGACACCAGCTGGGGCTGTGGCGGACCCTGCCTCGTCGGCACCCGGTGACCTCCTGCTCCGCGCGGGTGGGCCGCGGCGGAGCCTGAGCCACCGAGCACCACCACAAGCAGGCGCCTCGGGGCGCCGAACAGACGCGAGACCGGGCCCGACCGCCCCCCCAACATTGTCGGGCCGATGCCCTGGCCGGGCAGGTCTCGACGACGAAGGCGGTGACTCGAACCAGACTCGAGTCACCGCCTTCGGCTTGCATCCTCACCTCGGCCGGGTGATGAGTCAACCGTCCTCGGACGGTCGCCTCCTGCCCGGAGACCCCCCGGGCCCCCATGACGTAGCCGAGCTGGAAGCGGGTCTCGGACTCGTGCTCGGCCTTGAGGTCGGCGATGTAGCCGGCGTACGTGCGGGGGCTCACCCCGAGACGTTTGGCGCTGGCGACGTCGGAGTGGCCCTCGATCAGCATCCGGATGGTCATCTTGCGCTGCTCTGCCGCGATGTCGCGCATCATGGTGACGTCCCGGTTGGTGAAGGGGCGCCCCCGCTCCCAGGCCCGCTCGAACACGTCGACGAGGTAGGCCACGACCGCCGGCTCGCGGACGGCGATCGCGACGCGCAGGTCGTCGCCGCTGGGGATCACCGCGACCCGTCGGTCGACGATGATGATGCGGTTGAAGAACTCGTCGAGCGTGCGCACCTCGGCGCCCTGCTCGGTGACGGCGGCGACGTACTTGTGGGTGACCGAGCTGCGGCGCGCGCTGTGCTGGTACAGCGTGCGCATCGCGCAGCCGCGCTCGAGCATCTCGATGTCGCGCAGCGCGGCGGTGGCAAGGGTCTGCGGGTCGCGGCCCGTCTGCGGCTGCGCGCTGAGCACCTCCTCCTCGGCCTCGGCCACCAGACCGCTCAGGAACGGTCCGATGGCGTCCCCGCGCAGGTAGGTCACCGGGCCGCGCGAGGTGGCGCTGGGCGAGCGTCGCCAGGTCTGGTTCAGCTGGGCGAACGTGGTGGCCCACTGCGAGGACTCGTTGAGCAGGCGGGTGCCCTCCTGGCTCAGGGGAGAGACCACCCGGGACTGCACCGCCCCGGGGTCCTGGGGCACGTAGGCGTCGAGCTCCTTGTCGAGCTGGACCAGGCCGAGCCGGACGAGCAGCTCGAAGGCGGTGTGCTGGCCGCCGTTCTCGGCGATCCGCTCGTCACCGGCGGGGAGGCTGCCGGCCCTCACGACCTCGGCGTACAGCTCGGCTGCGCCGGACTCCAGCAGCGCACGGTCGTCGGGACCGACGATCGACATGCGGGCACCTCCCGTCTCCCCCGGCGCATGCTGCCACAGCGGTGGACAGCCCGTCGGGTGACGCCGGGGCGGTCGGACCTCAGGCGCCGAGCCGCGCCCGGAGTCCGTCGAGCTCGGTCCACAGCACCGTGGGCAGC
Source organism: uncultured Actinomycetota bacterium (assembly GCA_963760555.1). GTDB lineage: Bacteria > Actinomycetota > Actinomycetes > Propionibacteriales > Nocardioidaceae > Nocardioides. The sequence continues at coordinate 34,272 of CAVXDJ010000004.1, read as the reverse complement.
TGCTCCCCGAACTTCTCGAACCAGTCCTGGATCTGGGGCAGCTCGGCGCGCCACTCGTCGACGTCGACCGCGAGCGAGGCCTCGAGAGCCTCGGCCGTCATGTCGAGTCCGGTGGTGTCGAGCGAGTCCGGGGTCGGCACGTGGCCGATGGCGGTCTCGACGGCGGCGGCCTGGCCGTCGATGCGCTCGACGACCCACTTGAGCACGCGGCTGTTCTCGCCGAAGCCGGGCCACAGGAAACCGCCCTCCTCGTCGCGGCGGAACCAGTTGACGTAGAAGATCTTCGGCAGCTTGGACGCGTCGTTGTCCTTGCCCATCGCGATCCAGTGGTTCATGTAGTCGCCGGCGTGGTAGCCGATGAACGGCAGCATGGCCATCGGGTCCCGGCGCACGACGCCGACCGCACCGACGGCGGCCGCGGTGGTCTCGCTCGACAGCGTCGCGCCGAGGAAGGTGCCGTGGGTCCAGTCCCGGGCCTCGAAGACCAGCGGGACGGTCGTCTTGCGGCGACCGCCGAAGAGGATGGCGTCGATCGGGACCCCGCGGGGGTCGTCGTACTCCGCTGCGAGGATGTCGCACTGCTTGATGGGGGTGCAGTAGCGGCTGTTGGGGTGGCTGGTCAGCAGACCGTCGGTCTCGGCGAGCTCGGGGGTCCACGCCTCGCCCTTCCACGTGGTCGCGTGGGCCGGGGGGTTCTCCAGGCCCTCCCACCAGATGTCGCCGTCCTCGGTGAGACCGACGTTGGTGAAGACCGAGTTGCCCTTGTTGATGGTGCGCATCGCGTTGGGGTTGGTGTGCTCGTTGGTGCCGGGCGCGACGCCGAAGAAGCCGTACTCGGGGTTGACCGCCCACAGCCGGCCGTCCTCGCCGATGCGCATCCAGGCGATGTCGTCACCGAGCGTCTCGACCCTCCAGCCCGGGATCGTCGGCTCCAGCATCGCGAGGTTGGTCTTGCCGCACGCGCTGGGGAAGGCCGCGGCGACGTACTTGACGGTGTTCTCGGGGCTGGTGAGCTTGAGGATCAACATGTGCTCGGCCAGCCAGCCCTCGTCGCGAGCCATCACCGAGGCGATGCGCAGCGCGTAGCACTTCTTGCCCAGCAGCGCGTTCCCGCCGTAGCCCGAGCCGTAGGACCAGATCGCGCGCTCCTCGGGGAACTGCACGATGTACTTGGTGTCGTTGCACGGCCAGGCCACGTCGGCCTCGCCCTCGGCCAGGGGGTGACCCACGGAGTGCAGCGCGGGCACGAAGTCGGCCTGCAGCTCGGTCATCCGCTCGAGGACGTGGGTGCCCATGCGGGCCATGACGCGCATCGAGGCCGTGACGTAGGCGGAGTCGGTGACCTCGACGCCGAACATCGGCCTCTCGGCGTCGAGGTGGCCCATCACGAAGGGGATGACGTACATCGTGCGTCCGGCCATGCACCCGGCGTAGAGCCCGCGCATGAGCTCCTTCATCGCCTCGGGCTCCATCCAGTTGTTGGTGGGCCCGCAGTCCTTCTCCTCGAGGGAGCAGATGTAGGTGCGGTCCTCCACGCGCGCGACGTCGATCGGGTCGGAGGCAGCGTGGAAGGAGTTCGGCTTGATCTGCGGGTCGAGGCGGGTGAAGGTGCCGGTGGAGACCAGGGCGTCGGTGAGCTCGGTCCACTCCTCCTCGGAGCCGGTGCACCAGTGGATGCGGGCGGGGGTGGTCATCGCGGCGACCCCGTCGACGAAGTCGATGATCCCCTGGTGGGTGGTCGGGTGCGCCTGGATGGCCGTCATGGGTCGTCCCTCTCGCTGTGGCCGGGCACGGGGCGGCGGTCCCGAGGACCGGCGTACGACGCCTGCGTGCCGACGATTTCTCGGGAGGCTACTCGCGGGTCACCTCGCTCACCATTGGATCGATCAACCGTCGTGGCGCAGGTCACACGGCCAGGGGAGGTCAGCTCTCGGGTCGCGTCGACGCGGCGTAGGCGGGGCTGGACGAGGCGCTGCGCCGGCGCCAGGTCCAGTCGGTCGGGAGAGCGATGCCGTCGAGACCGATGCCCTGGTAGATCAGTCGGTACGCCTCGGGGTTCGTCCTGCGTTGCCCCTCCGAGATCTCTCGGACGTCGGCCCAGACGGGCGTGCTCCTGGGCGAGCCGAGGTAGGGGGCCTCGGAGGTGCCCGGAAGCGCGCGGGTCTGCAGGCCCGAGGCGGAGAACAGGCGCCGCGCGCGTGCGTCGACGATCATGACGATCGAGTCGATGCCGTTGGCGTTGGCCGCGGCAGCGATGCCGTGGTAGAGCGCGGCGGCGGCCAGGCCGCCTCCGGAGCCGCGGCGGACCGCCACGGTCGCGATGTCCCAGGTCCGTGACGGGTCGATGCCGACGGCACGGGCGGACCTCAGCCCGTCGATGCTCCACGGCGGCCGCGTGACGTCGTTGAGCGTCTTGAGCCCGGCTCGCCCGTCGGCGATGAAACGGGTGGTGGCCAGCGCGCGGCCCGCGTCGTCCAGCAGGGTCATGAAACCCGTTGCCTCGGCGTAGGACCCGTACTCGTCGGCGAGCTGGTCGATCGTGTTGTTGTAGGTCTGGAGGAACACGTCGGCTTCGCAGTCGAGCGCCGCGACCAGCTCGTCACCCACCGGATCGAGCACGAGACGTAGGGGTGTGCTGTTCATGCGAGATCTCTCCCGACCGGTGCGTGAGCGCTGTGGGTGGCTCCGTCAGCTGATGTCCCGACGGAGCCGCAGCGTACTCGGCGGGCGGACCGAGCCCCCGGTCGTGGTCAGAGCTCGGTGCTCGGATCGGCCGTGAGGGCGGGCGCGCCGGCTGGCGGAGCGACTCCGAGAAGTGCCGCGGTGGTGTTCCAGTCGTGGACCCAGAGCTCGACCTCGGACGCCGGCAGGGGTCGGCTGAAGTGGTATCCCTGAAGCACGTCGACCCCCATGGCCACGAGCGCCGCGGAGTCCACCGCCTGCTCGACACCCTCGGCGACGGTCCGCATGTCGAGGGCGTGCGCGAGCTGGACGGTCGAGGCGACGATCATGCGGGTGCGCTCGTCGGCGGCGACGTCGCGGATCAGGGAGCGGTCGATCTTGAGCTCCTGGACAGGGAGGTCGCGCAGATAGGTCAAGCAGGAGAAGCCGGTGCCGAAGTCGTCGATGGAGACCTGGATGCCGTGGGAGTGCACGTCGAGCAGGATCTCCCGGGCCCGCTGCGGGTCGGCGAGGAAGGAGTCCTCGGTGACCTCGAGGATCAGGCGGTCGGCGGGCACGTCCCACTCGGCCACGAACGCGTAGAGACGGGGCAGGAAGGTGTTGCTCAGCAGCTCCGGCGGCGCGCAGTTGATGGCCACCCGGAGGTCGAGCCCGGCCTCCCGAAGGCCGTGCAGGTCCCGTACGACGGTGCGGGCCACGAAGTCCGACAGGGCACCCATCAGGCCGCCGCGCCGTGCCGCGGGCAGGAAGGCGACCGGGCTGATCAGTCCCTCGGTGGGGTGCCGCCAGCGGACCAGCGCCTCCAGGGCGCCGATCTGCTTGGTCACCGCATCGACCTGCGGCTGGTACCACACCTCCAGCTGGTCCTCCGCGATGCCCTTGCCCAGGTCCTCCGAGAGCTGCAGCCGCGAGCGGGAGAACTCGTCGAGGTGGCCGTCGTACAGCGCCGCGCCGGTGCGCGTCGCCTTGGCCTGGTACATCGCGACGTCGGCGCGGCGCAGCACCTCGCCCACCTCGCTGTCGGTGTCGGTGTCGGAGACCACCGCGATGCCGACCGAGCCGCAGGGGCGGATCTCGATGCCGTCCACGTAGACCGGCTTGTGGATCTCGGCCAGGATCTGCCGGGCGATCTCCATCAGCTCGATCTCCTCCGTCGAGCCCAGGAGGATCGCGAACTCGTCACCGCCGAGGCGGGCGACCATGACGTCCGCGGACACCGACTCGCGGATGCGTACGGCGACGAACTTCAGGACGACGTCACCGGCATGGTGACCGAGCGCGTCGTTGATCTCCTTGAACCCGTCGAGGTCCAGGAGCATCAGACCGAGGGGCCGGCCGTCGGCGACACGCTGCTCGATCCGGATCCGCACGGCGCGCCGGTTGGGCAGCTTGGTCAGGTCGTCGGTCTGCGACAGCGCGAACGCCTCGGCGGCGCGGTTGGCGTCCCGCAGCGCCAGGCCCATCCGCGCGGAGACCGCCGCCAGCGTGAAGACGGCGGGCGGCATGATGTAGTAGGCGAGCGAGTCGTGGGGGTGCAGGGTCAGCACGATCACGGCGACGATGCCGGCACCGACGACCAGCTTCGTGCCGGCGGCCCTGGGGATGACCCTCATCACCAGCTGGTGGGGCCGACACGCTGCCGCGACGAGCAGGGCGAAGGAGCCGCCCCACAACACGTTGCTCAGGGCGCCGAAGTCGTAGGTGATGGCGGACGCCTGGAGCGCGAAGGCCGAGTCGGCCGCCGTGAGCAGCAGGAACGCCGCACCCATCATCAGCGTCTGTCGACCGTCGGTGCGCACGCGCAGCAGGGCCTGGCCCAGGACGACCACGGCCAGCATCATGTCCGCCAACGGGTAGACCAGGGCGAGCAGCAGCGGCAGGCCCTCCTGCCCGGAGGCGATCCGGATCGGTGTCACCAGCATCAGCGACGCCAGGCAGGCCGTGCCCCCACAGATCACCGCGACGTCCAGCGAGCCGACGGAGGGCCGCAGCTGCTTGCGGTCCACGTCCAGGATCAGGTAGCCGGCCATCCCGATGTAGGAGACCAGGAACAGCCATTCCCCTGGGGCCGGGAAGTGGGTCGGTCCTTCCAGGCTGGCTGCCGCGATCGACATGGAGCCGAGCGCCCACGCCGACACCGCCGCGACGAGCAGCAGCAGCGCTGTCCGCCGACCTCGGTCCAACCGGGCAGCCAGCGCGAGGCGGAGGACGAGCAGGGGGAACAAGATGCTCAAGGTGGTCATGACGACCGTCTGGTTCGGCCGCAGCGAGGTCGGTTCGATGAGCCAGTCGACGAGGACTGCCGTGGCGAGCACCGCCCACGGCAGCAGGGCCATCTGTCGATGCAGAGCCACGACGCGCGCGTGCGGCGTGCCACTCGTGGTCGAGCGTCTCATCGGTCCCCCTTCGCGTCCTCACCTGTGCTGTCGGCAGGTCGAGGCCACCGCTGAACCACACGACGGGTTCCGCGTGAGAGGGGGCGGTGCGGGTCGGCGCGCTCAGCGCTCGAGGGTGCTCAGGACGGCGTCGACGTCCGCAGCCGAGGTCAACGGGTTCACGAAGCACAACCGCAGGACGGTCTCACCGGCGAAACGTGTCGTCGTGACCAGCGCCAGGCCGCTGCGCCACGCCTCCTGCGACCAGCGCTCGTAGTCCTCGGCCCGCCAGCCGCGGCGACGGAGCAGGACCACGGACAGCTGCGGTTCGGTGACCAGGGCCAGCTCGGTGCTGGCCTCGACGTACTTCGCGGCGTACGTCGCCGTCTCCAAGCACCGCTCCACCGCGTCGACGTAGGCGTCGGTGCCGTTGGCCACCAGCGATGCCCACAGCGGGATCCCCCGGGCACGACGGGTCAGGTGCACGGCGTAGTCGGCGGGGTTGTCGGCGTCCCCGGTCATGGTCGCTTCCAGGTAGTGCGCGGACTGCCGGTGCGCCGCGCGCGCAGCGGCCGGGTCGCGGTAGAGCACGGCGGCGCACTCGAAGGGCGTGAAGAGCCACTTGTGCGGGTCGAGCGTGACCGAGTCAGCCCGGTCGATGCCGCCGAAGCGGTCCCGATGCATCGGCGCCAGCAGTGCTGCACCACCGTAGGCGGCATCGACGTGCAGCCAGATCCCCCGACGGCCACAGGTGGCCGAGATCTCGTCGAGCTCGTCCACCGCGCCGGTGTTCGTGGCCCCCGCGGTCGCCACCACAGCCACGACGTCGGCCGGGTCGAACGCCTCGAGGACCGGCTCGAGGTCAGCGGCACTCAGCGAGGCGTCGGCTGACCCGGCGACCACGACGCGGCAGCCCATGATGGCCGCCGCCGACCGCACCGAGGAGTGCGCCGACGCGCCCACGACGATGATCCACGGCGGTCGACCTCCCGACGCCTGCCGGCCGTGACGCGCGGCCACGAGGGCGCTGAGGTTGGCGGTCGAGCCGCCGTTGACGAAGACGCCGTGAGCGCCGTCGGGAAAGCCCACCAGGTCACACAGCCACCGAGCGGCTGCCCGTTCGGCGGCGACGACCGCGCCCGCCTCGAGCTGGCTACCGCCGTAGACGGCGGCCGCCGACATCGCCGCGTCGACCAGGACCGCTGCCGGGGTCGGCGCGCCACCGACGAAGGCCAGGTACCTGGGGTGGTCGGTCGGGAAAGCGGTGGGCAGGATGGCGTCGCGCAGGCTGGCCCACGCGGCAGCCGTCCCGACACCCTGGGTCCCGACCGCGGGGACCTCGACCGCAGTCGTGGGGGCAGGGTCGGCCGCGCGATCGCTCAGACGGGCGGCTATCCAGTCGGTGATGTCCCCGAGCACCTGCTGGTCCTCGGTGAGGAATTCGTGCATACCTGATCCGTCTGTGATGTCCCCCGCGTCGCAGGGGTCGTGGATGCGTCTCCCGAGGGGGCGACACCGTTCTCGCAGACCACAAGACGCATCACGGCCGTGAAGATCTTCCGGCGGTGATGCTTGTTGAGCCGTAGGTCTAGTCCAGCACAACCGACCGCGCCCGTCCGGCGTTCACGAAATCCCGTCGTCAGAAGCCAGACGGAGCTCGCATCGGTGTGGCGCCCGCAACGGCTGAGCGCCATCGCCGACGTCCTCATCGAGGGTCCGAACGGCGTGCGGCAAGACCGGGACCGCGGGCCGCTCGGCAGCGACGTCCTACCGCATCGCTCCGGACCTGCTGCTCGACGCTGCGAGCCCGGCGCGGTTGGAGCGCAGGGAAATCGATCTGCGCGCCTGTAGGGATTCGAACCCCAAACCTTCTGATCCGTAGTCAGATGCTCTATCCGTTGAGCTACAGGCGCCCGCCGTCGGGCTGGCCGACGACGAGATGAGGATAGCCGACCGCCGACCCGGACCTCCAACCCACCCTGCCGGAGTGTTCGGCCCCTGGTCCGCCCAGCACAGCCGCCGCCGGCGGGCTCGCCGGCTCGTCGCGCAACCCGACCGGGCGGGCCTCCAGCCAGGAGAGCAGCTCGTCGACGGGCATGGGGCGAGCGAAGTAGAACCCCTGGGCCACGTCACACCCCGCGGCGATCAGCAGGTCGACGGCCCCGGCGTCCTCGACGCCCTCGGCGACCATCCGCAGACCCAGCGAGTGGGCGAGGTCCACGCTGGAGCGGACGATGGCGGAGTCGCGGGGCTCGGTGGACATGTGGGTGACGAAGGAGCGATCCAGCTTCAGCTCCTGGACGGGCAGCCGGCGCAGGTACGCCAAGGAGCAGTGACCGGTGCCGTAGTCGTCGACCGAGAGCCGGACCCCCTGCTCGTGCAGACGCTCCAGGGTGGTCTGGGCTCGGAGCGGGTCCGACATGACCGTCGTCTCGGTGATCTCCAAGGTCAGAGCCTCGTCGGGCACGCCGTGCTCGGCCAGGGTGGCCTGCACGAACCCGGGCAGCGTCTCGTCGAGCAGGTCCGCGGCCGACAGGTTCACCGACACCGCGAGGTCGATGCCTGCGCGGCGGATCGCGGCGCAGTCAGCCAGGGCGATGCCGAGCACGATCCTGGTCAGCGCCGGCATCAGTCGGTGGTCCTCGGCGAGCGGCAGGAACGCGTCCGGCGCCAACAGGCCCCGGTCCGGATGCGCCCACCGGACGAGAGCCTCGACGGCACGTCCGGACCCGGCCAGGTCCACCTTCGGCTGGTAGTGCACCCGGAGCTGGTCGGAGGTGATGGCGCGACGCAGGTCCTCGGCGAGCTGGAGCCTGTCACCGTTGGCGGCCGACTGCTCGGCACGGAAGAGCCGGGCGCCGGTCCCTCCGCGCTTCGCGGCGTACATCGCCATGTCGGCGCAGCGCAGCATGTCGACGCGGGTCTCCCCGTGCTCGGGGGCCGCCGCGAGACCGGTGCTCGCCCGCACGTGGACGAGGACGGAGTCCTCGAGCTGCACGGGCTCCGTCAAGGCCTCCTCGAGGTGCTCGGCCGCCCGGACGAGGGAGTCGAGGTCCGCCACGTCCGGCAGCAGCACCGCGTACTCATCGCCTCCCAACCTGGCCAGCACCGCCCCCGGCACGTGCAGATCGAGGGCATCGCCCAGCCGAGCGCTGACCGACCTGAGCAGGAGGTCCCCGGCCTGGTGGCCCAGGGAGTCGTTGACCTCCTTGAAGCGGTCCAGATCCAGCATCGCCACGCCGACCAGGCGCCCGGGACGACGTTGCGCCAGCGCCTGCTCGATGTGCTGGTAGAGGGCCCGCCGGTTCGGCAGTCCGGTGAGCTCGTCGGTCATCGCCTGCCGCCTGATGGCGGCCATGTCCTGGACCCGCCGGAAAGCGATGACGGTCCGCGCCGCGGACACCAGCAAGGTGGTGGTCGCCAGCAGCACCACCACGAGCGGCAGCTGGACCCGGGACGACACGGCCAGGACGGCGGTGACCGCCAGGCTGGAGACGCCGGTGACCCAGAGCGAGGAGACCCCGACCGAGGGTGCCGGCCCGTGCTGCCCCGGTGCTCGCGACACCGCGAATGCGATGGTCGCCACCCCGAGTGCCCAGGTCAGGTCCAGCGGGGTCCCGACCGTGTAGCTGTCGAGGGCGATCCGGTAGGCGTAGACGACGTCGGCCAGCGCGAAGACCACCAGCCCGGCCGCCACACAGGCGTAGAACCGTCCCGGACGCCCACCGGTGGCAGCGAACACCCCGAGGACCATCGAGACCAGCGCGACGTCAGCGACCGGGTAGGCCGCGGCCACCACGATCTGCAAGGTGCCACCCTCGAAGGCGTGCGCCAGGGGAAGCACGCACAGCCCGCCCACCGTGGCCGCCGCGAGCCCCGCGGTGAGGCCGTCGAGCAGCACGCTGCCCCGTAGCCTCCCGATCCGGGCGCGCATCGACAGCACGACGCCGATCGCGTAGAAGGGGTAGGTCGAGAGGTACGCAGCGTCTGCCCAGGACGGGAACGGCGGCGCCGGCACGGTGTCGACCCACAGCACGTAGAGCAGGTTGGCGCCCAGGAAGCACGTCACCGCCGCCGCGAAGCTCCAGGACCACCCCCGGTCACGGGGGTGGGCCCATCCGCGCACCAGCAGGACCAGGATGGGCCACACGTACACCAGGTTGCCGACCCACACGTCCCGGACGGACCCGGACACCGGTATCTGGGGCACGGACAACAGCACGGCGTAGGCGGCGAGGGTCGACGCCTCCAGGGCAAGCAGCAGCCGGATGCATCCACCTGCATCCCGCGGAAGCCGTAGCGGCGATCGCATCGCGTCATGCCCCCTGCCTGGTCGGTCTCGAGGGGTGATCGGCGCGCTCCGGGCCAGACTTGAGGGGCGGGCGGTGGTGAGCCCGAACCGATCACTCTCCGCAGGGGGCCGGTGCGGTGACCTCGAGCATGAACTCGGCTGCGCGTGCCAGGGACTCCGTGGCCGCGCGCCACCACGGTGTCCACAGCTGCATCATGTGCAGCCCGCCTGGCTCGACGTGCAACGTCGTCGGTACGCCGGCAGCGCGGGCCGCGTCGGCGAGCAGCAGGGTGTCGTCGAGCAGCACCTCTCCGTCGCCCACCTCGAGGTGAACAGGGGGGAGCAGCCGCAGGTCACCGAGGAGCGGGGACACCTGCGGGTCGTCGTACGGCCTGTCGCCGAAGCACTGGCGCGCCAGCTGCTGATCGCCCTCGTCGTCGACCATCGGGTCGGTCGGTCCGTTGCGCCGGCGGGTCGTGGACCGCCCGGTCCGGTCGGTGTTCGGGGAGAACAGCACGAGGCCGGCGAGGTCGACACCGAGAGGCACGACCTCGAGAGCCGCCACCAGCGCGAGGTGCGCCCCGGCCGAGTCGCCGGCGAGGACGACGGGCCCGGAGGCCTGCGCCACCGCGGTCAGCACCGCGTCGAGCTGGGCCGGCCACGGGTGCTCCGGCGCCAGCGGGTAGGCGGGCAGGGTCACGGCCAGACCGGTCAGGTCGGCAAGGGTGCGGCCGATGCGCCGGTGGGTCTGGGGCGAGCCGAACACGTAGCCGCCACCGTGCAGGTACACGATGGTGCCACCCTCGCCCGGAAGGGTCACCGGCTCAGCGAGGTCGACCGTGTCGGCGTCCTCGCCGCCCAGCACCAGCTCGGCGAAGGCGGCCCGTTGCTGCCGAGGCTCACCGGCGACAGGGCGGCTCTCGATCCGGGCCACGATCGCCGTGCGATCGACCGGCCCCGCGAACGGTCCTGCGAACGACTCCGTCACCTCAGACGTTGATCGTCTGGACCGCGCCACCGTCGACGCGGAAGTTGGCGCCGTTCACGAACGACGCACGATCCGACAACAGGCACGCGGTGATGAAGGCGACCTCCTCGGGACGCCCGCGACGCTCGAGGGCGAGGTGCGGCCGCTCCTCGGCGAGGAAGCTGGCGATGGCCTCGTCCTTGTCCGTGCCGCGCGACTCGGCCCGCTTCTCCATCATGCCGTCGGTCATGTCGGTGTGGATGAAGGCGGGGGCCACGCAGTTCACGAGGACGCCCTGCTGGGCGTAGACCTGGCTCATCGACTTGGCGAAGCTCAGGGTCGCCGCCTTGGAGGCGTTGTACACGGCCTCGTCGGGGTAGGGCTGGGCGACGTTCTCGGAGATCACGAAGACCACACGGCCCCATCCCGCCTGGCGCATGGCGGGGATGAAGGTCTTCGCCATCCGCACCCCGCTCATGAAGTCGAGGTTCCAGGCCTCGCTCCAGTCGTCCTCGGTGATGTCGTCGAGCGGGTCGCCCTTGGCCCCGGTCACCCCGGCCGCGTGGAGCAGGATGCCGGGCTGCCAGTCCGTCTCACCGCGCACGCCCTCCGTGGCGACCTGCTCCGCGCCCGCGGCGCTGGACAGGTCCGCGACGACCGAGCGGACGCGCTCGCCGCCGTCGAGCCGCGAGACCGTCTGCGACAGCTCGTCGGCGTCGATGTCGGTCAGGATGAGCTGGCACCCCTCCTCGAGCAGGATCGTGGCCGTCTCGTACGCGATCGCGCCGGCGGCGCCGGAGACGACCGCCGTACGACCGGTGATGTCGAGCTTCATGAAGGTGGCCTCCTGGCCTCGTAGAACGACTGCTGCTGGCGCAAGGAGTGTGCCGCGACCCAACGGGTGGTCGTCGCGGCGATCCCGCCCCGCTACCCGTGTGCGCCGACGGGCGGCTGGCCGCCTCCAGCCGAAGCAGGCTCGGTGCTGGTGTCGATCGCGACCGGCAGGGTCGCGGCGTAGCCCGAGGCGTTGCTGCCGCGGAACGTCGGCAGCTCCAGCTCGTAGCCGTCGGAGAAGACCATGTCGGAGCCGAGGCCGCCGATCGCGTCGAGGTTCGCGGTCGACCCGGCGTAGGTGTCGAGGGTGAAGACGGCGCGCGCCCCCTTCTCAGGGATGGCTACCTGTGAGGTGGCGATGGCGTTGGCGACGTCGGTCGCCGAGGCCGCGTCGGGGTAGACCTCGAAGTGGATGTGGGGCCAGCGCCCGGGATAGCAGCCAGGGACGATCGTCGTGAAGGTCACCTCGCCCCGGGCGTCCGCGACCTGGATCCCGCGCAGGAAGGTGTCGTCCTCGACGCCGGAGGAGTAGAGGGAGTACCGGCCCTCGGCGTCGCACTGCCAGACGTAGACCGCAGCACCCTCGAACGGTCCGTCGCCGACGACGTCGGTGAGGGCGAAGGTCAGCCGCAGCGGCACTCCTGCGAGCGCCGCGCCACCGTCGAGGTTCGTGGTGATGTCGCGACGCACGATGCCGGAGTCGCTGAGCACGTTGAGCTCGCTGGTGCCGTCGGCGGGGTAGGGCCCGTTCGTCTCCTGCGGGACCTCGCCGGTCGTGGCCGCCGCGGCGCTGGCCGTCGAGCTGCCCGTGGTCGTGCTGCTGCCGCAGGCGGCGAGGGTCAGGACGCCGGCGCCGATCCCGAGGAAGCCGAGCACGCGGCGCCGGGACAGGGCAGTGGCGAGGTCGAAGCCTGCGCCCTGGTCGACGACGTCATCGTCGGGACGCGCGAGCAGTCGGCCCTCGTAGGCCGGCCCCTGGGGGGTGCGGTCCGGGTTGGGGGTGTTCGACATCGCGTGCTGTCTCCTCGTTCGGTGGTGAGGCCTGACTGAGGTCGACGATGACGTTCCGACATGTGTGGGCGCTGTGCGTGCCGGGTCGGACGACTGTGAGACGGGACGAACGCAGTCCGGATCCGGGGTATCACCGCCACTCGACGCGTCCTCCTCCCTGCACGCGACGACGCACCAGGCGTCGTCATCACCGCGGAGGCAGACCCATGCTGCGTGCACCTCAACGATCCATTCTCTCCGGTACGGCGCTTCTCGCCGTGGCCCTCGCCCTCCCGACGCCGGGTGCCGGTGCCGCGCCGGCCGCGACGAGGGGTGCGGCCCCGACCAGCGTCGTCGGCAAGATCTCGGTCGACGTCGGCTCCGAGGGAGTTGCGTTGACCCCCGCGGCCGTGCGCATCGGCCACGCGGCTGCCGGCGCGCGTGCCAGCGACACCGACGTGCTGGCGGCGTACTGGACGCCGGAGCGGATGCGCAAGGCCACACCGGCCTCGGCGGACCCGGCGTTGCGCAGCTCCGAGCGCGCCTTCGTGGCGCGCATGAAGCGCCTCGAGCGTCGCGGGCTCCAGCCGGTCACGAACGACGGACCCCCCCAGGCCGTGCCCGGCGTCGCCGGCAAGGTCAGCGCCCCGGCCTCGGAAGCGGCGTCAGGAACCGAGCGGACCACGCCGTCGGCGGACAACCCGAACGTGCCGTACTACACGCCGACCGCCTACACCCAGGGCAAGGTGTTCTTCACCAAGCCCGGCGTCGGCAACTTCGTCTGCTCCGGGACGATCGTGAACTCGGAGGGCAAGGACACCGTCTGGACGGCCGGGCACTGCGTGCACGGTGGTCAGGGCGGCACCTGGCACGCCAACTGGACCTTCGTGCCCGCCTACGACGACGACCTCGCGAACCCGCGACCCTACGGCACGTGGAGCGCGAACCAGCTGTGGAGCAAGAGCTCCTGGACAGGCAGCTCGGACTACTCCCAGGACATGGGCGTGGCGATCATGAACCCGCTCAACGGCTCGCACATCGTCGACTACTTCGGCGGACAGGGCCTGACGACCAACCGGGGCAAGTCGGTCTACGAGCGCGCCTTCGGGTACCCCTCCGAGGCGCCGTTCGACGGAGGCAACCTCTACCGCTGCCAGGGCACGACCAGTCCCGAGTGGGACGCGTGGTTCACCTGGAGCCAGACCGTCAAGATCGGCTGCGACATGACCCGCGGCTCGAGCGGGGGCGGTTGGCTCTACGGGTACAACGGCAGCTGGGGCCAGCTGAACGGGCTGAACTCCCGCATCGACCGTATCGTCGGCCCGACGATCATGCTCTCGCCGTACTTCGACGACGATGCCTGGAACCTTTACAACACCACCCGGAACCTGTGAGGTCTGTGACCATCCGTACGACCCGGAGGCCCCGACGAGCCGTGCTCGTCGGGGCCTGCGGCGCGCTCGTGGTGCTGGGCGCGCTAGCCGCCTGCTCGGGGCAGGCGCAGGACGTCGGCGCGGTGCCGCCCGGCTCAGGGAGGCCGATGCCGGTACCGATGCGGGAGCAGGGTCGACGTCCGGGTCCGGAGCCTCCCACGATCGCCGTGGTCGCGGGTGCGCGCGAGCGCGAGGTCGCCTGGCGTCTGGTCCGGAGCAGCCGGAGGTCGCTGCTCGTGGAGGTGCAGGTCGGCGGACCACCCTGCGACGCGGTGACCGGCGCCCTCGCCGACGAGTCCTCACCGCACGAGGTGCGGCTGAGCCTCTGGGCCGGGCGGGTGGCCGGGGTCGAGGCGGGCGACTGCACGGACATCCCCGCCACCCTCGGCGTCGCGCGGGTCGAGATCGAGCTGGCGAGACCGCTGGGTGACCGGTCGCTTCGAGCGCCTGAGGTGGCCGAGCAGCGCTGAGGCGGCGCGACCGTCTACTCGGACCCGACGTCCCCGGGATCGTCCTTGACGAACAGGTACCAGTAGGACGTGGCGACGAAGACGACCGCACCCACCAGGTTGCCCACGCCGGCCACGGCCCAGTTCAGGAGCGTGTCGCCCCAGTCCACCCCGGGCACGTCGGCGAACATCGCCGCCGGCAGGAAGAACATGTTGGCCACGACGTGGTCGAAACCCATGGCGACGAAGGCCATGATCGGGAAGAAGATCGCCAGGATCTTGCCCGAGATGCTGGTGGTTGCCAACGACATGAAGACCGCCAGGCAGACAAGCCAGTTGCAGCCGACCCCGCGCAGGAAGGTCTGCCAGACCGTCTCGCCAGTCTTGTCGGTGGCGATCGTGGCCAGCCGCTCGTGGGTCATCGCGGCCACGCTGCCGGCTTCCGCGCCGGCACCGCCGATCACGCCGGACTGGACCGCCAAGAAGAAGGCCACGAACAGCGCACCGAGCAGGTTCCCCACCAGCACGAGACTCAGGTTGATCGCGACGTCCCTGCCCCCGATCCGGCCGCGCATGGCGCTCATCGGCACCAGCATCATGTTGCCGGTGGCCAGGTCCGCCCCGGCGACCACGACCAGCACCAGTCCGAGGGTGAAGGCGGTGCCGGTGAACAAGGTCGGCAGCGTGCCCCAGGTGGCAGGGTCCAGGCCCGAGGAGACGGTGATCGCCACGAGTGCACCGAACGCGATGTAGGCGCCCGCAAGGAACGAGCTGAGCAGCAACCGGTCCCAGGTGCGCTGGGTCTTCTTGGTGCCGGCCTCGACTGCTGCCGCGGCGGTCTCGGCAGGCTCACGAGCAGACATCGGGCCTCCAGGGGCGGAATCGGCGGGGACTCCTCACGAGTCAACCCCATCCGAGGTCCGCCCCGCCAGGCTCGGCCCGACGGCCATCGGTCGCTCAGTGGGGCTGGGCGGGGCTGAAAGCGGGGATGCCGGTGATCGCGGCCCCGATGATGAGGGTGTGGATCTCGTCGGTGCCCTCGTAGGTGCGCACGCTCTCGAGGTTGTTGGCGTGGCGTAACGGGGAGTGCTCCAAGGTGATGCCGTTGCCGCCGAACAGGGTGCGGGCCTCGCGGCAGATCTCGATCGCCTCACGCACGTTGTTCAGCTTGCCCAGCGAGACCTGCTGGGGCTTCAGGGTGCCGGCGTCCTTGAGGCGACCGGTCTGCAGCGCGACCATCGTGCCCTTCTGGATCTCCAGCACCATGTCGACCAGCTTCTGCTGGGTCAGCTGGAAGGAGGCGATCGGCACGCCGAACTGGTGCCGCTCGAGGGTGTAGGCCAGTGCCGCCTCGTAGGAGTCGCGGGCGGCCCCCATCGCCCCCCAGATGATCCCGTAGCGAGCCTCGTTGAGACAGGAGAAGGGGCCGCGCAGACCCACCACCTCGGGGAGCACGGCGTTCTCGGGAAGGCGTACGTCGCTCAGGGTGATCTCGGCCTGGATCGAGGCGCGCATCCCGAGCTTGGGCTCGATGGCCACCGCGCTGAATCCCTCGGTGGTCGTCGGCACGAGGAACCCGCGGATGCCGTCGGCGGTCTGGGCCCAGATCACCGCGACGTCGGCGATGGTGGCCAGGCCGATCCAGCGCTTGGAGCCGTTGAGCACCCAGCCGTCGCCGTCCTGCTCGGCGTGGGTGAGCATGCTGCTCGGGTCGCTGCCGGCGCTGGGCTCGGTGAGGCCGAAGCACCCGATCAGCTCTCCGGCGGCCATGCCGGGCAGCCACTGCTGCTTCTGCTCCTCGGAGCCGAACTTGTGGATGGCGGTCATGGCCAGCGAGCCCTGCACGCTGACGAAGGTGCGCAGCCCGGAGTCGCCGGCCTCGAGCTCCATCGCAGCCAGCCCGTACTCCACGGCGCTGCGCCCGGGGCAGCCGTAGCCGTGCAGGTGCATGCCGAGGACGCCGAGCTCACCCAGCTCCTGGGCCAGGCCGCGGGAGAACACGGCCGTCTCGTACCACTCGGCGATGTGGGGCTTGATCCGCTCGTCGACGAAGGCTCGGACCTTCTGGCGCAGGGCGATCTCCTCGGCAGTGAGCAGCCCGTCGAGGTCGAGGTAGTCGTGGGCGAGGTCGGACATGATGTGCTCCCGCTGGACGCGTGATGGGGTCGGCCGTCCCGCTGACTGTCGCACGACGTGGAGCGCCCCACCGCACCCCGGCTGCGTTCAGGAGGCGTTGACGAGGCGTTGGAGGCCGGACCAGTCGATGTCGAGGCGTGGTGGTGGGGTCGTCGGCCGGGGTGGGGCGGGTGCTCTGGAGCGGTGTCGGTGGCCGGTGGGGGTGGTGGTCTGGACGGTGTGGCGCTCCAGGAGGTCGTCGAGGACCTGTTGGGTCCAGCCGGGGGCTTGTTTGGTGTGGTTGCAGGCTTCGCAGAGCCCTTGGGTGTTCTCTGCGGTGGTGGGGCCGCCGTGGTGGGCGGGGGTGATGTGGTCGGTGTGGCGGGCGGGGGCGTCGCACCAGGGGGTGCGGCACAGGCCTTGGTCGCGCAGGTTGAGGTAGGTGGCGAGCCCGTGGGTGGCGAGGCGTTGCTTGGTGGTCAGGGCGACGAGGTTGCCGGTGGGGTCGGCGTAGAGCCGGCGGATCCAGGCCTGGGTGTCGTGGGTGGCGCGGGCGATGGCTTCGCGGGCGATCTGGGCGGGCACGGGTCCCCAGCCGGGGATGGTGGCGGGTTCACTACCGGCGCCGAGGAGGGTGGTGTCGGAGAGGACGACGTCGACGGTGACCGGCACGGACGCGGCGACGGCTTGGCCGGTGAGGCGTTGGACCATGAGGTCGGCCATCAGCTGGCCCTTCGTCCTCGGGTCGCCCTCGCAGCGGAGCCGGTCGGCTTCTCGGGCGAGGGCGACGTGGGCGGCGATGGCTTGGACCATGGGCAGCAGCCCGGTGAGGTAGGCCATGGTGTCCGGGGCGGGTCGTACCGAGACGTGGCGTTCGGTCTCGGCGCGGCGGTGGCGGCGGACGACGGCGGCGGGGTCGATGGTCGCGACCCGGCGGCGGACTAACCCGACGAGGGACCCGGTGCCGAGACCGTCGACGAGGCGGCCGCCGTCGGTGCCGGGGCCGCAGAGGTCCTCATCGAGGCGGGCGCGCTGCTCACGGTCGAGGCAGCCGCTCTCGCGGGCGATGAGCATCGCCCGGAACTCGTTGAGCGTTCCCGTCGCGCAGCGCAGCCCGCGGTCTGGGGGAGGTCGGTGGCGAGGTCCTGGGCGAACCCGAGGAGCACCTGGCCCCGGTTGGGGGACTCCTGACGGGCCAGGGCGACCTGGGCGGCGACTCCACGCCCCCGACGCGCGGCCGGCACCCCCTGGGCGGTGTGCTGGGCGCGCACCGAGGCATCCAGGCTGACGGTCAGGTCGGCCTGTGCTGCGCACAACGCGGACTTCAGCTGCTCCATGACCGCGATCTGGTCGATCCGCTCCGCGTCCGCGGCCCGGTCCTGGCCACCAGGGTCGACGCGGCCCTCGACGAGCGTGGCGGTGAGGCCACGGAGGTCGTCGAGAAGACTGGGCATGTGCTCATGACAATATCGAACACGTAATCGATAAGCAACCGGACTCGCTCGAGCTTGTGGACTTCTTGTGGTGGCCTGCGACCCTGAGGACGTGAGCAGCGCCGCCGGCATCCAGGACCGCGACCGGACGCGCCGGGTCCTCGTGCTGGCCGTCGTCGCCGACCTCGTCTGCGTGCTGGCCTTCGCCGTCGCAGGCAAGGGCTCCCACGAGCCGGGCGCCGCGGCCACCGTCGTGCTGGCGATCGTGTGGCCCTTCGCGCTCGCAGCGCTGGTCGCGCACTCGGTTCTGGTCGGTGTGGGCCGGCCCACGGGTCGGATGTGGCCCGACGGCGTGGTCGTCCTCGCGGTGACCTACGTGCTCGGCATGGTGCTGCGCGTGGCCTCCGGGCGCGGGATCGCGCCGGCGTTCCTGGTCGTCGCCGCAGTCTTCCTGGCCGTGACCATGCTCGGCTGGCGCGGCGTCGCCCGGGTGGTCAGCCCTTCTTGACGTCGTACCGGTCGGACATCATGACCTTGTCCCACACCGCGACGAAGTCACGCACGAAGCGCGCCTGGCCGTCGCTGCCGGCGTACACCTCGGCCACGGCGCGCAGCTGGCTGTTGGAGCCGAAGACGAGGTCGTTGCGGGTGGCGCGGAAGACCGGCTGGCCGGTCTCGCGGCTGTCGAGGGTGAAGGACAGCCCGGCCTCGTCGACCTTGGTCCACTCGTAGTCGGTGCTGGTCAGGTGGTCGAAGAAGTCCGTCGACAGCACGCCCACCCGGTCGGTGAAGACGCCGTTGTCGGACCCGTCGTGGTTGCACCCGAGCACGCGCAGGCCGCCCGTGAGAGCGACCCACTCCGGGGCGGACAGGCTCAGCAGCCCGGCCCGGTCGAGGAACATCTGCTCGGGCGAGACCTTCGGGGCGACGGTGGCGAAGTCGTCCATGACGAAGTTGCGGAACCCGTCGACGACCGGAGCGAGCCACTCGAACTGCGTGACGTCGGTCTGCTCGTCGGTGGCGTCCACGCGGCCCGGGGTGAAGGGCACGACGACGTCCTCGCCGGCCGCCCTCGCGGCCTGCTCGACCGCGACGCAGCCTCCGAGCACGATGAGGTCGGCCAGGCTGACCTTCTCGTTGCCGGTGTTGAAGGTGTCCATCACGCTGCGCAGGCGGGCGACGACGTCGACCGTACGGCGGTTGACGGCCCAGTCCTTCTGCGGTGCCAGCGCCAGGCGACCGCCATTGGCGCCGCCGCGCTTGTCGGTGTCGCGGTAGGTCACGGCGGCGGAGAACGCCGTGAAGGCCAGGTCGGAGACGGACAGGCCGGAGTCGAGGATGGCCTGCTTGAGCCGGCCGATCCCCTCGTCGCCGACGCCCGGGTGCTGCGCGGCCGGCAGCGGGTCCTGCCAGATGAAGTCCTCGGCGGCGACCTCGGGGCCGAGGTAGCGCGACTTCGGGCCCATGTCGCGGTGGGTCAGCTTGTACCAGGCCTTGGAGAACTCTTGGGTGAAGTAGTCGAAGTCGTCGCGGAAGCGCAGGCAGATCTCCCGGTAGACCGGGTCGACCTTGAGGGCGATGTCGCTGGTCATCATCATCAGCTCGTGCTCGACGCCCTCGAGGTGCGCGTCGGGGGTCTTCGGCGCGCTGGCGTCGATCGGCTTCCACTGGGTGGCGCCGGTGTCGGGGTTCTCGATCTTCTCCCACTCGTAGGCGAAGAGGTTCTCGAGGTAGGCGTTGTCCCACAGCGTCGGGTCCGGCGTCCAGGAGCCCTCGATGCCGTTGGTCATCGTGTACTCGGCGAACCCCTTGCCCTCGGGGTTGTTCCAGCCCATGCCCATGGCCTCCATGGGAGCGATCTCCGGGGGCGCGCCGATCTTGTCGGCCGCGACCTTGCCGTGGCTCTTGCCGAACGCGTGACCGCCGGCGATCAGCGCCACGGTCTCCTCGTCGTTCATCGCCATCCGCCCGAACGTGATCCGGATGTCGACGGCGGAGTCCTCGGGGATCCCGTTCTCGTTGGGCCCTTCGGGGTTGACGTAGATCAGTGCCTGGTGCGAGGCCGCGAGCGGCTGCTCGAGCTCGTAGTCGCTGTCCCCGGGCTCACCGGTCCAGCGCTGGCTGCGCATCACCATGGCGTCGAAGGACTCGGGGTTCGAGTTCTCGATGTACTCCGGACCCCAGTACGTCGCGTCGTCGGCCTCCCACGCGTCACGGCGACCGCCACCGAAGCCGGTCGTCGGGAAGCCCATGACCTCGAGCGCGACGTTGCCGGCGAGGACCATCAGGTCGGCCCAGGACAGGCCGTTCCCGTACTTCTTCTTGATCGGCCACAGCAGGCGTCGGGACTTGTCGGTGTTGCCGTTGTCCCACCAGGAGCTGATCGGCGCGAACCGCTGCAGCGCCTGACCGGCACCACCGCGGCCGTCGGCGATGCGGTAGGTGCCCGCGGAGTGCCAGGCCATGCGGATCATCTGCGGGGCGTAGTTGCCGTAGTCCGAGGGCCACCACGAGACCGACGTCGTCATGAAGTGGCGCAGGTCGGCCTTGAGCTCGGCGAGGTCGATGGCGTTGAAGGCGGCCTCGTAGTCGAAGTCGCTCAGGGGGTTGGCCGCCGCACCGTCGCGGTGCAGCTGCTCGACGCGCAGGCGGTTGGGGTACCAGTCCGAGAGCGTCGGGCTGGAGGTGTAGGTGCCCCCGAGGGTGTTCCCCCCGAAGGGGCACGTCCCCGCGAGGACGTCGGCGTACTCCGTGTACTCGTTCATGACAGCTCAAGGCCTTCCGCTCGGGACGCGCTGCGTGGGATCACCCGGTCGTCCGGTGGCACTCGAGGGCCGAGTGGGACGGCGGGGCGATCTCGAGGGTAATGAGCAGCGGTGGCGGCGGTCACCCCCGAGGGTGGCGGGCGCTCAGGCCGGGGCGGACGACTCAGACAGCGACGGGGACCTCGTCGCCGCCCACCGCGTCCGCGCGGAAGTGGACCACCGTGGGCGGTCCGTCGAAGAACGCGCCGACCGCTCCGCGCCACTGCGTGAACAGCGCGGACTCGCGGAAGTCCACGGTGTGGGCCTCGAGGGAGTCCCAGCCCACCAGCAGCAGGTACGTCGCGGGGTCCTCGGCCTGGCGGAGCAGGCGTGCCCAGCGGTAGCCCGCGGCCTGGGACAGCGCGGCGTGGCCGGCCACGAAAGCCGCCTCGAACTCGTCCTCACGACCCGCGAGGACGCGGATCTCGGCGTGCTCGACCACGGGGAAGGTGCCTGCGGAGGTGTCCGTCATGGTCAGGACCCTGCCAGGTCGGTGGTCGCGCTGACCGGGGCCCACGCCTCGATCTCGGCCAGCTCGGCGCGCAGGGCGTCGCCGACGACCTCGACGGCGTCGGAGCCGAGCAGCAGCAGGCCCGGCACGCCGGAGGCCACGGCCTCGCGCATCACGCGCGCGGCCTCGGCGGGGTCGCCCGGCTGGGTGCCGTGGGTCTCGTCGGTCCCGACCCGGCGGGGACCGACGGTCTCGGCGTAGTCGTCGAGGACGGTCTCGGTGCCGGCCAGCGAGCGGCCGGCGAAGTCGGTGCGGAACGCGCCGGGCTCGACGACGCACACGGCGATGCCCAGCGGCTCGAGCTCCTTGCGCAACGACCCCGACAACCCCTCGAGAGCGCCCTTCACCGCGGCGTAGTAGCCGGACCCGGCCGGCTTGACCCGCGCCCCCATCGAGGAGATGTTCAGGATCGTGCCGGACCGGCGCGAGCGCATGCCCGGCAGGACGGCCTTGATCAGGGCGACGGGCCCGTGCACGTGGGTGTCGAAGAGGTCCCGGACCGCTGTGTCGTCGCCCTCCTCGACCGCGCCGCGGTAGCCGTAGCCGGCGTTGTTGACCAGCACGTCGACACCGCCGAAGCGCTCCTCGGCCCGACGTACGGCCTCGGTGACCTGGTCGGGGTCGGTGACGTCGAGCGAGACGGCGAGCGCGTGGTCGGGACGGGCGTCGGCCAGGTCCTGGACGCGGGCGGCGTCGCGCGCGGTCACGACGACGTCGTCACCGGCGGAGAGGACCTCCTGCGCCAGGGCGCGTCCGAGGCCGGTGGAGCAGCCGGTGATCAACCAGGTCGTCATGGGGGTCTCCTCGTGGTGGGCGGTGCGCGGTGCACGATCGTAGGGCGGAGGTCGGCGCCGGAGCAGCGGGCCGCCGGGTGGGAGCATGATGCGGACGTGTCCGAGGGAGGACGACGATGAGCGCACCGCACCGCACCCCGCCGCGGCAGTGGACGGCGCCGCCGGCCGACGTGCTGCTCTCCGACGGCGCGATCGCGGTGATCCGATCGGTGCGGCCGGACGACCGGGACGCGCGTGCTCGCCCTGCACGACTCGGTCTCCGAGGACACCCTGCGGCTCCGCTTCTTCTCCCCGAACCGGAGCGCGGCGCAGGCCTACGTCACGCGTCTCTTCGACGCCGGGCGCGACAGCGCGGCGACGTTGATCGCCTTCGACCGGGGACGGCTGGTCGGCCTGGCCACCGCGGAGGTCTTCGCCGACGACGCCGCGGAGGTGGCCTTCCTGGTCTCCGACGCCGACCGCGGGCGCGGGCTCGGGAGCCTGCTGCTGGAGCACCTGGCCGCGCTCGGCCGCCGGCACGGCGTCCGCCGCTTCGAGGCCGACGTCCTCGCGGAGAACTCCGGGATGCTGCGGGTCTTCCGCGGCGCGGGCTTCGCCGAGACCCTCCGCCGGGAGGGCGGCGAGGTGCTCGTGCAGCTCGACACCGACGAGTCGGCGGAGGCGGTCGTCGCGGCCGACCGACGGGAGTGGCGCGCCCAGGCCCGGTCCTTGCGGCCGCTGCTGCAGCCGGAGAGCGTCGCGGTGGTCGGCGTACGCCGCTCGGCCGGCGGCTTCGGGTTCGGCATCCTCGAGGCCGTCCGCTCGTCCTACTCCGGTGCCGTGCACGTCGTGCACCCCGAGGCCGAGCAGATAGACGGGCTGCCGGTCCATCCCGACCTGGTCGCGATCGGCTCCCCGGTCGACCTGGTGGTCGTCGCCGTGCCGCGTGACGCCGTCCCCGCGGTGCTGCGCGACGCCGCCGCGAGCGGCGCGGGAGCCGTCCTGGTCGTCTCCTCCGGCTTCGCCGAGGCCGAGGCCGGGCCCGAGCAGCCCGACCAGGCGGGTGACCCCAGCGCGGAGCTGCGTCACCTGGCCCGGGCCCACGGCGTACGCATGGTGGGCCCGAACTCCCAGGGCGTGCTGGGCAACGCCGCCGGTCTCGACCTCAACGCGACGCTGCTGCGCGACGTCCCCGAGCGCGGCGGGCTGGGCGTGGTCTCGCAGTCGGGAGGGATGGGCTTCGCCCTGCTCGACCTCGCCCGCGACATCGGTCTCGGCATCCACTCCTTCGTCTCGCTGGGCGACAAGGTGGACGTGTCCAGCAACGACCTCCTGGCCGCGTGGATGGACGACGACCGGGTCGACGCGGCCGCGTTGTACCTCGAGTCGTTCGGCAACGCGCTCAAGTTCGCGCGCACCGCCCGCAGCTTCGCCGAGCGCAAGCCGCTGCTGGCGGTCATCGGCGGTCGCTCGCGGGCCAGGCTGGAGCGCGCCCACGGCGGTGGGTCGGCCCCCGTCGGGGTCGACGCGCTGCTCACGCAGTCCGGCGTGATCGCGTGTCGCACCGGGGCGGAGCTCACCGAGACCGCGCTCCTGCTCGCCGAGCAGCCGCTGCCCGAGGGACTGCGGGTCGGCATCGTCAGCAACACCGGCGGCCTCGGTGCCCTCGCGATGGACCTCGTCGACGCCCAGGGGCTCGCAGTCACCGCCCTGTCCTCCGCGCTGCAGCAGGGGCTGCGCTCGACGGTGGTGGGTCTGGTCGACGCGCGCAACCCCGTCGACCTCGGTGCCGACCTCGGCCCGGACCAGCTCGCCGCGTGCGTGCACCTGCTGGCCGGCTCCGCGGAGGTGGACGCCGTCGTCGTCCTGCTCGTCACCACCCGGTTGAGCGACCGCGACGAGCTGTTCGCGGCGGTGGGCCGGGGTCGTGCCGGGGTCCCGGGCACGCCGGTGCTGCTGGTCGCGCCCGGCGCGGCCGCGTCCGCGGCCCGGGGGACCCCCGGCGTCACGGTGTTCCGCACCATCGAGGCTGCGACCGGCGCCCTCGCCCGCACCATGCGCTACGCCGAGTGGCGACGCGTCCCGCCGGACGACACGGTCGTCGACCTCGGGACCCGCGCGAGCCACGCCCGGACCTGGACGGCCGCGCGCCTCGACGAGCAGCGCGGCGAGGCCCACTGGCTCCCCGCGGCGGCGATGACCGAGCTGGTCTCGCCCTACGGCATCACACTGGTCGGTCGGCTCGCCCAGGACGCCGACGAGGCGGTGCGGGTGGCCGGGGACCTCGGCCTCCCGGTGGTCGTCAAGCTCGCCGACCCCGAGCCGCACAAGACCGATCGGGGACTGGTGCGCGTCGACCTGCGCAGCGCGGACGCCGTCCGGCAGGCCGTCGCCGCGATCGGCGCCGCGATCGGCCGCGACCAGGTCGAGGTCCTGGTCCAGCCGTTGCTGCTCGGCCACGAGGTCTCGGTCTCGGTGCTGCGCGATCCCCAGCTCGGACCGCTGGTCCGCCTGGCCTCCGGCGCTCAGGTCACCGACCTCGGCGACGGTGGCAGCCGGGACGACGCGGTGACGCTGATGCCGCCGATCGGACCGGCCGACGCCGCCCGCGCCGTGCGTGCCCTGCGGCTGTGGCCGCGGGTGGTCGGCAGTCGTGGGCCGCAGGCGGTGGACGCCGCCGAGCTGGAGAGCCTCGTCGTCCAGGTGGGCCAGCTCGCGGTCGACGTCCCCCAGCTGGCTGCGCTGTCCCTGGACCCGCTGGTGCTCACCACCGAGGGCCTGCGGTGCGTGGACGTCAAGGCGAGGCTGGCCCCGTCCGCGGACCTGCGCTCACCGCGTCAGCTGAGGTCCTGACCTGCCGTCCCCCGCACCACGGCGAGCGCCTCGCGGGCGATCTCCCACTCCTCGTCGGTCGGCACCACCAGGACGGGCACCTCGGCGCCGTCGGGGGAGACCACCCTCGGCTCCCGGCCAGGCTGCTCGTTGAGGTCCGGGTCCAGCGCGACGCCCAGCCGCTCCAGGCCCGACAGGGTCGCCGAGCGCAGCTCGGGGTTGTGCTCGCCGACGCCGCCGGTGAACACGACGCCGTGCACGAGACCGAGGACGGCGTAGTAGGCCCCGACGTACTTGCGGATCCGGTAGGCGTAGACGTCGAAGGCCAACGCAGCCGCCTCGTCGCCGGCGGCCCGGCGTCGCAGGACCTCCCGGAAGTCGTGGTGACCGGCGAGTCCCTGGAGCCCGGAGTCGCGGTTGAGGGCACGATCGATGTCCTCCAGCGACCAGCCCAGCGTGCGGTGGAGATGGCCGTGCACGGCCGGGTCCAGGTCGCCGGAGCGGGTGCCCATCACGAGACCTTCCAGCGGGGTCAGCCCCATCGAGGTGTCGACCGAGGCGCCGCCGCGGACCGCGGTCGCCGACGCGCCGTTGCCGAGGTGCAGCACGATCAGGTTCGTCGCCTCCGGTGCGCGGCCGAGCAGTCGTGACGCCGTCCGGGAGACGAAGGAGTGCGAGGTGCCGTGGAAGCCGTAGCGCCGGACCTGGTGGTGCTCGCGCCAGGACCGGGGCACCGCGTAGGTGTGCGCGTGGGCCGGGATGCTCTGGTGGAACGCGGTGTCGAAGACCGCGACCTGCGCGACGTCCGGGAAGAGTCGTCGCGCGACCCGCAGGCCCTCCAGGTTGGCCGGGTTGTGCAGGGGTGCCAGGGGCACCAGCCGCTCGATGTCGGCGACCACCCGGTCGTCGACCAGCACCGGCGCGGCGAACCGGCTGCCGCCGTGGACCACCCGGTGGCCGACCGCGGCGAGGCCGTCGCTCTCGAGCGGCGGCCCGTGCTCGTCGAACGCCGCGAGCGCCGCGGCGAGCGCGTCGTGGAAGGAAGCGACGGCGCGCTCGGTCCGGTGCTCGCGGCCGTCGACGTGATGGGTCAGGACGCCGTGCGCCTCGCCGATCCGCTCCACCAGACCCGCGGCCTCGGCGTGGCCGGTGTCACCGTCGAGGAGGCTGTACTTCAACGACGAGGACCCGGCGTTGACGACGAGGACCAGGCCGCTCGTCATCGGCGCACCTGGGCCTGGATCGCGGTGATCGCGACCGTGTTGACGATGTCGCGGACGCTGGCGCCACGGGAGAGGTCGTTGACCGGCTTGCGCAGCCCCTGGAGGACGGGGCCCACGGCCAGGGCACCGGCCGAGCGCTGCACGGCCTTGTAGGTGTTGTTGCCCGTGTTGAGGTCGGGGAAGACGAACACCGTGGCGCGACCGGCCACGGCCGAGTCGGGCAGCTTGGTCCGGGCCACGGCCACGTCGATCGCCGCGTCGTACTGGATCGGGCCCTCGACCGCCAGGTCGGGGGCGCGCTCGCGGACCAGGCGGGTCGCCTCGACGACCTTGTCGACGTCGGTGCCCGACCCGGAGCTGCCGGTGGAGTAGGAGAGCATCGCGACCCGGGGCTCGACCCCGAACGCGGCCGCGGTGCCCGCGGAGGCGATCGCGATGTCGGCGAGCTGCTCGGCGGTCGGGTCGGGGTTGACCGCACAGTCGCCGTAGACCAGCACCTGGTTGCGCAGGCACATGAAGAACACCGAGGACACCACGGAGACCGTGGGCACGGTGCGGATCACCTCGAGCGCGGGGCGGATCGTGTGGGCGGTGGTGTTGACGGCGCCGGAGACCATGCCGTCGGCGAGGCCGAGCTCGACCAGCATGGTCCCGCAGTAGGACACGTCGACCACGATGTCGCGGGCGCGCTCGAGGTCGACGCCCCGGTGGCTGCGCCGCCGTTGGTACTCCTGGGCGAACCGCTCGCGCAGCTCCTCGTCGAACGGGTCGAGCAACCGGGCGCGGGACAGGTCGACGCCCAGCGTCGCGGCCCGCGACCGCAGGGCGACCGGGTCGCCGAGCAGGGTGAGGTCGACGACGTTGCGGCGCAGCAGGGCGTCGGCGGCCTGCAGGACCCGGTCGTCGGTGCCCTCGGGGAGCACGATGTGCCGGCGGTCGCCGATCGCGCGGTCCAGCAGCGCGTGCTCGAACATCAGCGGCGTCACGACCTGCGTGCGGGCCACCTCGAGCCGGTCGAGCAGGGCGTCACCGTCGACGTGCTCGGCGAACAGGGCCAGTGCCGTGGCCACCTTGCGGGGAGAGTCCTTGTCGAGGCGGCCGCGACGGTTCGTCAGCGCCGTCGAGGCCGCCAGGGTGTCCAGCGGCGTGCGCATGATCGGCAGGGCGACGTCCAGCCCGTCCAGCAGCCGGAGCACCTGCGGCGGGAGGTCGAGGCCCCCGCTCAGCACGACCCCTGCGATCTGCGGGAAGCTGGCCGACTGGTGGGCGGTCAGCACGCCCAGCAGGATCTCCGGTCGATCACCCGGGGTCACCACCAGGGCGCCCTCGAAGAGCCGGTCGAGCACGTTGGGCAGCGTCATCGCCGCCACCACCACACCGGACGCCTCCCGGGCCAGCAGCGCCTCGTCGCCGCTGAGCAGCTCACCGTCGCACGCCGAGACCAGCTCCGAGACCGACGGAGCGCCGAGCAGCGGCTCCTCGGGGATGGCGTACGCCGGCACCCCGATGCCGGCCAGGGCCTGCAGGCACGCCGACGGCGCGACCCCGCTGACCCGGTTGGCGATCACCGCCAGCAGGGTGCCGTGGTGGGCCAGCAGCTCGGTGGTGGCCAGGTCCGCCGCCGAGCGCAGCTGGTCGGCCGAGCGATCCGCGCCGTTGAGGACGAGCAGGACGGGCGTGGCGAGGTTCGCTGCGACCCGGGCGTTGAAGCCGAACTCCGCCGGGGCGCCGACGTCGGTGTAGTCGCTGCCGACCACCACCACGACGTCGGCCCGCTCGGCCACGTCGTGGTAGCGCTGCACGATCCGCTCCATCGCGGCGTCGGGATCGGCGTGGACGTCGTCGTAGGTCACGCCGGCGCACTCGTCGTAGGTCAGCGCCACCGCGGGATGGGCCACGAGGAGCTCGAGGACGTAGTCGCGCGGCTCGCCGCCGCCGTCCGTGCGCACGACCGGCCGGAACACCCCCACGCGCTCCACCCGGCGGGAGAGCTGCTCGAGCACCCCGAGCGCGACGGCTGACTTGCCCGTGAACCCCTCGACGGTGGCGACGTAGAGGCCTCGACCCATGGCTCGACCCTAGTGACCAGGACAATCCCGAGCGGCAGGACCGACGCGACCGGTACCGAGCTGGCCCCGGCGGGTCGGCGGGTGGTCAGGCGGCGGCCGTCAGCGGGTGACGTCGAGCTCGTTGCGAACGTGGGTGACGCCGGGGGTCGACCAGGCGGCGTGGGAGGCCTGCGACCGCTCGACCCACGACGCGACGGTGCCGCGCAGCGTGATGGTGTCGCCGGTGACGGCGACCTCGATCCGGTCGGCCTCGACGGCGGCGTTGCGGCGCAGGGCCTCGGCGATCTTGGCCTTCGCCGCGCCCCCGGACACGTGGACGCGCGGGCGCAGCTCGACGAGGTTGCTGACCTCGCGCACTCCGGGCAGCTGCGCGACCGCCTTCTCGACCGCCTCCCGCTCGTGGTTCCAGACCACGGACCCGGTCAGGGTGACCACGTGGTGGTCGACGTCGGCCTTGACCGAGCCGACGGGGGCCGTGGTCCGGGAGAGGACGTCGCGGGCGTCACGGGCGATGTCGGTGTCGTCGCGAGGGCTGCGTCGGTTGTGCACCTCGATCACGTCCGCCACGGCACTGACACCGCGCACCCGGAGAGCGGCCCGCACCGCCGCGCGTCGCTCGGGATAGGTGCCGACGTGACCGGAGAGGGTCACCGCCCCGTCCTCGACCGCGACACCGACCTGCTCGGCGTCGATGCCCGGCATCCACTCCAGCTCGGCCAGGACGGCCTCCTTGACGTGGTGGTCGACGGTGGGCGTGCGCTGCGTGGTGGCCATGGCTCCACGATGCGCCCATCCGCTCGCACGGGGCAGGGCCGATCGGCCCGCCCGCGCGGGACCCACGACGGGTCATGACGCCTCAGCCGACGGTCTCGGGAACGACGACGACGGTGCCGTGGGCGTTCTCGACGATGGACAGCGTCGACCAGGTCCCGATCGCGCGGTCGAGCCGCCCGCCGGTACGACGTCCCACCACGACGAGGTCGTGGTGTCCCGCCGTCTCGGCCAGCAGTGCGCGGAACGCCCCCGTCGCGAGGTCGAGGTGGACGTCGACGTCGGGGTACTTCTCGCGCAGGCCGGCGACGGTCTCGGCCATCGGCTCGGCGAGCTCCTGGCGCAGCGAGCTGGAGCCCGCCATCGCGGTCAGCTGGATGTCGGTGGTCTCGGTGTCGAAGTAGAAGTGCACGACCCGCAGCGGTACGCCGCGCAGCGAGGCCTGCGCGAAGGCGTAGTCGACGACGGCGACGGAGCCGGGGTCGAGCCGGGCCCCGACGACCACGCCGGGCTTGTGCTCGGCGTCGACCGCCTGCGGTCGGACGACGACCACCGGGCAGGCGGCGCGGGCGGCGAGGCTGGCGCTCACCGAGCCCATCAGGATGCTGGAGGTGTGTCCGCGTCCGCGGGAGCCGACGACCATCAGGTGGGCGCGGTCGCTCGCCTCCACCAGCGCGAGCCGGGGGTCGGTGCGCACGTCGAGGGTGGTGACGTCGAGGTCGCCTCCGGCGCGCAGCGCCTGCTCCCTCGACGCAGCGAGGACGGCGCGACCGGTCGAGGCCTCGGCGTCGACCGAGGCCTGGTCCATCATCAGGTACTCCGCGCCCGGGTAGATGCTGTGGCCGACCAGCGCCGAGCCGCGCAGGAGCACGAGCCGACGGTGCTCGCGACGCGCCTGCTCCGCGGCCCACACGACGGCCCGGTCGGCGTCCTCGGAGCCGTCGACGCCGACGACGACGGCTCCGGCGATGGCCGGGTCGGCAGCCGTGGCGCCACGCCCCTGCGTGACCGGGGGGGCCGGCCGCGGTGGCTCGGGGACCGGCGGTGCGGGGGTGGGCGTGGTGGTCGGGGTGGTCGTGGTCATGCCCCGACTCTTCCCCGCGGCTCGGCGCAGCGGAACGGTCGGGCGGTCCGGTAGCGGGGACCAACGGCCTTGACGGAGCCGGACTCGTCCGGGAGGGTCCACACTGCCAGGATGAGCCCGTCGCAGAACCACGCCCTGTCCGGGCCGGCTCACGCCCTGCTCGACGCGATCACCGCGATCTCCTCCGACCTCGACCTGAACAGCGTGCTGACCCGCATCATCGAGTCCGCGGCCGAGCTGACCGGGGCCGGCTTCGGCGCCCTGGGCGTCATCGGAGGGAGCACCGACGACCTCGTCGAGTTCATCACCACCGGCATCGACGCCCACACCCACGCGCGGATCGGGGACCTGCCGGCAGGGCGCGGGATCCTGCGGCTGCTGATCGACGAGCCGCAGACGATCCGGCTCGACGACCTCACCGCGCACCCACGCTCCTACGGGTTCCCGGCCCACCACCCGCCGATGCAGACCTTCCTCGGGGTGCCGGTGCGGATCCGGGGGACCGTCTTCGGGAACCTCTACCTGACCCAGAAGGCCGGCGGTGAGCCGTTCACCGACGAGGACGTCGTGCTTGTCCAGGCCCTGGCGACCGCGGCCGGCTCCGTGATCGACAACGCCCGCGCCTACGGGCTCAGCGAGCGCCGTCGCGCGTGGCTGGAGGCGGCCTCGGAGCTCAGCGAGCTGCTCCAGCCCCCCATCGACCTCCCGTCGGCACGCCAGCTGATCGCGACCGCGGCGAGGTCGATCTCCCGCTCGGTCGCCGCGGCGGTGGTCGGCCTGCCGCACGGAGCGGCGCCGCTCGTGGAGGCGCAGGCCGGACGGATGGTGCCCGCCCAGGCCGCTCTGCTGGTCGCGGTCGACGAGCAGCTGCGCGGGCGCGGCGAGCCCGGAGCCGCGGTGGAGGTGAGGGTGGACGGCCAGGTGGCGGTCGCCATCACCCTGCGCGCCCACCTCGCCGAGCGCGGCGCGCTCGTGGCCTTCTACGGCGGGGAGCACCGCACGCACGACCTCGAGGACCGCGAGCTGCTGGCGTCGTTCGCCGACCAGGCCGGCCTGGCCCTCGACCGGGCCCAGGCCCTCGTCGACCGCGAGGACCTCGCCGTCGTCTCGGACCGGGAGCGGATCGCCCGCGACCTGCACGACCTCGTGATCCAACGTCTCTTCGCGACCGGGCTCCAGCTGCGAGGGGGTCCGGACGGGGGTGACCCAGCCGGCGGTCGCCGCGAGCATCGACCGGTGCGTCGACGACCTGAACCTGACGATCCGCGACATCCGCAGCACGATCTTCGAGCTGGAGAACCAGACGGTCGGCTCGCTGCGCGCCCAGGTGCGGGCCCTGGTGCAGGCCTACACGCCGATCCTCGGCTTCGCCCCGGTCCTGCGGATCACCGGGCCGCTGGACACGACGGTGCCCACGACCACGGGCGAGCACCTGCTCGCGGTGCTGCGCGAGGCGACGTCCAACCTGGCCCGGCACGCGCGGGCCAGCCAGGCCGAGGTGGACGTCGCGGTGAGCGCGACCAGGCTGCGCCTCGACGTCGTCGACGACGGCGACGGGCTGCCGTCGGAGGTGAGCGAGAGTGGCCTGCGCAACGCACGCCGGCGGGCCCAGGAGCTCGGCGGGACCCTCACCCTGGGCCGCCACGTGCCGCGCGGCACCGCCCTGGTGTGGGAGGTGCCGCTCGGCTGAGGTCGCTCCGGGTCTGGTCCCGGTCGTCTCAGCGCAGTGCCGGGAACCGCTCGACGAGGGGGTGGCGCGCGAGGCGGGACCCCAGGCCCCAGGTGTCACCGGCGTTGAGCAGCAGCAGCGCCATCAGCGTGACCGCGCCGAGCACGTGGTCGTCGAGCACCGGGTTGGTCTCCGGAGGGAGCGCCACGGTCCACATCAGCACGTAGAGCACCACGCCGCAGGCGGCTCCCGCGCGGGTGGCGACCCCCAGCGTCAGCGAGACCCCGATGCCCAGCAGGCCGAGCATGAACAGGGTGTCGGCCCAGGCGGCGCCGGCCATCGAGTGGTAGATGCTCGATGAACGGGCCGCTCGCGGCGTTGCCGAGGAAGCCCGCCGTCGGGCTGCCCCCGTGGATCCAGGCCGCGTCACCGAAGCGGTCGACCACCCCGGTGGCCGAGTCGCGCCCGGTCGAGAAGCCCAGGGCGAGCAGCTTGTCGAGGAAGGCCCACAGGAACGTCAGGCCGAACGCGATCCGGACGACCGCCAGGGCCCTCGCGGCGGCCACGCTGACAACAGGTAGGTCGGTGCCGGCGGCACCGGCCGTCGGCGCCGGCAGCGGTGTGGGCGCGGGGATGGATGACGGACATGATGACCTCCAGGTGGGGCGGGTGGTGCCTGACCTCCAGCGTGTCCCGCCCGCTCGCGTCGGGTCAGTGCCGTTGGTCGGCGCCGACCGCCCGATGGTCCTGCGACGTCCCGGAGGTCTCGGGCCCGAGCAGCCGCGAGGCGAGGACGGCCGCCTGCGTGCGACGCTGCAGGCCGAGCTTGGCCAGGATGCTTGAGACGTAGTTCTTCACGGTCTTCTCCGCCAGGTGCATCCGCGCGCCGATCTGGCGGTTCGTCAGTCCCTCGGCGATCAGGGCGAGCAGCGCGAGCTCGCGCTCGGTCAGCGAGGAGAGCTCGGGCGCCGTCACGCTGGGGTTGCGCAGGCGGTCGAGGACGCGCGCGGTCAGGGAGGGGTCGATGAGCGACTTGCCGGCCGCGACCTGGCGCACGGCGCCGAGCAGGTCGGCGCTGCGGATCTCCTTGAGCAGGTAGCCCGCGGCTCCCGCCATGATCGCGGCGAAGAGCGCCTCGTCGTCGTCGTAGGAGGTCAGGATCAGCGCCTTGATGCTCGGGTCGACCGACCGTACGGCCCGACAGACCTCGACCCCCGAGCCGTCGGGCAGTCGTCCGTCGAGGACGGCGACGTGCGGGCGCAGGGCCGGGATCCGGTTCGTGGCGTCGACCGCGGAGCCGGACTCGCCGACCACCTCGATGTCGCCGGCGGACTCGAGCACGACGCGCAGGCCCTGGCGGACGACCTCGTGGTCGTCGAGGAGGTAGACGCGGATGGGGTCCGGGCTCAGGCATCTCCCCGGTCTACGCCCGCGTGACGCGGCCACCGTCAGGGTCGAAGGTCCCCGCGGCGGGGGCGCGGTCGGCGGATCGAGCCGGCGCCCGCTGAGCGAGACCCAACGCACCCGCAGGTACGTCGTCCGGGCACCGGCAGCGGTGGTCCCGGTCCACAGGGCGCGGACCCGGGCCAGGGTGGACGCGTCGTCGACGGGGGAGGCGCGACCACGTGCCGTGACGCTCCAGCCCGACCCGGGGTCGTCGTCCGAGTCACCGTCGACCTCGAGCGCGACCACCGCGTCGCGGCCGTAGGTGCTGACCAGGCTGTAGGGCGCTGCCGGGACCACGAACGCTGCCCCCACCACGACGTAGACCACGGGCACGATGTGCGGACCGTCGGGCGTCGTGAGCGCGATGCGGCCGCCCGTGCCAGCGCGCAGGAGCACCCCGCACTCCTCCCTCGTCAGGTCCAGCACGGTCGGCTGCGTCCCGTCGAGGTCATGACCCGAGGCTCGCCGCTCGCGCGGGCGCGGCCCAGTGCCGATGGTCCGTGCAGATCGGGATCTCGGCCACGACGGTGTGATCACGCGCACGTCGGCGATCCACCCTGAGGAGGTAGTCGGCCGGGCCCCCCGTCCCTACCGTCGGACCATGACCACCGTCGCGCACGAGCTGGTGTCCTGATGGACCTTCCCGAGCCGGTCGGAGCGCTCTCGTCCGGCGTCGTCGCGGCGCTGCGGGCGGACCCCCGTCGCGAGGGGCGCCGACTGCCCGACCCCGACGGTCGGCACGACGCGGCGCTGGCGCTGTGGGTTCTCCAGGAGCTGCACTACCGGGGGTTCGACGACGTCGACGACCGCCACGAGTGGCAGCCCGAGCTCGTGGCCGCCCGGCTGCGGCTCGAGGGCGACCTGGAGACGCGACTGCGCGAGGCGTGTCCGGCGCCGGCGTCCTGCGAGGACGTCGTCGAGGGCATCGACGGCGCTGATCGAGGCCGACGACGCCCCGTCCCTGGCGCGACACGTGCAGACGCGGGCGACACGTGGTGAGGTCGACCAGCTCCTGCGCCAGCGCTCGCTCTACCACCTCAAGGAGGCCGACCCGACGGCCTGGGTCGTGCCCCGCCTCGGCGCCGACGTCAAGGCCGCGCTGATGGAGATCCAGTTCGACGAATACGGCGCGGGCGACCCCGGCCGCCTCCACCACCGTCTGTTCGAGGACGGCCTGCGCGCGAGCGGCATCGACGCGGCGTACGGCGCCCATCTCGCGGAGGCCGGCACCGCCGTGCTCGAGCAGAACAACGCGATGAGCATGTTCGGCCTGCAGCGGCGGTTGCGCGGCGCGGCGCTCGGGCACTTCGCGATGTTCGAGGCGACCAGCTCGCTGCCCTCGCGCCAGATGGCGCAGGGCCTGGTGCGCCTGGGCTATCCCGAGGCCATGTCGTCCTACTACGACGAGCACGTCGTGGCCGACGCGGTGCACGAGCACCTCGCGCTGCGCGACGTGTGCGGCGTCCTGGTGGCCCAGGAGCCGGGCCTGGCCGGTGACGTCCTCCTCGGGGCGTGGACCTG
>CAVXDJ010000003.1:0-53384 GCA_963760555.1 uncultured Actinomycetota bacterium | reverse complement strand
CGCAACCTCGGGTGCGAAAAGGTGGCACCTCGGCTGACCACGGGTGGCACCTCGGCGGGTCAGCCGGTGTTGCGCAGGCCCGCGGCGATGCCGTTGATGGTGGTCAGCAGGGCGCGCTGCAGGGCTGAGTCGGCCGGCTGAGCGGGGTCGCCCCCGGTGGAGCCGGCCTGGGCGCGCACCCGCGCCAGCAGCGAGACCTGGAGGGCGTGGAGCGGGGCGAGGTAGGCGTCGCGGGTCTCCAGGGTCCGCCGCAGCGTCGGTGACTGCTCGAGCAGGCTGGACTGGCCGGTGACCGCGAGCACCTCGCGCACCGTCGTCTCGTGCTCGGCGCGCACCAGCTCGAAGAGCCCCGCGGCATCCTCGGGCACCAGCGCCCGCACGTAGCGCGCAGCGATGTCGAGGTCGGTCTTGGCCAGCGTCATCGCCACGTTGGACAGGAACGTGCGGAAGAAGGCCCACGAGCCGTACATCTCGCGCAGCGTCTCGCCCCGCCCGTCCTCGCGCGCCGCCGCGAGCCCCGACCCCACGCCGTACCAGCCGGGCAGGATCATCCGCGACTGCGTCCAGCCGAAGACCCACGGGATCGCCCGCAGGTCGTCGAGACCGCCCTCGCCGCCGGGGCGCTTGGCCGGTCGCGAGCCGATGTTCATCTTGCCGAGCTCGTCGACCGGGGTCGCGGAGACGAAGAACGGCACGAGCCCCGGGTCACGCACCAACCTGCGGTACGCCGTCTGGCCGGCGCCCGCGACGACGTCCATCGTCGCGTCCCACCCGTCGAGCACGTCGCGCGGCAGCAACGAGGTGCGGTGCAGCACCGAGGCCTCGAGGACGGCGGCCAGCGCGAGCTCGAGGTTCTCCCGACCCAGCTGGGGCAGCGTGTACTTGTCGGAGATGACCTCGCCCTGCTCGGTGATCTTGATCGGCCCGTCGAGGCTGCCGTAGGGCTGCGACAGGATCGCCTCGCTCGTCGGCCCACCGCCGCGCCCCACCGAGCCGCCACGACCGTGGAAGAGCCGCATCACCACGCCGTGCTCGCGCCCGATGTCGCGCAGGGCCCGCTGCGCGCGGTGGATCTGCCACTGCGAGGCGGCGATCCCGGCGTCCTTGGAGGAGTCGGAGTAGCCGAGCATGATCTCCTGCACGTCACCGCGGGCGGCCACCACGCGGCGGTACGCCGGGTCCTCGAGCAGCGCCGCGAGCAGCGGACCGGCGGCCTCGAGCTCGGCGACGGTCTCGAAGAGCGGCGCGAAGCCGATCCGGGCGCTGGCGGGTGTCGTCTCGCTGCCGGTGTCGACGAGCCCGGCCTCACGGGCCAGGACGACGACCGCGAACAGGTCGTCGACGTCGTGGGTCATCGAGACGATGTAGGTCTCGATCACCTCCGGTCCGAAACGGTCCAGCGCGACGCGGATCGTGTCGAAGAGGGCCAGCACCGGCCCGACCGGGTCGGCCAGGTCGACCTCGCGACCGGCGGTGCGTGCGCCGAGCAGCGGGCGACGTCCGGCCATCTCGGCCGAGAGCAGCCTGATCCGGGCGGGGCGGTCGAGGTCGGCGTAGGGCCCCTCCTGCTCGCCGAGCCGGTCGACGAGCACGGCGAGCGCGGCGTGGTGCTTCTCGGAGTGCTCGCGCACGTCCATCGTGGCCAGGCCCAGCCCGACCGCGGTCGCGGTCCGGATCAGGCGCAGCACCCCGCCGTCGGCGTTGAGCCGGTCGCCGTCGGCGAGCATCGACTCGCGCACCAGCCGCAGGTCGTCGAGCAGCCCGTCGAGCGCGAGGTAGTCGCGCCCCGGCTCGTGGGCGCGGCCCTCGGCGAGGCGGTCGCGGGTGCGCTGGAGCCGGACGCGGGCGAAGGAGAGCTTGAGCCGGTAGGGCTCCTCGGCGTTGAGGCGCTTGATCGCGGCGAAGGTGATCGGCAGCGCCCGCGCGTCGTCGCTCAGGCTGGCGGCCAGCGCGGGGCTGATCTCGACCACCCGGGTCGAGGAGGCCAGCTCCTGGAGCAGCTCCTCGACGCCGCTGATGAGCTGGCGCAGGCCGAAGTCGTGCTGGAGCCCCAGCACCTCGAGGCTCACCTCGGGGGTGACGTGGGGGTTGCCGTCGCGATCGCCGCCGGCCCAGGTGCCGAACCGCAGCGGCCGCGCGTCGGCGGGCAGCTCGATCCCGATCGAGCCCAGCGCCCGGTCGAGCTCCTCGAGCAGGCCGGGCACGACCTGCGCGGCCAGCGACTGCAGGTAGTAGATCGCGGTGCGCGCCTCGTCGGCCGGCTCGGGCCGCTCGATGCGCAGCTCGTCGGTCTGCCAGAGCAGGTCGACCAGCTCGCCGAGACGGCGTTCGCTGCGGGGCCGGTCGCTCGCGCGGCGGCGCGGGTCCTCCGCGGCGTACGTCTCGGCCGCGATCTTCTGCAGCAGGCTCAGCACCGAGCGACGGCTGGCCTCGGTCGGGTGGGCGGTGAAGACCGGGCGGTACTCCAGTCGCCCCAGCACCTCGGTGACCAGCGCCCTGTCGACGTCACCGGACTCGATCGCCTCGCCGATGCGCGCCGCGGTCGCGGCCAGCGGCGAGGTCTCGCGGGCCGTCAGCTCCTGCCAGCGGTGCAGCTGCTCGGTGACGTTGACGAGCTGGAAGTACGCCGTGAACGCGCGCGCCAGCACGACCGCGGTCTCGTCGTCGGTGCCGGCGAGCAGGTCGTGCAGAGCGCCGTCGTCAGGCTCGCGGGACAGCCCGCGGACCTGCTCCACGAGCTCGAGCAGCTCGGCGCCCTCGTGGCGGGTCAGCGCCTCGCCGAGCAGCCGGCCGAGCTGGCGCACCGAGCTGCGCAGCGCCGCGTGCTGCTCGTCGGAGGAGACGCCCCCGGCGAACTGCGCCACGTCGGGGTCGCGCCGGTCGGCCTCGATCATCTGCTCGGTGCTGCGGGGCTCGCTGCGGGTCTGGCTCATGGCGCCATCATGGCCCGCCCGCGTGACGGGAGTGTGTCCTGGCCCGACGCCGGGACGAACGACGCCGGGACGAACAGCGAGCGGCACCTCGAGGTGCATTGTGTGGAACTTCGGCGGAAATGGCTTGAACGGGGGCGGACGGCGTCCTAGCCTGACCACACACGGAGAGGAGGTGGTCCTAAGAATGCATTCTTCCAGGACATGTGAGGTGGCTGCCCGCTAGCAGCCCAGCAACGCCGACCGGCCCAGCCGGTCAGGCTGCTGGCGAATCCACAGCAGTCACCCGGCCCGCAGGTGCTCCGGACAGAAGTCGTCCTCCGGAGGCGGCGGCACCGACCACCCGGTCCGTGCCCCACACCTGCGGGTCGTTGCTGTCTCGGTCCGGACCCGGGCTGGACCCGGGGCTAGACCCGGCGCACGAAGATGTGGTCGGCCGCCTCGGGCTCGATCTCGGCGGTCTCGCCGCCCGAGCCGATCAGCACCCCGGACAGGGTCGAGACCACGGTGACGGTCTTGTCGGGCAGGGCACCGACCCGGCGCAGCGCGCTCATCAGCGCCTCGTCCTTCTGCGTCTCCTCGGAGATGCGACGCACCAGCACCGCCGTCTCGACGGCCCCGGCGACCGCCGAGAGCGCCTCGAGGTCGGCGAGCAGCTCGACGACGTCGTGCTCCCCACGGTCCTGACCGAGCTCGTCCAGACCCGGGATCGGGTTGCCGTACGGCGACTCGGTGGGGTGGTCGAGCAGGGCGAGCAGGCGTCGCTCGACCGTCTCGGACATCACGTGCTCCCAGCGGCACGCCTCCTCGTGGACCAGCTCCCACTCCAGGCCGATGACGTCGACGAGCAGCCGCTCGGCCAGCCGGTGCTTGCGCATCACCCGGGTCGCGAGCACGCGGCCCTCGTCGCTGAGCTCGAGGTGGCGGTCGCCCTCGACGGTGAGCAGTCCGTCGCGCTCCATGCGGGCCACCGTCTGCGACACCGTCGGGCCGCTCTGGTGCAGCCGCTCCGCGATCCGGGCGCGCAGCGGGACGATGCCCTC
Source organism: uncultured Actinomycetota bacterium (assembly GCA_963760555.1). GTDB lineage: Bacteria > Actinomycetota > Actinomycetes > Propionibacteriales > Nocardioidaceae > Nocardioides. The sequence continues at coordinate 49,411 of CAVXDJ010000003.1, read as the reverse complement.
CTCGTCGAGCTCGAAGATGGTCCGCAGATACATCTCGGTGGTGTCGATGAGGTCGCTCACCCCTCCAGTGTGACGCATCCCCGGGTGAGGGTCCCGAGCGCGCCCGGCTGGCACAGTGAGGGGTGATGACTGCTGTGATGTGGTTCCGCCGCGACCTGCGCCTCGCCGACAACCCCGCCCTCGTCGAGGCCGCCGCCGACGGCGAGGTCCTGCCGCTCTTCGTGCTCGACCCCGCGCTGTGGGGGCCGGCCGGTCCGTCACGACGGGCCTATCTCGCCGCCAGCCTGCGATCGCTCGACGCCTCGCTGCGCCAGCGGCAGGCCGGGCTCTCGGTCGTGCGCGGCGACCCCGTACGCCGCGTGGTGCAGGCCGCCCGCGCCGTCGGCGCCACCGCGGTGCACGTCGCCGCGGACTACGGGCCGTACGGCAAGCGCCGCGACGAGGAGGTCGAGCAGGCCCTGAGCGACGCCGGCATCGACCTGGTCCGCACCGGGTCGCCGTACGCCGTGGCCCCCGGGCGGGTGCTCTCGGGGTCGGACCAGCCCTACCAGGTCTTCACCCCGTTCTCCCGCGCGTGGCGCGAGCACGGCTGGCGCGACCCGATCGACGCCCCGACCGGCGTCTCGTGGCGCGAGCTGGCCGAGGACGGCGCCGACGCCGAGGGTGGTGGCACGACCGGGATCCCGGACCCCGACCTGCCCGAGGGTCTCGCGCTGCCCGAGGCGGGGGAGCGCGCCGCGCTCACGCTCTGGCACGACTTCCTCGACCGCGTCGAGGACTACGACCGGGACCGCGACCGGCCCGGCGTCGAGGGGACCTCGCGGCTCTCGGTGCACCTGAAGTACGGCGAGATCCACCCGCGCACGATCCTGGCCGACCTGGCCGCGCACCCGCAGGCGAACGGCAAGGGCGTGACGACGTACCGCACGGAGATCGCGTGGCGGGAGTTCTACGCCGACGTCCTGCACCGCCGGCCGGACTCGGCGCGCGACTACTACCGCCCCGAGTTCGCGCGGATGGACTACGACGAGCCCGGCGAGGACCTGCAGGCGTGGGCCGAGGGCCGCACGGGCTTCCCGATCGTCGACGCCGGGATGCGCCAGCTGCGCGCGACCGGGTGGATGCACAACCGGCTGCGGATGATCGTGGCGAGCTTCCTGGTCAAGGACCTGCACGTGGAGTGGCAGCACGGTGCGCGCCACTTCCTGCACTGGCTCGTCGACGGCGACCTCGCCTCCAACAACCACGGCTGGCAGTGGAGCGCCGGCAGCGGCACGGACGCCTCGCCCTTCTTCCGCGTCTTCAACCCGACCACCCAGGGCAGGAAGTTCGACCCCGACGGCACCTACGTGCGTCGCTGGGTCGCCGAGCTCGCCGACCCCGACGCCGTTCCCGATCCTCACGAGCCCGCCGACGACGTCCGGGAGGCCGTCGGCTACCCCGCCGCGATCGTCGACCACAAGGCCGAGCGGGTCGAGGCGCTGGAGCGCTACGAGAAGGTCAAGTCCTGAGCCCACCCGCTCGGTCGCGGGGCGGTTGTCGCGGCTGGCAGAATCGTGGCCATGGCGATTTTGAACGATCCAAGCGGCGCGCCCTGGTGGCAGCACGCGGTGGTCTACCAGGTCTACCCGCGCTCCTTCGCCGACTCCGACGGTGACGGCGTCGGCGACCTCCCCGGCATCATCAGCCGTCTGCCGCACCTGGCGGACCTCGGCGTCGACGCGGTCTGGTTCTCGCCGTTCTACCTCTCGCCGCAGCGCGACCACGGCTACGACGTGGCCGACTACCGCGAGATCGATCCCCTCTTCGGGACCCTGGAGGACGCCGAGCGGATGCTGCTCGAGGCCCACGCCCTGGGCCTGCGCGTCATCGTCGACCTGGTGCCCAACCACACCTCGGACCGCCACGCGTGGTTCCAGGAGGCCCTCGCGGCCGGGCCGGGCAGCGCCGAGCGCGCCCGCTACCTCTTCCGTGAGGGCCGCGGTCGTGGGCGGCGACGAGCCCCCCAACAACTGGAGCTCGGTCTTCGGCGGCGCCGCGTGGACCCGGGTCACCGAGGCCGACGGCACCCCCGGCCAGTGGTACCTCCACCTCTTCGACTCCACCCAGCCCGACCTCGACTGGCGCAACCCCGAGGTCGGGGACATGTTCGTCGAGGTCCTGCGGTTCTGGCTGGACCGCGGCGTCGACGGCTTCCGGGTCGACGTCGCCCACGGGTTGTTCAAGGAGGAGTCCCTGCGCGACCAGGTCGTCGCGCAGGGCGAGCGTCCCGACAGCGAGTCCATGGCCTCCGCCGGTGCCTCCACGGGCGGTGCCAGCATGGTCGAGCGGACGCTGCGCGACGAGCCGATGTGGGACCAGCCCGAGGTGCACGAGGTCTACCGCCGCTGGCACGACGTCCTCGCGGCCTACGACGGCGACCGGATGACGGTCGCCGAGGCCTGGACCCAGACCACCGACTCGATGGCGCGCTTCGTGCGGCCCGACGAGATGAGCCAGACCTTCAACTTCGCCTGGCTGCTCGCGCCCTGGTCCGCCTCGGCCTTCGGCGACGTCGTGACGTCCTCGCTCGCGGCCGTCGGCAAGGTCGGCGCCCTGCCGACCTGGGTGCTCTCCAACCACGACGTCGTGCGCCACACCACCCGCTACGGCGGTGGGGAGCAGGGCCTGGCCCGCGCCCGGGCGAGCACGCTGGCCATGCTGGCCCTGCCGGGCTCGGCCTACCTCTACCAGGGCGAGGAGCTCGGTCTCGAGCAGGTCGACGTCGAGCCCGAGCACCGCACCGACCCGTCGTGGCTCCGCACCGGCGAGGTCGGCCGCGACGGCTGCCGGGTGCCGGTCCCGTGGAGCGGCGAGCAGGCGCCGTACGGCTTCGGACCGGGCGACGCGCAGCCGTGGCTGCCGCAGCCCGAGGGCTGGGCAGCGCTGGGCGTCGAGGCCCAGCAGCGCGACGAGCACTCCACCCTCGCGTTCTACCGCCGCACGCTCTCGGCGCGCCGCGAGCACGTGCTCGGGCTGACCGACGAGGTCGAGGTGCGCGTCGACGGCGACCTGCTCGACCTGCGACGGGGCCCGTTGCGGGTGCTGCTCAACGCCGGGCCCGAGGCGGTCGCCTGGCCCGAGGACGTGGCGGGCGACGCGGAGGTGCTCGCCTCCAGCATGCTCGAGGGCACCCTCGAGCCGGGCGCCCTGCCCGCGGACACCGCGGTCTGGCTGCGCGACCGGCCGGCACGCTCCTGACGGTTGCTCGGTAAGGTTACCAGCGTCGCAGGATTGCTGGTAACCTTACCGACGTGCGCGACGCCCTGACGAACCCGTTCAGCCCGGGGTCCGACGTCGTCCCTGCGGTCTGGGCGGGACGCGTGAGCCAGCTGAGCGACTGGGAGCGTGTCGTGCGCCCGCGACGCGCCGCGGGGCTCTACGAGCGCGGCCGCACGATCCTGGGCGAGGCGGGCCTCGGCAAGTCGACCCTGGTCCGCCGGGTCGCGGCGACGGCGGCGCGACAGGGCGACTGGGTGACGCCCCAGCTGAGGATCCCAGCGGGGGCGGACCCGCTCAGGGCGGTCGCAGGAGCGGTGCTCGCCCTCGCCGACGAGGCCGGCCTGGCGGCCGCCCGCGAGCGACGCCTCACCGACCTCCTCGAGCGGGTCCGCGCCGTCTCGGCCGGAGGGATCTCGCTCACGGTGGACCGGGGCGGTGGGCCGGAGGCCTACCGTGCCCTGACCGAGCTGCTCGTCGCGGTCGGCACCGCCGCGATCGAGCGCGACGTCGCGGTGGTCGTCCACGTCGACGAGGTCCAGAACATCACCGACCAGGAGACGCTCTCCCAGCTCCTGGTCTGCCTCGGTGACGCCGCCTCCCACGAGGTCGAGGTGGTGGTCCCGGGGGGTGCGCGGATCACGCGCGTCCTCCCGGTGGCGGTCTACCTGACCGGGCTCCCGGAGTTCGCGGAGACGACCGGCCGCCTCACGGGGGCGACCTTCGCCCGCCGCTTCGCCACCACCGTCCTGGACCCGATCAGCGACGACGACCTGCGCCTGGCCCTGCACGAGTTCGTGACCCCGGGGTGGGAGGTGGCGGACGGTCGGGGTGGTGTCGCGACGATCCGGATGGAGAAGGAGGCCGTCGAGGCCGTCGTCGCGTTGTGCTGCGGAGAGCCGTTCCTGTTCCAGCTCGCCGGCGAGCGAGCGTGGTACGCCGGCACCGCCCCGGTCGTCACGGCCAGGGACGTCTACGACGGGTGGAGCGCCGCACGGACCGAGGCCGCCGCCCACGTGGAGCGGATCCTGCAACGCCTGCCGCCCAAGGAGCGCGAGCTCGTCCAGGTGATGGCCGAGATGCCCGACGGCGACCGGACGGCGACGAACATCGCCCGCGCTCTCGGGCACGACTCCGTGACCAAGATCGGGACGACCACCCAGCGGCTCGACACGACGCGCGGGATCATCACGCGCGGCAAGCCCTACACGTTCCGCCACCGCGCGATCGAGTCCTACCTGACCTCGGACTGGCCGCACGTCACCGGCCGCTGAGCAGCACTCCGGCTAGCGCCGCGCCTCGGCGTCGCGGGCGCGCGCCCGGTCGATGGTCGCGTTGTAGCGGGCCATCTCGCTCGCGAACGCGGCGAGCTCGTCGTCCTGCCACTCGCCGAGGACCTCGGAGAACCACTTGCGGCGGTGCTCGGTGACGTCGGCGAGGCGACGACCGCCCTCCTCGCTGACGGAGAGCATGCTGGCGCGACCGTCGTCGGGGTCCGGCTCCCGCTCGACGAGCCCGATGTCGAGCAGGTGCTGCACGTGGCGGCTGACCGCGCCCTTGTCGATGTCGAAGGTCTCCGCGAGCGTCGAGGCGCGCAGCGGACCGTTCTCGGCCAGGTGCGTGAACATCCAGTACGACGCCGGCTGCAGCTCGGGGTGCACCTCGACGGCCCGCTCGCCGACCACCCGCTTGATCCGCCGGATCAGCACGCTCAGCTCGTGCTCGAGCTGCTGGGTCGACTGGGCCCTGCTGGTCATCGGACGGCTCCTCCCGCGTGCCGCCCGCCCCGGTGCGACCCGGCGGGCGAGGCGGCGGACGCTCCGGTTGACTCGGCAGCATAGGCCTGCGTCCCGCCCGAGACCTCGACCCGCTCGTCGGGTGTCGCGACGGTCGTGCCCTCGTGGTCGACGGAGGTGTGCAGCGGGACCTCCTCGATGGCCAGGATGCAGAGCAGGGCGATCACCGCGAAGGGCACCGCGACGAGGAAGATGTGGCCGGTCGCGTCGCCGAAGGACTGCTCGTAGAGCGCACGGACCGGCGCGGGGAGCGTGGACAGGTCGGGGATGCCGCCGTCCGCCTGGCCGCCGGCGTCGATCCCCAGCCGGGCCAGGCCCGAGACGAGCGAGTCGCGCACCTGGTGGGAGAGCAGGGCGCCGAGGACCGAGACGCCGATCGCGCCGCCCATGGTGCGGAAGAACGCGACGGTCGCGCTGGCGGCGCCCATGTCGGACTGGGCGGTGTTGTTCTGCACGGCGAGGACCAGGTTCTGCATGGCCGCGCCGATGCCGAGCCCGACCAGCGCCATGTAGAGCCCGACGGCGACGAGGTGGGTGGTCCGGTCGATCGTGGAGAGCAGCGAGAAGCCGACGACGACCAGGACGGCGCCACCGACGAGGTAGCGCTTCCACAGCCCGGTGCGGGTGATGACCCGGCCGACCAGGATGCTCGAGACGAGCAGCCCGCCGACCATGGCGATGGTCATCAGGCCGGCCCGCGTGGGCGACATGGCGCGGGCGAGCTGGAAGTACTGGGTGAGGTAGACGGTCGCAGCGAACATCGCGATCCCGATCATGGCCGAGGCGATGGTCGCGAGCACCGTGGTGCGGTCGCGGAAGAGCCGCAGCGGGATGATCGGCTCGGTGGCCACGCGCGCCTCGACGACGACCGCGGCGGCGATGACGGCGACGCCGAGGGCCACCATCGCGGCGCTGGTGGGCGAGGTCCACTCGAGCTGCTTGCCGGCCAGCGAGACCCAGACCAGCAGCAGGCTGACGCCGGCCATGATCAGGAACGCGCCGAGGAAGTCGATCGTGACCTCGCGGCGTACGACGGGCAGGTGCAGGCGGCGCTGGAGGACGACCAGCGCGGCCGCCGCGATCGGGATGGGGATGAAGAAGCAGCCGCGCCAGCCCAGGGGGCTGTCGACGATGACGCCCCCGATGAGCGGGCCGGAGACGGTCGCGAGGGCGAAGACCGCGCCGATGTAGCCCGAGTAGCGGCCGCGCTCACGCGGGGAGACGAGCGAGGCGATGACGACCTGGACGAGCGCGGTCAGCCCGCCGACGCCGACGCCCTGGACGGCCCGGGCGCCGATCAGCACGCCCATGGTCGGGGCGAACGCGGCGATCAGCGAGCCGACGGTGAAGATGACCAGGGCCGACTGCACCAGCAGCTTCTTGGAGTACAGGTCCGAGAGCTTGCCCCACAGCGGGGTGGTGGCGGTCATGGTCAGCAGCGTGGCCACCACGACCCAGGTGTAGCCGGTCTGCGTGCCCTCGAGGTCCGCGACGATGCGCGGCAGGGCGTTGGTCACCACGGTGCTCGAGACCATGGCCACGAACATCGCCATCAGCAGCCCGGACATCGCCTCGAGCACCTCGCGGTGCGTCATGGCGCGCTCGGCCTCCGCGGGGGCCAGGTCGTCGGAGGCGCCCGACCCGGTGGTCGGGGTCTCAGCCAGCTGCGTCACGGTGTCTCGCTCCATGGTCGAGTAAAGGTTGTTGACAGCAACCTTATTCCCCGGCGGCGGCGAGACCTAACCGGCGACGCGGCGCTCGAGCAGCCGCTCGAGGAAGTCGGTGCAGCCGACGTCCACGGCGTACGTCGCGAGCGGGTCGCCGCGGGTCGCCCCACGGTTGGCGATGACGACCGGGGTGCCGGCCTTGACCGCGCGGCGCACGAAGCGCAGGCCGCTCATCACCGTCAGGCTGGAGCCCACGACGAGCAGCGCGCCGCCGCAGTCGACCAGGGCGTCGACGGCCTCGAAGCAGCGCTGCACCCGCGGGGTCGGCACGTTCTCCCCGAAGAACACCACGTCGGGCTTGAGCACCCCGCCACACGCCGCGCACGCCGGCACCACGAACCCGTCGGTGTCCTCGAGGTCGACGTCGCCGTCGGGGCGGGTCGCGACGCCGGCCCGGCTCTCGGCCCACCCGGGGTTGAGGGCGTCCATCCGCTCGTGCAGCCGGGCGCGGGGGGTGACCTCGCGACAGCCCAGGCAGACGACGTCGGAGATCCGACCGTGCAGGGCCACGACCCGGCGCGAGCCGGCCCGCTCGTGCAGGCCGTCGACGTTCTGGGTGATCAGCAGGGTGGGGTCGAGCGCGGCGAGCGCACGGTGCCCGGCGTTGGGCTCGGCCCCCTGCATCCGGCCCCACCCGAGGTGGCTGCGGGCCCAGTAGCGCTGCTGGGCCGCGAGACCCGAGACCAGCTCCTGGTAGGTCATCGGGGTGCGCGCCGGTGCGCCCGGCCCGCGGTAGTCGGGGATGCCGGAGTCGGTCGAGAGGCCCGCCCCGCCGAGCACGACCAGGTCGCCCTCGGCCAGCAGGTCCAGGGCCCGGCGTACGTCGTCCGCGTCCGCGCTGCGCCGGCTCGCTCCGGACGCGGTCGCGGCCTCCGGCACCCGCACCGTCATCGGGCCCTCATCGCGCGTAGCGCACGGCCGCCCGGGCGCGGGCCTTGTCCGCCTCGACCTCACGGTCCTTGGGCGGCGCGGTGGTGACCAGCTCACCGAGCAGCTCGCGCGTGGCCCGGGCGACCTCGGCCACGGCGCGCTCGAAGGCCGCGGCGTTGGCCTGCGACGGCTTCGTCGCCCCGCTCACCTTGCGCACGTACTGCAGGGCGGCGGCCTCGACCTCGTCGGTCGTCGCGGGCGGGGCGAAGTTGTGGAGCGGGCGGATGTTGCGGCACATGCCGACCAGCCTACGTCCGGCTCGGTCCCGGTCGGCCCGTCGTTCAGGCCTCGTAGAACCGGGCGCCCTCGGCCGTGACGAGCACGACCCGTTCGTCGGGCAGCGGCACCAGCCGTACGGCGTCCACGTCCGGGCCGCGGTCCACGGCGCGGGTGCTCACCTGCATCCGACCACCGTCGATCCGCAGCGCCGCGACGCGCGCGACCGGGCTGCGCCAACCGCGCACGACCACGGTCAGGACCGTGCGCCGCCCGGGCAGCCAGGTCAGCTGCCGGGGGTCGGTCGCCGCGCCCGCCCGGCTCCCGGGCCCGAAGCCGACCGTGTCGAGCCGGCGCACGGCGGCCAGGTCGGTGACGTCGAACAGCCCCGCCTGCGCGCCCCACGGCCTGGCGGGTCCGGCCACGGGACCCTGACCGATCCCGACCAGGCGGTCGGCGCCCAGCGGGTGGAGGTACTCCGAGAACCCCGGGATCTCCAGCTCGCCCAGCTGCGTCGGCCGGGTCACGTCCGAGAGGTCGACGACGTGCAGCGGGTCGACCCGGCGGAAGGTGACCAGCACCGCGAGGTCGTCGAACCACCGCACCGCGGTCAGGTCCTCCCCGCGCCCGAGGCCGTCGAGCCGACCGACCTCGACCAGGGTCTGGCCGCTCTGCGGGTCCGGGCCCAGGGTCACCAGCGACGTCGCGTCGGCGGTCTGCGAGCTCGCCTCGAGCGCCAGGCGCAGCACACCGTCGTGCTCGTCGAGCGACCACCGGTCGGCCAGCCGGCCCTCGACCTCGGCCGCACCGACGTACGTCGCGTCGGCCCGGTCGAGCGCGAAGTCGTGCACCCACGTCGTGCCGGCGTCGTAGGCCGGCGCGCAGATCTCGCGGCACAGGGGAGCCGCGAGGTCCCCGAACCCGCCCAGGCCCGCCTCGGTCCCGGCCGCGGTGAGGTAGAGGTGGTCGCTCGAGGCGTACGCGAGGTCGGTCGCCGCGGCCAGCCCGACCGCCGGTGCGGCCGCGGCATCCGCTGCAGCCACCGGGCCGTCGGCGGCCTCGAAGGCGACGACCGCGGTGAGACCGAGCCCGAGCCGTCCGTCGGGCACCACCACGTCGGCGCAGTCCAGGAAGCCCTCCTGGCTCGCTCCGTCGACGGATCGTGTCGGCAGCCAGTCCTCGAGGGTCGACTCGCGCACCAGACGCAGGTTGGCCAGCCGTGCCGTCTCGTCCCCGGTCTCCGGGCCCGGCTGGAGGAAGTCCAGGCGCGGCAGGCCGGCGTCGAGCACGAGCCGGACCGTGCCACCGTGCAGCCGCGCCGCGAGCAGCCCGGTGTCGTAGGTGACGGTGCTCGTCACCGTGGGGCGGGTCGGCACGCTGAGGTCGATCGTCGTCACGAGGGTCGCGCGGGTGTCGGCGGACCCGTAGCCGCCGTAGCCGCCGTAGCCCGCGGTGTCCCCGACCCCCGCCTCGCCCAGCACCACGACGGTGTCGCCGGAGAGCAGCAGCTCGGCCCCGGCGGGCGACGCCGGGACCGGGAGCTCGAGGCGCGAGAGCTCGCGCAGCCTCGGCCCGGAGACGTCGGCGACGACCAGCGCGCCGTCCTCGACCCGCACCAGCAGCGACCCGTCGGTCTTGACCGAGTCGGGCTCGTCGACCGCGCTCTCCTGCACGGTGGTGCCGCCCGCGCTCGCGGTGGCCCGGGTGGTGGCCGCAGTGGTGGCCGGGGCCGCCGCCACGGACTCCGAGCGCTGGACCGTGTCGCCGGCCGCGGCGAGGTCGTCGACGGCGAGCGGGTACGGCGTGGGGAGGCCCGAGCCCCACCCGGAGGGCCCCACGAGGCCGAGCCCGCGCCCGACGTAGAGGTCGAGCAGGTCATCGCACGTCGTGTCCGACGAGGTCGGCGTCGCGGGCTGGACCACCGCGGCCCGACGCAGCGACGGCGGTTCCGCGGTGCCACCCGGGTCGTCGGGGGCGAGGACCACCCCGGCCCCGAACGCCGCCGCCAGCCCCAGCGGCGCGACCACCGCGAGCCCCCACCCTCGTGCACCCATGTCCTGCTCCCGTCTCGTCGAGCTCGTGGGCATGGGACGGGCCGGGCGGGGCCGCGGTTCCACCCGGAGGTGCCTGTCGGGCTCCGGGGTCGCCTGCGACGATGACCGGCATGACCGACAGCTCCCCGAGCGCAGAGCGCCGCTTCGACCTCGTGCTGTTCGGCGCGACCGGCTTCACCGGGGGCCTGACCGCGCAGTACCTCGCGCGCAGCGGCCCGACCGGGCTGCGCTGGGCGCTGGCGGGCCGCAACCCCGACAAGCTGGCCGCCGTACGGCGCAGGCTCGCCGAGATCGACCCGGACCTCGCCGAGCTCGCGCTGCTCCACGCCGACGTCACCGACCCCGCCTCCCTGGCCGACGTGGCCCGCGACGCCAAGGTCGTGATCACCACCGTCGGTCCCTACCGCCTCTACGGCGAGCCGCTCGTCGCGGCCTGCGCCGAGGCCGGCACCGACTACGTCGACCTGACCGGCGAGCCGGAGTTCGTCGACGCGATGTACGTCGCCCACCACCGGACCGCCGTGCGCACCGGCGCCCGGATCGTGCACGCCTGCGGCTTCGACTCGGTGCCGCACGACCTCGGCGTGCTCTACACCGTGCTCGAGCTCAAGGCGTCCGGACCGGTCTCGGTGCGCGGCGTCGTCCGCGCGGGCGGGATGTTCTCCGGCGGCACCTTCCACTCCGCGATGGACTCGCTCTCACGCCCGCGGCAGGCCGCGGCCGCCCTGAAGGCGCGTCGCCGCGCCGAGCCGACGGACCCGGACCGGTCCGCCCGCGCGGTCGCCGGCAGGCCGCACCGCGACCGCGACCTCGGGTACTGGGTGCTGCCGATGCCGACCATCGACCCCCAGGTGATCGTGCGCAGCGCCCGCGCGCTGGGCGCCTACGGCCCGCGCTTCACCTACTCCCACTACGCCGGCACCAGGACGCTGCGCTACGCCGCGGGCGGTGGCCTCGGCGTGGCCGCCCTGGCGCTGGGGGCCCAGGTCAAGCCCGTGCGCAGCCTGCTGCTGGGTCGGGTCCGCCAGGGCGACGGTCCCGACGAGGCGCGGCGGGAGAGGTCGTGGTTCACCGTGGACTTCGTCGGCGAGGGCGACCACCGCAGCGTCCACACCCGCGTGCGTGGCGGCGACCCGGGCTACGGAGAGACGGCCAAGATGCTCGCCGAGTCGGCGCTGTGCCTGGCCCTGGACGAGAACCCGACCACCGCGGGCAGCGTCACCACCGCGCAGGCGATGGGGCAGAACCTGATCGCTCGTCTCCGGGCCGGGGGCATCACCTTCGAGGTCGTCACCTGACGGGCCCGCCCCCGGCGGCCCCCGCCGTGGTCGTTCCTGCGAGGCTCCAGCACGCTCCAGCCCGGACGGGGGTGAGGATGAGCGGTCGCCGTGGTGCCTAGATTGGCGCCCGATGGACGCAGTGAGCCGAGCGCACCGGATCGACGTGGCGACACCCCGACGTGGACGTACGCCGGTCGGTGCCGTCCTCGTCCTCCACGGCGGCGCGGCCCGCCGGGACCGGCCCGACGTCAGCCCGACCCAGCTCTCGGTGCTGCGCATGGTGCCGGTCGCGCGCGCCGTCGCCCGCGCCGGGCGTGGCCGGCTGGTCGTGGCGAGGCTGCTCAACACCAGCCGGGGCTGGGACGAGCTGCACTCGCCGGTCGTCGACGCCCGGGCCGCCCTCGACGATCTCGCGCGGCGGTGGCCCGACGTCCCCCTCGCGCTCGTCGGGCACTCGCTCGGTGGGCGTGCGGCGCTGCTCGCCGGCACCCACCCCGGCGTCCGGGCGGTGGTCGCCCTCAACCCCTGGGTCTACCCCCATGACGACGTCGACCTCACCGGGCGCCGGGTCCTCGTCGTGCACGGGACGCAGGACCGGATCGCCTCGCCGGAGCGGTCCCGACAGGTCGCTGCGAGGCTCGGACGGCGCACGGACGTGACCTGGCGCGAGGTCGAGGGCGGCAAGCACGCGATGCTGCGCCACGGCCGCACCTTCGAACGGGAGGCCGCTCGGTTCGTCGTCGAGAGCCTGTCGTAGGTCGCCCTGGATAGAACATGTGTTCTAGTATCGCCGGATGGTCGTCGAGCCGCGCGCCCAGCACGTGTGGGTCTCGCTCACCGGCCTGTGGGCCGACGACCAGGTGCCGGGGCTGCTCCTGGGCTGGCGGCGTACGTCGCACGGCTGGCAGGGCTGGGTGATCTCGGCCCAGCCCGGGATCGGCGCCCACCAGTCCGGGCCCTACGTCCGCCAGGGCTGGGTGCCGGCCACGGCCCTGCGCCCCCTCACCGCACCGGCCCGGGACGGCGGCGGTCCGCCGCGACCGTGAGGGGTCTCACAGCCCGACAGGCCTCGCGGCGTCGCCGGGCACCCGTCCGGATGTAGCAGGTCAGAAGCCCGCGACCCTACCCTCGCACCAGGTCGCGCGGCGTACCGCGGCGACGGTCACCACCCCCCACCCCGCACCTCGCACCCCAGCGCGAGGGTGTCGACCCGACAGGAGCTCCTCAGTGCTGCACGACGCGCCCGGTTGTCGGTGGTCTCCCGCAAGGGCAGGACACTGAACGCGGTGACGCCGGTGACGCCGGTGGTGGCCTCGGTGCCGGCGCGCCACCCCTACGTCGCCCACCTCAGCGCCCCCGGCTCACCGGGACCCCGACGGCTGCCGGACCCCGACCCCGACGACCCGAGCCGGCCGGCGGGCGAGCGCTGGTGGCCCCCCGCGATGCTCGAGGCCGCCTGGGTGCGCACCCACGCCTTCGACCTGATGCACGTGCACTTCGGGTTCGACCCGCACTCCCCGTCACGGCTGCGCGAGCTCGCCGGTGCCCTGCGCGAGACCGGCCGGCCGCTGGTGCTGACCGTGCACGACCTGCGCAACCCCCACCAGGAGGACGCGGCGGTCCTGGACGCCCAGCTCGACGTGCTCGTGCCGGCGGCGACCGCACTGGTCACGCTGACCCCGGCCGCGGCCGACATCATCGCCCGGCGGTGGGGCCGCCGGGCCGAGGTGGTGCCCCACCCGCACGTCGTCGACCTCGCGCAGATCGAGGCGGTGCGCCGGCGGCGCGCCACCGGGCCCGCGACACCGTCGGGCCCCCGACACGTCGGCGTGGCGCTCAAGGGCCTGCGCACCAACACCGACGGCACCCGCCTGCTGCCCGCGCTGGCCGGGCTGAGCGAGCGCGGCCACCGCGTGACGGTCACCGTGCACCGCGACGTGATCGACCGCGAGGACGAGCGGGCCCGCAGCACGGCGGCCGCGCTCCGCGACGCCGAGCGTCGCGACGAGATCGACCTGGTGGTCCACGACGAGCTCGACGACGCTGCCCTGTGGGCGTGGATCGCGACGCTCGACGTGGCCGTGCTGCCCTACCGGTTCGGCACGCACTCGGGCTGGCTCGAGATGTGCCACGACCTCGCCACCTCGGTCGTGGCCCCCGGCTTCGGGTGCTACGCCGACCAGGGCGCTGACGCGACGTACGACGCCGACGAGACCTCCGTGGCGACCGCCTCGCTGGTCGCGGCCGTCGAGCGCGCCCTCGCGCAGCGCTCCGCCGCGCTGCCGGGCCTCGACGCGCAGGCCCGCGCCGTGCAGCGTCGACAGGTCGCCGCCGCCCACGACCGCGTGTACGCCGCGGCCCTCGACGCGATGCCCGGTGCCGCATGAGGCCGCTGTCGGTCGCGGTCGTCGGGCCGGCGCGGTTCCCGGTCGCCGAGCCGTTCGCCGGGGGCCTGGAGGCGCACACCCACGCCCTCACCACGGGGCTGCTGCGTCGGGGACACCGGGTGACGCTGTTCGCCGCCCCCGGCAGCGACCCGCGCCTGCGGCCGGTCGACCTCGCGGTCGACGCCTTCACCAGCAGCCCCGCAGCGCGCGCCGACGTCGGCGCCTCGCCCGAGCAGTGGATGCGGGAGCACCACGCCTACCTGCACCTGATGCTCGCGCTGGGCTCGGAGCGGACGTCGGACTTCGACGTCGTGCACGACAACAGCCTGCACCACCTCCCGGTCGCGATGGCCGGGACCCTGACGGTCCCCGTCGTGACGACGCTGCACACGCCACCGGTCCCGTGGCTGGAGTCGGCCGCCGTCCTGCGCACCGGCAGGCACCCCTTCGTGACCGTCAGCCAGGCGATGGCCGCGGCGTGGGAGCACGCCCTGGACAGCCAGGTCGTGCCCAACGGCGTCGACACGACCTTCTGGCGCCGGGGGCACGGGGGCGGGCGCGCGTTCTGGTCCGGTCGGCTGGTGCCGGAGAAGGCCCCGCACGAGGCCGTGCTCGCGGCCCGCCGCGCCGGCGTCGCGCTCGACCTGGCCGGCCCGGTGCTCGACCGTGCCTACTTCGAGGCCGAGGTCCGTCCGCTGCTCGACAGCCGGACCCGCTACCTGGGCCACCTCGGACAGCGGGCGCTGCGCCACCTGGTCGGCGAGGCGAGCGTGGTGCTGGTGACCCCGGCCTGGGACGAGCCCTTCGGCCTCGTCGCCGCGGAGGCCCTGTCCTGCGGGACCCCGGTCGCGGCCTACGAGCGCGGGGCGCTGCCGGAGATCGTGACCCCCGACGTCGGGGCCCTCGCCCCGGCCGGGGACGTGGACGCCCTGGCCGCGGCCGTCCACCGCGCCGCACGCAGCGACCGCGACGCGGTGCGCGCCCGGGCCGTGCGGTGCTTCTCGGTGGAGACGATGCTCGACGCCTACGAGCACCTCTACACCCACGTCGGCCGCCGCGACCTCGTCGCGTGAGCGCGTCGTCGCGGCCGCACGTCGGCTACTACGCCCATCACGTCGGGGCGGGGCACCGCCACCGCGCGCTCTCGCTCTCGCAGGCGCTCCTCGCGCGCGGTGCCGCGGTGACGGTGCTGACCTCGGACGCGCCCGACGAGCCGTGGTCGACCGGCGACGGGGCCGCGTGGCTGCGACTCGACCGCGACGACCAGCCGGCGCCGGGCGCGGGGGCGGACCAGACCGCTCGCGGGAGGCTGCACTGGGCGCCGCTGGGCCACGACGGCCTGCGCCGACGGACGGCGCAGCTCTCGGCCTGGATCGAGGCGACGCGGCCCGACCTGCTGGTCAGCGACGTGTCGCAGGAGGTCACGCTGCTGGCCCGGCTGCACGGGGTGCCCGTCGTGTCGGTCCTGCTGCCGGGTCGCCGCGCCGACGCCGCGCACGCGCTCGGGCTGGGCGTCAGCGAGGAGGTGGTGGCCTTCTGGCCCCCGCAGGCGCACGGGGCCGGGAGCGGGCTGCCGGACGACGTCGCCGGGCGGGTCCGGCCGCTGGGCGGTCACTCCCGCTTCGCCCCGGTGACCGCCGGGGGACCCCGTCGTCGCCACCACCTCGTCGTGCTCGCCGGGACCGGGGGCGGTGCCGAGCACCTCGTCGCCGCCGGGGAGGCCGCGCTGGACTCGCTCGACGGCTGGACCTGCGAGGTCCTGGGCGGGCCGACGTGGGTCGCGGACCCGTTCGCGCACCTGGCCCAGGCCGCTGTCGTGCTCACCCATGCCGGTCAGAACGCGGTCGCCGAGGTCGCGGCCGCCCGCGTGCCCGCCGTGGTGGTGGCCCAGGACCGACCCTTCGACGAGCAGCACGCGACCGCGCGAGCGCTGACCGCGGACGAGTGGCCGGCGGTCGTGGCCGACGACGGTGCCGGCGGCGGGTGGGCCGACCTGGTGCGGCGTGCGGGCGGCCTCGACGGGTCGCGCTGGCAGGGCTGGGTCGACGGCGGGGCCGCCGAGCGGTTCGCCGACCTCGTCGAGGCCACGCTCGAGCGGACGGCGGGAGCCCGGTGACCGGCTCGCCCGCCGTCGCGGTCGTCACGATCGTCCACGGCCGGCACGAGCACCTGCGCGGCCAGCACGCCTCGCTCCTGCGTCAGACCCGCCGGCCCGACGCCTGGGTCGTCGTCGCGATGGACGACCCGGACCTCGTGTCGTGGCGACCGGCCGAGCTCGCCCCCGACGTCGTGGTCCTCGACGCGGACCCCCGTGGGCTGCCCCTGGCCCGAGCCCGCAACGCCGGCGCGGCCCGGGCCGGCGAGCTCGGCGCCGAGGCCCTGGTCTTCCTCGACGTCGACTGCCTCGCCGCCCCCGACCTGGTCGGCGCCTACGCCGCCGCCGTGGCGGAGGCCCCGGGACAGCTCTGGTGCGGTCCCGTCACCTACCTCCCACCGCCCCCGGCCGGGGGCTACGACCTCCACGACCTGCCCGACGACCCGCACCCCGCACGGCCGGCCCCGCCCGCGGGGCGGTCCCTCGCGGCCGGCCCGGACGACTGGCACCTGTTCTGGTCGTTGTCCTTCGCCCTCGCCCCGGCCGACCTGGCGCGCACCGGCGGCTTCTGCGAGGACTACGTCGGCTACGGCGGTGAGGACACCGACTTCGCCCAACGGGCCCGCGAGGCCGGTCTCGGGCTCACCTGGCTCGGCTCGGCCCGGGCCCACCACCAGCACCACCCCGTGGGTCGCCCGCCTGTCGAGCACGCCGCCGACATCGTGCGCAACGCCACCCTGTTCCACCGCCGCTGGGGCTGGTGGCCGATGGGCGGCTGGCTCGTCGAGCTCGAGCAGGCGGGCGTCGTACGCCGCGGCGCCGACGGTGTCTGGGGCCTCACGTGAGCGGCGCCGACGAGCCGGACCCCTGGGCCGACCCGCTCGCGCTGCGCCGGGGGGTGCCGCCCGACGACGGCCGGCCCCTGCTGCTGGTGTGGGGCAACTGCCAGGCCGAGTCGCTGCGGCTCCTGCTCGCGGCAGGCGACCTGCGGACCGTCCGCCTCCCGGCCGTGCACGAGCTCGGGGCCGCCGACGTGGACGCCCTGCACCGGTTGGTCGCCGCGAGCGACCTGCTGGTCAGCCAGCCCGTGGCCGACGACTACCACGACCTGCCGATCGGCACGGCCCAGCTGGTCGACCTGCTCGGTCCGTCCGCCCGTGCGACCACGGTGCCGATCGTGCGCTTCGCCGGGCTCTACCCGCACCACGTCGTGGTGCACCCGCCCGGGCTGCCCGACCCGGTGCCACCGGTCGTGGCCTACCACGACCTGCGGGTCGCCACGGTCGCTGCGTGGGCGGGCGCCGGCCGGAGCGCCCCGGACGAGGCCCTGGCCCCGTTGACGGCCGACGGTGTGCGCGCGGTGGGGGAGCGGTCGCTGGCCGAGCTGCGACGTCGCGAGGCCGCGACCGAGGTCGCGGCGGCCGACCTGCTCGAGCGCCCGACCTTCGCCTCGATGCGCACGATCAACCACCCCGGCAACGCCGTCCTCGAGCCGCTCGCCGCGCGCGTGCGGGCGGCGCTCGGCCTGCCCGTCGCGGTGTCGGGCGAGGACCGTCCCCTGCTGGACTCCGTCCACGCCCCGCGCGACCGGGTCGTGGCCGAGGTCCACGACCCCGGTGCGGCACCGACCGAGCACTGGCGCGTCGAGGGCCGCGACGTGCCGTACCTCGAGGTCGCCACCGCCCATGCCGCCTTCTACGCGCGCCGGCCCGACGTGCTCGCGCAGGTGCTGCGCCGCTCCGCCCCCGAGCGCTCCCTGCTCGGCCTCCGCACGCCCGAGGACTGCCCGTGACCCCGACGCGGGCCGCCCCGCTCCACGTCGTGCCGGCGGGACCCGGGCACGGCGTGGTGCGCTTCGCCCACCAGGTCGCGCAGGCGGTGGCGGCCCCGGTCTGCGACGTGGGTGAGGCGATGGCGCTGCCGTCGACCCGGGTGCACGTCCATGTCACGGACCGGCTGTTCGGCGACGGGGCCGACGAGGCCGGGACCGCACTGGTCGCGCTCGCACGGCGGCACCGCACCACCGTGACCCTGCACGACCTCCCGCAGCCCGGTGACGGCGACGCCTTCACGGCCCGGGTCCGGGCCTACGCCGCCCTGCTCGCCGAGGTGGACGGCTGGGTCGTCAGCTCCCGGCACGAGGCGGACCTGGCGGCGACCTACCTGGGTGCGACAGGTCCGGGCCCCGCCTCGCGGCCGGTCGTCGTCCCCCTGCCGGTCCTGCCGCTGCCCGCCCCGGCAGGTCCGGGGGGACGGAGCGGGTCCGGGCCCGCGGTGGTCGGGGTGCTCGGCTGGGTCTACCCCGGGAAGGGGCACGCGGAGGTGGTGCGCGCCTGCGCCGGGATGCCGGTCGTCGTCCGTGCGCTCGGCGGGCTCTCGCCCGGCCATGAGGACCTGCTGCCCGAGCTCGTGGCCCTCGGGGTCGAGCACGGGGTGGGCTTCGAGGCCACCGGCTGGGTGTCCGACGCCGACCTCGCGAGGCGGCTGCACGAGGTCGACGTGCCCGTGGCGGCGCACCGGCACGTGTCCGCCTCCGGGTCGCTCAACAGCTGGGTGGCAGCGCGGCGTCGTCCGCTGGTCAGCGCCGGGACCTACGGCGAGGAGATGGCGCTGCTGCGGCCCGGGACCCTGACGCTCGTCGCGGACGACGCCCTCCCCGGCGCCGTACGACGAGCGCTCGACGACCCGTCGTCGACCCGGATCGCCGCCGACGTGAGGACCACGCCGCACCTGGCCGACACGGCCGCGGCGTACCTCGACTTCTGGGCGCGACGATGAGGCCGGGGGCGTGGGTGCCCGGCAACCGGTGGGACCTCGCGCCGCAGCCAGGGGACGCGCCGAGCGTCACGGTGGTGGTCAGCCACTACGAGCAGCCGCACGAGCTCGCGCGGACCCTGGCCGCCCTGGCCGCGCAGACCCATCCCGCCGGGCTGCTCCAGGTCGTCGTCGCCGACGACGGCTCCGCCACCGCGCCGGTGGTGCCCCGCGACGTGCCGGTCGTCACCCAGCCCGACGAGGGCTTCCGGGTCGCGCGCATCCGCAACCTCGCCGTCGCCCGTGCCCGGGGCGAGGTGCTGCTCTTCCTGGACGCGGACACGGTCCCCGAGCCCGACTACGTGGCGAGGATGGCGCGCCTGCCGGGGGTGCTCCCGGAGGCCGTGGTCGTGGGCCGCCGACGCCACGCCGACCTGGCCGGTCTCGAGCCCGGCGGCGACGTGCGGGAGGTGGGCTCGCGCCACGAGCTCGACGAGCCGGCCTGGCTCGTCGACGCCTACCGGCGCACGGGTGACCTCCTGGAGGCCGACGAGACGTCGTTCCGCTTCGTGGTCGGCGCCGCCCTCGGGTGCACCCGGTGGCTCTTCGAGGAGACCGGTGGCTTCGACGAGACGTTCACGACGTACGGCGGGGAGGACTGGGAGTGGGCGCACCGGGCCTGGACGCACGGTGCCGTGCTCGCCCACGTCCGGGGCGCCGTGGCCTGGCACGACGGCCCGGCCCGTGGGGACCGGGCCGGCTGGGGCTCCGACGCGACCGGCCGGGACCGCCTGCTGCAGGAGACCGTGGCCGTCGCGGGCCGGGTGCCCGTGGCCGGGGTGGCACCGGCCGCACTCCTCGGGCGCGCCGGCGACCCGCTCGTCACCGTCGGGGCCGGCCTCGGGGGCGACGCGCTCGTGCTGTGCCTCGACAGCCTGCTGACGGCCTGGCCGCGGGCGCGGGTGCTGCTCGACCCCGTACGGCGCGCGCTGGTGCCCGAGGACCCCCGCGTCCTCGAGCACGTCGGTGCGGCCGAGACCGTGCTGGGCGCCGACGCCGCGCGCTCGGCGTGGCGCCACCTGCACCTGCGAGCCGCCCGCGTCGGCGCACCTGCGGCCTGGCAGGCGGGCTCCGACGACCTCCGGGGTCCGGGCGCCGTCGACCGGGTCGACGTCCACGACGGTGACGCGGAGCTGGTGGCGACGTGGTCCACCCTGCGGGCTCGTCGCCGCGCCACCCGCTGGGCCGACCTCCCCCCGGCGACCGTGTCCGTCGTGACGGCGGAGCTGGACGCCGTCGCGCCGACGACGACGGCCCAGGCACGGTGGGGCGGGTGGGGATGAGCGACCCGCGCCCGACCGTCGAGACGGTCCTGGTGGTCCTCCCCGCGCACGACGAGGAGACGCGGATCGGGGCCTGCCTGGCGTCGGTGGCCGCAGCGACGGCGTACCTCGACGAGGTCAGCCCTGGAGTGTCGGTCGCGGTGACCGTGGCCCTCGACCGGTGCCGCGACGCCACCGGACGGGTCGCCGCCCGGTGGGGTGCGGCGACGGTCGACCTCGACGCAGCCTGCGTCGGGACGGCGCGTCGGGTCGGGGTCGAGGCCGCGACCGCGCAGCTGGGGTCGGTCGACCCCGGCTCGGTGCTGCTCGTCAACACCGACGCCGACTGCGTGGTGCCGCGCACCTGGCTCGTCGACCTGGTCGGCCTCGCCGCCGACCACGACCTGGTGCTCGGCGAGGTGCGGCCCGACCCGGCGGAGATGACGCCCACCGCACTGGCGGCCTGGTGGGAGCGTCACCCCGTGGGCCGCGGGTCGTTGCACGGGGCCAACCTCGCCGTGCGCCTCGACGCCTACCAGCGGGCGGGCGGTTTCCCTGACCTCACCGACCGGGAGGACGCCGAGCTCGTCCTCGCCCTGCGCGCCGGCGGTGCGCACGTGGTGGGAGGAACCCGGGTCGTCACCTCCGCCCGGCGCACGGGTCGGGTGCCGCTCGGCTTCGCAGGCTACCTGCGCGATCTCGACCGCGAGCTCGTGGCGACGGGGCAGGTCGTCGCCGAGACCGGCTCGGGGTACCGCCCGGAGGTCGGACCCGCCCGGCCGCGTGCTCGTCGTCTCGAGCAGGCGCGCGCACCGAGGGTCGACGTCGATGACGGCGTCGACGACGGCGCCTGATGCCGACCCGGCGGGCGCTCGCCGGCCGGTGACATCTCGTCCCACCCGCCGACCGTGCGCCCGGGGACGCACGCGGCGCCCTCGTCAGCCGGCGGCCTTGAGCCCGTGCCGGCGACTCGCTCGGCGCTCGCTCTTCGCGGCGTACATCGCGGCGTCGGCCTCCACCAGTGCGGCGGGGAACCCCCGCAGGACACTGATCGGCGCCCACCCCACCGACCCGGCCACCCCGGCCACGTCGAGCTCGACGTAGAGGCGGCGCACGAAGTGCTCGGCCATCTCCTCCGTGCAGTCGACCAGGAGGAGGCCGAACTCGTCCCCACCCAGGCGCGCGACCACGTCGGAGTCGCGCACGGTGGCGTCGAGCACCGCTGCTGCTCGACGGATGTAGTCGTCGCCGGCGTCGTGGCCCTGCTCGTCGTTGATGACCTTGAGCATGTCCAGGTCGATCATCGCGACCACGGTCGGGTCTCCCAGCCTGATGAACCGTTCGTTGTGGTACGCGACCAGCCGTTCCCAGGCCCGTCGGTTGAGCAGGCCCGTCAGGACGTCGGTCTCCGCGTCGCGTCGTGCCGCTGCCACCTGCGCGGCGGTGACGTCGCGCTCGCGGTTCGCGGCCAGGACCATCGTGAGCAGCTGGCCCAGCAGCTGCAGCACGGGGCCGGCGGCCACGAACGCGGGGTCGTCGGTGCGGGTGTCCGGGTCGATGCCGCAGATCGCCCCGAAGAGCGTCCCGTCCGGCTCGCGTACCGGTGCCCCGGCGTAGGACCCGATCGTGACGGCGGCGTTGACGCCGGCGGCGGCGTAGACCGGGACGGCCTGGGCGTCGGGGGCCACCCCCGGCCCGGTGCCGGCCGCCATGTGGATGCAGAAGCTGTCCTGCCACGGGTGGGACTGGCCCTGGGTCAGCCCGTAGCCGTTGTCGGAGTCCAGGTACAGGTAGGTCTGACGGTCGTTCTCCACCCGGGTGACCGACCAGAAGGCCAGGGGCAGAGCCTCGCGCAGGTAGGTCAGCACCTGGAGCGCCGCATCGTCGAAGGACATCGTGGGGGAGAGCATGGGCATGCTGAGCATCGTGTGATCCTTCCGCCTGAGGAACAGACCTCACGCACCTGAGGTATCGGCGCCGGCGACGCGGACTTGAGCGGGGGTCCGGCACGGCCCTCGCCCACCCACGGCCGCGGCCGGTCGGACGGTGCGCGACCAGCGGCTCAGACCGCCGCGTCGCTCGCGATGAGGTACCCGTCGTCGGTCGCCTCGAGGAAGAGGCGGCGGGTCTCGTCCTCGCGGGTGCCGTCGGAGCTGGTGTAGGTCAGGTCGACGTCGACCGTGCTGTCGTCGACCGCGGTGACGCCTCGGACGCTGACGTCGCTGATCGTGCGCCAGAACCCGTCGTACTGCCCGAAGGTCGTGCCGTAGGAGGGCGACAGCAGGGCGTACGCCGACGAGGTGTCGTCGGGCAGCAACCCGTAGTACCGCTCGCCGAAGGCCTCCACGTCGCCGGCCGCCGGAGCCTTCGACGTGGTCGGCGACGGCTTCGGGTCGCGTGTCGGGGTGGCTGTCGGCGTGGGTTCCGCGGTGGGCTCCGGCGTCGGCTCCACCGAGGCAGGGGGATCCTCGGACTCGGGCGTACCGGTCCGTGGGCTCGGTGCCGCGGACGTGCCGGGGTCGGCGCTGGTGGGCTCCCCGCCGTCGTCGCCGAGCAGGAGGACGCCGCCTCCGACGAGGAGCGCGAGGATCACGACGACCGCCACCGGCAGCAGCCACCCGCGTCGGCGACGGGGCTCCTCGGTCGGGGAGTCGACGGGTCGCTCGACGGTCGAGTCGACCGTCGGCTCGGGGGTCGGCTCGGGCGCCGGCTCGGGCGTCGGCTCGGGCGTCGGCTCGGGGATCGGGGTGGGGGTCGGGATCGCCAGGGTGGGGGTGGTGGGCCTCGCGCCGGCGGTGGGTGGGCGCTGGTGGAGGAGCCGCAGGGCCTGGACCGCCTCGTCCATCGTCCAGCGGTCAGCGGGGTCGGGCTCGAGCATCCGGGTGATCGCCTCGGTGAGCGTGCCGGCTCGACGCGGGCGCGGAACGGGTCCCTTCGCGATGGAGGTGAGCAGCGCCAGGGGGTTGCCCTGCTCGGGGAAGGGCGTCTCGCCCTCGACGGCGCGGTACAACGACGCGCCGAGCGCCCACACGTCGGCCGGCAGCCCGGGCTCCTCGCCGCGAGCGATCTCGGGCGCGAAGTAGGCCGGGGTCCCGGTGATCAACCCGGTGCTGGTCAGGCGGATGTCCCCGTGGGTGCGCGAGATGCCGAAGTCGGTGATCTTCACGAGGTCGTCGTCGGTCACCAGGATGTTGCTCGGCTTCACGTCGCGGTGCATGGTGCCGCGGGCGTGCGCAGCAGTGAGCCCCTCGGCGGCCTGCAGCCCGATCCAGGTGACCCGCTCAGGAGGCAGCACACCCTCGCTGCTGAGGATCTTGCCGAGGTCGCGCGAGGCGACGTACTCCATCACGAGCCAGTTGCGGTCGCCGTCCTCGACCGCGTCGTAGATCGACACCACGTTGCGGTGGTTGAGCGCCGCCGACGAGCGGGCCTCGCGCAACGCGCGGTTCACGTCCGAGGTCGTCTCGCCCGGCATCGCCCCGACCTGCTTGACCGCGACCTGTCGACCCAGGACCTCGTCGCGGCACAGCCAGACCGTGCCCATCCCGCCGTGGCCGACGGCGCGTTCGACCCGGTAGCGCCCGGCGATGCTGGTGGGTTGCATGCGTGATCTCCCTCCGGGCTGCTGCGACCCGACTCGTCTTCCGTCCCCGTCCACACGACGGGCGCACATCTTCTCAGTTCCCTCGGATGGTGGACCAGTCAGCCGGGGAGTGCTCGCGGAGCGCCCGCAGCCACGACCAGCCTCGCAGTCGGGGCGGCCCCGTGAGGGCTGGTGTGCCGGGTCGTTCGGCGGACCACACCCATGGCGCCTCACCTGAGGGGACCACCCGTTGCCGCGGCGGCGACCACCACGGCTGAGGCGATGCGGCCCTCACGTCATCGTGCCCGCGGCGCCCACCAGGCACCGGCGTAGCGCGCGTGCGGTCGCTCGCGCAGCCAGGCCGTGATCGCGTCAGCGGGCAGCGGTCTGCTCAGGTGGTAGCCCTGCGCTACGTCGCAGGCGAATCCCTGGAGCAGGACCAGGGTCTCCTCGTCCTCGACCCCCTCGGCCACCAGTCGCAGACCCAGGGCGTGGGCGAGGTCGACCGTGGAGCGCACGATGGCGGCGTTGCGGGTGCTGCCGGTCAGATCGCAGACGAAGGTCCGGTCCAGCTTGAGCTCGTCGACCGGTAGGTCGCGCAGATAGGACAGCGAGCAGTACCCGGTGCCGTAGTCGTCGATGGACACCGCCACCCCGAGCTCCTTGAGCCTGAGCAGGGTCGTCCGGCACCGGGCGGGGTCGAGCATCAGCGTGTTCTCGGTCAGCTCCAGGGTCAAGGCGCTGGCCGACAGGTCGTTGCTGGTCAGAAGGCACGCGACCTGCTCCGGAAGATCCTGGTCGAGCAGGCTGCTCGCCGAGAGGTTCACCGACACGCCGACGTCGAGCCCGTCCAGCCGCCACTGCCGGCACTGCCGCACCGCTTCCCGCAGCACGTAGGTGGTCAAGGCAGGCATCAGACCTGTCTGCTCGACCAGGAACAGGAACTGGTCCGGACCGAGCAGACCCCGACGGGGGTGCTCCCAGCGCACCAGCGCCTCGAGTCCCAGCACCGAGCCGCTGAGCACGTCGCACTGCGGCTGGTAGTGGACGGTGAGCTCATCCTGGTCCAAGGCGGTGCGCAGCTCCTCGACGGTGCGGAGCCGCGCGCGGCTGTGCTGGTCGTGCGAGGGGTCGTAGCGTCGCACGGTGCCGCCGACCGCCTTCGCGGCGTACATGGCGACGTCGGCGCGCTGCAGCAGCCCGTTCGCGTCGTCGCAGTCCTCTGGGCACAAGGCGATACCCACGCTGGCCGAGACCCGCAACGGCACGCCATCGAGGGTGAACGGCTCGACCAGCAGGTCCAGCAGCCGCTGGGCTACCAGCTCCGAGCTCGACCCGGTGGCCCGCCCCAGCACGACCGCGAACTCGTCCCCGCCGAGCCGGACGAGCAGGTCCTTCTCGTCCAGCTCGGCCGAGAACCGAGGACCCAACAGTGCGAGCAGCTCGTCCCCGACGTGGTGGCCGAGGGTGTCGTTGATCTCCTTGAAGTGGTCGAGGTCGATGAGCAGGACCGCCAGCGGAGTGACAGGGCTGGTGGCGAGGAGCGTGGCCAGGTGTTCGTGCAGTGCTCGCCTGTTTCCCAGCCCGGTCAGGCTGTCGGTGCGGGCCTGCCGGCCCAGGTCGTAGAGGCGGACCACCTGGTAGAAGGCAAGCTGGGTCCGGACCGCCGCACACAGCAGCGTCGCGGTGGCCAGCACGATGGCCAGGGCCGGGACCGGGACCCACCGTCCCGCCACGAGAACCGCGACCGCGCCGACGGTGGCCATCGCCGGCACGGCAAGGCCGAGCCGGCTGTCGGGACGCGCGATGCGGCGCTCGTGGTGGGGCGCCAGCAGCGCGCCGGTGGCCACGAGGGTCAGACCGAGCGACCACAGGGCGTCCAGGGGGGTGCCGAGGTGGTAGGAGTCCAGGGAGACCCGCAACGCGTAGACCATGTCGGCGGCGGCGTACACGAGGAGACCGACGAGCAGCCACAACCAGGCTTGCGGGGGTCGCAGCCCGTAGGCGACGACCACGCCGACGACGATCGCGGCCAGCAACAGGTCGGTGAGGGGGTAGGCGACGGCGACCGCGACGGCCCACGGGTCTCCGTCGGTGGCCTGCGCCAGGACCGGGCCGAGCGGTACGGCGAGCACGGCGACGGCGCCCAGCCCACCGACGGCGCTGTCGAGCCACACCGTGGTCTGCACACCGGCCAGGCTCCGCCGCACCCGGACGGCGAGCGCGACGAAGACCAGCAGCGGGAAGCTCAGGAACCCGAGGTCTCCCCAGGACGGGAAGGGCAGCGACGCCTGCTGAGCGGTGGCCGTCACGAAGTAGACCCCACCCGCGCTCCAGGTGAGTGTCCCGAGACCGAGGAGCAGCAGCTCTCGCGACTCGACCCCTGGACGATGACGACTGGCCCCGAGCAGCACCAGCGCGGGCAGGAGCGTGGTGATGCTCCCGAGCCACCCGTCGACGAGCGGCTCGAAGCTCTCGCCGTGGCGCAGGAGGCCGATGACGAAGGCAGCGAGCAGCGCCCACATCAGCAGAAGAGCAAGACCGCCCGTTCGAGTGGAGCGTGCCGACCCGCGCGGGGCCGGTCCAGGTCGCCGGGCCGCCTTCGAGGTGGGAGTCATCGGAGGGCTTCTCGCACGGCGTCGTCGATCGTGGACGCGCAGTCCCCGGTGGAACGGTCCGCCAGCTCTGTGGTGGCGTCAGCCCGCACCTGGTCACGACCGGCGTGCTTGGCGGCATACATGGCGTCGTCGGCGCGGCGGAGCAGGTGGTCGCCGTCTTCGCTTCCGTCCCACCGGGCGACGCCGATCGACGCGGTCTGGGCCCGGGGGGTCTGGCGCTGGAGCCCCTCGAGCAGCTGCTGGGCATGGGCGAGCCCGCAGTCGGGAAGCACGATGACGAACTCCTCGCCGCCGAAGCGCACGAGCCCGTCACCGCTGCGAAGCGCGTGGCGCCACACCTGGCCGGCCTCGAGGAGCAGCGCGTCCCCCGCCGGGTGGCCGAAGGTGTCGTTGTAGGCCTTGAAGTGGTCGAGGTCGAGCATCGCGAGGCAGAGTGGTCTGGCCGACTGTGCCGCCCGGGACAGCTCCTGGGGCAGCAGGGCCTCGAGGGCACGCCGGTTGGGCAGCCCGGTGACGACGTCGGTGTGCGCTGCGGTCGAGAGCCGCTCGACGAGGTCGGCACGCTCGAGGGCGACGGCGACCTCGGTGGTGAGCAACGGGAGCAGAGCGGCCACCCTGGGAGGCAGTGCCCCGACCCGTGAGGCCCACACCACCGTGAACACCGCGATGGTCTTCCCGGCGCTCTGCACGGGCTCGAACAGGACGCTCGAGACGGCGGCACCCCCCGGCGATGGTCGAGCCAGGTGGGGGCTGAGCACGGCGTCGGGGACGAAGTCGCGCGAGCCGTCGCGGAAGGCCCGGGCGGTGCCCGAGTGCTGATCGGTGGGGATCACCGCCCGGCAGGGGACCTCGCCGTCGGTGTCGACCAGCACCAGGTCCGGTCCCGTCAGCTGGTAGAGCCCGACACCGCTGGCGCCGCTGAGCAGCCGGACGGCACGGCACACGGCCCGCTTGACGGTGGTGGCATCCGAGCTGAGGGTGAGCTCGCGGTGCACGTGAGCCAGGATCTCGATGTCCTCGACGTGCTCGGTCAGGCGTTGTTCCGCCTCCACCAGGGCGGTGACGTCGAGCACCGAGCCATCGAGGTACATCCGGTCGTCTACGTGGTGGACACGGCCCCGGTCGCGCACCCACCGACGTCGTCCGTCAGCCCCGTCGAGCCGGTACTGGATGTCGAGCTCGCCGGTAGCCCTCGCCTCCTCGTGCGCCCCGACGAAGAGGGCGAGGTCCTCGGGACACACGTAGTCGACCCACACCGCCTCCTGCGCCTGGTCACCGCTCAGCCCGAGGAACCGGTCGCGACAGGGTCCGGCGAACCTGAGCTGGTAGTCACCGTCGGGGAGCAGCTCCCCGCTGTAGACGTACTCCTCGATCGCGCTCAGGATCCGGGTGAGCGTCTCGAGCTGGACGCTGAGCCGGTCGGGCATCAGCGCTGGCTCCGGGGCGCGAGACGACGGCGCGATCTCTTCCTGCACAGGAGGAGTGTCGGTCCAGGAGGTCGGCTCCGGGAGCGTTTGGGAGAATTCGTCGTCCGGGGTCGGTCGAGGAGCGTCGTGAGATGACGGTCGACCGGCACTCGACGGTCGTGGTCGCGGGTCCGGGTGATCTCGGCGGCCGCGTCCTGCAGCTCCTCGCCGGGCGCCCCGGGGTCCACCGGCTGGTCGGGTGGGGGGACCGAACGCACAGGCGCTGAGCCGGGTCGCCCATCGGCAGCCGTTGCCGCAACCGCCGCCGACTGGTGTCACAGCAGCTGCGCCCACCCCTGCTCCACTGGGCGCCGTCAGGAGTAGCAGTCGCGAGGCCAGCCAGCTCGGTGGCGAACTGAGCCTGCCCGGGCGACGGTCACGGGGTCCGGCTGACCCGGCGAGCGCACGTGTGCCCGCTGAAGAGCCCCTACCGAGGCGTCGTCGGGTCTGGTTCCTGCTGGAGCCTGCCCCCTTTGCGGACCTCGACGATGTGACCGGTGTGGGGTCCGATCAGGATGTCCAGCGCCGCCCGCGCCACGACGGCGGACTCCAGCAGTGACTCGACGGGTTCGTGCCCGAACGCCTTGGTCCGCATCGGTGTCGCCGTTCGCTCCGGGTTCAGGGCGTTGATCCGTACGCCGTCGGCTGCCCACTCGTCGGCCAGCGCCTGCGTGAGGTTCACGACCGCCGCCTTGGCGGAGGAGTAGAGGCCGTAGCCGGCACGCCCGCGGGTGTAGGAGCTCGACGTGAACAACAGCATCGAGCCTGCGGTGTCCTTGAGGTAGGGGAAGAACTGCTGGCAGATGAACACCGGCGCGAGGTAGTTGACGTCGGTCGCGTGGTAGATCATCTCCTCCGAGGTCTCGACCAGGGGTCCGCGGGGGAGCACACCCGCAGCGTCGACGACGAAGTCGACCCGGCCGGACGCGGAGACCACCTCGCGGGCGGCCGCCTCGAGGTCGGCCCGACGCTCGACGTGGGTGTTGGTGCTGGACCGGCTGTACGCGTGCACCACCGCACCGAAGTCCGCAGCGAGCTTGGCGATGTCCGCGCCGATCCCGTAGCTGCCCCCGAGGACGACCAGGACCTTGCCCGACAGGACGGCGCGGTAGGCGTCGTCGGAGTGCGTCGCCGGTGGTTCGTGGCTGGTCAGCTGGTAGAGCTTGTCGGCGAGGTAGACGTCGATGGGCTCCGTCACCTTCATGTTGCGCTCGTCGCCCTCGACGATCGCGATCGGGACGTCCGGCAGGTAGCGAAGCACCACGGTGCAGTCGTCGGTCGCGACGAACGCGGCGTCGCGTCGGGCGAGTGCGTAGGCCCGTCTGAGCACCGAGGCGCGGAACGACTGAGGGGTCTGACCGCGCCGCAGCGCCGTCCGGGGCGGGATGTCCTTGATCGTCCCGTCGGGGTTCGCCTCGATGATGGTGTCCGCCGAGGCGATCGCGACGTCGACAGCCTCGTAGGACTCGAGCGCCGCGATGCAGTCACTGATGATGCGGGGCGTGACCAGCGGTCGGACGGCGTCGTGCAGCACGACGTTGCACTCCTCGTCGCCGAGCCACTGCAGGGCGAGGAACGTGGTGTCGTTCCGGGTCTCGGCGCCCTCGATGATGTCGACGACCTTGTCGTAGCCGCCCTCGCGCACGATCGCCCGCACAGCGTCGAGGTGCCCGGGCGCCATCAGGATCAGGATCTCGTCGATCGAGGGATGGTCATGGAGAGCAGCGAGCGAGTGCTCGATGATGGGCCGACCGGCGATCTTGATCAGCTGCTTCGGGAGGCCGAGGCCGATCCGGGTGCCGACCCCGCCGGCCAGCAGGACCGCCACGTTCTTGAGGGGGCGGTCGATTCCGTGTGTCGTCATCAGTGCTCATCGCCTCGATCTGCTGGGCTCGATGCCGAGCGCCTCGATGAGCCGCTCGCTCGCACCCAGCCTGGTCTCGGCCCCGACGCGCTTCGAGCCCTCCAGCCGTGTGCGTGCGGACTCCGGCGACTCGCTCACGCAGTCGCGGAAGAACCGCTCGAAGTCGCTGACGCAGCGCAGGAGCGGACCTGGGATCAGGTCCGCGTAGTGCTCCACGTTGAGACCCCGGTTGGCCCCGTACTCGTCGAGGTCCGGGCAGTAGAACCCGACCGGTCGGTCCATGGTCAGGTAGTCGGTCCAGACGCTGCTGTAGTCGGTGATCAGCCCCCGACTGCGCCCGAGCAGCTCATAGAGCGTGGTCCCCTCCCGGGACAGGTCCTCACCGGTGAGGACGGGCAGGCCGAGCGCGGCGTACCGGTCGGCGTCCAGCGGGTGTGGCTTGACGGCGAGGATCACCCCCAGGTCACGGGCCGCGTCCGCGACCTCGTCGAGCAGGTCGCCCACGGCGGTGGTCTCGGACAGCTCTGGCGCGTCGGTCCAGTTCCGGACCGAGCCCAACCGGTTGCCCCGGTTCTCGGTGCGGCGGTACGTCGGCATCCACAGGACGAGCGGCTTGCCGGGGTCCAGGCCCAGGCGGCGCATCACCTCGTCGGACGGTGGGTGCGCGAACTGGTCGACGCGGGGGTTGCCGGTCACCAGGACTCCCTCGGGGCTGACCCCGAAGTAGACAGGGCGTTGCGCACCCCACAGCTCGGTGCCGGCGACCGCGTAGGTCGAACGGATGTCGGCGAAGCGCTTGCTGCGCTTGGGACCGTCCCCGTGCCACAGGTTCACGATCGTCTTGTGACGAGGAGGCGGGAGCGACCCGTAGAGGCCGTGGGTGAAGAACACGTAGCGCGCGGTCAGGTAGGCGACGTAGGCCTGCACCGACTCCTTGCGCATGCGTCGGATCGGGTACCTGCCGTCAGTCGGAGGTACCAGCCACAGCACGTCGTCGGGGTGGTCGCTGGTGAGCCAGTACACCGGCATCGACCGCGAGAGGGCACGCACCATCTCCACGCCGTTGCCCTCGTCGTCGGGGAAGCCGGAGACCACGGCGTGCCTGAAGGCGGGGGTCACCCGCAGAAGGACACGGAGCAGGGTGAGCCGGACTGCCTCGCCGATCCCGGTGTGGCCCACGTCATCGCCCCATGCTCTGGACCAACCGGCGCTCGCTCTCGCGCATCAGCAGACGCATCTGCTGACCGATCACCGGCAGCTTGGCGCCCGCGCGCCACCTCGGCTCGTGGTCCTGAGCCAGCTCGCGGAGGCGACACCAGCGTCGGCAGAGCTGGTGGAGGTACCTGAGCTCGAAGAGCGGAGGCCGGACGTCGGACTGGTAGTAACCCTGCAGCAGCGCGTCCTCGAGCTGTCGGCGTCGACGGCCCAGCGGCCGTACCACGATCTCGGGCGCGAGTCGGATCATCCCGGACACCAGAGCGACGAACCGCACCAGGTCGTCCTCGGGGTGACCGACCGTGGTGAGCGCCATGTCGAGTCCGACGGTGGACCCGTCGTCGTCGAGCAGGATGTTCGCCGGGCCGAAGTCCCCGTACAACCACACCTGCGGCGAGGTCACCTGACGAGCAGGGAGCTGCGCCAGTGTGCGACGGACCTGCTCGGGAAGGGCGAGACCGAGGGGGCGCAGCTTCTCCTCGGCGACGACGAGCACCGCGTCCGCCTCCTGCCGGAGAGAGACCTCGACCGGGGGCAGCTCCTCCAGCGCGTGAACGTGGCGCAGGAGGGTGCCTGCCGCGGCAAGTCCCGCGAGGAGGGTGTGCGGACGCAGCAGGTGGCCGAAGTCCAGCAGCTCCTTGATGGTGCGGCCCTCGACGTACTCCATGACCAGCGCGTCGGCCTCGGGCAGGAGGGCCACCGGGGTCGGGACGCGGAAGGGCAGGGCGAGGTCTCGGAGGTGATGGTCGAGTCGGTCGAGGGCGGCGAGCTCGTCACGGGCGGTGATCGGACTGTCGACGTCGTCCTGGTCCCAGTCCAGGTGCGGCTGCTTGACCACCCAACGCGCCGGGGCGCTACCTGGTCTCTGCCCACGGACGACGTAGATGTTCGACCTTCCCGCCAGCCGTTGCCGGTCGATCGAGAGGTCCCAGGCGGTCTCGTCCTCCGACGCCTCGAACGCCCGAGACAGGGCGCCGAGGACGTCGACCTGCGTGCTGTCACCCGGGGTCGGCGCCGGCCGGTTCCACTGGCCCCCGCTCACCGCAGCCCCTGCCAGGTCTCGACGGCCACCCGGATCGCGAGGTCGTCCCCCGGGCTGGTCCCGTCGAGCACGCGCAGGTCGTAGCGTGGCACCTGCTCCTGGTAGAGCTCGAACATCGACGTGAGCTCCTCAGGAGTCTGCTCCTGACGACGGCCGTAGGCCACCCCCGGATCCACGTTGACGAAGAAGGACACGTCGGGCCTGGGAGCGATGGCCGTGAAGAGGCGGCGCTGTCGCTGGACGTCGACCCCCCGGGACCGCAGGTAGTGGAGGTCCAGCTTGACGGTGGTGTCCGGAGCGAATCGGTCGAAGATGAGCACCGCGACACCCGGGCGCCGCCGGAGAACCAGTCGCCACAGGTGCAGCGTGTTCACGCCGACGACGAGGTAGAGCCATGCCTGCCGACCCACGGGGCTGTCCAGGACGGCGCTCGGCATCAACGGGTCGCGGGTCTGCCCTGGCTCGGTGCGGTCGAGGAACGGCAGCTTCCGCCGGACCAGTCTGGCCGACTTGAAGCCCGCCCACTGCCTCTCGGAGGTGACGCCCACTGCCCGCAGGTTCTCCTGCAGGTGGCTCACCTGGGTGCTCTTGCCCGAGCCGTCCAGCCCTGAGAACGTGACGAGCGCCGGCCGTACCCGTCGCGGCCGCCCGCCCATCAGCAGCCGCGTCTTCGCGGGCAACGGTCCGTCACCACGCAGCACACCCGCCAGGCCACGTGCCCGGTCCCGAAGCGACAGCGGCCGCTGGGTTTCGGAGGCCTCACGCAGCAGACGGAGGGCGCCGAGGGCCCCGAGCGCGGGTGCTCGCTGCTCGGCCTTGTTCCAGCCGTCCGGGTCGCGCTGGAGGGCGTCGCTGACCCGTCGTCGCACCTTGTCGGTCATGCGACCCCGGCGCGTGACGGTGCCGCGAGCAGCCAGCAGCAGGACGGTGGCCGGGCTCGGACCGACCAGCCGCTCGAACCCGGGGATCGTCTCGGGGTCGTCGAAGAGGGAGCTCGCGTCGTGGGCGCTCGTCGCCCAGCGCTCGGTGCTCGACAGCTCGACGGCGTACGGGCCGGGACCTCCGAACCTGGCCCAGGTGTGGCGCCAGGGGGCGAAGCCGTTCGCGCGCAGCCACATCTGGATGCGTGCGTAGTCCTCGGGGGCGGCCAGGAGGTCGAGGTCGCGCCCGCCTGGTGGCGGGGAGCCGACGACCAGCACGGGTCCTCGGGCGACACGGTCGATGGCTGTGGCGACCTCGGCCGCGACCTCGGAGCGTCGAGCGACTGCTGGAGGCGTTCCGCCTCCGTCCTCAGCATCCATCAGCCGCGGATCCGACCGAGGAGCGAGAGCTGGGGCCGCAGGGTGGCGTGGGTGGAGACCGACAACCGTCGACGGGCCGTCGTCCACGTGCTCGCGTAGTAGAGCACGGACATCGCCGCAGAGGACACGGCCAACCCCAACACCCCCCATACGCTGGCACAGACGACTCCGAATACTACTCGGACCACGACGATGCTCCACGTGATGGCCGCAGTCTGGCCCTCGTGTCCCGCCATTGACAAGGTCGTGCCAGACATCCCGCTGACCGCGTTCAACAGGTATCCCGTCGAGATCAGGACGAGTGCCGCCGCCGCACCCTCGAAGCCGCTCCCGAAGACGAGGCCGAGCACGAGCTGGGGTGCCACCACCAGCGGG
The DNA here is from genome assembly GCA_963760555.1 of uncultured Actinomycetota bacterium. Lineage (GTDB taxonomy): Bacteria > Actinomycetota > Actinomycetes > Propionibacteriales > Nocardioidaceae > Nocardioides. The sequence goes on along the minus strand of CAVXDJ010000003.1, from coordinate 16,128 downwards.
ATCCACAGGACGCCGCTCACCGCCGTCGTCACCGACGACGCCGTCCTGACCAGAGCCTCCAGCGGGCGGCGGTCCTCCGACGCCGCCAGTCGGGCGATGGCCGGGCTGAACACGACCTGCAGGGAGGTCGCGGGGATGACCAGGAGGCGCGCGATCCGGTGGGCGGCGACGAAGAGGGAGGCGCCGGCCGGGGCGAGCACCGCGGCTGCCAGCCACAGCTCCACGGTGGAGTTCAGGAAGCCGCCGCTCTGGCTGAAGATGAACCGCCAGTCCCGCTTGAGGACGACGCGCAGGTCCTGCAGGCTCCCGCCGGATCCGGTCTCGGTGCGCCAGGTGTGGCGGAGCCGCCACCCGACCCAGAACAACGGCAGCGCGTACCCGACGACGTAGCCCAGCATCACGCCGGGCAACCCTGAGTCGGGAGCGAGCCACGCGACCCCCAGCAGGGTCGCCGCCTGGGCGCCGGCTACCAACGCTCCTCCAGACCGACCCGACAGCAGGCTCGCTGCTTGCACGTGACCCAGTCCGCGCAGGTAGTTGGTGGCAACGACCTGATAGCCGGACTCGTAGACCAGCACGCCTGTCAGCACGGCGATCACGACCGACCCGGTCTCGTTGCCGAGCGAGGCCCACACGACGGCCGCGCAGGCCACCGAGGCCAAGGGCAGCGGGACGCGGAGGACGGCCCGGACACCACGGAAGAGCTCAGCGAGGGATTCCGAGTCCTCTGTGCGCGCCGCCTCCCGCAGACCGGATCGATGGACGCCGAGCAGTCCGAGCTGCCCGACCAGGGTCGTCGCGGTCGTGAGGACCACGAAGTAGGCGAACCCTGACGTCTCCAGCATGCGCGCAGCCACGGCGTTCACGGCCAGGTAGCCCAGGACCGCCACGAGGTACGACGGGACGAAGTAGCCGAGCGATCGCAGGAGCGAGACCGCCCGGGGTTGCTTACCGACCGCCATGTCGGCTCTTGTAACCCGTACGCATCGTCACCCCAGGGCCGGTCGTCGACGTCGCAGGACACGTCGCGACGCGCGTCACCCTAGACCGGGCGGGTGCGCCGACGGCGGGTCCCTCCTCGTCCTGGTGCCTCGACCTGGTCGTGGAGGTCGACGGCGAGGTCGTCGGAGTGCAGCTGTCGGAGGGTCAGGACGTCTCGTCGGCAGAGCCGGCCGCCCGTGCCGACCCCGCCGCTCGGTGAGTTCCAGATCGAACGAGTGGTGCCCCAGGCCAGAGTCGAACTGGCGACCTTTCGCTTAGGAGGCGGCTGCTCTATCCACTGAGCTACTGGGGCGATACGCGGGTCGGGTTCCGTGCTGAGGACCCTGCGCTGCTGCTGTGGATCCTGCCACGGCGGAGTCGCGGTGGCGTACTCGGCGTCGGGCGGGGTCGGCACGGGGCGGGGGCTAGCCCGTTGCGACCGCGTGGGGGCGTCGGCTGAGCCAGCTGACGACGGGATAGGCGGTCACGAGCCCGAGGACGATGCCGAGCTGCATGAGGAACCAGAACGTGCCCTCGGTGGCCGGCGGCATGAACTCGTTGAAGTGCAGCAGGAGCATCCAGCCCCCCATGCCGACGTCGAACGCGAGCACGGTGAGCATCGCCGCGAGGGCGGCCGCCCCGACGGGCATGACCCGACCCCCTCGGGTCGAGGCGCGCTCGTAGACGAACAGGAAGGCCATCGCGAGGAGGCCGATGACGATGATCATGACCCACAGGTCGATCCCGGCGATGGTGAGACCGGAGGCGAGGACCAGGGGCACCCCGACGAGGTGGGCGACGGCGGAGGCCCCACCTCCAGGCAGTCCGGCCACGGCGGTCGGCCGTTCGTGGTGCGCCTCGTTCGTCGCCACCTCGTCCCGGGTGGTCGCGGCGGGTGCGCGCCCGTGACGGGCGTAGAGAGGAAGCGCGAAGGGGCCCAGGTAGAGCGCCGAGGCCACCCAAGCCAGCTCCTCGGCGACGGTGCTGTGGCGGCGGCGGGGGTAGATGTCGGCAGCGATGGCCGCCGCACTGATGAGCGCGAGGGCGATGTAGAGCCAGGAGAGGGGGGTCATCCAGTCCGGCACCCGGTTGGTCATGTCCATGATGGTGTGGTCCTTCGTCGGTTGCGTGTGATGCCTGCAGCACCTACGGGGAGGCAGACGGGGGAGGTGGGTTCGAGGGCGCGCCCGAGCAGTCAGCCCGAGCTGTCACACCCGCCACACACACAGCAGGGCCCGCGACGACGGGACCCGGCCCGGCCACCGTTCGCGCCCGACCCGGACGATCGACGAGACGGTCGTCCGGGCCGACAGCCCGACCAGCGGGGTCCGCCTGCGGATCAGCAGGAGCAGCAGCAGTCCGAGAGGTGCCGCGACCGCGATCACCGAGCACACCGTCGTGGTCATCCCCGAGGCGCAGGCCGGATCGCACAGGACCACCACCGCGGACGTGCCCGACACGGGGACCCGGCCTTCCTCAGTCGCTGTCACGCCCGACCTCGGGGACGACATCGAGGCCATGGCCGTCGCCGACATCGACGAGGCGGTGGGGATCACGTAGGTCGCGCACATCAGGCTCAGCCCGAGCGCGAGGACACCGAGGAGCCCGTGACGCCACCAGCGCCCCGGAGCAGGCACAGCGGGCTCGGACACAACCACGAGGATAGGCCGGACACCCCGACGCCCACCCGTCCCCGACCCGGGACCGATCGGGGAGGAGGTCGGCCGTCGGGTGGCCGTCCGAGGCGTGACCATGTTTCCCTGGGGTCGTCCCCTCCCCGCCCCCGCAACCGGACGGACGTCGTCTGATGATCTCGCTCGCTCGCTGGTCGCGCCCGCGTGCCCTGTCCCTGCTCGCTCCGCTCGTGGTCGGGCTCGCGACCAGCGCCGGGCTGAGCGCTCCCACGGCCGCGGCACCACTCGCCGCCACCCCCGCCGCGGCAACGGTCCCTGCTGCCGCACCGGCGGCGTACGCCCCGGCCGCACGGCGTCGCACCCTGGTGCGCGCGGCGAGCTTCAACATCCTCGGCTCCGAGCACACCCGCCACTCGAGCCGGTACGCCGTGGGCCCGAAGCGTGCCCGCCTGGCGGCGAAGCTGCTGGCGACCAACAAGATCACCGTCGTCGGGATGCAGGAGGCCGCCCGCGGCCAGGTCCGCGCGCTGACCCGGCGCGGCTGGAGCTCCTATCCCAAGTGGCGCGGCTCGACCGACACCCAGACCGCGCAGTCCGTGCTCTGGCGCCGGCAGCGGTGGCAGCGGCTGAGCGCGCGGGTCTTCGAGGTTCCCTTCAACCGCGGCAACTCGCGTGAGATCCCGATCGTCCTGCTGCGCCACCGCGCCACGGAGAAGAAGGTGTGGGTGATCTCGGTGCACCTGACCAACGGGGACTCCAGGCTCGAGCGGCGCGAGCGCCGGGTCGGCACCAGACGGGTCGTCGAGCAGGTCCAGAAGCTTCAGGGCACCGACCACCCGGTGCTGCTGACCGGTGACATGAACGACCGTCGCCTGGTGTTCTGCCGCGTCGTCGGCGCGACCAGGCTCGAGGCGGCCAACGGGGGACGCGTGCGCCACGGTCGGTGCCACCCTCCGCAGGGCGCCCGGATCGACTGGGTCTTCGGGTCCCCACGACTCGACGTCGAGCGGTTCCGCTTCGTCGACAACCGCCGCGTCGAGAAGATCACCGACCACACGGTGCCGATGGCGGACTTCCGGTTCTAGGGGCGGCCGGGTCCGGGTCCGACCGGGTCGACGTCGAGGTCCACGTTTGGATCCAGGACGCTCACCGGTCACACTTCGCGTGACAGTCTCGTGACCTGCGCGCCCCCGAGGACCCCACTCATGGCCGAAACCCTGCCCGGCAGCACGCCGTACGGTCGTCGACGGGCGAAGCCTCGCCGCCGGCACGGCGTCGCGAGGACGATCGGCTCGGTGGTGCTCGCCCTGGCGATGGTCGCCGGTCTCTCGGTGGTCTTCCTCTACCGCCACCTCAACGACAACCTCACGGTCCTCGACCCGACCGGGATGCTCACGAACCGCCCCGAGAAGACGCGCGTGGCCAAGGACGTGCCGTCGGAGCCGCTCAACATCCTGGTCATGGGCTCCGACACCCGCGACGGCGAGGGCAACGGGATCGACCAGTTCACCGGGACGGGCGCACGCTCGGACACCACGATCCTCTTCCACCTCTCCGCGGACCGGCAGAGCGCCTACGGCGTCAGCATCCCGCGAGACTCCCTGGTCGACCGCCCCGAGTGCACCAAGGCCGACGGCGACGTCGTGCCCGGCGCGGACAACGTGATGTGGAACGAGGCCTTCTCGGTGGGCGGTCCGCTGTGCACCGTCCAGCAGTTCGAGCAGATCACCGGCGTCTTCGTCGACCACTTCGTCGTCGTCGACTTCAACGGCTTCCGGGACATGGTCGACGCCGTGGGCGGGGTCGAGGTCTGCATCCCCGAGCCCATCACCGACCCGGAGCACGGCATCAACATCCCGGCCGGGACGAGCGAGATCTCCGGCTACACCGCGCTGAACTACGTCCGGGCCCGCTACACCATCGGAGACGGCTCCGACATCGGCCGGATCAAGCGCCAGCAGGCCTTCGTCGCCGCGATGGCCGGCAAGGTCGTCTCGGGGGGTGTGCTGGGTCGCCTGGACCGGCTCGTCCCGTTCCTCAACGCCGCGACCAAGTCGCTCACGGTCGACCCCGGCATGTCGAACGTCATCAAGATCGGCCAGATCGGGCTCGGCTTCGCCGGCATCGGCTTGTCGAACATCCGCTTCAGCACCGTCCCCTTCGAGTACTCCACCGACCCCGGCGAGGAGGGTCGCGTCGTGTGGACCAAGGACGCGGCCACGGTGTGGCGCAAGGTCGCCGCCGACAAGGCGTTGACCAAGCGGCTCGAGGACACGGTGATCAGCGCCGGCGACGTCCCGGGAGTCTCGACGCCGTCGGACTCGGCGAGCCCGTCGGCCTCCGGCGACCCGTCCGCGTCGACGTCTGGTTCACCGTCGGCCTCGGGCAGCGCGTCGCCCTCGCCGGACGCGAGCAGCTCGGCCGACGCGGAGCGGGCCCAGCAGCTCGAGGCCGCCGGGCTGTGCGCGTGACCGGGCGCGCGTGACCCAGTCCGAGTCCCAGTCCGAGTCCCAGTCCGGGTCCGGGTCCGGGGTGCGGCCCCGTGACGAGTCCGTCTGGGAGCGTCGCCGCCGGCTCGACGAGGTGTTCGGCGACGTGCTTCCCACGACGACCTCCGACGAGCGCGACCCGGAGCAGCGCGGGTCGACCGGCTCCCGCGGGGGCGAGGACCCCGGCGAGGCGTGGCTGAGATCGCAGGTGCCGCCCCACCACGGAGGGTGAGGCGGCACGGCAGCGGGGATCCGCGCTCGGGGTCCTCAGACCTGGGTGCCGGCCGTCGGCGTCGTGGGTCCGGCGCCGGCGAGCGAGTCGCGGATCTGCCGCAGCAGCTCGATCTCCTCGGGGGTGCCGGGCGGCGGGGAGGGGAAGTACTTCTCGCGCGCCCTGGTGTAGGGCGTGACCACGAAGAAGTAGACGATCGCGGCCAGCAGGACGAACGAGACGGTCGCGTTGAGGAACGCGCCGAAGCTGTCCGGCTCGTTGGAGAAGTAGGCGCTCGTGCTGTCCGGCAGGAGGCCGGTCAGCCAGCTGGTGAAGGTCGTGACCACCGCACCGAAGGCGGTCGCGATGATCACCGCCACGGCGAGGTCCACGAGACTGCCTCGCAGGACGAAGTTCTTGAAGCCGCTCATGGGGTGCTCCTTGCGCGCTGCCGGTGGGGTCCTCGGGTTGACGGGATCAGGGGTGACGGGGACCAGGGGTGAGGGGGAGACGGCGGCCAACGTTAGGACACCGTCCACGCGAAAGTCACGAACGCGGCCGCGGAGGCCTGCGAGACCTCCGCGACGTCGGTCTCGGCCACGCTGAGCACCACCACCCGGCCCGGGAGTCCGGTCACACCGGCGGCGCCGCCCGACTCGCTCGCCGCCCGAGACGGGCACGGCGAGCACGTCCACCCCGGCCGCCACCAGCGTCGCTCCTGCACCGGAGCCCGCAGCGGGGTCCGCCGCCAGGAGGTCCACCCGGTCGCCGACCCGCAGCAGCGCGGCCATCTCCGCGTCCGGGAGGCGCACGGGCACCGGCACCCGACCGGGCGTGAGGTCGCCCAGCGCCGGCCCCACGAGGCGCGTCTCGCTGACGACCTCGCCGGCGTCGAGCGGTCCGGCGAGGACCCGGCCGACCGGTTCGGTGACCGCGCGCGCAGGGGCGTGCTCGGCTTCGACCTGGGTGCGGCTCAGGTCGGCCTCGGTCAGCATCGACCCCGCGCTCAGCGCACGGGCGGCCACGACGACCTCCGTGCCGGCCTCCGGCGGTGGGGCGAGCACGCGCAGCGACGCGGTGACGCCGACCGCGGCCAGGAGCGCGGCGATCAGCCGCCGGCGCGCGAGCAGCCGCCGGCGTACGCCGCGCGCCGTGCGCCGGAGTCGCTGGACGGGCACGCCCGGCACGCCCGGCGGACCGTGCGACACGGGGCGGGAGCTCGAGCCTCGGGGTTGTCGGGGCATCCGGCGAGGCTAGGTCGCCCCGCGCCGGGGGCGCGCGCGTCCTCCACAGGCCCTCGGCCGGGGAGGGGCCTCAGCTCCCGGTCTTGGGTGTCGCCGCCTTCTTGTCCCCGCCAGCCGAGCCGCCGGCCGAGCCGCCGGTCGATCCGTTGCCCGAGGTGGCGCCGGCCGTCGACTTCTCCCCGGAGGTGGTGGTCTTGTCGCCACCGGAGGAGGCCGCGGCGTCGGACTTGTCACCGCCGGACTTCTCCGCGCCGGACGTGTCGCCCGAGGCCTCGCCCGACTTCTCCCCACCGCCGGTCCGCGCGTCGGCGCGGCTGTCGTTGCGGTAGAACCCGGAGCCCTTGAAGACCACGCCGACCGCGTTGAAGAGCTTGCGCAGCCTGCCCTCGCACACGGGGCACTGCGTCAGGGCGTCGTCGCTGAAGCTCTGCACCTGCTCGAACTGGTGACCGCACTCGGTGCAGGCGTACTGGTAGGTGGGCACGGTTCTCCTCCGCTGGTCTGCGAGCACGGCTCAGGTGCTCGACGGCCGCTGGCACTCTCTGGCGGCGACTGCCAATCCTACGTCACGTCCGACGTCCGTCCCTCGCCACCGGCACGGCATGATGGGCCCACCATGTCGAGCGAGCCGCCCCCCGAGCCCGCCGCCGTCCCGGCGCCGGTGGTCCCGAGCCGGTGGCAACGCTTCCGCGCCGCCCCGCGGCCGCTGCGCGTCACGACGTACGTCGTGCTCGTGGTGGTGCTGGCGCTGGTCGTCGCCCTCGTGGTGAGCGTGGTCGTCGTCCGGCGGCCGTTGCCCGAGACCGCCGGGCGCCTCACCGTCCCCGGCCTCGGCGGGCCGGTCGAGGTCGTGCGCGACGAGCACGGCGTGCCGCAGCTCTACGCCGACACGTCCGAGGACCTGTTCCTCGCCCAGGGCTACGTCACGGCCTCCGAACGGTTCTTCCAGATGGACGTGCACCGTCGTGCCGCCGCGGGCCGCCTCGCCGAGCTCTTCGGCGCGCCCGCGGTCGACAGCGACCGGCTCGCCCGCACGCTCGGCTGGGAGCGCACCGCCCGCGCCGAGCTCGCGCTCGTCGAGCCCGACACCCGCACCGCGCTCGCGGCGTACGCCGCCGGCGTCAACGCCTACCTCGACGACCGTGCCACGACCGACCTGGCGGTCGAGTACACGCTGCTCCTGCTCGGTGGGCGGGCCTCGAACCCGGCGCCCTGGTCGGAGGTCGACTCGCTGGCCTGGCTCAAGACGATGTCGTGGGAGCTCGCCGGCAACCTCGACGACGAGGTCGACCGGGCGTTGACGGCCGCCGCCGTGGGCTCGCGCGCCGCGGCCGGCCTGTTCCCCGAGACCGGCGTCGCCGATCCCGTCGTCGGTCAGGGCGCCGTCGTCGACGGGGTCTTCGAGCAGGACGCCGACCGTGGCGGCACCCGCAACCCGCGGCGCCCCCCGCCCTTCGGGGTCGCACCCGGCGGGGCCGCCCCCTCCGCCCACCTCGCACCCGACGTGCGGGAGGCCCTCCAGCGCACCCGGCGCGGACTGGCCGCCCTGCCGGCCTTCGTCGCCCGCGGTGCGGGCCGGGGCTCCAACGCCTGGGTCGTCGACGGTGAGCACACGAGCACGGGTGCGCCGCTGCTGGCCGGCGACCCCCACCTCGACGCCGGTCTGCCCGGCACGTGGCTGCAGGTCGGCCTGCACTGCCGCACGGTCTCCGAGGCGTGCCCCTACGACGTCAGCGGCTTGAGCGTGCCCGGGGTCCCCGGCGTCCAGGTCGGTCACACCGAGGGGGTCGCGTGGCAGACGACGAGCCTCGGCGCGGACACGACCGACCTGTTCGTCGAACGGGTCGAGGGCGACACCTACCGCTACGACGGAGCCACGGAGCAGCTGCGGACGAGGACCGAGGCGATCACGGTCGCCGGCGGCGCGGACGTCGAGCTGGTCGTCCGCTCCACCCGCCACGGTCCGCTGCTCTCGGATGCGTTCACGACGTACGCCGACGTCGCGACCCAGGCGCCACTGGCCGGGCGGCGCGCGGTGGACCCCGCGACGGAGCAGGGCCAGCGTCACGCCGTCGCCGTGAGCTGGACCGGGTCGCGGCCCTCGTCCTCCCTCGACGCGGTCCTGGGCCTGGACCGCGCGCGCGACGGCGACGAGCTGCGCGAGGCGCTCCTCGGTGTCACCTCACCGGCGCAGGGCGTGGTGTGGGCCGACACCGGCGGCCACATCGGCTTCCAGGCCGCGGGTGCGCTGCCGGTCCGCAAGAGCGGCAACGACGGGGCCCTGCCCTCCGCGGGCTGGCGCCCGGAGAACGAGTGGACCGCCGCGCCCGTCCCGCCCGCGGGCCTGCCCGGCGTCGTCGACCCCGAGGACGGCGTGCTGGTGGCCGCCAACCAGGCGGTCGCCGGGCCGGGCTACCCCTACCTGGTCACGACCACCCCCGACCCCGGCTACCGCGCGGCCCGGATCCGTGAGCTCCTCGACTCCGCGCTGGCCGGGGGGCCGGTCTCCGCGGAGCAGATGAGCGCGATCCAGCTCGACACGCTCAGCCCGCTCGCCGCCGTGCTCGTGCCGCGCCTGCTGCGGGTGGCGCTGCCCGGGGGGTACGCGTCGACCGGCCAGCGGCTGCTGGTCGGCTGGGACGGCACCCAGGGTGCCGACGACCCGGCGGCGGCCTACCTCAACGCCGTGTGGCACGACCTGCTGGACCGGACCTTCCACGACGCGGTGCCGGCCCGCGCGTGGCCCACCGGCGGTGCCCGCTGGGTGCAGGTGGCGACGCGCCTGCTCGACCGACCCCGCTCGGCGTGGTGGGACGACGTCACCACCGAGGACGTCGTCGAGACCCGCGACGACGTCCTGGCCGCCTCGATGATCCAGGCGCGCGACGACCTCACCCGCCTCCAGGCCGTCGACGCGGCCGACTGGGCCTGGGGGCGCAGGCACACCCTCGACCTCGTCTCCGAGCCCCTCGGACGCTGGGGCAACGCCGCCGTACGCCGTCTGCTCAACCGGACCGGCACCCCCACCGGCGGCGGTGGCTCGTCGGTCGACGCCACCGACTGGGACGCCGCCGACCCCGTCGACACCTACCGGGTCACGACCGCCCCGTCGGCCCGGATGCTGGTCGACCTCGGCGACCTCGACGCGTCACGCTGGGTCACGCTCGCGGGCGTCTCGGGTCACCCGGCGAGCAGCCACTACACCGACCAGCTCGACGTCTGGGCCCGGGGCGGGACCCTGCCGTGGCCCTCGACCTCGGCCGCCGTCCACGACGCCGCCCGCGACACCCTCGTGCTCGAGCCGCGACGCTGAGACCCCCGCCGACCGGCTCAGAACCGTCGTACGCCGTCCGCGGTCGCCGCCGCGCGCACCGGCCGGTCGTGCGCCTCCACCGGCACCGCCCGGTCGAGCTCGTCGGGGTGCAGCAGCACGCAGGTGAAGGTGCCGCGCGGCACCCGGGCGAGCGCCCGGTCGTAGCAGCCACCGCCCTGACCGAGCCGCACCCCGGCCCCGTCGACGGCCAGACCCGGCACCAGCAGGGCGTCGACGTGCGCCACCGCGCCCGGGCCCAGCCGGTCCGCGGTCGGCTCGAGCAGCCCGCGCGGACCGGGGTAGAGGTCGGCGACGCCGGAGTACGGCGCCCAGTCGAGGTCCAGGTCGGGCAGGACGACCGGCAGCAGCACGCGCTTGCCCGCCCGCAGCAGCCCGTCGAGCAGCACGCTGGTGCCGGGCTCGGTGCCGACGGCGACGTACGCCGTCACCGTCGTGGCCCGTGCGACCTCCGGTGCGGCCAGGACCTGCTCGGCGCAGGACGCGGCCAGCTCGACGATCTCGCGCGGTGGTCGGTGCCGTCGGGCGGTCAGCAGCTGGTCGCGCAGGGCCAGCTTGGCCAGGCGCAAGGATCCCGACGGGGGAGGAGGTTGTGGGTCGGGCACCGGACGAGCCTACGATCACCTGCATGGGTAGTCCTGGTTTGAAGAAGGCCTTGGCGACGATGTCGAAGGCCGGGATCGACGACGTGGCGATCGAGACGTTCGCGCACTACTTCCGCCTCCTCGAGCACGGGGAGACCGGGATGATCCCGGAGTCGAGCATCGAACCGGTCGACATGGAGCGCCTCGTCGACGTCGAGGTCGACGCGGAGGTCGCCAGCGAGGCCGTGCGGCACACCGCGGTGATCAAGCTCAACGGCGGTCTGGGCACCTCGATGGGCATGGACCGCGCCAAGTCGCTGCTGTGCGTGCGACGCGGGTTGAGCTTCCTCGACATCATCGCCCGGCAGGTGCTGCACCTGCGCACGGAGTACGGGGCGGTGCTGCCGCTGCTGATGATGAACTCCTTCCGCACCTCCGCCGACACGATGGCCGCGCTCGAGCGCTACGACGACCTCGCGGTCGAGGGCCTGCCGCTGGAGTTCCTGCAGAACAAGGAGCCCAAGCTCCTCGAGTCGGACCTGAGCCCGGTCTCGTGGCCCCAGGACCCCGACCTCGAGTGGTGCCCGCCGGGGCACGGCGACCTCTACACCGCGCTGCGCGGCACCGGTCTGATCGACACCCTGCTCGAGGCCGGCTACCGCTACGTCTTCGTCTCCAACTCCGACAACCTCGGCGCCGTGCCCGACGCGCGGGTGGCGGGCTGGTTCGCCGGCAGCGGCGCCCCGTTCGCGATCGAGGCCGTCCGGCGTACGCCCTCGGACCGCAAGGGCGGCCACTTCGCCCGCCGCAAGAACGACGGCCGCATCGTGCTGCGCGAGACCGCGCAGACCCCCGACGAGGACCAGGACGCCCTCACGGACCTCTCCCGGCACCAGTTCTGCTCGACCAACAACCTGTGGTTCGACCTGCAGGCGATGAAGGACGCGCTCGACGCCCGCCACGGCATCCTCGGCCTCCCACTGATCCGCAACGTCAAGAACGTCGACCCCGGCGACACGTCCAGCCCGATGGTCGTGCAGGTCGAGACCGCCATGGGCGCCGCGATCGAGGTCTTCGAGGGGGCCCGGCTGATCGAGGTCGGCCGGGAGCGGTTCGTACCGGTCAAGACGACCAACGACCTGCTCGTGCTGCGCTCGGACGTCTACGACATCGGCCGGGACTTCGTGCTCGACCCCAGGAGCGAGGTGCCCTACATCGAGCTCGACGAGGAGCACTACAAGCTCGTCGGATCCTTCGACAAGCACTTCCCCGAGGGCGCCCCGTCGTTGCGTCACGCCTCGTCGCTGCGCATCGAGGGCGACTGGACCTTCGGTCGCGGCGTCGAGGTCAAGGGCGACGTGGTCCTCGAGGAGGGCGCCGGCAAGCGGGTCGCGGCCGGCGAGGTGCTCGCCGGCGACGGCGCTTCGTGAGCGCTCCCGCACCGGGCCCGGGTTCGCAGCCCCTGCGCGTCGAGGACCACCTCGCGCAGATCCTCGCCACCGCGGCGCCGAGCGCGGCGGTCGAGGTCGGGATCGACGACGCCCTCGGACTGGTCCTCACCGCCGACCAGGTCTCGGGCGTCTCGCTGCCCCGCTTCGACAACTCCGCGATGGACGGGTACGCCGTGCGCGTCGCGGACCTCGCCGGCGCCAGCGCCGAGAGCCCCGTGGAGCTCCCCGTCGCCGGCGAGATCGGGGCCGGTCAGGCCACGACCCGCGAGGTGCGGGCCGGCACGGTGGCCAAGATCATGACCGGCGCGCCCGTGCCGGCCGGGGCCGACGCGGTCGTGCCCTACGAGTGGACCGACCAGGGCTCCGAGCGGGTCCGCATCGACCAGGTCCCCGGTCTCGGTGCGCACGTCCGTCCGGCCGGGGAGGACGTCGGAGAGGGTGACGTGCTCGTGCGGGCCGGCACGGTGCTCGGCCCGCGCCACCTCGGTCTGCTCGCCTCGGTCGGCATCGCGGCGGTGCCCGTGCGTCCCCGACCCGTCGTGGCCGTCGTCTCGACCGGGACCGAGCTCCGCGACGCCGGGACGCCGGTCGCGGAGCTCGACGACGACGCGATCTTCGACGGCAACTCCCACCTGCTCGCCGCCGCGGTCCGTGCCGCCGGGGCGACCCCGCGCCGGGTCGGCATCGTCGGTGACGAGCCGGAGGCGTTCCTGGCCGCGCTCGCCGACCTGCGCGCCGAGGGCGTCGACGCGGTGGTCACCTCCGGTGGCGTGTCGATGGGCGACTGGGACGTCGTCAAGGCCGCGCTGCGCCCGCTCGGCACCGTCTGGTTCGGCCCGGTCGCGATGCAGCCGGGCAAGCCCCAGGGCTTCGGCCACGTCGAGGGCACCCCGATCTTCACCCTGCCCGGCAACCCGGTCTCGGCCTTCATCTCCTTCGAGGTCTTCGTGCGACCGGTGCTGCGCACGATGATGGGCCTCACCCCGGTCAGCCACCCCTACGTCGAGGCGACGCTGGCCGAGCCCGTCTCCTCGCCGCCGGGCCGACGGCAGTTCCTGCGCGGCACGGTCGTCGAGGAGGGTGGCGAGCTCTCGGTCGGCCTGATCGTCTCGCCGGTCGGCGGCTCGGGCTCGCACCTGGTCGGCGACCTCGCCGCCGCTGACGCGCTCATCGTGGTGCCCGAGGAGGCGACCTCCCTCGAGGCCGGCTCGCGGGTGCAGGTGCTGCGGCTGTCGCGGCCGGAGGAGGAGCGGTGAGCGGCGTGGATGGTGAGCCGGACGGCGTACGGCTCACCCACGTCGACGAGCGCGGCAGCGCCCGGATGGTCGACGTCTCGGCCAAGGACGTCACCGTGCGGACGGCCTCCGCCAGCGGGCGGGTGCTGGTCTCGGCCCCGGTCGTGGCCCTGCTGCGCGGTGAGGGCGTGCCGAAGGGCGACGCGCTGGGCGTCGCGCGGGTCGCGGGCATCATGGGGGCCAAGCTGACGCCGACCCTGATCCCGTTGTGCCACCCGCTCGCGCTCTCCGGGGTGACCGTCGATCTCGAGGTCGTCGACGACGCCGTCGAGATCACGGCGACGGTGCGCACGACCGACCGCACCGGGGTGGAGATGGAGGCGCTCAGCGCCGTCTCGGTCGCCGCGCTCACGGTCGTCGACATGGTCAAGGCCGTCGACAAGGCCGCGGTGATCACCGACGTGAGGGTCGAGACCAAGACCGGCGGTCGCTCGGGGGACTGGGCCCGGTGAGCCGGGTCGGTGTCGGCGGCGGTCTGACCGCGGCCGTGGTGGTGGCCTCGAACCGGGCCGCCGCGGGCGTCTACGAGGACACGACGGGGCCGCTCATCGTCGAGGCGCTGCGCGAGCTCGGGTTCGAGGTCGGGGAGCCGGCCGTGTGCCCCGACGGGGACCCCGTGGGTGAGGCGATCGCCGCGGCCGTCGCCGCCGGGGCCCGGGTCGTGCTGACCACCGGCGGCACCGGGCTGACGCCGACGGACCGTACGCCGGAGGCGACCCGCCCGCTGCTCGAGCGCGAGGTGCCCGGCATCGCCGAGGCCATCCGCGCCCACGGTGTCGCGAACGGCGTACCGACCGCCATCCTCTCGCGCGGCCTGGCCGGTGTGGTCGGCTCGACGCTGGTCGTCAACCTCCCCGGCTCCCGCGGCGGGGTCAAGGACGGGCTCGCCGTGCTCCGACCGGTGCTCGTGCACGCGGCCGAGCAGGTCGTCGGGAGCGACCATTGAGCACCCGCGTGTGGCCGGTGCGCCTGCAGTCCGGGCGCGACCCGGTCGTCACCGTGCGGCCGCTCTCGCGCCACGACGGCGACGACTGGCGTGAGGCGCGGCAGCGCAACGCCGCCTGGCTGCTGCCCTGGGACGCGACGGTCCCGCCGGGCGGCTCGACGCGGCCCACCAGCTACGCCGCGCTGGTGCGGCGCCTGCACAAGCAGGCCCGCGCCGGTGCGACGATGCCGTTCGCGGTCGACGTCGACGGCACCTTCGCCGGTCAGGTGACGGTCAACAACATCGTGCGCGGCTCGGCCCTGTTCGCCTCGGTCGGCTACTGGCTCGACCAGCGCTTCGCCGGGCGCGGTGTGATGCCGCGGGCCGTGGCGATGACGATCGACCACTGCTTCGGCCCCGCCGGCCTGCACCGTGTCGAGATCGCGATCCGCCCGGAGAACTCCAACTCGCTGCGCGTCGTCGAGAAGCTGCGTCTGCACGAGGTCGGCTACGCCCCCCGGTTCCTGCACATCGACGGCGACTGGCGCGACCACCGGATCTGGGCCGTCACCGTCGAGGAGTGCCCCGACGGCCTGCTCGCCCGCCTCGAGGGTGACGCCGGCTGAGCCGGGCGACGCCGGTTGCTCGTCCCAATGGCCCCGGCTGTCCCATGAACACCCGGCCGGCCGGGTGTTCCCGAGCCTGTCGCCCTTTGCAACAGCCGACATGCTCGAGAACCAGCCGACAAGTTCCGAGATCCGGGGCGGTGACCGGCGGCGGAGTGCCGCCGCCCCCGGTCGCGCGCCCGCCCGCGGCCCGACGCGGCACACCACGAGCCACCACCGCCACCCAAGCAGTTCACGACACACCTGCCCGCCTCCGCTCCACCCCGTGAGCGCGCTCCTACGCTTCCGCTGTGGACCTCAGTGCTCTGATCTTCGTCGCGCTCGCACTGGCCTGGGCCGTCTACCTGGTCCCGAGGGCGATCCGCCACCACGACGAGGCCGCCCGCTCCCGCTCCGTCGAACGCTTCTCGCACACCATGCGGGTGCTCTCCCGGCGCGACGCCGTGACCCCCACGCAGGTGTCCGGTGACGGCCGGGTCGTGCTGAGCCCCGGCCGTCCGGCCTCGACCAGCGTCGTGGTGACCAAGGCGAGCGTGCACGAGGTCAGCGTCGAGACCTCGAGCCCGGCCGCGAGCGCACCCCTCGCCGATCCCCGCCCGCCCGCCGTACGCCGCGCCGCCGCGGCCCGCGCCGCCCAGCGCCGACGCCGCGTGCTGTCGGGCATCCTCGCGGTAGTCGTCCTCACGGTCCTCGCCGCCGCCACGACGCCGCTCGGCTGGCCGTGGGTCGGCATCCCCGTCGCCGTGCTGGTCGCCTGGCTCGTGACCTGCCGACTCGCGCGTCGCATCGAGACCGGGGAGGCCGCCACGGCCCAGCTCGCTCGCGCCCAGCGTCGCGACGAGCGCGCCGCCAGGGCCGACGAGCGGCGCGAGCGCCGCATCGCCCGGCGCGAGGAGCGCGAGGAGGACTTCTTCGGCGGCTACGAACCGATCGGCGACCTGCCGCCCGAGGACGACGGTGACCACACCGACCAGATCGCCGCCGTGGTCACCGGCGCCGGCGAGTCGGTGCGCTCGGTCGTCGAGTCCGGTGTCTGGGACCCCGTGCCCGTCACCCTCCCGACGTACGTCGACAAGGTCGCCGCCGCGCCCCGCAGCGTGCGCACCATCGACCTCGACTCCACCGGCGTCTGGACCTCCGGTCCGAGCGAGTCCGACAGCGCGCTGGCCCGCGAGGCCGAGCAGGACGCGCGCGAGTCGCGCGACGCCGAGCGGGCCCGCGCCGACCAGGAGCGGCGCGCCACCGGCTCCTGAGGTCGCTCCCGACGCCGGTTTCAGGCCCGGTCGCCCGGGTGCTAACGTTCCGACTCGCGTGCTCGCACGCGATGGGGCTGTGGCGCAGTTGGTAGCGCGTCTCG
>CAVXDJ010000002.1:0-12797 GCA_963760555.1 uncultured Actinomycetota bacterium | reverse complement strand
CGTCGGCCGGCGACGGACGGCGCTGGAGCAAGCCGTCGTCGCGCCGCGAGGCCGAGGACGCGGCCGCCGAGGAGGATCGGCGCGTGAGCGCGCTGCTGCGGGCTGCGGCCGACCGCCGCGAGGGGCTCGCCCGTCTGCACGGTCAGGTCGACGCCGCCCGCTCACGGGTCGAGGCGGCGGCGGAGGAGATCGGCCGGCTCGGCACGGCGCGCGAGGAGGCCCTGGCCCGGGTCTCCCGGGCCGAGCGCGACTACACCGCGCTGGAGACCCGGGTCGCCGGCCTCGACGCGGGGGAGGAGGGCCTCGACGCCGAGCACGAGGCGGCGGTCGGAGCGCTCGACGACGTCGAGGAGCGTCTCGCCAAGGCCCGCGACGAGGCCCTGCAGGCTGACCGCGACCGATCGTCGCTGCTCGCCCGCAAGGACGCGTTGGAGATGGGCCTGAGCCGCAAGGACGGCGCGGGGGCCCTGCTCGCGGCCACCGACGAGGTCTCGGGGCTGCTCGGCTCGGTGGCCGCCCTGCTGAGCGTGACTCCCGGTCACGAGACCGCCCTCGCGGCCGCCCTCGGCTCGGCCGCCGACGCCGTCGTCGTCACCGGCCCGGACGTCGCCGTCCGGGCGCTGACGCACCTCAAGCAGGCCGACCTCGGGCGCGCCGAGATCCTGCTGGGGGACGCCCCGGCCGCGGCCACGGCGCCGGACCGGCCGCAGCTGCCCTCCGGGGCGACCTGGGCCGTCGACGTCGTCGAGTGCCCCGGGGCGCTGCGGCCCGCGCTGGACCGGCTGCTCGCGGGCACCGTGCTCGTCGAGGACCTCGACGAGGCCCGCTTCCTGGCCGGTGCGCTGCCCGACCTCGTCGCGGTGACCCGGCAGGGCGACCTGCTCGGCGCCCACCGGGCCTCCGGCGGCTCGTCGTCCCAGCCCAGCCTGCTCGAGATCCAGGCCGCGGTCGACGAGACCACGACCATGCTCGCCGAGGCGACCGCGTCGGCCGAGCGGCTCGGTTTCGACATGTCACGCCTCGAGGCCGAGCGCCTCGAGGCCCAGCAGCGCTCCGACGTGGCCCTGGCCAAGCTGCACGAGTCCGACGCGACCCTGGCCGCCGTCGCCGAGGAGCTCGGCCAGCACGGCTCGACAGCCCGTGCAGCACGGGCCGAGGCGGACCGGATCGAGACCACCGTCGCGGCGGCCGGGACCAAGCGCACGCACGACCTCGCGGTGCTCGCCGCGCTCGAGGAGCGCCTGAGCGCGGCCCGGGAGGCGCCCGAGGAGGAGCCGGACACGGCGGTGCGCGAGGAGCTCACCGACGCCGCCCGCGCGGCGCGCCAGGGCGAGACCGACGCCCGCCTCGGGCTGCGCACCGCCGAGGAGCGGGCCCGCGCCCTGCACGGACGCGGCGACGCACTGCTGCGTCAGGCGCGGGCCGAGCGGGACAGCCGGGCCCGTGCCGCCGCGCGTCACGAACAGCTCGAGCGTGAGGGCCGCTCGGCCGTGGCCGTCGCGAGCGCCCTCGGGTGGGTCCTCGAGCGGCTGGAGACCTCGCTCGTGCAGGCCGCCGCTCAGCGGGCCCAGGTCGAGGAGTCGCGGCGCGGGCGCGAGGAGGACCTCCGCTCGCAGCGGGCGCACCTGCGCGACCTGACCCGCGAGCTCGACGAGCTGGTCGGCACCGTGCACCGCGACGAGCTGGCCCGCGCCCAGCAGCGGATGCGCCTCGAGCAGCTCGAGGAGAAGGTGCTCGCCGAGGTGGGGCTCGACCCGGACTCGCTCGTCGCCGACTACGGCCCCGACCAGCCGGTCCCGCTGCCCGAGGAGCCTTCGGACGACCAGTCCGACGACGAGGCGGCGCCGGCCGTGCGCACCACGCCGTACGTCCGCGACGAGCAGGTCAAGCGGCTGCGCTCCGCCGAACGGGCGCTGGGTCAGCTCGGGCGGATCAACCCGCTCGCGCTCGAGGAGTTCTCCGCGATGGAGGAGCGCCACCAGTTCCTGACCGAGCAGCTCGAGGACCTGCGCAGCACCCGGCGCGACCTGCTCGACATCGTGCGAGAGGTCGACAGCCGCGTCGAGCAGGTCTTCACCGAGGCCTACGCCGACGTCAGCGCAGCCTTCGAGGCGACCTTCGACCGCCTCTTCCCCGGTGGTGAGGGCCGACTGGTCCTCACCGACCCCTCCGACATGCTCGCCACCGGCGTCGAGGTCGAGGCCCGCCCACCCGGCAAGAAGGTCAAGCGGCTCTCGCTGCTCTCCGGCGGGGAACGCTCGTTGGTCGCCGTGGCGTTCCTGGTGGCGCTGTTCAAGGCGCGGCCCTCCCCGTTCTACATCCTCGACGAGGTCGAGGCCGCGCTCGACGACACCAACCTCGGTCGTCTGCTCCAGATCTACGAGGAGCTGCGCGAGAGCTCCCAGCTGCTCGTGATCACCCACCAGAAACGCACCATGGAGGTCGGGGACGCGTTGTACGGCGTGACCATGCGCGGCGACGGGGTCTCGACGGTGATCAGCCAACGCCTGCGCGAGAGCGAGCCGGTGCGCGCGACCAGGTGAGCCGCGGCGGTCCGTCGACCACGTGGGCCGCAGGGCTGAGCGCCCGCCCGTGCTTGGATTGCGGCCATGAGCGTCCTCGCCCTGATCATCGTCCTCGTCGCCGTCGTCGGCCTCGCCCTCGTCGGGGCGGTCACCGGCCTGGTCGTCTCGCGTCGCCGCAAGCCGGCACCGCTGCCCGACACCCACTCGGGCGTGATCGTGGCGCCGCCGACCGTCCAGGACGCGCCGCCGGTCGAGCTGAGCAGCCCTCCGGCCACGCTCGAGACCACCCTCGACCCGGCGCTCGACCCGGCGCTCGACCCGGGCCTCGAGACGCCGGAGAGCACCGCCTCCCGCCTCGTGCGGCTGCGCCAGCGACTCGCCGGGTCCCAGGGCGGGCTCGGGCGCGGCCTGCTGGCGCTGCTGAGCCGGGACCGCCTCGACGAGGACACCTGGGAGGCGATCGAGGACGTCCTGATCGGTGCCGACGTCGGCGTCGGTCCGACCCAGGAGCTGGTCGGGCGCCTGCGCACCCGGCTGCGCGTCGAGGGCGGCTCGGCCGGCGACGCCCGCCGTGTCCTGCGCGAGGAGCTCGTCACGCTCGTGGATGCGGGCATGGACCGCCGCCTGCAGGTCAGCGGCGAGGGCGAGGTCCCCGGCGTGGTGCTCGTCGTCGGCGTCAACGGTGCCGGCAAGACGACCACCGTCGGCAAGATCGCTCGCATCCTGGTCGCGGAGGACCGTCAGGTCGTCCTCGGGGCGGCCGACACGTTCCGTGCCGCAGCGGTCGAGCAGCTCGCCACCTGGGGGGAGCGCGTCGGCGTCGAGACCGTGCGCGGGGCCGAGGGCACCGACCCCGCCAGCGTGGCCTTCGACGCCGTACGCCGGGGCGCTGCGGACGGCGTCGACACCGTCATCGTCGACACGGCGGGGCGCCTGCAGAACAAGCAGGGACTGATGGACGAGCTCGGCAAGGTCAAGCGCGTGATCGAGAAGCAGGCGCCGGTCACCGAGGTGCTGCTCGTCCTCGATGCGACGACGGGCCAGAACGGCATGGTCCAGGCGCGCGTGTTCTCCGAGGTCGTCGACGTGACCGGCATCGTGCTGACCAAGCTCGACGGCTCGGCCAAGGGCGGCATCGTCGTCGCGGTCCAGCGCGAGCTCGGGGTGCCCGTCAAGCTGGTCGGCCTGGGCGAGGGTCCCGACGACCTCGCACCGTTCGATCCCGGGGCCTTCGTCGACGCGCTCCTCGGTTGAGGGGCGGCACCCGCGCGAGTTAACGGGCCCGAAACAAGAACGCCGTAGTCGTTACACGGACGGCACACGCCTCCCGCGACCGTGAAACGTCGACTGTGAAGAGTCTGGGCACACAGGGGCCCACTCGTGGACAGCGTCGTCCGGGACACCCGAGGTCGGCCCGAGACCCACAATCCACGGAGGTTCTGTGGACGGCTATAACGCCTTCATGCTCACCGCGACGCTGCTCGTGCTGATGATGACCACCCCGGCGCTGGCGCTCTTCTACGGCGGCATGACCCGCTCGAAGTCCGTGCTCAACATGATGATGATGTCCTACAGCGCGATGGCGATCGTGGGCATCCTGTGGGTGCTGTACGGCTACTCGATGGTCTTCGAGGACGACGGCACGTTCTTCGGCTCGCCCTTCGCCGCCTTCGGCCTCGACGGCGTGGGCTACGACAGCTACACCTTCATGATGTTCCAGCTGACCTTCGCGGTGATCACCACCGCGCTGATCAGCGGCGCCATCGCCGACCGGGTCAAGTTCTCCGCCTGGCTGGTCTTCGTGCCGCTGTGGGCGACCCTGTCGTACTTCCCGCTGGCCCACATGGTCTTCGGCTGCACCGACTCCGCCCTGATCTGCACCCGCATCGGCGCGCAGGACTACGCCGGTGGCACCGCGGTGCACATCAACGCCGGTGTGGCCGGCCTGGTGCTGGCCCTCGTCGTCGGCAAGCGTCTGGGCTTCGGGCGCACCCCGATGCGCCCGCACAACCTGACCCTGACCATGATCGGCGCCGCCCTGCTGTGGGTCGGCTGGTACGGCTTCAACGTGGGCTCGATCGTCTTCACCGACGGGCTCGACCCGAGCGCGCAGTTCCTCGAGGAGACCGGCCTCACCTTCGCCAACACGACCTTGGCCACCATGGCCGCGATCATCGGCTGGCTGGTCGTCGAGCGCATGATGCACGGCAAGATCACCTCGCTCGGTGCCGCGTCCGGCATCGTCGCGGGCCTCGTGGCCATCACGCCGGCCGCCGGTGCGGTCGACATCGTGGGGGCCCTGGCCATCGGCGTCATCGCCGGTGCGTTGTGCGCCTGGGCCGTCGGCTGGAAGTTCAAGCTCGGCTACGACGACTCGCTCGACGTCGTCGGTGTGCACCTCGTCGGCGGCATCGCCGGGACGCTGCTCATCGGCCTGTTCTCGGTCACCGCCCCCGCGGGTTCCTCCGTCGCGGGCGGTGTGAGCGACGGACTCCTCTACGGCGGCGGCTTCGGCTCGCTGGTCGACCAGGCCCTCGGCGTCCTGGTCGCGGTCGCCTGGTCCGGCATCGTCACGCTCGTCCTGGCCTTCGCCATCAAGCTCACCATCGGCTGGCGTGTCGACGAGGACGCCGAGCAGGAGGGGATCGACCTCGACCAGCACGGCGAGGCGGCCTACGACCTCCACTCCGGGATGGGTGGTGGTCTCGAGAGCAGCATGCGCGTGAGCGACGCCCAGGCCGCGTCCACGGCCACGGAAGGGGCCCACCGATGAAGCTCGTGACCGCGGTGATCAAGCCGCACAAGTGGGAGGACGTCCGGGGCGCCCTCGAGACCTTCGGCGTGACCGGGATGACGGTCAGCGAGGTCAGCGGCTACGGCCGGCAGAAGGGCCACACGGAGGTCTACCGGGGCGCGGAGTACGACATCGCCCTGGTGCCCAAGATCCGCATCGAGATCGTGGTCGACGACAGCGACGCCGAGGACGTGGTCGGCATCGTGGTCAAGACCGCCCAGACCGGTCGGATCGGTGACGGCAAGGTCTGGGTCAGCCCGGTGGACTCGGTCGTGCGCGTGCGCACGGGCGACAAGGACTCCTCGGCGCTCTGAACGCGCTCGCGACGGCCCGTCCACCCTCGAGGCACGGCACCGGTCGGGCCGGACCCCGCAGCACGTCCGGGGTCCGGTCCGGTCGTGGCTCTACGCTGCTCAGCACCGCAGCCCGGAGCGGGCCGCGGTCATCACCGCAGGAGGAGCGATCATGAAGCTGGTCACCGCCGTCATCAAGCCCCACAAGTGGGAGGACGTCCGATCGGCCCTCGAGGCCGTCGGCGTCGCAGGCATGACTGTCAGCGAGGTCAGCGGCTACGGCCGGCAGAAGGGGCACACGGAGGTCTACCGCGGTGCGGAGTACGACATCGCCCTGGTGCCCAAGATCCGCCTCGAGATCGTGGTCGACGACGGCGACGTCGAGGCCGTGACCACGGCGGTGCTCGCCGGGGCGCAGACCGGTCGGATCGGTGACGGCAAGGTCTGGGTCTCGCCCGTCGAGTCGGTGGTCCGCGTGCGCACGGGCGACCGCGACGGCGCCGCGCTCTGAGCCCGGTGCGGATGTCCGGGGCGTGACGGCCGCGGACCGCGCCCGGCGTACGGCGCAGGCCGACCAGCGGTGCCGGGAGGCCTACGCCGGCGCGGCCGGCCCCGAGCAGGGGGCGTGCCTGGTCGCCGTCGGGGGCTACGGGCGTGCCGAGCTGGCACCGTACTCCGACCTCGACGTGGTGCTGGTCGGTGACGACGGCGTCGATCTCGACGACGTGGCGGCCGCCGTCTGGTACCCGCTGTGGGACGCGGCCCACGCGCTGGACCACGCCGTGCGCACCACCTCGGAGATGCTCGAGGCTGCGGCCGCTGACCTACGGGTCGCCCTCGGGCTGCTCGACGTGCGTCACCTCGCCGGTGACCCGCACCTGACGCTGACCCTGCGCGCCCAGGTGCTGGCCGCCTGGCGGCGCGGTGCCCGGGACCGGCTGCCCGAGCTGCGGGCGCTCGTGCGCTCGCGCCACGAGCTGCTCGGCGAGCTGGCCCATCTCTCGGTGCCCGACCTCAAGGAGGCCGAGGGCGGGCTGCGCGACGCCGTCGTGGTCGCCGCGCTCAGCGCCACCTGGCTCGTCGACGTGCCGCACAGCGACCTCGAGCGGTGCCGTCAGCAGATGCTCGACGTGCGCGACCTCGTCCAGGGGGCGACCGGTCGGGCCAACGACCGCATCGGTCCCGAGATCTGGCCTCGTCTGGCCGAGGGCCTCGAGCTGGTCGACGAGCGCGCGGCCCAGACCTACGTGCGCGAGCTCGGCCGTCGCACCAGCCACCTCTCGAGGCTCAGCTGGCGCAGGGTCGACGACGTCCTCGCCGGACCCGCCCGCCCCAGCCGCCCACGTCGCCCGGACCTGCGCCCGCTCGCCCCGGGCATCGCCATGGCCCGTGGCGAGGTCGTGCTGACCCCCCAGGCGCGACCCGACCTCGACCCGGCCCTGCTGCTGCGGGCGGCCGCCGAGGCCGCCGAGGCCGATGTCGTCCTGGCCCCGGCGACGGCCGCACGGCTGGTGCGCGACGGCGCACCCCTGCCGGACCCGTGGCCCGCCGAGGCCCGGCGCAGCCTGGTCCGGCTGCTGGCCTCGGGGCGCGGGCTGCTGCCGGTGTGGGAGACCCTGGAGCACACCGGCGCGCTCGACGGCTTCCTGCCCGAGTGGGAGCGGGTCCGCCTGCTGCCGCACGCCTCGGTCGTCCACCGCTTCACCGTCGACCGGCACGTGATCGAGACCTGCGTCGAGGCCTCCGCGCTCATCCGGTTCGTCAGCCGTCCCGACGTGCTGATGGTGGCGGCCCTGCTGCACGACATCGGCAAGGGCGGGCTGCAAGCGCACTCGGTCGCCGGTGAGCCGATCGCGCGCGAGGTAGCGCGCCGGATGGGCTTCGAGCGCAGGTCGGTCGAGCTGGTCGCGCAGCTCGTGCGCTGGCACCTGCTGCTCGCCGAGACCGCGACCATGCGTGACCCCGACGACCCCGCGACGATCGAGCTGGTCACGGACCGGGTGCCCGACACCGAGGCCCTCGCCCTGCTGCGGGCGCTGACCGAGGCCGACGCCAAGGCGACCTCCACGAAGGCGTGGACCTCGTGGCGGGCGGGACTCATCCAGGACCTCGCCCGTCGTTCGCTCGCCGCGCTGGACACCGGGGCGAGCCTGCCGCCGATCCGCACCGAGGAGATCGAGATCCCGGCCCAGGCCAGACGGGGGCAGCTCTTCCTCGAGGTGCTCGCCGTCGACGACGGGTCCCGCATCACCGCCGTGGCGCTCGACCGGGTCGGTCTGCTCGCCGACCTGGCCGGGGTCCTGGCCCTGCAGCGCGTCCCGGTCCGGGCCGCACGCATCTGGCAGCAGGACGAGTACGCCGTGTCGGTCTGGGAGGTCTCCGAGCCGCACCTCGACGCGGCCGTGCTGCGCGACCGCTACGACGCCGTGGTCAGTGGACGGCTCGACCCGGCCGCACGCCTCGGCTCGAGTGGGGGGCCCGCGCTCGAGCCGGCGGTCGTCGTCCGTCCGGAGGCCAGCGAGCACGCGACCGTCCTCGAGGTGCGCGCTGCCGACCGGCCCGGCGTGGTCCACCGGGTCTGCCGCGCCCTGGCGGGGCTCGACATCGAGGTGCGTTCAGCCCACGTCGACACCCTCGGCCCCCAGGCGGTCGACGTGTTCTACCTGCAGGAGGCGGGCGCGGGGGCGCTGGCCGAGACGCGGGCCGCGCAGGCCGCGCACGCCGTGCGATCCGCGCTGAGCCGGGGTGGCGGTTAGTCTGAGCACGCCGCCTGACTCATTCGACTGCTGAGGGACCTGCTCCTTGTTCGCGACACTCTCCGACCGCCTCGCCGACACGTTCAAGAACCTGCGGGGCAAGGGCCGTCTCTCCGAGGCCGACATCGATGCCACCGCGCGTGAGATCCGCATCGCGCTGCTCGAGGCCGACGTCGCGCTGCCGGTGGTGCGCGAGTTCGTCGCCGCGGTCAAGGACCGCGCGCGGGGCGAGGAGGTCAGCGGAGCCCTCAACCCGGCCCAGCAGATCATCAAGATCGTCAACGAGGAGCTCGTCGAGATCCTCGGGGGCCAGACGCGCCGGTTGCGCTACGCCAAGACCGCGCCGACCGTGATCATGCTCGCCGGGCTCCAGGGCGCGGGCAAGACGACCCTGGCGGCGAAGCTGGCGACGTGGCTCAAGGACCAGGGCACCTCGCCGATGCTGGTCGCCTGCGACCTCCAGCGGCCCAACGCGGTCAAGCAGCTCCAGGTCAACGGGGAGCGGGCCGGTGTCACGGTCTTCGCGCCCGAGCCCGGCAACGGCGTCGGCGACCCCGTCGCGGTCGCCACCGCCTCGATCGCCGAGGCCCGGCGCACGCTGCACGACGTCGTCATCGTCGACACCGCCGGCCGCCTCGGCGTCGACGCCGAGCTGATGGCCCAGGCTGCGGACATCCGCGACGCGGTGAGGCCCGACGAGACCCTCTTCGTCGTCGACGCCATGATCGGCCAGGACGCCGTCACGACCGCGCAGGCCTTCCTCGAGGGTGTCGGGTTCGACGGCGTCGTGCTCACCAAGCTCGACGGCGACGCCCGCGGTGGGGCTGCGCTGTCGATCCGCTCGGTGACCGGGCGGCCCGTCATGTTCGCCTCCTCGGGTGAGAAGCTCACCGACTTCGATGTCTTCCACCCCGACCGGATGGCCTCGCGCATCCTCGACATGGGCGACATGCTCACCCTGATCGAGCAGGCTGAGAAGACCTTCGACCAGGAGTCCGCGGCGAGGGCCGCCGGCAAGCTCGCCGGCCAGGGAGGGGAGTTCACCCTCGACGACTTCCTCGAGCAGATGCAGCAGGTCCGCAAGCTCGGCTCGATGTCGAAGATCATGGGGATGCTGCCCGGGATGGGCCAGTTCCGTGAGCAGCTCGACAACTTCGACGAGCGCGAGATCGACCGGATCCAGGCGATCATCCAGTCGATGACCCCGGCCGAGCGGGCCAATCCCAAGCTGATCGACGGTTCCCGCCGCGCCCGCATCGCCAAGGGCTGCGGGCGGGCGGTCTCCGACGTCAACCAGCTCGTCGACCGCTTCTTCGAGGCCCGCAAGATGATGCAGCAGATGGCGCGCGGCGGCGGGATGCCCGGGATGCCCGGCATGCCGGGGATGCCGGGCATGGGCGGCGGCAAGCGCCCGGCCAAGAAGGTCCCGCAGAAGAAGGGCAAAGGCGGGAAGCGGGTCTCCGGCAACCCCGCCAAGGCCGCCCAGGAGAAGGTGAAGGCCGACGCCGCGGCCCAGGAGAAGGCTGCGTCCGCCAACCCGTTCGGCACGCCCGACGGTGCCGAGGAGACCGACTACGAGCAGGCCGCGGCCGCGCTGAACCTGCCCGGGGACTTCTCGAAGTTCCTGAAGTGACCACGGTCCTGGTCGTCGACGCCGCCAACGTCGTCGGGGCCCGGGCGCTGCAGGGCTGGTGGAACGACCGTGCCGGGGCCGCGAGGCGCCTGCACGAGGAGCTGCTGGTCGCGGACGTCCCTCAGGAGCGGGTCGTGCTCGTCCTCGAGGGTGGCGCCAAGGGCGGGGTGCGCGCAGGTCGCGACGCCCACGTCACGACGGTGCACGCCCCGCGTGACGGCGACAGCCGCATCGTCGCCGAGGCCGAGAAGGCCGTGGAGGCCGGGCACCGGGTCACGGTGGTGACCGCCGACCGGGCCCTGCAGGGACGCTGCCTGCACGTGGGTGCCGAGCTCGTCGGCCCGACCTGGCTGATCGACCTGCTGTAGGTGTTCAGTCGGCGTCGGCGCACCAGTCGACGTACCCTGGGGGCCTCGGGGAGCCGTTGCCCCGACCGAACCAGGCCACCCAGGCGCTGTCGTCGCAGAGCTCCTCCCCGGCGCCGGCGTACGCCTCGGAGGTGCGGAGCCCGACGGCCGGGTCGGTCGCGACGGCGGCGACGGCCTCACCCAGGGCGAGGACGTCGGTCTCGTCGTGGCGCTCGGTGATGAGCGGTCCGTAGGCCAGCACCAGGAGGACGTGGTCGCCCGCCTCGGCGGTGGCGTAGACCAGCCCCGGGTCCTCCTCGGGGCTGCCCGTCTCCCAGAACAGCCGGGCCTGGACGTCCTCGGTGCTGATGTCGGTGCACTCGGAGACCTTGCAGGGGGGCGGGTCGGGCGTCGGGGCCTTCGAGACCGGGGGCGGCGAGACGATCACCCGCACGTGCGTGTTGTCACCCTCGGAACGGTCGAAGGCGAGCTCGGCGCCGATACCACCGCGGGGAAGGGTGGGGTAGGAGTGCCGGCCCCGCAGGAGCGGCGCGATCGCCACCACCGGTTCGTCGTAGTGCGCGAGCACCGCAGCGGCCAGCATCGGCGGGGTCGACGCGACGGCGTCCGGGCGGGTCTCCTCACCGGTGCCGGACCCGGACCGCGTGCCGGATCCCGTGCTGGCGCAGGAGGCGAGCAGGGCTGAGGCACACAGCACCGCGGCTGCTCGACCTGCCATGCCGGCAGCCTAGACGGCGGCGCACGAGTTCCCCGGTAGGTTCGCGGCCATGGCGACAGCGACCCAGCGCTTCCACGGTCCGGTCCTGCCCGACGGCGAGACCCGCACCCTCTACGTCGTCGACGGGAGGGTCACCTACGAGCAGCCCGCCGGGGCCGAGACGGCGGCCGAGGGCTGGATCGTGCCCGGGCTCGTCGACGCCCACTGCCACGTCGGTCTCGACGCGGACGGCGCGGTCGACGAGGCCACGCAGGAGCAGCAGGCGCTCGCCGACCGGGACGCGGGCGCGCTGCTGCTGCGCGACTGCGGGTCGGCGGCCGACACCGCCTGGATCCACGCTCGCGACGACCTGCCCCGACTGGTGCGGTGCGGACGTCATGTGGCTCGCACCCGTCGCTACATCCGCAACTTCGCCCACGAGGTCGAGCCTGAGGAGCTGGCGGCGTACGTCGCGCAGGAGGCGCAGCGCGGCGACGGGTGGGTCAAGATGGTCGGTGACTGGATCTCGCGGGACCAGGGCGATCTCGCACCTTCGTTCCCGGCGCAGGCGTTCGCCGACGCGATCGCCGCGGCCCACGAGCACGGCGCCCGGGTGACCGCACACTGCTTCGGCACGGCGGTGCTGCCCGGTCTGATCGAGGCCGGGATCGACTGCATCGAGCACGGCACCGGGCTGACCCCCGACCTCGTCGACGCCATGGTCGAGCGTGGGACCGCGCTCGTGCCCACGGTGATGCAGCTGGAGAACTTTCCGGGCTAC
Source organism: uncultured Actinomycetota bacterium (assembly GCA_963760555.1). Taxonomy (GTDB): domain Bacteria; phylum Actinomycetota; class Actinomycetes; order Propionibacteriales; family Nocardioidaceae; genus Nocardioides. Next base: position 950 of record CAVXDJ010000002.1, on the reverse strand, counting down.
GCCGAGGCGGGGGAGGGGAAGTTCCCGGCCTACGGCGTCACGATGCGCGACCTCTACGCCCGGCGACGCGAGACGATCCTCAGCGCGCACGAGGCCGGGGTGGCCCTCTACGCCGGCACCGACGCCGGCGGCGTGCTCCCGCACGGGCGGATCGCGGGGGAGGTGCAGGCGCTGGCCGACTTCGGGCTGTCTGCGCGTGACGCGCTGGGCGCCGCGTCCTGGCGGGCGCGGGAGTGGCTGGGTCACCCGGGTCTCGAGGAGGGCGCGTCGGCCGACTTCGTCGTCTACGACCGGGACCCGCTCGGGGACCTGTCCGTGCTCGACTCCCCGGCGCGCGTGGTGCTGCGCGGTCAGGTCGTCGGCTGACCCGGCTGACCCGGCTCCCACGGCGGCGACCGGGCGGGCCTGGTCGCGGTCAGGATGCCGGCCACGACGAGCACGAGCAGCCCGGCCAGCCCGAGCAGCACCGGCAGGCCCACCCCGATCAGCACCCCGCGCAGACCGCCCACGTCCGGCGCAGGGCCGATCTGCAGCGGGCCGCCGGCCCGGCACGTGACCACCACGGAGCCCGACGCCGGCGTGAACACCGCGACGCCCTCCCAGTCCTGGCCGTCGAGGGACTTCGTGTACGTCGCGCCCGGTGTCGTCGTCGCGACCTCCTGGCCCGTGCCGGGGTCGACGATCGAGCAGGCGGCGGGTCGGGCCGGGTCGACCCAGACGAGGCGCTGCGCCCCGTCGAGCTCGACCGTGGCGCTCTGGCCGGGCTGGAGGGTCGCGTCGACCTCGACGAAGGCGCCGACGGCCCGCACCACGGTGAGCACCGCGAGCAGCACGGCGGCCAGCAGCAGCCCTGCCCCCACGGCGAACCACCAGCGGCTCGGACGGGACCGGCCGGGGGAGCTCGGCGGCAGGGCGCCGCCGTACGGAGGCCCGCCGTACGGCGGGGGGCT
>CAVXDJ010000001.1:0-63118 GCA_963760555.1 uncultured Actinomycetota bacterium | reverse complement strand
GGTCGCAGGCGACGTAGGCGATCGCGCGCGGGGCTCGGGCCGCGATCTGGGCGACGACCGCGCGCTTGGCGCCGGTGCGGGGCGGGTCGAGGACGACGAGGTCGACCTGGGCGGCGACCTCGGGGTCGGCGAGCGCCTGCTCGACGCCGCCCCCGACGACGACGGCACCGGGGACGTTCGCCGCGGCGTGGGTGCACGCGGCGGCGTCGGCCTCGACGAGCGTGACCCGGGTCGGGTCCCCCACGGCGTCGGCCAGGAACGCGGCGAACAGGCCGACCCCGGCGTACAGGTCGAGGGCCCGCTCCCCCGGCTGGGGCGCGAGCGCATCGAGCACGGCGTCCACCAGGGCCGTCGGCGCGCCGGGGTGCACCTGCCAGAAGCCGTCGTCGGCGACCTCGAACCGGCGCTGCCCGACCTGGTGCGAGGCGTCCTGGTGGGCGTCGAGGAGGCAGTCGTCGACCTCGATCACGTCGTGGGAGCGGTGGCGACGCATCCCCTTGCGCCCGCCGGGCAGGTCGACGTAGCGCTGACGCGTGCGCCAGCGCAGGCCGTCGACGTCACCGGGCACCGCCTCGACGACGACCTCGACGTCGAGGCCCGCCAGGCGTGAGAGCTGCTCGCGCACGACCGTCGCCTTGAGGTCGCGCTGCGCTGCGAGGTCGACGTGCTGCCAGTCGCACCCGCCGCACAGGCCGGGGCCGGCGTAGGCGCAGGGTGCCTCGACCCGCTCCGGCGCGGCCTGGAGCACCTCGACGGCGTCACCGCGCCAGAACTTGTCGCCGTCGGAGCCCTCGGTGATCGCGACGACGACCCGCTCACCGGGCAGCGCGTGGCGCACGAAGACCACCCGCCCGGCGTCGGCGCCCGCAGAGTCCGGCAGGCGGCTCACGCAGTGCCCGCCGTGGGCGACCGGACCGACCTCGGTCTCGAACCGTTCGCCGACGCGGGACGCGCCGCGAGCGGCCCTGGGTCGCGTCGTGCGGGCTGCGTGGGGCGAGCGGCGTGGTCGGCTCACCGGCGCGCGGTGTCGTCGCGGTCGGCGCGGGCCCGACCGCTGCGCAGGTCGCCGGGACGCACGCGCTCGACGTCGCGCATCGCCTTCTGCTTGGCGATCTGCGAGGAGCGCAGCTGGTAGGGCACCGAGGTGACCATCACCCCGGGGGTGAACAGCAGCCGGCCCTTGAGGCGCAGGGCCGTCTGGTTGTGCAGCAGCTGCTCCCACCACCGGCCCACGACGTACTCCGGGATGTAGACCGCGACGACACCGCGGGGCTGCGCCTTGCGGATCTCGGTGGCGTACTCGACGATCGGCTTGACGAGCTCGCGGTAGGGCGAGTGCAGCACCTTCAGCGGCACCCCGAAGTTGCGCTGCTCCCACGCGTCGAGCAGCACCGCGGTCTCGCGGGGGTCGCTGGAGACGTAGATGCCCTCGAGCGTGTTGGGCCGCGTGGCCTTGGCGAAGGCCAGCGCGCGCAGCGTGGGCTTGTGCAGCTTGGAGACCAGCACGATCGCGTGCACCCGGGTGGGCAGCATCTTGTCGTCCTCGTCGGCGGCGAGCTCCTCCTCGACCTTGGTGTAGTGGGTCTTGATGGCGCGCATCAGCATGAAGAAGAAGCCCATGGCGATGATCGTGATCCAGGCGCCGGCGAGGAACTTGGTGATCAGGATGACCACGAAGACCACGGCGGTGAAGCTGAGCCCGATGGTGTTGATGACCCGCGAGCGGACCATCCGGCGGCGCGCGGCGGCGTTCTTCTCGGTGCGCAGCAACCGGGTCCAGTGCCGGATCATGCCGAGCTGGCTGAGGTTGAAGGAGACGAAGACGCCGACGATGTAGAGCTGGATCAGCTTGGTCACCTCGGCGTTGAAGGCGAGGATCAGCACGATCGCCATCAGGGCCAGGAACACGATGCCGTTGGAGTAGGCCAGCCGGTCGCCGCGCGAGCCCAGCGCCCGGGGAGCGAAGCCGTCGCGGGCCAGGATCGAGCCGAGGACGGGGAAGCCGTTGAAGGCCGTGTTGGCGGCGAGGACCAGGATCACGCCCGTCATCGCGATCACGAAGTAGAACCCCGGTGGGAACTCGCGGAACACGGCGTCGGCGATCTGGGCGATCACCGCGTGCTGGTCGTAGCCGGCCGGCAGCGGGTCGCCGTTGGGCAGGCGCAGCCGGTCGATCTCGGCGGGGTCGACGTAGCGCAGCCCCATCTGCCTGGCCAGGACGATGACGCTGAGCATCATCGTGATCGCGATCATGCCCAGCAGCAGCAGCGTGGTCGCGGCGTTGCGGCTCTTGGGCTTCTTGAACGCCGGCACCCCGTTGGAGATCGCCTCCACCCCGGTCAGCGCCGCGCAGCCCGAGGAGAAGGCGCGCGCGAGCAGGATCATCAGCCCGAAGGTCGTCAGCGGACCCTCGAATCCCGGGTCCGCGATGATCTGGAAGTCGGCGCTCTCCACCGCCGGCAGGGTCCCGGTCAGCAGCCGCAGCAGCCCGACCCCGCACATGCCGAGGATGGCGACCATGAACAGGTACGTCGGGACGGCGAAGTAGGCGCCCGACTCCCGGATCCCGCGCAGGTTGACGGCCATCAGCACCAGCACGAGCGCGGAGGCGGCGATCGCCTCGTGGCCCGAGAGGAACGGGATGCCGGCGGCGGCGTACTGCGCACCGGAGGAGATCGAGACCGCCACCGTGAGGATGTAGTCGACGAGCAGCGCGGAGGCGACCGTGGTGCCCGCGGTGGTGCCGAGGTTGACGGTCGCGACCTCGTAGTCGCCGCCGCCGCTGGGGTAGGCGTGGACCGTCTGGCGGTAGGAGGCGATGACGGCGGCCATCACCAGCGCGACGACGATCCCGATCTTCCACGAGAACGTGTACGCCGAAGCGCCCGCCAGCGAGAGCATGATGAAGATCTCGTCGGGGGCGTAGGCCACCGAGGACAGCGCGTCGGAGGCGAAGACCGGCAGAGCGATCCGCTTGGGAAGCAGGGTCTCGCCGAGCTGGGAGCTGCGCAGCTTGCGGCCCACGAGGATCCGCTTGAAGTCGTTGCGCCCGCTCACGAGCCGTGACTGTACGGCAGGGGCTACGGTTGGCCGGTGCACGTCGTGATCATGGGTTGCGGCCGGGTCGGATCGACCTTGGCGCGCAGCCTCGAGGACCGTAACCACACGGTGGCCGTCATCGACTCCGAGCCCGACGCGTTCCGACGCCTGGGCCCCGGGTTCAACGGGGACAAGGTCACCGGCTACGGCTTCGACCAGGAGGTCCTGCAGAAGGCCGGCATCAAGCGGGCCGACGCCTTCGCGGCCGTCTCGAGCGGGGACAACTCCAACATCATCGCCGCCCGCGTGGCGCGCGAGACGTTCGGGATCGACCAGGTCGTGGCCCGCATCTACGACCCCGGCCGCGCCGAGGTCTACCAGCGTCTCGGGATCACCACGGTGGCCACGGTGAAGTGGACCGCCGACCAGGTGCTGCGCCGGCTGGTCCCCGCCGGGGCCGAGCCGGACTTCCGCGACCCCTCCGGCACGATCCGCGTCGACCACGTCCCGGTGCCGACCCCGTGGGTCGGCCACCGCACCCGTGACTTCCAGGAGCAGTCGCTGTCCCGCATCGCCTGGATCGACCGCCTGGGTGAGGGCACGCTGCCCAACCCCGAGTCGGTCATCCAGGAGGGGGACCTGCTGCACCTGGTGATGCGCGAGGAGAACGCCCAGCACGCCTACCGCACGATCGAGAAGGGTCCGGAGAGCGAATGAGGGTCGCCATCGCCGGCGCGGGCGCCGTGGGGCGCTCCGTGGCCCGGGAGCTGATCGGCAACGGCCACGAGGTCCTGCTGATCGACAAGAACGCGAGCGCCATCCGGCCCGAGCGGGTCCCGGACGCCGAGTGGCTGCTGGCCGACTGCTGCGAGCTGTCCTCGCTCGAGGAGGCCCGCCTCGACCGCTGCGACGTGGTGATCGCGGCGACCGGTGACGACAAGGCCAACCTGGTCACCTCGCTGCTGGCCAAGACCGAGTTCGGCGTCCCGCGCACCGTGGGCCGGGTCAACCACCCCAACAACGAGTGGCTCTTCAGCGAGGCCTGGGGCGTCGACGTCAACGTCTCGACGCCGCGGATCATGTCGGCACTCGTCGAGGAGGCGGTCACGGTCGGTGACCTGGTGCGGCTCTTCACCTTCCGCCAGGGCAACGCCAACCTGGTCGAGATGACGCTGCCGGACGAGTCGCCGTACGTCGGCAAGCCCGTCGGGCTGATCCCGCTGCCCGACAACTGCGCCCTGGTCACGATCCTGCGTGACGGCCAGGTCTACGTGCCGGACCCCGAGCAGCCGGTCGAGTCCGGCGACGAGCTGCTCTTCGTCGTGCCCGACGCCGGCGAGGACGAGCTCGAGCACCTGCTGGCCCCGGCCACCCACCCCTCGCGCGGCCGCGGCTAGGAGTCGCTAGGCCGCCTCGATCGGGGTGCGATCCCGTCCGAGCACCCAGATCATCGACATCCACGCCAGGATCCGCAGCGGCCAGCCCAGGCCGACCCGCAGGACGCCGAGCACGAGGACGGCGACGTCGATGTCGAGGACGCCGGAGTAGCCCGCGAGCCACACGGGACCCTGCAGGGCCACCCCGACGGCCCCGGGCAGCAGGAACAGCCAGGTCAGCCGGGAGCACAGCGCGACGACCTGGTGGTCGGCGTGCCACGCGGTGGGGTCGCCCGTGACCGAGCCGAGCATGAAGCCGACGAAGGGCCACCCCGCGAGGCAGGACCCCGCCATCAGCACGGTGTAGCCCAGGCTGATCAGGATGCCGGGCAGGAAGAAGGCCAGCGCCTGCTCGGACTCGCTGCCGCCCGAGGACGCGGCGAGACGCACGAAGAGGAACCCGATCCCGATCGCGAAGAGTGCGTTGAAGCAGAACTGGGGGGTGGAGCGCTGCGCCAGGCGCAGACCCAGGGCGAGGAGCGCGACGACCAGGCTGCCGACCAGGGCGACCCGCAGGTCGCGGGTGCTCAACCAGAGGACCGTGAACAGCACTCCGGGGACCCCGGCCTCGACCATGCCGCGGCGCCCGCCCAGGGCGGTGGCCATCTGCGCGCGCACGAGCGCCTCGACGGTCTCGACCCGCACGGTGGAAGGGGCGGCCTCGCTCACAGGATCAGCTCGTAGCGCGGGTTGTACATCGTGCGGGCCCCGTCGTGCAGTCCGATCCGACCCTGCACCCGCATCGCCGCACCGGCGCCCACCCCGATGATGCGACGGCGGCCCAGCCAGACCAGGATGATCGACCCGGTCCCGTCGGCGAGCTCGGCCTCCAGGGCCGGTACGCCGCCCCGGGGTCGCAGGGTGACGGTGCGCAGGGTCCCCTCGAGCAGCACCGGCAGCCGGTCCGGGGCGTCCTCGATGCGCGTCAGGCGAAGGCCGCCGCCCGGAGCGCCCTGCGAGACGACGGGCTCGGCCGCGTCCGCCTCGTGGCGCCGCGGGCGACGGTTGAACAGGCTCATGACGAGGTGGGTTCCCCGCCCGCGGCGGCGTCGGGCTCGTCCGGCTGGTCCTGCGGCTCGCTGAGGGCGCTGCGGGGGTCCTCGCCCGGCTGCTCCACGCGGCGGGCCTGCTCGGGCAGGGTGACGGGCAGCGCCTCGCCCGGGGGCACGGCGTGCTCCCCTCGGCGCACGACCACCCGCGCGAGCACGTCGGCCCACTCGCCCGCCGACTCCGCCTCCCGGGCCGGACGACCGATGAAGGTGGCCCGCACCATCCAGCGCGGCCCGTTGACGCCCACGATGCGCGACTGCTGCAGTCCGGTCTGACCGTCGGGGGTGCGCACGGTGGCCTCGCAGAGCAGCTCCGGACCGAACCGCCCCTCCTGCTCGACCGCGGTCCCGCCGCGCTGGGTCATGTCCGCCACGATCTGCGGGCGCACCTCGCCCCAGAGGTCGCCGTTGCGGGACGCGGCGAAGGCCCGTACGTCCATCGCGCCGTCGACTCCGGCCAGCAGCACCGACTGGACCTCACCGGTGGCCTCGTCGACCTGCAGACGCAGGTCGCGCCCGGGCTCGGCCTGGATGAGCAGCGAGCCGAGGTCGACGCGCTCGACCTGGTCGGCACCCTCGTCGAGGTCGGCGACGTCGAAGGGCCCGGTGAGGTCCTCGGCCTCCGCGGACGTGGCCGGGGCGAGGTCCGAGGGGTCGGACGACGACGAGGTGGACCTGCGACGGAACTTCAACGCGCTTCTCCGGTGTGGTCGAGGGGGGTGGCGGGATCCGGCGACGGCTCCTCCGCGGGGCGGCGACCGGGGCCGGTGCCGTCCTCGGGGGCCGTGAAGCCACCGGTAGAACCGTAGCCCCCGGAGCCGCGTCCGGTCTCGCTGACGCGGGAGACCTCGACGAAGCGAACCCGTTCGACCCGCTGCACGACCAGCTGGGCCACGCGGTCACCGCGCCGCAACCGGACCGGCACGCGGGGGTCGAGGTTGACCAGCAGCACCGAGATCTCCCCGCGGTAGCCGGCGTCGATGGTGCCGGGCGTGTTGAGGACCGTCAGTCCGTGACGGACGGCGAGACCGGAGCGGGGGTGCACGAGCCCGACGTGGCCGACGGGCAGCTCGACGGCGATGCCGGTCGGGACCAGGGCCCGCTCGAAGGGCGCCAGATCGACGTCGACCGCGGCGTGCAGGTCCGCGCCCGCGTCGCCGTCGTGCGCGTAGGAGGGCAGGGGCAGGCCCGGGTCGAGGCGCAGGAGGCGGACCTCGAGGCTCGGGTGCGGACCCTGGGACGGCGCCGACGGCGGCTCCGGGGGCGGGTCCGCCGGCGCGGTGGAGGACGTCACCGGCAGGACCCTAGTGCGCCCCGTGGGAGGATGGCGCCGTGAACGACGCCCGTGCGCAGGCCGCTCCCCCGGCCGCCGCACCCCGCCACACCGAGCGGCTCAGCGTGCCGCTGCGCTGGTGGGTGCAGGGCGTGATGCTCGTGGCCAGCCTGTGGCTCGCGCTCGTCGTCGCGGTGCCCCCCGTCGTCGCCTGGTCGGCGACCGCGGTGTGCCTGGTCCTGCTCGCCGGGCTGCTCGGGGGCTACGGCTCGGCACGGGTCCGGGTGGCGGACGGGGTGCTGCACGCCGGTCGCGCGCAGGTCGCGGCCCACCACCTCGGCGAGGCGGTGGCGCTGGACGCGGAGCAGACCCGGCTCCTGGCCGGCCGCGACGCCGACGTACGAGCCTTCCTGCTCCTGCGGCCCTACCTCAAGCGCGCGGTCCGCGTGGAGCTGCTCGACCCGCGTGACCCGACGCCGTACTGGCTGATCAGCACCCGCCGTCCGGCCGAGCTGGCCGCCGCGGTGCACGCGGCGGCGACGGCGGCCGTGGCCGGAACGGGTCCTGCTCGCGGGTGAGGGCGACCCGGCACGTGCGGGCACTAGGGTCGAGACCATGGCATCGGACAGCTCCAAGCTCTGGTCGGTCTTCTCCCTCGTCGCCGCCCTCGGCGCGGCCACCGTGACGAAGAAGGCCCTCAACACCACCTGGATGAAGGCCACCGGCAAGCAGCCGCCCGCCAACCCGGCCGACCCCGACGTCGACATCTGGGAGGCCGTCGCGTGGGCCGCGACCAGCGGCACACTCATCCAGATCGCCCGGATGCTGGCCTCGCGCCGCGCCGCGAACTACTACCACCGCTCGACGGGGCACCTGCCCCCGGGACTCGAGGCGGACCGCAGCGACACCGACGCGCCCACGCAGAGCGTCTGAGGACACCCCCGGACGCACGACTGCCCGGCGCCGTCCCCCGTGGGGGGCGTGCCGGGCAGGTGCTGGCCTGGATCAGACGCAGTCGCGGCAGATCATCTTCTTCTCGTCCGCGAGCTGGCTGCGGTGGTGGACCAGGAAGCAGCTCATGCAGGTGAACTCGTCGTCCTGCTTGGGCTTGACCTCGACCGCCAGCTCCTCGTGGGACAGGTCGGCGCCGGGCAGCTCGAAGGACTCGGCCGCCTCGGTCTCGTCCTCGTCGACCTTCCCCGAGTTCTTGTCGTGACGACGAGCCTTGAGCTCCTCGATGCTCTCCTCGGACTGCTCTTCCTCGTTCTTGCGCGGTGCGTCGTAGTCGGTTGCCATGCGTTCCCACTCCCCTCGAAGACTCTGGTCGCCGCTGATGCGCGCCGAATTGTGCACCATGCGGCCCGCCCTGGTCCCACCGGGTGGGGTGGGCGGTCCGACCCGGGAGGTTCCTGGGGCGGCGCGGTTGTCTCGCGCGGGCGTCAGCACGCGCAACCGTGGCGGGGGTGGGGCTATTCCCCGCCCGGGCCACCCGCGGGTGCGACCGCGAGCCCGACGTCGTGCACGAGGTCCCAGAGATCCTCGAACCCGTCCTCGGGGCCGCACACCAGCACCATGCCGCCGCCGACCCCGGTGCCCTCCCGGACCCGGGCGCCGGCGGCCCGGGCGATGAGGCCGCCGGCCGCGCGGTCCCACAGGTGGGTGCCCTCCTCCACGTAGCCGTCGAAGGAGCCCTGCGCGACGAAGCACAGGTCCAGGGCGGCCGATCCCATCCGGCGTACGTCGCGCACCTGCGGCAGCAGCCGGGCCACCGCGGCACCCTGGAGCGCGCGCAGCGCGGGGTCGTAGGAGAAGCCGGTGCCGATCAGCCGCTCTGCGAGCGGGACCCCGGACCGCACCCGCAGCGGCTCGTCGTCGCGCAGCGCGACCGTGGTGGCGTCGGGGCCGGGGCGGGCGACGTAGGTCGTCCCCGACGCGACGTCGAGCACGACCCCGGCGACCACCTCGGGGCCCTGGCCGGGGCGGGTCACCTCGGCGGCGATCGAGACCGCGTAGAGGGGCAGCCCGTAGAGGAAGTTCACCGTGCCGTCGATCGGGTCGACGATCCACCGCACCCCGGAGGTGCCCGGAACGTCGTCGCCCTCCTCGCCCAGGACGGCGTCGTCGGGACGCGCGGCCAGCAGTCGGGCGCGCACGAGCGCCTCGCAGGCACGGTCGGCCTCGGTCACGGGGTCCGTGGCGCTGGTCTTCGTCGCAGCCACGGCCACGGCCCGCGAGGCCCGCTCCCGCACCAGCACGGCGGCCTCACGGGCGACCTCCAGCGCCAGGTCGGCGAGCGCGGTGGCGAGCGCGACGTCCTCGCCGGGAGCGCTCACGCATCCTCGCCGGTCAGGGCCGGCCGCTCGCCCCGCGGGTTGGCGCAGCACCCCACGGGGCACCGGTCCCACATCGGACCGGTCTGCCCCAGGGCGCACCTCGTCACGTCGCTCCCGCGCTCGGCGGCGGCGCGCTCGGTCAGCAGGTCCCGCACGACCGCCACGAACCGGGCGTCGTCGCCCGGGGTCGCGGCCCGGCGCATCGGCAGCCCGAGCTCCGCGGCGGTCTCGGCGGCCTCGGTGTCGAGGTCGTAGATGACCTCCATGTGGTCCGAGACGAACCCGACCGGCACGATCACCACCGCCGGTACGCCCCGCCCGGCCAGGGCCCGCAGGTGGTCGTTGACGTCCGGCTCCAGCCACGGCGTGCGCGGCGAGCCCGAGCGGGAGCAGAAGACCAGCTCGTGCGGGTGCTCCTGCCCGGTCGACGTCGCCACCGCGTCCGCGACGACCCCGGCGACGTCGAGGTGCTGACGCACGTAGGCGCTGCCACCCTGCTCGGGCGGGCCCGAGGTGTCGTTCATCGCGGTCGGGATGGAGTGCGTGACGAAGACCAGGTGCGCACCCGACCGGACGTCCTCGGGCAGGTCGGCCAGGGCGGCGAGGGTCGCGTCGACGACCGGCTCGACGAACCCGGGGTGGTTGAAGTAGTGGCGCAGCTTGTCCAGCCGCGGGGCATCGGCGCCGGTGCGACGACCGGCCTCCTCGACGGCGTCGTAGAGGTTCTCGCGGTACTGCCGGCAGCTCGACCACGACGAGTAGGCGCTGGTGATGAAGCACGCGGCCCGGCGTACGCCGTCGGCGCTCATCTGCTCCAGCGCGTCGGCCAGGTAGGGGTCCCAGTTGCGGTTGCCCCAGTAGACCGGCAGGTCGATGCCGGCACCAGCGAGGTCCTCGCGCAGCGCGGCCAGGAAGGCGCGGTTCTGGTCGTTGATCGGCGAGCGACCGCCGAAGAGGTGGTAGTGCTTCCCGACCTCCTCCAGGCGCTCGGTCGGGATCCCTCGCCCGCGGGTGACGTTCTCCAGGAACGGCAGGACGTCGTCGGGTCCCTCGGGGCCGCCGAAGGAGACCAGCAGCACCGCGTCGTAGGGCGCGACGTCCGGCGCCATCCGCGTCGGCTGGTCGAGCGGGTCGGCGGTCGGCTCAGGCATGCTCACCGCTCGATCCTAGGGACGGTCCTCTCACCCGTCGCGCCGCCGCCGCCCGAGGGCGCGGCTGCCGTAGGCTCGCGCCGAAGCGCACACGGACGAGAACCCGCCCGTCGTCGGCGGTCCGGACAGGGAGGTGGCCTCGCATGGCGCACCTCCGACTGGCCGGCACCACCGAGGACGGACGGCTCCTGCTCGTCGACGACACGGGCGGGGAGCACACCCTGACCGTCGACGGCCGGCTCCGGTCCGCCGTGCGCGGAGACACCTCACGCCTCGGCCAGTTGGAGATCCCCATGGACTCGACCCTCCGTCCCCGCGACATCCAGGCGCGCATCCGTGCCGGCGAGAGCGCGGAGGCCGTCGCGGAGGCCGCCGGGACGTCGGTCGACAAGATCATGGGCTTCGCCGGCCCGGTGCTCGCCGAGCGGGAGCACGTCGCCCAGCGGGCCCAGGCCTCGTCGTTGCGCCGTCCGCGCACCGAGACCAGCGGCACCGCCCGCACCCTGGGCGACGCGGTCGCGGCCCACCTGCGCTCCCACAACGTCGACCCGGGGTCGCTGACGTGGGACGCCTGGCGGCGCGAGGACGGTCGCTGGACCCTCACCGCGGCCTTCAGCACCCACCGCCGCGAGGGCGTGGCCGCGTTCAGCTACGACGTCCCGGGCTCCTACGTCACCCTCGACGACGACGACGCGCGCTGGTTGACCGGCGAGCTCGTCGAGCCCGTCACGAGCGACGCCGCCCAGGACACCCGCGACGACCTGCAGGCGGCGCGGTCGCGCCGGCTCGAGGCCGTCCCGGGCGCCGACGTGCCGCTCGGCGACGACGCGATCGACCTGGTCGCCGAGCCCGCGTCGGAGCCCCTGGCCGAGCCCGACCCGGCGCCGGGCCGGGACGTGGAGCCCACCGCCGCCGGAAGCGTGGACGAGCCGCTCCCGCTCGACGACGACGAGCCGAGCGAACCGCCTCGCCGTCCCGTGACCAAGAAGCGCGGGCGCGCGTCGGTGCCGAGCTGGGACGAGATCATGTTCGGTGGTCACGACCAGTAGGCCCCGCTAACCTCCGCTCATGTCGTACTTCGTGACCGGGGCCACAGGATTCATCGGTCGGCACCTGGTGGCCGAGCTCGTCGACCACCGTGAGGGCGAGATCTTCGTCCTGGTGCGCGAGGGGTCGCGGGAGCGCCTCGACATCCTGGTCCGTGGCTGGGCCACCGACCGGGTCGTGCCCGTCGTCGGCGACCTGGCCGAGCCGGGCCTCGGGGTCGACGAGGCCTGGGTCCAGGAGCACGCCGGCACGATCACGCACTTCTTCCACCTCGCCGCCGTCTACGACATGACCGCGGACGAGGTCACCAACGAGACGATGAACGTCGAGGGCACCCGCCACGCGCTGGAGCTGGCCGAGGCGCTCGACGCCGGCTGCTTCCACCAGGTCTCCTCGGTGGCCGCGGCCGGGGACTTCACGGGCCGCTTCGACGAGACCATGTTCGCCGAGGGCCAGCACCTGCCCTCGGCCTACCACCGCACCAAGTTCGAGTCCGAGCGGATCGTGCGCGAGGAGGCCGCGGTGCCCTGGCGGGTCTACCGCCCGGCCATCGTCGTCGGCGACTCCACGACCGGGGCGATGGACAAGGTCGACGGCCCGTACTACTTCTTCCCCGCCCTGAAGACGCTGCGCGACACACTGCCCGGCTGGCTCCCCCTGGTGGGCATGGACCTCGGCGAGACCAACGTGGTCCCCGTCGACTACGTCGCCCGGGCCATGGACCACCTCGCCCACCTCCCGGACCACGACGGGGAGGCCTTCCACCTGGTCAACCCCGAGCCGCAGCCGCTGGTCGAGACGTTCAACGCCTTCTGCGCCGCCGCCGGCGCGCCGACCTTCGCCACCCCTCTCGGCACGGGACTGGCCCGGATCAGCTCACGCCCGCTGCTGCCACGGGCCCTCCGACCGGCCACGCTGCTGACCGGCCTGGTGCGGACCGCGCCCGTCCAGGCCGTCCTCGAGCAGACCGTCGGTCGCCTCGGCATCCCGGCCGAGGTCCTGGGGCACAGCTCGTTCTCCGCCCGGTTCGACTCGCGCCGCACCGAGCGCGCCCTGGCCGGGTCGGGCATCAGCGTCCCGGACCTCGAGTCCTACGCCGCCCTCCTCTGGTCCTACTGGGAGGAGCACCTCGACACCTCGACGGGCCGTGACCCGAAGGTGCGCGCGGCCGTCGAGGGCAAGCACGTCGTGATCACCGGCGCCTCCTCGGGCATCGGCCAGGTCGTGGCCCTGCGCGTGGCGCAGGCCGGCGGCATCCCGGTGCTCGTGGCCCGCGGGCGCGAGAAGCTCGAGGCGGTGCGTGATGCGATCGAGCTGCGCGGAGGCACCGCCCACGTCTACCCCTGCGACCTCTCCGACCTCGAGGCCATCGACGCCCTGTGCCAGCAGCTGACCTCCGAGCTCGACTCCGTCGACGTGGTGGTCAACAACGCCGGCCGGTCCATCCGGCGCTCGCTGAAGCTCAGCGAGGACCGCTTCCACGACTTCGAGCGCACCATGCAGCTGAACTACTTCGGCGCGATCCGACTGGTCATGGGGCTGCTGCCCACCATGCGCGAGCAGGGTCGGGGGCACGTGGTGAACATCAGCTCGATCGGGGTGCAGACCTCACCGCCGCGCTTCTCCGCCTACGTCGCCTCCAAGGCCGCGCTCGACGCGTGGAGCAACGTGGTGTCCTCGGAGCTGGTGGGCGACGGGGTGACCTTCACCGGGATCCACATGCCGCTCGTGCGCACGCCGATGATCGCGCCGACCAAGCTCTACGACAAGTTCCCCACCATCTCGCCCGCCCAGGCCGCGGACCTCGTCATCAGGGCGGTCGTGGAGCGCCCGCACGAGATCAACACCCTGCTCGGCAACGCCGGTGCGGTCGTGCACACCGTCGCCCCGAAGGCCGCCTTCCGGATCCTGAACATGGCCTACCACGTCTTCCCCGACTCGGCGGCCGCGAAGGGCTCGACGCCGGGGTCCGGCGCGGGGTCGCGGGAGTCCGAGCAGATCATGCTCGCCCGGGTCTTCCGCGGCGTCCACTGGTGAGCCGCCCGGTGCCTCAGCCGGTGCCTCAGCGCTCGACCGGCCGGTCGGGGTCGCTCACCCAGTCGCTCCAGCTGCCGGGGTAGAGCGCGGCGCTCACCCCGACGACGGCGAGGGCCAGGACGTCGTGGCACGCGGTCACCCCCGACCCGCAGTACGCCGCCACCGTGCGGCCCGCACCGACGCCCGCACCGACCGTGGCGTACCGCTGCCTCAGGGCCACGGGGTCGAGCATCCGGCCGTCATCGGCGAGGTTGTCCTCCGTCGGCACGTTGAGCGCGCCGGGCACGTGCCCGGCGACCGGGTCGACCGGCTCGTGCTCGCCGCGGTAGCGCTCGGGCGCCCGTGCGTCGAGCAGGACGTCCACGTCCCGCACGTGGTCGGCGTCGACGACCGGCATCGCGCCGAAGCGGACGACGAGGTCCCCCCCGCCGGGCCGCTCGGCGGTCGCGGTCGTCTCGACGTCCCCGCCGGCCTCGAGCCACGCCGCCCACCCGCCGTCCAGGACCCGTACGTCGTCGTGACCGGCGTGGCGCAGCAGCCACCAGGCCCGGGCGGCCGCGCGGCCGGCCCAGTCGTCGTAGACCACCACCGGTCGGCCCGTGCGCACGCCGACCGCGCGCATCGACGTCTCGAACGCCGCCGCGGTCGGCAGGGGGTGCCGGCCGCCCCGTCCACCCTCGCCGGGCGGGCCGGCCAGGTCGGTGTCGAGGTCGACGTAGGCCGCGCCGGGCAGGTGGCCGGCGGCGTACGCGCGCGCGCCGTGCGGGCCCCCCATCCGGTAGCGGACGTCGAGCAGCGTGGCCGCAGCGCTCACCTCGGCGAGCTCGGCGACACCGATCAGCGGGGACGGGACCGTGGTGGGGTTCGGGGAGGGGTTCGGGGCCTGCACGCAGGCATCGTCTCAGGAGGTGACAGGATCGGGCGGTGGCCGAGCTGCACTTCTTCACCGGCACCATGGACTCGGGCAAGAGCACCCTGGCGCTGCAGACCAACCACAACCACCGGGCCCGTGGCCGGGTGGGCCAGATCTTCACCGCCCACGACCGGGCCGGCGAGGCCACCCTGTCGAGCCGCCTCGGTCTGACCCACGAGGCCGTCGAGGTCGGCGCCGGCTTCGACTTCTGGCGCCACGCCGTCGACACCCTGACCCAGGGCGGCCGGATGGACTACCTGATCTGCGACGAGGTCCAGTTCTACGCGGCCGTGCAGATCGACCAGCTGGCCAAGGTCGTCGACGAGCTGCAGCTCGACGTCTTCGCCTTCGGCATCCTCACCGACTTCCGCACGGTGCTCTTCCCCGGCAGCGCCCGGCTGGTCGAGCTGGCGGACCGCATGCACGTGCTCCAGGTGGAGGCGCTGTGCTGGTGCGGTCGCCGGGCGACCCACAACGCGCGCACCGAGGACGGCGAGATGGTCCTCGACGGCGAGGTCGTCGTGGTGGGCGACGTGGAGCGACGCCGCGAGGCCGGGCCGGAGCCGGTGGTGGCCTACGAGGTGCTCTGCCGGGCCCACCACCGCCGGGGCCTGACCGCGGCCCGGGCGCGCGCGGTCAGCCTGATCCCCGAGACGCTGCCCTACGGCTGAGGCCCTGCGGGTAGCCGGTCACGCCCGGGTCGCCCACCTCACGACGGGTGCCGGGTCGCGTAGATCGCCGCCTGGGTGCGCGAGCTCAGCCCGAGCTTGGCCAGCAGCGAGGAGACGTAGTTCTTCACGGTCTTCTCGGCCAGGAAGACGGTGGCCGCGATCTGGCGGTTGGTCATGCCCTCGCCGATCAGGGCGAGGATCCGCTGCTCCTGGGCCGTGAGCTGCTCCATCGCCGAGGAGCGCTGGGCCCCGGTGCGCAGCCGCTCGAGCACCGCGCTGGTCACGGCGGGGTCGAGCGTGGACTGGCCGGCAGCCACCCGGCGCAGCGTGGTGATCAGCTCGTTGCCCCGGACCTGCTTGAGCACGTAGCCGGAGGCCCCGGCCATGATCGCGGCGAAGAGCGCCTCGTCGTCGTCGAAGGAGGTCAGGATCAGCGTGGCGATCTCGGGGTGTCGGGAGCGGACCTCGCGGCACACGTCGATGCCGGAGCCGTCGGGCAGACGTCCGTCGAGCACGGCGACGTCGGGCCGGATGCGCGAGATGGCCTCGACGGCGTCCTCGGCGGTCCCGGACTCGCCGACCACCTCGATGTCGGGCTCACCCTCGAGCAGGTCCTTCACCCCGCGCCGGACGATCTCGTGGTCGTCGAGCAGGAACACCCGGATGCTCGCGCCGGCGGGGGTCCGCGACGTCGTGTCTCCTGGGTCCACGGGCCTCAACCTAGCCTGCGCGGGCGGGCTGTGCGCAGGCTTCGGCGCTGGATCAGGACCAGAACACCCGGTCGACGACCCGGCGCGTCCGACGCGCCGCGCGCAGGTAGTCGTTGAGCATCAGGTCGGTCGATCCCGGCGGGTAGCCCAGGATCGCGGCGACGGCGGCGCGCTCGCGCACGTCACGCGGGATCTCGTCACCGGGGCGGCCCCGCACCAGCGTGACCGCGTTGCGCATCCGGCTCGCCAGGCGCCAGCCGTCGACCAGCACCGTGGCCTCGGAGGCCTCGATCAGCCCCGCGTCGGCCGCGGCGTCCAGCGCGGCCAGGGTCTGCGGGGTGCGCAGCGCGGGGACGGCTCCCGCGTGACGCATCTGCAGCAGCTGCGCGGTCCACTCGATGTCGGCCAGTCCCCCGCGGCCGAGCTTGAGGTGCAGCTGGGGGTCGGCACCGCGGGGCAGTCGCTCGTCGTCGATGCGGGCCTTGATGCGGCGCACCTCGATCACCCCCTCCTCGTCCAGCCCCGCCGCGGGGTAGCGCACCTCGTCGATCAGGGCCGCGAACCGCTCGCGCAGGCCGGCGTCGCCCACGACGGGGTCGGCGCGCAGGAGGGCCTGGGCCTCCCAGGTGCTCGACCAGCGTCGGTAGTAGGCCGCGTAGGAGTCCAGCGTGCGGGTCAGCGCCCCGTTCTTGCCCTCGGGCCGCAGGTCGGCGTCGACGACCAGCGGCAGGTCGGCCCCGGGCGCCGACAGCGTGCGCCGCAGGTCGTGGACCACGGCCTGCGCGAAGGAGGCCGCCGCCCCCGGGTCCTGGCCCTCGACGGCCTCGTGGACGAACAGGACGTCCGCGTCGCTGCCGTAGGAGAGCTCGAAACCCCCGTAGCGGCCCATCGCGACGACCGCCAGGCGGGCCGGCGGCACCGTCAGGCCGCGGCGCTCGCAGACCGAGGCGACCACCACGCGCACGGTGGCCTCGAGCGTGGCGTCGGTCAGCCGCGAGAGCCCCCGACCGACGAGGGCGACGTCGCTCAGTCCGAGCAGGTCACCGCTGGCGATGCGGAACAGCTCACGACGCCGTACGGCGCGGATGGCGCGCACCGCGCGCTCGAGGGAGTCCTGGCGCGAGGCGGTGGCGCGCATCTCCTCGGCGACCTCCTCGGCGGAGCGGGGAGCGAGGTCCTCCAGGAGCATCCGCACCCCCCGGGGCTCGTGCTCGAGCAGCTCGGTGGCGTAGCGCGAGGTCGACAGCACGTGGGCGAGCCGCTCGGCGACCTCACCCTCGTCGCGCAGGGTCGCGAGGTACCACGGTGAGTCGCGCAGCGCCTCGCTGATCCGACGGAAGCGGAACAGGCCGGCGTCGGCGTCGGGTCCGGAGGCGAACCACTCCAGCATCACCGGCAGCAGGGTCCGTCGGATCGCCGCCGTCCGGCTCACGCCCGCGGTGAGCGACTCCAGGGTCCGCAGCGCGGCGTCGGGGTCGTCGTAGCCCAGGGCGACCAGTCGCTCGCGGGCGGCCTCGGAGGAGAGCGCCACCCCCGCACCCGGGACCTTGGCGACCGCGGTGAGCAGCGGCCGGTAGAAGAGCTTCTGGTGCAGTCGGCGCACCTCGCGGCGGTGGTCGGCCCAGGCCCGCTCGAGGGACGCGACCGGGTCGGTGTGGTAGCCCATCGCCCGGCCCAGCCGACGCAGCGCGGCCTCGCCCGTGGGCACGACGTGGGTGCGCCGCAGCTGGTGGAGCTGGATGCGGTGCTCGAGGGTGCGCAGGAAGGCGTAGGCGCGGTGCAGGGCGTCGCCGTCCTCGCGACCGACGTAGCCGAGCCCGGTCAGCACCGACAGCGCCGAGAGCGTCGTCGGGGTCCGCAGCCGCGGGTCGGAGCGTCCGTGCACGAGCTGGAGCAGCTGCACGGCGAACTCGACGTCGCGCAGCCCCCCGGAGCCGAGCTTGAGCTGGCGCTCGGCGTCGCGGGCCGGGATGTGCTCGACGACGCGGCGACGCATCGCACGCGCCTGCTCCACGAAGCCGTCGCGGTCCGCGGCGGACCACACGAACGGCGAGACCATCGCGACGTAGGCCTCCCCGAGCCCGAGGTCGCCCGCCACGGGGCGGGCCTTGAGCAGCGCCTGGAACTCCCAGGCCTTCGCCCACCGCTCGTAGTAGCCGCGGTGGCTGGCCAGGGTGCGGGTGAGCGGGCCGGCCTTGCCCTCGGGGCGCAGGTTGGCGTCGACGGGCCAGATCGTGCCCTCGGCGGTCTGCTCCGAGCAGACCCGCATCAGCTGGCTGGCCAGCTGGGTGGCCGCTCGCACCCCCACCGTCTCCGAGACGCCCTCGGCCGGCTCGTGGACGAAGATCACGTCGACGTCGGAGACGTAGTTCAGCTCGTGGCCGCCACACTTGCCCATCGCGACCACCGCCAGACGGGCCTGGTCGTGCAGGTCCCCGACCCGGGCGCGGGCCACGGCCAGCGCCGCGTCGAGGGTGCCCGCCGCGAGCTCGGCGAGCTCGGCCGCGGCGTCGTCGACCGCGAGGTCGTGGGCGAGGTCGCGCGCCGCCAGGCGCAGCAGCACGCGGCGGTACTCGACCCGCAGGGCGTCCACGGCCTGCGCGTCGTGCCTCAGGGTGCCGTCGCTCAGCGCGACCGGCTGGTCGGCGTCCGGGTCCGCCCCGACCGAGCGCAGCAGGCCGGCCCGCACGGCGTACGCCGCCGGGCGCGTCGAGCCCAGCGTCGGGTCGCACAGCTCGCGCCAGTGGCCGGGGTGACGGATCAGGTGCTCCCCCAGGGCGGCGCTGGCCCCCAGCACCCCGAGCAGCCGCATCGCGGTGCCCTCGTCGTCGACGACCTCGGCGTGCAGCGCGCGTCCCTCGCCGTCGTGGTCCTCCTCGGCGGCCTCGAGCAGCCGCAGGAACGACGAGATCGCGGCGTCGGGGTCGGCGGTGCGCCCCAGGATCGCCAGCAAGGCGTCGGGCGGGGGTGGCCCGAACCGCTCGAGGGCCGCGAGGTCGTCCCGGGCGCGGGTGAGGTCGGCGAACCCCAGACGGGCCAGGGCGGTGGCCGAGCGAGGTCCGGACACGCTCACGGGGCCTAGATGACCGGCAGCATCGCGTTGCGCTCGTAGGACGAGACCTGCCCGCGGTAGTCGGCCCACTCCGCCCGCTTGTTGCGCAGCACGAAGTCGAAGACGTGCTCGCCCAGGGCGTCGGCGAGCAGCTCGGAGTCCTCGGCGATGGCCAGGGCCTCCTTGAGGCTCTCCGGCAGCGGGTCGATGCCCAGGCTCTGACGCTCGCGGTCCGAGAGCGTCCAGACGTCGTCCTCGGCCTCGCGGGGGAGCTCGTAGTCCTCGGCGATCCCCTTCAGCCCGGCCGCGAGCACCACGGTGAAGGCGAGGTAG
Organism: uncultured Actinomycetota bacterium; assembly: GCA_963760555.1. Taxonomy (GTDB): domain Bacteria; phylum Actinomycetota; class Actinomycetes; order Propionibacteriales; family Nocardioidaceae; genus Nocardioides. The sequence continues at coordinate 44,074 of CAVXDJ010000001.1, read as the reverse complement.
GGGTTGCAGGCCGGGTCGATCGTGCGGAGCTCGACGCGGGTCGACTGGCCCTTGAGCGGCTTGTACATCGGCACCCGCACCATGGCGGAGCGGTTGTTGTGACCCCAGCAGATGTAGGAGGGCGCCTCGGTGCCGAACATCATCCGCTTGTAGGAGTTGACCCACTGGTTGGTCACGATGCTCAGCTCGGGGGCGTGGCGCAGGATGCCCGCGATGAACTGCCGCCCGGTGCGGGAGAGCTGGTACTCCGCACCGGCCTCGTAGAAGGCGTTCTGGTCGCCCTCGAAGAGCGAGAGGTGCGTGTGCATCCCGGAACCGGGGTGGGTGGTGAAGGGCTTGGGCATGAACGTCGCCCAGATGCCCTGGCTCAGCGCGACCTCGCGGATCACCGTGCGGAAGGTCATCACGTTGTCGGCGGTGGTCAGCGCGTCGGCGTAGCGCAGGTCGATCTCCTGCTGGCCCGGGCCGTGCTCGTGGTGGCTGAACTCCACCGAGATGCCCATCCGCTCGAGGTTGGTGATCGCCTCGCGACGGAAGTCGGCGCCCATCAGCTGCGCGGTGTGGTCGAAGTAGCCGCTGCGGTCGACCGGGACCGGCTCCGCACCCGGCTCGGGCATGTCCTTGAACAGGTAGAACTCGATCTCGGGGTGGGTGTAGAAGGTGAACCCCAGGTCCGAGGCCCGCCCGAGCATCCGCTTCAGCACGTTGCGCGGGTCGGCGAAGGACGGCGAGCCGTCGGGCATGACGATGTCGCAGAACATCCGTGAGGTCGACGGCCCCTCGTCGCGCCACGGCAGGATCTGGAAGGTCGACGGGTCCGGCTTGGCGAGCATGTCGGCCTCGTAGACCCGGGCGAAGCCCTCGATCGCGGAGCCGTCGAACCCGATGCCCTCGTCGAAGGCGGCCTCGAGCTCGGCCGGCGCGACGGCGACCGACTTCAACGAGCCCAGCACGTCGGAGAACCACAACCGCACGAAGCGGACGTCACGCTCCTCGAGCGCACGCAGCACGAAGTCCTCCTGCTTTCCCATGGCGGCGAGCCTAGGGCACCGCAGGGGTCGGCGAGGTCAGCCGGCCCGCGGGGCGCGCGCCAGCTCGACGAGGGCGCCGGCCACGGGGCGCCAGGACGCGTGCAGCTCGTGCTGCTCGGCGCCGATCCGGGCCAGGGCGACGTCGACGGCGGCGTCGCCGTGGACGGCCCGGGAACCGGGCGCCCAGTCGGTGACGATCTGCTCGTCGACCTCGGGATGCAGCTGGACGCCCCAGACGGTCTCGGCGAGCCGCGCAGCCTGGACCTCTCCCCCGGGCGCCGTGGCCAGCCTGGTCGCACCGGCCGGGAGCTCGTGGACGACGTCGTCGTTCCAGTGCACGGCGATCCGGGCGTCGACGGCGACGCCGAGCAGCGGGTCGGCGGTGGCGTCCGGGCCCCAGCCGACCTCCAGCACTCCGAGCTGCTGGCCCGCGGGGTTGCGCTGGATCGTGCCACCGAGCGCGACGGTGCACAGCTGGTGGCCCAGGCAGATCCCGAGCGTCGGCGTCCGGGTCGCCGCGGCACGACGGACCAGCTCGCGGGTGAGCGGGATCCACCAGTGCTCGTCGTCGGTCGCCCCCATCTCGCCGCCCAGGACCAGCAGGGCGTCGTGGTCGACGAGGTCGGCGGGCAGGGCGTCACCGGCGTAGGGACGGCGTACGTCGAGCTCGGCCCCGGCCTCGACGAGCCAGGTGCCGAACCACGCGGCGGGGGCGTCGTCCTCGTGCTGGACGACGAGCACGCGAGGAGCGGGGGTCGCCGCCCTCATCGGTGCGCTCCTCGGTGCGCCGAGGTCGGCTCGGTCGTCGGGACCCGGGCTTCGATCTCGGCCAGCCAGGCGGCCGGCGAGGCGTCCGAGGGCATCCGCCAGTCCCCGCGCGGCGACATCGTGCCGCCGGGGCTGACCTTGGGCCCGTTGGGCAGCGCGGACCGCTTGAACTGGCTGGCGAAGAACCGGCGCACGAACAGCTCGAGCCAGTGCCGCACGGTCGGCAGGTCGTAGGCGACGCGGCGGTGGTCGGGCATCCCGGCGGGCCACTGGCCCGCGTCCACGTCGTGCCAGGCGTGCCAGGCCAGGAAGGCCACGCGGCTCGGCCGCGCGCCGCGGCGTACGACCTGGTGGAGGGTGAAGTCCTGCAGCGCGTAGGGACCGATCGCGTCCTCGGTCGACTGCGGCCGCTCGCCCTCGGCGGCGGGCACCAGCTCGGGTGAGATCTCCTGCTCGACGATCTCACGCAGCAGCGACGCGGACTCCTCGTCGAGCTCCCCGGCGTCGGCGACCCAGCGGATCAGGTGCTGGATGAGCGTCTTGGGCACGCCGGCGTTGACGTTGTAGTGCGACATCTGGTCACCGATGCCGTAGGTGCACCAGCCGAGCGCGAGCTCGGAGAGGTCGCCGGTGCCCACGACGATCCCGCCGCGGTGGTTGGCCAGCCGGAACAGGTAGTCGTAGCGCAGCCCGGCCTGGACGTTCTCGAAGGTGACGTCGTAGACCGCCTCGCCGTCCCCGGCGGGGTGGTCGAGGTCGGCGAGCATCTGGCTCGCGGCCGGGCGGATGTCGATCTCCTCGAACGTCACGCCCAGCGAGCGGGCGAGGCGGGTGGCGTAGGAGCGGGTCTGCTCGCTGGTCGCGAAGCCGGGCATCGTGAAGGCGTGCACGTCCGAGCGCGGACGCCCGAGGCGGTCCATGGCCCGCACGGCCACGATCAGGGCGTGGGTGGAGTCGAGGCCGCCACTGACGCCGATCACGGCCTTGGGCGAACCGATGGCGGTCATCCGCTGCTGGAGGCCCTGGACCTGGATCTCGTAGGCCTCGTAGCAGTCCTGGGCGAGCCGCGCGGGGTCGTCGGGCACGAACGGGAACCGGTCGACCTTGCGGCGCAGCCCGAGGTCGCCGCCGGGCGGGTCCAGGGTGAGGCTGACGGTGCGCAGGGACCCGGTGCGAGCGGCGTGCGTACGGCGGTTGTCGTCGAACGTGCCCTGACGCAGCCGCTCCTGGCGCAACCGGTCGAGGTCGACGTCGGCGACGGCGCGGCGCGGTCCGTCCGGGAAGCGCTCCCCCTCGGCGAGCAGGTCGCCCGCCTCGTAGACCATGGTCTGGCCGTCCCAGGACAGGTCCGTGGTCGACTCTCCCTGGCCGGCTGCGGCGTAGACGTAGGCGGCCAGGCAGCGCGCGCTGGCGCTGCGGGCCAGCAGCCGACGGTCCTCGGCGCGCGCGATCGTGATCGGGCTGCTGGAGAGGTTGACCAGGACGGTCGCGCCGGCCAGGGCGGCCTCGGCGCTGGGCGGCACCGGCACCCACATGTCCTCGCAGACCTCGACGTGCAGCACCAGGCCCGGCACGTCGGCGACCTCGAAGAGCAGGTCCGGGCCGCAGGGCACGGTGCGGCCGGCGACGCGGACCTCACCACCGCGGCGGTCGTCGCCGGGGGCGAAGTGGCGCCGCTCGTAGAACTCGCGGTAGGTCGGCAGGTAGGACTTGGGGGCGACGCCGAGCACCTCGCCCCGGTGGATGACCACCGCGCAGTTGAGCACCCGGTTGCCCGAGACCAGGGGGGCTCCGACGACGAGGACGGGGAGCAGGTCGCGCGATCCGGCGAGCAGCGTGTCGAGGGCGTCCTCGACGGCCTCGAGCAGGGTGTCCTGCAGGAGCAGGTCGTCGATCGCGTAGCCCGAGAGGCAGAGCTCGGGGAACACCGCGACGGCGACGCCGTCGTCGTGGGCCGCGCGGGCCTGCTCGAGCACGCGCGTGGCGTTGGTGGCCGGGTCCGCCACCGCCACCGGCAGGGTGCAGGCCGCGACCCGCGCGAAGCCCTGGGCGTAGGCGGAGAAGAAGTCCACGCCCGGAGTCTAGGGTCGCGCCGGGGTGCGCCGATGAATCCGGGTCGCGGCCGCGGTCACAGCCTGTGCACCCACTCCCCGACGACCCAGGAGCACCGATGACCGACCCCGCAGAGACCGCAAGCACCGTCTCGACCTCGCTGACCCCGTGCCTGTGGTTCGACGACGACCTCGAGGACGCCGTGAGCTTCTGGACCTCGGTCTTCCCGCGCTCGTCGATGTCGCTCAACCGCGGCGAGGACGGGCGCGTCTTCACCGGTGACTGGGTCCTCGACGGCCTGGCCTTCCGCGGCATCAACGGCGGCCCGATGCATGCGGGCTTCACCGAGACCGTGTCGTTGTCGATCGCGTGCGCCGACCAGGCCGAGGCCGACTACTACTGGCACACGCTCGTCGCGGGGGGCCAGGAGTCGCAGTGCGGGTGGCTCAAGGACCGGTTCGGCTTCTCCTGGCAGGTCGTGCCGCAGCGACTCTTCGAGCTGCTCTCCGACCCCGACCCGGTACGAGCCGGGGCCGCGATGCAGTCGATGCTCGGGATGCAGCGCATCGTCGTGGCCGACCTCGAGGCGGCTGCGGACGCAGCAGCAGGGGCCGCCGCCGGGAGCTGACCCGGTCGACGACCCCTGCGAGGAGGGAGCCGGTCCTGCGGTGGCGACGGGGCTCAGGCCACCATGCTGTGCGGGTCGATGACGTACTTCTTGGCCGACCCGGCGTCGAACTCCTGGTAGCCGCGCGGCGCGTCGTCGAGGCTGATCGTGGTCGCGTTGACCGCCTTCGCGATGTGCGCGCGGTCGGCCAGGATCATGTTCATCAGCTTGCGGTTGTACTGCTTGACCGGGCACTGACCGGTGACGAAGGCGTGCGACTTGGCCCAGCCGAGACCGAGCTTGACCCCGATCTGGCCCTGCTTGGCCGCGTCGTCGGCGGCACCGGGGTCGCCGGTGACGTAGAGACCCGGGATGCCGAGCGAGGCCCCGGCGCGGGAGACGGTCATGATGTCGTTGAGCACCGTCGCCGGCGCCTCGTCGGCACCCTCGCCGTGGCCACGGGCCTCGAAGCCCACGGCATCGACGGCGGCGTCGACCTCGGGCTCGCCCAGGATCTGGGCGATGATGTCGGAGAGGTCGTCGCCCTTGCTCAGGTCGGCGGTCTCGCACCCGAAGCTGGCCGCCTGGGCGAGCCGGTCGGCGTTCATGTCGCCCACGATGACCGCCGAGGCGCCCAGCAGCTGCGCGGAGTACGCCGCGGCGAGACCCACCGGTCCGGCCCCGGCGACGTACACGGTCGAGCCGGTGGTGACCCCGGCGGTGTAGGCGCCGTGGTAGCCGGTCGGGAAGATGTCCGAGAGCATCGTCAGGTCGAGGATCTTCTCCAGCGCCGCGTCCCGGTCGGGGAACTTCAGCAGGTTGAAGTCGGCGAAGGGGATCATCACGTACTCGGCCTGGCCGCCCTCCCAGCCGCCCATGTCGACGTAGCCGTACGCCGCGCCCGCGCGGGCGGGGTTGACGTTGAGGCAGATGCCGGTCTTGCCCTCGTTGCACATCCGGCACCGGCCGCAGGCGATGTTGAACGGGACCGAGCAGATGTCGCCCTCCTTGACGAAGAGCACGTCCTCGCCGCACTCGACGACCTCGCCGGTGATCTCGTGACCGAGGGTCTGACCGACCGGAGCGGTGGTGCGCCCGCGGACCATGTGCTGGTCGGAGCCGCAGATGTTGGTGGTGACGAGCTTGAGGATGACGGCGTGCGGCGCCTTCTGCTTGATGCCCTTGCCCGTGGCGACCTCGCTCGGGATCTCGAGCTTGGGGTAGTCGATCGACTCGACGGCGACCTCGCCCGGACCCTTGTAGACGACGATGCGGTTCCCGCTCATGTGTTTCCTCCCGTGCTTCCTGTGGAAGCAGTCGTTGACCGTGCGCGCCGTGTGACGCCTGTCACCACCACATAACCACCTGTGTCCAGGACGGACCACCCGAGCTCGTCGAGGAGCCGGCCGTCCCCCGCTAGCCTGACCCGGGTGAGCACCCCCGAGGAGACCGCGCCGTACGGCGGCGGACCTGTCACGCCGGCCCCCGGAGCGCCGAAGCGGGTGCGCACCCACCACCTGCGGGAGATGAAGGAGCGCGGCGAGCGCTTCACGATGCTCACCGCCTACGACATGTACACCGCGGCGACCTTCGACGAGGCCGGCATCGACGTGCTGCTCGTCGGCGACAGCGCCAGCAACAACGTCTACGGCAACGAGACCTCGCTGCCGGTCACGGTCGACGAGCTGCTCCCGCTGACCCGGGCGGTCGCACGCTCGGCGCAGCGCGCCCTCGTCGTCGGCGACCTGCCCTTCGGCAGCTACCAGGCCTCGCCCGAGCAGGCCTACCTGACCGCGGTGCGGTTCATGAAGGAGGCCGGCGCGCACTGCGTCAAGCTCGAGGGCGGCGTCGAGATGGTCGGACAGATCCGGCACCTCGTGCGCGGGGGCGTCCCCGTGATGGCCCACGTCGGCTTCACCCCGCAGTCCGAGCACACCCTCGGCGGCTACCGCGTGCAGGGCCGGGGCGACGGCGCCGACAAGGTGGTCGAGGACGCCCGGGCCGTCCAGGAGGCGGGGGCCTTCGCCGTCGTGATGGAGATGGTCCCGGGCGAGACCGCCACCCGGATCTCCGCGGAGCTCACCATCCCCACCATCGGCATCGGCGCCGGCGCCGGGTGCGACGGTCAGGTGCTGGTCTGGCAGGACGCGTTCGGGCTGCGCACCGGCCGGATGGCTCGGTTCGTCAAGCAGTACGCCGACCTGCACGGCGTCCTGCTCGAGGGCGCCCGGGCCTACGCCGACGACGTCCGGGCCGGGACGTTCCCCGGCGCCGAGCACACCTTCTGACCTTCCGGTGTCGGTCGCCGCGGGGTTAGCGTGAGGGATGCGATCCTCCCTCGGGCTCCTCACCGCCACCGCGCTGCTGTCCCTGACCGCCTGCCTGCTCCCGGCCACCGCCACGGGCGCCGCCACGGGCGCGGTCACGGGCGCGGTCACGGGCGCGGTCAGCGTGCCGGCACCGTCCTCGGCGGCGGGCCGGACGCTCCCGCGGCTGAGGGTCACCACGCGCGCCACCGGCCTCGACCACCCCTGGGCCGTGGCGCACCTCCCGGGCGAGGGCCTGCTGGTGACCGAGCGCGACCGGGCCCGGCTGGTGCTGCTCCAGGGCTCCGAGCAGACCGTGCTCGACTTCCCCAGCGACGAGGTGTGGGTCTCGGGCGAGACGGGCCTCCTCGGGCTGGCCGCCGACCGGGACTTCGTCGACAACCGCCGCTTCTACACCTGCCAGGGCGGCTACGCCGGCGGTGACCGGCACGACGTACGCGTGGTGGCGTGGAGGCTGGACGCGACCTCGACCCGCGCGGTCCAGCAGAAGGTCCTGCTCCGGGGCATCCAGGCGACCTCCGGGCGCCACGGCGGCTGTCGGCTGCTGGTGACCAGGGGCGGCGCACTGATGGTCGGCACCGGCGACGCCGCGGTCGGGACCAACCCGCAGGACCTCGGCTCGTTGAACGGCAAGACGCTGCGCCTGGACCCGCTGACGGGCGCGCCGGCCGCGCACAACCCGTTCCGTCACGCGCGTGATCGCACCAGTCGCTACATCTTCACCTACGGCCACCGCAACGTGCAGGGCCTCACCCAGCGACCTGACGGGACGGTGTGGTCGGTCGAGCACGGGACCGGTCGCGACGACGAGGTCAACCTGCTGCGCGGAGGCGGCAACTACGGCTGGAACCCGGTGCCCGGGTACGACGAGTCCACCCCGATGACCGACTTCTCCCTGCCGGGCCGGCAGCGCGGAGCGCGCTGGAGCTCGGGCAGCCCGACGGTGGCCCCGTCGGGGGGCGACTGGATCCGCGGGAGGCAGTGGGGCGCCTACCGGGGCCGCCTGGCCGTGGCCGTGCTCAAGGACGAGGAGATGATGTTCCAGCGCTACGACGCCCGCGGCCGCCTGCAGGGCATCCGGGTGCCGACGGCGATGAAGCAGCACGGCCGGCTGCGCTCGGTCACCCAGGTCCCCGGCGGGGCACTGATCGTCAGCACCGACAACGGCGGCGGCGACGACGTGCTCCTGAAGGTCACCCCCGTCCGCCGCTGACCCACCGACCCGAGGGCCGACGTCCGGCTCAGATGACGAGCCCCAGCGCGAACGGTCCGATCGCGACGGTGGCGAGCGTGATCAGCACCGCACCGACGACGTTGAGGACGGCGCCGCCGCGGACCATCTCGGCGATCCGGACCGTGCCCGTCCCGAAGACGATCGCGTTGGGCGGTGTGCCGACCGGGAGCATGAACGCGCACGTCGCGGCGAGGGCGGCCGGGATGAGCAGGGTCGTCGGGTCGACCCCGATCCCGACGGCCACGCCGCCGAGCACGGGGATGAAGGTCGCCGCGGTGGCGGTGTTCGAGGTCACCTCGGTCAGCAGCAGCACGATGATCACGACGGCGAGGAGCAGCAGCACGATCGGGAGCGCGCCGAGACCTCCGACCTGCTCGCCGAACCACACGTCGAGACCGGACGACGCGACCGCCGCGGCCAGGCTCAGGCCACCGCCGAAGAGCAGCAGCACGCCCCAGGGCAGGCCGTCCTCGGCGTCCTGCCACTCCAGCGTCATCCGACCGTCCTCGTCACCGGGCACGAGGAACAGCACCAGCCCTGCGGCCAGTGCGATCACCGTGTCGTCGAAGGAGTCCAGCCACGGGGCCGCGTCGCCGAGGGAACCGATGCTGGCGAGCACGCCCGGCACGATCCAGAGGAAGGCTGCTCCGGCGAAGACGGCGAGGACGATCTTCTCCCCCCGGCTCATCGGCCCGAGCGCCGCGATCTCGTCGTCGATCAGCGCGGCACCGCCGGGGATCTCCGCCAGCCGGAACCGGAACGCGACCCGGGTGATGACCAGCCAGGCGATGCCGACGAAGACCACGACGATCGGGACCCCCAGCAGCATCCACTGCAGGAAGCCGACCTCGGTGCCGAGCTCGCTGGAGATGTAGCCGGCCACGATGGCGTTCGGCGGGCTGCCCAGGAGGGTCCCCAGACCGCCGATGGAGGCCGCCCACGCGATCGAGAGCAGCAGGGCGACCCCGAAGACCCGCACGTCGCGGTCGTCGACGAGGTCACTGACCTTGGCGCCGTCGTGCAGGGCCTGCGCGGTCTCGTCGGCGCTCTCGTCGTTGCCGTGGCTGGAGTTCTCGACGACCAGCGCCAGCACCGAGATCCCGATCGGCAGCATCATCAGGGTGGTCGCGGTGTTGGAGACCCACATCGAGAGGAACGCCGTGGCGATCATCATGCCCAGCACGATGCGCCGCGGCTCCGTGCCGACCCGGCGCAGCGTCAGGAGCGCGATCCGTCGGTGCAGGTCCCACTTCTGCATCGCGATCGCGATCAGGAAGCCCCCCAGGAACAGGAACACGATGGGGTCGGCGTAGGGCAACGTGGCGTCGTCGATGCTGAGCGCGGTCAGCGCCGGGAAGGCGACGATCGGCAGCAGCGCGGTCGCCGAGAGCGGCAGCGCCTCGGTCATCCACCACAGCGCCATCAAGGTGGCGACCGCGGCCACGACCCGGGCGTCCTGGGACAGGTCGGCGCCGCCGAGCAGCAGGTAGACCACGGCGGCCAGCGCCAGCCCGCCGGCGCGCGAGCCCCACACCATCGTCGGTGAACGGCCTCCCCCGGCGTCCGGGCCTGAGCCGGGGCCGGTGTCGCTGCTGGTCGTGTCCTGCTGGGTCATCGCGTCCTCCGGGTCGATGTGTGGCTCGTCACGCTAGACGCCCCCGCCGCCGAGGTGCACCTCCATCGGTGTCGACGTCAGCTCCCGCCCGGGCTCACGCCGGTGCCGGGCCCCAGCCCAGCGCGACGCCTCCGCCCAGGACGACGACGAACCACAGCACCAGGGCAGCACCGGCCACCCAGGGCAGGCGCAGCGGGTGCGGGGTCCACCACCGCACGCACAGCACGAAGAGCACGACCCACGCGCCCAGCAGCGCCAGCACGACCCACCACGGCGCGAGCAGCAGGGCCGCGCCGTCGAGGAACAGCACGGCAGCCATCGTCCCCATGCCGAAGAACGGCGCGGGCGAGGGCGCGTCGGGATGGCGGGGAGCGCGGGTCCTACGTCGCCGAGCCACGGTCGCGTGCGGGACGTCGGCTCAGTCGGCCGGGGCGTCGGGGCCCGGGTCGGGCGCCGGCGGGTCGTCGTTCCAGTCGGGGTCGTTGTCCCACGCCTCGGTGCGCTCACGGGCCGACTCCAGGGCCCGGGCTGCCTCGGCCTCGGTGTCGTAGGGTCCGAGCCGGTCCTGGTTGCGACAGCCGTCGCGGCCCTCCACGCGGTCGTGCGTCAGGCAGTACCAGAACTGGCTCATGGCGCCGAAGGTACACGCGCCCGACGCCGAGCGCCCGCGGCACCGCGACGCGGACCCGGGTGCCGCCCGGGGCCGGACGTTTGTAGGGTCACGTCATGAACGCGATGTTCAACGACTACGCGTCCGGTGGCCCGGCCTTCGACGAGATGTTCGACGGTGAGGCCCTGCGCTCGCCGTACCGTCGCCTGCGCTCCTCGCTCCAGACGATGACCACGCCCGAGCTCTCGGACCGGGTCGAGGCCCTGCAGGCCGCCTACCTCGACCAGGGCGTCACGTTCGACATCGGCGGCGAGGAGCGGGCCTTCCCCCTCGACATCCTCCCGCGTGTGATCGAGCGGGACGCCTGGAGCGCCGTCGACCTCGGCGTGCAGCAGCGGGTGAGGACCCTCGAGCTGTTCCTCGCCGACGTCTACGGCGCCGGCGAGGTCTTCGACGACGGGGTGATCCCGCGCGAGGTGATCGCGACCTCGAGCCACTACCACCGCGAGGCAGCCGGGGTGCGGCCCCCGAACGGCGTGCGGGTCCACGTCTCGGGCATCGACCTGATCCGCGACAACGCCGGGGAGTTCCGGGTGCTCGAGGACAACGTGCGGGTGCCCTCGGGCGTCTCGTACGTCATGACGAACCGGCGGGCGATCTCCACGGCACTGCCGGAGACCGTGGCCGAGCACCGCATCCGCCCCGTCCAGGGCTACCCGCAGCGGCTGCTGGCGGCGCTGCGTGCCGCGGCGCCGGCGGGGGTCTCCGACCCGACCGTGGTCGTGCTGACCCCGGGCGTCTACAACGGCGCCTACTTCGAGCACGCGCTGCTCGCGCGGACCATGGGCATCGAGCTGGTCGAGGGCCGCGACCTCGAGTGCCGTCGCGGCCGCGTCATGATGCGCACGACGCAGGGCCTGGCTCCGGTGCACGTGATCTACCGCCGCATCGACGACGAGTTCCTCGACCCGGTGCACTTCCGGGCCGACTCCGTGCTCGGCTGCCCGGGCATGATCGACGCCGCCCGGGCCGGTCACGTGACGCTGGCCAACGCGGTCGGCAACGGTGTGGCCGACGACAAGCTGGTCTACACCTACATGCCGGACCTGGTGCGCTACTACCTGGACGAGGAGCCGGCGATCCGCAACGTCGACACCTGGCGGTGCGGCGAGCCCGATCACCGCGAGGAGGTGCTCGACCGCCTCGACGAGCTGGTCCTCAAGCCGGTCGACGGCTCGGGCGGCAAGGGGATCGTGATCGGGCCGAGGGCCACCGGCGCCGAGCTCGACGAGCTGCGGGCCAAGGTGATCGCCGACCCCCGTGCGTGGATCGCGCAGCCGGTCGTGCAGCTCTCCACCGTCCCGACGTTCGTCGACGGACGGCTCGGGCCCCGCCACGTCGACCTGCGCCCGTTCGCGGTCAACGACGGCAACCGGGTGTGGGTGCTGCCGGGCGGACTGACCCGGGTCGCGCTGGCCGAGGGCGAGCTGATCGTGAACTCCTCGCGCGGCGGGGGCTCCAAGGACACGTGGGTGCTGGCCGGGCCGCCGCCGCGCGACCCGGACGAGGAACCCGCCGAGGACCCCGCCGAGGACGCGAGGAGAGGTCGAGGCGACCCCCGTGCCGGAGCCCGAACCAGTGCCCGAGCCCGTCGCCGGTCCGGCGCCGCAGCACCAGCCCGACCCCTCGGAGCGGGTCGAGCAGCAGCAGCAGCAACAGCAGGGCCGGACGAACGGGGGCGTCGCGTGCTGAGCCGGATCGCCGAGTCCATGTTCTGGATCGGCCGCTACGTGGAGCGCGCGGAGGACACCGCCCGGATGCTCGACATCCAGACCGCGCTGATGCTCGAGGACGCCACGGTCGACGAGAAGAGCACGTGCCGCTCGTTGCTGCTCGTCATGGGCTACGAGGACGAGGACGACGAGGTGCAGGATGCCGACGTGAGCCTGGTCCTCGACCGGTTGGCGTACTCGCTGGACTCCCCGCTCTCGATCGCCTCGGCCCTGGCCAGCGCCCGTGAGAGCGCGCGACGCGCCCGGGAGACCCTGTCGGTCCCCCTCTGGGAGGCGATCAACACGACCTACCGGGCCCTGGGGTCGGGCCAGTTCCAGCGGATGCGTCCCCCCGGCGTGTTCGGGTGGGTGCGTGAGCGAGCCGCCCTGATCAACGGCACGGCCGACGCGACCATGACGCGCGACGAGGGATGGCACTTCCTGATGCTCGGGCGCTGCGTCGAGCGCGCGGACATGACCTCGCGCCTCGTCGCGGCCGCGGCCGTCTCCGAGGCGCACGGCGCGCCGTGGACCACCACGCTGCGGGCCTGCGGCGCCTACGAGGCCTTCCTGCGGACCTACCGCGGCATGGAGACCGAGCGCGCGGCGGTCGAGTTCCTGCTGCTGGACCGGCTGTTCCCCCGCTCGGTGGTCTTCGCGTTGAACCGCGCCGAGCAGTGCGTGGCCAACCTCGAGGCCTCCGGGCAGCGGGCCGGTTTCCAGAGCGACGCCCAGCGGATGCTCGGCCGGATGCGCGCGGAGCTGGAGTACCGCTCGTTGTCCGACGTGATGGTCGACCTGCCCGCGGAGATGGAGCGGCTGCAGCGCACGTGCGCGACCGCCACCGACGCCGTCACCCGGCGCTACTTCGCCGCGGAGACCACGGCCTGGACCGACACGCGAGAGAGGACGCGAGCATGAGCATGCAGCTGCGCATCGTCCACACCACCGGCTTCGGCTACGACGGCAAGGCCGTGGCCTCCTACAACCAGGCGCGTCTGACCCCCCTGACCACGACCGACCAGATCGTCGTGCACAGCCGGGTCGAGATCTCGCCCAAGCCGTGGGTCTCGGAGTACCGCGACTACTTCGGCACCCACGTGACCGCCTTCGAGGTGCTCGACCCGCACGAGACGATGACCGTCACCGCGACCTCCACGGTCCAGGTCGCGCGGGCCGCACCGGCGGGGCCGACCACGACCTGGGAGGGCCTCGAGGTGCGCGAGGTGCACGACCGCTGGACCGAGTACCTCACCCTGCCCGACGCCGTCGCGCCGCCGGCGGACCTGCGCCGCCGCGTCGAGCGGATCCGCGCCGGGTCCGAGCGGCCCGGCGTCGCCGCGCGCGCCGTCTGCGAGCTCGTCAACGACGAGGTGGAGTACCTCCCCGGCTCGACCGACACCGACTCGACCGCCGCCGACGCCTGGGCGCAGCGGGCCGGCGTCTGCCAGGACATGGCGCACCTCGCCCTCGGCGGTCTGCGCAGCCTGGGGATCCCCGCCCGCTACGTCTCCGGCTACCACCACCCCGACCTCGACCCCGAGATCGGCACGACCGTGCGGGGCGAGTCCCACGCCTGGGTCGAGTGGTGGGACGAGGGCTGGCAGGGTCTCGACCCCGCCTCGCTGCGCGAGCCCGACGACCGCTACGTGGTCCTTGCCGCCGGCCGCGACTACGGCGACGTACGCCCGCTGTCGGGGATCTACTCCGGCGCCGGGACCGCCGAGATGGACGTCGCCGTGGAGCTCACCCGCCTCACCTGACCCCGCCGACGTTCCACCTTCTGCCAGCCGACGTTCCACCTTGTGTCAGCCGAAGTTCCACCCTTTGTCAGCCCACGTGCCACTCATTGCTGCTCGAGGTTCCCGCGTCGGTCGTACGGCGGGCTGGCGACCGCGCCAGCACGCTACGCTGAGCGGGCGGACGGGCTGGCCGGGCGACCGCGTGGGCGTGGAGCGATCTGCGGCCCCGAGGAAGGTCCGGGCTCCACAGGGCGAGGTGGTGGGTAATCCCCACCCAGGGCAACCTGCGGGACAGTGCCACAGAGAACAGACCGCCTCCCCGGCACCGGTCACGGCCGGCACCGGGGCGGTAAGGGTGAAACGGTGGAGCAAGAGACCACCAGCGACCCGGGCGACCGGGTCGGCTCGGCAAACCCCACCTGGAGCAAGGTCAAGAAGTCGCCCTCCGGGGCGGCGCGCGCACGTTCGAGGGCTGCTCGCCCGAGTGCGCGGGTAGACCGCTGGAGGCTGTCGGCAACGGCAGCCCTAGATGGATGGTCGCCCCCGGCGTGCGGAGACGTACGACGGGACAGAACCCGGCCTACAGGCCAGCCCGTCCGCCCCCGGGCTCTGGCCCGTACCCGCTGCCGTGTCCCGCAGCGCGAGCGGGACCGGATCGACTCGCGCACGCCTTCGCTGGTGATCTGTCGAGCCCTCCCGACGCAGCGTCGGTGCCTCGAAGCGACCGCAGGTCGTCGTCAGGCACACGACCCATCATCACTGCGTGGGACGCCGTCGGACATCCCGCGACGCGCCACCGCGCCTCCAGATGCCCGACCCGGCGGGGTGGGGTCTGCTGACTAGGGTGGGGCCGCGCCCGCTGCTCCGGCGGTCCGAGGCCCGCAGGGGGTGAGCACCACGTACGCCGTACGCTCGCTGCTCGCCGCAGCCCACCCGGGCCCGGCTCTCGCGGTCACGGTGCTGGCCGCGATCCTGTGCGTGCCGGCCGGCGTCGGTCTCGCGCGGGGCCTGCTCGTGGTCCTGGCCGTCGGCGCCGGCCAGCTGAGCATCGGCTGGTCCAACGACCTCATCGACGCCACCCGCGACCGCGCGGTCGGGCGCACGGACAAGCCCCTCGCCTCCGGCGACCTGACCGGATCGAGCGTGCGGGCCGCCAGCGCGGTCGCCGTCGCGGTCTCCGTGGTCGCCTCGCTGCTCCTCGGGACGGGCCCCGGGATCCTGCTGCTGGTCGTGGTCGCCGCGGGCTGGGCCTACAACCTCGGGCTGAAGGCCACCCCCGTCTCCTTCCTGCCGTACGCCGTGGCGTTCGGCGCCCTGCCGCTCGGGGTCTGGGCCGCGGGCGCGGCCTCCGGCCCCGACCCGGTCGTCGTCCTCGGCGGTGCGCTGCTCGGGGTCGGGGCCCACCTGCTCAACGCCGTGCCCGACCTCGAGGACGACGAGGCCACCGGGGTGCGGGGGCTCCCCCACCGGCTCGGTGCAGGGCGCTCGCGGGTGCTGGCGGCGGCGGTGCTCGCCGTGGCCTCCCTGTCCCTGGCCGTGCGCGTCGGTGACCTCTCGCACCTGCTCCGGGCGGCCGCCGCCGTCGTCGTCCTCGCGCTGAGCGTGGCCGCGGTGGCGACGCACGGACGGCGAGCGTTCCGCGCCGCGGTCGCCATCGCGGTGGTCGACGTCGCGCTGCTGGCGGTGGCCCGGTGAGAGCGACGACGGGCGCCGAGGTCGTGATCGTCGGCGCCGGCCCGGCCGGGTCGGTCGCGGCCGTCGCCGCCCTGCGCGTCGACCCGTCGCTGCGGGTCGTGCTGCTCGACCGGGCCACCTTCCCCCGCGACAAGTGCTGCGGCGACGGCATCGCAGCCCAGGCCGTCGACGTGCTCGCCACGCTCGGCATGCACGACGTCGTCGACGGCTGGGCGCCCCTGCGCCGACTCGAGCTCGCGGTCGGTGACGTCGCGGTCGACGGGGCGATGAACCGCGACGTCCACGTCATCCCTCGCTCCGTGCTCGACGCACGCCTGGTCGACCACGCCGTGCGCGCCGGCGCTGACCTGCGGCGCCGGCGCGTCACCGACCTCGCCGACGTCGACGACCTCGCGGACCCGGGTGCCCGCGTGGTGGTCGGCGCGGACGGCGCCCACTCCCGGGTCCGAGCCACGCTGGCCGCGACCCATCACCTTCCCGCGCCGCGGCGCGCGATGGCCCTGCGCGGCTACGCCCCGACCCCCGCAGGCAACCGCGGGCGGCAGGTGATCCGCTACGGACCGCGCCGCCAGCCGTCGTACGCGTGGGCCTTCGACCGCGGCGACGGTCTGTCCAACGTCGGCTACGGCGAGCTCGTCGACGGCCCCCGCGTCACCCCCCAGCCGCTCACCCGCGCCGACATGCTGGCCCAGCTCGAGGAGCTGCTGCCCGGCAGCACGGACGGGGCGACCGACTGGCGCGGCCACCACCTGCCGCTGTCCGGCGCGCGCTGGCACCAACCCGACGGCGCGTGCCTGCTCGCCGGTGACGCGGCCGGCCTGGTCAACCCGATGACCGGCGAGGGCATCTACTACGCCGTCGCCACCGGCGCCCTCGCCGGGCGCACGGCGGCGGAGGCGGTGCTCGCAGGCCGTCCCGAGCAGGCCGGCGCCCGCTACCGCCACGTCGTACGCCGTCTGCTGGCCCCGCACCTGCGCCACACCTGGGCCGCCGGCACCCTCTCGCGCCAGCCACGCTTCGTCGCCGCCGGCATCCGGGCCGCCGACGCCGACCAACGGGTCTTCGACGACCTGGTCGAGATCGGGCTGGGCGGGGGTCGGATCACGCCGCGACTCTCGAGCCACCTCGTCCGGGAGCTGGCCCGTGACCTCCTGCCCGTCCGTCGACGGCCGGACCCCGCACGCCACGACCCCGCACCCCGACCCGTCCGCTGATCGGAGCCGACCATGCAGATCCTCACCGCCCGCGGCGCCCTGCCCTCGCACCGCTACCCGCAGGACGAGATCACCGAGACCTTCGCGCAGGTGATCGCGCAGGGCCGGCTCGACGAGAAGGTGCTGCGCCGCTTCCACCGCAACGCCGGCGTGGCACACCGCCACCTGGCCCTGCCGCTGGAGGAGTACGGCCGGCTGAAGAGCTTCACCCAGGCCAACGACGCGTTCATCGAGCACGCGGTCGAGCTCGGCTCACGGGCTCTCACCGACGCCCTCAAGGCGGCCGGGCTGACGCCCAGCGACGTCGACATCATCGTCTGCGCGACGGTCACCGGGCTCGCCATCCCGACCCTGGAGGCCCGGATCGCCCAGGTCGTGGGCCTGCGCCCCGACGTCAAGCGGGTCCCCCTCGTCGGGCTCGGCTGCGTGGCGGGCGCGGCCGGCACCGCCCGGCTGCACGACTACCTGCTCGGCCACCCGGGCGAGGTCGGCGTGCTCGTCGCCGTCGAGCTCTGCTCGCTGACCGTCCAGCGCGACGACGTCTCCGTGCCCAACCTCGTGGCCAGCGGTCTGTTCGGCGACG
Source organism: uncultured Actinomycetota bacterium (assembly GCA_963760555.1). Classification (GTDB taxonomy): domain Bacteria; phylum Actinomycetota; class Actinomycetes; order Propionibacteriales; family Nocardioidaceae; genus Nocardioides. The sequence goes on along the minus strand of CAVXDJ010000001.1, from coordinate 26,824 downwards.
GGGCGAGCGCCGTCGTCGCGGCGGGCGGGGCGCGCGACGGCGTACGCCCGGCCGTCCGCACGGTGGCCACCCGCAGCCGGCTCTACCCCGACTCCGAGCGCACGATGGGCTTCGACGTCACCAGTGGCGGCCTGCGCATCGTGCTCGACGCCGAGGTCCCCGCGATCGTCGGTCGCTACATCCGGGAGGACGTCGACGGATTCCTCGCCGACCAGGAGCTGACCCGCGCCGACATCGGCTGGTGGGTCTGCCACCCCGGAGGACCCAAGGTGATCGAGGCCCTCGAGTCCGCGCTCGAGCTACCCCGGGAGGCGCTCCAGCTGACGTGGGACTCGCTGGCGCGGGTCGGCAACCTCTCGTCGGCCTCCGTGCTGCACGTGCTCGAGGACACCCTGCGCGAACGTCCTCCCGCACCCGGGACGCACGGTGTGATGCTCGCGATGGGTCCGGGGTTCTGCTCCGAGCTGGTGCTGCTGCGGGTCGATCCCGAGGACGAGGCGCTCGCATGACGTCGTTGACCGCGTTCAGCGTCCTCGTCGTCCTCGTCGCGCTCGAACGGCTCGCCGAGCTGGTCGTCTCGAAGCGCAACGCCGCGTGGAGCCTGGAACGGGGCGGGCTCGAGAGCGGCCGGGGGCACTACCCGGTGATGGTCGTGCTGCACACCGGCCTGCTGGTCGCGATGCTCCTCGAGGCGTTCGTACGGCGTCCCGAGGTGCCCTCGGCGCTCGCCTGGTCCATGCTGGCCCTCGTCGTGGCCGCGCAGGCGCTGCGCTGGTGGTGCATCAGCACGCTCGGTCCTCGTTGGAACACCCGCGTGATCGTGGTGCCCGGACTGGCCCCGGTGACCTCGGGGCCCTACCGGCTCATCCCGCACCCGAACTACGTCGCGGTGGTCGTCGAGGGTGTCGCGCTCCCGCTCGTGCACGCCTCGTGGGTCACTGCGCTGGTCTTCACCGTCGCCAACGCGGCCCTGCTGAGGGTGCGGCTGCGCTGCGAGGACGCCGCCCTGGCCACGCTGCCCGCGCCCACCCCGCACCAGGCGCCCGCCGATGCGTGACCTCCTCGTCGCCGGCGGGGGCCCGGTCGGGCTGGCCGTGGCCCTGCACGCCGACCGGGCCGGCCTCGACGTCGCCGTCCTCGAGCCACGCCGCGGTCCGGTCGACAAGGCCTGCGGCGAGGGCCTGATGCCCGGTGCCCTGGCCCTGCTCGCCGAGCTCGGTGTCGACCCGGCCGGCATGGACCTGCACGGCATCCGCTACGTCGACGGGGCGCGCAGCGCCGAGGCGCGGTTCGGCGCGGGGCCGGGCCGCGGCGTACGCCGGACCGTGCTGCACGCCGCGCTCGCCGAGCGCGTCGCCGCGGCGGGCGTCCCCGTGCTCGAGAGCACCGTGCGCGGTGTCGAGAACCGTGCCGACCACGTGGTCGTCGACGGAGAGCCCGCACGGCACCTCGTCGCCGCCGACGGGCTGCACTCCCCCGTACGCCGGATGCTCGGCCTCGACCGCCCCGGCACCGGCGCACGCCGGTTCGGCCAGCGCCTCCACGTCGCGACCGCCCCCTGGAGCTCGTTCGTCGAGGTGCACTGGGCGGCCCACGCGGAGGCCTACGTGACGCCCGTAGGGCCCGACCTGGTCGGGGTCGCGGTGCTCACCAGCGAGCGCGGGCCGTTCGCCGACGTGCTCGCCGGGTTCCCTGCGCTCGCCGCGCGGCTCGCCGGCGGTGAGCGGAGCGGTGTACGCGGAGCGGGACCGCTGCGACAGGCCGCGTCGCGGCGCGTGGCCGGCCGGGTGCTGCTCGCCGGCGACGCCGCCGGCTACGTCGACGCCCTCACCGGCGAGGGCCTGGCCCTCGGCCTCGCCGAGGCGCGCGCGGCCGTCGAGGCGATCGTCGCGGACCGGGTCGAGACCTACGACGCGACCTCCCGACGCCTGCGCCGGCGCCACGAGCTGCTGACCCGCGCCCTGCTGGAGGCGACCCGCCACGCCCCGGTACGCCGCCACCTGGTCGCCGCCGCCGGGGTGCTCCCGCCCGTCTTCGGCGCGGCCGTCAACGCGTTGGCCAGGCCGGCATGAGCGCCCAGGAGGTCGAGCAGGTCGAGCAGGCGGATCATCGAGCAGGTCGTGCTCCTCGACGAGGCCGGCCACGCGGTCGGCGTGGCCGACAAGGCCGGTGTCCACCACACCGACACCCCGCTCCACCTGGCCTTCTCGTGCTACGTCTTCGACTCGCGCGGGAGGTTCCTGCTGACCCGGCGCGCAGCCACCAAGAAGACCTGGCCCGCCGTGTGGACCAACTCCTGCTGCGGCCACCCCGCCCCCGGCGAGCCGTTCCTGGACGCCGTACGGCGCCGGGTGCGCCAGGAGCTCGGCCTGGACCTCGAGGCGCCCCGCCTGGTCCTGCCGGGGTTCGGCTACCGCGCGGTCATGCCCGACGGCGTCGTCGAGCACGAGATGTGCCCGGTGCTCGTCGCCGTCACCGACGAGGTGCCGCGGCCCGACCCGAGCGAGGTCGACGACCTCGCGTGGGTCGACTGGGCGCCCTGGCGCGCCGACGTGCTCGCCGGGCGTCGCTCGATCAGCCCGTGGTGCGTCGAGCAGGTCGAGGCCCTGGCCGACGACCCCCTGGCCATGCCCGAGCAGCCCACCTGGTTGCTGCCGCCCGCCGCCCGCTGAGGCTCGCTGACGCACACCGACGCACACCGACGTACACCGACGGGCAGAAATCGGACCGGCGCCGTCGTCCACCGCGCTGACCTGCGACGACGCGCCAGCCACCGCAGCCGATCCCGACTTCGTCCCGCCGGTGTACGCGCCACCGGCTCACACGAGCGCGAAGACGACCCGCCGCTCCTGCACCGACGCCTCCTCGAGCCGCACCTGCACCGCCGACCCGAGCGGCAGCGGACCGGAGCCGCGCACCGTGGCCTCGACCGCCGGGTCGCGGACCGTGACGGTGCCCCGCGAGACGTCCTGGCCGTCCACGTCGACCACGACCGCGTCGAAGACCTCCCCGACCCGGGCGGCGAGCAGGCCGGCCTCGACCAGGTCGACGACCCCCCGCTCGTAGGCGCCTGAGCGCCGCGCGGAGCCGCGCAGCTCGTCGGGCAGCGCGGGCAGTGCGGCGAGGACCCAGCCCGGCACCGGCTCGTCCGCGCAGAGCGCGACGCAGACCTCCCCGACGTACCGGTCGCCGAGGCGGCGCAGCGGCGCCGTGCAGTGGGCGTACGCCGACGCGAGGGCCGCGTGTCCCGGGTCCTCGGGCACCTGCCCGTCGAACGCGGCGTACCCGCTGCCGCGCAGCAGCCTCGTGCACGACACGACCATCGCCGCCTGACGGGGCTGCGCGGGATCGAGGGTGCGGATGAAGTCGGGGTAGTCCAGCTCGGCCGGCCAGTCGATGTCGAGCGCGTCCGCCTCACGCCGCAGCCGCTCGACGTCGCGCGGGTCGGGCGGCGGCAGGGTGCGCAGCAGCCCGACCCGCCCGCGCAGCATCAGGGAGGCGGCGGCGAAGCCGGTCAGCAGCGACATCTGGGCGTTCCACTGCTCGGCGGGGACCTGGTCGCGGAAGGTCAGGGTCCAGGTCTCGCCGCTGACGTCGACCTCCTGGTCGGGCAGGGGCAGCGAGACCCCGCCCCGCTCGATCTCGAGCGCCAGGCGCAGCTCGCCGACCTCGCGCAGCAGCTGCAACGACGCGGAGGCCGACCCGTCGTCGATCGCGGCCTGGACCTGGTCGTAGGTCAGCTGCGCGCGGGAGCGCACCAACGCGCGCTCCACGCGTACGTCGCGCTGCTCGCCGCGGGCGTCGAGCGTGATCGTCCACAGCAGCGCTGGTCGCACCTGGTCGGCGAGCAGGGAGGCCGCACCCTCCGAGAGGACGGTGGGGTGCAGCGGGATCCGCTCGTCGGCGCCGTAGAGGGTCTCGCCCCGCTCGTGGGCCGCACGGTCGACGGCGTCGCCTGCGGTGACGAACGCGGCGACGTCGGCGATCGCGTAGTGCACCACGTAGGCCGCGTCCGCCGCGTCGCCGGCGGTGCGGGCCAGGTGCAGCGCCTGGTCGAGGTCGGTCGCACCGGGCGGATCGACCGTGACCAGCTCGAGGTCGGTGCGGTCCAGCTCGGGCAGCCGGGGTGATGCGGCCGCCGCAGCGGCGACCTGCTCGGCCTCGGGGCCGAACGCCGCGTCCACGCCGAGCTCGTCGCGCAGCTGCTGGATGCCGGCGCGCAGGACCGCGTCGGTGGCGCCGTCACCGCTGACGCTCTCACGGACCCGGACCACACGGCTGCTCACCATGCCGGGCACCCTAGCCTTGCCCGGTGCTCGTGCTGCTGCCCCCGAGCGAGGGCAAGACCCCGCCTCGTCGCGGGTCCCCCCTCGACCTGGCCTCACTGCGTCTGCCGGCCCTCGGCGAGGCCCGCGAGCGCGTGCTGGGGGCGCTGGTCACCCTCGCGAGCGAGGACCCCGATGCCGCCGCCGCCGCGCTGGACCTCGGCCCGACCCAGCGGGACCTCGTCGAGCGGGACGCCGCGCTGCGGTCGGCGCCGACCGCCCGGGCCGACCGCGTCTACACCGGCGTGCTCTACGACGCGCTCGGGCTCGGCACCCTCTCGACCGCCGCCAAGCGACGGGCCTCGGCCCGGGTGCTGATCACCTCGGCGTTGCTGGGGGTCGTCTCCCCCGGCGACCGGATCCCGGCGTACCGGCTCTCGGGCGACACCTCGCTGCCCGGCCTGGGGCCGGTGGCCGCGGTGTGGCGCGCAGCACTCGGGCCGGTGCTCCCCGACGCGCTCGGCGGCGGCCTGCTGATCGACCTGCGCAGCACGACGTACGCCGCCTTCTGGCGACCGCCGGCCGAGCGGTCCGCGCGCGTGGCGACCGTCCGGGTGCTCCAGGAGCGCGAGGGCCGACGCAGCGTGGTCAGCCACGTCAACAAGGCGACCAAGGGTCGGCTCCTGCGCGCCCTGCTCGAGGAGGGCGCGGACCCTCGGACGCCGACCTCGTTGGCGGGGGTGCTGCGCGACCTCGGCTGGCGCGTCGAGCAGGAGGACGGCCCCCGGGGCAGCCGCCTCGACGTCGTGGTCACCGAGACGTGAGCCGACACCGGAACCTCGACGAGCAATCGGCGGCACCTCGGCTGACAAAGGGTGGCACCTCGGCGGACTACCAGGTGGTGCGGGGGGCGGAGAAGCCGTCGGACCCGGGCGGGCGGGCGTTGAAGAGGCGCAGCGACGCGCGGCCCGCCGACGGCGGGGCGTCGCTCCCCTGACCACCATCAGCGCCACGGGCACCCGTCGGGGTCTCCGACGGCCACCAGGACAGCACGGTGACCGAGGCCGGGGCGAGCTCGAGGCGGAAGACGACGTCCAGCGGGACGGCGAGGGCCCGGGCGACGAGGACCTTGATCGGCGTGACGTGGCTGACCACGACCACCGTCCGACCGGCGTACGCGGCCAGCGTCGCGTCGAGGGCGGCCACGACGCGGGTCTCGACCTCGCGCATCGACTCCGCACCACCGGCCGGGTGCTCCAGCGAGCCGAGCCAGGCGTCGAGGTCGTCGCGGTGCCGCTCACCCACCTCCGCGAAGCTCAGCCCGTCCCAGCGCCCGAACTCCATCTCGGCGAACCCGGGCTCCTCGACGAGCTCGCGGCCCAGCCGGTCGGCCACGATGTCGGCCGACTCGCGGGTGCGACGCACGGGCGAGGCGATCACCGCCTCGACCCCCTCCGCCATGGGAGCCAGCCAGTCGGCCGTGGCCCGCACCTGGGCGCGCCCCTCGTCGGTCAGCCCCGGGTTGCTGCCACCCAGGCCACCGCTGAAGCGCTTCTCGGCGGTCATCGGGGTGACCCCGTGACGTACCAGCACCAGCGTGGTCGCGGAGCCGGGCGCGCCCGACCAGCCACGGGCGGGCGTCGCGGGGGTGGCACCGGCCACCGTGACGCCGTCACGGGTGCCGTCGAGGGCCTCGTTGGCGAGCCGGTCGGCGTGGGCGTTGCGCTCGCGCGGCACCCACGTCCACCGCACCTGGGCCGGCACCAGTGCCCGCGCCTGCTCGGCGAGGTCACGCATGTCGGGGTGCTTGATCTTCCACCGACCGGCCATCTGCTCGACGACCAGCTTGGAGTCCATCCGGACCTCGACGGCGGCGTCCGGTGCGTGCTCGGCGACCAGGCGCAACCCACCGATCAGCCCGCGGTACTCCGCGACGTTGTTGCTCGCGGTCCCGATCCGGGTGCCGTCCTCGGCGATCACCCGGCCGGTGGCAGCGTCCTTGAGCACGGCGCCGTACGCCGCCGGCCCGGGGTTGCCGCGCGACCCGCCGTCGGCCTCGACCACGACGTCGGGCGGACCGCTCACAGCCCGCTCTCGGCGGTGCGCACCAGGATCCGCGAGCACTCCTCGCAGCGCACGACCTCCTCCGCGGGCAGGGCGGCGATCCGACCGAGCTCGGCGTTGTCGATCCCGAGCCGGCAGCCCCCGCACTGGCGCTGGCGCAGCTCGGCCGCGCCGATCCCGCCCTTGGCGGCGCGGACGCGCTCGTAGAGGGCCAGCAGGTCCGCGGGCAGAGCATCGACCGTGGCCTCGCGGCGCTCGGCGACCTGAGCGGCCTCGGTGTCGATCTCGGCCTGCGTCGCGCTCACCCGCTCCCCGAGCTCGGCAAGGCGCCGGTCCGTGCCCTCGAGCTCCTGGGTCAGGTCGTCGAAGGCACGCTGGGCCTCCTCGACCTGCTCCATGACCTCGAGCTCGTCGTCCTCGAGGCTGCCGATGCGCCGCTCCAGCGAGACCATCTCGTGCTGCATCCGCTCGAGGTCCTTCGGGCTGGCCACCTGCCCCGCGTCGATGCGCTGCTGGTCGCGGGTGCGTCGCGCCTTGACCTGCTCGACCTCGGCGTCGATGCGCTGCTGCTCGACCACGAGGTCGTCGAGCGCGATCCGCGCGTCACGGGCGGCGTCGTCGACACCCTTGCGGGAGGCGGTCAGCGCGTCGCTCTGCGCGATCTCGGGCAGGGTTCGTCGCCGGTGGGCCAGCTGGTCGGCGCGGGCGTCGAGCTCCTGCACCTCGAGGAGCTGGTGCTGGGCGGACGGGTCGGCTCTCAGGGTGCTCTCCTGTGCAGAGGTGGGTGCGGCGGGGCCGGTGGGAGCGGCGCTCAGGCCCGGAACGTCCAGGGATCGGTGCACCGCTCGCTCACGCGCACCTCCACCGTAGCGCCCAGCGCCGCGTCGAGTCGCCCGGCCAGCACCGGCAGCCAGGTCCACTCCGCGGCCCAGTGCGCGACGTCGACGAGGGCCGGCCCGCCCTCGACGACGTGCTCGAGGTGCTCGGCTGCGAGGTGGTGGCGCAGGTCGGAGGTGACGTAGGCGTCGACGCCGAGACGACGTGCGTCCTCGAGCAGGAAGTCCCCGGCGCCCCCGCACACCGCCACCCGGCGGACCGCCCGGTCGGGGTCCCCCCCGACCCGGACGCCGTGGGCGGTGGCCGGCAGCGCCTCGGCGACCCGCTCGGCGAAGCCGCGCAGCGTGGTGGGCTCGACGACGCCGTGGCGGCCCGTTCCGGTCGGCGACGTCGCGGGGTCGGCGAGCTCGACGACGTCGTAGCCCGGCACCTCGTAGGGATGCGCAGCGACCAGCGCCCGCACCACGGTGGTGCGCCGTGCGCGGTCCAGGACGACCTCGATCCGCTCCTCCTCGACCGTCTCGGCCTCGCCCACGACGCCGATCGTCGGGTTCGCCCCGTCGAGCGGGCGGAACCGACCCAGACCCGGGCCGGAGAAGGACGCCTCGCCGTAGTCGCCGACCGCTCCCGCCCCGGCCGCGGCCAGGGCGTGACGGACCCGGGGGGCGTCCGCGACGGGCACGAAGCAGGTGAGCTTGTCGAGGGTCGGTCCCGGTGCCGGGGAGCGCCGCACCGGCTCCTGGTCGCGCACCCCGAGCGCGTCGGCGAGCGCCTGCGAGACCCCGCCGACGGCCTGGTCGGCGTTGGTGTGGGCGCTCATCAGCGCACAGCCGCCGCGCACCAGGCTCGTCAGCGTGCGGCCCTTCGGCGTGGTCGCAGCCAGACCGTGGACGCCCTTGAGCAGCAGCGGGTGGTGGGTCAGCAGCAGGTCCGCACCCCAGGCCAGAGCCTCCTGGGCCACCACCGGGGCGGGGTCGACGGCCAGCAGGACCCGGTGTACGTCGTCGGCCGGGTCGCCGCAGGTGAGCCCGACCGCGTCCCAGGAGTCGGCCGTGGCCGGCGGGAACCAGCCCTCGACCAGGGACACGACGTCGCGAAGGGCAGGCACGGCCGTCACCCTAGCCAGCGCGTGCCCCCGTCGCCCGGGCCCGTCCTAGTTGACCTGCCGGTCGTAGCCCTCCCAGTACGGCGCCCGCAGCTTGAACTTCTGCAGCTTGCCCGTCGCGGTGCGGGCGAGCTCGTCGCGCACCTCGACCGAGGTCGGTGCCTTGTAGCTGGCCGCCTTCTGCTTGCACCACGCGATCAGGTCCGCCTCGGTGGCCTCCTCGCCCTCGACCAGCACCACGAGGGCCTTGATGGTCTCGCCCCACCGTTCGCTGGGCACCCCGATCACCGCGACCTCGGCGACGGCGGGGTGGGAGAACAGCACGTCCTCGACCTCGATCGAGGAGACGTTCTCACCGCCGGTGATGATGACGTCCTTCTTGCGGTCGCTGATGGTCAGGTAGCCGTCCTCGCCGATCACGCCCCCGTCCCCGGTGTGGAACCAACCGCCCTCGAGCGCGGCGGCGCTGGCGTCGGGCTGGTCCCAGTACCCCTCGAGCACCACGTTGGACCGGGCCAGGACCTCCCCGCCGGTCCCCTCCTCGCCGCTGCCCCCGGAGATCGCCAGCGACACCCCGATCGCCGGGGCGCCGGCCCGCACGAGCTTCTGCGCACGGTCCTCGGGGCTCAGGTCGTCCCACTCGGCGCGTGCCCGGTTGATCGTCAGCAGGGGCGAGGTCTCGGTGAGGCCGTAGATCTGGATGAACTCCCACCCGAGCTCCTCCTGGACCCGGACGACGGTCTTCGTCGGGGGCGGAGCGCCGGCCATGATGATGCGCACGGTGTCGCGCCCGGGGATCTCGCCCTCCCAGCGCTGCGCCGCCTCGAGCACCGCCGCGGCGACCGCCGGAGCCGCGCACATGATGGTGACGCCGTGGTCGCGCACCCGGCGCAGGATCTCGGCTCCGTCGATCTTGCGGATCACGACGTGCTTGGCGCCCATGCCGGTGATCGCGAAGGGCATGCCCCAGCCGTTGGCGTGGAACATCGGCAGCGTGTGGAGGTAGACGTCGCGGTCGGTGACCGCGGTGTGCAGGGCGAAGGTCGTGGCGTTGACCCACACGTTGCGGTGGGTGATCTGCACGCCCTTGGGCCGCGCGGTCGTCCCGGAGGTGTAGTTGATGCACGCGGTGGCGTTCTCGTCGGGCTCCCAGGGCTGGGGCTCCGGGGCGTCCGTCGGGGCGTAGAGGTGCTCGTCCGCGCCGAGCACGAAGCGGTGCTCGGCGGTGACGTCGGCCAGCTCGTCGTCGATCTCGGGATCGACGTAGAGCACCCGCGAACCCGAGTGCGCCACGATGTAGGACACCTCGTCGGGTCGGAGGCGGAAGTTGACCGGCACCAGCACCCGCCCCGACCCGGCCACACCGAAGAAGGCGGCCAGCAGACGAGCGCTGTTGTGGCTCACGATCGCCACCCGCTCGCCGACGCCGATGCCGAGCTCGTCGAGCCGGGCGGCCTGGCGTCGCGCCAGGCGACCGAGCTCGGCGTAGGTGACCTCGCCCAGCGACGCGGCCGGCTGGTCGGGCTCGTCGACGACCCCCGTGCGCTCGCCGTAGACCTGCACGGCGCGATCGATGAAGTCGTTGACGCTGAAGGGAACGAGCACGGGTCCTCCGGTACGGCGGGCGCGTCCGGTGGCGCGCGGCGGTGTGATGAGGACCACTGTAGTGAGGGCCGCCGGTCGGCCGCTCCGGGCGCGCTGCCCCACCCACGACGTACGACGGCCCGCCGACCCCGAGGGGTCGACGGGCCGCGCACGAGCCGGTGCTACAGGCCGGGCCAGCGTGTCTCGGTGATCTCGCCACCACGCACGTCGACCTCGATGACCACCTCGGTCCCTCCCTTGCAGACGAGCCGGTAGTGGCCCTGCTCGAGGTCGGGGAAGACCAGGGTCGGGACCTCCTCGCCGGGACCGAACGGCCGGCGGACGACCGCGACGTGTCGCGGGTGCCCGTGGCCGTGACCGTGGCCATGACCGTGGCCGTGCTCGGCCTCCGGGCCCGACGGGCTCTCGCCCTCGGCCAGGATCTCGACCTCGCTGGAGACCAGGTCGAGCGGCATGACGACGATCAGGGCACCGACCGTGCCCCCGATGTCGAGCAGGACGGAGCCCTGCCCGGCGTCGGGGTTCTCCGGGGAGTCCGGAGCACGGTCGTTGCTCGTGGTCATCAGCTGGCGTTGCCGTCCGGGTTGGTCGGCTCCGCCGTGGTCTCGGGCGGCGTCGTCTGGTAGCCACCGCCCGGCAGCCCGAGGTAGGGGAAGTACGGCAGCAACGGCGTGGGGTCGTAGGTCGACGTCCCGTCGGTGAGCTGGCCGGCCGCGCCGTCGGGGGTGTAGTCCTTGTCGACCAGCGGGATCGTCGCCCCGGCGACGGCGCGCAGCTCGATGGCCACCACGTCGTCGATCGGACGGCGCCCGTTCGGGAAGCCGGCCGCGTCACCGGCGATGAGCCCGATCGGGTTCTCATCACCCGGGTTGGTCGGCGGGACCGCCACGTTGAGCCGCAGCACGTCGGACTCGACCGGACCGGTGTAGTTGGCGAACCCGGGCACGACGCCCTTCGGGATGCCCGTGAGCAGGATCGCGTTGAGGTCCGCACGCGGCTTGTCGTAGTCCGCCAGCTTCGGGAAGACACCGGGGTAGAGCACGGGCAGCAGCCCGGCCAGCTCGGGCTTGTTGACGTACTTGGCGTAGCGCTTGTCCCACTTCGGGTTCCGGACGTTCCACTCGTCCTTCTCCGACATCGGCACGATGACCTCGTTGAAGAGCGGGTTGCCCAGCCGGGAGACCTGGCGCCACGGGCCGCTGCTCTGGTAGCCACCCTTCTTGTAGCTGAACACGCGGGCCTTGCGGCGGCTCGCGCTCGCCCAGACACCGATGGTCGACTTGCGTGCCTCGGGGTTGGTGGGCACCGACCCGTCGCGGGTGAGCTCGGAGATCGGGACCTGGATGGCGATCGTGTGCACGTTGTAGGCCTGCACGGAGTTGATGCCGTCCATGTTGGCCAGCGGGATCAGGTGGTTCTCGTTGAACGGCCGCAGCGCGCCGAGGTCGAAGATGCTGCCGAGGTCGACGTGGAAGGCGTCGGTACGCTGGCCGGCGAAGATCCGGCGCTGGCCCCGGCGGTAGGTCGCCTGGCTGGCGAGCTTGTCGTAGTCGGGGGTGGACCGGGTGCCCACGTTGACCGGCGGGCAGAGCAGGTTGCGCGCGAGCACCCGCGAGCGACCGTTCTTGACCTGGGTGACCTTGTAGTACTGCGGACGGTTCCAGGTCTCGTCGGTGATGTTGTTGATCTGGCCGGTGTTGTAGAGGAAGCTCTGCGCGCGCACCTTGGTGTTGAACTCGAACTGGTACGTCACGGCCGGCTCGGCGCTGTTGCGGTTGGAGACGTGGATCTCGTACAGCACGTCGTCGCCGAACTCGTAGAAGTTCGGTCCGCCGTCGGGCTTCTGCAGCGGGATGAAGTTGGCGATCAGGCAGACCTGGTCGGTCTGCTGGGGGCTGACGAACGCGTAGACGTCGGTGCTGTCAGCCACCGGGTCCTTGGAGATTTCCGGTGCTTCGCGGTGGGACGACATCTCACTTGCCTCCAGCGGCGTTGAGGATTCGGGTGACGAGGTCGCGGTCGTGCACGACGACCTCGGTCTCGCCGACGAGCAGGGTCAGTACGTCGGTGCTCGGGTCGTCGATCAGGGCGACCACCCGCTCCCTGGCTCGCTTGGGGTGCGGGCGAGCCGCCTGGGCTGCGGTGGCACTGCCCACGAGGGCGGCACCTCCTACGGCTGCTGTGACGCCGGTGGCGGCCAGGAACTTCCTTCGATCGGTGTCGCTCATGGTGCGAGATCCCTCCGTGGGGCGATGACGGTCGACGCAGCGTAAGCCACGTCACACTGCCTTCGGAGCGGCGCCGAGATCGGATGGGTCGTCTGCGGAACAAACTTTTCTCCAGACGGCGCCGCCCGCTCGGGCGGGCCTCGACCATCCCCATGGTCGGTCGAGACCGTCGTCGCGTCCCGAGCGGTCGGCTGGCCGTCAGCGGTTGTTCGGAGCGCCCAGCGCGGTGGATTGGCCCCGACCGGCTCCAGGCTCCTCGCGGGCGGAGACCGGGCTCAGGTGGGCCCAGACACGGGTGGGCCCAGACACGGGTGGGCGCAGAGGGGATCGAACCCCCGACATCTTCCTTGTAAGGGAAGCGCTCTACCGCTGAGCTATACGCCCCGGCGCACCGCTCGGCGAGATGCGGTGCGCGAGGAGACTACGCGATGACGCGGCCGCCGATGCGCCGGACCCGAAATGAGTTGAACCGCCGGCGTCTCGGGTCGCCAGCGGTTCAACGAGGCTCATCGTAGACGATCGCGGCCGCCGCGTCACGCACTCGGCTCACACAGCGGCGCGGAGCTGACGCAGGTGCTCGTCGAGGTCACGACCCTCGGCCATCGCGTTGTGCACCGCCCAGCACACGGTGCCGTCGCGGTCGACGACGTAGGAGGACCGGAGCGGGCAGCCACGCTCCTCGTCCAGGACGTCGAAGGCCCGGGAGACCGCGCCGTGGGGCCAGAAGTCCGAGAGCAGCGGGAAGTTCAGCCCGTCGGCGTCGGCGAAGGCCCGCAGCGCGTACATCGGGTCGCACGAGACCGCGAGCACCTCGGTGTCGAAGGTGACGAACTCCGCGAGCCGGTCACGCACGCCGGTCATCTCACCGGTGCACACTCCGGAGAACGCGAAGGGGTAGAACAGGATCGCCACCGACTTGGTGCCGCGGAACGACGAGAGCCGCACGCTCTGGCCGAACTGGTCACGCAGGGTGAAGTCGGGTGCCGGCCCGCCGATGGTCAGTCCCTGCTCGCTCATCCATCCCCGCTCTCGTCCATCTCGGCGAGGTCGGTCTTGAGGATCTTGCCGGTCGCGTTGCGGGGCAGCTCGTCGAGGATCACGATCTCGCGTGGCACCTTGTAGCGCGCCAAGTTCGCCTTGATCCAGTCCTTGAGCTCGTCCTCGTCGGTCGAGGCGCCCGAGGTGAGCGTGACGAAGGCGCGCAGGCGCTTGCCGAAGTCCTCGTCGTCGACCCCGATGGCCGCCGCCTCCGCGACGGACTCGTGGCGGGTCAGGCAGTCCTCCACCTCCTGGGGGAACACGTTCTCCCCGCCGCTGACGATCATCTCGTCGTCACGGCCCTCGACGTAGAGACGACCGTCCTCGCCGAACCGGCCGACGTCGCCGCTGGACATCAGCCCGTCGACCATGTCCTTGTTGCCGCCACCGGTGTAGCCCTCGAAGAGCAGTCCGTTGCCGACGAAGATCCGGCCGGTCTCCCCCGCCGCCACCTCGTGGTCGTCCTCGTCGAGGATCTTGACCACGGTGGCGTGCGGCGGCCGGCCGGCCGAGGACGGCGCCTCGCGCAGGTCGCGGGGCGTCGCGATCGAGGCCCACGCGACCTCGGTCGAGCCGTAGATGTTGTAGAGGTTGTCCCCGAAGGTGTCCATCCAGTTCGTCGCGAGGTCGCCGGGCAGCGCCGAGCCCGAGGCCGCCACCACCTTGAGCCGCGACGGGTCGTAGCCCGCGAGGACCGAGTCCTCGAGGCCCATGATCCGCTGGATCATCACCGGGATGACCACCAGGGAGTCGCAACGCTCCTCCTGCAGGGTCGCCAGACACCCCTCGGGGTCGAACGTGCGGCGCAGCACGATCGTCGATCCCAGCAGCATGGCGAGGGCGAGGTGTGCGAAGCCCCAGGTGTGGAAGAGGGGTGCGGCGATGTGCGTGCGCCAGCCCTGCCGCAGCGGCATCCGGCTCAGCAGGGACACGGCCGCGTCGACCCCGGCCTCGTTGCGCGGGGCGCCCTTCGGGGTGCCTGTGGTCCCCGAGGTGAGGATGACGATCCGGCCGTGACGCGCGGGCGCACGGAGGTCGTCGTCGTCCTGCTCGGCGAGGACCGACTCCAGCGTCCGGGCCTCGCCGATGCTGCCCGCGTCGCTGTCGACCCAGGCCACCACGCGGTTCTCCACGTCGGCCTCGGCGAGCAGGCCGGTGAACTCCTCGTCGTGGATCACCACGACCGGCTTCTCGCGCTCGAGGACCTCGACGAGCTGCGGCCCGGCGAACGCGGTGTTGAGGTAGAGCAGGTCGGCGCCGAGCTTGGCCACCGCGACCGTGGCGTCCACGAACCCCCGGTGGTTGCGACACATCAACGCGACCGCGTCGCCCTCACCGACGCCGAGGTCGCGCAGTCCACGCGCGAGCGCGTTGGACCGGCGGTGCATCTCGTGGAAGGTCAGCGCGCCGATCTCGTCGATGAGGCCGACCTGGTCGGGGTGCCGCAGCGCCAGGGTGATGAAGCCGCCGGCGGGGCCGGTGCCCCAGTCCTTGAGCGCGAGGGCGATCTTGCCCAGCACCACCGGCGAGTAGGGCCGCACCACGCCCGACTCGGTCAGGACCTTGAGGCTGACGCCCGCGCTGGCCGCGCGGAGGGCGAGTTTGTCGAGCACGACGGGATAGTTCCTCGGGGTCTGGGCCGGCCGACCGGCCGGACTGGCGGTGGAGGGAGCGAGGTCCTGCTGCGTCAGTCCGGCGTCTTGGGCGCGACCAGTCGGGTCGCGGCCCAGGCGTCGCTGACGGTCACCGAGGTCGTCTGCGCCAGACCCGCGATCGGGGCGGCCTCGGCGATGTCGGCGGCGGCGACCGCACCGGGTCGGCCCACCTTGGGCGTCAGCAACCAGATCGCGCCACCCCCCACGAGGTCGGTCAGCGAGTCGACGAGCCCGTCGACGAGGTCGCCGTCGTCGTTGCGCCACCACAGCAGGACGGCATCGACCACGTTGCCGTAGTCACCGTCGACCATGTCGGCCTCCAGGCAGTCCTCGACGGCGACGCGCAGGGCGTCGTCGGTGTCGTCGTCCCACCCGAGCTCCTGGACCACCATCTGGGGCTTGAACCCGAGTCTCGCGGCCGGTCCGGCACTGGTTCCTGCCTGGGTGGACCCGCCACCCGCGGTCGAGCTCACTGGTGCCTCCTCCTCGACGTCCGGCTCGTGCGGCGCGCACGACCCGGCAGTAGTCCAGCGGAGTTGGGGCAGGGGCGCAACCCTCTGGGTCACCCCGGACATCACGATCCGACCTCCGCACGGGTCGTGGTCGTGCACCCGCCGGGGTACCCGTCAGTAGATTCCGCGGTGTCCGCGACCGTGCGACGATGTTCGGGTGACCGAGGAGAAGACCACCCCGAAGCCCTCCACCGCGGACTCCGAGAAGTCCCCGTCCGCAGCGGAGATGCCCGAGAAGCCCGTGCCCCCCGCCGCGCGTGAGGAGCGCAAGGCCTCGGTGATCCACGAGGGCCTGCCCACCCAGCTGCCGGACATCGATCCCGACGAGACCCAGGACTGGATCGACTCCTTCGACGCCATGCTCGACTCGCGCGGGCGGGAGCGGGCTCGCTACGTCATGCTGCGCCTGCTGGAGCGGGCGCGGGAGTCCAGCGTCGGCGTGCCGGCGCTGCGCAGCACCGACTACATCAACTCCATCCCGCCCGAGCGCGAGCCCTGGTTCCCCGGCGACGAGGAGGCCGAGCGGCGCATCCGCGCCTACATCCGCTGGAACGCCGCGGTGATGGTCTCCAGCGCCAACCGCAAGGGCCTCGAGGTGGGCGGGCACATCGCGACGTACCAGTCGTCGGCGAGCCTCTACGAGGTCGGCTTCAACCACTTCTTCCAGGGCAAGGACGCACCGGGCGGCGGCGACCAGATCTACATCCAGGGCCACGCCTCCCCCGGCGTGTACGCCCGCGCCTACCTCGAGGGCCGCCTCGAGGAGCAGCAGCTCTACCGCTTCCGCCAGGAGGTCCAGCACGGGCCCGGGAACGGTCTTCCCTCCTACCCCCACCCGCGCTTGATGTCGGACTTCTGGGAGTTCCCGACGGTCTCGATGGGTCTGACCGGGATCAACTCGATCTACCAGGCGCGCTTCAACCGCTACCTGCACAACCGCGGCGTCAAGGACACGGCCCAGCAGCACGTGTGGGCCTTCCTCGGTGACGGCGAGATGGCCGAGGTCGAGTCGCTCGGTGCGATCGGTGTCGCCGCCCGCGAGGAGCTCGACAACCTGACCTGGGTCATCAACTGCAACCTGCAGCAGCTCGACGGGCCGGTGCGCGGCAACGGCAAGATCATCCAGGAGCTGGAGTCGACCTTCCGCGGGGCCGGCTGGAACGTGATCAAGGTCGTCTGGGGCCGCGAGTGGGACCAGCTGCTGGCGCGCGACGTCGACGGCGTCCTGGTCAACCAGATGAACGCGACCCCGGACGGCGCCTTCCAGACCTACTCGGTGGAGTCGGGCGACTACGTGCGCACCAGCTTCTTCGGCGCCGACCCGCGCCTGCGCAAGATGGTCGAGCACATGTCCGACGACCAGATCCAGAAGCTGCCCCGCGGCGGTCACGACTACCGCAAGGTCTACGCCGCCTTCGAGGCCGCGACCAAGCACGTCGGGCAGCCGACGGTGATCCTGGCCAAGACGATCAAGGGCTGGACCATCGACGGGCTCGAGGGCAAGAACGCCAGCCACCAGATGAAGAAGCTCACCCCCGACGACCTGAAGAAGTTCCGCGACCGGCTCTACATGCCGATCTCCGACCGCGACCTCGAGCGCTCCTACGAGGAGACGGGTGCGGCACCGTTCTTCCACCCGGGCAAGGACTCCGACGAGATCGCCTACATGATGGAGCGCCGGGCCCAGCTCGGTGGGTCGGTCCCGCGCCGCGTGCTCCGGGCCAAGGCGCTCGAGCTGCCGGGCGACCAGGTCTACTCCGTGCTCAAGCAGGGCAGCGGCAAGAACTCGGTGGCCACCACGATGGCCACG
Organism: uncultured Actinomycetota bacterium; assembly: GCA_963760555.1. GTDB lineage: Bacteria > Actinomycetota > Actinomycetes > Propionibacteriales > Nocardioidaceae > Nocardioides. The sequence continues at coordinate 9,705 of CAVXDJ010000001.1, read as the reverse complement.
GTGCGTCTGCTCCGGGACTGGATGAAGGACCCGCAGATCGGCCAGCGGATCGTGCCGATCGCCCCCGACGAGTACCGCACGTTCGGCATGGACTCGATGTTCCCGAGCGCCAAGGTCTACAACCCCGGCGGGATGCGCTACGAGTCGGTCGACCGCAACATGCTGCTCTCCTACAAGGAGTCGATCCAGGGCCAGATGCTGCACGAGGGCATCTCCGAGGCGGGCGCGATGGCCTCGGCCACGGCCGCCGGGTCGGCGTACTCCACGCACGGCGAGCACATGATCCCGTTCTACATCTTCTACTCGATGTTCGGCTTCCAGCGCACGGGCGACTCGATCTGGGCGATGGCCGACCAGCTCGCCCGCGGCTTCCTGATCGGCGCCACCGCCGGCCGGACGACGCTGACCGGTGAGGGTCTGCAGCACGCCGACGGGCACTCACCCCTGCTGGCCGCGAGCAACCCTGCCGTCGTCCACTACGACCCGGCCTTCTCCTACGAGGTCGCCCACGTCATGCGCTCGGGCCTGGAGAGGATGTACGGCACCTCCGAGGAGCACCCGGAGGGTGAGAACGTCATCTTCTACATGACCGTCTACAACGAGCCGGTCCCCCAGCCCAAGGAGCCCGACGACGTCGACGTCGACGGGCTGCTGCGCGGGATGCATCGCACGGCCGAGGCCGCGGGCGACGGCCCGACCGTGCGGCTGATGGCCTCGGGGGTGGCCTACCCGTGGATCGACAAGGCCGCCCGCCTGCTGGCCGACGACTGGGGCGTGCGCTCGGAGCTGTGGTCGGTGACCTCCTGGAACGAGCTGGCCCGAGAGGCCGTCGCGTCGGAGGAGTGGAACCTGCTGCACCCGGGCGAGCCCCGGCGTACGGCCTGGGTCAGCGACAAGCTCGGCTCCGGTGACGCCCCGACCGTCGCGGTCTCGGACTTCATGTGTGCCGTGCCGCTGCAGATCGCGCGCTGGGTCCCCGGGGACTTCCGGGTGCTGGGCACCGACGGGTTCGGCTTCGCCGACACCCGCCCTGCCGCGCGCCGCTTCTTCCACGTCGACGCCGAGTCGGTGGTCGTCCAGGCCCTCCAGGCGCTCGCCGACGCCGGGGAGATCGACGTCTCCCAGGTCGAGAAGGCCTTCGAGACCTACCGCATCGACGACCCGACGGCCGTCTCCGACGTCAAGCAGGAGGGCGGGGACGCCTGAGCGGACGCGACGCGACTCAGGCCGTCTCGAGGCTCTCGAGCGTCGGGGCCGGGGTGGCGCCCGGCCCGTTCCTGAGCAGACGGCGCCACTTGGCTCGTGAGTAGGTCGCGGGCTGGGTGGAGCGCACGAACTCGTGCAGGGTCCGCGCGAAGCGCTCGGGGTGGTCCTTGTGGGGGAAGTGGCCGGCGTTGGGGATGATCTCGACGCGTGCCTTGGGTGCCAGGGCCGCGGCCCGGTGCGCATGGCTGACCGGGATCACGTGGTCGTCGCGGCCCCAGATCACCGCCATCGGCATGACGTCGGTCAGGTAGGCACGGTCGGCCATGGTCACGATCTGGCCCTTCCAGTCCACCACCGCACGGACGACGTGGCGGATGGCGGCGCGGGCGTGAGGGTCCTTGAAGGTCTCGTAGATGTCGGCGACCTCACGCAGGTCGCGGGTGTGGCGGGAGCCGGTCGCGGCGGCGACCCGTAGACCGGCGATCCCGACGTGCCGGATGCCGGGAAGCGTCAGCACCCCCATCACCTGCTGGTAGCCGGGGGTGGTGATCGCCCGGATGATCGGGGTGACCTCGGGGCCCAGCCCGCCGGACCCGACCAGCACCATCCGCTCGGTCCGCTCGGGGAACTGGTAGGCGAACTGCATCGCGACCCCACCACCGAAGCTGTGGCCGACCACCGTCACCTTGTCGATGCCGAGGACGGTGAGCAGGTCGCGCATGCCGTTGGCGTAGCCACCGACGCTGTAGTCGGCGCGCGGCTTGGCGGACTGACCGTGGCCGAGCAGGTCCGGCGCGATCACGGTGTAGTGCTCGGCCAGGCGGTCGAGCACGGGCTCCCAGGTCAGGTGGTCGCACCCCAGGCCGTGCAGCAGGAGGAGGACGGGGCCGTGGCCGATCTTCACGTAGGCCCGCCGGTGGCCGTGGATGACGACGTTCTCGACCTCGTGTCGCGACTGGGGCACCGGGACCTCCTGCGGGTCGGGAACAGGTGAGGGATTGAACCACGCCGGTCCGGGGCGCCGCAGGCGTAGGGGGGTGGGACGGTACGCGGCGGACTAGGGTCCTGGACGTGCCACCGTCCGCTCGTCACGCCTGGCGGCACCGCTGCGCCGCTGCGGTCACCCGCTCCACCGGTGAGCTGAGTCGGACCGCCATCGAGCGGATGGAGGACGACCGGTCCTGGTTCGCCGAGCTGGGCGCGGAGGACCGGTCCTGGGTCGGGCTGGTCCTCCAGGCCGGTTTCCGCGGCTTCGCGGACTGGCTCGGCGGAGGGGAGCAGGCCTCCCCCGGGGAGCAGGCGGCGCTGGCCGCCTCCGTGTTCGGCGCCGCACCCCGGGCCCTCGCCGGGGTCATCAGCCTGCGCCAGAGCGTCGACCTGATCCGGCTCTCGATCGAGGTGCTGGAGGGCAACGTCGACGCCATGGTCGACCCCGCTGACGCAGCCGAGCTCAGGGTCGCCGCGTCGCGCTACGCGCGCGAGGTCGCCTTTGCGACTGCGGAGGTCTACGCCCGCGCGGCGGAGTCGCGCGGCGCGTGGGACGCTCGACTGGAGGCACTGGTCGTCGACGCGGTCCTGCGCGCCGAGGGCGACGAGACCGTGCTCTCCCGTGCGAGTGCCGTCGGCTGGGCTTCACAGGGGGACGTCGTGGTGGTGCTCGGCACGGTCCCGAGCGAGCACCCGCGGACGACGGGACCGCCCGGGCCGACCGGGCTCTTCGAGGCCGTACGCCGTGCAGCGCGCGAGGCCGGGCTCGATGCGCTCTGCGCCGTCCAGGGAGACCGGCTCGTGGTGATCCTCGGCGGTGTCCGGGCCTCGCGTCCGGCGGCCGCGACCGTGGCCGCCCTCTTCGGCCCCGGTCCGGTCGTCGTCGGGACCGCGGTGACGGGCCTGCTCGCCGCCCACCACTCCGCGCGGGCCGCCCAGTCCGCGTTCCGGGCCGCGGCCGGGTGGCCGCAGGCGCCGCGACCGGTGCTCGCCGACGAGCTGCTCCCGGAGCGGGCACTGGCCGGGGACGGCCACGCGCGACGTCACCTCGTGGAGGAGGTCTACCGCCCGCTCACCGCGGAGCGCGACACCCTGGTCGACACCCTGAGCGCCTGGTTCGCGCATCGCGGCTCGACCGAGGCCACGGCCCGCGCGCTGTTCGTCCACGCCAACACGGTGCGCTACCGCCTGCGGCAGGTCGCCGAGGTCACGGGACTGACCCCCCATGACCCGCGAGAAGCACTGACCCTGCAGCTCGCGCTCGTCCTCGGCCGCCAGAGCGCCCGCGACGTCTGAGCCTCGGACCGGGCGATTGTCGGGTTCCCACAAAGATCGGCGCGGGAGTTTCGTCCGTGTCCTCCGCGCGATCTCGGCCGAGGGGCGGCACAGTGGTGGTGTGCTCGTCATCGTCGCTCCGGGTCAAGGGGCCCAGTCCCCTGGCTTCCTCGGTCCCTGGCTCGAGGTGCCGCTGCTCGCGGACCGGCTCTCCTGGCTCTCCGCGGTCGCGGGCCTCGACCTCGCGCACCACGGCACGGAGGCCGACGCCGAGACCATCCGCGACACCGCTGTGGCCCAGCCCCTGCTCGTCGCCACCTCGTTGGTCTCGTCCCTGGCCCTGTTCCCCTCGCCGTCCCACGCGGCCTCGCTCGTGGGCGCGGTCGCCGGGCACAGCGTCGGTGAGCTCGCCGCGGCCGCCGGGGCCGGGGTGATCACCGCCGAGCAGGCCATGGTGCTGGTGCGCGAGCGCGGGCTCGCGATGGCCGGCGCCGCCGCTCGGACCCCGACCGGGATGACGGCCGTCCTGGGGGGCGACCGTGACGAGGTCCTCGCGGTGCTCGAGTCCCATGCCCTGACCGCGGCCAACGACAACGGCCCCGGCCAGGTCGTCGCGGCGGGCACCACCGAGCAGCTGGACGCCCTCGCCGCCGCACCGCCGGCCAAGGCCCGGCTGATGCCGCTGAGCGTCGCCGGGGCCTTCCACACCGAGCACATGGCACCGGCCGTCGAACGTCTCCGCGGCCTCGCGACGTCGGTGTCCGTGCGCCCACCCCGGATCCCCCTCATCAGCAACCGCGACGGCGCCGTCGTCGATGACGGCCGCGACGCGCTGGACCGCATCGTCGGGCAGATCGCCAGCCCGGTGCGCTGGGACCTCTGCCTGGAGACCATGCGCGGCGCCGGCGTCACGGGCGTGCTGGAGCTGCCCCCGGCCGGCACCCTCACCGGGATCGCCAAGCGGGCGCTGAAGGGCGTCGAGACGTTCGCGCTGAAGACCCCCGACCAGCTCGAGGACGCCCGCGCCTTCTGCCGGGCCCACGGCGAAGGAGCCGACGCATGAGCACGACCCTGATCTCCCCCTCGGGCGCCCAGCACAGCGCCATCCTCGGTCTCGGTGCCTACCGCGCGTCCCGGCTCGTGCCCAACGCCGACGTGGTCGAGGCGATCGAGTCCAGCGACGAGTGGATCCAGCAACGCTCCGGGATCAAGACCCGACGCTGGGCCACCGAGGACGAGACGATCCAGTCGATGTCGGTCGCGGCCGCGCGCGTGGCCATCGAGCGCGCCGGCATCGAGGCCGCACAGATCGACTGCGTGATCGTCGCGACGGTCAGCCACATGATGCAGACCCCGGCGGTGGCCACGCTGATCGCCCACGAGCTCGGCACCGACCAGGCGGCCGCCTTCGACATCTCCGCTGCGTGCGCCGGCTTCTGCCACGGCGTGTCGATGGGCTCGGACTTCGTCCGGGCCGGCTCCGCCGGCTACGTCCTCGTGATCGGGGTCGAGCGGCTCTCCGACATCACCGACCCGTGGGACCGCGGGACGGCGTTCATCTTCTCCGACGGCGCGGGTGCTGCGGTCATCGGACCCAGTGACGCCCCCGGCATCGCCCCCGTCGTCTGGGGTTCCGACGGCGAGCAGTACGACCTGATCCGCCAGCGCGAGGACTGGCGCGACGTCGTCGCCTCGGAGTCCCCCCGCACCCCGCACCTGACGATGCAGGGCAACGCGGTGTTCCGGTGGGCCTCCTACGCGATGGCCAAGGTCTCCCAGCGCGCCCTGGACCAGGCCGGCATCACCGCCGACCAGCTCGACTGCTTCGTGCCCCACCAGGCGAACATGCGGATCATCGATGCGATGGCGCGGGCCATGAAGCTCCCGCCGACCGTCCGGATCGCCCGCGACGTCGCCGACCAGGGCAACAGCTCGGCCGCGTCGATCCCGCTGGCGCTGGACCGGATGTACGTCGACGGCGAAGCCCGTTCGGGCGACACCGCGCTGCTGGTCGCGTTCGGCGCCGGCCTGGCCTATGCAGCCCAGGTCGTCACGCTTCCCTGACGGCCCGCCCCGGCCGTACGCCTCCACGTCGGGGCGCCTCGATTCCGCACCACCCGCAGGACCCAGATCGTCCATCCACACCCCACCTGAAGGAGCCGACATGGCCACCACCGAAGAGATCCGCAGCGACCTGGCCGAGATCACCAACGAGGTCGCCGGGACCGACACCGACGACGTCCAGCTCGACAAGTCCTTCACCGAGGACCTCGACATCGACTCGCTCTCCATGGTCGAGATCGTCGTCGCGTGCGAGGAGAAGTTCAGCGTCACCATCCCCGACGACGAGGTCAAGAACCTCAAGACGGTCGGCGACGCGGTCGCCTACATCGAGCGCGCGCAGGGCTGAGACCCCGGCCGGTCGGTCCCGGGACCACCCCGGGACCGACCGCGGCGGCTCGCCGCCCCGCAACACCGCCCACCAGCACCACCGCCCACCAGCACCGCCAGCCGCACCGAACGACAGCACGACAGGAGCCCAGCATGAGCCGCACACGTGTCGTGGTCACCGGTCTCGGGACCACCAGCCCTCTCGGGGGCGACGTCGCCAGCACCTGGGAGGGTCTGCTCGCAGGACGCTCGGGTGTCCGGGCACTCACCGACGAGTGGGCCGAGGACCTCCCGGTCAAGATCGCGGGGCGGATCGCGGTCGAGCCCGGTGACGTGCTCGAGCGCGTCAAGGCCCGTCGATGGGACCGCTCCACCCAGCTGGCCATGGTCGCGGCCATGGAGGCCTGGACCCACGCCGGTCTCGACGGGGCCGAGCTCGACGGCGACCGGGTCGGAGTCGCGATGGCCTCCGGCATCGGCGGCGTCAACACCCTGCTGTCCAACTACGACGTCCTGCTGGCCAAGGGCCCGCGGCGGGTCTCGCCCCTCGCGGTGCCGATGTTGATGCCCAACGCGCCCGCCGCCAACATCAGCCTGTACGTCGGTGCGCGCGCCGCGGTCAACACGCCGGTCTCGGCCTGCGCGTCGGGCAACGAGGCGATCAGCCTGGCCGTCGACCAGATCCGGCTCGGCCGGGCCGACGTCGTCGTCGCCGGCGGCACCGAGGCGGCCATCCACCCCCTGCCCATGTCCGCGTTCGCGAACATGATGGCGCTGTCGAAGAACAGCGGCGACCCGACCACCGTCTCCCGGCCCTGGGACACCGGCCGCGACGGCTTCGTGCTCGGCGAGGGCGCTGGTGTGCTGGTGCTCGAGTCGGAGGAGCACGCCCGCGGGCGCGGCGCGACCATCTACGCCGAGGTCCTCGGTGCCGGCATCACTGCCGACTCCCACGACATCGCCCAGCCCGACCCGGAGGGGCGCGGCGGCTCGCGGGCCATCCTGCAGGCGCTGCGGGAGTCCGACGTCGACCCGACGAGCATCGTGCACGTCAACGCCCACGCCACGTCGACCCCCAAGGGCGACATCGCGGAGGGGCTCATGCTCCACGCCACCCTCGGCACGCACGCCGACCAGGTCGTGGTGACCAGCACCAAGTCGATGACCGGGCACCTGCTGGGCGGCGCCGGTGCCCTGGAGGCGGTGGCCGTGATCATGGCCCTGCGTCACCGTGTGGTCCCGCCCACGATCAACCTCGACGACCTCGACCCCGAGGTCGATCTCGACATCGCGACCACGCAGCGCTCCCTGCCCGAGGGCGACATCGCCGCCCTGAACAACTCCTTCGGCTTCGGCGGCGCGAACGTGGCCTCGATCTTCGCCAGCGTCTGAGACGGCTCGGGGGAGCTCAGACCACCTGGTGCAGCCAGCGGACGGGAGCGCCCTCGCCGGCGTGACGGAACGTCTCGAGCTCGTCGTCCCAGGGGCGACCCAGCAGGCGGTCGACCTCCAGCTCGAGGGTCGTGTCCCCGAGCGAGGCCTTGACCATCGCTGCCTTGAGCCGGTCCTCGGGGATCATGATGTCCCCGTGCGGGCCGGTCACGGCGTGGAAGACACCGAGCGCGGGCGTCGAGGAGTACCGCGCGCCCTCGTGACCCCCGCCCGGCTCCTCGGTCACCTCGAACCGCAGATGGTCCCATCCGCGCAGGGCAGAGACCATCGCGGCCGCCGATCCGGACGGGCCGCTCCAGGCGAGCTCCGTGCGGTAGGAGCCTGCCTGAGCCGGCTGCGGGGTCCACGACGGGTTGACCGCAGAGCCCAGCACCCCACCCACCGCCCACTCGACGTGCGGGCACAACGCTGACGGCGTCGAGTGCACGTACAGCACGCCGCGCGCCGCCGATCGCGTCGGGTTGGTCGTCATCTGGAGCCTCCATCCGTGACGGCGGGTCGTTCCCACCTCGGCGCGAGCTACGCCTTCCCCAGCGGGCTCGTGTCGACGGATGACAGCCTTGTCGTTCCTCGGGTCCAGTGTGACGCATGGGACGTCACCGCGCCACCCGAGCGGGCCGATACCCTCCTTCCATGTCGCCGCCCGTGTCCGAGAGCTGGGCTCGCGAGCTCGCCCCGGCAAGGACGTCGACGGCACGACTGACTCCCGTGCTGGTCGGCGCCATGCTCGCGGTCGCCGTCGCCACCACCGCGGCGTACTACGTCTCGACCCCGGAGCCGCTGCCGACGTCGCAGGAGGCCGTGACGGCCTCGATCCCCGCCGGGCAGTCGGTCTACGTCGGCGTGTTCCGGCCGCCAGAGGGCTTCGACCGGGTGCTCCACCTGACCGGGGTCCGCATCGACGTCGTCGCGAACACCGAGGTCACCGTGGTCCCGCTGGTCTGCCAGGGCGGCGACCTCGGCGTCACCACCCAGCCCCAGGAGGCGTGCGCCACCGTGGTCGACCCGGAGGGCGTGGACTTCGGCGCCGAGGACGACCTCATCCTGCAGGTCACGGGGACGACCGGGTCGATCGCGGTCATCGACCGGGTCGCCCTCGGGTTCCGTGAGGGAGCCCGGTGGGGCACGGTCCCCGCCGGCGCTCCCGCCGAGGTGCGCATCCTGCCTCGGTGAGCGCGCCCGACCTGCCGCTGCGCGAAGGGGCCCGCTCCCGGGACACCGGGTCTAGGAGCCTGCGAGGTCCCGCTCGAGCTCTGCGGCACGCACCTCGGCGTCGGTGAGCTCGTCGGAGTCGATCGCATGGGTGCGGTGGAACCACGCCAGGGCGTCCTGTGGGCGACCGGCGGCGAGCAGCGTGTCGGCGTAGGCGTAGCGGAGCCGGGCCATCCAGGGCGACCGGTTCTGGGAGGCGATCGGGGACTGCTCGAGCACTCTCAGTGCGGCGTCGTGCTGGCCCAGGTCCCGTCGAGCGCCCGCCTCGACCAGGGTCATCTCGGCCCGCGCCTCCGGGCTGAAGCCGGGCACCGAGGGACTCTTGGCGAGCTTCAGGGCCTGCTCGGGGTGACCGAGGGCTCGGTGGCAGTCCGCCATGATCGGCAGGTACGCCGTGGCGCCGTTCATCCGCTTCGCCGCGCGGAGGTCGGCCAGGGCCTCCGCATAGTGACCGGCCGCGTACGCCGCCTCGCCGGCAGCCTCACGCACGACCGCGATCCGCGGGGCCCGCGCCTTCGCGGCGAGGGTGTGCCGGTAGGCGGTCTCGGCGTCGTCGTCGACGAGGGCGCCGGCGGCAGCGAGGTGTCGCGCCACACGCGCCGCGAGCTTCTCCGGCAGACCCTTGAGCTGCCCGGTCACCGACCGGTCGAGCTCGCGTCCGGTGATCTCCTCGGGCAGCGGCGGACCGTCGTAGACGGCCTGGTCGACGGTGCGTTCCCTCTGCTTGTCCGCAGGTCGTTTCCAGTCCTTGCGGCCCTCGGCAGGCCGCTCCGTGCGCTTGCCTCGCTCGGGCCGTCCGCTGGACGCTCCGCGACCGGCTCGATCTCCGGCGGGTGCCCCGCGTGAGCCCCGTGCGGGAGGACCGCTCCTGCGTTCGACAGCCATCGTCGTTCGTCTCCATCAAATAGAGCAGGGGCCACCGGTGAACCGGTGGCCCCTGCCAAAGTGTTGTCCGGCGGCGTCCTAGTCTCCCACAACCTCGCGGTTGCAGTACCATCGGCGCTGAGAGGCTTAACTTCCGGGTTCGGGATGGGACCGGGTGTTTCCCTCTCGCTATGGCCGCCGTAACTCTATGACCCCCGAACACGCACCTGTGTGGTGGTGTGGGGGGTGGATCTGGTGTGGACGCGTACACGGATGCGCGGGTGTGTCGTTGTTGGTTTGGTTGAGGGTTTGTGAGGC